>NZ_JBIVVR010000001.1:1139805-1156357 GCF_044757755.1 Streptomyces sp. NPDC091209 | reverse complement strand
GCGGGCTCCCCCGGGTGTGGCTGCGGGGGACTGCCGGGGCCTGGGGGGCCCCGCCCCCCCGGGGCCGCGGCGCCCGCGCCCCCCCGGGCCCCCCCCGGGGGGGGGGCCCCCCGGGGGGGGGCCCCCCCCCCCCTCGGACGCGCGATGGATCCGGGTGTCAGCCCTTGAGCTCGGCCGCCACCAGCTCCGCGATCTGGACCGCGTTCAGCGCGGCGCCCTTGCGGAGGTTGTCGCTGGAGACGAACAGCGCGAGGCCGTGCTCGACGGTCTCGTCCGGCCGGATGCGGCCGACGTACGAGGCGTCCTTGCCGGCGGCCTGGAGGGGGGTCGGGATGTCGGAGAGGACGACACCCGGGGCGCCGGCGAGCAGCTCGGTGGCGCGCTCGGCGGAGAGCGGGCGGGCGAAGCGGGCGTTCACCTGGAGGGAGTGGCCGGAGAAGACCGGGACACGGACGCAGGTGCCGGAGACCTTGAGGGCGGGGATCTCCAGGATCTTGCGGGACTCGTTGCGGAGCTTCTGCTCCTCGTCCGTCTCGTTCAGACCGTCGTCGACGATCGAACCCGCGAGGGGGAGCACGTTGAAGGCGATGGGGCGCTTGTAGACCTGCGGCTCGGGGAAGTCGACCGCCTCGCCGTCGTGGGTCAGCCTGTCGGCGTCGCCGACGACCTTCAGGGCCTGGCCGTGCAGCTCCGCCACGCCGGCGACGCCGGAGCCGGACACCGCCTGGTAGGTGGCGACGACCAGCGCCTCCAGGCCCGCCTCCTCGTGCAGCGGCTTCAGGACCGGCATCGCGGCCATCGTCGTGCAGTTCGGATTGGCGATGATTCCCTTGGGGCGGTCGGTGATCGCGTGCGGGTTCACCTCGGAGACGACGAGGGGGACCTCGGGGTCCTTGCGCCAGGCGGAGGAGTTGTCGATCACGACCGCGCCCTGCGAGGCGACCTTCTCGGCCAGCGCCTTGGAGGTGGCGCCGCCCGCCGAGAACAGCACGATGTCCAGGCCCGAGTAGTCCGCCGTGGACGCGTCCTCCACCGTGACACCGTCGACGACCGTCCCGGCCGAACGGGCCGAGGCGAACAGGCGCAGTTCCTCGACCGGGAAGGCCCGCTCGACGAGGATCCTGCGCATGGCTGTGCCGACCATTCCGGTGGCTCCGACGATTCCGACCCTCACGGCGACTCCCTTGGCGTGCGTTCTACGTGGTCCAGCGCTTCCATCATGCGTCTGACCCGGGTCCACGTGTCCAATCCTTTCGCCGAGCCGCTCGAAGCGTGGGACGCCGGGACGCGCGTCGCGGAGCCCGATCCTGCGGTGGCCGGGCGTCCTCGTACGAAGAAATCGCCCGGTGACGGAGGGGAACCGCAAGCCGTACGGTGTGGGCGCCGTCCGGGGCAGGGGCCCGGTGTGACGTACGACTCGAACCGGGCCGAACGTTTTGGCGCGCACCGGCGTCGTAGGGGGGACGCGGGAGGGGAGGAGTGGCTGTGCTGCGCAGAAAGCCACGTCGGGCGCCGGGGGCGGACGACCCCCTGGACGCGACGCAGGAACGCCGGGTGCGGGCGGTGCTCGCGCTCGGCGGCGTACCGCAGGCGGACCTGCCGGACGGGGTACAACAGGTCCGGCTGCGGTTGCTGGAGCGGGCCGCCAGGGGCGACGAGGCACCGCGCGATGTGTCCGCCTGGGCGGCGGTCGTCGCGTCGAACCTGGCGATGGACTGGCACCGGGCCAAGCGCCGGCAGGAGCGGCTGGGCGAACGCCTCGCCTCGCTGCGGCAGCTGGAGCAGCCCTCCGACGACGAAGCCAGCGTGCTGTCGCTGGCCGTCGCCCAGGGCTTGGACGCACTGCCCGACGCCCAGCGGCAGGTCATCGTCCTGCGGTTCTACGCCGACCTGCCGGTGCGCGACATCGCCGGCGAACTCGGCATACCCGAGGGCACGGTCAAGAGCAGGCTGCACACGGCGGTCCGCGCGCTGCGCGCCCGCCTGCACGAGGACAAGGTGGTGTGACGTGGCCGAATACGAAGGTGTGGACCCGCTGTTGGCCGCGATCACGGACGAAGCGCTGCCCGAAGGCGCTCGCTACGACGTCCTGTTCATGGCCGAACACCAGGCGGCCTCCGCGGACATGGACGTGCTCCGGGAGCAACTGGTCATCATCGGCGACGCGCTGGCGGGCTCCGGGAAGGCGGCCGGTCCGGCCCGCGCGTCCCGGAAGGGCAGGACGTCCAAGGCGTCCGGGAAGCCCGGGAGGTCCAGGACGTCAGGGGGAGACCAGCGGGCCCAGGGGGCGGGGGCGCCCGGGGTCGGGCGTCCGGGGGGCGTCCCGAAGAGGCGCTCCTGGCGTCCTGGCGCCATCGCCGTCGGCACCCTGGCGGCGGCCGCGGTGACCGCGGTGGTCGTCGGGATGGGCTGGCTGATCGTGCAGGGCGGGAACGGTGGAGCGAACGTCACGGGTTCCGCCGACGCCAAGTCCGTCAGCCCCGGCGCCGGCGCCGGCATCAGCGCCCCCCGCTACATCGCCTGCTCCCGGCTCATCGCCGAGGGCACGGTCACGAAGGTGCTCCAGGTCCCCGGCACCGCCCAGGACCGGATCACCCTCGACGTCTACCACTACTACAAGCCGGCCGAGGGGGAGAAGGAGGTCACCTTCCTGATGGACAGGGACGCCCGTCCGCGGCTGACCCCGGGCGAAGAGGTGCTGGTCGGCATCCAGCAGCACGCCGTGACACCCGACATCTGGACCACCGGGGAGGGGAACATCGCCCGCGACCGGTCCTGGATCGTCAAGGCGCTGCCCGAGTCCCAAGCCATGAAGTGCACACCGTGACGCGCGGCACGAGACCCGGCGGCCGAGGTGCCGCGCGGCCGAGCGGCGTGCGCTTCGACCAGGCCACGGGCCCGTGGCGCACGGAGCGACGCCACGAGCCCTGGTCGGCGAGGCGCCCCGTGCGGCCGAGCGGCACGCGAAAGGGCGGGCGTCCGTTTCCGGACGCCCGCCCCGTGCTCCCGGACCGCTCACGCGGCCGGGGGTCACACCGCTACGGAGTGACCTTCTCGATCTTCACGCTGCCGAGGCCCGCGACCGTGCCGCGCGTGTTCACCAGCTGGACCTGACCGAAGAACTCGCGTCCCTCGGGCGCCGCCGCGGCGGCGGTGACCGAGCCGGACACCGTGGCCGAGGCGCCGGTGGCGAGCTTCACCGGGGTGGAGTCGTCGACCGAGACCGTGCCGAGCGCGGTCGAGAAGAACACGTCCCGGTAGTCGTAGGCGGTCGAACCCGACGGGACCGAGTAGCCCGCGACCTCGATGGTGTACGTACCGGCGGCGGGGGAGGCGATGGAGACGGCCTCCTCCGAGTCGCCGTCCGCGGACTGCCCGACGACGGTCCCGGCGGCGTCGTACACCGTCAGGTCGAGGTCGGCGGCGGTGTCCGAGACGTTGCCGATGGCCACGTCCAGCGACGCGGCGCCCGCGGGCACGTCGACCGTGGTGGTCTGCGTCGCGCCCTCGGTGATGGTCGGCCGCGCGTTCTTCGAGGAACCGAGCGGGCCGCCCTTCAGCCTGCCGTCGAGCGCGGCGAAGGTGTTCTTCACCGTCCAGGAGGCGGTGGCCGGGGTGCCGACCTTGGCCTCGGGGACGGTCACGACGGCCGGGTCGAAGGCCGCGCCGAGCACGGCGACATCGAGCTTGTACGGGTTGTCGAGCAGCGGCGAGGTGCGGCGTGCCTCGACCTCGATCTCCCAGACGCCGGGCTGCGGGTCCGCGTACGAACGCACGTCGGGCTTGCAGCCGTTGCCGTCGAGGTAGTTGTTGTAGCAGTACGGGGTGCTGGTGTTGTCGACCGGAACGCCGTACGGGTGGATCGCGATGAACCGGGTCTGGCTCTTGTCCTTCAGCCCGCCGATCGCGACCTCCAGGGACCTGGCGCCCTCGGGGACCGTGACGAAGTACGACGCGGTGCTGTTGCGCTGCACCGAACTCGACGCGGCGTAGGTGTACTTGAGGGGAGTCGAGACCACGACGGTCGACAGGATCTGCTTGTCGACGCCCTCGGTCCGCGGGTCGTCCACTTCGAGGATCGCGCTCTTCAGGCCGGCCGACTTCGGCGCGGCCTGGACCTTGACGGTCACCGGCTGGTTCAGCGGGAGCTTCACCTCGTCCGAGCCGACGATCCGGAAGGTGTCGGAGGCGTTGTTCTCGAAGTACAGCTCGTGCCGGATCGGCCGGTCCTCGCCGGACGTACGCGTGATGGTGATGTCGTACGTCTTGCGCTCGCCCGCCCTGAGACCGCCCTCACGGTCGTACAGGCCGGTGCCGAAGCCCGGTGTCTTCAGCGCGTAGTCGATCGCGGTGTCGACCGGCGCTTTGACGGTGTAGTCGTGAGCGGTGGCGCCGTCCTTGATGGCTTTCCAGGCGTCACCGATGTTGATGAGGCCCGCGCCCTCCTCGTACGCCTGAACGCCCTTGATGTGGTCGGCGGTCGAGGTCAGCGCGGTGCGCAGGGTCGCCGGGCTGAGGGCGATGCCCTTCTGCTTCGCGGCGCTCAGCAGCAGCGCCGAGGCGCCCGCGGCCTGCGGTGAGGCCATCGAGGTGCCCTGGAGCATCGAGTAGCCGGCCGGAAGGGTGTAGCCGGCCTCGGCGACCGGGGAGCCCGGCATCCAGGTCTGGGTGGAGTTGATGGAGGCGCCGGGCGCGCTCAGCGTCGGCGTGAAGCCGCCGTCCTCACGCGGGCCGCGCGAGGAGAAGGGCAGCATCTGGTACTTCTTCTCCACCTGCGAGCCGTAGTTGGAGGCCCAGGTCTCCTTGGAGATGGTCGCGCCGACCGAGATGACCTTGTCGGCCAGGCCGGGGTCACCGATGGTGTTCGCGCCGGGTCCCGAGTTGCCCGCGGAGATCACCAGCTGGACGCCGTAGGTGTCGATGAGGCGCGTGTAGAGCTCGGAGCGCGCGTTGTTGCCGTCGTTGAGCGCGGGCAGACCGCCGATGGACATGTTGACGATGTCCACACCGCGGTTGGCGACGAGGTCGATCATGCCCTCGGTGAGCGCGACGTTGGTGCAGCCGCCGGTCCAGGTGCAGGCGCGCGAGGAGACGATCTTCGCACCGGGGGCCGCGCCGCTCATCTTGCCGCCGAACAGGCCGTTCGCGGCGGTGATGCCGGCGACGTGGGTGCCGTGCTCGGCCTCGATCACACCGATGTTGACGAAGTCGGCCTTCTTGCCGATCCAGGACCCGCCGTACGGGTCCATCGGCACGTCCTTGCGGATCTCGACGACGAACGGCTGCCGCTCGACGACGTCCGTCGCCGGGTTGTCGGTACCGAAGTAGCCGATCTGGAAGCCGTCCTTGTACGGCTTCATCGGCTTGTCGTCGGTGAAGTCGTTGTTGTTGTTCAGGTCGACGGTGACCGTGCCGGCCGCCGGGTCGTAGAGCACGCCCCACGCGTCGGTGGTGTCACCGTCGCGGTTCGCGTCGCCCGCGGCGTCGCCGCCCGCCGTCGCCGACTCCCGGAACGTGCTGATCTCGTACGAACCCGCGGGCGCCGTCCACGTCTTGCCGCTGTACGTGAAGGTGGGCCCGGCCACGGGGGTGATCATCGGGCGCCAGGTCGCGTCGCTGTCGAGGATCGGGTCGGTCGAGGTGACCCAGTCGACGATCTTGCGCTCGCCGGTGGTGGTCTTCTGCAGCGCGGGGTGGCCCAGGTCGACACCGGAGTCCAGGATGCCGATGGTGACGCCCCGGCCGTCCGCCTTCGGGTGGTCCTTGACGAAGTCGACGGCACCCGTCTCGAAGGACGGGTTGTACGGGTTCTCGGCGGGGGTGTTCTTGCCGGGGCCCGGGTAAGTGGCGGCCGTGGAGGCGTTGTTGCCGTGTTTGGCGGTGTCGGCGCTCGGGGTGGGGTCGTCCAGCGCGATCTCCTGGCGCAGGTCGATCCCGTGTACCGAGGGAAGCTTCGCGGCGGCGGCGATGGCCGAGTCCGCCCTGCTCGTCGGGACGGTGGCCCGGACGTAGCCGAGCTTGTCGTAACTGCGGCCCACCGAGCCGCCCTTGACCGCGTCCAGCTCCTTGGCGACCTGCTCGGTCTGGCCGGGAGCCGTCGCGATCATCATGGTGACGTTCTTGTCGCCGTTGGCCTTGGCCTCGGCGAGGAGGTCGGCGTCGGTCGAACCGAGCTTGGCGGTGGCGGACTTGGTGCCGGGGTCGGCCGTGGGCGCGCCCGTGTCCGAGGAGAAGGCCATGGGTATCGGGCCGGCCGCGGAGAGGGCGGCCACCAGGCCCGCGGCCACGGCCAGGCGGGCCACGCGTCTCGCGCCCGATATCGGGGCGCGCTGAGGGGCGGAGGTCATCTGCATCCCTTGTCGGTAAAGGAACGAGCGTGGAACGGCCGGTTCCGTCGGACGTGGTGGACCGGTCGCGTCAGTCCGGTATGTGAACCCGGATGACCGCTCAGCTTTACCTAAAGGGCAGTTGTTTGGGGAGAGTTGACCGAGGCGGGATAGAGCCATGGCGTACTTCCGCCATACGCCATGCCGGTGATCGGGTGTTATGGGCGGATATCCCGGATGACTCGGACGGCTCGGATGTCTCTCTTTGTCGATTCAGCTCTCTTTTGTGCGCGCGTAGTGGCGGGACGCTTTCGCGCGGTTACCGCAGGCCGCCATCGAGCACCAGCGGCGGGTGCCGTTCCGTGAGGTGTCGAAGAAGTGCAGGACGCACGCGTCGTGGGCGCAGCGGCGGATGCGGTCCGGGGCGGTGTTCAGCAGTTCCAGGTAGTCGCGCGCGGCGAGCCAGGCCGGACCCCAGGAGGGATCGTCGAACTCGGGCGTACCGCCCGGGCCTTGGGCGGTCAGCGTCAGCCGGACGCGTCCGTGCGCGAGGACGGCGTCGACGCGGGCGGCCGCATCCGCGGGGAGCCGGGGGCCGGCGCTCACCGCCCGGTCGCCGTCCGCGGCCCCGCCTCGCCCGTCGCCCTCTCCTTCGTCCTGCTGGTGGGGTGCGTCGATCGCGGCGCGCAGGGCTTCGCGGGCTTCGAGTGTGTGCCGCAGGACGGTGTCGTCGGCCGGGAAGTCGAGCCCGTTGCCCGCCAGCCACACCGCGAGGCCCTCGGTGCCGGTCAGCAGGTCCCGCGTCACGCCCTCGTGGATCCAGCGTGTGTTGAGCAGGTCGAGCGAGACCGGCTCACCCGTGAGGGGCCGGGGGTCGGGGCTCGTGGACATGGGTGGTTCTCCCTTCGCTGCTAACCGTTCAAGGGTAGGTCACCGGTTGACGCTCTCGGTTCTAACCCTTAATGTCGATGACAAGGGTTAGCCTCTCCGGGGGGCGGCCGACGACACGAAGGGACTGCCATGACGCTGCGCACCGGCCACATCGGCCTGAACGTCACGGACCTCGACCGTTCGCTCGCCTTCTACCGCGACGTCCTGGGCTTCGGGGTGCTCGGCGAGGGCAAGGACGGCGACGACGAAGGGCGGCGGTACGCGTTCCTCGGCTCCCTGTCCGGGGACGGCCGCCCGGTGCTCACGCTCTGGCAGCAGGCGCGCGGCCCGTACGACACCGGTCCGGCGGGCCTGCACCACCTCGCCTTCGAAGCCGACTCCGTCGAGCGGGTCGGGGAGTACGAGACGGCCCTGCGCGCCTACGGCGTGACGTTCGCGTACGAGGGCGTGGTCGCCCACCGCGAGGGCGCGGCCTCGGGCGGGATCTTCTTCCACGACCCGGACGGCACCCGTCTGGAGATCTTCGCGGCGAGCGGTGCCGAGGAGGCGCCGGCGCCGAACGCGTCCGCACCGACCTGCGGTTTCTTCTAGCACTCCTCTTTCGTCACCGGGAGCGGTCATGACGTATCACTCGGGCTCGCGGGCCGTCCAGGACCGCGTCGGCGTCCGCGACCTCGCCGATCACGTGGGCCGGGCCGTCGGCCAGGGCATCCGGCCGGTGGCCGCCGCCTTCCTCGAACAGCAGCCGATGCTGGTCGTCGGCGCCGCGGCCCCGGGAAGCGCCGCGGCCCCGGGAAACGGCGCGGTCCCGGGAAGGGGCGCGGTCCCGGGCGGCGGTGACGTGTGGGCCTCGCTGCTCACGGGCAGGCCCGGATTCGTGCGTGCCACCGGGCCCCGCCAGGTCTCGGTCGCGGGCGGGCTCCCCGCCGGGGATCCGCTCGCGACCGCGCTCGCCACCGAGGGCACGTCCGTGGGCACCATCGCGCTCGACCCGCGCACCCGTCGGCGTATGCGCCTCAACGGACGGGTCCGGCCCACCCCGCGCGGCTTCGCGGTCGAGGCCGACCAGGTCTTCGCCAACTGCCCCAAGTACCTCCAGAAGAGGGACACCTACGAGACGGTGGCCGGGCGCACGGCGGGCGTTCCCCGGCACGGCCGCCAACTCACGCCGTTCCAAAGGGAGTTCGTCGAGTCCGCCGACACCTTCTTCCTTGCCACGGTCCACGCGCACGGCGCCGACGCGAGCCACCGCGGCGGCAACCCCGGCTTCGTGCGCGTCGACACACCCGGCGAACTGAGCTGGCGCGACTACCCGGGAAACGCGATGTTCCTGACCCTCGGCAACCTCGCGGGCGACCCGCGCGCCGGTCTGCTCTTCCTGGACTGGACCTCGGGGGCGGTGCTCCAACTGACCGGCACCGCCCGCACGGAGTTCGCCCCCGACGGTGAACGGACCGTCCGCTTCACCCTCACCGAAGCCGTCGAGACCCCCGCCGCCAGCCCCCTGCGCTGGTCCCCGCCCGCGTACTCACCGGCGAATCCGTGAACGGCCGGGCGGCGGTCCCGGAGCCATGTCCCCTACCCCGAAAGATGAACGCGGAGTGACCGCCCACGAGCCGTTCGGACAGGACTCCATGGACACCCAGGGTGCGCCGAGATCGACGTACGGTGATCGGTGTCGCCCGTTGCCGCCCAGTTAACGCGCAGGTCACCCCAACTGCCAACGATCCAGTACAAGCGGGGAGTTCGCGAGTCGAGCGCCCCGCGGCCACTGCCGACGCGTTCGCACTCGGGGAGACCGCGCCATGCCGCGCATACGCTCTGTCGCCGCCGTACCCGCCCTCAACCGCCGCACCCTGCTGGCCGCCACCGGAGCGGTGTCCCTCTCCGCGGGGATCGGTCTCGCCCTGCGCCCGGAGTCCCCGGCGCACGCCGCGGCGGGACAGGCGCCCGTCGCCGACTCCGTCGCCCACTCCAAGGACCAGGCGGCCGCGACCGGTCCGAGCGCACCGGCCGGCATCGCCCCCTACACCCGCGGCACGACACTGAGCGGCGTCGCCGCTCCGCACTCCGGCTCCGCCGGGTACCGCCGGCTCGGCGACGGCGCCGGCTGGAAGCGGGTCGTGCGCGAGGAACTGGCCGCGGGAAAGGCGGGCCGCGCCGACCGGCGCACCGCCCTCGCCGCGTTCGTCCAGCTCACCGACCTGCACCTGATCGACGCCCAGCACCCGCTGCGCCTGGAGTATCAGCGCGCCCAGAACAAGGGCGCCTGGCGCCCGCAGGAGACGCTGACCGTCGCGGGCGCCGTCTCGCTGGTCGAGCGCGTCAACTCGCTGCACGGAGCCCCCGTCACCGGCTCTCCGCTGCACTTCGTCATGACCACCGGGGACAACACCGACAACAACTCCAAGACGGAGCTGGAGTGGTTCCTGAAGATCATGAGCGGTGGCCGCATCAGCCCGAACAGCGGTGACCCGCGGCACTACGAGGGCGTCCAGGCCAGCGGTCTGAAGACCTACTGGCAGCCCGACGCCGCCCTGCGCGACGCCGACAAGCAGGTCGGCTTCCCGCGCATCCAGGGCTTCCTGGAAGCCGCGATCCGCGAGCTGCGCAGCCCCGGCCTGAGCGTGCCCTGGTACTCCACCGTCGGCAACCACGACGCGCTCCCGCTCGGCTGCTACGGATCGCGCGGCGACTCGTACCTCACCGAGTTCGCCGTCGGCGGCAAGAAGCTGATGTCACTGGGCGCCGCGGAGTCCGCCGCGCTCGCCGCGTCCATCAGCAGCGGCCGCAGCCCGAAGGGCGCCGAGTTCCGCGACCTGCTCAAGGCGCACACCCGGCAGATGCGCTCGGTCACGCCCGACGAGAAGCGCGCCCCGTTCACGCCCGCCGAGTACATCAAGGCGCACCTCGACCCGGCGCACACGGGACCGGGCCCGATCGGCCACGGCTACTCCTCCGCGAACCTCTCCGCGGGGACCCAGTACTACACGTTCCGCATCGCCGAGGACGTCATCGGCGTCAGCCTGGACACCACCGACCCCGGCGGCCACTACGAGGGCTCGATCGGCACGGCCCAGCTCCGCTGGCTGGAGAGGACACTGCGCGCGAACAAGGACTCGTACGTCGTCGTCTTCAGCCACCACACCAGCAGGACGATGGACAACACCCACGCCGACCCCGCCCACCCGGCCGAGAAGCGGCACGGCGGGAACGAGGTCGTGGCTCTACTCGCCAGTTTCAGCAACACCCTGGCCTGGGTGAACGGCCACACCCACAAGAACGCGATCATCCCGCACGCGGCCCCGGGCAACCGCTCCTTCTGGGAGATCTGCACCGCCTCCCACGTCGACTTCCCCCAGCTGGCCCGCATCATCGAGCTGGTGGACAACAAGGACGGCACGCTCTCGCTCTTCACCACCCTCATCGAGTCCGCGGCCCCGCACGCCACGGACTTCTCCGACCTCAGCCAGACCGGCCTCGCGGCGCTGTACCGCGAGCTCTCCTTCAACGCGCCCGGCTCCCGCACCGACCTGTCGGGCGCCTCGCGCGACCGCAACACCGAGCTGATCCTGAAAAAGGGCTGAAAACGGATCAACCAGTGCTGTCCGGGCAACCCGCCGCTATGCCATCGTGTCCCTCCCGTCGACCGAGTCCAACAGTGAGATGGGGAAGACATGAGGGTACGTACGGGACTGGTGGGAGCGACCGCCGTGGTGGTCGCGGTGTCGCTGGCGGGACCCGCCGGGGCGGCGCCCGCGAGGGACGGCCACTCACCGACCCGGCAGGCCATGCGGGCGGCCGTGCACGACGGTGTGCCGGGCGTGACGGCGGCGGCCGTGGACCGGCACGGCGCGTGGTCCGCCACGGAGGGTGTCGGCGACCTGCGCACCGGCGCACCGCGTTCCACCGCCGACCGCTACCGCGTCGGCAGCATCACCAAGACCTTCGTCTCCACCGTCCTGCTCCAACTGGAGGCGGAGGGACGGCTGTCACTGGACGACACGGTGGACCGCTGGCTGCCCGGAGTGGTGCGGGGCAACGGCAACGACGGCACCAGGATCACCGTCCGCCAGCTCCTCAACCACACCAGCGGGCTCTTCAACTACACGACCGACGAGGACTTCATCGCCACCCACATCCTCAAGGACGGGTTCTTCCTGCACCGCTACGACACGGTGACCCCTGAGCAGATCCTTGCCGTCGCCCTGTCCCACAAGCCCGACTTCGCACCCGGCACGTCCTGGAACTACTCGAACACGAACTACGTCCTGGCCGGCATGGTGATCGAGAAGGTCACCGGCCACTCCTACGCCTCGCAGATCCGCGACCGGATCATCAAGCCCCTCGGTCTGCACGCCACTTCGGTCCCCGGCACGAGGGTGACGGTTCCGCGGCCCAGCTCCAAGGCGTACTCCAAGCTGACCGGCCCGGCGACGGGACCGACGTACGACGTCACCACCCTGAACCCCTCCATGGCCTCCTCCGCGGGGGAGATGATCTCCGACAGCGCGGACCTGAACCGCTTCTACACGGCCCTTCTGCGCGGCAGGCTGCTGCCGCGCGAGCAGCTCGCGGAGATGCGGACGACGGTCGGGGTCGACGGTGTCCCGGCCATGCGCTACGGCCTCGGCCTCCTGGAACTGAAGCTGAGCTGCGGTGTCCAGATCTGGGGCCATGACGGCGGCATCCACGGCTCGGCCTCCGTCGCGGTCACCACGGCGGACGGCCGCCACTCCCTGGCCTTCAACTTCAACGGGGACTGGGCCGGGGACAGCGAAGCGGTGGTCGAGGCGGAGTTCTGCGGGAAGCAGCCGGCCCAGCCCGTGGACGTGCCGCTCTCGCCGTCCAGGGCCGGCGGGTTCTAGCGCCTCTGCCGGAATCGACCGGGCGGGCCGTCAGTCCGCGGCTCTCGTCGCGAAGCTCACCTTCTCCGTCTCGACGGTGTCCCCGCGCCGGCCGGGCGCGCTCTGCCACTTCCAGTACAGGTTGGTGTGCGCGATCACCTCGGCGGGGGCGGGGGCGCCGTACGCGGTGAGATCCGACGTGGTGTGGGCGTCACCGACCAGGGTGACGTCGTACCCGCGGGTGAACGCGCCGTGCAGGGTGGAGCGGACACAGGCGTCGGTCGCGGCACCGGTGACCAGGACATGCCCGACGGCGCGCTCGGCGAGCAGGTCCTCCAGTTCGGTGGCCTCGAAGGAGTCGCCGTAGTTCTTGTGGACGACGGGCTCCGCGTCCTGGCGGACCAGCTCCGGCACGTACTGCCAGGACTCGCTGCCGCGCTTCATCTGGTCGTCGGAGTGCTGCACCCAGATCACCGGCACCGCCTCGGCGCGGGCCCGGGCGACGAGCGTGTCGATGTTCGCGATCACACGGGGGAGGTCATGGGCGCCGTCCACCGCTCCGTGCTGCATGTCAGTCAAGCGTTGCTCAAGCGGTAATAACTTCGCTGTTCAGGGGGCTTGAGGAGGTCGCCTTCGTGCATTTACATCGGGCTGGTCAGCCGTGGACGTGTACTGGTGGACCCCGCAACTAGACACATGAGGGTGCCAGTTCGATGATGGGCGGCAGTCGCGGGGTGTCACCCGCTACGCTGCTTCCGACGCCGTTCAGCGGCTTGGTCCATCCAACCGAAAGACTCGACCTGAGTCGTTACGGGGGTACGGGAGGAAAGGGGATGGGCGTGCTCGTACTGATCCAAGCGGGCAAGGACGGGGATGGTCCTGACCTACTGCGTTGGTTGAAGAGCGATCCCGTTGCCGCACACGCCAAGCTGTCAGCCGCACCAGCAGCATCGGACGACGATGGAATGGGCGCCGCCGAAATCGTCCAGGCAGTGGTCGACAATGCTACTGCAATCGGTGGTCTGGTTATTTCAACAGCGGCTTGGTGGGACGCTAAACGTACTGCCCGCTCTTCCGGAACGCACTCTGATGTGAGAATCGAGTGCAATGGTGCCGTGGTAACCATCAACAGCACCGACTCGGCCAAAGTCCAGCAGATTATTGACACCTTGATGCGAACGGAAAACCCCCGCGGCGGTGATAACACCAGCGCATCATGACCACTCCGGATCCCGCTGGTTCCCGCGCAGTCTTGATCGGCGTTCACTCTGCCGCGGAGGCTCTCGGACTCGGGGAGCTGCCAGCCGTTGAAAAGAACCTCGCGGAGCTGCGGCGAGTCTTGACTGACGGTACCGTTTGGGGTCTTCCCGATGAGCACTGCCTCTACATCCCAGAACCTTCTTACCCCCATGAAGTCCTGACGGAGGTCGAGCGCGCGGCCGTCGAGGCTACCGACACGCTCCTGCTGTACTACGCCGGACACGGGCTGCTCGTCGGGGAAGAGAAAGATCTCCATCTGGCCCTGAGTGGCGTTAGATGGGATGACGATTGTCTCAGTTACGCCAAGCTTCGCGCCAGACTTCGGCAAGCAGGAATGCGGGCTCGCCGCACCGTAGTGATCCTCGACTGTTGTTATAGCGGCAGGGCACTTGGTGAAATGGGCGCCGGATCTGCTTGCACCGTGCCGGATCTGCAAGGTGTGGTCGCTGAAAAGGCAGATATCGAGGGCGTTTGTGTATTGACGGCCTCCGCCGCTACTCGAAAAGCGATCGCCCCAATAGGCGATAAATTTACAGCGTTCACAGGTGAGCTCATCCACGTCCTATGCAATGGAGTTTCCGGGAGCAGCGAGTTCCTCGATATGGCCATGATTTATGATGCCGTATCTGCTCGCCTGACTGATCGCCAGGGCGTGCCGGAACCTCAGTTCGGTACCCGAGGCCACGGTGCCGACATTGTATTGGCGCGCAACCGCGCATTTACCGCGGCGGTCGCCAGTATCGAAGCACCGGTTACACAAGGCGATGCGTACTCCCTGAAGCCCCCGACGTTGAATGCTCCCGCAGACTCCGCCATCCCGTTGCAGCCGGCGGATCGTGGACTGCCTCCGATCGTGGGCACGTACAAGGGGATCGAAATTCGCAGCGAGCGCGTATTGCTGCAATTTCTTCGATCACAGCAAGGAGGAAATTTCAATGAATGAACGAGGTGATGTCAATATCTCGGCCGCAGCATCTGGGCACGGCCGAATTTACCAAGCTGGACGTGACCAGCACATCTACGAAACGACTCTATCCAGTCAATCTTTGCGTCCCGTTTCGAACGTAGAAGCTCCCAGTAACCTCGTAAATCTACCCCCCAGAGGAGACCTTTTTGTAGGCCGCACTCCAGAATATTCATACATGGAAGATAACCTTATTTCGCCGGGCAGCGTAGTGGTATTGAGCGGGCTAGGGGGCGTAGGGAAAAGCACGCTCGCCGCACACTATGCGTCGCAACGTGCGAGGATTTACAATCCAATCTGGTGGATTACTGCAAATAGCTCCGCTGGGCTTGAGGCTGGCCTCGCGCGCCTAATTTTTGCTCTCCAGCCAGAGCTAGCCCGGGCTTGGCCCATGGACGAATCAGCGGAACGTGCAACCCAGTGGTTGAGTGCTCATGACGGCTGGCTCCTTATCTTGGATGACGTAACGGATTCAGCAGATATTGCACCACTCATCAGTCGAACGAATCGCGGTCACGTCATTGTGACAAGCCGCCTCAGTTCACGCTGGCACCGTTTTAATGCCGCAATGATTCGAGTAGGCGTCCTTCCTCATGGTGACGCCATCGAACTATTCACACAGACCGTGCAATTTAGTGAACCAGCGGAAGTGTCAGAGCTGAACCAAAGGGCGACCCTCGTTTCGCGCCTTGGGGGACTTCCACTCGCCATCCGGGCCGCTGCCAAGTACATCTCAGCGACCGATATCGATACAGAAGAGTATCTCCGCAGACTTTCTAACTACGGGTCGGATCTGCTTGATGTAGAAGATTCATCGCCTGCTTGGTCTTCACTCAGTCGGGCATTTCATACCAGCTTCGAGCAGATCGCAGATATGCCATTGGCGCTGCCGCTACTACGCATTCTGGCTTGGTATGCCCATGAGGGAATTCCTTGCAGCATGCTCGATAACTTGACTTCGTCATTTGATCGGCAACAAGTACAGCTGACTTTGGCGAATCTTGTAATCCATGGAATGCTCGATGCCGATGCAACTTCGATTTCAATGCATCGATTGTTGCAGACATTTGTCCGAACCGCTGACCCTCAGGATCCGTACCGTCAGCCGGCCGACATTTCAACTGGGCTGCGGCAGTCGACGGAGTTGCTAGATGCGACTATCCCGCAAGTTTACGAGCCCGAGGGTTGGCATCTTTGGCAACGCCTCATTCCGCATATTACAGCCCTCGCTGACCGCGCGTCGGCAGAATCCGATACTGCCGTCTCCGCTCACCTTTTCAATCAGACTGGCCTCTTTCTGAACGAGCAGGGTGATCCAGCCGACGCCATTCCATATCACGAGCGCTCTCATGCCGCATATTCTCGTCATTATGGGCGACTCCACCGCGACACATTGGCCGCTCTCGGAAATCTGGCTGGCGCTTACCAAGCCGCGGGTAATCTCGCGGAGGCGCTCTCTCTGTACGAGCAAACCCTCTCCGAGTGTGAAGAGTTTCTCGGCCAAGATGACCCTGTGGTTCTGAGCACTCGGAACGATCTAGCAGGCGCATTCCTGGCATCTGGTGACCTGAGCGCTGCTATTCCAATGTACGAAAAAACACTGGCCGACCGCGAACGGGTGTTGGGCAAACTGCATCCCAACACTCTGACGTCTCTAAATAACTTGGCATACGCCTATCAGGTAATCGGAAATCTAGAGCAGTCCATTCCGTTGTTTGAGCAGGCCCTAGCTAAACGGAAGCAGGTGCTGGGCAATCAACACCTCGACACCTTGGCCTCGCGCCACAACCTCGCTACCTCTCTTCATTTCGTAAATCGCCCAGAGGAAGCGGTACGGCTACTGGAACAAAACCTGAATACACGAGAGCAGATTCTAGGCAGCGATCATCCTGACACTCTCGCGTCGCGCAACAGCCTTGCCTACGCATGCCTTTCAGTGGGTGAAGTAAGCCGTGCACTTCCGATGCTGGAGAAGACGCTAACTGACAGGGAACGGATCCTTGGCAGCGATCACCCTGACACCCTCACATCCTTCAATAACTTGGCGTACGCCTATGAAATTAAAGGCGATCTTGCGAAAGCAATTCAGCTATATCAAAGGGGTGTGGAAGGCTGCGAGCGAACTCTCGGTTCTGATCACCCCGACACTCTCGCCGCAATAAGTAATCTTGCTTGCGCTTATCGTGCGATCGGTGACCTGGAGAAGGCCCTGCCTTTGTTCATGCAGACCCTCACCGACTCGCTGCGGGTTTTGGGCGAGGACC
>NZ_JBIVVR010000001.1:788522-1139710 GCF_044757755.1 Streptomyces sp. NPDC091209 | reverse complement strand
GGACCACCCTTCCACGCTCACTTCTCGCAACAACCTCGCCGGTGTCTACCAGGCGGCGGGGGATCTCGGCCGGGCCATCCCGCTGTACGAGCAGACCTTCACCGACTCTGCGCGGGTTTTGGGCGAGGACCACCCTTCCACGCTCACTTCTCGCAACAACCTCGCCGGTGTCTACCAGGCGGCGGGGGATCTCGGCCGGGCCATCCCGCTGTACGAGCAGACCCTCACCGACTCTGCGCGGGTCCTGGGCCCAGAACACCCCGACACGCTCACTTCTCGCAACAACCTCGCCTACGCCTACGAGTCGGCGGGGGATCTAGGCCGGGCCGTCGCGCTGTATGAGCAGACCCTCACCGACTTTCAGCGGGTTTTGGGCGAGGACCACCCTTCCACGCTCACTTCTCGCAACAACCTCGCCAGCGCCTACGAGTCGGCGGGGGATCTCGGCCGGGCCATCCCGCTGTATGAGCAGACCCTCACCGACCGGGTGCGGGTCTTGGGCGAGGATCACCCCGACACGCTCGCTTCTCGCAACAACCTCGCCTACGTCTACGAGGCGGCGGGGGATCTCGGCCGGGCCATCCCGCTGTACGAGCAGACCCTCACCGACCTTCTGCGGGTCTTGGGCGAGGACCACCCTTCCACGCTTACCACTCGCAACAACCTCGCCTACGTCTACGAGGCGGCGGGGGATCTCGGCCGGGCCATCCCGCTGTATGAGCAGACCCTCACCGACCGGGTGCGGGTCTTGGGCGAGGACCACCCCGACACGCTCGCTTCTCGCAACAACCTCGCCGGGGTCTACGAGTCGGCGGGGGATCTAGGCCGGGCCGTCGCGCTGTATGAGCAGACCCTCACCGACCGGGTGCGGGTCTTGGGCGAGGACCACCCTTCCACGCTCGCTTCTCGCAACAACCTCGCCTACGCCTACCAGGCAGCTGGGGATCTAGGCCGGGCCGTCGCGCTGTATGAGCAGACCCTCACCGACCGGGTGCGGGTCTTGGGCGAGGACCACCCTTCCACGCTTACCACTCGCAACAACCTCGCCAGCGCCTACGAGGCAGCGGGGGATCTAGGCCGGGCTATCCCGCTGTACGAGCAGACCCTCACCGACTCTGCGCGGGTCTTGGGCGAGGACCACCCCGACACGCTCGCTTCTCGCAACAACCTCGCCAGCGCCTACCAGGCAGCCGGAGACATCGGCCGGGCTGTCTCGTTGCACGCAGGATCACACAAGCGAGAAACCGAGTCTCACGGTTTGGACGAGGCGGATAAAGCTCAGGCTCGCCGACTCCGAAAGCAACTGGGCGTTCCTCATCCTCAAGCATCGTCAGGCGACACCACGAATGATTCCTCGTGACAGCGTGCAGTAGATTCCTGGCCTCAACTTGCAGCAGAAGGTCTTGTCTTTGACGAGAACGTCAGGAGGAGACTGCGGCCATCTCCCTCGTGGGTACCCGTGCACCCTGGGTACGGTCTAAGTCGTGTCTGGCGTGCGTCGGGTTGGTCACCCGTAGGCGTGCGCTGGTTGATCGCGCGCGACTAGGGGAGCTGGTACGGGCATGACGGTTGACGCTGCTCGATCTGAAGAGGGGTTCACTTCGGCGGGAGCGACGCGGGTGATGGTTGCCGCGTGCCGGGCCGCGGGGCTCGATGGCAGAGACGCGGAGTTGATCCGCCTCGGGGAGAACGCGTTGTTCCGGCTGGCTTCGGCCCCGGTGATCGTGCGCGTGGCCCGGGGGGAGGAGTGGTTGGCGACGGCGCGTACCGAGGTGGCGGTCTCACAGTGGTTGGCGGGTGAAGGGTTTCCCGCGGCTCGCGTCGTCGAGGACCTGCAGCAGCCGTTCTTGATCGGCGGTCATCCGGTGACGTTCTGGCATCTGATCGTTGAGGGGGACCGTAAGGCAACGTACGGGGAACTGGGGGCTGTCCTACGGGATCTGCACTCGCTATCGGTCCCGGACGGGCTTCGGCTCCCGTCGTTCGACCCCTTCGACAAGCAGGATCTGCGACTCAACCGTGCCGTGATCCCGGATGATGACAAGGTCTTCCTGCGGAAGCGGTGGCGCGAACTGCGCGACAAGTACGCGGAGCTGCGGTTCGAGACTGCCAAGGGTCCGGTGCACGGCGATGCTCATGTGCAGAACCTCATGGTCGACGATCAAGGCCAAGTGATCCTGATCGACTTCGAGGCCTTTTGCTTCGATCACCCGGAGTGGGACTTGATGGTCACGGCGGTGGAGCATCACAGCCTTGGGTGGCAGACCGACGAGCAGTATGCCGACTTCGTGGCTGCGTACGGACGGGATCTCTACCACTGGGACGGGTACGAGACGCTGCGTGGGTTGCAGGAGTTCGGCATGACGACGTGGCTGATGCAGAACGTGCAGGAAGACGAGCGGACGGCGGCCGAGTACAGGCGTCGCATCGCTGGGCTGCGAAACGATGACGGGCCTCGGAATTGGCGTCCCTGGTAGCCGTCAGTCGTCGTCTTCCATACGGGCGAGTGCGTCGTGTACCTGGTCGTTGAAGGCGGCCACGGTGGGGTTCGCTGAGTGGGCGCTGACCTCGTTCTGAAAGTCGGTGACGTAGCGCTGGAAGCGGGCGGACTGGAGGGAGTCGCCGCCGTCGACCGCGAGACTCGCGGTGGTGACGGCGGCTTCCAACTCGCCGTTCAGTAGCTGACTCTGGGCGAGCACCATGCGGCAGAACCCCAGGGTTCGGGCGTACTTCGGGTCGGTGTCGTTCACGGCGCGCTGCGCGTGCTCTACGGACTCGCGGCGCATCTTGAGGTCGCGGAAGCAGTGGCACAACTCGCCCATGAGTTCCGCGGAGTCGAAGTAGCTGAGCCATTCGGGATCGTTGCCTGTGCCGGCGCGCTCGAAGTGGCGTTCAGCGTCGTTCATCGCGTGGCCTGCGCGGACGGGGTCGCCTGCGTTGGCCAGTGCTCGGGCTTCCATCGCTGAGTAGTTCGCCATGGCGCGCGGGGTGGCTCGGCCCTTGGCGCCCTCGACGGCGGCCCGGGCCAGTTGGATGGCTTGGGTGTGGTTGCCGAGATAGTTGGCCTGGTGGCTGAGGTTGCCGAGGATGCGAGCGCCGAACATGCGGTCGTCGATGACCTGTGACAGGCGCAGTGTGGATGTCAGGTAGCGGTGGGCGAGCCGATGATTCCCGGAGTCGTATGCGGTCCAGGCGAGTAACTGGGAGACTTCGGCGGCGGCGCCGAATATCGCGGTGCCGACCTTCTCGCTGTAGCTTGCGCTGAGGAGCGGCAGGACCTCGTGGCGGAAGTAGTGGCGCAGTGCCCTATGGCCGTGGCCACCGCCGTACTTGAAGTCGAGTTGCATGAACGTGCCGGCCGCGTCTCTGATCGCGCGTACGTCGCGCATGCCGACGCGTTGGGGTGCAGGCCTGTCCGCCTGGATTCCGTCGGGGCGGGCCACCATCCATGACAGTACGGCGGAGCTGAGATCGGCGTCCGCTATGACGAGTTGCCCCGGCGCTGGGTTGTCGGCGCGCTCCTGGGCGAGTCCGTCGAGCATGGACAGTACATCGGGCACGGTGCCCGGATAGCTAACCCGCTGCGGCGTCGGCTGCTGGAGCTGGCGGAAGAATCCGAGGTCGGCCGGTGTGATGCGACGGTTCAGCTTCGAACTGAGAACGTCCGCCATGATTGCCGCCGTCTGGGGCTGGATGCCCGCGCCGTCTCGCCAACGCTGCACGGCGATGTGCGTCGTCCCGAGACTCGTGCCTCGGTGTGCGGCGGCTTCCTGCATGCGTTTTGCGAGTCCCTTGTTCGAGACCCTCGCTTCGTGCATGACAGCGATCAACTGCTCGTTCGGCGCTCGGCTCATGCTCCCCTGCCAACCCGAGAATGACAGCGAGTTCATCGTGGCACAGCTCTGTGTCATTGGGGGGTTCATCAGTGAACCCCCTTTGCATTTGCCGGTGTTCACATGAACCCCCTGGTGAACGCTCCCGGCTGCGCAGCTCGCGCCGTTCACTGTTCTGCACGGAGCGACGGGCTACAGGGCTCGTCGGCAGTCGGCAGGGGACGCAATGGATGCTCGGCAGAGCAAACGCAGAGCGAACATCCCGCGGTCGGTCTCGCTGCGTGAAGCGGCGCAGGATCCCTCGGCGGGTCACTTCCGGGCGCTGACGCTCTTCGACGAGTCTGCCGGCACCGCGTGCGCCGCACGCGACATGGTGGGCGCGTGCCTCAAGGACTGGGGGCTCGGCCACATGGTCGACGATGCCCGGCTCGTCGTCTCGGAGCTGGTCGGCAATGTCGTGCATCACGCGGTGCCGGACGACTGCCTGACCCAGCCTGGTGCCGCCCGGCGGGTCGACGTGCTGGTGAAGGCGTGGCCCGGGTGGCTGTTCATCGGTGTCGCTGATGAGGACTCGACTCCGCCTGATCTGCCGGTGGGTGAGTTCGTCTCGCCGGAGCTGGTTGGTGATTTCGCCGAGGCGCTGTTGCCGGACCGCGGTCGCGGGCTGCTGATCGTTCAGCGACTTGCTGACGGGGTGTGGTGGTCGCCGAAGGGGCCGGGCGGCAAGACCGTGTGGTGCCGCTTCGACCTCGGCGGCAGGACCTAGAGATCTCCGGGCCGTACCCCTGTTTTACTCCCACGCGATCGGGAGTGATGGCGGCCCGGAAATCGGTCGGAGTCTGACCCCTCCGGCCGCATGGGGCGCGGCCCCTCGTACGACCCGGGGGCTCCCCTCCCGGGAGGGGCCGCGCTTCACAACCTCATACCGAGACCGGACCACCCCCGCGCCTGGACAGCAACTGGGGTGGTCCGGGAGGGGACGCAGCGGTCCCCGGTGCCTGATGGTACCGGGGCCGTTGCTCTGTGTTCTGCCCTGGGCCAAAGGAAGTTGACGAACCATTACCTAGATCAGGGCAGAGGTGGGCAGGGTGACTGGCTCGGGTGAGGACTGGCTGAGCGATGGTCTCGACATCGAGGGCGCGGAGTGCGGTCTGTGGGTGTCGGGTTTCGACTACGTTGCGGGCTGGCGTGCGGCGCGGGAGGCTGCGGACCGGCTGAACCGGGCGTTGCTCGGGGCGGGGTTCGAGCTGTCGCAGGTGCGGGCCGTCGCGTCGACGGACGAGTGCGGGGGCGGGGTCGTGCGGGTTGCGGGCCGGCTGGACGCCGTGGATCGGCTCACCGTGCTTCTGGAGGGGGTTGCGGGCGGCGACGGCGGTGCGTCGTGAGGCGCCTTTTGGCTGGTGAGTGGCGCGCGTGGGCACGTCGTCGGTCGCTGAGACTTTGGACGGTAGCTGCCATAGGGCGAGTGAACAGGGGGCCTTACGCTCGCCAGCGGATCGGGCAGTCCTTGGAGCTGCCCGCAACAGCCCGATCGGCCCCCTGTTCTTCGAGGCTCGCCCCATGGGAGCTGTCTAAAGTCTCGGTGGCCGGCGACCCCCAGCCCCGCGGAGCCTGGCCGACAACGGTGGGTCGGTGCTTCGACTCCTTGGGCGTGCTGTGGTGCGGGCAGTCGGGCGACCGGACGGGACCGGCGGCCACGCCGCACGCCCGGCCGGGGCGGCCGGGCTGCCCGGCGCGCCGCAGGCGCGCCCTTGAGGAAGTGAAGACGCATTCGACCGATCGTCATCGGTCCTTGGCCGCGGACGCGCCGCGCGGGCTATTTGGTGGCGTCGATCCGGTAGGTGAGTTCGGCGCGGTCTGCTCCGATGCGGAGTTCTTCGAGGATCAGGGCCTGGTCGTCGGTGCCGCAGGTGACGCGGGAGACGTGCAGGACCGGGGTCGCGTCGGGCAGGCGCAGAGTGGTGCGCTCGTCGGGCAGCGGCATGCGGGCCCGTACCGACTCCGACCACCACAGCTCGTGCCCGGCCGCCGTCAGCATGGCGTAGATCGCGGCGGGCGCTGCGTCCGGCCTCTTGCCGAGATCGGGCACGGCTTCGACGGTGGCGAAAGGGATCAGGGTGCGGAGCATCGCGCGGGCTCCGGTGTCCGGGTCGGCGAGCAGCTGGTCACAGCCGAACAGGGCCTCCTCCGTCTGGAGTCCCAGCAGATGGGCCGTGGCTTGGGTGGTGTGGGTGCGGTAGGTGTGCGGTTCCTCGGCCTGCTGCCACGTGGCCACGCCGTACAGCCTGAAATGCCCAGCCGGTGTCCTGCCGATGTGACGGGAGATCGCGGCGACGGGGCCACTGGCGGAGCGTACGAAGCTGCCCTTGCCATGGTGGACGTCGATGAGTCCCTCCGCCCGCAGAGCAGCGACCGCGTTGCGGACAGTCGGTCGCGAGACCTTGTAGCGCTCCATGAGCTGCGCTTCCGAGGGGAGCGGGGCGCCAGGTTCGTATTCGCCGGTGAGGATCGCTTCGCGGATCGCGGCGGCCACCTGCTGGTAGAGGGCTCCGGGGCGCTGGATCTCGGTCATCTCGGCATCTCCGGGTGAGGTCGTAGGCACGTCGCACGCGCGACATCACTCGTCAGCATAAGTAGTTGCACCCTCGCCGTACAGAGCCGCATAGTCATCACTCGTAAGGACAAGTGACGTCTGAATATGTCGGGCGTCCCGACTGGCCAGGGAGGCCACGCAATGCAGTCCATTCCCGTGGACACGGCACGACTGGGCGTACTGCGGTGCGCCATCACACCCGAAGCGAAGATCAGCAACTTCGAGACACAGGAGGTGAAGAAGGACCGGGACGGCAACACCATCTACACCGTCGCCGTCACGGTGCGGCAGGACGGACGGCGTATCTCCGTCATCGAGATCGCGGTCGCCGGTGAGCCCAAGGGCATCGAGGAAGGACAGATCCTCAAGGTCACCGGACTGACCGCGTTCGCCTGGGCCATGGGCGACCGGCACGGAATCAGCTTCCGCGCCGACGCCATCACCCCCGTTCACGCCACCCCCGCGCCGAGCAAGGCCAGTGGTGCGTGATGGGGCCGATCGCACTCGCCTTCGGGCTCGCCCTGCTGGCCTGGGTGCTCGTCGTCGGTGACCTGCTGCGCCGGCACCGCCCGGCCTGGCACTGGTACCTCGCCGGGTACCCGGTCACTGTGTGCCGGGTGGTGTTCACCTGGCGAAAGGTCGCGCTGCTCAACGACCTTTCCGTCTCCAGGCGTCCGCCCCGCGGGCTGCTCGGGGACCTGGTCGTCAAGGGCGATCCGCTGCGGCCGGTCATGCCCCGGCTCTCGTTCCCGCGGGCCAACCGGATGGGGCTGACGGCGACCGTCCGGCTGCACGCGGGTCAGACCCCGGCGACGTACATGAAGGCGGCGGACGCGCTCGTGCACGCGTGGAAGGTCCATGCCGTGCGGGTCACCTCACCCGAGCGCGGTCTCGTGCTGCTGACTGCAACGGCAAGCGATCCGCTGGCCCGGCCGGGCTTAGCCTCGGCGCCCGCCGTACTCCTGTCCGCGCTGATCGGCGTACTGGAGAGTGGCGGCGCCTGGGTCATGGACCTGCGCCTCGTTCCGCACTGGCTCATCGCCGGCGCCACCCGGTCCGGCAAGTCCACCCTGCTCGCCCGGCTGATCACCCAGCTCGCTCCGCAACCCGTCGCCCTGGTCGGCATCGACTGCAAGGGCGGCATGGAACTCGGCCTCTTCGCCGAACGACTCAGCGCCCTCACCACCTGCCGTCGTGAGGCAGTCGTCGTACTCACCGCGCTCGCCGTCGACATGCAGGACCGCATGAGTGTTTGCCGCACGGCGGGGGTCCGCTCGATCTGGGAGCTGCCGGACAAGCTGCGGCCGGTGCCGGTCGTGGTCATCGTCGACGAACTCGCGGAGCTCTACCTGTCCGACGGTCGACGCGAGAGCAAGGCGGAAGCCGAACAGTGCTCGACCCTCTTGCTCCGGCTCGCCCAGCTCGGTGCCGCGCTCGGCTTCCACCTGGTCGTTGCCGGCCAGCGCGTCGGCTCCGACCTCGGCCCTGGAGTCACCGCTCTGCGGGCGCAGCTAGGCGGTCGTATCTGCCACCGGGTCAACGATCCCGGCACCGCAGAGATGACGCTGGGCGATCTCAACAAGGACGCCGTCGTCGTCGCCCAGTCGATCACCGCAGGGGAACAGGGCGTGGCCGTGTGTACCGGCCCGGACGGCGGTTGGAGCCGTGCCCGCTCCCACCTCACCTCAACCGAAGAGGCCGCAGCAACCTCCAAGAAGTACAGCGCCGTGACCCCCGAACTGCCCGCCATCGTCCATGCCCTCGCAGCGCTCGAAGGAGACGACAAGTGATCAGCACAGGTACCGCCGTGTCCCTCGTGGTCGTCTTCGGGATCATCACCTTCCTCCTCGTCCGGTCCCGCGACGTCCGCGCCTGGGAAGCGGTCTGCATCGCCCTCTTCGGTATGTACCTCGGCCAGACCCCGGTCAGCCTCACCATCAACGGCTTCATGACCTGGGTCTTGAGCGGCTTCTCCCACTTCTAGACCGGCAGAAAGGAGCAACACCATGCCCATGCCTCGCGTGAGGTGCCCCGTCTGCAAGGGCGACGGAGCCCGCAGAACCTGGACCGGACGCCTTCACCGCTGCCGCGTCTGCCGCGGTACCGGAACGATCCGCTGACCCACCCCACCACCCCCAACGACCCAAGGAGTGATCCCCATGAACGACAGCGCGCCACCAACCACCAACCGAGCCGCTTCGGCGGCCCACCCCGGAAGGTCACCACCATCACACCCGAGTTCACCTCAGCTGACAGGCGCGCCGTCCTCGACCGCGCGGCGCGCCTGCGTCAGCTCCCCGAAGCAGACCGAGACGCCATTCACATCGCCCAAGATCCGCAGTACGCGCGCTGGCTCGACCAGATCGCAGCCACGGGCGGCTGTGCCCACCCCGTGCACCTCTCGGGCTCGACGACCACCCTTGACGGTGTGACCGGCGAGATCCTGCACCACTACGACACCCGCACAGAACCCGGTGAACGCCTGCTCATCCGCTGCCGCAACCGACGCGCGACCGTCTGCGCGCCCTGCTCCCGACTCCACGCGGGCGACACCTATCACCTGGTCCGCGCCGGCCTCCTCGGCGGCAAGAACGTCCCCGCCACGGTCCGGAACCGTCCCCGGCTCTTCATCACCCTGACCGCACCTTCCTTCGGACCGGTGCACCGTGCCGGGGAGCGCTGTCGCCCCCGTCGCGACCGCGGACGCTGCGAGCACGGACACCCTGTCGGCTGCGGCGCCGTCCACGCCACGACCGATCCCTTCGTCGGCCAACCCCTCTGCGCCGACTGCTACGACTACCCGGCCCACGTCCTCTGGCACGCACACGCGGGCAAGCTCTGGGACCGCTTCGTCATCGGCGTCCGGCGCCAACTCGCCTCCTCGGCCAGCCTCGTACAGTCCCGATTCGCCCAGCACGCCCGGCTGTCCTTCGCACGGGTCGCCGAGTACCAGAAACGGGCTGCCGTTCACGTGCATGCCGTCGTCCGCCTCGACGGCCCGAACGGACCCGACGACGAACCCCCGACCTGGGGCACCGCGGAACTGCTCATCGACGCCGTACGCGCCTCCGCTAGGCGGGTCCTGGTCCGCACCCTCCGCAGTCCCGCCGTCGGCGAACTCGATCTCCGCTGGGGCGCTCAGATCGATGCCCGGCCCCTGCGCACCGACGGACTCGGCCCGGACGACGACGCCGTAGCCGCGTACGTCGCGAAGTACGTCACCAAGGGCGCGAGCGAGACAGGCGCCGGGACCGACTGCCGCCTCACGGCCTGGGACGACATCGAGGCGGCCCGTGTGTCTGACCATGTTCGGATACTCATACGCACCTGCTGGCGCCTCGGCGGTCTCCCCGAGTACGCGCCGCTACGCCTGCGCACCTGGGCCCACACCCTGGGCTACCGGGGCCACATCCTGACCAAGTCCCGTGCCTACTCGACGACCTACGCAGCGCTGCGCGCCGAACGCGCAGAACACCAGGGCCACTGTGAGGGGGACATCCCCGGCACAGCCACTGAAGCGCATTGGCGCTACGTCGGCTCCGGCCACACTCGCGGCGCGGCGCTCCTGGCCGCCGGAGTCGCCGAAGACATCGCCACGAACCGTGAGATCGCCCGTGAAGAGCGTGAGGCGCCCCGGTGACGAGACACCGCAGCGAGCAGTGGGCTCGGGCAGTCGAGCGTCAGGCGGCCAAGTTCCCGACACGGATGGGGCCGAAGAGCGCTGCGCGACTCGCACGGCTCCTCGGCCCTGGGCAGAGGGATTCTTAGCGCGGGACTACGGAGCCAACAACCGTCATGACCGTTTCGTCTAAAGGTCGTCTTGCAGAGGGGTACCGGGCGCAAAGTGGGCGATGGCGGCGATCAGCTGGCCCTTGTCGAAGTGCCACCCGGTCACTGCCCGCGAGGACATCACCGTATCTGGCGGCACCGGAGCCAGAATCTCCAGGACAGCACGGGACTTCGGGCCGTCACCAGGCAGGGCTGGGGCTCCTTCCCGCCGGGTGACTCCGACGTAGGGCAGGGAGGCAGTGGCTATGACCTGGCGCCACAGTACGAAGCCCGTGATGTCTTCCCAGGGCACGTGGGCGGTGGTGGCCTTGTACCGGGCGGGGCTCCCGCCGAGGAGCACGCCTGTCTCGTCCACCCGGAACGCGACCTTGCGGCTCATTGCCACGAACGCCATGAACAATCCTCCCGCGCCGAACAGCGGCAGGCCCAGTATCCGCGCGAGCAATGGCATGCCTGGGAGCAGCAGGGCCGCAGTGAAGATGATGGAGAACACCGCGACTCTTATGGTCTTGGGGTCCCAGCCGTAGCGCGCCTCATACACGGGCGAGGTGTTGCGAGTCATGGCTAGATCATGACAACACCCAACTCGCCCGGGAAGCCCTGCGGACAGTGCCGTCAAGGGTAGGAGTGCATACGGCGGACCCTAGTCCAGCGGGTTCGGCTTGATCTCCACGCGGTTGGTGTCGAACCCCCTGCCCTTCCTCGTCGCCGGGAGTACGACCACGGCCGCGAACAGGAACCGGTAGATCGCGTTCATACGCTCGTAGTCCTCAGCCTCCTCCAGCTTCTTCCAGTTGGCTTCGGCCTCCGGTCCGGCAATGCCGTCCAGGACGGCGATGGGCCGCTTGACCGTCTTTCGCTGGCGCTCCTTCATCCGCTTGAGTACGACGGCGCGCATGGCGTGGAACTCGGCGGTCGTGAAGTCGTCGTCCGTGAGCCAGAGTTGTTTCAGTTCCTCCAGCTTCGCGCGGTCCTTCTCGTCCGCGGTCACGTCGGCCTCGGGACGTGTGGTCGTCGGGGGCTCGTAGCCGGACGTGTCCAGCTTCGTGAGGACCCTGACCGCCACATCGCGGGCGAACGCTTCGAGAGGAACGGCGGAGACGGAGCGTCCGCACTTCTGCTGTCCGACTTCGTCGGCTCGTATGCACCGGTAGTAGGCGTACTGCATGCTGTTCGTACCGGCCATGCGGGCTCCGCATGAGCACGTCGCGACTCCGCGCAGCAGGTAGAAGCGGCTCGGTCGCTTCTGGTCGTCTCTGTGTTGCTGGGCCCGGTACTCCCTGACTCGCTGCACCTCGTCCCACTGGCCGCGGTCGATGATGGCCGGCCACGTCCCGGTTCCCACTTCCTCGCCCTGGTGGATGCGGACACCCGCCACGAAGTTGGACGACAGCAGACGACGGACGTGCTCCGGCTGCCAGGTCCTGCCCTTGGACGTCGCCACTCCCCGCGCGGTCAGATCCTGGGCCAAGTGCATGGGTGACTCGCCGTCCAGGTACCGCCGGAAGACCTCGCGGACGATCTCCGCCTCTTCTTCGATGATCGCCTGACCGTTGCCCGTGTAGCCGTAGGGACGGCTGCCCACATGCGGCCTGCCCTCGCGGGCCTTGTCCTTCAGGGCGTCCTTGAGCCGACGTGACGCGTCGTCGGACGAGCGGCAGGCGTGGGCCACCTCGATGCGGAGGATGAACCGGTCGTCGGGGTCCGAGAGATCGCGCCGGTTCGCCTCGCCGTGCAGAAGCACGCGCTTGTCGTCAGCTATGGAGAGAAGCTCTTCGAGGTCCTTGGGCTGCCGCATGAGGCGGTCGGGGTGGTAGACGATGACGTGCCGGATCTCTCCGTCCGCCATCGCGCGCAGCATTTCCTCCCACCCGGGCCGCTTGCGGTTGCGCTGCCACGCCGAACGGTTGTTGTCGACGTAGATGTGGGCCGACTCGACACCGAGTTGAAGGCGTTCGGCGATCTCGCGGCAGATGCGCTCCTGCCGGTCGACTCCGGTCTGATCCTCGTCCTTGGTGTGCGAGATCCGGCAGTAGATGGCGGCGGGCTCACCCGGGGTGATCGCAGCCTTGGCTAACTTAGGTCGGCTCATGGAAAACACTGTATGAGCCCGGTACGAGCTCGATCACCAGCAGCGCGGTGTTCGGGCGATCGGGCAGGGTCGTCATCAGGGTCTCCTGTCTCTCGTCTTGCTCGGCACGGCACTCGCGTCAGGTCATGGATCTCCTGCTCGACCCACACTAGATCGGGGCACTGACAACGCCACCGGAATTACGGGGAGGGGTCCGTGAGAACACCTCGCGGACCCCTCCCTCCCCTCTGGCGCCGCCCGGTCCGTCACTACCGGGGCCGCACCACGACATACGCCGCCGGATCGCGGTCGTTCGCGGCCATCAGCGCGGTGCGCACGATCGTGGCCTGCTGCTCCATCGCGTCCCTGAGTTTCCGGGGGGTGATGTGGACGACAGTGATGCCCAGCCTCTCCAGGTACTCGCGCTTACGGGCGTACTCGCACCGCACGGCGTCCGCGTCCTGGCGCGGGGTGCGGGTCCGCAGTTCGACCGCCACCGCCTGCTCGGGCCAGTACGCGTCCAGGCTGCCGAGGTACGGGCCGCCGGGCAGCCGCAGGTCGACGTTCCAGACCGGGTCCGGCAGCCCGTGCTCGAGGACCATCCGGTACAGCCGGTTCTCCGCGATCGCCCTGCCCTCCGCCACCAGCGCGTCCACGGCGTCCACCAGGTGCGGGCGGCCGAGCAGCCGGGCCGCCGTCAACTCCTCCACGACGGCGCGCGGTTCGCAGCGGCCGCGGCGCACCGCCTCCGTCAGCAGCTCGCGCACGGCCGCCGCGTCGGTCAGCTCGGCGGCCGCGTCGGCCAGCGCGCGGGGGACGGCGGCGACCGGGACCCCCGCCACGAACACGGGCTCCGGCAGCACGGTCGTCCGCACGATGCGGACGCAGCCGGTCGAGCGCAGTCGGCGCAGCCGGGGGACCAGTACGTCGATCGTGTCGAGGGAGAGCAGCGGCGGGGCGGCGGCGAAGCCGTGCAGGGCCAGCGCCGCCAGGCCGGTGATCAGCGCGTCCGGGTGGGGCCGGGGGGCGCGCGGCTCCTCGGACCCCGGCTGGGCGGGGATGCCGGCCACCGTGCGGGCGGCGTAGAGCAGCGCCGCCTGCAGTCGTTCCTCGGGTGTGGGCGGGCCGGGACGCAGGAGGAAGACGCCGGGAAGGATCCGCTGCCAGGGCCCGCCGGGCCGGCACCGCTCGTTGGCGTCCGCGGTGGTCACGCCGTGGCCGCGCAACTCGGCGGCGGTCACGACCCGGTTCCGCACGGGGGACGAGGGGCGGAGAGTGTGGGGGGAGAGCGGGGTGCTGGGGTTCATGTACCGGGGATTCCCGCCCCGGAGCCGCCCTCTAACCGCTGTTACCCGCCCGTCGGCGAATCGGGACATGCGGGCCCCGAAGTACGGGCGTTCGACTGCCGGAAGATGCTGGTCCGGAGGGGAATTAATAGGGGTTACGGCTCTGAATACCTGCATTTCGTAACCAGTGCGCGCATCCGATCGGTTCACCGGCGTACGCGGCGGATCGGATCATACGAAAGGGCACCGGACGCGGATGGCGCCGGTGCCCTCTCGTGCGCGGTTCGCGTGGGGCGGGTGATCGGTCCGCCCGGACGCGGTTCGCGTGGGCGGGCCGATCAGCCCGCCGCGGCGATGTCGCGGGCCTGCCCGCGCAGCGCCCGCGCCAGATCGTCCCGCGCCTCCAGCACCAGCCGGCGCAGCGCGGGCGGCGCGTCCTCGTGCGACCCGAGCCAGGCGTCGGTCGCCTCCAGGGTCTCCGGGGAGTCCTGGAGCGAGGGGAACAGTCCCCGGACCACGTCCATGCCGATCTGGATGGACCGCTCCGCCCAGACGCGCTCGATCGCGGCGAAGTACTTGGCGGCGTACGGCGCGAGCAGGTCCCGCCGGGACGGCTGGGCGAAGCCCGAGATGGTCGCCTCGACGAGCGCGTTGGACAGCGCGTCGGACTCCACGACGGCCGCCCAGGCCTGGGCCTTGACCGCCACCGAGGGGCGGGCGGCGAGACAGCGGACCTGGTGCCGCTTGCCGGACGCCGTGTCGTCGCGGGCGAGTTCGGCGGCGAGGACGGACTCGTCGGCGGCGCCCCGCGCGGCCAGCGGCTCCAGGAACGCCCAGCGCAGCTCCTGGTCGACCTCGAGGCCGTCGATCTCGGCCGTCCCCTCCAACAGGCCCTGGAGCAGCCGGACATCGGCCTCGCTCGACGCCACGTCGGCGAAGAAGCGGGCCCAGGCGAGCTGATGCTGGCCACCGGGCTCGGCCAGCCGCAGCTCCTTCAGCGCGCCCTCGGCGAGCAGTTGGGCGCCCTGCGCGCGCCAGTCGGGCGCCACGTAGTTGACGAGCGCGGAGTTCGCCCAGGCGTGCAGCATCTGGAGCACACCGATGTCGGACTCGCGGCCCGCGAAACGCAGCACCAGAGCGATGAAGTCCCGGGCGGGCAGCAGCGCGTCGCGCGTGAGGTTCCACAGCGCGGACCAGCACAGGGCCCGGGCGAGCGGGTCGGTCATCTCGCCGAGCGCGTCCCGCAGGGTGGCCAGCGAGCCCTCGTCGAAGCGGATCTTGCAGTACGTGAGGTCGTCGTCGTTGACGAGGACCAGATCGGGGGCCGCCGCGCCGGCCAGTTCGGTGACGATCGTGCGCGGCCCGTCGACATCCACCTCGGCGCGCGCGTAACGGACGAGCGAGCCGTCCCCGCCCTCGCCCGGCGACCGCCGGTACAGGCCCACGGCCACGCGGTGCGGGCGCAGTTCGGGATGGGACTCGGCGGCCTCCTGGACGATTCCCAGCTCGGCGACGCGTCCTTCGGCGCTCAGGATCACCTGCGGGGTGAGGGAGTTGACGCCCGCGGTCTGGAGCCAGGACCGGGACCAGGCGGCCATGTCCCGCCCGCTCGTCTCCTCCAGGGCCGACAGCAGATCGCCGACGCGCGTGTTGCCGTACGCGTTCCGCTTGAAGTAGCGGCGGGCGCCCTCCAGGAAGGCGTCCTGCCCGACGTACGCCACCAACTGCTTCAGGACCGAGGCGCCCTTGGCGTAGGTGATGCCGTCGAAGTTCAGTTTGGCGTCCTGCAGGTCACGGATGTCGGCCGTGATCGGGTGGGTGGACGGCAGCTGGTCCGCGCGGTAGGCCCAGGCCTTGCGGCGGTTGGCGAACGTGATCCAGGCGTCGGTGAAGCGGGTCGCGCCCACGTTCGCGAACGTGCCCATGAAGTCGGCGAAGGACTCCTTCAGCCACAGGTCGTCCCACCACACCATCGTGACCAGGTCGCCGAACCACATGTGCGCCATCTCGTGCAGGATGACGTTCGCCCGCGCCTCGTACGACGTCTGCGTCACCTTGCCGCGGAAGATGTACTCCTCGCGGAAGGTGACGAGACCCGGGTTCTCCATTGCGCCGAGGTTGTACTCGGGCACGAACGCCTGGTCGTACTTCCCGAAGGGGTACGGGTAGTCGAAGTGGTCGTGGAAGAAGTCCAGCCCCTGCTTGGTCACCAGGAACACGTCGTCGGCGTCGAAGTGGGGGGCCAGGCCCTTGCGGCACATGGCGCCGAGGGGGATCTCCAGCTTCGTACCGTCGTCGAAGGTGCGGGTGTAGGAGTCGGTCACGTAGTGGTACGGGCCCGCCACGACCGCCGTGATGTACGTCGAGATCGGCTTCGTCTCGGCGAACTTCCAGACCCCGTCGGCCAGTTCACCGAGGCCGTTGCTCCAGGCGGTCCAGCCCTCGGGGGCCTGCACCTCGAAGCGGAACGGCGCCTTGAGGTCGGGCTGCTCGAAGTTCGCGAAGACGCGCCGGGCGTCGGCGGGCTCGTACTGCGTGTACAGGTACACCTCGCCGTCCTCGGGGTCGACGAAGCGGTGCATGCCCTCGCCGGTGCGGGAGTAGGCGCACTGGGCGTCCACCACGAGTTCGTTCTCGGCGGCGAGGTCCTCCAGCAGGATCCGGGAGCCGTCGAAGACCTCGCCCGGGTCGAGGTCCCGGCCGTTCAGTGAGACGGCCGTCACACGCGGGGCGATGAGGTCCGCGAAGCTCGTGCCGCCCGGCTCGGCGCAGCGGAAGCGGAGCGTGGTGACCGAGCGGAAGGTGCGGGGCTCGCCGGCCGCCGCGCCGGGCTCCGTCCCCCCGACGGCCGAGCGCAGGTCGAGGAAGACGTCGTAGCTGTCGACGGACAGCAGTGCCGCCCGTTCCTGGGCCTCGTCGCGGGACAGATTCTCACCGGGCACGGCGGCACTCCCTCATGGCGTCATAGACATGTGCGAACAGGGCCGATCCTGCCATGTGCTCCTTACGGCGGGCGCTGTCACGGCGCAGACGCAGGGGAATCCCTCGGCCCCGTCGGAATCGCGCGGACACGCGGGAATGACGCGGGCGCGTGCCGGTGTTGCCAGGAGAAACACCGCGTTCCGAGGAGAGCCATGCCCGAGCAGACCGCTCAGACCAGTTCCGGCAAGACCCCCGTCGACTTCTGGTTCGATCCGCTGTGCCCCTGGGCCTGGATGACCTCGCGATGGGTGCTGGAAGTGGAGAAGGTCCGCGACATCGAGGTCCGCTGGCACATCATGAGCCTCGCCGTACTGAACGAGCCCAAGCTGGACGAGCTTCCCGACCACTACCGCGAGATGCTCGCGACCACGGCGTGGCAGTCCGTCCGGGTGGTCACCGCCGCCTGGCAGAAGCACGGCGACGACGTCCTCGGCCCGCTGTACACCGCGCTCGGCACCCGCTTCCACAACGACGGCGCGGGTCCGACCAAGGAGGCGATAGCCGGCGCCCTCCAGGAGGTCGGGCTTCCCGCCGACCTGATCGACTACGCCGACCAGGAGAACTTCGAGTTCGACGCCGAGCTGCGCGCCTCCCACAAGGAGGGCATCGACAAGGTCGGCCAGGACGTCGGCACCCCGGTCATCGCCGTCCCCGGTTCCGACGGCGAGCAGCTCGCCTTCTTCGGCCCGGTCGTCACCCCGGCCCCCAAGGGCGAGGAGGCCGCCAAGCTCTGGGACGGCACGCTCATGGTCGCCTCGGTGCCGGGCTTCTACGAGATCAAGCGCACGCGCACGGCGGGACCGGACTTCAGCAACCTGTAGGGGACCTCGACCCCGGGCGGTCCTGGACTACGTGGTCCTGGGCTACGTGGTCTTGGGCTACGTGGCCTCGGACTACGTGGTCTTGGGCTCGGGAAAGTTGTCGCCGTCGCGCCAGTTGCTCCAGCGCTGGAAGCGGCGGCAGCCCGGACGGGTGCAGCGATGGTAGGCGGCGGGGTCGTCCACCTGCTTGATCCGTCGTACGGCCGCCTCCTCGTCCCTGGTCAGCCTGCGGAACGTCTGCAGCGGTCCTCCGCAGTTCGGGCAGCGCACATCCACGGCGACACCTCCGTACGAGAAGCGTCCGGGTGCCGGACGCCGGCCCCGCGAGCGTATGCGCTCGCGGGGCCGGCGGTGGGGTCACAACACCCTGCTGCGCCTGGTGCTGTGCACGGTCCCGTCCATCCCGCTGGGCGAGTACCGCCGGGTCCTGCCGAGCCTCGGCAACGCGGCGATCACCGGACTCCGGGTGGAGGACGGTGCGGCCGCCCTGCTCTCGCTCCATGTGCCGTGCGCCCCGTGACGTCCGGGGATTCGCGTCCGGACGCGCGAAGGGGCCCTCGCGTGACGAACGGCGTCACGCGAGGGCCCCTTCGGTGAGGTGGCACACCGGTCAGGCGCGGGCACGCGCCCGCCGCCGGACCGGGTCGGCCGTCGCCGGGAACAACGTCATGCGGCCACCGAGGTGTAGTGCGAGGCGTCGCCCGCGATCGAGTGGCTCTCCTTGCCCTCGATGCCGACGGGCACGTCACCGGCGACCGTCACACGGTGCAGCCGGCGCGGCAGACCGTCGTAGTTGTCGATCGCGTAGTGCTGGGTGATCCGGTTGTCGAACAGGACGAGCTGGTTCGGGGACCAGCGCCAGCGCAGGATGTTCTCGGGCCGGGTGACGTACGACTGGAGCAGGTCGAGGATCTTGCGGGACTCGCCCACCGACAGCCCGGCGATCCGCTGGGCGAACCCGCCGATGAACAGCCCGCGTTCACCGGTCAGCGGGTGGACCCGCACGACCGGGTGGACGGTGCGGAACGTGATGGACGTGAACTGGGCCCGCTGCGCGGCCTGTTCCTCGTCGATGTTCTCGTCCGGCACCGCGTAGTCGTAGTCGTTGGTGTGCTCGGCCCACAGGGTGTCGGCGAGCGCGCGGAGCGGTTCGGGCAGATCGCGGTAGGCGGCGGCGGAGTTGGCGATGAGCGTCTCACCGCCGTACGGCGGCACGGTGATGCTGCGCAGGGTGCTGGCCTGCGGCGGGTTGAGCACGAAGGTCACGTCGGTGTGCCAGTGGTTGGCGCGGCCCCGCTCGCTGTCGACGGGCAGTACGTTCGGGGCGCCGGCCACCGCGGGAACCGTGGGGTGCGCCGTGGTGAGGTCGCCGAAGTGGCGTGCGAAGGCCTGCTGGCCCTCGTCGTCCAGGTCGACGTCGTCGAAGACCAGCGCCTTGTGCTGGTTGAGCGCGGTGCGCAGGGCGGCGGTGGTGATGTCGTCCAGGGGTTTGGAGATGTCGACGCCGGAGACACGGGCACCGATGTGCGCGGTGACCTTCTGGATCTCGATGTCTGTCATGGGGTGCGGGTCCTTTCGGAACGGCGGATCGGACGGGCGGGCGTGCGGTCAGGCGTGGGCGGTCGCGGGTGTCGGTTCCGCGGTGGGGGCCGGAGCGGTGGCCAGGGACGGGAGCGCGTACTGGTTGGCCGGGCGCGGGAGGCCGTAGCGCTCCCGCAGGGTCTGCCGGGGTCCGTACTCCCGGCGCAGCAGACCCCGGTCGCGCAGGATCGGCACCACGTGGTCCACGAAGAGGTCGAGGCCGGAGGGCAGCACGGCGGGCATGATGTTGAAGCCGTCGGCGGCGCCGCCCCGGAACCACTCCTCGATCGCGTCGGCGACCTGCTCGGGTGTGCCGGCGAAGGTCAGATGGCCCCGCCCGCCGCCGAGCCGGCCGATCAGCTCGCGCACGGTCAGCCGCTCGCGCCGGGCCAGCTCCACGACGAGGGTGTAGCGGCTCTTGGCCCCCTCGATCGCGCTCTCCGGCGGAAGGTCGGCGGGCAGCTGTGCGTCGAGGCCGAGGGTGCCCGGCTCCAGGTGGAGCAGATGCTCCAGGCGGTTCAGTCCGTGCTCGTACACGATGTGGTCCTCGAGGACGCGTTCCTGGGCGCGCGCCTCCGCCTCGGTCGAGCCGATGACCGGGACGATGCCGGGCAGGACCTTGATGTGGTCCGGATTCCGGCCGGCCCGTGCGGTACGGGACTTGAGGTCGGCGTAGAACTCCTGGGCGTCCGCCAGGGTCTGCTGGGCGGTGAACACCGCTTCCGCGTACCGGGCCGCGAACCGTTTGCCGTCCTCCGAGGAGCCCGCCTGCACGAGAAGCGGGTGACCCTGCGGTGTGCGCGGCACGTTGAGGGCGCCCTCCACACTGAAGTACGTCCCCTTGTGGCGCGCGGGATGGATCTTGCCCGGGTCGCCCCAGACGCCCGCCGCCTTGTCGGCGAGGACCAGGTCGTCCTCCCAGCTGTCCCAGAGCTTGAGCGTCACGTCCAGGAACTCGGCGGCGCGCTCGTAGCGGGTGGCGTGCGCGGGCTCGTCGTCGAGACCGAAGTTGCGGGCGGCCTCCGCCCCTGCGGTGGTGACGATGTTCCAGCCCGCGCGGCCACCGCTGATGTGGTCGAGGGAGGCGAGTCTGCGGGCCAGGTTGTAGGGGGAGTTGTAGGACGTGGAGGCGGTGGCGATCAGGCCGATGTGCTCGGTCGCGGTGGCCAGCGCGGTGAGCAGGGTGATGGGTTCGAGCGCGCCGGACGGGCGCTGGCCCACGCTGTTGAAGAGGACCGGGCCGTCGGCGAGGAAGAGGGAGTCGAAGGTGCCGCGTTCGGCGATCCGCGCGAGACGTACGTAGTGGGCCGTCTCGACATGGGCGTACGGGTCGCTCTCCGGGAGCCGCCAGGAGGCCTCGTGGTGACCGGTGTTCATCAGGAAGGCGTTGAGATGGAGTCTGCGCGGGCTGGTCACGGGTGCTTCTCCTTCCGGTGCTCGGACACGTCGTGCCCGGCGACGTCGTCCGCCGTTCCGTCCGGTCCCGCGGCGGGCCGTGCCGTCGCCCGGTCCGGTTCCGCGGTGGGGTTCGCCGCCGTTCCTCCGCTTTTCGACGGCTCCGGTGGCCCCGTCACGTCCTCGGTCACCCCGAGGGCGTTCAGCAGGCGTTCGCGGTACTCGCCGAGCAGCGGATCGCGGTACGAGCGGGGGTGCGGGCGGTCGATGGGCAGATCGAGTCCGATGCGGCCGCGGTCGAGCACGAGCACCCGGTCGGCCAGCACGATCGCCTCGTCCACGTCGTGCGTGACGAGCAGCACGGACGGCCGGTGGCGCTCCCACAGTTCGCGCAGCAGTACGTGCATCCGGATCCGGGTGAGCGCGTCCAGCGCCCCGAACGGTTCGTCGGCGAGGAGCAGTTCGGGTTCCCGTACGAGGGAACGGGCCAGGGCGGCGCGCTGTGCCTCACCGCCGGACAGCTCGTTGGGCCAGGCCCGTTCACGCCCCGCGAGTCCCACTTCGGCGAGGGCGGAGCGGCCCTTCTCCGCCGCCTCCCGGCCGTCCGTGCCGAGCAGGACGTTGTCGAGGACACGGCGCCAGGGCAGCAGCCGGGAGTCCTGGAAGACGACGGACACCCGGTCCGGGGCGGTGAGCCGCCCGCTCCCGGCGACGCCGTGATCCAGGCCGGCGATGGCGCGCAGCAGCGTGCTCTTGCCGGAGCCGCTGTGTCCGAGCAGGGCGGTGAACTGGCCCGCCGGGAGGTCGAGGTCGATTCCGTCGAGGACCGTGCGACCCTCGAACGACCTGGTGAGGCCACGCAGTTGGACCGTATGGGAGCGGGTCAGCTGCTGAGTGTGCGTCGCCACGACAGCACCTTTCGTTCGATGAGACGAACCGCGCTGTCGGAGACGAGCCCGAAGATGCCGTAGATCAGCAGACCGACGAGGATGATGTCGGTCCGGCCGTAGTTCTGGGCCTGGAACATCATGTAGCCGAGGCCGCTGGTGGCGTTGATCTGCTCCAGGACGACGAGGGAGAGCCAGGAGCCGGTCACCCCGAGCCGCAGCCCGACGAAGAAGCCGGGCAGCGCGCCGGGGATCACGATCTCCCGCACGAAACGGATCCTCGACAGCCCCTGCACCTCGGCGAGTTCCACATACCGGTGGTCGATGCCGGCCAGGGCGGAGTGCAGGTTCAGGTAGATCGGGATGTAGACGACGATGGCGATGATCGCGATCTTGAAGGTCTCGCCGATGCCCAGCCAGAGGATGAACAGCGGGATCAGACCGAGGGTCGGGATCGCCCGGTTGAGCTGCACGGTCCCGTCGATCAGCGCCTCCCCGACCCGGCTGAGCCCGGACGCGAGGGCGAGGACGACCCCGGCGGCCAGGCCGAACGCGAACCCGTATCCCGCGCGCTCCAGGGACGTCAGCACATCGGTGGGCAGGGTGCCGTCGGTCCACAGATGACCGGTGGTCCTCAGGACCGTCCAGGGCGCGGGAATCGCGCCCGGGTCCAGTTGTCCGGCGGCGGACGCGACGGCCCACAGGGCGAGGAACAGGGCGGGGCCGATGAGCCGGGAAGCGGGCAGCCGTTTGCCGGGCGCGAGGCCGCGACGCCGGGGACGAGGGGCCCGACGGAACCGACGACTGTCCGTCCCGGCCGCCTCCGCCCCCGTCCCGGCCGCCTCCGTCTCGACCGGCGCGGTCGCTGTCCTCGCGGCCGGGGCGCGGGCCGGGGCCTGTTCGGTCCTGGTCGTCATGGCCGTCACCTCCGGTATTCCGCGGGTACGGACTTGGCCGCGATGGCCTCGAAGCGCCGGTCGAAGAGCGAGCCGACCTTGAACCCCTTCACGAAGCCGCCCGCTGCCAGCAGATCGGCGGTCTCCTGTTCCCACTTGATCGCCTCGTCCCAACTCGGGGGGAACAGCGGCTTGTTGGCGAGCGCGGTGATCGACTGCGCCTGGGCGAGCGTCAGGTTCTGCGTCTTGACGTAGAACTCCTCGTTCCAGGCGTCGGGGTGCTCGTACGCCCACACCTGGCCCTTCGCCCAGCTCGGGATGTACGCGGCGACCGCGGCGGCCTTCGCGCGGTCGGCCAGCACCGAGGCCGGCGCCCAGAGCAGGTTGAGCAGGTCCACCACGTCGGTGGCGATGGCGTGGGCGCCCTTCGGTCCGTACTGCTTGAGGTAGGCCGGACTCTGGCTGTTGGCGAGTGGCGCGATGTCCACCTGGCCGGCCTGCAGCGCGGTGAGGAACTGGTTGCTGGTCAGCGGTACGAGGTTCACGTCGTCGTAGGCGATGCCGGCCTGCTTGAGGGCGCGCAGCAGGACGACACCTTGCGCCTGGCCCTGTGAGAAGGCCAGCTTTTTGCCCTTGAAGTCCCGCACGTCCCGGATGTCGCTGCCGGGCTTGGTGGCGAACAGGTAGTTGGGCTTGCGGGTGATGTTGATCGCGACGATCTTCGCGTCGAAGCCCTGGAAGTGCGCCTGGATCGGCGGGATGCCCGCGTTGTTCCCGACGTCCAGGGACTTGGCGCGGAAGGCGTTGATGACGTCGGGACCGGCGCCGATGTTCACCCAGTCGGAGACGGTGAACGGCAGCCCGGCCAGCCCCGCCAGCTTCAACTGGAGTTCCTGGACGCCTTGGTACGAGGCGATGGAGAGCTTGGTCCCCCGCGGCACCTTCTCGGACAGGGGCGCCGACAGGTCTCCCTGGGAGCGGGCGTCGGCCGCACTGGCACCGGCGCAACCGCTCAGCCCGGCCGCGGCGGCCGCACCGAGCAGGGAGGACAGGAACACACGCCGGTCGAGACCGGACCTGGAGGGGGACGAGGAGGACAAGGGCGACTGCGACGACCGTGGTGGCATGGAAAGACTCCGGGGATTCCAAGTGGCGGGAGGGCGCGCGGAGTTCCGGGCAGGGCGAAGCCGGAGGGATGGCGAGCGCGCCGGGAGGACACACGCCGGTGGCGTGCCTGAGGAGACGGGCGACCAGGGAGACGGCAGCCGGACGGCACGCGCGGCGGAGGGCGTCGGCCGGCCGCTCCGTGGAGCGTGCGAGGCGTGAGGGCGTGACGAGGCCGGGTGGCCTTCAGGTGAAGGCCGTCGGGTGGACCCCGCGCTCTCGCGGATCAGCCGGAGAGCGGAACGGCCGGCCGACGGATCGGCGCCTCAGCTCGTCGGCGTCTCAAAAGATCGGCGACACGGTGCCGGTGACGAGACGTCAGGGGCGACCGGTCGGCGACAAGGGGTCAGCAACAACGTGTGCGTGCGACCCGCATCAGGTCGACCACACGGCACTTGGTGAGCGGAACCTGCACCCGCGCGCTGCTCATGCCCATGATGCTCCTGTCCGGGAACGAGCCCTGTCAACATTCCGACTTCCTGAATTAATTCGCTCCCGGTGGGGAGCCCGAAGAGCCCGGACGTGCGCCCGCCGGGGATGACGGGACAGCCCTTAGGAGCCCGGGCGCGAGCCCGAGGAGCCCAGCGGATCGCGGTACAGGACGTCGAGCACGACCGAACCGCCCGCGACGGCCAGCACCGAATCCGGGAAGCTGGTCGGGACGACAGCGGACGCCCGCTCCGGGCCCACCGCCTCGCGCAGCGCGCCGAGGCAGTCCTCCCGGTGCACGGCACCGATCTCGGTGACGACGACCGTCTCCGGGTTGAGCACGTCGAGCAGCAGCCCCGCCGCCCGTCCGACCATCCGGGACCGCTCCAGCAGCAGCCGTACGGCCATCGGGTCGCCGTCGGCCGCAGCGGAGAGCACGTGCTGGGGATTCGAGCCGCCGATGACACCCAGCTCCCGGGCCCGCCGGCACAGGGTCCGTTCGCTCAGTTCGGCCTGGAGGCACCCCGTCCGCCCGCAGTCGCAGCGCTCCGACCCTCCCGTCAGGGGCAGATGGGCGATCGCGCCGGCCTGCGAGCGCGGCCCGTAGTGCACCTGGTCGTGGGTGGCGAAGGCGGCATCCACCACATTGCCGACAAAGAGATGCAGCACGCTCCGGCTGCCCCGGGCCCGCCCGAACAGCCGCTCCCCGTTGACCAACGCCCGCGCGTGGCCGTCCACATGGACCGGCAGTCCGGTGCGGGCCGCGATGGCCTCCGCGACAGCCACGTCGCGCCAGCCCAGCAGCGTGTGCTCCACGATCGTGCCGGAGTCCGGGTCGACCCAGCCGCCGGCCGCCACCCCGACGCCCAGGGCGGTACGGCCGGGGAAGCCCGCGAGGAGGGCGGTGATCCCGTCCGCGGCGTTCGCGAGAACCGGGCCCGGCTCGGTGCGGTCGTGCCGCAGACGCCTCTCGGCGAGGACGCGCCCGCGCAGGTCCAGCAGCGCGACGGTCGTGTACGGCACGGCCACGTGCACTCCGCCGACCACGAACCGGGAGCGGTCCAGGTCGACCGGGAGATGCGGACGCCCGACCCCGCCCGACCGGAGGGGCGCGGCGGCCTCCCGGATCAGACCCCGTTCGGTGAACCGGGCGCAGTAGTCGGTCACCGACGCCGGGGAGAGTCCGGTCAGCCGGGAGATGGTGCTGCGGGCGACCGGTCCGTGCTCCAGCACGGACCGCAGGATCACGCTGGCGCTGGCCCGGCGCCGGTCGAGTACGGGGGAGGGCGGGGACGTCGAAGGGGGTGCCACGGTACTGGCCATGGGGTTCTTCCTCGGGAGCTGGTCCGGCACTGCGCCGTCACGTACGCCACGTCACCTCGGGTGCGAGGTGCGCCTGGTGTGGTCCGCTGTGGTCGCGTCTCGGCGAGCCGGATCCGCTCCGCCCCGCCTCAGGACGGACGGCGACAGGTGGCGGTGCCCTGGCGGCGCAGGTCGACATAGCGACGCGACGAGAAGTTCAGGGCCTGGGGAACCATGGGGTGAAGGGTAGGGGGTTGGCCCTGGGGCCTGCCAGGTACGCCCAAGGACCGGACAGGCAGGGCCCGTTCCCGCTCGCGGCCCGAAAGGGGAGAGCCCACCGGACCCGGCGTGAGCCCACCGGACCCAGCGGCGTGCGAGCCCCGGCGAGCGGCCGACGAGGGCGGGGCGGAGGCCGGTGCCGCGCAAGCCGCTTTGGTGATTCTCCACAGTGCCGGACCTGAACCGTCCTGTAGCGGAAACGACGTCACCTCAGTGACCAGCATCACCTTCGCGCAGGTGTGCCGGGCGCTCTTTGTAAGGAGCCCACCAATCTCCGGATCCGTGCTTTGTCGAGCGCTGACGGTGATCACCCGTATGCCCCTGGGATAGCGTCACCGTGTCCCGACCTGTCCTCCCCCCGAGCTCCCCGTGAGCCAAGGGGGTATCCCCGTTCGCCGGAGTCCTCATGAGCACCGCTGTCGCCACGCCCTCCCGACCCGGCGAGGTCCTCGCCGACCTTCTTCCGGCCTCCCGCGTCCGTGACGTCGCCCTCGTGCTCGGCGGTGCCGCCCTCACCGGCCTCGCCGCCCAGATCTCGCTGCCCGTCCCGGGTTCCCCGGTGCCGGTGACCGGCCAGACCTTCGCCGCGCTGCTCGTCGGCACGGCGCTCGGCGCGCGCCGCGGCTTCCTGTCGCTCGCGGTGTACGCGCTGGTCGGCATGGTCGGGGTCCCGTGGTTCGCGGAAGGCGGCTCCGGCGCCGCGGCACCGTCCTTCGGCTACATCCTCGGCATGCTGCTCGCGTCCACCGTCGTGGGTGCGCTGGCCCACCGCGGCGCCGACCGTTCCGTGCTGCGCATGGCGGGCACGATGCTGCTCGGCGAGGCGATCGTCTACGCGGTCGGCGTCCCCTACCTGGCCCTGGCCACCGGCATGTCGGCGAGCGCGGCCGTAGCGGCGGGCCTCACCCCGTTCCTCATCGGTGATGTCCTCAAGGCCGCCCTGGCCATGGGCGTCCTGCCCACGGCGTGGAAGCTCATCGACAAGAAGTGACGCCCGCGTCCGTGACGTAGCGGTGCCCTCCGCCGGACGGCACCCGCGTCCGTGACGGCGTCGTTCCGAACAAGAGGCTCGCCGGGTCGTGTTCCGACCTCACCCGGCGAGCCTCTGCGCGTTCTCACCCCGTGGCGTGCCCGGCGGTCAGCGCTCCTGCCGGGGCCTGCGGCCGGCCCACCACAGCCCCGCCGCTCCGGCCGACATCAGTGCCGCGCCCGCCACACCGAGCGGCAGGGCCCCGCTTCCGGCCCCGGTCCTCGGCAGTTGGTCGCCGCCCGGTGCCACCGGCTTGTTGTCGGTGCCCAGCAGCAACGGAGTCGCCGGGGCGTTCGGCGACGGGTTCGTCGTGCCGAACGGAACCGGGCCCTGCTGCCAGTAGGTCTTCTTCCCGTCGCTCGTCTGGACCGGGAGACAGATCTTTCCGGTCCTGCTCATATCGAACGTCGCGTCGACGTCGTACGATTTCGACGCACCCGCCGCGAGATTTCCCGTGGAACAGATGAAACCGCTGTTCGACCCCTTGGGGAGATCCTTTTCGGCCATGGCGGTGCAGCCTTTGACGTTCGTGACCTTCAGGCCGTCGAATCCGACCACCAACAGCCTGATGTCGCCGCTTTCCTTGGTCCCCTCATTCTTCACCGTGGCGGTCATCGCCGTCTTCTGAGTACTGTTGTCGACCGAGATCCTCTCCGGCAGCAGCGTGGTCACCTTCACGCCCGCCGGCGGCTTGTCCATCGCCTTTCCGCCCTTGCCGCTCCCCGGCCCCTGGTCGTCCGCGACGGCGGTGTAGGAAAGGATCATCACGGTCGAGAAGCATGCCGTGAGCAGCGATCCCGTAATGGTCGTCGTCCGACGAGAACTCATGTTCGTCCCCCTTCGCTGCGCCTGAATTCGCAGTACTTGAAGAGGTACCACAAGATTTCTCCGCACTATGCTGGTACGGCCTGAAGCGTGACCATTGTGTTTCTGTTGTGACGAGCGATTGTGGCTGATGTTGAGGGGGTGCAGAGATTGTCGGCGAACGTACGGGGTGGTGTTCCGGGATTATTGGTGACCGGACGTTATCGACTGGTCGAGAGTATTGGTCAGGGGGGAATGGGGCGGGTGTGGCGAGCCGCCGACGAAATGCTCGACCGGCAAGTCGCGGTCAAGGAAATGCGCATCGACGGACTCGATCCCGAGGACACCCGCACGCGCCGGGAACGCACCCTGCGCGAGGCGAGGGCGACGGCCCGGATCGACCATCCAGGCGTCGTCCGCATCTACGACGTCGTGGACGCGGGCGAGCGGCTGTGGATCGTCATGGAGCTCGTCGCGGGCCGCTCCCTCGAACGGATCGTGGTCGAGGACGGCCCGCTGGACGCGCGCGAGGCGACCCGCGTCGGCCTCGAACTGGTCGGGGCACTGCGCCAGGTGCACGCCCAGGGAGTGCTGCACCGCGACATCAAGCCGGGCAACGTCCTGGTCGAGCGCGCCGGACGGCACCGTGTCGTCCTCACCGACTTCGGCATCGCCGCGATTCAGGACGCCGAGGCGCTCACCATGGCCGGCATGCTGGTCGGTTCCCCCGACTACATGGCCCCCGAGCGGATCTCCGGCCGCCCGCAGGGCCCGCCCTCCGACGTGTGGTCCCTCGGCGCCACGCTCTGCGCGGCCCTCGGCGGCCGCTCCCCGTTCTCCCGCTCCACCACCCTCGCGACCCTGCACGCGGTTCTCTACGAGGAGCCCGAACTCCCGGCCGGGGCAGGCGAGCTGCGGGAGATCCTGGCAGCCCTCCTGGAGAAGGACCCGACCACACGACCGGGCCTGGAGGAACTGGAGGCAGGGCTCGCGGAACTCGTCCGTCCGCCACTGACGAGCACTCCGGGTCCCCTCGGACCGCCGACAGGTGGGCCCGAACGCGAAGGCCCGCCCGGGGTCCGCTCCGGGACCGTACGCGAACCTGCTCCCGGGGTCCGCCCCGGGACCGTACGCGAACCTGTTCCCGGGGTCCGCTCCGGGACCGTACGCGAACCTGCGCCTGAGAGCCGTCCCGCGCACCCACCCCGCCCTGAACCCGAGCACCTGTCGACGCGCGCGCTTGGCCCGGATCGCGTTCCGGACGGTGACCCGGATCGCGTTTTGGACGGCGGTCCGGACCGTGTTCCGGACGGCGGCTCAGACCGTGTTCTGGACGGCGGTCCGCGTTCCGACCCGGCATCCGGGCGGGTGTCCGATCCGGCCCTGGCATCCGATCCGACCTCGGTGTCCGAGTCGGCCGCGGTGTCCGATCTGGTTCCGGTCCCGGTGTCCGAGTCGGCCGCGGTGTCCGATCTGGTTCCGGTCCCGGTGTCCGAGTCGGCCCCGGTGTCCGATCTGGTTCCGGCGCCGGCATCCGATCCGGCGGCTGGTCCGGCGGCTGGTCCAACTCCGGGGCGTGAGCCGGCCGCAGGGGTGGATCGGGCTGCCGTCGCGGGGCAGGGCAGCCCGGAGTTGCCCACGGCGGCTCTGCTCGACGCCCGGTTCGCGGGGGCGGCGCGGCAGCCCCCGACGGTTCCTCCCGAGGCCCCTCCGCCTCGGGACGCACAGCCCGCCGGCACGAGCGATCCGCGAACGCCAGGGCCTGTGCCTCCAGCGGAGCCCCAGCCGGAGCCCGAACCCCAGCCGGAACCCGAGTCCCAGCCTGAACCCGGGTCCGAGCCCGAGGCAGGACCCGAGCCTGAGCCCGAGCCAGGACCCGAGCCCGAGCCCGAGCCAGGACCCGAGCCTGAGCCAGGACCCGAGCCTGAGCCAGGACCCGAGCCCGAGCCAGGACCCGAGCCCGAGTCGGAACCCCCGTCCGAACCCGAGCCGGAGTACCACTCCGTGTACGACGCCGTCCCGATCCGGCCCACTCCGACCCGGAAGAGCCCGCCCGACTTCCGGATGGATTCACCGGCACGCTCCCCGGAACACATCCCAAGGCGCTCCCCGAAGCACTCCCCGGACCATTCGGCGGCCGCCGGACCCGGACCTGGACCCGGACCGGGACCCGGACCGGGACCGGGACCGGGACCGGGACTCGGACCGGGACTCGGACCGGGACTCGGACCGGGACTCGGACCGGGACTCGGACCGGGACTCGGACCGGGACTCGGACCGGGACTCGGACACGGACCCGGACCCGGACCGGGACTCGGACCCGGACCGGGACTCGGACCCGGACCCGGACCGGGACCCGGACCCGGACCCGGACTCGGACCCGGACCCGGACCCGGACCCGGACTGGGACCGGGACCGGGACTCGCACCCGAATCCGGACCGGGACTCGCACCCGAATCCGTCCCTTCCGTCCCTTCCACCCCCGGGAGTCCCGACCCGTCGGCGACCGCCAACGCCTCCACCGAAATCCCCTCCGAACCGCGCGCGGAGCCCAGTTCGCTGACACCGTCCGCACCGCGCGCGGAGCCCGGCTCGCGTCCTCCCTCCCAACTGCCCACGGAACCCGTGCCCGTAGTGCGGCCGCAGGGCGAACTCCCGTACCCCGCCGCGTCGTCCGGCCCCGGAGCGGGCCGGAGCCGGGGTCGCGCCGGGCGGCGTAGCGGATTCGCCGCCGCCGGGGTCGTCGCGGCGGGAGCCGTCGTCTGGGCCGTCGTCGCCCTGACCGGCGGATCGCCCGGCGGCAGCACCGGTGCGTCCGCGGGCTCGTCCGCGTCGACGGCCTCCACCGCCGGAGGCCCGGCGTCCCCGGCGCCCACCGTCGAGGGCACCTCACGCCCGCCCAGCCTCCCCCCGGGAGCGCACCGGGAGGCCGGCGGATACGCGTGGGTGACGCCCAGAGGCTGGCGGCGCGATCTGCAGACCGGCTCCGAGGTGCACTACACCTCGCCCGACGGCGCCCAGGAACTGGCGGCCAAGTCCTCCCTCGCCAAGGGGAATCTGATGGACACCTGGACGACCTCCGAGCAGAACGCCCGTCAGGGGCAGGACTACCGGAAGATCCGGCTGGAGGAGACGACGTTCCGGGGCCGGACTGCGGTCGTCTGGGAGTACACCTTCACGCTCAAGGGGGTGAGCTGGCACGCGCGGCTGCTCGGCTTCGACGCCGACGGGAAGTCGTACCAGATCAACACCTGGTACCACCAGGAGATCGAGGACCAGGCCCTCACGGTCTACAACCAGGTCAAGAACAGCTTCACCGTGCTCTGAGCCGCCCGACGGGGGGACGCGGAGGAGGCGGAAAGGCGGAAGAGGCACAGGGAATGAGGAGGGGCCCGCGGCGATGTGCCGCGGGCCCCTCCTCACTCAGGCTCAGGCGGCGGGTCAGGCGCGCGCCTCGGCCCGGGTCTCGTCGCGGGAGCCGTCCGCGAGCGGTTGCGCGGCCGACCGGGCACCCGCCCCGGTCTTCTGCCGGACGAACGCGATGACCAGCACGATCGCCGCCACGAGCAGCGACAGCAGCACGGTCTCCCGGCCGTCGTGCTCGGTGTCGGTCAGCATGTAACCGAGCACGAAGACGATCATCGCCGCGGTGGCCCAGGTCAGATACGGGTACAGCCACATCCGCACGACGAGCTTCTCCGGCGCCTCCCGCTCGATGATCTTCCGCATCCGCAGCTGCGAGAAGCAGATGGCGAGCCACACGAACAGGGCCACCGCACCGGAGGAGTTGACCAGGAAGAGGAAGACCGAGTCCGGGAACTTGTAGTTGAAGAAGACGGCCACGAAGCCGAACACGACCGAGACGACGATGGCGGTCATCGGCACACCGCGCCGCGTGGTCCGGGCGAACGCCCTCGGCGCGTCCCCGCGCTGACCGAGCGAGAAGGCCATCCGGGAGGCGGTGTAGAGGCCGGAGTTGAGGCAGGACAGCACGGACGTCAGCACGATGACGTTCATGATCTGACCGGCGTGCGCGATGCCGAGCGAGTCGAGCGCGGCGACGTACGAGCCCTTGTCCTTGATCGACGGGTCGTTCCACGGCACCAGGGTGACGACGACGAGGATCGAGCCCAGGTAGAAGACGGCGATACGCCAGATGATGCTGTTCGTCGACTTGGTGACGGCCCGCTGCGGGTCCTCGGACTCACCGGCCGCGAGGGTCGCGATCTCGCTGCCCATGAAGGAGAAGACGACCAGCAGCACACCGGTGAGGATCGCGCCGGGACCGTGCGGCAGGAAGCCGCCGTGGTCGGTCAGATTGCCCAGGCCGGCCTTCGGGGCGTCCACACCCGGCAGCACTCCGAAGATCGCGAGAGCGCCGACCACGATGAACGCGCCGATCGCCACGACCTTGATCCCGGCGAACCAGAACTCGAACTCGCCGTACGAGCCGACCGAGACCAGGTTGGTGGCCGTCAGCACCACCATCACGATGAGCGCCCAGCCCCACTGCGGTACGCCGGGCATCCATCCTTCGAGGATCTTGGCACCGGCGGTGGCCTCCACGGCCAGCACCACCACCCAGAAGAACCAGTACAGCCAGCCGATGGAGAAGCCCGCCCAGCGGCCGAGCGCGCGGTCGGCGTGCGCGGAGAACGAGCCCGAGGTCGGATTGGCGGCGGACATCTCGCCGAGCATCCGCATCACCAGCACCACGAGGGTGCCGACGAGGGCGTACGAGAGGAGGATGCCGGGGCCCGCGGTGGCGATGCCGGTACTGGAGCCCACGAAGAGCCCGGCGCCGATGACACCGCCGATGGCGATCATCGACAGATGACGGTTCTTGAGTCCGGCCTGGAGGCCGCCACCGGGTTCTCCGGGACCTCCGGGGGCCTGTGCGGCCTTCGTGGGGGTCGGCTGCGAGGTCATGAGGGGGATTCCTTTGCGCCGGATGAGCAGATTCCCGTACAGAGCGCCCAACCCGTACGAGCGGTGTACGGGGCACGCACTGATCCATCGTGTGGACCGGCGTACGAGTTGGTCCAGTGAAACGGAGGCAAAGGAATTCGTGAACCTTTGAATCCAGATCGTTACTTGAGGTTTCCTTGAGGTTCTGTAGGATTGCTCGCCGATTTCGGGGGCAGCCCCCGGCGAGGCCGACCGGAAACGGTCGTGTCACACTCGGACCATGCGCGTGTATCTCGGCTCCGATCATGCCGGTCTCGAACTGAAGAACCACCTCGTCGAGTGGCTCAAGTCCGCCGGCCACGAGCCCGTCGACTGCGGGCCCCACATCTACGACGCCCAGGACGACTATCCGCCGTTCTGCCTCCGCGCCGCGGAGCGCACCGTGGCCGACCCGGGCGCCCTCGGCGTCGTGATCGGCGGCTCCGGCAACGGCGAGCAGATCGCCGCGAACAAGGTCGCCGGCGTACGGGCCGTATTGGCCTGGAGCGAGCAGACCGCGGCGCTGGGCCGTGAGCACAACAACGCGAACGTCATCTCCGTCGGCGCCCGCATGCACACCGAGGAAGAGGCGACGAAGTTCGTCGAGACCTTCCTCGACACCCCCTTCACGGGCGAGGAGCGCCACGTCCGCCGCATCGAGATGCTCGCGGACTACGAGAAGACGCGGGAACTCCCGCCGATTCCGGCCCACCACCCGCAGCAGCCGCAGGCGTAGCACCGACGGCCGACGGGTCGGGTCGAAGGTTCGACAGGCCGACCGGTCGGCTTGTCGACGCGGCCATCCGGCCGTCGGACGAGAGACGAACAGCAGGAGGAACGGTGCCCGAGGGGCACACCATTCACCGGCTCGCGGAGGACTACCTCGCCGCGTTCGGTGGCCGCGGCGTCCGCGTCACCAGCCCCCAGGGCAGGTTCGGTGACGCCGCGGCCCTCCTCGACGGAGCCGTCCTGACCGCGGCACAGGCCCACGGCAAGCACCTCTTCCTCGGCTTCCGCCCGGCGCGGTGGATCCACATCCACCTGGGCCTGTTCGGCAAGGTCGGCTTCGGCGGCACGCCCGCCCCGCCGCCCACGGACACCGTCCGCCTCCGCCTCACGAACGACACCGCGTACGTCGACCTGCGCGGCCCCACCGCCTGCGCCCTGATCACGGACGACGAGAAGCGCGCCATACACGACCGTCTCGGCCCGGACCCGCTGCGCCCGGACGCCGACCCGTCGGCCGCCTACCGTCGCGTCTCCCGCAGCCGTACGACGATCGCCGCGCTCCTCATGGACCAGAAGGTCGTCGCCGGCGTGGGCAACGTCTACCGCGCGGAAGTCCTCTTCCGGCACGGCATCGATCCGTACCGCACGGGCAAGGACCTCGGCGCGACGGAGTGGGACGCGATCTGGACCGACCTCGTGGATCTCATGCGGGAGGGCGTCCGCAACAACCGCATCGACACGGTCCGCCCGGAACACACCCCCGAGGCGATGGGCCGGCCGCCGCGCGTGGACGACCACGGGGGAGAGGTCTACGTCTACCGCAGGGCGAACCTGCCCTGTCACATCTGTGGCGGCGAGATCCGCACCGCCGATCTCGCCGCCCGCAACCTCTTCTGGTGCCCCACGTGCCAAAAGGCCTGAATCCGGGCCGAGTCGGGACCACCGCGGGCGGGACGCCCACCGGGTCCTAGAACCCGTGCGGCAGCCAGGGCGCGACCACCGACGTGAACGCCATCGACGCCTCCGCCAAGGCTCCCTGCCGCAGTTCACGCACCAGGCCGCCCGCCGCGAGCGAGGCCAACGTCACCCCGCCGAGATAGACCGCCCCCAACTCCCGTACGGACAAGGCGAGATCGGGAGCGTCCTCGGTCCGGACGCAAGTCGCACCCTTCGCTTCGCCGGTGAGCCGCCAACGCCCCTCGTTCCAGGGGCAGAAGGAGTCCTCGACCTCGAACACCACGTCCACCGGCGCCTGATAGGTCCGCGCCTTCAGCGCGGCCCCGACGTCGACCAGCCGTACGTGCAGCGCGTCCTTCAACTGCAGCCGGCAGCGGCGGATGTCGGAGACCATGTGCTGCCAGGCCTCGTCCACGGGACGGCCCCGGGTGTGCAGCGCGGTCGTCAGGTCGATGTCGAAGAGGAACCGCCACAGCGCGGCCCGCACCGCCGGGTCCAGTCCCTCCAGATCCACCATCATGACCGCCCCGTTGTGTCCGGACGGACCCCACTCCGGCTTGACCCGGAAGCGCGTGTAGCCCACGACCTCGCCGTCCCGCTCGGCCACCACGCACTGCAACGGCGAGGCACCGCCGCGCTGGTCCTCCGTGTCGAGCACCCCGAGCTGCTGCCAGCCGGGCTGCCTGGCGAGCATTCCGGGACGCTCCGGCACGAGCCGCGCGTACACCGCCTCGCACGCGTCCAGTACCTCCCTGGGCACCGCGTAGCGCAGCCGTACGTCGTCGGTCCCGGGCGGCACGGACAGCCGCACGCGGCTGGTGTCGATCTCCGCGCGGATCTGCAGGGTCCCGATGCCGTAGCCGAACCGCCCGTAGATCGCCGGTTCCGACGCGGTCAGGACGGCGAGCGGCTCGCCCCCGGCACGGATGTCGTCGAGCTGGCGGCGCATCATCGCGGTGAGCACCCCGCGCCGCCGGTGCGTGGCCGCGACGCTCACCATCGTGATCCCGGCGGCCGGCACCGAGGCGCCGCCCGGGACCGTGACCCGGAAGGAGAAAGCCCCCGCCGTACCCACACAACTCTGCCCGTCCCACACGCCCAGCGAACGGTCGTACTCTGTGAGCGCGTTCCACAGTTCGCGCTCCTCGGACGACTCCGCCACACCTCCGAACGCGCGGATCAGGTTCTCGTACCAGTGGTCCCAATCGGCCTGCCGCAGCACCCGAACGTCAGTCGTCATAGCCCATGCCTACCAGGGCAATGCGGTACGAGCGAGAGATTTTCGCCCGGCCGTCACGGCCCCCGACCGGAACGTGTCCGTGCAGATCTCCGTGAAGTTGAGCGCTCGGAGGGGGGACAAGTGGGACCTCCCGTGCCAAGCACCTGGTCCGATGGATAGGGTCCCGAACTAATGGCAGCAGGACGAGAGCGGCGCGCGGCGGCCGATACGTTCACGGCCCGGTTGAAGAAGCAATGGCACCGGGCCCGCACAGGGCTGCGCAGATCCGCTGTCGACTACTTCCGCGGGGACGGTTCGGACTGGATCGCGCTCGCCGGTCTGCTGATCACGATCCCGGTGATCGCCTCCACGACTCTGGTCAATTCGGTGTGGTGCTCGCCCTCCGCCCTGGTCCTGCCGATCGTGGCCGGCGGACTGCTGCTCCGGCCCGCCAGCCTGCTCGGGCTGTACGCGGCCGCCGCCACCGCGCTGATAGTGGAGTCCGTGAAGCTCGGCCCGTACACGGAGGGCCCGTCCCGCGTCACTCCGGGCGTGGTCCTGGTCGTCGCGGCCTGCGGCTTCTTCGGACTGCTGATCGCGCAGTTCCGCAGCCGGGTGGGTGTGCCCTGGCGGCGCGGCGGCACCATGCTCTTCGACCTGCGCGAACGCATCCGGGTGCAGAGCAAGCTGCCGAAACTGCCGCTGGGCTGGCACCGCGAGATGGCGCTGCGCCCGGCGGGCGGACAGTCCTTCTCCGGGGACTTCGTCGTGGCCGCGCGGACGAACGGCGGCCGGACCCTCGAAGTCGTCCTCACCGACGTGTCCGGCAAGGGGATGGACGCGGGATCACGCGCCCTGCTGCTGTCCGGAGCCTTCGGCGGCCTCCTCGGTTCCCTGCCGCCGCACGCCTTCCTGCCCGCCGCGAACGGCTATCTGCTGCGCCAGGACTGGGACGAGGGCTTCGCCACCTCGATCCATCTGGTGCTCGATCTCGACTCGGGCGACTACGAACTCTTCTCGGCCGGACACCCGCCGGGCCTCCAGCTCAGCGCGGGCAGCGGCCGCTGGGAGGAGAAGGCGGCGGAAGGCCCGCTGCTGGGGGTGTACGACGGCGCCCAGTTCGATCCGGTGAAGGGCTCACTGCGGCCCGGGGACGTGCTGATGCTGTTCACCGACGGTCTGGTCGAAACCGCCGACCGGGACATCGTCGAGGGCATCGACCGGCTCACCGGCGCGGCCGACCGCTTCGTCGCCGGCGGCTTCCACGGCGCGGCCTGGCACCTCATCGAGGCGGTGGCCAGGGACGTCAACGACGACCGGGCCCTCCTCCTGATCTGTCGCGAGGGCCTGACCCCGGTACGCTGACCGCGCCCCACGGCCGCGTCCGGCAATGCGATTGTTTCCGGCAACGCGGCGGCAGCGGCCCGTACCGAGGAGACACTGATCGCGTGACGCAACCTCTCCTGACCCTGGCCGAAGTCGAGGCGCTCGCCCGCACGGCGCACGCCGCCCAGACCGACAAGGCCGGCCGGCCGTACACCGAGCACCTCCAAGCCGTGGCGGACGGCGTCCGCGAGCGCGGCGGCGACGACGACCAGATAGCGGCGGCCTGGCTGCACGACGCCGTCGAGGACGACGCCCTCTCCGAGGACTGGCTGAACGAAGCCGCCCTGACCCCTCGTACGAAGGACATCGTGCTGGCGCTCACCAAACAGGACGGCGAGTCCCCGGAGTCGTACGCGCGACGCATCCGCACCACCCGGGGCGCCCTGCTGGTCAAGGCGTCCGACCTGGCCCACAACGCGGACCCGGGCCGCCTCGCGGTCCTCGACGAGCACACCCGGGCCCGCCTGACGAAGAAGTACGCGACGATGCGGACCCTGCTGGGGCTGCCGCCGAGCTGAACGCCGGCGTTTTTCGCCCCCCTTCGCCGTCGTCCGTGTGAGCCCGCGCCGAAAAGGGCGGGCCCGGAGTCTCCGGGCCCGCCCTCTTCCTGTGCCGACCGGGTTTCGTACGCCGATCGGGCAGGTTGCGCTCGGCCGGTCGCGCGCGGCCGGTTACGCGGTGGCCCTCGCCCGCTCCCGGGCGACTTCCGCCGCGTCGCGCTTGAACGCCCACGCCATGTCCGGCTCCATCGCGAAGCGGAAGATCCGCTGGACGGGCCGGGTGCACAGGGCGGTGACGAGCACGGCCGCGCCGAGCGTCACGAGGATCTCGCCGAGCGGCTTGTGCAGCCACCCGTGGTCGAACCAGCCCCCGTACTGGGACGCCTTGAGGACGAAGCCGTGCAGCAGATAGCCGTACAGCGTGCCCGCGCCGAGCGCCGTGAACCAGAACGCGCGCCGCGGCACCCAGGCGAAGAAGCACGCGGTGAGCACCAGGGAGCAGCTGTACAGCGCGAGCATCATGAGGACACCCGTCCACCAGGGGACGCCCAGTTCCTGCGCGCTGTCGCGGTGGAAGAACCAGGAGCCGTTCATCCGGGGCACCGCCCAGTAGCCGACGACCAGCGCCGCGGCGACGATCGGCACCGACAGGATGCGCACCTCGCGGCGGCGCACGAGCTGGAAGTGCTCGGGCTTCATGAACAGGCCGAGGACGAAGAACGGCAGGAACTGCAGGACTCGCTGGAGGTCCAGGTCATCACCGATCTGCGGTGAGACGGACGCGAGCAGGGCGATGCACAGGGCCAGCGGAATCGGCCAGCGGACGAGCTTCCACAGGGGGGTCGTCAGCCGCCAGACGAACAGCGCGATCAGGAACCAGGTGAGGTAGTAGGGGTCGAGCAGGCTGATCGCCTGGTTCGAGTAGCCCCCGACCCAGCGGTTGAAGAGGGAGTACGCCGTCTCGAACAGGACATACGGCACGACGATGCCGGTGACCAGCCGCTTCAGCCGGTCGGGGCGCATGTCGAAGCCGCGCGAGAAGTAGCCGGAGATGATGATGAAGGCCGGCATGTGGAAGGCGTACACGATCGTGTAAGCCGTTTCCAGGATGCGGCTCTGGCCCTTCAGCGGCTCCCACGAGTGACCCATGGCCACGAGCAGGATCGCCAGGTACTTGGCGTTGTCGAAGAAGGCGTCGCGCTGCTTGGCGGGCGGGCCGCCCGGTGCTGCGGCACCGGCCGCCGCGGCGGTCCGGGGCGAGCGCGGGCTCGGCACTCCGTCCGCGGGCCGCTGCGCCGGCGGGAGTGGAGATCTGTGTGATCCGTCGTTGCCGAGGGGTCGGAGCGAGTTGGTCACAGGCTCTCCCACCAAGAATTCCGGGGGACGATCCTGGACCGCGCTGCGCGTACGGGGGGAGTGGCGGCGTGGAACATTTGAGGCACCCTAGCGTCGTCTGTGCGTTCTCGTGAAACGTCCGAACGCATTCCTGCTTATCGTCTGCGGCTACCCCGGATTCGGAGATGTGTGCCTGCCGATCCGCAAGTGCTTCCGCATATCGATTCGCTTACCGGTGACGGGTGTTCTGTCCTGCTTCATGCCGACTAAGTAGTGCATAACGCCCGCGGGCGACTCTGGCGTTATGTCCGGTTAGATGGATTTTGGACGACCGGGTTCGTGCTTGCGGTGTACTTGTGACAACAATTCGAATTGCCTGCGAACAGGATGTGTGGACACGGCAACGGTCCCGCTGAATTCCCTGGGCGGCCGCATCCTTGAATTGCGGTGCGGGGCTGCGTGGTTGACCTGTTTCAGGGGGTCGGGAGAAGGTGGTGCCGCGCTGTCCCGGTGGGTTCTCGGACCGATCCGGGGTCTGCCTCTGGCCAACGATGCGTCACCTGTCGCATACGAGCGGCCAGTTGGTGGCACGATGGTTCTGGCGGGGGTGTGCGGGGCTGCACCTCCGGGCCGGGAGAGCGGACCGACCGTAGGGTGTGATCAGTTGTGGCCATTTCGCTGTCAGTGGTGCTGCTGTTGGCGATCATCCTCGTGGTGCTGATCCGAGGAGGATCGATCAAAGCGGGACCTGCCATCGTCGCGGTGCTCTTCGGCTTCTTCCTCGCGTCGACCGGCATGGCTCCGTCCATCAACCGGTTCCTCGACTCGATAGCGCAGACCATCAACTCGATCAGCTTCTGAACGGGACACGGCGAAAGGCGCCCGCACCGGCTCACGGACGAGCCCGGGACACGCGGCGCGCCCTCCGCCGGGCGCACGCCGCCGACTCCGCACGCCGGTCACGGACCCCACTGCGCCCGAAACTCCGCGCCCGAAGGGGCGGCCGTCATGACGAAGGTCCGCCCCGACGCCCGCGCACTGCTGCCTGCCAGGCCGACGGCCGTCGTGTGAGGCCGGGGCCGGCCCCGGCCGGTCCTAGCGGTAGTCCTCCGGGTGGCCCTGCATCCAGGTGTTGATCCTGTCCCGCGTTCCGGTGAGCAGGGCCTGGTGCTTCTCGAGGTTCGCGAACGACTTGTCGCCGCCCAGTTCGGCCCGCAGCTTCGCGATCCACGCGAGCGGTTCCTTGAAGTGTCCAGGGCCCTGGGGGTCGGCTCTCATCGACTCGTCGAGGCTGCCGAGTTCATCGCGCACCCGCCCCAGGAAGTACTCGCAGTTGCCCGGAGTCGTGCACCCGTCGTTGTAGGTGGCCTGAAGCCGCGCGAACACATCGCGGACCTTCTCGACTCCCGGTGTCGGTTCCGCCGTGACGTCCGGTGTCGTTTCGGCCGCGCTCGGGGCGGCCGGCGCCTCGGCCGCGGAGGCCGATGCCGTCTTGCGGGCATCGCGGACGGACGGTGCCGCATCGCTCGAAGCCGTGCCCGGCGTGCCGGAGCAGGAGAGCAGCAATGACGCCAGGGCCACGACGAGCGTGGGGGCGCCGAGAGTGTGCCGTGCGCGTGAATTGATCATGCCGCGTAGGACTTCTCGGGGGACTCACTGGTTGCACCACCTGACGGAACCGCGGCGCGTTCCCCCGGGTGGGGGCGCACGGCCGGGCACGCGGCGGGCACGGAGGGCTGATCGGGGCCCCGGAAACGACTAGGGCCAGGCGGAGGAATGAACCTCCGGCCTGGCCCTACGTCATCTGGAGCGGGCGACGGGAATCGAACCCGCGTAGCTAGTTTGGAAGACTAGTGCTCTACCATTGAGCTACGCCCGCACAGGGTGCGCCGCAGGTCAGCGACCGCGGCACAGAATGCATCGTAGCGGGTCGACCGCCCACATCGCACACCCCGTTCCCGCCCGCGTCGGCGCTCACGAAATGCGGCAGCCGTGCTGCCTGCGGGCATGTACCCTACGTGTCGCACCGACGGGGTGTGGCGCAGCTTGGTAGCGCGTCCGCTTTGGGAGCGGAAGGCCGTGGGTTCAAATCCCGCCACCCCGACCACCGGCAGGACCCGCAGGGATCCGCCCGGATCAAGATCACCTTTTGGGGCGTGTACCGCCTGCGGTTACTATGCAAGCTGCGTGCCCGTATGTCTGCAGTGTTACGTCTCTCAAGGGCCGCGAATCCGCCCAGGCTCTGCCCGACCGGCAGCAGCACGCAGCAGAACCCCCCAAGAAGTCAGCCACAAGGAGACCGAACCGTGAAGAGCGCCGTGGAGACCCTGAACCCGACTCGGGTTCGGCTCACTGTCGAGGTGCCCTTCGAGGAGCTCAAGGACAGCCTCGACGCGGCGTACAAGAAGATCAACCAGCAGGTCACGGTGAAGGGGTTCCGGAAGGGCAAGATCCCGGCGCGCATCATCGACCAGCGGTTCGGTCGCGGCGCCGTGCTCGAAGAGGCCGTCAACGACGCGCTCCCGAAGTTCTACACCGAAGCGGTCAACGAGGCTGAGCTGAATGTCCTCGGACAGCCTGAGGTCGACATCACCGAGCTGAAGGACGGCGAGACGCTGAACTTCACCGCCGAGGTCGACGTCCGCCCGGCCATCGAGATCCCGGACTACTCCGGCATCGAGGTCGAGGTCGACGCCATCGAGGTCAGCGACGAGGACGTCGAGAAGGCCGTCACCGACCTGCGCGAGCGCTTCGCCTCGACCTCCCCGGTCGAGCGCGCCGCCCAGGACGACGACGTCGTCACCCTCGACCTCGAGGCCAAGGTCGACGGAGAGATCCTGGAGGACGGCGTCGCCAGCGGCGTCTCGTACACCATCGGCTCCGGCGAGCTGCTCGACGGCATCGACGAGGCCGTGAAGGGCCTGGAGGCCGGTGGCGAGACCACCTTCACCTCCGAGCTCAAGGGCGGCTCCGCCGCCGGCAAGGAGGCCGAGGTCACCGTCAAGGTCACCCAGGTCGCCGCCCGTGAACTGCCCGAGCTGGACGACGAGTTCGCGCAGCTCGCCTCCGAGTTCGACACCCTCGACGAGCTCAAGGCGGACAGCCGCAAGCGCCTCGAGAACATGAAGCAGTACGACCAGGCCACGCAGGCCCAGGAGCGCGTCCTGGAGAAGCTGCTCGAGCTGGTCGAGGTGCCCGTCCCCGAGAAGCTGCTCGAGGACGAGATCAACACCCGTAAGCACAACCTCGAGCACCACCAGCTCGGCCAGATGGGCCTCGACCTCGCGAAGTACCTGGAGATCCAGGGCAAGACCGAGGAAGAGTTCGACGCCGAGACCAAGGAAGCCGCGGTCAAGGGCATCAAGACGCAGTTCGTCCTGGACGAGCTCGTCAACAAGGAGAAGCTGAACGTCAACCAGGAGGAGCTCACCGAGCACCTCATGCGGCGCGCGGCCTCCTCCGGCATGTCCCCCGACCAGTTTGCCCAGGCCGTCGTCGAGGGCGGCCAGGTCCCGATGCTCGTCGGCGAGGTCGCCCGCGGCAAGGCCCTCGCGGTCGTCGTCGAGGCCGCCACGGTCAAGGACACCAACGGCGAGGTCGTCGACCTCGACGACGAGGAGGACGAGACGGCCGCGGCCGCCGACGACTCCGAGGCCACCGAGGGTGCCGCCGAGGCCGAGGCCGAGGTCGAGGAGACCCCCGAGGCCTGATCACCTCATTTGCCACGCCTGACGGGGCCCCCGGGAACTTGTTCCCGGGGGCCCGTCGGCTGTTCAGGGGGCGGGGAACCGCGCGAGCAACCCCCACCGCGCCGCAGCCGCGCTCCTGGCCCCCGGCGCCCCGACGGGTGCGGCTTTCCGAGGGTGCGCGCCGCCGACCCGCACCCGTGAAACAGGGCGCCCGGAACCCTGGTGAGACCAGCGCAGCGCATGCGCTCACAGCGAACAGTTCCCTCTGCGGGATTCCCCGGAGGGACCCGCGCGTTAGGGTCCATGAATACGAGGGCAGGGGAGTCTCCGGACGCCGTCGAGAGGCGGCGCGGAACCCGGGGTCCCAGGCCCTGCAGAAGACGTGAGACGGCCCGGCGCCGTCGCAAGACGAGCAGGTGGATACGTGACGAATCTGATGCCCACAGCTGCCGGCGACCCTATCGGTGGTGGCCTCGGCGACCAGGTCTACAACCGACTGCTCGGCGAGCGGATCATCTTCCTCGGCCAGGCGGTCGACGATGACATCGCCAACAAGATCACGGCGCAGCTGCTGCTCCTTGCCTCCGACCCGGACAAGGACATCTACCTTTACATCAACAGCCCCGGCGGATCGATCACGGCCGGCATGGCGATCTACGACACCATGCAGTACATCAAGAACGACGTGGTGACGATCGCCATGGGCATGGCGGCCTCGATGGGCCAGTTCCTGCTCAGCGCCGGTACCCCCGGCAAGCGCTTCGCGCTGCCGAACGCCGAGATCCTGATCCACCAGCCCTCCGCGGGTCTCGCGGGCTCCGCGTCGGACATCAAGATCCACGCCGAGCGGCTGCTGCACACCAAGAAGCGGATGGCGGAGCTGACCTCCTTCCACACCGGTCAGACCGTCGAGCAGATCACTCGTGACTCGGACCGCGACCGCTGGTTCGACCCGATCGAGGCCAAGGAGTACGGCCTCATCGACGACATCATGCCCACCGCTGCCGGAATGCCGGGCGGCGGCGGCACCGGGGCGGCGTAAGCCCCTCCAGCGCCCCCGAGGGCGACGCGGGGCTCCTTGCCGCCCCCCGGTGGCCCCGGGCCCCCCGCGTGCCCTCAGCCGACCGCTCAGCCCTTTCAGGTTTTTCAGGAGACACAGTGAACGACTTCCCCGGCAGCGGCCTCTTCGCCCGCACGCAGGCCGAGTACACCGGTCCTCGCGCGGAGTCCCGCTACGTCATCCCGCGCTTCGTCGAGCGCACCTCGCAGGGCGTGCGTGAGTACGACCCGTACGCGAAGCTGTTCGAGGAGCGCGTGATCTTCCTCGGCGTGCAGATCGACGACGCCTCCGCCAACGACGTCATGGCGCAGCTGCTGTGCCTGGAGTCGATGGACCCCGACCGTGACATCTCGGTCTACATCAACAGCCCCGGTGGCTCGTTCACGGCCCTCACGGCCATTTACGACACGATGCAGTTCGTGAAGCCGGACATCCAGACGGTCTGCATGGGCCAGGCCGCCTCGGCCGCCGCGATCCTGCTGGCCGCCGGCACCCCCGGCAAGCGCATGGCACTTCCGAACGCCCGTGTGCTGATCCACCAGCCGTACAGCGAGACCGGCCGCGGCCAGGTCTCGGACCTGGAAATCGCCGCGAACGAAATCCTCCGGATGCGGGCTCAGCTGGAAGACATGCTGGCCAAGCACTCCACCACGCCGATCGAGAAGATCCGCGAGGACATCGAGCGCGACAAGATCCTCACGGCCGAGGACGCCCTGGCGTACGGCCTGATCGACCAGATCATTTCCACCCGGAAAATGAACAACTCCGCGGTCGTGTGACGTATCGCTGTATCGTCTGCGGCTCCTTGGCACGGTTCACGACAAAGTGAACCGTGCCAAGGGGGGCCCGGACGAGGGGCTCGGCAAGGTACCGTCGGACATAAGGCAGCACCAGGAGCCGCTGGACCTAGGCGTCTCCCAGGCGAAGGGGAAGCACACCGTGGCACGCATCGGTGACGGCGGCGATCTGCTCAAGTGCTCGTTCTGTGGCAAGAGCCAGAAGCAGGTCAAGAAGCTCATCGCAGGCCCCGGTGTGTACATCTGCGACGAGTGCATCGATCTCTGCAACGAGATCATCGAGGAAGAACTCGCGGAGACGAGCGAGGTGCGCTGGGAGGAACTCCCCAAGCCCCGCGAGATCTACGAGTTCCTCGAGGGCTATGTGGTCGGTCAGGAGTCGGCCAAGAAGGCCCTCTCCGTCGCGGTGTACAACCACTACAAGCGCGTCCAGGCCGGTGAGAACAGCGCGGGCCAGAACCGCGAGGACGCCATCGAGTTGGCGAAGTCCAACATCCTCCTGCTGGGCCCCACGGGCTCCGGCAAGACGCTCCTCGCGCAGACTCTCGCGCGCATGCTGAACGTTCCGTTCGCCATCGCCGACGCGACGGCTCTGACGGAGGCGGGATACGTCGGCGAGGACGTCGAGAACATCCTGCTGAAGCTGATCCAGGCCGCCGACTACGACGTCAAGAAGGCCGAGACCGGGATCATCTACATCGACGAGATCGACAAGGTGGCTCGTAAGAGCGAGAACCCGTCGATCACGCGCGACGTGTCCGGCGAGGGCGTCCAGCAGGCCCTGCTCAAGATCCTCGAGGGCACGACGGCCTCGGTGCCGCCGCAGGGCGGACGCAAGCACCCGCACCAGGAGTTCATCCAGATCGACACGACGAACGTCCTGTTCATCGTGGGCGGCGCCTTCGCGGGCCTGGAGAAGCTCATCGAGTCCCGGGCCGGCGCGAAGGGCATCGGCTTCGGCGCGACGATCCGCTCGAAGCGCGAGCTGGAGTCCAAGGACCAGTTCGAGGCCGTCATGCCGGAGGACCTGGTCAAGTTCGGCATGATCCCCGAGTTCATCGGGCGTCTCCCGGTCATCACCTCGGTCCACAACCTGGACCGCGAGGCTCTCCTGCAGATCCTGGTCGAGCCGCGCAACGCCCTGGTGAAGCAGTACCAGCGCCTCTTCGAACTCGACGGTGTGGAGCTGGACTTCGAGCGCGAGGCCCTGGAGGCCATCGCCGACCAGGCCATCCTCCGCCAGACCGGCGCCCGAGGCCTGCGCGCCATCATGGAGGAAGTCCTCCAGGCCGTGATGTACGAGGTCCCGTCCCGCAAGGACGTCGCCCGCGTGGTCATCACCGCCGACGTGGTCCTGCGCAACGTCAACCCGACCCTGATCCCGCGCGACGCGCGGGGCCGCGGGCCGGGGGAGCAGAAGACGGCGTAGGCGACGCACTGACGAAGAAGGGGCGCCCGGCGAACAATCGCCGGGCGCCCCTTGTCTGTTGCGTTCGCTGCTCTCCGCGGTGGCCCCCACCCGTCAGGATCCGTCCGTCCCATCACCAGGACGGCCGGCGTCAGGAGACCTTGACCCGGACGTCCTTGCGGAGCTTCGCGGCGATGTCGGCCGCGGCCTCGGGGGTGCTGCCCTTGCCGGCCAGCATGCTCGCGTAGTCGAACGGCATCACGAGACCGATCGTGCTGTGGTCGCCCCAGATGCAGACCGGCAACGTGAACGAGCCGGGGCCGCCGGAAGTCGACGAGTCGTTCTTGATTTTGATTTCCTGGCACTTGAGGACGGCACCGTCGAGCGCGCTCGGCGTGTACGCCTTCGGGCTGCCGACGAACGAGCCGTCCTTGGCGCCGTCCTTCTGCTGGCTCGCCTTCATCCCGGCGAACATGTTGTCGACGGTCTTCTCCGGGTCGTCGATGGTTCCCCAGACACCGCCGAACGTGACCTGCTTCATCGAGAGCGGGTTGCTCTTGTCGCCCGACTGGTAGGTCGCGTTGGCGTCCTTGGGGTTCTTCACACCCCAGCTCTGAGCGTCCTTCAGGTCGTTCTTGGTCATGCCGCCACCGCTGTCGGCGGCGTCGGTGGACTTCTTGTACGCGCCGCCGAGGACCGTCGCCGGGGTCGTCAGCTTGTGGGGGCCGTCGTCGGCGACGGAGCTTCCGCTCTTGCTCCCGCCGAGGAGGAGGGCGGCCCCGACCGCGATGGCCGCCACCACGGCGACGCCGGCGACTATCAGGCCCGTCCGCTTCTTGCCGCCGGACGGCTCGGGCGGCAACGGGACCGTGCCGTAGGGAGGCTGCTGGCCGTACGGGGGCTGCTGCCCGTAGGCGGGCTGCTGGCCGTACGGAGGGGTCTGCGGGGGGCCCTGGGGAGCCTGCTGGGGGTAGCCGTAGCCGGGCGTGGGGGGAGCCTGGGGCGGGTAGCCGTAGCCGGGCTGCGGGGCCTGCGGCGGCTGGCCGTACGGGCCGGGCTGACCCGGCTGACCGTACGGTCCGGGCTGCTCGGGCTGCCCGCCGTACGGGCCCGGCTGGTTGTAGCTCATTCCTGGGTTCCCCTCCAGATACTTATGTGTTCCGAACATCCTGGCGTACAGGTCAGGCCCCCAAGCCCCCGGGGACCGCACCGTTACGAAGTAATCCCGTTTCGGGACAGGGGCGTGACGCCTCTAAACTGATCCCGTGACCGAAAACGCTCAGCAGCAGCCACCAGAGCCCAACGCCGAACTGCCGACCCAGTACGCGCCGGCCGATGTAGAGGGGCCGCTGTACGAGCGCTGGGTGGAGCGCGGCTACTTCGAGGCGGACGCGAAGAGCGACAAGCCTCCGTTCACGGTCGTCATCCCGCCGCCGAACGTCACCGGCAGCCTGCACCTCGGACACGCCTTCGAGCACACCCTCATCGACGCCCTCACCCGCCGTAAGCGCATGCAGGGTTTCGAGACGCTGTGGCAGCCCGGCATGGACCACGCCGGCATCGCCACGCAGAACGTCGTCGAGCGGGAGCTCGGCAAGGAGGGCAAGTCGCGGCACGACCTCGGCCGGGAGGCGTTCGTCGAGCGCGTCTGGCAGTGGAAGGACGAGTCCGGCGGGCAGATCTCCGGGCAGATGCGCCGCCTCGGCGACGGCGTCGCCTGGTCGCGTGAGCGCTTCACCATGGACGAGGGTCTCTCCCAGTCCGTCCAGACCATCTTCAAGAAGCTCTACGACGACGAGCTGATCTACCGCGCCGAGCGCATCATCAACTGGTGCCCGCGCTGCCTCACCGCCATCTCGGACATCGAGGTCGAGTACCAGGACGACGAGGGCGAACTGGTCTCCATGAAGTACGGGGAGGGGGACGACTCCATCGTCGTCGCCACCACCCGTGCCGAGACCATGCTCGGTGACACCGCCGTCGCCGTTCACCCGGGCGACGAGCGGTACAAGCACCTCGTCGGCAAGCTCATCCGGCTGCCGCTGACCGAGCGTTACATCCCGGTCGTCGCGGACGAGCACGTCGACCCCGAGTTCGGCACCGGCGCCGTCAAGGTGACGCCCGCCCATGACCCGAACGACTTCGAGATCGGGCAGCGCCACAACCTGCCCAACATCGCCGTCATGGACGAGCACGCGGTCATCACGGTCCCGGGTCCCTTCCAGGGCCTGGACCGTCTCGAGGCCCGTTCCGCCATCGTCGCCGCCCTGCGCGCCGACGGCCGGATCGTCGCCGAGAAGCGTCCGTACAGCCACTCCGTCGGCCACTGTTCGCGCTGCAAGACCACCATCGAGCCGCGCCTTTCCATGCAGTGGTGGGTCAAGGTCGGTCCGCTGGCGAAGGCCGCGGGCGACGCCGTCCGCGACGGCCGCGTCAAGATCCACCCGCAGGAGATGGAGAAGCGGTACTTCGACTGGGTCGACAACCTCCACGACTGGTGCATCTCACGGCAGTTGTGGTGGGGTCACCGGATTCCGGTCTGGTACGGGCCGAACGGCGAGATCGTCTGCGTCGGTCCCGACGACGAGGCGCCGACGGGCGAGGGCTGGCACCAGGACACCGACGTCCTCGACACCTGGTTCTCCTCCGGCCTGTGGCCGTTCTCCACGCTCGGCTGGCCCGAACAGACCGAGAGCCTCGCGAAGTTCTACCCGAACTCCGTCCTGGTCACCGGCTACGACATCCTCTTCTTCTGGGTCGCCCGGATGATGATGTTCGGCCTGTACGCGATGGACGGCACCCCGCCGTTCCACACCATCGCCCTGCACGGCATGGTCCGCGACCAGTTCGGCAAGAAGATGTCCAAGTCCTTCGGGAACGCGGTCAATCCGCTGGACTGGATGGACAAGTACGGCAGTGACGCACTGCGCTTCACTCTCGCGCGCGGCGCCAACCCCGGTGTCGACGTGCCGATCGGCGAGGACTGGGTCCAGGGCTCACGCAACTTCGCCAACAAGATCTGGAACGCCACCCGCTTCGCGCTGATGAACGGCGCGACGGTCGAGGGCGAACTCCCGCCCGCCGATGAGCTGTCGGCCACCGACCGCTGGATCCTGTCGCGACTGAACGCCACGGTCGCCGAAGTCGACGCCCTGTACGACGACTTCCAGTTCGCCAAGCTGTCGGACGCGCTGTTCCACTTCGCGTGGGACGAGGTCTTCGACTGGTACGTCGAGCTGTCCAAGACGACGTTCATGGCCGGCGGCGAGCCCGCGAAGGTCTCCGGCCGGGTCCTCGGCGAGGTCCTGGACGTGACGCTGCGGCTGCTGCACCCGATCGTCCCGTTCGTCACGGAGACCCTCTGGACCACCCTCACGGGTGGCGAGTCGGTCGTCATCGCGGACTGGCCGAAGGCCGTTTCGGTCCCCGGCGCCGACGCGGCGGGCGGCTTCCGAGACACCGCCGCCGAGCAGGAGATCGAGAAGCTCCAGCAGGTCATCACGGAGGTCCGCCGCTTCCGTGCCGACCAGGGCCTCCAGCCGGGCCAGCGGGTCCCGGCCCGGCTGACCCTCGACGGGACCGCGCTGGCCCCGCACGAGGCGGCCATCCGCCAGCTGCTGCGTCTCCAGCCGGAGGGCGAGAGCTTCTCGGCCACGGCGACGCTGCCGGTGGCCGGTGCCACGGTCGCGCTCGACCTGTCGGGCACGATCGACATCGCCGCCGAGCGCAAGCGGCTGGCCAAGGACCTCGCCGCCGCCGAGAAGGAGAAGGCCCAGGCCAACGCCAAGCTCGGCAACGAGGCGTTCCTCGCCAAGGCCCCGGACAACGTCGTGGACAAGATCCGCGGCCGGCTCGCCAAGGCGGACGAGGACATCGCCCGTATCCAGGAGCAGCTGAACCGGCTGCCCGAGGCGTAGCCGCTCGCCCCTGCGCAAACGAAGGCCCCCGGAACCATCCAGTCCCGGGGGCCTTCCGCCGTGACGGCCAGGCCTTCTTCGCCCCTCCGCTCCCACCCGTCCCGTACCCGGGGCGCTGCCCCCGGGCCCCCGCTCCTCAATCGCCGGAGGGGCTGAACTTTTCCCGGACGGCGCTGGAAAGTTCCAGCCCGTCCGGCGCTTGAGGACGAGGCCGTAGGCCGAAGCGGGGGTCCGGGGCGGCAGCCCCAGGTACGGGACGGGTAGGGGCGGAGGGGGCGAAAAACCCCATGCGGCCCCACACGCCCCCACACCCCCGCCGCCTCCGTAGACTGGCCCCGTGAGCGACCTCCCCCCGCACGACAGCAGCGCGTCCGACGACTCGGAGCGTGATCCGCTCGGTCTCTTCGAGGAGATCGTCGAGGCCGAGACCGACCTTCCCCAAGGTCTCGACTCCGCTCGACCAGGGGAGACCCCAACCCCCGACCTCGCGGTCATCGCGGCCGGCAGCCGCACCCTGCGCACCCAGGGCGGCGGCGAGCCGCAGGCCGACGTACCCGGGCGGCCCTCCGACCCCGAGGTCGACAAGGCGTTGCGCGAGGTGGAGGCCGAGCTCGCCACCCGCTGGGGCGAGACCAAGCTGGAGCCCTCCGTCAGCCGGATCGCGGCGCTGATGGACGTCCTCGGGGAGCCGCAGCGGGCGTACCCCTCGATCCACATCACGGGCACGAACGGCAAGACCTCCACCGCCCGCATGATCGAGGCGCTGCTCGGAGCCTTCGACCTGCGGACCGGGCGCTACACCAGCCCTCACGTCCAGTCGGTCACCGAGCGGATCAGCCTGGACGGGGCGCCGGTCTCCGCCGAGCGGTTCGTCGAGACGTACAACGACATCAAGCCCTACGTCGAGATGATCGACGGGCAGCAGGAGTACCGGCTGTCGTTCTTCGAGGTGCTCACCGGCATGGCGTACGCCGCCTTCGCCGACGCGCCCGTGGACGTCGCCGTCGTCGAGGTCGGCATGGGCGGCAGCTGGGACGCCACCAACGTGATCGACGGGGACGTCGCCGTCGTGACCCCCATCGACCTCGACCACACCGACCGGCTCGGCGAGACGCCCGGCGAGATCGCCACCGAGAAGGCCGGCATCGTCAAGCAGGACGCCACCGTCATCCTGGCCCAGCAGCCGGTCGACGCGGCCCAGGTGCTGCTGAAGAAGGCCGTCGAGGTCGACGCGACGGTGGCCCGCGAGGGCCTCGAATTCGGTGTCGTGGCACGGCAGATCGCCGTCGGCGGGCAGCTCCTCACCCTGCGCGGCCTCGGCGGCGAGTACGAAGAGGTCTTCCTGCCGCTGCACGGCGCCTACCAGGCGCACAACGCGGCCGTGGCGCTCGCCGCGGTCGAGGCGTTCTTCGGCGTCGGCTCGGCACACACCCAGCGGCTCGACATCGACACCGTGCGCAAGGCGTTCGCCTCGGTCACCTCGCCGGGCCGCCTGGAGATCGTGCGGCGCTCGCCCACCGTCGTGCTCGACGCCGCGCACAACCCGGCGGGCGCCCGCGCGACCGCCGAGGCGGTGAGCGAGGTGTTCGACTTCAGCCGGCTGATCGGGGTCGTCGGCGCGAGCGGCGACAAGAACGTGCGGGGGCTGCTCGAGGCCTTCGAGCCGATCTTCGCCGAGGTCGTCGTCACGCAGAACTCCAGCCATCGCGCGATGGACGCGGACGAACTGGCCGGGATCGCCGTCGAGGTCTTCGGCGAGGACCGGGTCCAGGTCGAACCGCGGCTGGACGACGCCCTGGAGGCCGCGATCACCCTCGCCGAGGAAGAGGGCGAGTTCGCGGGCGGCGGCGTGCTGGTCACCGGATCCGTCATCACGGTCGGCGAGGTCCGACTGCTCCTGGGGAGGGGCTGACTCTCGTGCGTACGCTCTGTGCTTCCACTCTGATCGGCGAGTTCTTCGTCATCGGCTTCGCCGGGCTCGTCGCCATGAAGGAACCCGATCTGTCCACGGCCACGGTCTGGACGGTCTGCGGGATCCTCATGGCGCTGAGCGTGCTGCTGTGCGGCATGATCACGCGGCCCGGCGGTGTCCAGCTCGGCTGGGCGCTGCAGATCCTGCTCATCGCCGGCGGCTTCGTCGTTCCGTCGATGTTCGTCCTGGGTGTGGCCTTCGCCGTCCTGTGGTGGGCCTCGGTCCACTACGGCCGAAAGATCGACGAGGCCAAGGCCAGGTTCGCCGCGCAGGCGCAGTCCCAGCCCTCGGCCCAGGCCGAGCCGGACGGCACCCCGGCATAGCCGTGCGCGCCGCGTGCCGGCCCCGCGCGAACGGGCCGCAGGCGCACGCCGGACGGACCCGGAGGAGCCTCCGAGGCGCGTACTCCGGCCCGGCGCCGAAGCCGGGCTCGGGGCTTGTGTCGGGGTCACGTTCGGGCCGGGTGTCGAAGTCGGCCTCGGTTTCGGGGGCAGGCTCGGCCCCGGTGTCGAAGTCGGCTTCGGTTCAAGGCCAGGCTCTGGTGACGGAGTCCGGCTCGGGCCCGTGTCGGGGGCTTGCGCCGGCCCCGTGCGGCGCCAGGGCGTGCGGCTCCGGCGGACGAGAGGGTGTGCCGGTATCACCTGACGCTGTGTGACAGTCACCCGGACACGCCCTGTAGCCTCGGTCATCCGCACAAGTGTGACCCGAAGGAGCCATCCCGTGAGCCAGCGCACCCTCGTCCTTCTCAAGCCCGACGCCGTCCGTCGCGGCCTGACCGGCGAGATCATCAGCCGTATCGAGCGCAAGGCCGGCTGGCAGATCACCGCGCTGGAGCTGCGGACCCTGGACCAGGACACGCTGGAGCAGCACTACGGCGAGCACAAGGGCAAGCCCTTCTACGAGCCGTTGGTGGAGTTCATGGCCTCCGGCCCGGTCGTGGCGCTGATCGTCGAGGGCGAGCGGGTCATCGAGGGCGTGCGCGCCCTGGCCGGCCCGACCGACCCGATCGCCGCCGCCCCCGGTTCGATCCGCGGCGACTACGGTGTGATCGTCCGCGAGAACCTGATCCACGCCTCCGACTCCGAGGAGTCCGCCGAGCGCGAGGTGAAGATCTTCTTCCCCGGCCGCGCCTGAACGTACGGACGTCCGTCCCCGCGTGCGCGCCCCCGCACACGCACAGTCACGGAGTCGCCTACGGACGGTCGCGTCCGAGGTCGCGGGCGGCCTCGGCGAGGTCACCCGGACGGCCTTCGGAGCGCGCCGGTAAGTACACCGAAAAGATATTTTCTGAGACGGCGTCAGCGTCGTTCTGACAGTCTGACCTGGGACGGCCGTGAAAAATCCGGCCGTCCCGTGGCATATGCGCTCTGATCGAGGGAACGCGTGACCCCGATGGACCGTCTCCACAAGCGAGTCGGTCCGCCATCTGCTGACAATGGCGAAGACCCTCGCGCAGTGTTCGTGCAGGCGCGTCTACGATGGAAGCGTTCACGTCGCTGCACCAACCTCGCCGTCCTAAAAAGCCGTCAAAGCTCCACTTGGGAAGGCCAGACGAATCCTGATGGGGAACTCAATGTCGTTCATCGGCCGTGACATGGCTGTCGACCTCGGGACCGCCAACACGCTGGTGTACGTCAGGGGTCGAGGGATCGTACTCAACGAGCCGTCCGTCGTCGCGATCAACACCAACACCGGCGGGATCCTCGCGGTGGGCGCGGAAGCCAAGAAGATGATCGGGCGGACGCCGGGCAACATCGTTGCCGTGCGCCCGCTGAAGGACGGCGTCATCGCCGACTTCGAGATCACCGAGCGCATGCTCCGCTACTTCATCCTGAAGATCCACAAGCGACGTTACCTCGCGCGCCCCCGTGTCGTGGTCTGCGTGCCCTCCGGCATCACGGGCGTCGAGCGCCGTGCCGTCATCGAGGCGTCGTCCCAGGCCGGCGCCCGTCAGGTGCACATCATCGAGGAGCCCATGGCCGCGGCCATCGGCGCCGGCCTGCCGGTCCACGAGGCCACGGGCAACATGGTGGTGGACATCGGCGGCGGCACCACGGAGGTCGCGGTCATCTCGCTCGGCGGCATCGTCACCGCCCAGTCCATCCGCGTCGCGGGTGACGAGCTGGACAACGCGATCATCCAGTACATCAAGAAGGAGTACAGCCTCCTCCTCGGTGAGCGGACGGCCGAGCAGATCAAGATCACGATCGGTTCGGCGTACGACCTCGACACCGAGGAGCACACCGAAATCCGCGGCCGGGACCTGGTGTCCGGTCTGCCCAAGACGGTCGTCATCTCCGCGTCGGAGGTCCGCAAGGCGATCGAGGAGCCGGTCAACGCCATTGTCGACGCCGTGAAGACGACGCTCGACAAGTGCCCGCCCGAGCTCTCCGGCGACGTGATGGACCGCGGAATCGTTCTGACCGGCGGCGGAGCCCTGCTGCGCGGCCTGGACGAGCGACTGCGCCGTGAGACCGGCATGCCGATCCACATCGCGGAGGACCCGCTGGACAGCGTGGCGCTCGGCTCCGGCAAGTGTGTCGAGGAGTTCGAGGCGCTCCAGCAGGTTCTGGACGCCCAGCCGCGCAGATGAAGTAACACTTCGATTCCGCCGTACGAGATCACCCCTTCTCGTGCGGCGGATCGTTGGTATGGAGGCATAAACTCCTGCGACATAAGAGTCAAAACCTCCCCATGACAGCTCCCCCGCCACACCCCAGCCTCATCGCACCGTGGGCCTCCTTTTCGCCCAGGGTGCGCCCCTGTTGACCCAACACGACGAGGAAGGCACGGCCGCCGCACGTGAGGGACACACGAGAGAGCCGGCTGCTCCTGGTGCTGCTGATCGCCATCGCGTTCGCACTGATCACGGTGGACATCCGCGGCGGGCAGGACTCACCGGTCGACGGTGCCCGCCAGGCCGCCGCGACGGTCTTCGGCCCGATCGAGAACGGGGTGTCGTCCGCGGTCGACCCCGTCGGCAACGCGATCTCCGCGGTCCGCGACTCGGGCGGACGGCATGATCGCATCGCCCAACTGGAGCACGACAACGCGGCGTTGAAGGCGAGGCTCGGCAGCAACGACCGCAACCGCAGCCGCCTCAAGCAGCTCGACAAGATGATCAAGGTGGCGGGCGAGGGCCAGTACGGCATCAAGGGCGCCGAGGTGATCGCCATAGGGGCGGCCCAGGGCTTCTCCTGGACCGTCACCATCGACGTCGGCGCCAACGACGGCATCCAGCGCGACATGACCGTCCTGAACGGCGACGGACTGGTCGGCCGGGTCACCACCGTCGGCCCGGACACCGCGACCGTCCTGCTCGCCAACGACCCCGACTTCACCGTCGGCACGCGCATGGAGTCGACCGACGAACTCGGCTTCGCCTCCGGCCAGGGCGACCGCCCGCTGCGCGTCGAACTCCTCAACGCCAAGGCGAAGATCAAGAAGGGCGACCGGCTGGTCACCTTCGGCTCGCAGGCCGACAAGCCGTTCGTGCCCGGCGTGCCCGTCGGTGTCGTCTCCCGGGTCGACCCGTCCGGCGGCGACCTGACCCGCACGATCTACGTGACACCGTTCGTCTCGTTCACCCGGCTCGACATCGTCGGTGTCGTCGTCGCGGCACCCAAGAGCGACCCGCGCGACACCGTGCTGCCACCGAAACCCCGACCGACGCCCACGCCGACCGTGACCGTGACGGTCACCCCCTCGGCGAGCGCCCCCGTCCTCGGCCAGCAGCAGTAGCAGGAGGAGCCGAATCCCATGCGTTTCAACCGGATGCTGCTCTCCGTCACCCTGGTGGTCGTCGCCCTGGTGATCCAGGTGAGCGTTCTTGCCCGACTTCATCTCCCGGGCGCCGTCCCGGACCTGGTGCTGCTGACCGTGCTCGCCCTCGCCCTGGTCTACGGCCATGTCGGCGGCGCGCTCATCGGCTTCGGCGCCGGTCTGCTCTCCGACCTCGCACCGCCGGCCGACCACGCCGCCGGGCGCTACGCCCTGGTGCTCTGTGTCATCGGCTATCTCGCCGGCCTGGCCAAACCGGACAACGGCCGCCTCAAATCGGCGACCGGACCGATGGCCGTGGTCGTCGCCGCCGCGATCGGCTCCACCCTGCTGTACGCGAGTGTCGGCGCCCTCGTCGGCGACACCGCAGCGCGCCATGTCGGGCTCGGCAGTCTGCTCCTCACGGCGGCCGTCTACGACCTGCTGCTCGCGCCCTTCGTCGTCCCGGTGCTGATGGCGCTGGCCCGGCGCGCCGAGAACGATCCGCTCGCCGACGGCGGTTCGGCGTCCAAGGCGGCCGACGTCGCGTCGGGCTGGCTGTCCTCCGGCGGCACCGGTCTGCGCATCGGCAGCCAGCGCGGCGGTCTGCGAGCGAAGGCGGCCAAGGCGCGGGTCGCCCGCGCCGGACGCATCAAGGGGGTCAAGCGGCTGTGACGACAGCGACGAGCGCCGTCCGGCCGACGGCTCAAGCGCCGCACGGATCGCGGGACTTGACCGACGGCGGTGTCAGGGCGCACAGGTTCGCCGTGTACTCGTATGACTCGTACGCACACTGAGAGGGGGAGGCAGCACCAGTGACCAACGCCCACCCGTCGCCCACCACCACCCTTCCAGCGGATGGGCTGCGCCCATGACCAACATCCCCGAGACCGGTCGGACCCCACGGGTCCAGATCCGGCTCGTCGTCATCCAGATTCTCGTACTCTCCCTCCTCGGCACCCTCGGCGGACGCCTCTGGTTCCTCCAGATCCGCAACGGCGACCAGTACGCCAAGGAAGCGTCCGGCAACCACGTCCAGCAGGTCGTCCAGCCCGCCGTACGGGGCTCGATCCTGGACGCGCGGGGCGTTCCGATCGCCGACAACGAGACCCGGCTCGTGGTCTCCGCCTCGCGCACCGACCTGCTGAAGATGGCGGACGACGGGAAGGCCGTCCTCACCAAGCTCGCCGGCGTGCTGGGCCTCAAGGCCGCGGACGTCATCCAGAAGGTCCGCCTCTGCGACGCCAGGACGCCGCAGCCCTGCTGGAACGGCTCGCCCTACCAGCCGATCCCCATCACCGACAAGGCCACCCCGCGCCAGGCCCTGCAGATCCGTGAGCGCTCCGAGGACTTCCCCGGCATCACCGCCGAGCCGGAGGCGGTCCGCCGCTACGCGGCCCCCGGCAAGGCCAACTCCGCGCAGGTGCTCGGCTACCTCTCGCCCGTCACCGACGACGAGATCACCAAGGCCAAGGACACCGACTCGCCCTACCTGCGCTCCGACCAGGTCGGCCGCTCCGGCCTGGAGCGCGAGTACGACAAGGCGCTGCGCGGCAAGGCCGGTGTCACCCGCTACGAGGTCGACAACCTCGGCCGCGTCATCGGCAAGGCCAAGAGCGACAAGGCCGAGCCCGGCGCCAACCTCGTCACCAGCATCGACGCCCGCGTCCAGCGCGTGGCCGAATACGAACTGAACGACGCGATGAAGGTCGCCCGGACCCAGTTCGACAAGATCACCGGCGAGAACTACAAGGCCGACTCGGGCGCGGTCGTGGTGATGGAGGCCAAGACCGGCCGAGTCGTCGCCATGGCCTCCCAGCCGACGTACGACCCGAACGCCTGGGTCGGCGGCATCTCCGGCAAGGACTACACCGCGCTCACCGGCAAGAAGTCCAACTACCCGCTGCTGAACCGGGCCACCCAGGGCCAGTCGGCGCCCGGTTCGACGTTCAAGGTGGTCTCCACCGCCGCCGCGGTCCAGGCCGGATACGCCTTCGACGGGCACTACCCGTGCACCAGCTCGTACTCCGTCGGCAGCCAGGTCTTCAAGAACTTCGAGGGAGAGAGCTTCGGCCCGATCTCGCTCGGCCGGGCGCTGGAGGTCTCCTGCGACACCGTCTTCTACGGACTCGCCGACAACGAGTGGAAGAAGGACGGCGGCATCAACCCGAAGAAGACCCCCAAGGACTTCTTCTACAAGACGGCCCACCAGTTCGGACTCGGCCAGGAGACCGGCATCGACCTCCCCAACGAGGTCACCGGCCGCGTCCCGGACCGCAAGTGGAAGCTGAACTACTGGAAGGCCAACAAGGACGCCTGGTGCAAGAACGGCAAGAAGGGCGGCACCTACGTCCAGCGGATCGAGTACGAGAACTGCCTCGAAGGCAACAAGATGCGCGAGGGCGACTCGATCAACTACTCCATCGGACAGGGTGACACCCTCGTCACCCCGGTCCAGGAAGCCGCCATCTACTCCGCGGTCTCCAACGGAGGCACCCTGTACGCCCCGACCATCGGCAAGGCGATCGTCAGCGCCGACGGCAAGAGCGTCCAGGAGATCAAGCCGAAGGTGAACGGCAAGCTGCCGGTCAGCAAGGCGACCCTCAAGGGCATGAACGAGGCCTTCGCGGGTGTCGTCACCCGGGGTACCGCCGCCTGGAAGTTCGGCGGCTGGCCGCAGGACAAGATCCCGCTGCACGCCAAGACCGGTACCGCCGAGGTCTACGGCAAGCAGACGACGTCCTGGCTCGCCACATACTCCAAGGACTACACGATCATCATGACGATCTCCCAGGCCGGTACGGGTTCGGGAGCGTCCGGTGAGGCCGTGCGCAAGATCTACAACGCCCTCTACGGAGTCTCCGCCGACGGAGCCATCGACAAGAAGGCCGCCCTCCTGCCGACCCCGCAGAAGAGCCTGCCGAAGATCCAGACCGACGGCTCGATCGACGCCCCGGCCATCTCCAAGGACCCGGCGAAGGACCAGCAGGCCAGCCAGGCCCCCAAGAACGGCACCACCGACCCGAACCTGCCCGCCGGCACCACCGCCTCACCCAGCGCCGGCAACCGCGTCACCCGAAGGCGGACGGCCCACCCGCCCAAGAGGCGGGGGAAGAGGATCCTGACATGACGACGGCGGCGACCAAGGTGCTGAGGATCCTGACATGACCGGAGCCAACAACTTCTCCGTCTCCGGGTACGGACCCGAGCGCGCGGGCTGGACCCGTCTGCTCGCCCGCGACTCGCTCGCCCGCCGGCTCGACTGGCCGATACTGCTGTCGGCCGTCGCGCTCTCGCTGATCGGCTCGGCCCTCGTCTACTCGGCGACCCGCAACCGCACCGAGATCAACCAGGGCGACCCGTACTACTTCCTCATCCGCCATCTGATGAACACCGGCATCGGCATCGGCCTGATGATCGGCACGATCTGGCTCGGCCACCGCACCCTGCGCACGGCCGTGCCGATCCTGTACGGCTTCTCGGTCTTCATGATCCTGCTGGTCCTGACCCCGCTCGGCGCGACGATCAACGGCCAGCGCAACTGGCTCGTCGCGGGCGGTCTCTCGCTCCAGCCCGCCGAGTTCATCAAGATCACGATCATCCTGGGCATGGCGATGCTGCTCGCCTCACGGGTGGACGCGGGCGACAAGCCGTACCCCGACCACCGCACGGTGGTACAGGCACTGGGCCTCGCCGCCGTTCCGATGATGATCGTGATGCTCATGCCCGACCTCGGCACCATCATGGTCGCGGTCGTGATCGTGCTCGGTGTGCTGCTCTCCTCCGGCGCCTCCAACCGCTGGGTGTTCGGCCTCATCGGCGCGGGCGCCCTCGGGGCCGTCGCCGCCTGGCGGCTGCACGTCCTCGACGAGTACCAGATCAACCGCTTCGCGGCCTTCGCCAACCCCGACCTCGACCCGGCCGGCGTCGGCTACAACACCAACCAGGCCCGTATCGCCATCGGCTCCGGCGGCCTCTTCGGCACCGGCCTCGGCCACGGCTCGCAGACGACCGGCCAGTTCGTGCCCGAGCAGCAGACGGACTTCGTCTTCACGGTCGCCGGCGAGGAACTGGGCTTCGTGGGCGCGGGCCTGATCCTGCTCCTCCTCGGCGTGGTCCTGTGGCGCGCCTGCCGCATCGCCCGCGAGACGACCGAGCTCTACGGCACGATCGTCGCCGCCGGGATCATCGCCTGGTTCGCCTTCCAGGCCTTCGAGAACATCGGCATGACCCTGGGGATCATGCCGGTCGCCGGTCTGCCCCTCCCGTTCGTGTCCTATGGGGGATCCTCCATGTTCGCGGTCTGGGTGGCGATCGGCCTCCTGCAGTCGATCAGAGTGCAACGCCCGATGTCCGCCTAGGACCGCCTTGGAGCGCCGATGGCCGGGTGCCGCCTCGGAGAACACGAGGTGACACCCGGCCCAACGGGAAAAGACGGCCTCCGGCCAAGCCGGGGCCGATCGGGTACTGCCCACGGCCCGCAAACGCGTCTAGATTCGGGTCATGGCGGACACGAAGCGCGAGATCGAGCGTAAGTACGAAGGTTCCGCGGCCGAAGGCGACACCGACCTGCCGGACCTGAGCGGCGTCCCCGGAGTCGCGGGCGTCGTCGACAAGGGCGTCGCCGAACTCGACGCGACCTACTACGACACACCCGACCAGCGCCTCGCCGCCGCCTCCCTCACCCTGCGCCGCCGCACCGGTGGCTCCGACGCGGGCTGGCACCTCAAGCTCCCCGTCTCCGAGGGCGTACGCGACGAGATCCAGGCCCCCCTCTCCGACACCGTGCCCCGCGCACTGTCCGGCCTCGTCCGCTCCCGCGTGCGCGAAGCCGAGCTCGTCCCCCTCGTACGCCTGCGGTCGGCCCGCGACATCCGCCACCTCGTCGACGGCTCCGGCGCCCTGCTCGCCGAGGTCAGCCTCGACCGGGTCCGCGCGGAGCGGCTCAGCGGCGGCAAGGGCACCGCCGTATGGACCGAGATCGAGGTGGAACTCGCGGACGACGGCGACCCCGCCTTCCTCGACAAGGTCGAGAAGAAACTCCGCAGAGCCGGCCTGAACCGCTCCGCCTCCCCCTCCAAACTGGCGAAGGCGCTGGGCGAGACCGGGAAGCGCGCCAAGAAGCCCGCCCCCGAGAAGGATCCGGTCACCGCGGGCGACCACGTCCTCGCCTACCTCCGTGCCCAGTACGACGCCATGGTCGAACTCGATCCGGCCGTCCGCCGCGACGTCCACGACTCCGTGCACAGCATGCGCGTCGCCACCCGCCGGATGCGCAGCACCTTCCGCTCGTACGGGAAGATCCTCGACCGCGCCGTCACCGACCCGATCGGCGACGAGCTGAAATGGCTGGCAGGCGAGCTCGGCGTCGACCGCGACCAGGAAGTCCTCACCGAGCGGCTCACCGAGGCCCTCGGCCATCTGCCCCGCACCCTGCTCTCCGGACCCGTCCGCACCCGGCTGCGCACCTGGGCGCACGCCCGCCACGGCGGCTCCCGGCGCCGCCTGATCGCCGTCCTGGACGGAAAGCGCTATATGGCGCTGCTGACCGCGGTCGACGCGCTCGTGAGCGACCCGCCCCTGCTCAAGGCGGCCGCGGGCGACCCCGCGAAGGTGATCGCGACAGCCGTCCGCAAGGACTTCGGCAAGGTCTCCGACCTCGTCGTCCAGGCCCTCGACCGCCCGCCGGGCGCCGACCGCGACCACGCGATGCACGAGGCCCGTAAGAAGGCCAAGCGCACCCGCTACGCCGCCGAGGCCGCCGCCCCCGCCCTGGGCGGACCGGCCGCCGGCCTGGTCAAGTCGATGAAGTCCCTGCAAAGCCTGCTCGGCGACCACCAGGACAGCGTGATGACCCGCGAGGCCTTGCGGGAACTCTCGGCGCTGGCGCACGCGGCGGGGGAGAGCTCGTTCACCTACGGGGTGCTCTACGGCCGCGAGGAACAGCGCGCGGCGGTGGCCGAGGCGGCGCTCCCGGGAGCCTGGGAGGCGATCGAGGCACAGGCGGCGGTCTGACGGGTCCGACAGGTCTACAGGTCCGACACGTCCGGCAGGTTCCACGGGTCCGACAGGCACTGACGGGCACTGACGGGGCTCATGGGGCCGACGGGGCTGCCGTGGGCCGGGAGGCGGCCGGGGCCCGATGTCCGTCCGGCGGTGCGGCGGGTGGCTCCGGTCGCGTTACGCTAGATGGTCACCCCCATCAGCTCACGAAGGTTCGCGAGATGCCTGCCGAAACCGCCGTGTCGGTCTTCCCACAGCTCGAAGCTCTGCTCCCGCATGTGCAGAAGCCGATCCAGTACGTCGGCGGAGAGCTCAATTCCACGGTCAAGCCCTGGGACGCCTGTGACGTCCGCTGGGCGCTCATGTACCCCGACGCCTACGAGGTCGGCCTGCCCAACCAGGGCGTCATGATCCTCTACGAGGTACTGAACGAGCGCGAGGGCGTCCTCGCCGAGCGCACCTACAGCGTCTGGCCGGACCTCGAAGCGCTGATGCGCGAGCACCGGGTCCCCCAGTTCACGGTGGACAGCCACCGCCCGGTGAAGGCCTTCGACGTGTTCGGCCTGTCCTTCTCCACGGAGCTGGGCTACACGAACATGCTGACCGCCCTCGACCTGGCGGGTATCCCGCTGGAGTCCAAGGACCGCACGCTCGACGACCCGATCGTGCTGGCCGGCGGTCACGCGGCCTTCAACCCCGAGCCGATCGCCGACTTCATCGACGCGGCGATCATCGGCGACGGCGAGCAGGCCGTGCTCGACATGACGGAGATCATCCGCGCCTGGAAGGCGGAGGGCCGCCCCGGAGGCCGCGAAGAGGTCCTCTTCCGCCTGGCGAAGACGGGCAACGTCTACATCCCGGCCTTCTACGACGTCGAGTACCTCCCCGACGGCCGGATCGCCCGCGTGGTCCCGAACAAGTCGGGCGTCCCGTGGCGCGTGTCCAAGCACACCGTCATGGACCTCGACGAGTGGCCGTACCCCAAGCAGCCCCTGGTGCCCCTCGCGGAGACCGTCCACGAGCGCATGTCGGTGGAGATCTTCCGCGGCTGTACGCGCGGCTGCCGCTTCTGCCAGGCGGGCATGATCACCCGCCCGGTGCGCGAGCGCTCCATCACGGGCATCGGCGAGATGGTGGAGAAGGGCCTCAAGGCGACGGGCTTCGAGGAGGTCGGCCTGCTCTCGCTGTCCTCCGCGGACCACTCGGAGATCGGCGACATCGCCAAGGGCCTGGCCGACCGGTACGAAGAGGACAAGATCGGCCTCTCCCTGCCCTCCACCCGCGTGGACGCCTTCAACGTCGACCTGGCCAACGAGCTGACCCGCAACGGCCGGCGCTCGGGCCTGACGTTCGCCCCCGAGGGCGGCTCCGAGCGCATGCGCAAGGTCATCAACAAGATGGTCTCCGAAGAGGACCTCATCCGGACCGTCTCCACCGCCTACGGCAACGGCTGGCGCCAGGTGAAGCTGTACTTCATGTGCGGCCTGCCGACGGAGACGGACGACGACGTCATGCAGATCGCCGACATGGCGATGAACGTGATCGCCGAGGGCCGCAAGGTCTCCGGCCAGAACGACATCCGCTGCACGGTGTCCATCGGCGGCTTCGTCCCCAAGCCCCACACCCCCTTCCAGTGGGCGCCGCAGCTCTCCGCAGAGGACACGGACGCCCGCCTCACGAAGCTCCGCGACAAGATCCGCGGCGACAAGAAGTACGGCCGCTCGATCGGCTTCCGCTACCACGACGGCAAGCCCGGCATCGTCGAGGGCCTGCTCAGCCGCGGCGACCGGCGCATCGGTTCCGTCATCCGCGCCGTCTACGAGGACGGCGGCCGCTTCGACGGCTGGCGCGAGCACTTCTCGTACCAGCGCTGGATGCGCTGCGCCGAGAAGACCCTCCCCGACTTCGGCGTGGACGTCGACTGGTACACCACCCGCGAGCGCACCTACGAGGAGGTCCTGCCCTGGGACCACCTCGACTCGGGCCTCGACAAGGACTGGCTCTGGGAGGACTGGCAGGACTCCCTCGACGAAACCGAGGTCGAGGACTGCCGCTGGACCCCGTGCTTCGACTGCGGCGTGTGCCCGCAGATGGACACCAGCATCCAGATCGGCCCGACCGGCAAGAAGCTGCTGCCGCTGACGGTCAAGAACGGGGCGTCGACGCCGAGCGGTCACAGCCACTGATGTGAGCGAGGCACTCGATCGGGTGATCGGGCGTCGGCGGGGTGAGCGATGACGAGGTGGCCACTGCCGTGGCTGCGGTCTGCGGTTCGGTCCCTCGCCCGTCGGCGTCGCTAACGCCCTCTCGGACACCGCTGCCGGGCCTTGAGGCTTCGCAGCACATTGTCTCCGAGGTGGAGTGGGTCCGAGGTCCCTATCGGGCTGTACGTGACTGTGTGGCCGCGAGCCCCCTTTCCTGAACGGGAAGGGGGCTCGCTGGCGTTCGTCGGCGAGTAAGCCGCTGGCCTTGACGCCGGGGAGTGCTTTGCGTGGCTGAGTTACGAGTTGCTCCAGTCATCAAGTGCCCGCACGAGCGCGGGCTGGCCCTTGGGCTCTGGCCCCTCTGCGCCTTCGGCGAGATCGAGTCGGGCGCCGGGAGCCCCTGCCTGGCCAGAATTGCCCTGATGATCACCCGCAAAGGCACCACGGCCGGGTTGGGCGAAAACGTGTACGTCGAACGGATGATCCTCTCGCGAAGCGTGTCAGGTTCTCCGAAGTGCTCGGATATGCCTATGGCAAGCTCACTCAAGAGGCGGCGAGCTTTCCCACCTGACCTAGCGAAAACAGAATTCTGTGCTCAAGAAGTCTCTCGTGGCCGCCGCGGCCGTCGCGATGGTGTTCGGAACGGCCGGGCTGGCGCAGGCCAACTCGGATCTGCACATCGTGCAGGGGGCTGAGGTCACGATTCCTCCGGCCACCGGCAGCTTCGCCGGCAACGCCGCGGCCACCGCCAGCTGCCCCGCCGGGGAAACGCTCACGGGTGGCGGAGCCAACGTGACATCCGGAAACGCCTACACCCAGAACTACAAGCTCGTCTCCAGCTTCCCGAATGGCAACCAGCAGTGGTGGGCCTACGCCACCAACATGGACCCCAACACCCCAGGCAAGCTCAGGGCGTACGCCATCTGCGCCAAGGTCGCCAACGTGGACGTGGTCACCGCCCCGTAAATGAGCGCACTCCATTGCCGCCCGGGCCCGTCAACGTCAGCGTTGGCGGGCTTCATCGGAGCCGTACAGGGATCACGTCGACGCCGAATCAGGAAGAGAGAGCGAGCCCTTGAAGCCGTGCCAAGGGCATCCTGGCGTGCACCGGTATCGAAACCTCGCCACTGCTCTGTGCTGTACTCCTGATCGAATTCGTCAGGAGCGACGGACCGGGTCCGTGATTCCGCCGGGCACGCGAGCGGCGCAGTATTCCATCCGGCGCATCCGGCCCCGGCCTGGTAGGCGCTTTCGTTGAAGGCGAGCACGGCGGCACGTGGATCGGCCTCGGCGCGGGCCGCGTCGTAGCGCAGTGGATCGAAGGGCCTGGGAATAGCGATGTCCACCCGGATGCCCAGAACCTCGGTGACCGGAGCGGGAGTGCACCGGAGATGACAGGGCCTTCGCGACCGTGTTCCGCGACACCCTGTCCGCTGGGCGAGCGCCCGGCCCGACACGGGAACCCGGTGTCGGGTTCCCGGTGACCGGGCCCGCGGTGGTTGTGCTGCGGGTGGGCGAGACCTTCGGCCCCTTTGCCGACGACGTATGTGCGTGTCGGCGGGGTCGAAGCCGCCGCATCTCTCCTCGCGCGGTCGTCAACGACGGCCCCGCTGGTGCTGGAAGGCCGGGCGGACCCGTGATGCCTGCCGCGCACGATCCCACCCGCTGCGTCAGGTTCCCTTGACCGCAGCCTCGTAGTCGCCGATCAGGTCTCCGAGCAGGGTGCCCGCGAGGATGTCGCTGGGGACGTGGCCTGCCATGTAGACGCGGGAGTAGACGACCTCGTCCTGCATCCACCGGTAGTCCTCGGTGCGGTGCGGGGCGAAGGTGCTGAGCAGGGTGACCGCGGCGGCGGAGCGGGCGGCGTGCCGGGAGGGGTAGGAGTACGGGCCCTTGGCGCCGGGGGTGATGTGCTTGTCGGGGCGCAGGCTCGGGTCGAGGACGAAGGGGGCGGGCTGCTTGTCCCGTGCGGCGAGCTGGTCGCTGACGGTCTTGGCCAGGCTCAGGGCCGACTTGAGCCGGGCCTTCTGGTCCGCGCCCTTGGCGGCGGGAACGAGCTCACGCTGGTCGTGCTGGTAGAGCTTCCAGATGTCCTTCTTGCCGTAGAGCTCCAGCCAGGTCGCGGCCTTCTTCCCGGCGGCGGTACGGGTCTTGGCGAGATCCTGGACCTGGTGGAGTTCGGCGGTGCGGGCCGTGGCCGAGGGAGCCGCGGGAATCTGCTGGGCGGCCCAGGAGACGAACGCCGTGTCGTCCCTTGTCGTCCCGTGCTGGGCCGTCCACTGGGCGAAGAGGGTGTCCGCCTTCGTGCGCTGCGCGGCGACCTGCTTGCCGAGAGGTGTGATCTCCACGTCTGCGAAAAGCGTGGGCGGTGGGTTCTGCCCGATGACAGCGGTCGACCCGGGTCCGCCGGTGACGACGGAGGCGAGCTGCGGACGGAGCAGGCCGATGGAGGCCACCGCGACGGCGATGACCGCGATCACGGCGTACGGCCACCTGATGTTGCGCAAGACGCTCATGCGGCGTGGGTCCCTTCGAGGAGCGGGCCCGGCGTGGTCTGCGGGCCGGTGCGGAAGCGGGTGCGGGCGAGGCGGCGTACGTCGTTGTCGGGGAGGCCCGGGGTGAGCAGGGCCTGGCCGACGAGGTACTTGCTCAGAGAGACCGGCCGGACGCCGAGGTCCAGAAGCATGCGGTCGGCGGGGGCCGGACGGACGCCACCCTTGGTCTCGACGAGAACGAAGTCCGGGTCGAGGGCGGCCGAGCGGTCACCGTCGTGGCACGTGAGGACGCCGTCGAGGGTGACGCGGGTGCCGTGGTCGAGGTCGGCGAGCGCGGCGCGGACGTAGCGGATCTCCGTGGTGGCGACGAGGTCGGCGGCGCGGACGGGGATCGATGATCCGGCGAGCACCTCGTCCAGGAACCCCGCTGCCTGGACACTCAGCCGGCCGTACTCCGCTGCCGGGGCACGGAGCGCGTGTTTGACCGTCGCGCCGCGGCCGTCCTTGGTCTTGACCTCCACCCGGCACAGCCCGTCCTCCGCGTACAGACGGGTACGCACCTTCCAGCGGCGGCGGCGCCCCTGGACATGGGCGCGCCACGCGCCGAGCTGAGGGGTGTCGAAATAGGTGCTGTGGTAGCTGGTCGTACGGCGGCCGTCGAGGTCCAGGACCCGGTGACCGTCGGCCAACCGCTCGACCAGGCGGCGGGCGAGGCCGAGGGGGACCAGGTACTTGCGGTCGGTGCGGTGTTGCAGGGCCGCGGCCGCGTCGACCTCGGCGAGTGTCGCTCCGCGCGGCGCGAAAAGCCCGAGCGCGCCGGCGAAGGAAGCCGCTGGGGTCACTGGATGCTCCCGGCTTCCTGGGCCACCGGTACGTCGGGTTCCGTGAGCGCGGAGATCTCGGTGGCCTGTGCGGGCTGCCCCGGGTCCACGGGGAAGCGGGCCGCGACCCGTGTCGTCTCGCGCACGTAGTCCACCTCGTCGACCTCCACCGCGAGGGGCACCCGGCCGAAGCGTGCCGCGACGTCCCACAGGATGTCGGCCTGGTCGGCGTAGGTCCGGTCGAGGGTGAGTTTGACGACGCGGGTCGGGTTGTACGTCCGCGGGTCGTCGACCAGCAGAACCGCCACCAGCACGACGATGTCCAGCGCGATGGCGAGCCAGCTCGCGCGCTGCGGCAGCCCGTTGCACAGCGCGATGACCAGAGCGGCGAAGGTGTAGGCGACATCCCGGAGGGTGAACGCCGCGCTGCGCAGCCGGACGAGGGAGAGGATGCCGAACAGGCCGAAGCCGACCCCGGTCGGGAACTTGCCCGCGCTGATCGCGCTCATCGCGGCGAACAGGCCGATGTTCAGGGCGGTCAGGACGAGCGGCATCTCCTGCGCGCTGCGGCGGCGCCGGTAGAGCCAGCCGACCAGGATCAGCAGGGCTATGACGTCGAGGGCGCCTCGCGTGATCAGGTCCATGGGGGCGATGTGGCTCGTGATCCCCTTGGCGGCGAGCAGCGATGCCACCGTGTGCGGCGCGTGCATGGCGGTTCCTTCCGCGCGGTGCGTCAAGCGGCGGACCCGTTTCGGTCCGCGGAGCACCGCGACGCGAGGAACGCTAGGGACGACGCATGAACAGACCATGAAGGCTTCCGAGCACCCGGCTCCTGGCGCCCGGCAGGGCCGGCCTCGCGCTCCCCGTGGGGTGATCTCGCTTCCGGTGCTGGGAAGTCCCGGGCCGGGTAAGGGATGGTCCCGCTCCCGGTTAGCCTGACCCGCATGCACTGCCTGGTCGTCGACGACGAGACCCGCCTCACCGATCTGGTCGTCCGCTACCTCAGCGAATCCGGCCACACCGCAGAGGGCCGCTACGACGGCCCCTCCGGCCTCGCCGCCGCGCGCGACCCCCGGCTCGACGCGGTGGTCCTGGACGTCATGCTCCCCGGTGTCGACGGCGTCGAGGTGTGCCGCTCCCTGCGAGGTGAGGGGATCGACGTCCCCGTGATCCTGCTCACCGCCCGCGGTGACGTGAGCGAGCGGGTCGCCGGACTCGACGCGGGCGCCGACGACTACGTGGTCAAGCCGTTCGCGATGGAGGAGCTGCTGGCCCGGCTGCGCGCGATATCGCGGCGCCGCCCCGATCCGGCCGGTCGCCTCCAGGCCGGCGATCTCGTCCTCGACCCCGAGCAGCAGCGGGCCTGGCGCGGTGATTGCGAGCTCGACCTGTCACGCCGGGAGTTCGACGTCCTGCGGGTGCTGATGGAGAACGCCGGCCGGGTCGTCTCGCGGCTCCAACTCCTCGACGAGGTCTGGGACGGCGAGACCGATCTGCGCAGCAACGCCATCGACGTCCATGTCTCCAAGGTCCGGGCCAAGGTCGATCGTGCCTTCGACCGTGCCACGATCACCACACTCCGCGGCCGGGGCTACCGCCTGGAGACCACCCCGTGACACGGCCGCCCGGACCGCTCCTCACCCGGTTCCAGCGGCTGCCCGTCGTCGGCCGTCTGGTGCTCGCCGTCGCACTCGCCATGACACTTGTCCTCACGGGCGCCGCGGGCCTGGTCTACTGGCGCGTCGAAACGGCGCTGGACAGTCAACTCGACGAGGATCTCGCCGCCTATCAGCAGACCCTCGACCGGGCCGTCCGCGACGGTCAGGAGCTGCCGGCCGGCCCGAACGGAAGTCTGAGCCAGGTCCTCGACACGGACGGCCGTGTGCTGCGCTCCAGCTCCGTCGTCCGCGATCAGCGACTGCTCACGCCGACCGAACGGGCCGCCGCCGCGCACGGAGCCGTCGTCCGGCGCGACATAGGCGCCCTGCTGCCCATCACCGACGGCACTCTGCGCCTGCGCGCGCAGCGCGTCACCGCCGGCGGACAGCCGCGCATCGTCATCGCGGCCGTCCAACGAGGCCACCGCGACGAAGCGCTGCGCGAGCTCCTCGCCCAGCTCGCCCTCGCTTCGGGGCTGACGCTGCTGGCAGCCTCGTACGTCGGCTACCGCACCGCCCGCGCCGCCCTGCGCCCGGTCGAGCGTTACCGGGTGGGTGCCGCGGCCCTCGCCGACGGCGCCGACGCGGCACCGGGACTGCGGCTGGAAGTGCCGACCGACCGCGACGACGAGATCACCCGGCTCGGGCACACCCTCAACCGGATGCTCGACCGACTGGCCGCCTCGGCCGCCCGCGAACACCAGTTCATCGCGGACGCCAGCCATGAGCTGCGCACCCCGCTCACTCTGATGCGCGCCGAACTCGACGTCGCCCTGCACCGGCCGCGTACCGCCGAGGAGCTGACCGAGACCCTGCACGCCGTCGACGCCGAGGCGCGCCGTCTGGTCACCCTCGCCAATGCCCTCCTCGACCTCGAGCAACTCGGCAGCGGGGAACGCATCCAACGCGTCCCGATCTCTCTCGACCGTCTCCTCGACGGCACCTGCGCGCAGTACCGGACGGCCGCGGAACGCGACGGCCGCGCCCTGACCGTCACGTACGACCACGCCACCGTGCGGGTCGACCCCCGCTGGCTGGAACCGGCCATGGGCACCCTCCTCGACAACGCCCTGCGCCACGGCCGCGGCGCGATCGTGGTGCGCGCCGAGACATACGACGGCGGGCTGTCCCTGTCGGTCCGCGACGAAGGACCTGGCTTCCCGCCGGACTTCCTGCCGCACGCCTTCGACCGCTTCAGCCGGGCCGAGGCGAGCCGCACCACGCCCGGTGCCGGCCTCGGCCTGGCGCTCGTGGCGGCGGTCGCGGCCTCACACGGCGGAACGGCCCGCGCCGAGAACGTCCCACCGCGAGCCACGGGAGCCACGGGAGCAGCCGTCACGCTCGACGTGCCCTGCTGAGCCGGTCAGCGGGGGGTACGCAGCCCGGCGGCTCGGCGTACGAGAGCGGCCGTGGGTGCGAGAGCGAGGACCACGGCCAGAGTCGCGTAACCGTGGTCGAGGGTCGTGAGCGTGGCGACGGCCGCGACGAGCAACGGGCCGCCCGCGTCGCCGAGTTCGCGGCCGAGCTCGGCGGCACCCATGGTCTGGCCGAGCCGCTCGGCGGGAGTCGAGGCGGCCAGAGCAGCGAAGCCGAGGGGGGTGATCAGGCCGGTTCCGGTGCCGATCAGGGCCGCGCCGGACAGCACCCCCGGCACGCCCGGCAGGGTCGCGCAGCCCAAACCCGCGGCGGCGAGCAGCAACCCGGCCAAGATGCCGCCGCGCGCGGTGAGGCGCCCGGCGTCCAGTGCGCGTCCGGCCCGGGGCTGGACGACGGCGGCACAGGCCGCGAGCACCGACACGGCCGCGCCGGTCGCGACCGTGCCCAGACCGGCCGCCCGGCCCGAGACGGGCAGGAAGCCCACACCGACGGAGAGCGCGGCGGTCGCGGCGGCCAACGCAGCGGTCGGACGCAGGAAATCCGGGTGTGTCAGTCGCCTGGCAAGGTCGAACACGGTCTGCCGGGCCTTCGGCAGCGGCGGCACCACCGGAACGGCGAGCGCCGCCCACACGGCGACCACCGCGCCCAGTACCGCCAGGACCGTGAACAACAGCCGTAGCCCGTCGGCCCACACGAGCACTCCGCCCAGCAGCGGGCCGAGGGTGTAGCCGACGGACTTGTAGAAGCCGTAACTGCCGAAAGCCCTGCCTTGCTTCGCCGCAGGGTTGAGCCGGGAGACCAGCGCGGAGGCCGAGGGCGAGAAGGCGGACGCGGCGGCGCCCTGACCGAGGCGCGCCGCCCACAGCAATCCGGGGCTGTCCGCCAGCGCGTACACGGCGGAGGCGGCGGCGAACGCGACGAGCCCGCCGAGCAGGACCGGGCGCGCCCCGACACGGTCCGCGAGCGTGCCGAAGACCGGTTTGAGCAGCACTTCGGCGCCGTCGTACAGGGCGAGCAGACCGCCGAGCACCATCAGCGAGGTGACCGCGCCGCTCCCGTGGCCGCCGAGGTTCGCGGCGATGCCGTGGGCGCCGAACGCGGTCGTGAATCCGGCCGCGTACAACGGCCACATCTGACGCGGCGGGGCCACCCGGGGGTCGGGAGTGTCGGTCATGGACTCCGATCCGGTGTCTCGCGCGGGGCATGGAAAGGCTGCTCCGCACAGTCTTCACGAGCGGTCGTGCACACCATGGGGGGCTCGCTAGCCTCGCTCATCTCAGCCACTTCCGGTATGCCGTGTTGAGTATCCGGCGGGCACTGCCCGAGAGCGGGTGTGAGGTCGTCCGCACGGTAAAGGCCGCGGCCGAGCGGTCACTCTCACTGACGTGAGCGGGGCACTCGATCGGGTGATCGAGGCGTTCGGCGGGGGGCGAGGACGAGGTGACCGCTGCGCCGGCTGCGGCCGGCGTTTCCGTCCCTCGCCCGCCGGAGTCGTCGGTACCCTCTCGGACGCCGCTGCCGGGACCTGAGGCTTCGGCGCACATCGTTTCCGAGGTGGAGCGGGTCCGAGGTCCGTATCGGGCTGTACGTGACGGTGTGGCCGCGAGTCCCCTTTCCTGACCGGGAAGGGGGCTCGCCGGCTGAATCGTCCTCGACGCCGATTCGCCTGGCGGATCACGGAAGGCGTTGACCTGCGTGACCACGATGTGCCGCAAAGTCGAGTGGCACGGGAGGCGGCGGCGGGCCAGGATTGACGGCAATCGGAGGTCGCCGTCGGCGTCATCGGGGTCCAGGCTCAGAGCGGCAAGGGGTTACCGTCACAGTGATCGACACGGACGAACTAGCCAAGCGGAACGCCGGGTTCGCCGACGGCGGATCATTCGCCGACCTGAAGCTCATGCCCAGTGGCAGCCTGACGGTCATCGGATGCGTCGACCCTCGTGTCGACCCGTCCGACGTGCTCGGGCTCAAGCTCGGCGAGGCAGCGGTGATCCGCAACGTCGGAGGGCGGGTGACGCCGGAGACACTCCGGACGCTGGAGATGCTGGCGAATGTCGTCCAGGCCCGCACGGGCGGCCCTCGCCCGGGTGACGTCCACTATGCGGTCCTGCACCACACCGACTGCGGGATCACGGACCTGGCCGCGTACCCCGAGCTGCTGGCCGATTACTTCGAAGTTCCGGCCGGGGACCTGGACGCCAAGGCGGTCACCGATCCGGTCTCCGCCGTCCGCGTCGACGTCGAAATCCTCAAGCGGAAGCTTCCGGCCGGAGTCTTCGTCTCAGGGCTCGTGTACTACGTGGCCACCGGGCTCATCGACGTCGTCGTCCCGCCCGCGCGAGTGGAAGCATGACACCGCGCGGCGCCTGCGGCCGGCGCGACCGCCGTGGGCCTGCGGCTTGTACCGGGATCTGCTTCCCCGGCCGGTCGTATCGGCGGGGAGGCGCTTTCTAGCATGTGCGACGATCACGGGCACTCGGGGGCCGCGGCGGCGTGGTCGGCGCCTCGCGTCGCGGAGGGACCGGCTGTTGACCCGGTGACGCTGCCCGAGGTCGACGAGGTCAGGGTCACGACGATGGTCGACAACACCTTCGACGCCCTGCTGGCCTCTGCCGAAGGCGTCACCCGGGCGTCGATGGGTGCCGGGCGGACCGCCGCGCGACAGTTCGCCGGCGGCGAGGCCCTCGCGGGGCTGCGTGCCGAGCATGGCTTCTCCGCCCTGGTCACCGTCCGAAGTGGGAACGTGAGCAGCACGCTGCTGTTCGATACCGGCGCGTCGCCGGACGGGCTGGCGGTGAACGCCGAGCGTCTTGGCATCGATGCCGGCAGCCTGCAGGGCGTCGTACTCAGCCATGGACACTTCGACCACGCGGGCGGCTTCGACGGCCTGGCCCGGCTGCGCGGGCGCTCCGGCCTGCCGCTGACGGTCCACCCCGCGGTCTGGACCCGCCGCCGCCTGGAACTACCCGCCGGCCAGGGTCTGGAGATGCCCACGCTGTCACGGGGTGCCCTGGAACGCGAAGGGTTCGAGGTGATCGAGCGGCGGCAGCCGTCGCTGCTGGCAGGCGGCATTCTGATCACCGGCGAGGTGGACCGCGTCACCGAGTTCGAGCACGGCATGCCGCAGGCACACCAGGCCTGGGACGGGAACGGCTGGCGACACGACCCCACCGTCATCGACGATCAGGCACTCGTCATCAACGTGCGCGGCCGGGGACTTGTCGTCATCACCGGGTGCGGCCACGCCGGAGTGGTCAACATCATCCGGCACGCCATGAGGCTGACCGGCATCAGCGAACTGCTGGCCCTCATCGGCGGCTTCCACCTGACCGGCCCCGCCTTCGAACCGGTCATCGGCCCGACAGTGGCCGCGCTCACCGAACTCGCACCCGAGCTGATCGTCCCGGGTCACTGCACCGGCTGGCGCGCCCAGCACACCCTCGCCGCAGCCCTCCCGGACGCATGGGTGCAGACCAGCGTCGGAACCACCTACACACTCAGCGCCCCACAGGCGGGTGATGCCTGATCCCGGCTCAGCAGTGCCGGCTCAACCGATGCAACAGGAAGTGCGGCGCCGACGGTACGCGAACGGGCTGAGACGCCGGCGGGGTGAGCGAGGGGGAGGTGGTGGCTGTGGTCGTCGTTTCGTCCCCTCGCCCGGCGCCGCCGGCGTCTTCCACCCTGTCCGGGAGGGGCGCTCGGCCGCACGGCGGCGCACGTGCGGGACGCGGTGGGTCAGGCCGGGGTGTTGGCGTCCGGCATGGAGGCCGCGAACGCTTCGGGGCCCTGCTCCGCCGCCGCCGGGTCCATCCACATGACCTGCCAGCCGTGGCCGTCGAGGTCGAAGAAGCTGCGTGAGTACATGAAGCCGTAGTCCTCGGCGCCGTCCGCCTCGGTGCCGCCGGCCGCGAGCGCGGTGGCGCTGACCGCGTCGACCTCGTCGCGGGACGACACGCTGAAGCAGTACAGCGCCAGCGTGTGCGTGGTGGGATCGGCCATCGGCAGCTTCGAGAACTCCGCGAACTTCTCGCGGCTGAGCAGCATGACGAAAGCGTGCTCGCCGACCAGCATGCAGGCGGCGCTCTCGTCGGTGAACTTCGGGTTGAAGCTGAACCCGAGCTCAGCGAAGAACGCCTTGCTGCGCTCGAGGTCCGCTACGGGCATGTTCACGAACAGCATGCGGCCGGCGTGTGCGGGATGGGTCATGGTGGGTCTCCAGTCGGCAGCTCGGTGGCGTACGTCCTGGTAGACCGGCGCAGTCGGCGGAACTCATCGGTGGGTCTCGGCAGGGTCGCGGTCGCAGCGTTGATCAAGTCCGCAGTCACAGGTCAGAGACCCGGTCCTTCACTTCTTCGGCTGCTGGTGGAGTGGCCCGTCCGTCGACACACAGCGTTCAGATCGGCCCCACCGGCAAGAAGCTGCCGCCTCTGACTCTGACGGTCAGGAACACCACGTCGGCACCGAGCGGTCACAGCCACAGACGTGGACGGGGCATTCGATCGGTGAGCGACGCTCTGCCCGATGGGCGCTCTGCCGGGGGGCGAGCGAGGATGGGGTCGCCGCCGCGGCGGCTGCGGAAGGCGCTTCGTGTTCTCGCCTTCGCGCGCCGCCGGCCGGCCTCGTCCCGCACTGCGCTGCCGGGCCCTGGAGGCGCCTCAGGGACCGTCTCCCGGGGCAGCAGGCAATGGCGGGCGCGCCGCCCGTCCAGGAGGTCTCACAGGTGACCTGCGGGCGGGGGCGTGTGTCAGCGGCGGCGCAGCATCATGACGACAGCGACGACGACGATGATGAGGACGACGGTACCCAGGCCTATGTACACGGGTTTCTCTTTCCTTCGGGGAGCGGTACCCATTGGTGCCGCACAGAGCGAGTGCCCCGATCGGAGCTTTTCAGCCGGGCGAGGTGAATCCTGTCCCGCCGTCGACGGCTGCGACTCGCCGCCCGGGCTGTCCGCGCGTGTCGTTCTCGGGACTGACCGCGGGTGCTTTTCTCCTCCCGATTGCGACACTGACCTGCAGGAAGTCGATCTGGCTGTCTTGGGGCCGGATCAGGTTCAGGACAGGACGGACGCGTGGCGGGCGGGGTCGACTTCGCCGGGGGACTGAGGGCAGACGGCCTTCCCGCCGCGCCGTCGGATCCGTTGCGCGTGGCGGCGGTGGAGGAGACCGCGCCGCTGGACACCGGACCGGAGGAGGTCGTCGAGGACCTGGCGGTGCCGGCGGCCAGGGGTGACCGGGGTGGGACGCGTGTTCGTCACCCTGGTGGACGCGAACCGCTCGGGGGCGCGGTGGTGGAGGGTTCCTGCCGTACCGCGCCCGTGTCGCGGCGCTGAGGCCGGGCCCTTCCGGGGGCGGCTCGCGTACCTCTCAGGGCTCGCTACGAAGATTTTGCGATCGCGCGGGGATCGCATGAACCGCTTTCCATCTGCGCGGAGTCCTCTTTGTCCGACCGTACGGCGGACCGGTAACTGCGCGTTCACTCATCTTCTCTTCCTCGGCAGTCTACGCGCGTGGTGTCATGCACACGCCCACCATCCCCCCGGGTGGGCGTCAACTCGACTAGGAGTCACGCATGTTGTGGAAGGTCTTCGGCCGCGCCGGTGTCACGCTGGCAGCGGGCGCCGCCGTGCTCGCCACTGCCATCCCCGCCAACGCCGCGAGCTACACGGCGTTCGCCTTCTCGCAGAGCAGCAGCCAGCCCACGATCTACGGCTTCATCAACTCGGCCACCACGTCGCTCGACATGACCATGTACGAGCTTGAGGACACCACGGCCGTCAACGACCTCATAGCCCTGGAGAACAAGGGCGTCACGGTGCGGGTGATCCTGGACAGCGCGCACAAGTCCGCCAACCAGTCGGCGTACAACTCCCTGACGAGCGCGGGCGCGGGAGTGGCCTGGTCGTCGTCCACCTTCGTCTACACCCACCAGAAGACCGTCACGGTGGACGGCACGAAGTCGCTGATCCTCACCGGCAACCTCACCTCCCAGTACTACCCGACCGGGCGTGACTACGGCGTCTTCGACGACGACAGCCGCGACGTCGCCGCGATCGAGAAGGTCTTCAACGCGGACTACGCCGGCACCGCGATCACCCCGACCGACGGCGATCATCTGCTCTGGTCGCCCACCGACTCCCGCGGCCGCCTGGTGTCCGTGATCAACAGTGCCACCAAGACGCTCGACGTCGAGGAACTGGAGTTCAGCGACAGCACGGTGGTCAACGCCATCGTGGCCAGGGCGAAGGCGGGCGTCGCCGTACGGGTGGTCCTGGAGAGCCCGTCCAGCTACTCCACCCAGGTGTCCGCGATCAAGGCCGCCGGCGGCACCGTCGTCGGATACTCCGACCCCAACGGGTTCTACATCCACGCAAAGGCGATGGTCGCCGACTACGGCCTGTCCACCCAGGAGGTGGAGGCGGGTTCCATGAACATCAGCAGCAACTCGCTGAGCAACAATCGGGAACTGGGCCTCATCCTCACGGGCACCGGCGTGGCCCAGTCCGTCGCCACCACCGTCGAGACCACCTTCAACAGCGACTACGCGGGCGGCACCACTGCCTAGAACCTGTTGGGAAGGCCCGCTGATGATGACGCGGACCGAACCCGGCGGCCGAGGACGCGGTCGTGTGCGCCCGCGTTCCCGCCGTTCCGGCGGGCTCAACTCGGTCCGGACGTACGGTAAGTCGGATGCTCGACGCGCCGACCGCCGTTAGTGTGGGCGTCGTTCAGGTGCGCAGGCTGCGGCTACTTCTCCTTGTACAGAGAACAACGCGGGTTCGAATCCCGTCGCCGGCCCCGGCCGGTGTCGTCCAGCGGCCCAGGACGTCACGTCGCCGCCGCCGACTCCGATCTCTGAACACCCGGACACAAGCCGTCCACCACGAAAGATCCTGGTGGGCGGCTTCGTCGTGCCGGACAGTGCGCTCGGCCCCCGGCCGTTCCCTGTTCGTGGGCGGACAGCCGGATCGCGATCAAGCCGCGTGTGGTGTACTCATCCGGCGATCATCACAAGACTGCGTGCGGGGGACTTGGTGAGTACCGAGGACGAGATGCTTGACGCTTGGGTGGACGTCGAGGAACGGCTGCCCTGGCTGCCGCTCGACCCCTATTTCGTGGGTGAGGAACGGCACGGCCTCCTGGTGGAGGAACTGGAACGGTCGGGCTTCTCCGTACTGGAGATCGACCTGGCGACGGTTCGTGAGGAGCGGCAGCTCAAGGCCGCGCTGGGCCGGGCGTTGGTCAGGCCGCAGGAGTACGCCGACAACTGGGACGCGCTCCGCGACCTCCTTCAGCAGCGCGGTGAGGACCGTCCGTGGCTCATCGCCATGGTGTTCACGGCGGCCCACTCGTTCCTGCGCGCGGACGTGCACGGTTTCGTGCGGTCCGTGACGGTGCTGCACAGCCTGGCCGAGGAACTGTCGAACATCGACGAACCGTACGGCCAACTGGAGCTGTTCTACGTGGGGGACTGGACCGAGGACTGACCGGGCGCGGCTGTCCCGACCGCCGTCCGTCGCGCGGGGTGTCCTAGGGGTCGGGTGCCGACCCGTCGGACACCCCTTTCGCCTGGCGGTCGTCCGGCCGGTTCAGATACGGGGTGTACGGGCCGCACGGGAAGCCGGTGGCGGCGAGCCGATGGTCATACGCCGCCGTTGAGGGCGTCGGGCGTCGGCTGCCGGGCGACCAGGATCCAGGGCTTGGGATGGCCCGTACGGTCGGCACAGTTCAGGGTCGCGGGGTGGGTGGTGGTGAACGCGACGCAGGCGGCTTCCCAGATCTGGCCCGTGGTGGTCATGACGTCGAACTTGACACGCTTCACCGTGGTGTTCCGGTTGTGCGCGTTGACGGACACGTCGCAGGGCAGGCCGGCCGTGCCGCCCGCGGGATAGTCGGGACGGCCGGTGAGGTCGGTCCACAGGAAGTCCTGCTTCTCGCCGGTCCGCTGGTCACGGATGCCCGCGTACGTCCTTCCGCCGCTGAGCGCGACACGGATCTCGAAATCCTCCGAGGCCTGATCGGCGTCGAGGGCGACACAGGGTCCCGTCGGGCCCGTCGCGCCGGTTTCCCCCTGCGGGCCGGTGGCTCCGATGGCGCCGGTCTCTCCCTGAGGCCCGATGGGCCCGGTCGCGCCGGTGGCGCCCCGCGGACCCCGCGGTCCTCTGCACCCCCTGCTGTCGGCGGACTCGCCCGGGAGGGCCTGGACCTCGTGGTGGCGCGGCCTGCACCGGTCGGCACCGCCCGCCGCCGATGTCGTGCGATCGGACACGCTTCGGGTCGCCGGGGTCGCGGGGCCGACCACTCCCGACGCCGTCACCAGCGCCAGCGAGGCGACCACGCCAGCCCTTTTGAACCGGCCGCGGCCCGGTGGGCCCAGCAAGCGGGCGGTCCTGGACTCAGGATTCATGCGGGGGTGCTCCTTGGATCGATCGGTGGGGAATTCCCCGAAGCCGATCGCGAGCTTGACCCGCCGACGCCGGTCGGACAGGCGCATTCCGCCGAAACGCGCCCTATACATCATCAAATCAGACTAATTGGAGGCGGCCTGGTGGTGCAATTGCCCGCCATTGGTTCGAAGTTGGACTTACTGCGGCCAATCGGGTGCTGTTCGGCTCGGTGTTCTTCGGGCTGAAGCACCGAGTCCGACGAGGGGTGTCCGAGGGGTTCCGGTCGGGGCCGTGGGGCCTGTGGGGCCGTGGGGCCGGTGACTCCAGGGTCGCCCTGGAGCCCGGTGGCTCCGGTCGGGTGCGCCGGACCTGTCGGGCCCTTGCATGCGTCCTTGCCGCCGGAGGTCTTGCCCGGGAGGGCCCGGTACGCGCCGTGGCGATGGTGGCGGGGAATTCCCTGGAACCGATCGCGAGCTTGACCCGCCGATGAAGAACGGATCATCACGCTCCGTCGACGCGCCCATGGATCATCGAATCAGCGCAATTACGGGTGCCCTGATGGGGCAATTACCTGCTATTGGTACGAAGTTGGAGGTGCTTTCGGCCAATCGGGCGCTGTTCGGCTCCGGGACCCGCGCCCTGCGATCCCGGGCGCCCGGCCTGTGCCACATTGGCCGCCGTGAAGCCGCAGACCATCTGCCTCTGCATGATCGTCAAGAACGAGTCGCGGGTCATCGAACGCTGCCTCGGCTCGGTCCGCCACCTGATCGACACATGGGTGATCTCCGACACCGGCTCGACGGACGGCACCCAGGACCTGATCCGCACGGCACTCGCCGGCATCCCGGGCGAACTCCGCGAGGACGCCTGGGTCGACTTCGGCCACAACCGCACCCGGAACATCCAGTACGCCCGCGGCAAGGCCGACTTCCTCCTCACCATCGACGCGGACCACGTCCTGCGCCAGGACGCCCCGCTGCCCCGGCTGACGGCGACCTCGTACATGCTGCGCTACGACACTCCGGGCACCCAGCACCGCTTCAAGCACCTGATGCGCGGCGACAGGACATGGCGCTACGAGGGCGTCACCCACGAGTACCCGTGCACCGACGAGCCCGACGTCCAGGCGAACCTGGACGCGCTGGTGATCGAGGACCACGCCGACGGCGGCTGCCGCGCCGACAAGTTCGAACGCGACGCCCGCCTGCTGCGGGGCGAGCTGGAGCGCGACCCCGCCAACACCCGCACGGTCTTCTACCTCGCCAACACCGAACGCGACCTCGGGCACGCCGAGGAGGCGATCGCGCTGTACGAACGGCGCGCGGCGATGGGCGGCTGGCCGGAGGAGGTCTACTGCTCGCTGCTGGAGGCCGGTCTCCTCAAGGCCGACAGGGCCGGGGACTGGCCGGGGGCGATGGACGCCTTCTCCCGTGCCTGGGAGGCGCGTCCGCAACGGCTCGAAGCCTGCTACGAACTGGCCTCCCGGCTGCGGGTCCAGGGCCGTCACCACACGGCACACGCCCTGCTCGGCGCCGCCCTCGACCGGCCCGAACCCGACGACCTGCTCTTCACCAGGGGCTGGGTGTACCGCTGGGGTCTGCTCTTCGAGTACTCGATCACCGCGTACTGGGTGGGCGACCACGCCGGCTCGGTCCAGGCCTGCGACCGGCTGCTGGCCCTGCCCGACCTGCCCGAGGCCATCCGGCGCCAGACCGGCATCAACCGCGAGTTCTCGGTCCAGCGCCTCTCCACCGTCCCGGCCCCGGCCTCCGTCCCCGGCAGGCCGAAGGCGTCCCGCGCGGGCAGGCCAGCCAAGAGGTGAGGCGGTGGGATCCGCGGAGGTGACGGGCGGTCGGCACATCGGGGTGCCGATGTGCCGATGTGTCGCATCCATCGCGGCGGCCGCTGCGTCTACGCGGGTATGGATCTGGAAAAGCCGTCCGCCGGCCGGCCCGCCACACAGCCCGCGGGATGTCTTGCCGTGGCGATCCGCGTTCCGGTGCGGATCGTGGTGCTCGTCCTCGTCGTGCCGGTACGGATGGCGTGGGACGCGCTCGTCGTCGGCGGAAGGCTTCTTCGGGACACCCTGCTGCGGCCACTGGGGCGAGCGCTCGGGAGGGCGCTCGGCTGGGTGGCGCGGGCGCTGTTCCTCTGGCCCTGGGTGGCGCTGTGGCGCTACGTCGTCCTGCCGGTCGGCGGAGCGCTGGCCCGGCTCGGGCAGGTGCTGCTCGTCGTGCCCGCCGTGTGGCTGTACCGCACGGTCCTGACCCCGCTCGGTCACGCCGTCGCCTGGGCGGCCCGGGGGACCGGCGCCGGGTTCGCCCTGCTGTTCGCGGGTGTCGCGGCCGTGGTCACCTGGATCGCCGCCGGTGTCGTGACCGTGCTCGACCGGGTCTACGTACGGCTGCTCACGCCTGCCGGACGATGCGTCGGCCGGCTCCTGAAGGCTGTCGGGCCGGTCCTCGCGGCCGTCGGGGTCGGGGCGTACACCGCCGTGGCCTGGCTGGCACGGTACCTCCTCGTCGTACCGGCCCTGTGGCTCCACGCCCGGGTCCTCACGCCCGTCGGCCGGGTGATCGCCCTGCTGGCCGGAGGGATGGCGTGGACCGTACGGACGGTCTTCGTGGGTATCGGGGGCGCGCTCCACTGGACGGCGCGCGTCCTGCTGGTGCTGCCCGCGCTCGCGGTGTGGCGCTGGATCCTGGTCCCGGTCGGGCGCGTCCTCGCCGTCGTCGCCCGGGAGATCGGCGAGGCCCTCGGGCACGCGTGGCGGGTCGCCGGCCACATCTCGCTCGCCGTCGGACGTTTCCTCGCGCGCCTCTTCCGGTGGACCGTCGTGGAACCGGCGCGCTGGGCCTACCGGACCGTGCTCACGCCGGCCGGGCACGTCGTGCGCGACCTGGTGCTGAAGCCCGCGGCCGAGATGGCGCGCGGCGTCCGGCGGGCGACCCGGCAGGCGCTGGACGCCGCCCGGGACAGCGCCCGGCAGGCCCGCGCCGACTTCCGGCGGATGCTCTTCGGGGCGCCCCCGGAGCCACGGCCGGTCGCCCGGCGGGAACCAGCGGGCGGTGAGACACGTACTCTAGGTAGCAGTACGACCGCACTCATGAAGGACTGAGCGACACTGGGCAAGCGACAGCCCGAAGGCCCGCCGCCCGCACCCGCGGTGCAGCGCATCCGACTGCGCTACACCAAGCGCGGCCGCCTCCGGTTCACCAGCCACCGTGACTTCCAGCGCGCCTTCGAGCGTGCCCTGCGCCGTGCCGCCGTACCCATGGCGTACTCGGCGGGGTTCACGCCGCATCCGAAGGTGTCGTACGCCAATGCCGCACCCACCGGCACCGGCAGCGAGGCGGAATACCTGGAGATCGCGCTCACCGACAGGCGCGACCCCGAGAAGCTGAGAGAGCTCCTCGACGAGTCGATGCCCCAGGGCCTCGACATCATCGAGGCGGTCGAGGCTCGCGTCTCGGGTCTCGCCGAGCGGCTCACCGCTTCCATCTGGGAACTGCGCCTCGACGGCGTGGACCCGGCGGTCGCGGAGCGCGCGGTGGAGGCCTTCAACGCGGCCGACACCGTCGAGGTCAGCCGCAAGGCCAAGAACGGCATGCGGACGTTCGACGCCCGCGGTGCCGTGGCAAGCCTTGAGACAGCCCCTGAGACGCAGAGTCCACAGGCTGATAGGCCGACGGACCAGCCCTGTGCGATACTGCGGCTGGTTGTTCGGCACGTGACGCCTGCCGTTCGACCCGACGACGTCCTGTCCGGTCTTCGCGCCGTGGCCGACCTGGCGCCGCCGGTCGCCGCTGCGGTGACCAGGCTGGCGCAGGGGCTGTTCGATGAAGAGACCGGCACGGTGACCGACCCGCTCGCGCCCGACCGCGAGGCAGTCGCAGCCGCCCCAGCCGATCGCACAGGGGCCGCCGAAACTGCCGCCGCGAAGGCGTCGGCGTAAGGAAGGTCCCGCGTAAGGACAGATGTCGTAACGCCGCCCTCGTATCCGGGAGCCACCTGGGTCGGGCAGCGCACCGACCAGAAGACTTTCGCCAGGCCGTACGCACACATGGCGTACGGAACCGGCGAGACAGGACACAGAGAGCTCCCGTGCGGCGCCCGCGCCCCGGACGGCGGCACCGCGCATCGCGCGAGCCGCGGACGTCACCGGCACTGCCGGACCAGGCGCGGCGCCCGGGAGCCTGACGGGAGATCCACCCGCATGCTCGAGCCGACCGAACCCACCGAGGGTTCCGACAACAACACACCCAGCGACACCCTGCCGCCGCGGCGCCGCCGCCGTGCGGCGTCGCGCCCCGCCGGTCCGCCGGCCGCCGCCTCCGAGGCCGTGGCCGAGACCACCGCGCCGGCCATACCGGCCGTGGCGTCCGCCGACCTCATGGCGGACGAAGCCTCCGCGCGTTCCGCGACCTCCGAAGCCTCTGTGAACGACGAGGTCGAGGAGACGGACGAGGCCGACGAGGCTGTCGAGACGGCCGCGGTCACCGCGGTCGAGGAGACGGAGGAGGCTCCGGCCGAGGCCGCCCTCACCACCGAGACCGACGACGCCGCACCGCGCCGTACCCGTCGCCGTGCCACCCGCCGTGTCTCCGCCCCCGCCGGTGCGCCCGCGGCGGCCGAGACCGCCGAGACCGTGGTGCCCGCCGCCGCGGTCGTGGAGCCCGAGGACGCGCCCGTCGGGGAGGCCCCGGCCGCGGTCGAGGAGACCGCCCCCGCCGGCCGTACCCGCCGTCGCGCCACCCGCCGTGTCTCCGCGCCCACCGGCGCGCCCGCCGCGGCCGAGCCGGCCGAGGTCGTGACGACCGCCGCCGAGCCGGTGGCCGCCCCCGCCCCCGAGGAGGCCGAGGCGCCCGTCGCCGAGCCCGCCGCCGAAGAGGCCGCCCCGCGTCGTACGACCCGTCGTCGCGCCACCCGGCGTGTCTCCGCCCCCGCCGGTGCGCCCGAGGGCGACACCGCCGACGAGCGTGTGGAGGCGCCCGTGACCAGCGAGAACAAGTCCGAGGAGGGCGCTCGGCCGGAGGCCGTCGAGGCCGAGGCCGCGCAGCCCGAGGAAGGCGACGGCGGCCCGCGCCGCAGCCGCCGCCGCGCCACCCGCAAGGCCGCCGTCGGTTTCTCGGCGCCCGCGCCGAAGGAGACCGAGGAGTCCTCGCGGCGCCCCGGCCGCCCCGCCGTCGCCGTGTTCCAGGCGCCGGTGTTCACCGAGCCGATGTTCCAGACGCCCGAGCGGGCCGCCGCCGCGGCAGCCGCCGAGGCCGCCGAGGAAGCCACCGAGTCCGTCGTCGAGACCTCCGAGCCGGTCGAGGCCGTCCAGGAGCCGGCCGCCGGACGCCGTCGCCGCCGTCGCCGGGCCGTCGAGGACGAGCCGGTGACCGTGGCCGAGGAGCCGCAGGAGCCTGTCGAGGACGAGGACACGGAGTCCGCCGAGGACGCGGAGGACGCCGACGAGGCCGAGGACGCCGTCGAGGGTGACGAGGGCGAGGAGGAGTCCGCGGGCTCCCGTCGCCGTCGCCGTCGCGGTGGCCGTCGCCGTCGCCGTGGCGAGTCCGCCGAGTCGGACGGTGAGGCCGGCGAGGACGACTACGCCGCCGAGCAGGCCGAGCAGGACGCCGAGGACACCGCCGAGCAGGCCGAGGAGGATGCCGAGGAGGCCGACGAGCGCGAGGAGTCGGGCGGCTCCAGCAGCTCCCGCCGCCGTCGTCGCCGTCGTCGTCGCGCCGGTGACTCCGGTGGCGAGGCCGAGGCCGGCGAGAACGACCCCGAGCGCACCGTCGTCAAGGTCCGCGAGCCGCGCGGCAGGCGCGAGGAGCCGCAGCCCTCGGACGAGGTCCAGTCCATCAAGGGCTCGACCCGTCTCGAGGCGAAGAAGCAGCGCCGCCGTGAGGGCCGTGAGCAGGGCCGTCGCCGTGTTCCGATCATCACGGAGGCCGAGTTCCTGGCCCGCCGCGAGGCCGTCGAGCGCGTGATGGTCGTCCGCCAGAGCGGCGAGCGCACCCAGATCGGCGTCCTCGAGGACAACGTGCTCGTCGAGCACTACGTCAACAAGGAGCAGGCGACCTCGTACGTCGGCAACGTCTACCTGGGCAAGGTCCAGAACGTGCTGCCGTCCATGGAGGCGGCCTTCATCGACATCGGCAAGGGCCGCAACGCGGTGCTCTACGCCGGTGAGGTCAACTTCGAGGCGCTCGGCATGGCCAACGGGCCGCGCCGCATCGAGTCCGCCCTCAAGTCCGGCCAGTCGGTCCTCGTGCAGGTCACCAAGGACCCGATCGGCCACAAGGGCGCGCGTCTGACCAGCCAGGTCTCGCTGCCGGGCCGCTACCTCGTGTACGTGCCCGAGGGCTCCATGACCGGCATCAGCCGCAAGCTGCCCGACACCGAGCGCGCGCGTCTGAAGACCATCCTCAAGAAGATCGTCCCCGAGGACGCGGGCGTCATCGTGCGCACCGCCGCCGAGGGCGCGAGCGAGGACGAGCTGAGCCGCGACGTCGAGCGTCTGCAGGCGCAGTGGGAGGACATCCAGAAGAAGGCGAAGAGCGGCAACGCCCCGACCCTTCTCTACGGCGAGCCGGACATGACCGTCCGTGTCGTCCGGGACATCTTCAACGAGGACTTCACCAAGGTCATCGTCAGCGGCGACGAGGCGTGGGACACCATCCACGGCTACGTCTCGCACGTGGCGCCCGACCTGACCGACCGGCTGTCGAGGTGGACCTCCGAGGTCGACGTCTTCGCCACGTACCGGATCGACGAGCAGCTGATGAAGGCGCTGGACCGCAAGGTCTGGCTGCCCAGCGGCGGTTCGCTGGTGATCGACAAGACCGAGGCCATGATCGTGGTCGACGTCAACACCGGGAAGTTCACCGGCCAGGGCGGCAACCTCGAGGAGACTGTCACCAGGAACAACCTGGAGGCGGCCGAGGAGATCGTGCGCCAGCTGCGGCTGCGCGACCTGGGCGGCATCGTCGTCATCGACTTCATCGACATGGTCCTGGAGTCCAACCGCGACCTGGTGCTGCGGCGCCTGCTCGAATGCCTGGGCCGCGACCGTACGAAGCACCAGGTGGCCGAGGTGACCTCGCTGGGCCTCGTGCAGATGACCCGCAAGCGGGTCGGCCAGGGCCTGCTGGAGTCCTTCTCCGAGACCTGCGTCCACTGCAACGGCCGCGGCGTCATCGTGCACATGGAGCAGCCGACGTCCATCGGTGGCGGCGGCAAGCGCAAGAAGCGCGGCCGTGGCGGTGCCGAGCAGGTCCACGACCACGACCACGAGCACGAGTTCACGCACGAGTCGTCCGAGGAGCCGGAGGCCGAGACCGAGGCCGAGGTGGCCGCCGAGGTCGCCGCTCCCGTCGCGCTGGTCGAGACCGAGTTCCAGCCGGACGAGGAGTTCTACGGCAGCGCCGCCGAGGCCGAGGCCGCGGCCACCCGTGGCCGTTCGCGGCGCCGGACCCCCCGGCGCGCGTCCGCCCCGGCGGGTGCGCCGAAGACCGAGGAGCGCGCTCCCCGGAGCAGGCGTGAGGAGCGGGCCGAGCGGGCCGCCGCCCGGTCCCGTGAGGAAGCCGAGGCCGAGCCGTTCGCGGCCGAGGACCCGGTCGTCGAGGCGCCCGTCGCCGAGCAGCCGTTCGTCGAGCCGGTGGCCGAGGCCGAGACGGTCCAGGCGCCCGTGGCCGCCGTGACGGAGGTCGAGGCCGCTCCTCCGGGCCGTACGCGTCGTCGTGCGACCCGGAAGGTGTCGGCGCCGGCCGGTTCACCCCGGACGGCCGAGGAGGCCGTGGTGACGGTCACGGAGCCGGCTCCGGCGCCCGTCGCCGAGACCGCGCCCGAGACCGCGCCGACGCCCGAGCCGGTGGCCGAGGCCCCCGCCGAGAGCGCCGCGCCGGCCCGTCCGCGCCGCCGTGCCGTGCGCAAGGCCACCGCGCCCACCGCGTCCGAGGAGGCGGCCGTCACGGTCGTCCCGTCGGCCGCCGCCGAGCCGGTCGCCGAGCCCGAGGCCGTCGAGCCGGCCGAGGCCGACACCGGGTCCCCGGCCGCCAAGAAGACGGCCGCCCGCAAGACGGCCAAGAAGGTGACGGCGAAGAAGGCCGCTGCCAAGAAGACCGTGGCGGCCAAGAAGACGGTCGCCAAGAAGACCACGGCCAAGAAGGCGACCGTGAAGAAGACGGCCGTCAAGAAGTCCACCGTGGCCTCCGAGCAGACGGCGCCGTCCGTCTCGGCGACGACCGAGGACTGACCTCCGGATCATCGGACAAAGCGCGGGGCACCGGTCGACCGGTGCCCCGCGCTTTGTCGTCCCGCGTGCGCCATCGCCCCCTCCGTCCCAGCTGGGGGCCGGGTCAGGTGAATGTGTGAGGCACAGCACCCCAACTCCGGGTTTCTCTGTCGCAACCCTGAGGAAAAGCTTTGTACTTCTGCTGGTAATCTGACCGCGGACTCGGCCGCTGGTGACATGCGGGCCGTAGATCACGCGAGGAACCCCACGGGCAGGGTCTTGCGGGAGACGATCGCCGTCGCGAGGCGTCGGCGGGTTTCCAGGGATGCGGACGTGCCACGCTCGACACCGTTCCTTCCCGGCCTATGCACAACGTGGTGCGCCCTAGAGGCCGCTTGATGAGGAGGGGATGTCGATGACCGACGCCCATGAGTTGATACCCGCCGCAAGACCTGTGATCGGCGAGGAAGAGATCGAGGCCGCGGTGCGCGTACTGCGCAGCGGCCGGGTCGTGCAGGGCCCCGAGGTCGCCGCCTTCGAGGCGGAGTTCTCGGACGTGGTGGACGGGCGGCACTGCGTCGCGGTCAACTCCGGCACCTCCGCGCTGCACCTGACGCTGCTCGCTCTCGGCGTCGGCCCGGGCGACGAGGTCATCGTGCCGTCGTTCTCCTTCGCGGCCTCCGCCAACGCGGTGCGGCTCGTCGGCGCCGACGTGGTCTTCGCCGACATCGAGGCGGACAGCTTCTGCCTGGACCCGGCGGCGGTCGAGGCGGCCATCACACCGCGCACCGCCGCGATCATGCCGGTCCACCTCTACGGCCACCCCGCCGCCATGGACCGCATCATGGCGATCGCCGAGCGGCACGGACTCGCCGTGGTCGAGGACGCCTGCCAGGCGCACGCGGCCGCCCTGCACGGAACGCCCGTCGGCGCCTTCGGCAGCGCGGGTACGTTCAGCTTCTACCCGACCAAGAACATGCACAGCCTCGAGGGCGGCATGGTCACCGCCGCCGACGCGGAGATCGCCCGCACCCTGCGGCTGCTGCGCAACCAGGGCATGGAGCAGCGCTACGCCAACGAGATCGTCGGCGCCAACGTCCGTATGACGGACGTCTCCGCGGCCATCGGCCGGGTGCAGCTCGCGAAGCTCCACGGCTGGACCGAGCAGCGCATCGCCAACGCCGCGTACCTGACGGAGCACATCAGCGCGCCGTCCGTGCTCACGCCGAGCGTCGCCGAGGGCGCGCGCCACGTCTTCCACCAGTACACCGTGCGCGTCCGGGGCGACCGTGAGGCCGCCATGGCGGGCCTGACCGAGGCCGGCATCGGCAACGCCGTGTACTACCCGACGCCGATCCACCGACTGAAGCCGTACTGGGAGCCGGACCAGAAGGCCGGCCGTACCTGGGACCTGCCCGAGACGGAGCGCGCCGCCGCCGAGGTCGTCTCGCTGCCCGTCCACCCGGCTCTGTCCGCCGGGGACCTGGAGCGGATCGTGTCCGCCGTGAACGCGCTGGGGGCGAAGCTGTGAGCACGGGGAAGAAGCTGCGGGCCGGACTCGTCGGCCTCGGTTCCATGGGGCGTCACCACGCCCGCGTCCTGTCCGGTCTGGAGGGCGTCGACTTCGTCGCCGTCGTCGACCCGATGGGCGACACGTTCGGCGCGGCCCAGGGCGCGCCGGTCCTCGACACGGTCGACCAGCTCATCGCCCTCGGCATCGACTACGCCGTCGTGGCCTGCCCCACGGCGCTGCACGAGCCGGTCGGTATGCAGCTCGCCGAGGCCGGTGTCTGCGCGCTGATCGAGAAGCCGGTCGCCGACACCGTGGCGGGCGCGCACCGTCTCGTCGAGGCGTTCGAGTCGCGCGGCCTGGTGGCCGGTGTCGGCCACATCGAGCGGTGCAACCCGGCGCTGCGCTCGATGCGCGCCCGGCTGGAGTCCGGCGAGCTCGGTGACGTCTACCAGGTCGTCACCCGCCGCCAGGGTCCCTTCCCGCACCGCATCGCGGACGTCGGCGTGGTCAAGGACCTCGCCACCCACGACATCGACCTCACCGGCTGGGTGACCGGGCGCGAGTACGTGTCCATCGCCGCGCACACCGTCTCCAAGAGCGGCCGCGAGCACGAGGACATGGTCTCCGCCGTCGGCCGTCTCGACGACGGAACGATGGTCAACCACCTGGTCAACTGGCTGAGCCCGCTCAAGGAACGCTTCACCTCGGTCACCGGCGAGCGCGGCTGCTTCATCGCCGACACGCTCACCGCCGACCTGACGTTCCACTCCAACTCCGCCATGGCGACGGAATGGGAGGCCCTCCAGGCCTTCCGTGGCGTCTCCGAGGGCGACATGATCCGTTATGCCATCCCGAAGCGCGAGCCGCTCCTCGTCGAACACGAGCTGTTCCGCGACGCAGTGCTCGGCAAGCCCGCCGACATCTGCACCCTGCGCCAGGGCACGCGGACGGTGGAGGTGGCGGCTGCTGTGCTCGAGTCGGCGCTGAACAACCGCAGCGTTTCGCTTCTTTCGGAGGACCTGGCCATCCATGGCAGTTGAGAACAACACGTCGGCGGACCGGCCCGTGCGCGGGCGGATCGTGATGCTCGTCGACAACGGGGTGAACGGCGACTCGCGCGTCCAGAAGGAGGCCAGGTCGGCCGCCGAAGCGGGCTGGGACGTCGTACTGCTTGGCAAGGCCAAGGGGAAGAAGGAGCAGACCTGGCAGATCGGTGACGCCGAGGTCCGTCTCCTGTCGGTACCCGGCCCGATGTCCCGTCGGCGCCACGAGTACCGGCGTGCCGTGCTGCGTTCCCCGCTGGCCTACCGGCCCGGTCCGCTGGCCGCGTACCGGCGCCAGAAGCTCAAGGCCCGGCGTGCCGACCTCAACGTCCGGCTGATCCTCGCCAAGCAGGAGGGTTCGGCCCTCGACCGGCTGAGGCTCCTGGTGCCCCGCTTCCTGGCCCGCTTCCTGTACTCCTGGGTGAAACTGCGTTACCGCAGCACCATGGCGCTGGAGAAGCGGCGCAAGGACATGGACTCCGCGCTGGACAGGTTCACCACCGCCTTCTGGCGGAAGACCATGGGAACCCGCGCCTGGCGCAGGCTCGATCCTCATCTCTGGGACTTCGAGCTCGCCTACGGCAAGGTCATCGACGAGCTCAAGCCCGACCTCGTCCACGCCAACGACTTCCGCATGCTGGGCGTCGGAGCCCGTGCCACGCTGCGTGCCCGTGCGAAGGGCCGGAAGGTCAAGCTCGTCTGGGACGCGCACGAGTTCCTGCCCGGCATCAAGCCGTGGAGCCCGCATCCGCGCTGGCACGTCGCGCAGTGCGCCCACGAGCTGGAGTACTCGCGGCACGCCGACGCCGTGACGACGGTCTCGGACACCCTTGCCGGGATGCTCCAGGAGCGGCACGGCCTCAAGGCCCGCCCCACCGTCGTCCTCAACGCGCCCGACGCCGAGGTCTCGCCGGAGCAGGCGGCCGAGCCCGTTCCGGACCTGCGGGAGCTGTGCGGCATCGGGCACGACGTGCCCCTCACCGTCTACAGCGGTGCCGCCGCTCCGCAGCGCGGCCTCGACACCATGGTCGAGTCGCTGCCCCAACTCTCCGACGTGCACACCGCGTTCGTCGTGCTCAACACGGACTCCGAGTACATGCGGGCCCTTCGGGCGCGCGCGGAGGAGCTGGGGGTGGACGACCGGCTGCACATCCTGCCGTACGTGCCGCACTACCAGGTGGTGCGTTTCCTCGCGACAGCAGACCTCGGGGTCATCCCGATCCACCACTGGCCGAACCACGAGATCGCGCTCATCACCAAGTTCTTCGAGTACTCCCACGCCCGGCTGCCGTTGGTGGTCAGCGATGTGAAGACGATGGGTTCCATGGTCGAGCAGACCGGCCAGGGCGAGGTGTTCCGGGCCGAGGACGTGGAGGACTACGTCCGCGCGGTGAAGTCCGTTCTGGGCGACGCCGAGCGCTACCGCAGCGTCTACGACAAGCAGGGGCTCCTCGACCAGTGGACCTGGGAGGCCCAGGCCGACGTGCTGGACGAGGTCTACAGCGCGCTGCTGCCCGGCAGCGGGGCCCGGCCGGCGGCCGAGCCGAGACCGGTGGAGGCGCGGACATGAGTGGCACCCCCGACGTCAGCGTCGTCGTCGCGGTCTACAACACCATGCCCTATCTGACGGAGTGCCTGAACTCCCTGATCGGGCAGAGCATCGGCCGGGACCGGCTGGAGATCGTCGCGGTCGACGACGGCTCCACCGACGAGAGCGGTGCCGAGCTCGACCGCTTCGCGGAGCGGTACCCGGGCACCGTCAAGGTTCTTCACCAGGCCAACTCCGGTGGTCCGGCCGCCCCCAGCAACCGCGCGCTGGACATCGCCACGGGCCGTTACGTCTACTTCATCGGCTCCGACGACTACCTCGGCGAGGAAGCGCTGGAGCGCATGGTGGCCTGTGCCGACGAGCACGGCTCCGATGTCGTCGTCGGCAAGATGGTCGGCACGAACGGCCGGTACGTCCACCAGGCTCTCTACAAGGAGAACAACCCGGACGTCGGCCTCACCGACTCCGCGCTGCCGTGGACGCTCGCCAACACCAAGCTGTTCCGGCGCGACCTGGTCGAACGGCACAAGCTGCGCTTCCCCGAGCACCTGCCCGTGGGCAGCGACCAGCCGTTCACCATCGAGGCCTGCGTGCGTGCGCGCAAGATCTCCGTGGTGGCCGACTACACCTGCTACTACGCGGTGAAGCGGGGCGACGCCAGCAACATCACCTACCGCGCCGATCACCTGGCGCGGCTGCGGTGCGCGGTGGAGATCATGGACTTCACGGCCGGTCTCGTCGAGGCGGGCCCGGAGCGCGACGCGGTACTGCTCCGGCACTTCACCTGGGAAGTGGCCAAGCTCGTCCAGGACGACTTCCCCGCGCTCGACCGCGAGCTCCAGCGCGAGCTCTGCGCGGGCGTCGCGCGGCTCGCCGACGCGTACTTCACCGACGGCATCCGCGACGCCATGGACGTCAAGCGCCGGGTGCGCATCTGTCTGGCCCAGGCCGGCGCGGTCGACGAGCTGTGCGAGGCGATCACCTCGGAGAAGGCGAACGGGGCGCCGCCGTTCGTCGTCGAGGGCGAGCGCGCCTACGCCCGCTACGCGGGCTTCCGCGATCCCCGCATCGGTCTGTCCGACCGTTGCTACGAGCTCGTCGGGGAGGCCGTTCCCGGCCGTCTCGCGCAGGGCACCGAACTGCTCGCCTCCACCTGGGAGCAGGAGGGCGACGGGATCACGTACACGGCCACCCTGCGGCTGGGTGTCCTCGGTGACGTCGGCGGAGCCGTCCTGCGGCTCGCCCAGGGCGCCATGCCCGCGTCGGCGGACAAGCCCAAGGCCAGAAAGCTCCCGCAGGGACACGAACTCCCGGCTCCTGTGGGCGATTTCACGACCGAACTCGCCGATGACGGTGCCGCCACGGTGCTGCGCGCGCGCATCCCGCTGGAGCGGTGCACGGCCAAACTGGGTGTCCGTGTCTATGTCGACGTCGCCGGTTCGACGTACGAGATCCCCGTGCGCGGCGAGGGCAAGCCCATGCCGCTGGCGCGCCGCTGGGGCGCCTACGAGGACCCGTACCACGCGAGGGCGAAGGTGAACCCCAAGGGCCGCGTGGTGATCACCACCGGGCCCCTGTCCCGGCCGAAGCGGTCACTGGCCTCCCGGGCGAAGTCGGCCCTCGCCCGGCGACTGAAGTTCCGATCCGCCGGCCCGAAGCCGAGCGGTTCCCCCACGAGCCGTTCGAAAAGGAAGTAGCGACCGTCCATGAACATCTGTGTAGTAGCCCTCGGCAAGATCGGGCTTCCGCTGGCCGTGCAGTTCGCGTCCAAGGGGCACCGGGTCATCGGCGCGGACGTCAACGAGAAGGTCGTCGAGCTGGTCAACGCCGGCACCGAGCCGTTCCCCGGTGAGCACGACCTGGACGTCAAGCTCAAGCAGGCCGTCGACGCCGGACTGCTGAGCGCGACGACGGACACCGCGGACGCGGTCGCGCGGTCCGAGGCCGTCATCGTGGTCGTCCCGCTGTTCGTGGACGCCGAGGGCACCCCGGACTTCGGCTGGATGGACGCGGCGACGAAGGCGATCGCCAAGGGACTCAAGCCCGGCACGCTCGTCTCCTACGAGACCACGCTGCCGGTCGGCACCACCCGCACCCGGTGGGCGCCGATGCTGGCCGAGGGCTCCGGCCTGACCGCCGGCGAGGACTTCCACCTGGTGTTCTCCCCGGAGCGGGTCCTCACCGGCCGCGTCTTCTCCGACCTGCGCCGCTACCCCAAGCTGGTCGGCGGCATCGACGAGGCGTCGGCCGCCCGCGGTGTGGAGTTCTACGAGCAGGTCCTCGACTTCGACGAGCGCCCCGACCTGGCGCAGCCGAACGGCGTCTGGGACCTGGGCACCGCCGAGGCCTCCGAGCTCGCCAAGCTCGCCGAGACCACCTACCGCGACGTCAACATCGGTCTGGCCAACCAGTTCGCGCGCTTCGCCGACGGCAACGGCATCGACGTCAAGAAGGTCATCGAGGCCTGCAACTCGCAGCCGTACAGCCACATCCACCAGCCGGGCATCGCCGTCGGCGGCCACTGCATCCCGATCTACCCGCGGATGTACCTGTGGAACGACCCGTCCGCGACCGTCGTCCGCTCCGCCCGTGAGGCGAACGCGGCGATGCCGGAGTACGCGGTGGACCTGCTGGCGGCGGCGTACGGCGACCTGACCGGGGCGAACGTCCTCGTGCTGGGCGCGGCCTACCGCGGCGGCGTGAAGGAGACGGCCTTCTCCGGCGTCTTCCCGACCGTCGAGGCCCTCAGGGCCCGTGGCGCGGTCCCCTTCGTCTCGGACCCGATGTACACGGCCGAGGAGCTGTCGGCGCACGGTCTGCCCCCGCACGCCGGTGAGAAGGTCACCGCGGCGATCCTCCAGGCCGACCACGCCGAGTACCGGACGCTGACCCCGGCGGACCTGCCGGACGTCACGGTCCTGGTCGACGGACGCCGTACGACCGACCCGGAGGCCTGGAAGGGCGTCCGCCGGGTTGTCATCGGCGGCTGACGCCCCACCCGCAGCCAAGGGCCCGTCCGGGCGTACCGGACGGGCCCTTGCCGTGCCCCGGCGGGGAGGAGCCGGGGGAACGGGTCCTTCGCCCCCACGGTGCGCGCGGCCCCTCACCAGTGGTTAAGGAACCGGTCTTACGTAAGTCGTCTAAAATCCGGCCCCTGGCCACGCTGCTGGGGCCGGCCGCTCACTGCTCAGGATCATCACGTGCCCGCTGTCGTCACCGACGTCACAGACGTCCCCACGTCCGCCACCGCACGGATCGCCGCCCGTGCGCGCCGCAGCCGTTCCGTTCTGCCGTTGGCGGTCTGCCTCCTGTACGTGGTGTTCCAGCTCGTCGCGGGGCCCCGGTGGACGATGTTCCCGGACTCCTACCGGTACGCGCGGGCGGCGGAGCAGTACCTCGGCGCCTCGCGCGAGGAGGCGCATCACACGGCGCTCGCCGCCTTCTGCGCCAGCCGCGCCGACCGCGCGGCGCACGACGAGCGGCTCCGGCCGACGGTCCCCGAGAGCGGCCCCGCCCTCAAGGCTGCCGCCGAACGCGCCTGCCTCGACCGGTGGACCGACGCCCCCGACATCACCACCGGCGACCCCCGCTACCAGGCCATCTTCTCCGGCAGGCCGGGCTACCCCCTGCTCGCGGCGCCGTTCGTCGGGGCCCTCGGGGTGCTCAGAGGGATGCGGTTGCTGGGAGTGCTCCTGGCTGCGGGGGGCTCGCTGCTCGTTCTGGGGCTGCTCGGATCAGCGGGGCTGAACCGGCGGGCCGCCGTCGTCGGCCAGGTGGCGTTCCTCGCCACACCGCTCGGCTGGTGGAGCGTCCAGGCTCTGGGCGAGGGGCTGTTCACGGCATGCGTGCTGTGCGTGCTCTGGGGCGGTGTGCTGCTCGGACGACGGTCGATGGTGAAGGGCACGGCCCTGGTGGCCCTTGGGTACGTGGCCGGCGGGGTCACCCGCTACTCGTCGGTCCTGGTCCTCGCGACGGCCCTCGGCGCGGCGGCGACGTGGGCTCTGTGCCGCCACCGCGCGTCGCGGCACCGGGGTACGGCCGTCCTCTTGGTGTCTTCCGCGGCGGCCGCCGCGGGAGTCGTCGCCGCGATGCGGATGCTCGGCCTGGCGTCCTCACAGGTGACCCTTCAGGACACCTTCACCCACCACTTCGACACTCCGGAGATCGCCGACCCCTGGAGCGCGCTGCTGGATCTCGCCGCCCGGTTCGGGCGGGACTGGTCCGCCCAGCAGGCCGGGCTGCCGTACTTCCTGGTCCTCACAGCCCTCGCGGCCTGGGCGCTGGTCCGCTACGGCAACGGACTGGGCCCGCTCGCTCTCGCCACCGCGCTCACCGGAGCGTGCGTGGTCGCGGCCCATCCGCTCGTCCAGGAGGCCGACCGTCTCGGTGTCCTGATGTGGACGCCCGTCATCCTGGGCCTGCCCCTCCTCGTCGACCGCCACTGGTCCCCGGTTCCGGTGACAGCGCTGGAGGACGGCCGCGCCGGTGCCGGGGAATCCCGCTGAACCGGAGTGAGCCCGGAGGCTGAACCGGAGTGAGCCGGGAGAAGGGGAAGACCCGCTCCCCCTGGCTCACGCGACGACGTTCAGCCGGTTCGTACGGCCTCAGGCGTTCCGTTCGACGAGGACGCCGTCCTTCTCCTCGTAGAGGCTGCCGGTCTGCGGGCACTCCCACACGCCGGCCTCGGTCGCGTGCTCGACCAGCTTGACGCCGGCCCGGCCGACCCAGCCGACCTGTCGCGCGGGAACGCCGACGACCAGGGCGAAGTCCGGCACGTCCTTGGTGACGACGGCACCGGCGGCGACCATGGCCCAGCGGCCGATGCCGATCGGCGCGACACAGACCGCGCGGGCACCGATCGAGGCACCGTCGGCGATCTTCACGCCGACGGCCTCCCAGTCGCCACCGCGCTTCTGCTTGCCCTCGGGGTCCACGGAGCGCGGGTTGTGGTCGTTGGTGAGGACCACGGCCGGACCGATGAAGACACCGTCACCGAGCTCGGCGGGCTCGTAGACGAGCGCGTAGTTCTGCAGCTTGCAGTTGTCGCCCATACGGACGCCCGAGCCGACGTACGCGCCGCGACCGATCACGCAGCCCTCGCCGAGGCGGGCGCCGTCACGGATCTGCGCGAGGTCCCAGACGCTGCTTCCCGCGCCGATCTCGGCGGTCTCGTCGACCTGGGCGCTGGGCTGGACCCTGTAGTTCACTTGTCTGCCTTTCGGTGTCTGGGTTCGCTCGGGGAGCATACGGGGGGAGGCGTGCCCGCCCGTGGTGGGCGTCCCTGGAGGCGCACCGCGTCCCGTGGGCCCGTCCGGAGCGCGGGGGACCGCGGGCCGCACACCGGCCGGAGGCCCGGTTTGACCCCTCAAGCCCGGCCCCGTAACCTGGACCGTCGGCGTGTCGAATGACCTGCCACATCCCCGTAAACCTTTTCCTCCCGGTCGCTTCGGTTGCCGCAGTGGCTGGGAGAGGCTCGCCCGTGTTCGTTACCGGGCGGCTGGACTGCGGGGTCCGTTCCGAGCGAAAGAGAGATCCGCGTGTACGCCATCGTGCGCAGCGGTGGTCGCCAGCACAAGGTTGCTGTCGGCGACATCGTTGAGGTTGACAAGATTCCCACCGCCAAGGTTGGCGACACGGTCGAGCTCTCGACCCTGCTCGTTGTCGACGGCGAAGCCGTGACGAGCGACCCCTGGGTCCTCGCGGGCATCAAGGTCCAGGCCGAGATCGTGGACCACCACAAGGGCGTCAAGATCGACATCCTTCGCTACAAGAACAAGACCGGCTACCGCCGTCGTCAGGGCCACCGCCAGCAGTACACGGCGATCAAGGTCACTGAGATCCCCGCGGCTGCGAAGTAAGGGTAGGGACTGAGACATGGCACACAAGAAGGGCGCATCGTCCACTCGGAACGGTCGCGACTCCAACGCTCAGCGGCTCGGTGTGAAGCGCTTCGGCGGTCAGACCGTCAACGCCGGTGAGATCCTGGTCCGCCAGCGTGGCACCCACTTCCACCCCGGCGTCAGTGTCGGCCGTGGCAAGGACGACACGCTGTTCGCGCTGGCCGCCGGTGCGGTCGAGTTCGGCACGCACCGTGGCCGCAAGGTCGTGAACATCGTTCCGGTCGCCTGATCGAGTCCCGTCGAGGCTGACCCGGTTCCACGCGGACCGGATCCAGTGCCTCGGGGCCCAGGCTCCGTAGAACAGAGTTCTTCGCGAGGCGGACCTCACTTCCCCCACGGGAAGCGGGTCCGCCTTTCGCGTGTTACGCAAGAGACATTGCCGTACGTACTGAAGTATCCGAAGTACGTACGCGCTGAAGTAACCGATGTAACCGAAGTGCTGGAGGCACCCCACATGACCACCTTCGTGGACCGCGTCGAGCTGCACGTCGCCGCGGGTAGCGGAGGGCACGGCTGTGCCTCCGTACACCGGGAGAAGTTCAAGCCGCTGGGCGGACCGGACGGCGGCAACGGCGGCCGCGGCGGTGACGTGATGCTGGTCGTCGACCAGTCCGTCACCACGCTGCTCGACTATCACCACTCACCGCACCGCAAGGCCACCAGCGGCAAGCCCGGCGAGGGCGGCAACCGCTCCGGCAAGGACGGCCAGGACCTGATCCTGCCCGTGCCGGACGGCACGGTCGTGCTCGACAAGGAAGGCAACGTCCTCGCGGACCTCGTCGGCCAGGGCACCTCGTACGTCGCCGCCGAGGGCGGCCGCGGCGGCCTCGGCAACGCGGCACTGTCCTCGGCCCGCCGCAAGGCGCCCGGTTTCGCGCTGCTCGGCGTGCCCGGGGGCCTCCAGGACATCGTCCTGGAACTGAAGACCGTCGCCGACGTCGCCCTGGTGGGCTACCCGAGCGCGGGCAAGTCCTCGCTCATCTCGGTCCTGTCCGCCGCCAAGCCGAAGATCGCGGACTACCCGTTCACGACCCTCGTCCCGAACCTGGGCGTCGTGACCGCGGGCGAGACCGTCTACACCATCGCGGACGTGCCCGGTCTCATCCCCGGCGCGAGCCAGGGCAAGGGCCTCGGCCTGGAGTTCCTGCGCCATGTGGAGCGGTGCAGCGTGCTCGTCCACGTCCTGGACACGGCCACCCTCGAATCCGAGCGCGACCCGATCTCCGACCTCGACATCATCGAGGAGGAGCTGAAGCAGTACGGCGGCCTGGACAACCGTCCGCGCATGGTCGTCCTCAACAAGATCGACGTGCCGGACGGCAAGGACCTCGCGGAGATGGTCCGCCCCGACCTGGAGCGCCGCGGTTACCGCGTCTTCGAGGTGTCCGCGATCGCCCACATGGGCCTGAAGGAGCTGTCCTTCGCGCTCGCCGAGATGGTCGCCGGCGCGCGTGCCGCGAAGCCCAAGGAGGAGGCGACCCGGATCGTCATCCGCCCGAAGGCGGTCGACGACGCCGGCTTCACCGTGGTGCAGGAGGAGGACGGCCTCTTCCGCGTGCGCGGCGAGAAGCCGGAGCGCTGGGTCCGCCAGACCGACTTCAACAACGACGAGGCCGTCGGCTACCTCGCCGACCGCCTCAACCGTCTCGGTGTCGAGGCGCAGCTGATGAAGGTGGGCGCCCGCTCGGGCGACGGCGTCGCCATCGGCCCCGAGGAGAACGCGGTCGTCTTCGACTGGGAGCCGACGGTCATGGCCGGTGCGGAGATGCTCGGCCGCCGTGGCGAGGACCACCGTCTCGACGAGCCTCGCCCCGCCGCCCAGCGCCGCCGCGACAAGCAGGCCGAGCGGGACGAGTCGCAGAAGGAGTACGACGACTTCGAGCCGTTCTAGGCGACCGGCCGACCCGGCCGGACAGAAGCACAGCGGGCGCGGAGAGGACTTCCTCTCCGCGCCCGCTTCGCGTTTCCGGATGGCCGGCCGGCATTCACTGATCGGGTGTCAGGCCCGCCGGGGCGCAGGTGTTCCCCCTGGTCCCCGCTGGAGGAATGCCGGAGTCCGTCGCCGTGGCGAGTCGTTCGTTGCTCGTGCATTTGTCATGCTTATGAAGCGCTTAGTTCAAGGGGCGGGCTGCCGTGCCGTGCGAGATTCCCGGTGTCCAGGAGGCAACCGACGCAAGGGAGTTCGCCGATGTCCGGAGCAGTCTCACGCGATCGACGCCACTTTCTCACCGCCTCGGCCGCCGTGCTCGGGGCCACCGCCTCCGCCCAGCTCTGGCTGCCCGGCACCGCGCGTGCGGCCCAACCCCCTCTGCCCGAGGGAGTGTTCAGCCTCGGAATCGCCTCCGGCGACCCACTGCCCGACGCCGTCGTGCTGTGGACCCGGCTCGCCCCCGACCCGCTCAACGGCGGCGGTATGCCCCACCGGGTGGTGCCGGTCGACTGGGAGATCGCCGAGGACGCCCGCTTCCGCACAGGGGTCCGCCGCGGCACCGCGCAGGCACGTCCGGAGTACGGCCACAGTGTTCACGTCGACGTCCGCGGGCTGCGACCGGACCGCGTGTACTGGTACCGCTTCCGGGCCGACGGCCAGCTCTCGCCGAAGGGCCGCACCCGAACCGCGCCGGACCCCTCCCGCTCGGGCGGCTCGCTGCGCGTCGCGCTCGCCTCCTGCCAGAACTGGCAGCACGGCTACTTCACCCCGTACACGGACATGCTCGGCCAGGACCCCGACGTCGTCCTGTTCGTCGGCGACTACATCTACGAGTCCCCGCCGTCGGCGACGGCCGTGCGCCGGCACGAGGGCGCCGGGGAGCCGTACACCCTCGTCCAGTACCGCAACCGGTACGCCCAGTACCGCACCGACCCGCACCTCGCGGCGATGCACGCGAACGCCCCCTGGGTGGTCACCTTCGACGACCACGAGGTCGACAACGACTTCGCCGGGGAGGTCCCGCAGGACCCGGACAAGCAGACCCACCGAGCGTTCGTGTCCCGGCTGACCGCCGCCTACCAGGCGTACTACGAGCACATGCCGGTCCGGGCCACCGCGATTCCGGACGGGCCGCACATCCGCATGTACCGGCGGCTCGACTTCGGACGCCTCGCCCGGCTGAACGTCCTCGACACCCGGCAGTTCCGCAGCAACCAGGTGACCAGCCAGGCGGGCGCCAAGAATCCCTCGCTCACCATGCTCGGCGCGGGGCAGAAGAAGTGGCTGCTCGACGGACTGCGCCACTCGCCGGCCCGCTGGAACGTCATCGCCTCCCAGATCATGATGGCGGAGACCGACCTCCAGGCCGGCAAGGGCAAGCTCTGGTACTACGACGCCTGGGACGGCTACCAGGCCGAACGCAACGCCCTCATGAGGGAGTTCGCGACCGTCAGCAACCCGGTCGTCCTCAGCGGCGACCGGCACTACACGATGATCAGCGACCTCAAGAAGGACTTCGCCGACCCGCACTCCGAGGTGGTCGGCTCCGAGTTCGTCGGGACCTCCATCTCCACCGGCGGCGACCAGGACCTGGCGGTCTTCCACAGCGAGTGGAAAGCGCGGATGCCGGACAACCCGCACTGGAAGTTCATCGACGCCCACCGCGGTTACCACCTCTTCGACATCCGGCGGGACGGCATCGACGCGCAGGTGCGCGTCCCGGAGACGGTGCTGAAGCCGGGCGCCGCCTCCCGCACCCTGGCCCGCCTGCGGGTCGAGGCCGGGGTTCCGGGCGTGCGCCTCGTGTGATCCGGGCGGACGGCTCGGCTGATCCGGGCGGGACGCTCGTCCGATCCGGGCACGGCCCACCGGCGTACAGCCGCGCATGGCGCATCCGCCGTGCCGGTCGCGCTCGCCGTGCCGGTCGTGCGTGTCGCACGCGCCGCGCCCGTCGCGTACGTCGCTCCCGCCTTGTCCGGTCCCCGATCGCCCCGGTCCCCGATCGCCCCGGTCCCTGATCGCCCCCGGGCCCGAGAGCCCCGGGACTCACTGGAGTCCCAGGGCATTCTCACGTGGTGCTCAGCATCCGTCCTTAGCCTCCTCACACCATGGAGACCGACTGTTCGACACCTGACACGACAGCCCCCGTGGCGGCCGCGCCGCTGCCCGTCGGAACCCGGCTGCTGCACATCGGCCCGCACAAGACCGGGACCACCTCGATCCAGGGCGCCCTGTTCGCGGCGAAGGACGCGATGGCCGCCCACGGCGTCGACTTCCCCGCGCACAGCAGACACCCGATGGAAGCCGCCCTCGCGGTCTGCGGCCGGCCCGGCATGATGGGCGACACCCGGCCGGCCGAGCGGCACTGGCGTCGGCTGCTCGACGCCGTGCACGCCACCGGCGGGCGCACCTCACTGGTCAGCAGCGAGTTCTTCGCCGACGCTCCCGACGACGAGACCGTCGCCCGGATCACGGGTGACCTGGGCCGCGACCGGGTCCATGTCCTGGTCACGCTGCGCCCGCTGGCGAAGATCATGCCCTCGCAGTGGCAGCAGTACGTGCAGAACGGTCTGCGCATGGGATACGAGGACTGGCTCGACCACATGCTGCGCCGCGCTCCGTACGAGAAGCCCAACCCGAGCTTCTGGCGGCGCCACCGGCACGACCGGCTCGTCGAGCGCTGGACGCGGGTCGTGGGCGCCGGGAACATCACGGTCGTGGTGGTCGACGACCGCGACCGCGACGGCCTGATGCGCGTTTTCGAGTCGCTGCTCGGGCTGCCCGGAGGCCTTCTGGCGGAGGTCCCGGACACGGCCAACCGCTCCCTCACCCTGGCCGAGACCGAAATGCTGCGGCTGCTCAACGTGGAATTCCGCGGCAACGGGCTCCCGGACGAGATCTATTCGAAGCTCGTGCGGAACGGCGCGGTCCCGCGGCTCAAGAACGCCTGCCGTCCCCCGTCGGACGACGTCCGGATCAGCACTCCGGTGTGGGCGCTGGAGGCGGCCGGGGCCATCGGCGCGGAGATGGCCGGACGGATCGGCGCCCTGGGCGTCCGGGTCATCGGTGATCCGGCGCTGCTGTCCGCCGTACCGTCCCCGGCGCGGTCCGGCACCGCGCCGGCGGTGCCGCGGATCGACCCCGAGGCCGCCGCCCAGGCGCTGTACGGAGCGCTCGCCGCGGCCGCCGCCGAGCCCGCGCGCGACGCCGGGATCCGTTCGGTTCAGCGGACGCCGTCGGGGGAACTCGTCCGTGTGCTCGGCCACCGGGCGCTCAGGCGTCTGAGAAGAACGTGAGGATCGCGCGCGAGACGTGTGCAGTTACTCACAGCAAATACGGACAATCCGGACCGGTGTTTCCGAAGTCTCCTGCATGCAAGGTGAATAGCCGGTTGCGCGCACATATGCGGCAGGCGGCGCTCACCTTGCATGGCGGTAACCGTAGGTGGGACCATTCCCGGGTTCCCTGTCGCCCCAAGGTAGGTCACCTGTGTCTGAGCACTCTGCCAAGCCCCGTACCACCGCAGTGATCCTGGCCGGCGGCACCGGTCAGCGGGTGGGACTGTCGATTCCGAAGCAACTGCTGAAGATCGCCGGCAAGGCGGTCATCGAGCACACGCTGACCACCTTCGAGCAGGCCGACTCGATCGACGACATCATCGTTCTCATGGCCCCGGGCTATGTGCCGGACGTCGAGAAGATCGTCGCGAAGGCGGGCTTCACCAAGGTGACCCGGGTCATCGAGGGCGGCTCGACGCGGAACGAGACGACCGAGCGCGCCATCGCCGCCCTCGGCGAGGGCCTGGCCGAAGGGGAGGACGCGAACGTCCTGTTCCACGACGCCGTGCGCCCCCTGCTGTCCGAGCGGGTCATAGAGGACTGCGTCACGGCCCTGGAGCGCTACCAGGCCGTCGACGTCGCCATCCCGTCCGCGGACACGATCATCGTGACCCGCACCCACGGCGAGGACGGCGAGTTCATCACCGAGATCCCGGACCGCTCCCGGCTGCGCCGCGGCCAGACGCCCCAGGCGTTCAAGCTGTCCACCATCCGCCGCGCCTACCAGGTCGCGGCCGGTGACCCCAACTTCCAGGCCACGGACGACTGCTCGGTCGTGCTCAAGTATCTGCCGGACGTGCCGATCCACGTCGTGGCGGGCGACGAGTACAACATGAAGGTCACCCAGCCCGTCGACGTCTTCATCGCCGACAAGCTCTTCCAGCTCGCCTCCACCGCCGCGCCCGAGCAGGCCGACGAGGCCGCCTACCGCGAGCTGCTCACCGGCAAGACCCTCGTCGTCTTCGGCGGTTCGTACGGCATCGGCAAGGACATAGCCGAGCTCGCCGAGGCCTACGGCGCGAAGACGTACGCGCTCGGCCGCTCCACCACCGGCACGCACGTCGAGAACCCCGAGGAGGTCGACGACGCGCTCTCCACGGCGTACGCGGAGACCGGGCGCATCGACTACGTCATCAACACCGCGGGTGTGCTGCGCATCGGCAAGCTGGCCGAGACGGACAACGCGACCATCGAGGAAGCGCTGAAGGTCAACTACCTGGCCCCGGTGCAGATCGCCCGCTCCTCGTACAAGTACCTGGCGGAGACCAGGGGGCAGCTGCTGCTCTACACCTCCAGCAGCTACACCCGGGGCCGCGCCGAGTACAGCCTCTACTCCTCCACCAAGGCCGCCATGGTGAACCTGACCCAGGCGCTGTCCGACGAGTGGGCGGGCGACGCCATCCGCGTCAACTGCATCAACCCCGAGCGCACCGCGACCCCCATGCGCACCAAGGCGTTCGGCCAGGAGCCCGCGGGTTCGCTGCTGTCCTCCGAGGCCGTGGCGCGCACCTCCCTGGACGTCCTGCTCTCCGAGCTCACCGGTCACGTCATCGACGTCCGCCAGCAGGACCCCACGGCGGGCGCGGGCAGGGCCTCCGGTTTCGAGGCGGCTCTGGCCAGCGTCCTGGACCGCCAGGACGGCGTGGCATAATCAAAAACGAATAGTCTTTCGGAATTCAGGCCTTTGTGTCCGCGCGTTCGCCGCGTATTCACAAAGGCCTGACTCCGTAAAGTTCACTTTTCGCTTTTGGTTCATCTTCGGTATCAAAAGAACTTTTGGTATCAAACCGGCACTCACCCCTCAAGAGCAGGTTTCTCCGTGATTTCCACCGCTATTCGCGTCGCCCGGGTGGGCAGCGCGGCCGAGCTGGCGGCGGCGGCCCTCATGATGCTGGGCTTCCCCTGCCTGATGCTCGCCGCGCTCCTGCCGAGCGTCGACGCCTTCGCGGCCGCGGCCGCCGTGACGTATCTGGCGGACCACTATCTGCACCGGCGTGGCAGCTATCTGGTCAATCGCCTCGGCAAGGTGCGGGCCGGTCTGTCCATCAGGTTCCTGATCCGGCAGTTGCTGCTCGTCCTGCTCCTGGCTCGGCTCGACCTGTCCGACAGCACGGTCTTCAACGCGGCCATCGCGTGCTTCCTGGCCTTCTTCGGCCTGCAGGCACCGCACGGCGCGCTGGTCACGCTGATCCAGCTGCGCCGCAAGCTGCCCGTCGCGACCCGCAACGTCGACCTGGGTTCGAGCGTGCGCATCCCGGACGCGCCGCCGGGCGCTCTGCTCTCCCGGTCCGCCGAGAAGATGCTCCACCTCGACCTGGTGGCCGTCGCCGGCCTCCTGATCACGGGGGCGACCGACAACAGCGTCTACGGTTTCGTGGGCATCGCCGTGTCGCTGGTGCTGGCCCTGGGCTGTGTCGTAGCCCTCGTCCCGTTCGTGCGCGGCCGCAGGATCCCGCCCAAGGGCGAGACGGTCCTCGCGGCGGTCGACGACTGGCTGCGTGAGTACCGTCCGGAGACGGTGCTCTACTTCTCCGGCTCCAAGGACTCCGCGTACCAGGCCAACATGTGGCTGGAGACGATGGAGCAGCTGGACACCCGGCCGCTGATCATCCTCCGCGAGCGGGCGGTCCTGGAGCGTGTGGCGCCCACCACGGTGCCGGTCATCTGCGTGCCCGGAGGGGTGCACCTGATGAACATGGACCTGTCGACGGTACGGGTCGCGCTCTACCCGGCGAACGTCGGCAAGAACATCCACATGCTGCGCGTGCCCACCATCCAGCACGTCTTCATCGGCCACGGCGACAGCGACAAGCTCGCCAGCGTCAACCCGTTCAGCAAGGTGTACGACGAGGTGTGGACGGCGGGCCGTGCCGGCCGCGACCGTTACGCGATAGCCGACGTCGGTGTCCGCGACGACGACATCGTCGAGGTCGGCCGTCCTCAGCTGGCCCCGATCCAGACCTGGCAGGGCGTGCCCGAGGGCCGCATACCGACCGTGCTGTACGCCCCCACCTGGGAGGGCTGGGACGACAACCCCGGCAACACCTCGATCCTGCTCGCGGGCGAGAACATCGTGCGCTCCTTGCTGCAGGCCGAGCCGCCGGTCCGGGTCCTCTACAAGCCGCACCCGTTCACCGGGACCCGCAGCGCGGCGGCCAAGGCCGCGCACGGGCGGATCACCGCGCTGGTCGAGGCCGCGGGCGCCGGGCGCGCCGCCAACCCGCAGTTCGTGTCCGACCCCGCCGGACAGGCGGCGGCGAAGGAGCGACTGGCCGGCATCGAGGCCCGTATCGCCGTGCTGACCGGTTCCGACGGGAACGGCGACGAGGCCGAGGCCACCCGCGACGGGCTCGTCGACATGGCCCGGCACACCGAGGTCGCCCGGCTGCGCGCCGAGTGGAACGACGCCTACTGGCGTTCCTTCAGCACCGCCGAGCACCGCGTCATCACGGGTGCCGAACCGCGTCTGTACGACTGCTTCAACGTCTCCGACGCGATGGTCTCGGACATCTCCAGCGTGGTCTCCGACTTCATCGCGAGCGGCAAGCCGTACGCCGTCACGGACTCCGCGGAGCTCGGCGCCGAGGAGTTCAAGCGCCAGAACACCGCGGTGCGCGGCGCCGTGATCCTGTCCAACTCGGCAGCCGAACTGGGCGAGTTGCTCGACGCGGTGACCGACCCGGCGGCGGACGCGCAGGCATCCGGCCGCCAGGAGCTCAAGCGCTACCTGCTCGGCCCGGACGAGCCGGCCTCGATCGACCAGTTCAACTCCGCGGTGCGGGAGCTGGCACGGCAGGCCGAGCGGCGCAACCTCGGCCAGAAGAACGGCACTTCGGCGGCGGCCGTGAACCTCGCGGCCGCGGTACCCGGCCAGCGGGTGACCGGCGAGGCGGACGGCGCCACGGTCACCGGCTGATCCGGTCCGTAGGCACACAGGGGCATGGCCCCGGGGAGTTCTCCCCGGGGCCATGCCCCTTTCTTACGCTTATAGCCGTTTCTCTTACATCCTTCTGTAATTCTTCACGGGTAAGTCACCCGCCGTTTCCTGTGACCTGAGTCACGAAATGAGGAGGTCCGGGCAACCGTTCCGTACTTCCAGTCGTCTCCTAAGTAGCGATTGAGGTGATAAGCGGGAAATGTTCTCGTGACATGTTCCAAACAAGGGGGAAACGTGACGCTGCCTGATGTGACCATCGTCATCGGGGCGTACGAAGCGATGCCGTACCTCGTCAAGTGCCTGGAATCCGTGGAGAACCAGACGCTCGGCCCCGAACGCATCGAGGTAGTCGCCGTCGACGACGGGTCCACGGACGGCACGGGGGAGTATCTGGAGAAGTTCGCCGAGCGGGCGGCCATGTCCGTGACGGTGATCCGGCAGGCCAACTCGGGCGGCCCCAGCGGCCCGCGCAACGTCGGCCTCAGCAAGGCGCGGGGACGTTACGTCTTCTTCCTCGACGCCGACGACTACTTCGGCGACGAGGCCCTGGAGCGCATGGTCGCCATGGCCGACGAGCAGCGCACGGACGTCGTGCTCGGCAAGGTCGTCGGGGTCAACAGGACCGCTCCGAGGTCGATGTGGGACAAGAACCAGCCCCGTACCGACGTCTTCTCCTCGAACATCAAGTTCACCCTCAGCGCGCAGAAGCTCTTCCGTCGCGACCTGCTCACCCGGCACGGGATCGTCTTCGACGAGTCGCTGAAGACCGGCGAGGACGCGCTGTTCACGATGGAGGCCTATCTCCGCGCCGACGGCGTCTCCGTGATCTCCGACTATGCCTGCTACCACCTGGTCGGCCGCGACGACGGCAAGCACGTGACCAAGAGCGGCGGTTACAGCCTGCGCTTCGACTCGGCCCGCGCCCTGATGGGCCTCATAGCCGAGTACGTACCCGCCGGGCCGCGCCGCGACAACCTGATGGTCCGGCCGTTCCTGATCACCCTGCTCCCGCAGTTCGGCCCGGGCCTCCTGAAGCAGAGCGAGGAAGTGCGGCGGCACAAACTCGAGCTGGCCAAGCCGCTGATGGACGCCTACTGGCACGACGGCGTCGCCACCCGTCTCAAGGTCCACGAGCGGCTGCGGCTGCATCTGGTGGCCCGCGGCCGCGGCGATCTCCTCCTCGACGTGGTGGAGTTCGTCAAGGCGAAGAAGACCCCAGGGGTCGTGCTGGAGTCCCGCGGCCGCAAGGCCTACCTCGCCTATCCGCACTTCCGCGACGAGGCCGCCGGCATCCCGGACGGCTACTACGTCCCGGCGGCCCGTGAGGCGGTCGCCATCGACGGCTTCAAACCCCGTCCGCCACGCCTCCGGCTCCTGCGCCGGGTGGCACGGCGGGTACGGAGGGCCCTGCGCCGGGCCTGAACCGCCGAGGCCCCACCGGCCTACTGGGCCATGAGGAACGCGTACGGCGTTTTCTGTGTGAGCGGCTCGTGATCGCGCGGCTACGCGGTGCCGTCCGTCTGCTGGACCGGCGGGCCAACCTCCTTCCCCTTCGCGTAGATTGCGGGGCGGGGGCACCCGGACCGACCCGAGGGGACACGCAGCAGGTGGCAGCGGCAAGGCACACCGAGACGCACGCCGGCAGGGACGCTGTGGCGCAGGCCCACAGGGTCGTCGTCAAGGTGGGCTCCTCGTCGCTCACCACGGCCTCCGGCGGCCTCGACGCGGACCGGGTCGACGCCCTCGTGGACGTCCTCGCCAAGGCGCGCGACGGCGGCGAGAAGGAGATCGTCCTCGTCTCCTCCGGTGCCATCGCCGCGGGACTCGCGCCGCTCGGACTGCGCCGCCGCCCCAAGGACCTCGCCCGCCAGCAGGCCGCCGCCAGTGTCGGCCAAGGCCTGCTGATGGCCCGCTACACGGCTTCCTTCGCCCGCTACGGCATCCGCGTCGGACAGGTGCTCCTCACCTCCGACGACACCAGCCGGCGCGCCCACCACCGCAACGCCTCGCGCACCCTCGACGAACTCCTCGCGATGGGCGCCCTGCCCGTCGTCAACGAGAACGACACGGTGGCCACCGACGAGATCCGCTTCGGCGACAACGACCGGCTCGCCGCCCTCGTCGCCCATCTCGTACGCGCCGATCTGCTCGTCCTGCTCTCCGACGTCGACGGCGTCTACGACGGAGACCCCAGCAAGCCCGGCACCTCGCGGATCGCGCAGGTGCGGGAACCCGCGGACCTCGCCGGCATCGAGATCGGCAGCTCGGGCAAGGCCGGCGTCGGCACCGGCGGCATGGTCACCAAGGTCGAGGCGGCCAGGATCGCCGCCGCGGCCGGCATCCCGGTGGTGCTGACCAGCGCGGTCCACGCCGCCGACGCCTTCGCGGGCCGCGACACGGGCACCTTCTTCCACGCCACCGGCAAGCGGTCCGCCGACCGGCTGCTGTGGCTCCAGCACGCCTCCACCCCGCAGGGCGCGATCACCCTGGACGACGGCGCCGTGCGTGCGGTCGTCCAGCGGCGCACCTCGCTGCTGCCCGCGGGCATCGCGGCCGTCGAGGGCGAGTTCACCGCGGGCGACCCCGTCGAGCTGCGCGACAGCACGGGCCGGGCCGTCGCGCGGGGACTGGTGAACTTCGACGCCAAGGAGATCCCCCAGCTGATCGGCCGCTCCACCCGGGAGCTGGCGCGTGAACTGGGCCCCGCGTACGAGCGCGAGGTCGTGCACCGCGACGACCTCGTCCTGCTGAATCCGTAGAAGACGATCTCCGCCGTCCGCATCCCGGAAACAGCCGTTCCACCACCCGCGTCCCTGAGACACGCGTCCCGTCCTGCGGATGTCACGGAGTCCTCACCGGCCGGGCGCCGGTTCCGGAGCCCCGCGCGCGTCGCCGAAACGGCTGTCCACTACACCCGTAAACGGCCGATTCCCCCGCCCCCACCGGGGGACGTTCCGTAAAACCGCCACACGGCGGCTTCTCACCTGCTCAACTTTGTGGCAGGGAGAGTCCGGGATTCGGTACCACCATCGGGTAAAGGAGGCCGTCGTGAGACGAGTGCGCCCTGGGGCGGCGGCGTCCCGCGGTGGTCCCGCCTCGCGCGCGATGGGCGAGGAGCGGGCCCTGACCAGTGTCGCCGCCGGTGACACCTACGAGGGCGAGCAGCCGGCCGACCAGCCCCGGCTGTGGCACGTCACGCTGAGCGTGTCCGGCGGCGAAGCCCCGCTGACCGAGGTGCGACGCGGTCTCGAACAGCTCGCCCACGACCACCCGTTCCTGCTGACCAGCCGGTACGCCAACGACCACGCGGAGATCCGCTACTGGGAAGAGGCCCGCGATCTGCACGACGCGGCGGCCGTCGCGCTGCGCCTGTGGGGCGAGCACCGGCAGACCGCCAAACTCCCGCCCTGGGAGATCGTCGGCCTGGAGGTCATCGACCGCGAGACCTACCACCAGCGGATCGCGGAAGGGTACGGACCACTGCCGGCGACACCCGTCGGAGTTCACCCCTTTTGAACCCGTCTCGCCGTGTGGGACAACCGCCGGCCCGCCCCGCCCGGCCCACTACCCTTCCCTCATGACCACGCTCTCGCCGTACGACTCCATGTCCCCGGTGGCCCAGGCCGCCTATCGCGCGAAGTCCGCCGCCGCCGACCTGGCGCCTCTGCCGCGGGCCGAGAAGGACGACGCGCTGCTCGCGATCGCGGACGCGCTGGAAGTCCGTACGAGCGAAATCGTCGCCGCCAACGCCAAGGACATCGCGAAGGCCCGCGAGGCCGGGACCAGCGAGAGCGTCATCGACCGGCTCACGCTCACCCCCGAGCGCGTGCGCGCCATCGCCTCCGACGTCCGGGACGTGGTGGCGCTGCCCGACCCGGTGGGCGAGGTCGTCCGCGGCTCGACCCTCCCCAACGGCATCGACCTGCGCCAGGTCCGCGTCCCCCTCGGCGTCGTCGGCATCATCTACGAGGCCCGCCCGAACGTGACCGTCGACGCGGCCGCCCTGTGCCTGAAGTCCGGCAACGCGGTCCTGCTGCGCGGCTCCTCCTCCGCCTACGAGTCGAACACGGCCCTCGTCCGGGTCCTGCGCGACGCCGTGGGCGGCGCCGGACTGCCCGCCGACGCCGTCCAGCTCGTACCCGGCGAGGGCCGCGAGTCGGTCCGTGAGCTGATGCGCGCCCGCGGCCTGGTCGACGTCCTCATCCCGCGCGGGGGAGCGTCCCTGATCCGCACGGTCGTCCAGGAATCCATCGTCCCGGTCATCGAGACCGGCACCGGAAACTGCCATGTGTACGTCGACGCCCAGGCGGACCTCGACATGGCCGTCGACATCCTGATCAACTCCAAGGCCCAGCGGCCCAGCGTCTGCAACTCCGCCGAGACCCTCCTCGTCCACCAGGACATCGCCGCCGCGTTCCTGCCGCGTGCCCTGGACGCCCTCGCGGACGCCGGGGTCACCGTGCATGCCGACGAGCGCGTCCTCGCCTACGCCAAGGACTCCAAGGCCACCGTCGTGGAGGCCACGGCCGAGGACTGGGACACCGAGTACCTGTCCTACGACATCGCGGCGGGCGTCGTGGACTCCCTCGACAAGGCCGTGTCGCACATCCGGCTGTGGAGTTCCGGCCACACCGAGGCCATCGTGACCACCTCGCAGCAGGCCGCCCGCCGCTTCACCCAGCTGGTCGACTCCACGACGGTCGCGGTGAACGCCTCGACCCGCTTCACCGACGGCGGCCAGTTCGGCTTCGGCGCCGAGATCGGCATCTCCACACAGAAGCTCCACGCGCGCGGTCCGATGGGGCTGCCGGAGCTGACGAGCACGAAGTACATCGTCACGGGCGACGGCCACATCCGCCGCTGAGACAGCGGCGGGGGCGGCGCGCCCTGGGCGGCGCGGCCACGGAGCGGGCGGAAACGTTCCCCCGGCCGGGACCGGGCGCACGGCGGCCTCGTACGGCCGCAGCCGCGCGCCGGGCGAGCCGCGGGCTTCCGCGGGACCCGGGCACCCCTCGAAGGCCCGGAGGCGGGCCGGGAGGGCGTACGGGGCGCCCGTGAGCCGTGTGCCGAGGGCGCGCGCAGGGCGTACGGGCGGCGCGGTGCCGAGCGCCGGGGCGCGCGGCGGACGGCGCACGGCCCGCGATCCGCTGAGGCGCGGTCCCCCGGGCAGATGAATTTCCGTACCGTCTGCCCAAATTGACCCCCCAGGTCTACTCTGGATCCGTGCCGGAGGACGTGGGGGGCACGCCGTTCCCTGACGGCTGGGAGCCCGACGACGACCACGACCGCGGGGGCGCGGACGAAGAGTTCGCCTCCGTGGTCTTCGACGAGGACTTCGTCCGGGCGGCGGTGATCCACGAGCCGACCGCCGTGGAGAGGCTGCTCGCGGCCGCCCAGGCCCGCGCCGAGGCCTCCGAGGCCGAGGCGCGCCGGGCGCACGCCCGCGGCGCCCGGAGCGACGACGAACGCTACGAGGACGGCTTCGGCCCCGACGACCACGGCGACTTCGCCCACGACCCCGACCTGGACGATCCGGACGGCACCGAGGTCCTGGAAGGCCGCTACGGCTTCCCGGGGATGTACGGCAGGCCCTACGGGAAGCAGACCCGCTGGCACCGCCCGGTCGCCTGGATCCTCGCCCTCGTCATGGGCATCGGCATGGTCGCCCTCGCCTTCACGGCGGTCTACCGGGGCGCCTCCTCGGGCGGCCGGGACCAGGTCCCCTCACCCGCCTCCTCCGGCCTCGAACAGGGCCGGGAGAAAGCCACCGGCACCGGCCCCTCCGCCTCCGCCTCCTATTCCCAGCCGGCGGTGTCGGCGGTGCCGCGAACGCCCTGAGGCCGGTCTTCCTTCCACGGCACGGACGATCCGTCGCACAGCGTGACCGTCCTGGTGAGAACCTGTCAGAACTTGTCGCGTACCACAGCGTTTACCAGAGCTCCCGGAGACCTACTCTGAATGTATGGGCGGGCCTGGAGACCCACCTGAGGGGACACCCGAGGGTGCTCCCGCTGGTGGAGAGGACGAGTACCGATCCGTCGTCTTCGACGAGTCGTTCGTCCGGGCTGCCCGTCTCCAGGAGTTCTCCGCCCAGGAGCGCATGGCCGACCACAGCCCGGCCGTACGCCGTCGCCCGCCCCTTCAGCGCGGACTGTCCCGGCAGGCACTGATCCTCGTCCTGCTGATAGCCATCGCCTTCGGCACCGCGATCTACATGGGTGTTCGCCACCCGTACGAGACCCCCGCCACCCAGTCGGCCGAACCGCTGCGGATGACCGTGATCCCGCTGGCCCCGCAGACCGCCGTGCCCGGCTCCGCGAGCACCGACCAGTTGTACGCCGACAGCCCGGCCGCCCAGTTCCGCATCGGCGCCGACGGCATCACGTTCCCCGCCGTCCGGCGCACCCCGCACTTCTCCGACAGCCAGGTCGTCACCGCCCTGACCACAGCCAAGGACTACCTCGTCGAATCGTCCCTCGACCCGAGCGTGCTGACCGCGGGCGCCACCCGGCCCGTACGGATCCTGCTCGACCCGCGGCAGTTCGACCAGTTCGACCAGAGCTTCGACCACCCGGTCGCCGACGGACGGCACGCCCCGACCGGCTGGCTGGTCCGCTTCGACGCGACCCGGGCGCAGCTCGCCGACAAGGGGATACGGGTGCAGGGCACCCTCCAGGCCGCGGAGTTCGACGCGAACACCCTGGAGGTCGTCGCCGACCACACCTTCGTCTACGCGCTGAAGCCGGCCGGCGCGAACGCCCAGGCCAAGGCATCCCTGTTCACCGTCCGGCGCGAGCTGACCTTCCGCTTCGACCGCGACGACCTGCGCCTGCACCAGGCCGAGCTGGCGGTGTCCTACGTCCAGGCCGGCCCGCTCGCCTGCTCCGACGACTCGGTCAGCAAGCTCCGGCCGCTGCTCGCGGGCGAGACGGCCAAGGCGGGCGGCCCGGCCGGCACCGACCCGTACGCCACCGGCAGCGCGACCGCCCTGTGCGGTTCCCTGGCCAGGAGCGCGCAGCCGAAGATGTAGCCGGTGGCCGGTGGCCGGTAGTCGGACCGCCGGGCGGCGCCGCGGGGTCATGGCGGCGGCACCCGGCGGGGGGTGATCAGTCCTGGCCGTCGGTGTCCCGGCCGTGGGTGTCCTCGTCGTCGGAGCGGCTCTCGGGCGGCGCCTGCTCGGCACCGGCTTCCCCGGCGTTCCCGGTGCCCGTGGTGTTCCCGGCGTCCTTGGGCGCGCCGCTCGCGAAGCCCCCGAAGCCGCGCCGCACCCGGCCCCCGAGGTCGCCCGCGCCGCCGGCGATGTCGCTGACCAGCTTCATCAGCGGATCCTTGGAGTTCTTCATGTCGCTGGCGTAACTGGCCGCCGACTGCCGGAAGGAGTCCGACACCGAGGTGTCCTTGTCCGCGTCGCGTCGCGGGTAGTGGCCGTCCATGATCCGCTGGTAGTCGCGGGACTCCGCCCACTTCTTCAGCTCGGCGGCGCGGACCGCGGTGAAGGGGTGCGTACGCGGGAGCACATTGAGGATCTTGAGCACGGAGTCCCGCAGGTCGCCCGCCGACTCGTACTCCTCGGCCTGCTCCAGGAACGCGTCCACGTTCATCTCGTGCAGATGATTGCCGCCCGCGATCTTCATCAGGCCGCGCATCGAGGCCCGCAGGTCCTGGCCGACCAGGAGCCCGGCACGGTCCGCGGACAGCTCCGACTTGCGGAACCACTCGCGCAGCGCGGTCACGATGGCCATGATCGCGAGGTTCCCCAGCGGGATCCAGGCGACCCGGACCGCGAGGTTCGTCAGGAACAGCAGGATCGTGCGGTAGACGGCGTGACCGGACAGCGCGTGGCCGGCCTCGTGGCCGATGACCGACCGCATCTCCTCCTCGTCCAGCAGCTCGACGAGCCCGGTCGTCACCACGATGATCGGATCGTCCAGACCGATGCACATCGCGTTCGGCTGCGGGTCCTGGTTCACGTACATCGGTGGGACCTTCTCCAGGTCCAGGATGTAACAGGCGTCCCGCAGCATGTCGTTGAGGTGCGCGAACTGGGCGTCCGAGACGCGCACCGAGTCGGACAGGAAGAGCAGTCGCAGGCTGCGCTCGGGCAGCAGGCCGCTCAGTGCCTTGAAGACCGTGTCGAAGCCGCTGAGCTTGCGCAGGGCCACCAGGGCCGAGCGGTCCGCCGGGTGTTCGTAGGCCCGCGAGGAGATCCCCGCGAAGCGCCTGCGCTGCCTGCTCGGCGCTTTCTCGTGGCCGTTCTGGTCGTGGCCGTCGTCGGACATGTGTTCCCCCATGCGCGTCTGAGTGCCGTATGTGCCCCCAAGGCAGAGCCCAGCCTAGGCGGAGATACCGTTGACGGGCAGTACAGAGGAGGAGTCGTACGACATGGAGCACATCCCCGCAGCCGCATGGCTCACGGAAGCCGCCGACGCGGCCGGTAAGCAGGGTCCGGGCAATCTGCTCCGCGTCGTGCTGATCGTCATGATCATCGGCGTGGTGCTGGCCGCCTGGTTCCTGCTGCGCGGCTACAAGCGCGAGGACTGAGCCGACGCCGTCGGCGGCCCGGCGCGGCCGGGCGGGAGCGCCGGCCGGCGCGGTCGCCGCGACCGGCCTCCCCAACGGCGGAGTCGGCGTGTTCACGGCCGAGGCGCCCGCATACGATGGGCCGACGTCTTTATCCCGCCCTCCCCTGCTCTAGGCTTCGGCCGAACGCGGGGGACACCCATCGGATAGGTCCTGCCGAGATGAGCTTCCAGCACACTGCCGCACAGTTGGTCACCGTTGCCGCCGAGGGCGAGAACGGCGGCAACCACGAAAGCCTCAGCCCGTTCCTGACCGGCGGCGGGGCCCTGTTCATCCTGCTTCTGCTGCTGTGGATCACCACGCGCTTCAACCGCGACCGCTGAGCCCCACCGGGCCCGCTTCGGGGCCCCTGTCTGCCGGAGCCCGTCGGCCGGGCCGGTAGGGTCTGCACGCATGGGAGAGCAGGACATGCCTACCGGTCCGGCGAGTGACACGGAGAGCGGCGCCGTCGGCGAGGCCACGGGCGGCGCGAGCGGCACGGTCGGCGGTACGGCGAAGCGCCTGACGCCAGGCCCCGGCAACGGCCCCTCGAATCCGGGCAAGCGCCGGCTCGGCGTCATGGGCGGCACCTTCGACCCGATCCACCACGGGCACCTGGTCGCGGCCAGCGAGGTCGCCGCGCAGTTCCACCTCGACGAGGTGGTGTTCGTACCGACCGGGCAGCCGTGGCAGAAGACCGACCGCACGGTCACCCCGGCCGAGGACCGCTATCTGATGACGGTCATCGCGACCGCCGAGAACCCCCAGTTCTCGGTCAGCCGCATCGACATCGACCGCGGTGGCCCGACCTACACCACGGACACGCTGCGCGACCTGCGCGCGCTCAACCCGGACGCGGACCTCTTCTTCATCACCGGCGCCGACGCGCTCGGCCAGATCCTCACCTGGCGCTACACGGAAGAACTGTTCTCCCTTGCGCATTTCATCGGGGTCACCCGGCCCGGTCACACCCTGACCGACCCGGGACTCCCGGAGGGCGGTGTCTCGCTGGTCGAGGTTCCCGCGCTCGCCATCTCGTCCACAGACTGCCGTGCCAGAGTCGCCAAGGGCGACCCCGTCTGGTACCTGGTGCCGGACGGTGTGGTGCGCTACATCGACAAGCGTGAGCTGTACCGCGGCCAGTGAGCCGAGAGGGGCACCCGGTGAACGACCGATACGACGGATACTCGGGCGGCGACCAGTACGAACTCGTCGGCTACGACGAGTTCGGGCAGCCTGTGTACCGGCAGGTCCCGCAGCAGCCTGCCCAGGGGTACGACGGCTACGGCGCCCAGCAGCAGGGCTACGGCTACGACCCCTATGCGACGGGCCGTCAGGAACCTGTCCAGCCCTACGACACAGGCCGGCAACCGCCTGTGTCGCCCTATGACACCGGCCAGCACCAAACGGTGTCGGCCTATGACACAGGCCAGCATGAAGTGGTGTCGCCCTATGACACCGGCCAGCACGAAACCGTGTCGCCCTATGACACCGGCCAGCAGCCGTCCGTCCCCTCCTTCGACCCGTTCGGCACCGGCACGCCCCGAGCCGGCGGGAACGGGGCCACCCCGACGTCGTACGACGCCTACGGGCGGACCGCCGACACGGCGGGTGCCGCGAGCTCCGGCCGGCAGCCCCGGGGCGCCGAGCGGACCGCCTACATCCCGCAGCAGGCCGGGCCGCAGCAGGCCGGGCCTGCGCCGGACGGGCCGGCGAAGGACGGCGCTCCCCGGGCCGACCGGGACTACCGCACCGAGCAGTTCGCCTTCGTCGAGGAGCAGGAAGCCGAGTCCGAGGACGTCATCGACTGGCTGAAGTTCACCGAGAACCGTACCGAGCGCCGCGAGGAGGCCAAGCGCCGAGCCCGCAGCCGGGTCGTCGCCCTGGTCGTGGTCGTCGCCCTGGTCGTCGTCGGTGGCGCGGGCTACCTCTGGTACGCGGGCAAGCTGCCCGGCACCGCCGCGCACGCCAAGCCGGGGACCACGACGGCCGTCGCCGCGCAGAAGCGCGACGTGATCGTCGTCCACCTGCACAACACCAAGGGCGGCGGCACCTCCACCGCCCTGCTCGTCGACAACACCACCACCAAGCAGGGCACCACCGTCCTGCTGCCCAACTCCCTGGCCCTGACGGACGACGACGGCTCGACGACCACGCTCGCCAAGTCCGTCGACGGCGACGGCTCCTCCGGGACGCGGGACGCGCTCGACACCGTGCTCGGTACCAACATCCAGGGCACCTGGCGACTCGACACCCCCTACCTCAACAACCTCGTCGAGCTCGTCGGCAATATCGAGGTCACCACGAACACCGACGTGCCGGACCCCGACTCCAAGAAGAAGGGTGACCCGCCGCTCGTCAAGAAGGGCACGGACCAGACGCTGAGCGGCAAGACGGCCGTCGCCTATGCCACCTACCGGGCCTCCGGCGAGGCCCAGGACGCGCAACTGGAGCGGTTCGGTCAGGTCATGCAGGGAGTCATGCGCAAGCTGTCCTCGGACAAGCAGGCGGCGACCACCACCGTGCAGACCCTGGCCCAGATCCTCGACCCGTCCCTGACCGACCAGGACCTCGGCGCCTTCCTCGCCAAGCTCGCCGACCTCGCCAAGGGCGGCGACTACAAGACCGCGCTGCTGCCGGTGCAGCAGGACGGCACCCTGAGCGCGAGCGCCTCCAGCGGCGTGATCAAGGACGTCCTGGGCGGCACGGCGAAGAGCCCCGACGCCGGGTCCGCGGTCCGTGTCGGCATCGAGAACGCCACCGGCGGCAAGGCGGCCACGAACCAGGCCCGTATCGTCCTGGTCAACGGCGGCTACACGTTCCTGGACTCCGGTACCGCGGGCGCCGCCCAGAGCGTGTCGCGGATCACCTACAGCGATCCCGCCAGGAAGGGCGACGCCGTCGAGGTCGCCAAGACCCTGGGCCTGCCCACCAGCACGGTGAAGAAGGGCACGGTCACCGGCAACGCGGACGTGTCCGTCGTCCTCGGCCTGGACTACAAGGTCAGCAGCACCCCGAAGGGGTGACCGGCATCACGCCCCGGGGGTCACCCGGGGCGTGGCCGGAGAAACGCGTGGGGTGTCCTCGGCGGTCCGTGAGACCCTTGAGTCGTAACCGACCGCCGACGGAAAGCCGCGTAGTGACCGCCACGGACCGCTCCATCGAGCTCATCAACACCGCCGCGCAGGCGGCCGCAGACAAGCTCGCGCACGACATCATCGCCTACGACGTCAGCGATGTGCTCTCCATCACCGACGCCTTCCTGCTGGCGTCCGCGCCCAACGACCGCCAGGTCAAGTCGATCGTCGACGAGATCGAGGAGCGCCTGAACAAGGAGCTCGGCATCAAGCCGGTGCGCCGCGAGGGCGACCGCGAGGCACGCTGGGTGCTGCTCGACTACATCGACATCGTCGTGCACGTCCAGCACAGCGAGGAGCGCGTCTTCTACGCCCTGGAGCGGCTGTGGAAGGACTGCCCCGAGCTGGACCTGCCCGAAGAGGCCAAGGCCACCCGCGGCAAGGGCGCCGAGCACGCCAAGTTCCAGGCCGAGGAGGACTCCGCCGACATGGGGGAACTGCGGTGAGCGCCGAGGCCCGGAGGACGGCGGGCGCGAAGGGCGAGGAGAAGCCCGGCAGGGGCCGCCGCGTCATCCTGTGGCGGCACGGCCAGACCTCCTGGAACGTGGACCGCCGCTTCCAGGGATCGACGGATGTCGAGCTGACCGAGACGGGCATCGGGCAGGCCCGGCGTGCCGCCCGGCTGCTCGCCTCGCTGCGGCCCGACGCCGTCGTCGCCTCGGACCTCAAGCGCGCCGCCGCCACGGCCGCCGAGCTGGCCGAGCTCACCGGCCTCGACGTCACCCACGACGAGGGCCTGCGCGAGACCTACGCGGGCGTCTGGCAGGGTCTGACGCACGAGGAGATCATCGCCCGCCACGGCGAGGAGTACGCCGCGTGGAAGCGCGGCGAACCGGTGCGCCGCGGCGGGGGCGAGCTGGAGACCGAGGTCGCCGACCGCGCCGCCCCGGTGGTGCTGAAGCACGCCGAGAAGCTCCCCGACGACGGCACCCTCGTCGTCGTCAGCCACGGCGGCACGATCCGCACCACCATCGGCCGCCTGCTCGGCCTGGAGTCGCACCACTGGGAGAGCCTCGGCGGCCTTTCCAACTGCTGCTGGTCCGTCCTCGGCGAGGGCGCCCGCGGCTGGCGGCTCCTGGAGCACAACGCCGGCACACTGCCGGAGCCGGTGCTCGGCGACGACGACTGACCTGCACCGGGCGGCCCTCCGTCCGGTCGCGCGGGCCCGGCGGGACCGGATTTCACTTTCCGGCTGGTCGCAGGCTAAAGTTCTTCTTGTTCGGCCCGCAGGGCGGGAAGAACGCAAGGGGCTATAGCTCAGTTGGTAGAGCGCCTGCATGGCATGCAGGAGGTCAGGAGTTCAATTCTCCTTAGCTCCACAGACCGACTCTCTCGCGAGTTGTCGGACATCGGTGAAGAAAGATCCCGTTCCCGTCTGGGAGCGGGATTTTTCGTTGTTCGTCCCCGAGTTGGGAGCCTCGGGTGTGAAGAAGGCGCCGGAGTGGGCGCAGTTGGCGGCCGGGCCGTCCAAGGGCGGGCCCTGGGACGCCATCGGACGCGCCGTGGGAAACCACCGGACGCGCCGCCCTGACGGCGGCCGCGGTCACCCGGACCCCGTCTCCGCCCGGCTCGGCCGAACCGGCCGGACCGGCGGTGCTGTGGCTTTCGGCCCGTGTGCCGTGGCCTTCGGCACACTCTTCTTGAACCGGCTTGAGTCACTTGGGGCCCTCGGGGCGTATACCTTTGCGGACGCGCTCCTGGCGTGCGTGTATGCGCCGGCCGCTGCAGCTGCGCTGGGTGCCTGTGTCCGGACTGGTACGAAGGCGTCGCTGACCGTATTGCTCCGGCCGTGGCAGAATCAAACGGCCGGAAGGGGGCGCGGCCCGACGGGAGGGAGTAGCGATGCCTGCCAGCATCCTCGAGGAGGTCGACGATCTCCTCGAAGTGGCACTGAACAGTAAGAAAGTCACCCTCCTCGACTGCCCTTCCTGCGGATCGGTCCACGTTGCCCAGGTTCTCGGTGACAACGGTGGAATCTCCTACGTGTGCACGGCCTGCGGCCACAGCTGGAGCTGATTGATGGGTGCGCACAGGCGGAAATGCGATTGGTGCGGCAGTGGTACGCCGATCGTCCGCGACATGGAGCCGGTCAACCACGACTACCAGTACTGGTGTGAGGAGTGCGCGCGGGCGCTGATCATAAAAGGCGACCCCATCGAGACGTACCGCGAGCTGGAGGGCGAGCCGATCTACGCACGGCTCCTCGACGAGCACTGCACTCTCAAGCGGTTCTACTCGTTCGCCACGGCCTGACCCCGGCGACGGCCGGACGCGCGCCCGCTTCCCGTGGCGGGCCGGCGACGTCAATCCGGCGCCGGTCCCGTGTAGTTCCCGCTTGCCGGGCCGCCGTGACGTCTGCCACACGCGCGCCCGCGCGGGACGCCTCGGCCGTCCAGGAGCGACGTCCGCGCCCTTCGCCGCCAACCGGCCGCCGCGAGGCCTGAGCGGCCCGCCAGAGGCCGCGTGACGGCCCGGGAGGGCCACCCTCCCCGCCATCCCTCCCGACGCCCTGGAAACCCGTTCGGCCCAACGGGCGTAGCGGGGCGGGCAGGCGGGAGCGACAAAGCCCATAAAGCGCGACATGAGAGCCGAATCGGTACAGACGGGAAACGATTTGGTGGTGCACCAGGAGAACCGTGTAATGTTGGCGTCGCCGCCGGGGAAACCGGGCGACACGGTGAATACGCGGCCTGGCCGCGTGGCCACAAGGGGCTATAGCTCAGTTGGTAGAGCGCCTGCATGGCATGCAGGAGGTCAGGAGTTCAATTCTCCTTAGCTCCACAGACGTTGAAAGCGGGCCACCCGATCTGGGTGGTCCGCTTCTTCGTTCTTGAGCTCTCATCGCGGAACATTCGTCCGGTGACCCGCGGAACGTGCCGAAGGCGGGCCACCGTTCCTGGTGGCCCGCTTCCTCGTGTCAGCGGCCGCTGCCGAGCGCGCGGCGACCGCGCCCCTGGGAGAGGACCGGCAGGTTGCGTGCCGGAGCGGAGGACCTGGTGTCCTCCTCGAGGCGCAGGGCGAGCGCCGGGCAGCGGCGCACCGCGCGCAGGGCCTTCGCCTCGGCGTACGCGGGCACCGGGGCCTGCGCGACGGTCGGGAAGCCGTCGGCGCCCAGTTCGAAGACCTCGGGGAGGATGTCGGCGCACAGGCCGTGCCCGCGGCACAGCGTCCAGTCGACGAAGATCTTCTGGCGGCTGGGACCCGCCTCCTGCTCGCCGGGGCCGCTGAGGATGCCCATCGGCACCTGACCGTCCTCGAAGAGCGGCAGAACGCCCTCCACGGGCCTTCCGCAGCCGTTTCCGAGGACGTGTGCGGCGAGGTCGTCCGTGAACGCCTTGAGGGTCGACTCGATGAACATCGCCGAACCGTCCGGGTGGGAGCAGGCACCGCGCCGTTTCACGGACTTGGCGACCTGCTTCACGGCCTCCAGGGCCGCCGGGCCGCCGCCGTTGAGGATGTCCGCCAGACCGCGCGCCGCGGCGGGCAGACCCAGGTAGCAGGGACCGCACTGTCCCGCGCTCTCGTCGGCCAGCCACTGCGCCACGCGCAGCGACTCGCCGAGGGGGCAGGTCTCCTGGGTGATGGGGAGGATCGCGCCGGCGCCGAGCGCACCGCCCACGGCGGCCAGGGAGTCCCGCGAGACGATCGCCTCGTTGACCGTCGCCGCGTCCAGCCACTTGCCGTGGTAGCCGCCGGTCAGCACGCCCTGCGGCATCGCCGGGGCGCCGGCCAGCTGGAGCACGTACCGCAGGGGTACGCCGGTGGGGACCTCGATCACCATGGGGCGCGCGACCGCGCCCGAGACGGTGAGCATGACGGTGCCGGGCTCGTCGTACAGGCCCGTGTTGCGGTAGCGGTCGGGGCCGATGCGGGCGGCGATGGCCAACTGCGCGAACGTCTCGGCGTTCGACAGCAGGGTCGGCGCGCCCCCGACACCGGTCTGGGACGCGCTGACCTTGCGGCCCGGCGGAACGGCCGGGCCGCCGTCGATCGAGCGGATCAGCGACGCGGCCGCTCCGGTCACCATGCGGATGGGATTGCGCTGCACGCGCGCGCGGAGGGGCGATCCCCTGCGGTTGCTCAGCCCCCGCTCGGCCAGCGCCGCTTCCATGGAGCGCTGTGTGGACTCGCGGGTCACGCCGATCACGAGCGTGCGGGCCCCCATGGCCTCCGCGACCAGCAGGGCGCCGTCGAGGATGAGGTGCGGGGCACGGTTGATGAGCACCGTGTCCTTGCGGCAGGCCGGTTCGTCCTCGCTTCCGTTGACGACCACCACCGGGCGGATGCCCTTTTTGATGGCCGACTCGGCGACCGAGCGCAGTTTCTTGGCGAAGGGGAAGCCCGCCCCGCCGCGGCCCTTCAGGTTGATGTCCTCGGCGAGGCTTGCGAGCTGTTCTCCGCCCAGGGGTTCGAGCGGCCCATGCACCTTGAGGTGCATGGGTAGATCAAGGCGTTCAACCAGGTCGAAACCCGACGTGAGCTGCGGAAGTCCGACGACGCGGACTTCCGGGACGTCGGGCAGGGCCTCGTTCACTTAAAGCCTCCGGAAGGGGCATTCCATGATTCACCGGAGCCAGGAGCGTCGAAGGCGCCCGGCAGTACGTCAGTCGTGGGACCGCTGTCGTACGTGTCGTTGGTGTTGTACGTGCGGTAGGACGCGTTCGTCTCACCGGTGTTGTACACATCACTCGTGCCGTAGCCGTTGGCGGGCGAATTGCCATAGACCGGAACGGTGTATCCGGTGTCGTTCAGCGGGTCGTACGCCGACGCCGGTGCCTCGCCGACGGGGGGCGGTGAGGGAACGGGCCAGCTGCTCGGGGTGCCGCCGTTGTCGACGCGGGGAAACGTCTGGGTGGGCTGCATGTTCACGGGCATCTGGAACTGCTGTGTCCCGGGGGCCGCGGCGCCGTCGCCGGACGGTGTCACGGCCCGGTAGGCCGCCGCGAAACCGGCCGTGTCCGCGGGGTCGGGCGCCACGCCGTACAGCGGGGACGAGGGCTCCTTGCGCTCCTTGCGAGGGGACGGGACGGAGCCGGTGCCCGCGGAACGCCGGTCGGAGCGACCCGCGGAACCATCCTGCGGCGACTCCATCGCGGCGGCGCGAGAGGCCTCCAGGTCCTCGCGGAACCCGCGGGCGCTGCCGCCGCCGGTGAGCGCCAGGATCCGCGCGGCGACCTTGTGCTTGAAGGGGTTCGGGGCGGCGCGCAGCGCGAGGGCGGCTATCACGCCGACCAGGCACAACTCGTACGAGACCATGAAGAAGGTCTTCGCCGGGCGCCCCGCGAACAAGCCGTGGATCAGGGCCGCGCACAGTGCGGGGTAGGCCAGCATGTGCATCGCGCGCCAGCGGGCGGCGACCACGGCCGGTGCGGCGAACTGATTGCGCAGCGCGCCGGTGATGCCCACGAAGATCATGAGCAGGCCGCCCAGCGAGCCGAGGCCGATGAGCCCGCCGAGGCCCGTGACGCCCAGGCTGAAGGGGATCAGCGCGGCGATCAGGACGGTGTGGTCCAGTGCCAGCTTGACGGTGATGTGCACCAGGAGGAAGGCGATCGAGCCGACGGCGGTCACACGGTGGACGCCCTGCGCGACGATCCGCTGACGCGTGTTGAGGAGGAGCCGGTCCTGGGCGACCAGGCCCCAGATCACCGAGCAGGTCAGGCAGACCAGCGACAGGACGCCGGCGCCGAAGTTCAGGAAGTCCTGGACCGCGTTGCCTCCCGCCAGCACGATCACGGGTATGAGGATCAGGACGGCAGCCGACGCCACCCCGTAGGCCGAACGGCCCATCCGGGGAAGCGAGCTGTTGTTACGACGAGGGTCCATGAGGGGGTACTCCCAAGGGTTCGGGGAAGCGGTCCCGAAGGCGCACTCTAAGTCGAGAAATACCGACGAGTTCCAGGTTTCAGTTATTGCGTTGTTACCAAAGGGCAATGAGGTCTTTGTGTTGTCCGCAAGCGTCCGTTAAGCGAAGTAAAATTTGAACATCGTTCAACGTTTTCGGAGCGCGTGAAGGCGGCACGGAGTGCCGGGCGGCCCGAAAGCTCGTCGCGGCCCGCGCGGACGCTGCTGTAACCTGACGCCATGCGTGCCGTACGCCTTCTGCTTAGTGAGCCGCGCTGATCAGTCCCGATCGCTGACGAATCGCGGTCGGCATCGGCGCGGCGTCCCCTCCTGTGCGAGGGGTTTTTTCATTTCTGCTGGCAGAGACGATCGATGGAGCTTTGAGGATCATGAGCGAGACGAACACCGCTGCCACCGCCGAAGTGGCCGCGCCGCACCGCTACACGGCCGCCCTGGCCGCTGACATCGAGGCACGCTGGCAGGACTTCTGGGACGCCGAGGGGACGTACGAGGCGCCGAACCCCACGGGTGACCTGGCCGGGGACCCCGAGCTGGCGGCCCGGCCCAAGAAGTTCATCATGGACATGTTCCCCTATCCCTCGGGTTCCGGTCTGCACGTGGGCCACCCCCTGGGCTACATCGCCACCGACGTGTTCGCCCGGTACCAGCGCATGACGGGCCACAACGTCCTGCACACCCTGGGCTTCGACGCCTTCGGCCTGCCCGCCGAACAGCACGCCGTGCAGACGGGCGAGCACCCTCGGATCACCACCGAGGCGGCCATGAACAACATGAAGTCCCAGCTGCGCGCCCTGGGCCTGGGCCACGACAAGCGCCGGTCGTTCGCCACGATCGACCCGGAGTACTACAAGTGGACCCAGTGGATCTTCCTGCAGATCTTCAACTCCTGGTACGACGACGAGGCCGGCAAGGCCCGTCCCGTCTCCGCGCTGGTCGCCCAGTTCGAGAGCGGTGAGCGCGCCGTTCCCGCCACCGGCTCCACCACGCGCGCGTGGAACGAGCTGAGCGCCACCGAGCGCGCCGACGTCCTGAGCGGTTTCCGCCTGGCGTACGCCTCCGACGCGCCGGTCAACTGGTGCCCCGGCCTGGGCACCGTCCTGGCCAACGAGGAGGTCACCTCCGACGGCCGTTCCGAGCGCGGCAACTTCCCCGTCTTCAAGGCCAAGCTGCGCCAGTGGAACATGCGTATCACCGCCTACGCGGACCGCCTGCTGGACGACCTGGACGCGCTGGACTGGCCCGAGGCCATCAAGCTGCAGCAGCGCAACTGGATCGGCCGCTCCGAGGGTGCCCGCGTCGACTTCCCGATCGACGGCGAAGCGATCACGGTCTTCACCACCCGCCAGGACACCCTGTTCGGCGCCACCTACATGGTGCTGGCGCCGGAGCACCCGCTGGTCGAGAAGTTCACCCCGGACGCCTGGCCCGAGGGCACCCACGAGGTGTGGACCGGCGGTCACGCGACCCCCGCCGAGGCCGTCGCCGCCTACCGCGCGCAGGCCGCCTCGAAGTCCGACGTCGAGCGGCAGGCCGAGGCCAAGGACAAGACCGGCGTCTTCACCGGCACGTTCGCGACCAACCCGGTCAACGGCGAGAAGGTCCCGGTCTTCATCGCCGACTACGTACTGATGGGCTACGGCACCGGCGCCATCATGGCCGTCCCGGCGCACGACACCCGCGACTTCGCGTTCGCGCGCGCCTTCGAGCTGCCCATGCGCTGTGTGGTCGAGCCCTCGGACGACCGCGGAACCGACGCCTCGACCTGGGACGACGCCTTCGCCTCGTACGACGCGAAGATCGTCAACTCCGCCGGCGACGACATCTCCCTGGACGGCCTGGGCGTGGTCGACGCCAAGGCGCGCATCACGGAGTGGCTGGAGCGCCGGGGCATCGGCGAGGGCACCGTCAACTTCCGGCTGCGCGACTGGCTGTTCAGCCGCCAGCGCTACTGGGGCGAGCCCTTCCCGATCGTCTACGACGAGGACGGCGTCGCCCACCCGCTGCCCGAGTCGATGCTGCCCCTGGAGCTGCCGGAGATCGAGGACTACTCGCCGCGCACCTTCGACCCGGACGACGCGAACACGTCCCCGGAGACCCCGCTGTCCCGCAACGAGGACTGGGTCGCCGTCACCCTGGACCTGGGCGACGGCCGTGGCCCGCGGAAGTACCGCCGCGAGACCAACACCATGCCCAACTGGGCCGGTTCCTGCTGGTACGAGCTGCGCTACCTGGACCCGCACAACGACCAGAAGCTGGTCGACCCGGCCATCGAGCAGTACTGGATGGGCCCCAGGGAGGGCCAGCCGACGGGCGGTGTCGACCTGTACGTCGGCGGCGCCGAGCACGCCGTGCTGCACCTGCTGTACGCCCGCTTCTGGTCGAAGGTCCTGTTCGACCTGGGCCACATCTCGTCGGCCGAGCCGTTCCACAAGCTGTTCAACCAGGGCATGATCCAGGCCTACGTGTACCGCGACAGCCGCGGTATCGCCGTACCGGCGGCCGAGGTGGAGGAGCGCGACGGCGCCTACTTCTACCAGGGCGAGAAGGTCTCCCGGCTGCTGGGCAAGATGGGCAAGTCCCTGAAGAACGCGGTCACCCCCGACGAGATCTGCGCCGAGTACGGAGCGGACACCCTGCGCCTGTACGAGATGGCGATGGGTCCCCTGGACGTGTCCCGGCCGTGGGACACGCGCGCGGTGGTGGGCCAGTACCGCCTGCTGCAGCGGCTGTGGCGCAATGTCGTCGACGAGGCGACCGGCGAGATCACGGTCGTCGCCGCCGAGCCGGACGAGGACACCCTGCGGGCCCTGCACAAGGCCATCGACGGCGTGCGCCAGGACCTGGAGGGCATGCGGTTCAACACCGCCATCGCCAAGGTCACCGAGCTGAACAACCACCTGACCAAGACGGGCGGCCCGATCGCGCGCCCGATCGCCGAGGCGCTGGTGCTGATGGTCGCGCCACTGGCCCCGCACATCGCCGAGGAACTGTGGCGCAAGCTGGGGCACGCCGACTCGGTCGTCCACCAGGACTTCCCCGTCGCCGACCCGGCGTACGTCGTCGACGAGGCCGTGACCTGCGTCGTGCAGATCAAGGGCAAGGTCAAGGCGCGTCTGGAGGTCTCCCCGGCGATCTCCGACGCGGAGCTGGAGAAGGTGGCGCTGGCCGACGAGAAGGTCGTCGCGGCGCTGGACGGCGCGGGGATCCGCAAGGTGATCGTGCGCGCGCCGAAGCTGGTGAACATCGTCACGGCCTAGCCGTCATGGCGCAGTCGTCACGGCGTGGCGGGCGCCGGGCTCCGGTCCGGTGCCCGCGCAGGTCCGGGCCGTGCGACGGCTCGGGGTAGTCCCCTACGGGCAGGTTCGGGGTTCTTCTGGAACTCCGAACCTGCCCGTAGCGTTTACCGTTGAGAGCGCGGAGACAGTTGCCGCGGCCGGTCGGAGGAGGAGTGTGATGGGTACCGTGATCACCGTAATCGCCTTGCTCTTCCTGCTGTTCGTGGTGTTCGGCGCGTATGCCACGGTGAAGGTGATCGGCGCCGCCAAACGCGGCGTTGACCGCACGATCTCGCAGGCCCGGCGCACCGTCGAGGACACCACCCTGCGCGCGAAGACCTTCACCCAGTTCGGCCCCCAGGGCGAGCTCGCCCAGCTCAGGCTGTCGCTGCGCACATCGATGCGGGCCACCCAGGACGCGCTGCAGGCGAGCGTGGCGGAGGACGAGTCCCTCAAGGAGTCCCTGAGCCTCTTCGAGCGGCTCAGCACGCACGGGCGCGAGCTGGACGCCGAGCTGAAGCGCCTGGAGGCCGAGCCCGACCGGGGCACCCTCGCCACCCGGCTGCCCGGTCTGCGCGAGCGCACCCAGCGGATCACACAGTCGGCGGACTCGCTGCGCTGGGCGGCCCGCGACCGGGCTCACCGCTTCGCGGGCGACGACCTGGACACCCTGAGCGCCCAGATCGACGTGGAGGCCGGCGCACTGCGTCACTGGACCAAGGAGCCGGGGCCCGCCGCGTCCTGGCCCGACCCTCCCACGGCGGACGAGGGCACCTCCGGCGGACAGACCTGGCCCCCGGCCCCGGGGTCCCGGCCGGCGGACGAGCCGCCGCGTTCCGCCATCACACCGCCCGGCCAACGGCCCACCTACCCTTGGCAGAAGAAGCCCCGGCCCGAGAGCACGACATGATCCGGCCGCCCCGACCGCAGGTGGAAGGGGCCGGGCTGCCGCCCACCCGTCCCGCCAGGTAACCTCCAGCTCATGTCCCGCCATGTCGCGATCGTCACCGATTCAACGGCCTACCTGCCGCCGCGGACGATGGAGCGCCACAGCATCACGGCGGTTCCCCTGACCGTGGTCCTCGGTGACCAGGCGCTCGAAGAGGGCACCGAGATCTCGGCCCGCTCCCTGGCCCAGGCACTGCAGAAGCGGCGCCCCGTCACGACGTCCCGGCCCAGCCCCGAGACGTTCGCCGCGGCCTACCGCAAGGTCGCCGACTCCGGCGCCACCGGCATCGTCTCCCTGCACCTGTCCTCCGAGTTCTCGGGCACCTACGACGCCGCGGTGCTCGCGGCGCGGGAGGCGCCGGTGCCGGTGCGCGTCGTCGACACCGGGATGGTCGCGATGGCCCTCGGGTTCTGCGCTCTGGCCGCGGCCGAGTCCGCCGAGGCGGGCGGGACCATCGACGACGCGGTCACGGCCGCGGAGAAGCGGGCCGCGGGCACGGCCGCGTACTTCTACGTCGACACCCTCGACTACCTGCGCCGTGGCGGCAGGATCGGGGCCGCGCAGGCACTGCTGGGGTCCGCGCTCGCGGTGAAGCCGCTGCTGCAGCTCAACGACGGCCGCATCGAGCTTCTCGAAAAGGTCCGGACGGCGTCCAAGGCGATCGCCCGCCTGGAAGAGATCGTCGCCGACCGTGCCGGCGGTGCACAGGTCGACATCGCCGTTCACCATCTGGCGGCCCCCGAGCGGGCGTCCGCTCTCGCGGACCGTCTGCGGGCGCGCCTGCCGGGGCTCGCCGAACTGCATGTGAGCGAGGTGGGCGCGGTGATCGGAGCCCACACGGGGCCCGGACTGCTGGGGGCGGTTGTCTCGCCCCGGTGAGACGGACCCCTGTGGTGTGCGTGTGCGCCGTCTTGGTGTGCGTGCGCGCCGCCGTGGTGTGGGTGCGCGCCGCTCGTGAGGGTGATGGAGTTATCCACAACTGAGTGGCTTTCCACCGGAATTGAGCAAGATCATCGCGAAGGTGCCGGGTTGCCGGATCCTCGTCGCATGGCACTTCGATCAAGCTCACGCACCGCCACACCGACCAGCGGTCCGGGTCGTGGCCCCCTCTCCGACAGCCGCAGCCGTCATCGCCGCCGGGACCGGCGAAGCCGGGCCTGTCGCCACGAGGCGTCGGCCGCGGCCCTCCGTCTGCGTACCGACGCGCTCTTCACCGAACGCGCGCAAGGGCGGCGGGAGTTGGGGAACGCGCCGCCGGGGGCGGACCACGACGTCGGGGACGGTCCGAGGGCGAACGCGGCCGCGGGCACGGGAGTTCCGGCCGATGCCCGGGGACCGCGGAACCACCGGGCCGGGTCCTGCGGTCCTGACACCGCGCCGGATGCCGGCGGGGCCTCGCGGTCGGACCGTTCGCCGGCCGACGGAACGGCGACGACGAGCGCGCTGCATGCGAGCGCGCCGACCGGTGCTGAGTCGGCCCGGAGTGTGCCGATCGGGAGTGCGTCGGCCGGGAGTGCGTCGGCCGGGGAGGCGGGCGCGTGGCGGGACCGGGCCCGGCTTGCCGTGCGGGAGAGGCTGCCGTTGTGGGTGCAGTCGAGGTGCGGTCTCGAACGCCGGAGTGTGGCCGCGCTGACCGTACTGCTGGTCGTGGCCGCCGTCTTCGCCGTGCAGCACTTCTGGGCAGGCAGGACGCAGCCGGTCCGGGCTCCCGAGGTGGTGAGCGCTGCGGCACCGTACGGCGAGAAGCGCGGACCGGGCGATCGGCGGGGCACGGAATCCGAAGCCCCGGCCGGAGTCTCGACCCCCGCGGGCCCGGCCGGTGCGACCGGCAGCGCCATCGTCGTGGACATCGGCGGAAAGGTGCGCACCCCGGGACTCCGGCGGCTGCCGGCCGGTTCCCGCGTCGAGGACGCCCTGCGAGCAGCCGGTGGGGTACGGCCAGGCACGGACACCGACGGCCTCAACCGGGCGCGGCTCCTCGTGGACGGCGAACACATCGTGGTCGGCGCATCCGCACCCCCGCCGGGACCCGGCCCGGGCGGTTCGGGGCCGGTCGGCGCCGGAGGTGCCGCGGCGGGCGCTGCGCCCGCCGCGCCCGTTCCCCTCAACACGGCCACCGTCGACCAGCTCGACGCCCTGCCCGGTGTCGGTCCCGTCCTGGCCCGGCACATCATCGACTACCGGTCGGCGCACGGCGGTTTCCGCTCGGTCGACGAGCTCCGCGAGGTGAACGGAATCGGAGACCGCCGCTTCGCCGATCTCCGGAACCTGGTGCGGACATGAGCGGCTCCAGGAGGAAGGGGGAGCGGGCCGGTCCGGTGATGCGAACCACGCGTCGCAGGTCCCTGACCAGGAATCGGCCCGAAGGGACTGTCCCCTCCGGCGGCTCCCTACGGAGAGGACGACCGGGTGGGCAGGCAGCCGCGCGAAGGCGGCGGGGGCCGGAGGGGGCGCGAGCCCTCCGCGAGCCGGACGGGGCCCCAGGCCTGCCCGGTGCGGTGATGACGCCGGAGAACTCCGAGCCGGCAGTCGCGCGAGGGCTGCGCGGGCCGGAGGCGGCGAGGGATCCCGGTGAGCCGGCAGGTCTTGCGACGCGTCCGGCAGGTCCTCCCGCCGCCACCGGCCGGAGATCCGTGCACGCCGACTCGGGGAGTCGGCTGGGGGCCTCGCACCCCAGGGTGGAGGGGCCGACCGACCTCCGGCTCGTGCCGCCCGCGGGTGCGGTGTGGCTCACGGCGGCCGTGACGGTCGGGGCGTCGCCGGGCTGGGTCACGGGTGTCGTGGCCGTGTCCCTGGTCGCGGGTGCCGTACTGCTGGCGGCGGGACGGAGAGGCGCGCGTACGGGGCGGAGAGACTTGTGTACTACCGGGCAGGGAGAGGTGCGTACACGGCCGGGAGAGGTGCGTGCAGGGCCGGCGCGAGAGGCGGCGCCGCCGGGCGCGTGGCCGTGGGTGTCCTTCGCCGCCGTGCTGCTCTGTGTCGGCGCGGCCGCGGCCTCCGCGGGGCTGCACGGAGCGGATCTGCGACGCGGACCCGTTCCGGCGCTCGCGCAGCGGTTCGCCGATGTGACCGCCGAGGTGGAGATCACCTCCGATCCCCGGCTCACCCGGCCCCGGATCAACGGGGACCACATCGCTCCGACGGCTCTGCTCTTCGACGCCGACGTCACGCGGGTCGTACAGGCGGACGGCACGGTGCTGGCCACTCGGGCGCCGGTCCTGGTGATCGTCGACGCGCGCTCGCGACGGGGCTCGCCCCGGGAGGCCGGCGGGCGCTCGCCCTGGTTGTCGCTGCTGCCGTCCACGCGGCTGCGGGTGGCGGCGCGGGTCGTGCCCGCTCTGTCCGGCGGGGACGGCATCGCGGCGGTGTTGCGGGTGCGCGGGAACGGGCCGCCCGAGGTCGTGGGAGAGCCGTCCGGACCGCAGCGGTTCGCCGGCCGGCTGCGCGAAGGACTGCGGGAGGCGACCGACGGGCTGGACCCGGACGCGCGGGCGCTGCTGCCGGGGCTGGTGGTCGGGGACACCTCGCGCGTCACGCCGGAGCTGGACGACGCTTTCAAGGCCACCGACCTCACCCACCTCCTCGCCGTCAGCGGAGGCAATCTCGTCATCATCCTCGCGCTGTTCATCGGGCCGCCCGGGCTCGCCCAGCGAGTCGAGCGCCGGGGCCTCGCGTCCCGGCTCGGGGTTCCGCTCCGGGCGACCGCCCTGCTCGGCGGAGCGCTCACCCTCGCCTTCGTGATCGTGTGCCGGCCGGACCCGAGTGTGCTGCGGGCCGCGGCCTGCGGATCGATCTCGCTGCTCGCCATCGCGACCGGGCGCCGCAGATCGCTGATCCCGGCACTGGCCGCCGCCGTTCTGCTCCTGGTGCTGTACGACCCCTGGCTCGCCCGCAGCTACGGATTCCTGCTCTCCGTCCTCGCGACCGGAGCCCTGCTCACGCTCGCCCCGCGCTGGAGCGCGGCGCTCCAGCGGCGTCGTGTCCCTCCGCGGCTGGCCGAGGCGTTCGCCGCTGCCGCCGCCGCTCAGACGCTGTGCGCGCCGGTGGTCGCCCTGCTGTCGGCCCGGGTGAGTCTGGTGGCGGTGCCGTGCAATCTGCTCGCGGAGTTCGCGGTCACACCGGCCACGGTGCTGGGCTTCGCGACACTGGCGACGGCGTCCTTGGCGATGCCGGTGGCCAAGGCCCTGGCGTGGTCGGCGAGTTGGCCCGCCCGGTGGATCGCGGGCATCGCGCGCACGGGAGCGGCCCAGCCCGGTGGGGGAGTGGACTGGCCGGATACGTGGGCGGGCGCCCTTCTGCTGGCCCTCGTCACGGTGGTCCTCGTGGCCGTCGGCCGGCGGTTGCTGAGGCATCCGGTGCTGAGTGGTGTCTGCGCGGTGCTGTTCCTGCTCGTCGTGGTGCGGCCGCCGCCGCTCACCAGGGTGATCACGGGATGGCCGCCGCCCGGCTGGAAGTTCGCGATGTGTGACGTGGGACAAGGCGACGCGACCGTGCTCGCGGTGGGCGACGGCAGTGCGGTGGTGGTGGACGCGGGACCCGACCCGGTCTCGGTCGACCGCTGCCTGAGCACGCTCGGCGTCACCAGAATCCCGCTCGTCGTGCTGACCCACTTCCACGCCGACCATGTAGCGGGGCTGCCGGGCGTGCTCCACGGGCGTTCGGTGGGCGCGATCGAGACGACCACTTTCGAAGAGCCTTGGGAACAGGCCGAGTTCGTACGGAGGGAGGCGGCCGCGCGGCACATTCCCGTGACCCGGGCCGTGGCGGGGGAGCGGAGGCGCACGGGAATCCTCGACTGGCGGGTGCTGTGGCCGCCACCGGATCCGGTCCCGCCCCCGGACGGTCCGAACGACGCCAGTGTCACCCTGCTCGTACGGTCCGCGGGGCTGCGACTGCTGTTGCTCGGCGACCTGGAGCCGCCCGCGCAGCAGGCCTTGTCGAGATCGCCGGCGGTCGCGGAACTGGACGGTGTGGATGTGCTCAAGGTCGCCCATCACGGGTCCGCGTATCAGGATCCGGAGCTCATACGCAGGGTGGCTCCGCGGCTCGCGCTCATCTCCGTGGGCAGCGACAACCCCTATGGACATCCCGCCCCGAGCACGGTCGCGGCTCTGCGGGCCGGGGGCGCGGTGGTGCTGCGGACCGACGAGGACGGTGACCTCGCTGTCACCGGTGCGGGCGAAGGGCTGAGTGTGGCGCGACACTGAAGGCATGAATTCCGCACAGGCCGACGCCTACCTTCGCCGTATCGGGGCCCAGCACCCGGCATGGCCCACGTCCGATGTGCTCCGTGAGCTCCAACTGCGCCACCTGCAAACCGTGCCGTTCGAGAACCTGTCCATCCATCTCGGCGAGGAGATCGCGCTGGAGGAGAAGAGGCTGCTGGACAAGGTGGTGGGCGCTCGGCGAGGGGGTTTCTGCTACGAACTGAACGGCGCGTTCGGGGCGTTGCTGGCGTCGCTGGGCTTCGATGTGACGTATCTCGCGGCGCGGGTGTACGGGGACGAGGGGAAGCTCGGGATTCCTTACGACCATCTCGCGCTGCGGGTGCGGACGGTGGACGGGGGCGACTGGCTGACCGATGTCGGATTCGGGGCCCACAGCCACTACCCGTTGTCGTTCATGGAGCGAGGTGAACAGCGTGACCCCGGTGGGACGTTCCGGGTCGTGGAGTCGGGGCCGGACGCGGCGGGAGTGCGAGGGGCCGGCGGATCGAGGGAGCGCGAGGACCTCGATGTCCACCTGGGCGACAAATGCCAGTACCGCCTGGAGGTACGGCCGCGGGTGCTCGGGGACTTCGTCGTCGGAGCCTGGTGGCACGGCACGTCGCCGCAGTCGCACTTCACCCGGTCCTTGGTCTGTTCGCGGGTCACGGAGGACGGAGGGCGGATCACGCTCAGCGGCCGCAGGTTCACCGTGTCGACGGCCGACGGGACCAAGGAGGTGTCGGAACTGGCCACCGACGAGGAGGTGCTGGCCACCTATCGGGAGCGCTTCGGAATCGCACTCGACCGGGTGCCGGAGGTCGAGGGGGCTGCTCAGTAGTCCAGGTCCGCCCGGGCGGCACACGCCGGTACGGCCACGCGTGCGGGCCACAGGAGGACCCCGGCGTCGGTCGCGTCGGGCGTATCGGAAAATGTTCGTGTGAGCGATGTGAGACATGTACTGGTGCTGCCCGACCGTGATGCCGCGGAAGAGGCGGTCGAGGCCGTCGGTGACCGGTTCGGGCTCCTGGAGGAGCCGCAGCTCGTCCGGGACGCGCTGGCGGGCGAGGACGATGCCGAGGACGCGCAGTGGCTGGTGGTCCTGACGGACCCCGACGCGCGGCTGGACCCGAAGGAGCTGGACGAGTTCGCGGCCGAGTGGGACGGCTGGCACGAGGAGCCGTAGCCCGAGCCGGGCACGGCCAGGCCAAGTCCGGGCTTCGCGCGGGTCGGGGGCTGCGGATCGCGGGTCGGGTTGTCAGTGGCGCGTGGGATGCTTTCCGTGATGGCCAAGAAGACCGCACAAGACGACCCTCTCGCCCCTGTCACTCTGGCAGTGGGCCAGGAGGATCTCCTGCTCGACCGTGCCGTGCAGGAGGTGGTGGCCGCCGCCAGGGCCGCCGACGCCGACACGGATGTACGGGACCTCACCCCGGACCAGTTGCAGCCGGGCACACTCGCCGAGCTGACGAGCCCCTCGCTCTTCTCCGAGCGCAAGGTCGTGGTCGTACGCAACGCGCAGGATCTGTCGGCCGACACGATCAAGGACGTCAAGGCGTATCTCGGAGCGCCCGCCGAGGAGATCACCCTGGTGCTCCTGCACGCGGGTGGGGCCAAGGGCAAGGGGCTGCTCGACGCCGCGCGCAAGGTGGGGGCGCGGGAGGTGGCGTGTCCCAAGATGACGAAGCCGGCGGACCGGCTGGCGTTCGTGCGGAGCGAGTTCCGGGCGCTGGGCCGGGCGGCCACCCCCGAGGCCTGTCAGGCGCTGGTGGACTCCATCGGGAGCGACCTGCGGGAGCTGGCGTCCGCCGTGTCGCAGCTCACCGCGGATGTCGAGGGGACGATCGACGAGGCCGTCGTCGGGAGGTACTACACCGGGCGGGCCGAGGCGTCCAGCTTCACCGTGGCCGACCGGGCCGTGGAGGGGCGGGCCGCGGAGGCGCTGGAGGCGCTGCGCTGGTCGTTGTCGACCGGCGTCGCTCCCGTCCTGATCACCAGTGCGCTCGCGCAAGGGGTGCGGGCGATCGGGAAGCTGTCCTCCGCGCGGGGCGGCAGGCCCGCCGACCTGGCCCGTGAGCTGGGGATGCCGCCGTGGAAGATCGATCGGGTCCGGCAGCAGATGCGGGGATGGACGCCGGACGGGGTCGCCATGGCGCTCACGGCCGTCGCGGCGGCGGACGCCGGGGTCAAGGGCGGCGGGGACGATCCCGAGTACGCCCTGGAGAAGGCGGTCGTGGCCATCGCCCGGGCAGCTCGCTCCGGTCGGCGTTAGCCGAACGCCGGTCACCCCGTCCGAACCGTTCCAACCGTCCGAACCGACCGTTCCAACCGTCCGAACCGGTCTAACCGTCCGAACCGACCGGCCCCACCGGACTGACGGCCCCCGGGGCTCTGTGCCGCGGCCAGCCGGTGTCCTGGTCCTGCCCTCGGACGGACCGGCAGGGGCACCGGCACTGCCCCAGCACACCGAAGGCCCCGCTCGTTCTCCCGGGGAAGGGAGGGGCGGGGCCTTCGGTCCAAGATGGTGGATTCACGCCCGCGTGGCGAACGCAGATCGTGCGTGAATCCGGGGGTGTCGGTCGGGAGCGGGAGAGAGGGCCTGCTCGGTTCCGCCGACGGTCAAGTCAGGGGTCGAGCCCCGGAGGGCTCAGCCGACTCAGCCCTTGAGGGCGGCGACCTTCGAAGCAAGCGCCGACTTCTTGTTGGCGGCCTGGTTCTTGTGGATGACGCCCTTCGAGACGGCCTTGTCGAGAGCGCGCGACGCGGCGCGCGTGTACTCGGTGGCCTTCTCGACGTCACCCGCGGCAGACGCCTCGCGGGCCTTGCGGATCGCGGTCTTCAGAGAGGACTTGACGGCCTTGTTGCGCAGCCGGGCCTTCTCGTTGGTCTTGATCCGCTTGATCTGGGACTTGATGTTCGCCACGAATGAGCCTTTACAGGTTCAGGCGCGCGAGACAGCACGTCTCGCTCGCCGTTTGATTTTCTTGGGTGCGTCTCCTGCTGAGAGGGCACGAGACACAGCTACCCAGGCTACCAGTCGCCGTACGACCGGCCCAAACCGGCCGCCCGTCCTGGTCGAGGGGCCCCCGGAACGGGTCGCGGCCCGCCCCGCTCACGCGGCCCAAACCGGGCGCAGCTCCCCGCGCGTGGGACCATGGAACCTACGTATCGATCCGACCCGAGGCGACAGGCGCCTCAAGAGACAGGACCCTGCGTGCCCGCGACCCCTAACAATGTGCCCGAGCCGAGCCGTACCGACCCGGCTCTGATCCGCAATTTCTGCATCATCGCGCACATCGACCACGGCAAGTCCACGCTCGCCGACCGCATGCTCCAGTTGACGGGGGTGGTCGACGCGCGGCAGATGCGTGCTCAGTACCTCGACCGTATGGACATCGAGCGCGAGCGCGGCATCACGATCAAGTCCCAGGCGGTCCGGCTGCCCTGGGCGTCGACCGAGGATCCGGGCAAGACCCACATCCTCAACATGATCGACACCCCGGGGCACGTCGACTTCACGTACGAGGTGTCCCGGTCGCTCGCGGCCTGTGAGGGCACGGTCCTGCTCGTCGACGCGGCCCAGGGCATCGAGGCGCAGACTCTCGCCAACCTCTACCTGGCGATGGAGAACGACCTCAAGATCATCCCCGTACTGAACAAGATCGACCTGCCGGCCGCCCAGCCGGAGAAGTTCTCCGAGGAGCTCGCCAACCTCATCGGCTGCGACCCCGAGGACGTTCTCAAGGTCTCCGCCAAGACGGGCCTGGGCGTCGAGGCGCTGCTCGACAAGGTCGTCGCCGAGATCCCCGCCCCGGTCGGCGTCCAGGACGCTCCCGCCCGCGCGATGATCTTCGACTCGGTCTACGACTCCTACCGCGGTGTCGTGACGTACGTGCGTGTCATCGACGGGCAGCTCAACAAGCGTGAGCGCATCCGGATGATGTCCACCGGCGCGACCCACGAGCTGCTGGAGATCGGGGTCTCGGCCCCGGAGATGAAGGCGGCCGACGGTCTCGGTGTCGGTGAGGTGGGCTACATCATCACCGGCGTGAAGGACGTCCGTCAGTCCAAGGTCGGTGACACGATCACCACCCTGCACAAGGGCGCGACCGAGGCGCTCGGCGGGTACAAGGACCCCAAGCCCATGGTCTTCTCGGGCCTGTATCCGCTGGACGGGTCCGACTACCCCGAGCTGCGCGACGCCCTGGACAAGCTCCAGCTCAACGACGCGGCGCTGGTGTACGAGCCGGAGACGTCGGCGGCGCTGGGCTTCGGCTTCCGTGTCGGTTTCCTCGGGCTGCTGCACCTCGACGTGATCCGTGAGCGGCTGGAGCGCGAGTTCGGGCTCGACCTGATCGCGACCGCGCCGAACGTGGTCTACCGCGTCGAGATGGAGGACCGCAGCGAGCACATCGTCACCAACCCGAGCGAGTTCCCCGAGGGCAAGATCGACAAGGTGTTCGAGCCCGTCGTGCGGGCGACCATCCTCGCGCCCTCCGAGTTCATCGGCTCGATCATGGAGCTGTGCCAGACCCGGCGCGGCACCCTCCTCGGCATGGACTACCTCTCCGAGGACCGGGTCGAGATCCGCTACACGCTGCCGCTCGCGGAGATCGTCTTCGACTTCTTCGACCAGCTCAAGTCCAAGACCCGCGGCTACGCCTCGCTGGACTACGAGCCCACCGGCGAGCAGGCCTCCAGCCTGGTCAAGGTCGACATCCTGCTGCACGGCGACAAGGTCGACGCGTTCTCGGCGGTCACCCACAAGGACCAGGCGTACGCCTACGGGGTCCGGCTGGTCGCCAAGCTGCGCGAGCTGATCCCGCGGCAGGCCTTCGAGGTGCCCATCCAGGCGGCCGTCGGCTCCCGGGTCATCGCCCGCGAGACCATCCGCGCCATCCGCAAGGACGTCCTCGCCAAGTGCTACGGCGGTGACATCTCCCGTAAGCGGAAGCTGCTGGAGAAGCAGAAGGAAGGCAAGAAGCGGATGAAGATGGTGGGCTCTGTGGAGGTTCCGCAGGAGGCCTTCATCGCCGTGCTGTCCAGCGACGACAGCGGCCCCGCGGCCAAGGGCAAGAAGTAGTCGCTCCGAATGCCGCAATTCAGGGCCCGTCGCGCTTCGGCGCGGCGGGCCCTGTGCTTGTCTCCGGGGTGTGTCCTGGAGGAAGAGACGGTCCGTCGCCTCTTACGCACCGGCCGGACGCGCTCTAGTCTGATCTCTGCTCGGTAGTTACTCGCGAGTTAAACAACAGCCGCAATTGAGCCAGCCGCACTGCCGCGGGCCCCGGAGGATGTCGTGAGCGACACACAGACCCTGATCGAGAACCGTCCGCCGTCCGTCGCGGCCCTCTTCCTTGAGCGCGTGGCGGCCACACCCGACGCCGAGGCATACCGCTACCCGGTACCGGCCTCGGGTGACGGCCCCGACGAGTGGAAGTCGCTGACCTGGGCGCAGGCCGCCGAGCGGGTCTACGCCATCGCGGCCGGTCTGATCGAACTGGGCGTGGAGCCGGAGCAGCGCGTCGCGCTCGCCTCCTCCACCCGGGTCGAATGGATCCTGGCCGACCTCGGCATCCTCTGCGCGGGCGCGGCCACCACGACCGTGTACCCGCAGACCAAGGCCGAGGAGTCGGCGTTCATCCTCTCCGACTCCGCGAGCAAGATCCTCATCGCGGAGGACGCCGCCCAGCTCGCCAAGGCCCGGGAGAAGCGCGCGGAGCTTCCCGAACTCACGCGGGTCGTCGTCATCGACCCGCAGGGTGTGGAGACCGACGACTGGGTCCTCACGCTGACCGAGCTGGAAGCGCGCGGTACCGCGTACCTGGAGAAGCACCCCGAGCTGATCAAGGAGCGCGTCGGCGCGATCACCGCCGACCAGCTCGCCACCCTGATCTACACCTCCGGCACCACGGGCCGTCCCAAGGGCGTCCGTCTGCCGCAGGGCAACTGGTCGTACATGGCGAAGGCCATCGCCGCGACCGGCCTGCTCGGCCCGGACGACGTCCAGTACCTGTGGCTGCCGCTCGCACACGTCTTCGGCAAGGTCCTCACCTCAGGCCAGATCGAGGTCGGGCACGTCACCGCCGTCGACGGCCGCGTGGACAAGATCATCGAGAATCTGCCGGTGGTGCGGCCGACGTACATGGCGGCCGTCCCGCGCATCTTCGAGAAGGTCTACAACGGGGTCGCGGCCAAGGCGCGGGCCGGCGGCGGCGCCAAGTACAAGATCTTCCAGTGGGCCGCCGAGGTCTCCCGGGAGTACGCGAAGGCCAGCCAGGACAACTTCCGCCGCACCGGCTCGGCCTCCGTGCCCTTCGCGCTCGCGGCCAAGCACAAGGTCGCCGACGCGCTCGTCTTCGCCAAGATCCGCGAGGCCTTCGGCGGCAACCTGCGCGCCTGTGTCTCCGGCTCGGCCGCGCTCGCGCCGGACATCGGCTACTTCTTCGCCGGCGCCGGCATCCACATCCTGGAGGGCTACGGGCTCACCGAGTCCTCCGCCGCCTCCTTCGTGAACCCCGGCGAGGCCTACCGCACCGGCACGGTCGGCAAGCCGCTGCCCGGCACCGAGGTACGCATCGCGGACGACGGCGAGATCCTGCTGCGCGGCCCCGGCATCATGGAGGGCTACCACGGGCTGCCCGAGAAGACCGCCGAGGTCCTGGAAGCGGACGGCTGGTTCCACACGGGTGACATCGGCGAGCTGTCCCCCGACGGCTACCTCCGCATCACCGACCGCAAGAAGGACCTCATCAAGACCTCGGGCGGCAAGTACATCTCGCCCGCCGAGGCCGAGGGCCAGTTCAAGGCCGTCTGCCCGTACGTCTCCAACATCCTCGTGCACGGCGCCGACCGAAACTTCTGCACCGCGCTCATCGCCCTCGACGAGCCGTCCATCCTGGAGTGGGCGAAGGGCAACGGCCTGGCGGGCAAGTCGTACGCCGAGGTCGTCGCGGCGCCCGCCACCATCGCCCTCGTCGAGGGCTATGTGAAGGAACTCAACGAGGGCCTGCAGCGCTGGCAGACCATCAAGAAGTTCCGTCTCCTGCCCCGCGATCTGGACGTCGAGCACGGCGAGATCACTCCGAGCCTCAAGCTGAAGCGCCCGGTCGTCGAGCGGGAGTACAAGCACCTGATCGACGAGATGTACGCGGGCACCCGCGAGGCGTAGCCCTCGTCCCGGCCCGTACGGGGGCAGGGACGCGCAGGACTTCTCCGCGACCGAGCGGCGGAGCCCCGCGCGTCCCTGCCCCCGGCGCGACTCTCCCGCGCCCGCGGCCTCCGACGGCCTCGGGCGCAGCTCCTGTACGTCCCGTACGTCCTGTGCGCCCCAGGCGTCCCGCCTCCGCCGTGTCCTGGTCGGCGGTTCCCCATCAGGCGTGTCCGGCAACGGAGTTCGGCCACGTCCTGACGGTGGCGGATGCCGGGCACGAGTCCAACTACCCGGGACGGGCGGCTAGCGCGTGGTCCACGTGCCCTGCGCCTGCCCCTGCCCCGGCCGCTAGCCGCCGGTCGGGCCGTCGTCGAGCTGCCCGTCGAGCCGGTTGTCGGGCCGTACGCGCCGGACCGGATCCGTACGGACCCGCAGCACCTCGGAGTCGAAGGGAGCTCCGGTCCGTGAACCGGGCGAGCGCCGCGCTCAGTCCGGTGCCCCGGTTCATGACCCGCCTCGGACGCCTCGCCTCAGTCGCCGTGCCGTTCCGTGTTGCGGTCGTTGCGGTCGTCATGGTCGTCGCGGTGAACAGGGGGCGCGGATCGGATGCTCGAATCTGTCCGTCTTCGAGCACATGCATACCACTGTTCTCACCCATGGCGGCCCACTTTGGTGACTCCGTGCTTATGGGCGCCGCCGGTCTGTCACCCTGGCCGCATCCTGCGAGGTGTATTTCGTCCGAACTGCCCAGGGAGCCGCACAGTGGGGGCCATTCCGACGCAACGGGAGTCCATGGCGTGCGCCCCGGACGAGCCCGCCCAACACCGCGCCGGCCGGGACGTCGTGTCACGTACATCATTGCCGGGCACTCCGCTCGCCCCCGGAGCCGCGCGCCGTTTCCTCCGTGACACGCTCCTGAGCTGGGCCGAACTGGCCCTGCCCGGCGCCGAGATCATCGACGACCGGCTCACCGACGACGCCGCCGTGGTGGTCAGCGAACTCGTCACCAACGCCGTCGTGCACGCGGGCACCGACGTCGAGCTGCTGTGCCGCCTGGAGTCTCCGGCCGACGGCCCGCCCGGCCCCCTGGTCGTCGAGGTGTCCGACCATCACCCTTCCCGTGCCATACGGGAGGACGGCGCCGAACCCCCGTACGGAACACCGGAGTACGGGCGGGGCCTGCGCCTCGTCTCCGCGCTCTCCGAGGCCTGGGGGATCACCTACCGCCCGGGAGTCAAGACGGTGTGGTCGCGGCTGCTGGTCGACGGAGGAGCCGGCGCCCTGCCCGGGGCGGATGTCTTCGCGGACGCGGGCGGGCCGCGCCGCCCGGGCGGATCGGCGGACGCCGAGGGTCTCCCGCGAACCGGCGGATTCGCGGACACGCAGGGTGTCCCCGGGGCGGGTGGGTTCGCGGACACCCGGGGTGTCCCGCTGCCGGGCGGGTTCGCGGAAGCGGACGACCGTGACCGGTCAGGCGGGTTCGCGGACGCCGACGGTCGTTCCGGATCGGACCGGTTCGCGGGGGCCGACGGCCGTCCCGGATCGGGTGGGTCCACCGATGCCGACGGGCTCCGGGGACCGGGCGGACCGGACGGGTTCGCGGATGCCGACGGGTTCGCGGGCGCGGGGGACGGGGCGGGGTGGGCCGGGGCCGGCGCGTTCGGCGAGGGGTGGGCGCCGGGCCGCGGGCGGCCCGGGGGCGGCGGCGAAACGTATCCCGCGGTATCCGCCTCCGTGGCGTCCCGGAGCGGCGCGCGGGGTCACGAGTGGCTCGACAGGGGAGCCCTCTCGTTCCTCGCCGAGGCCTCCGACCTGCTCGCCGGGCAGCTCGACGAGGACCTGGTCGCGGCGCTGGCCGGACAGCTTCTCGTCCCGCGTCTCGCCGACTGGTGCGCCGTGTGGCTGGAGGACGAGGCCACCGACCGGGCGGGCGGTCTGGGCCTCGCGCTCGGACCGCGTCTCGCCCGCGTCTGGCACGGCAGCGAGCACCTCGTCGAGGGACTGCGCCGCTCCCTGGAACAGGACCCGCCACGGCTGCCCGACGCGGTGCGCTCCCGGGCCGTCCCGGTGCCCTGGCCCGGCGAGGCGCTGGGCGTCCGCGGGGCGAGCGGGGCGGCGCTGGCGTACCGGCTGATCGCGGGCGGGCGGCCGCTGGGCACGCTCGTCATCGGGCGGGCCGGACTGCTGGGCTTCCCCGACGAGGTCACCGGGCTCGTCGAGGATCTCAGCCGCCGGATCGCCCTCGCCATCGGCGCGGCCCGTCAGTACGCGCGCCAGGCCACCATCAGCCGGGTCCTGCAGCGTGGACTGCTGCCGGGCGCGGTCGCCGAGATTCCCGGCGTGCGCAGCGCCCTCGTCTACGAGCCGCTCGACAAGGGCGGTCCGAGCGGCGACTTCTACGACGTGTTCCCGGCCGGCCACGGGCGCTGGTGCTTCGCCGTCGGTGACGTCCAGGGCAAGGGTCCCGAGGCCGCCGTCGTGATCGGTCTGGCCCGGCCCTGGCTGCGGCTGCTGGCCCGCGAGGGCTACGACGTCGCCGACGTCCTCGACCGGCTCAACCAGCTCCTCCTCGACGACGCGACGGAGGTCGCGGACGCGGCGGCCCGCGCACTCGTGGCGGCGGGCGGACCCGGGCTCGGCGGCGACCTCGGCCCGCAGACGCGCTTCCTCTCCATGCTCTACGGCGAACTGGTCCCCTTCGACGGCGGAGTGCGCTGCACCCTGGCCTCGGCGGGACACCCGCTGCCCCTGCTGCTGGGCCCCGAGGGCGACGTGCGGGAGGTGGCCCGGCCACAGACCCTGCTCGGCGTCTTCGAGGATCCCGAATACACCTCCGAGTCCTTCGACCTGCACCCCGGCGACACCCTGCTGTGCGTCACCGACGGCGTGACGGAGCGGCGCGACGGGTCCCGCCAGTTCGACGACGACGACGGTCTCGCGCAGGCCCTCGCGGGCTGCGCCGGCCTGAACGCCGAACTGATCGCGGAACGGATCCGCGGGCTGGTCCACGAGTTCGGCCCCCGCCCGCCGGAGGACGACATGGCCCTGCTGGTGTTGCAGGCGGAGTAACCACGCACGGCCGCGCACCCGCCCTGCGAGTCCCGCACCCATCCGGCCTCCGGCCGCACCGCGCACCTGCCCTGCGAGCCCCGCACCCTTCCGGCCTCCGGCCGCACCGCGCGGGACGTGCCGCATTCCCCACCGGTGCGTGCCTCACAGCGCGCCGGTGGGATCCCGCACCCCGCCGCTGCGGGGCCGCCCGCCCGGCCGCTCCGGGTACGGGACGGCCGTTCCGGGTGCGGGAGGGCTCGGTCCGGATGTGGGGCGGCGCCGTCCTGGTGCGGGGCGGAACCGTGTGTCCCGACCGTGCTGGACAATGGAAGGCATGCCTTCCGCACTTCCCGACGGTGAGCCCGTCCCCGACGACGGGGCGCTGCCCGCGCACGCCCTGGACGGGGCGGCCGAGCGGCCCCTCGGGTTCTACCTCCATGTGCCGTACTGCGCGACCCGCTGCGGCTACTGCGACTTCAACACCTACACGGCGACCGAGCTGCGGGGCAGCGGGGGTGTGCTCGCCTCCCGCGACAACTACGCGGACACCCTGACCGACGAGGTCCGCCTCGCCCGCAAGGTCCTCGGTGACGACCCGCGCCCGGTCCGTACGGTCTTCGTCGGAGGCGGTACGCCCACGCTGCTGGCCGCCGACGATCTCGTACGGATGCTGGGGGCGATCCGTGACGAGTTCGGGCTCGCGGACGACGCCGAGATCACGACGGAGGCGAACCCGGAGTCGGTCGACCCGGAGTACCTCGCGACGCTGCGCGCCGGCGGCTTCAACCGGATCTCCTTCGGCATGCAGAGCGCCCGGCAGCACGTCCTGAAGGTGCTCGACCGTACGCACACCCCGGGCCGCCCCGAGGCCTGTGTCGCCGAGGCCAGGGCGGCCGGATTCGCACATGTGAACCTGGATCTGATCTACGGCACCCCGGGCGAGTCGGACGACGACTGGCGGGCCTCGCTCGAAGCGGCCCTCGGCGCGGGCCCCGATCACATCTCCGCGTACGCGCTCATCGTCGAGGAGGGCACGCAGCTCGCGCGCCGCATCCGCCGTGGCGAGGTCCCCATGACGGACGACGACGTGCACGCGGACCGCTATCTCATCGCGGACGAGGTGATGTCGGCGGCGGGCTTCGACTGGTACGAGGTGTCGAACTGGGCCACGTCCGAGGCCGGCCGCTGTCTGCACAACGAGCTCTACTGGCGGGGCGCCGACTGGTGGGGCGCGGGCCCCGGCGCGCACAGCCACGTGGGCGGTGTTCGCTGGTGGAACGTGAAACATCCGGGGGCGTACGCGGCCGCGCTGGCCTCGGGCCGCTCGCCGGGCGCCGGGCGTGAGCTCCTGTCCGACGAGGACCGCCGGGTCGAGCGGATCCTTCTCGAACTGCGGCTGCGCGAGGGCTGCCCGCTCTCCCTGCTCCGCCCCGACGGGCTCGCGGCCTCCCGCCGCGCCCTGTCCGACGGGCTCCTCGAAGCGGGTCCGTACGACGCCGGCCACGCGGTTCTCACCCTGCGCGGGCGGCTGCTCGCGGACGCCGTCGTCCGGGACCTGGTGGACTGAACGCCGCCGCCCCGCCCGCTCCCGCTACCGTCCCGCCCGCCGTGGCGGCGGACCGTCGGCGGTGGCGCGGGAACGCTGGTCCGGCGGTGGGCGCGAGCCGTCCGTGTGCGGCGGCGCCCCGGCTGAACCGTTCCCGGTTCAGCCGTCCCCCGGCTCCGGCGGCCCGAGCGGCGCGGAGTCTCCGCGTCACTCCGGAGCCGTGACGAAGTCGATCAGCTCCTCCACCCGGCCGAGGAGTTCCGGCTCCAGGTCCTTGTAGGAATGGACCCGGGACAGGATGTGCTGCCAGGCCGCGCCGGTGTTCTCCGGCCAGCCCAGAGCCCGGCACACGCCCGTCTTCCAGTCCTGGCCGCGCGGGACCCGGGGCCAGCCCGGGATGCCCACGGAGGACGGCTTCACGGCCTCCCAGACGTCGATGTACGGGTGGCCGAGCACGAGAGCGTGCTCGCTGGTGACCGCCTCGGCGATCCGGGACTCCTTCGAGCCCGCGACCAGGTGGTCGACGAGGACGCCGAGCCGGGCGTCCGGGCCCGGGTCGAACGCGGCCACGATCGCCGGGAGGTCGTCGACGCCCTCCAGGTACTCCACGACGACGCCCTCGACGCGCAGATCGTCGCCCCAGACCCGTTCGACGAGTTCGGCGTCGTGGCGGCCCTCCACGTAGATGCGTCCGGCCCGCGCGACCCGGGCGCGGGCGCCGGGCACCGCCACCGAACCGGATGCCGTACGACCGGGGCGCACGGGCGCGGCGGCCGGCGGGCGCACCAGCGTCACCACCCTGCCCTCCAGGAGGAACCCGCGCGGTTCCAGCGGGAACACCCGGTGTTTGCCGAAGCGGTCCTCCAGGGTCACCGTGCCGGCCTCGCAGCGGATCACCGCGCCGCAGAAGCCGGTGCCGGGCTCCTCGACCACCAGACCCGGGTCCGCCGGGACCTCGGGCACGGGCTTGGGCTTCTTCCACGGCGGGGTCAGGTCCGGAGAGTACTGGCGCATTCGGATGACGATAGGAGAAGCCCGGCGGTGATCACCGCGACACGCCGGAACCCGCCCCGCCGGAACCTGTCGAGCCGGAATCCGCCGTGCCGGAATCCGCCGCGCTGGAACCTGCCGTGCCGAAATCCGCCGTGCCGGAATCCGCCGTGCCGGAATCCGCCGTGCCGGAATCCGCAGCGTCGGCATCCGCCGAGCCGAAACGCTCGGCCAGGGCGTCCCGCTGGGCGCGCACGAACGCGGCGTCCACGACCGCCCCGTGACCGGGAACGTACCGCGCGTCCTCGCCGCCGACGGCGAGCAGCCGGTCGAGGGCGGCGGGCCAGCGCGACGGTACGGCGTCGGGTCCCGCCTGCGGCTCGCCGGACTCCTCGACCAGGTCGCCGCAGAACACCACCGCCGGGTCGCCCGGCACCACGACCACGAGGTCGTGGGCGGTGTGGCCCTCACCCGTCCGCACCAGCCGGACCTGGACGCCTCCGTCGAGCTCCAGGTTCCAGGTGCCCCAGACGTGGTGCCGGGGCCGTACGAGGGTGTCGGCGGCCTCCTCCGCCGCCCGCGGGTCGAGACCGTTGCGCACCGCGTCCGCGCACAGGTCCTCGCGGCCGTGTTCGTACACCCCGGCCGAGCCGCCCGCGACGAGGATCTCGGCGCCCGCGAACGCCGCGGCGCCGAACACGTGGTCGAAATGCGGGTGGGTGAGCGCGAGATGGGTCACACGCCGGCCGGCGAGGGACTGCGCCTCGGCGCGCAGCCGGGCGCCCTCCGCGAGGCTCGACCCGGCGTCGATCACCAGCGCCGCCCCCTCGCCGACGACGAGCCCGACCGTGCAGTCCCAGTCCGGAAGCCGCCGCCGCCCGACCCCGGGGGCCAGCCTTTCCCACCCCAGCTCTTCCCAAGTCAGCCTCATGCGGCGACGCTAACGGTGACCGGGTGCCGTGCACGACATCGCAGGCCCGCCCTTGCCGGGGTCGTGCCTCACCGCCGTACACTGGGCCGGGGAACGCTGGCACTCGTGTGCGTTGAGTGCCAGGCGAATGCCACGAAGGCCCCGAAGACCATCGAGTCGACTTCTGGAGGTGTGCGCGATGCTCAGTGAACGCAGGCTCGAGGTGCTCCGCGCCATCGTCCAGGACTATGTCGGCACCGAGGAACCGGTCGGTTCCAAGGCGCTCACCGAGCGGCACCGGCTGGGCGTCTCACCGGCCACCGTCCGCAACGACATGGCCGCCCTGGAGGACGAGGGCTACATCGCCCAGCCGCACACCAGCGCCGGGCGCATCCCCACGGACAAGGGATACCGGCTCTTCGTCGACAAGCTCGCGGGCGTCAAGCCGATGACCGCGCCCGAGCGGCGCGCCATCCAGAACTTCCTGGACGGAGCCGTCGACCTCGACGACGTCGTCGGACGGACCGTGCGGCTGCTCGCGCAGCTCACCCGGCAGGTCGCCGTCGTGCAGTACCCCTCGCTGACCCGCTCGACCGTGCGCCATGTGGAGCTGCTGTCACTCGCCCCCGCGCGGGTGATGCTCGTGCTGATCACGGACACCGGCCGGGTCGAGCAGCGCATGATCAACTGCCCGGCGCCGTTCGGCGAGACGACGCTGGCCGACCTGCGGGCCCGGCTCAACAGCCGGGTCGCGGGACGACCCTTCGCGGACGTCCCGCAGCTCGTCCAGGACCTCCCGGACGCCTTCGAGGCGGAGGACCGGGGTACGGTCTCGACGGTGCTCTCCACACTGCTGGAGACACTCGTCGAGGAGACCGAGGAGCGGCTGATGATCGGCGGTACCGCCAATCTCACGCGATTCGGACATGACTTCCCTCTCACCATCCGGCCGGTGCTCGAAGCACTGGAGGAGCAGGTCGTGCTCCTCAAGTTGCTTGGAGAGGCCGGGGATTCGAGCATGACCGTGCGAATCGGGCACGAGAACGCGTATGAGGGACTCAACTCCACGTCCGTGGTCTCGGTCGGCTACGGTTCGGGCGGCGAGGCAGTAGCCAAACTCGGCGTGGTCGGCCCGACCCGCATGGATTACCCGGGAACGATGGGAGCGGTACGAGCGGTGGCACGGTACGTCGGACAGATCCTGGCGGAGTCTTAAGTGGCCACGGACTACTACGCCGTACTCGGCGTGCGCCGCGACGCGTCCCAGGACGAGATCAAGAAGGCGTTCCGGAGGCTCGCTCGCGAGCTGCACCCGGACGTCAATCCCGATCCGAAGACGCAGGAGCGGTTCAAAGAGATCAACGCCGCGTACGAGGTGTTGTCGGACCCGCAGAAGAAGCAGGTCTACGACCTCGGTGGCGACCCGCTGTCCCAGCAGGGCGGCGGTGGCGCCGGCGGCTTCGGCGCGGGCGGCTTCGGGAACTTCTCCGACATCATGGACGCGTTCTTCGGCACGGCGTCGCAGCGCGGACCGCGCTCGCGCACCCGCCGGGGCCAGGACGCCATGATCCGGCTGGAGATCGAGCTCGACGAGGCGGCCTTCGGCACCACGAAGGACATCCAGGTCGACACGGCCGTCGTCTGCGCCACCTGCAACGGTGAAGGCGCGGCGCCCGGGACCTCCGCTCAGACCTGTGACATGTGCCGCGGTCGCGGCGAGGTGTCCCAGGTGACGCGGTCGTTCCTCGGCCAGGTCATGACCTCACGGCCGTGTCCGCAGTGCCAGGGCTTCGGCACCGTGGTCCCGACCCCGTGCCACGACTGCGCGGGCGACGGCCGGGTCCGGTCCCGTCGCACCCTGACGGTCAAGATCCCGGCCGGTGTGGACAACGGCACGCGGATCCAGCTCGCGGGCGAGGGCGAGGTCGGCCCCGGCGGCGGCCCCGCCGGCGACCTGTACGTCGAGATCCACGAGCTGCCGCACTCGACCTTCCAGCGGCGCGGCGACGACCTGCACTGCACGGTCACCCTCCCGATGACGGCGGCGGCCCTCGGCACCAAGGTGCCGCTGGAGACGCTCGACGGCATGGAGGAGGTCGACATCCGTCCGGGCACGCAGTCCGGCCAGTCGATCCCGCTGCACGGCCGGGGCGTCACCCATCTGCGCGGCGGCGGCCGCGGCGACCTCGTCGTGCACGTCGAGGTCACCACGCCGACCAAGCTCGACGCCGAGCAGGAACGGGTGCTGCGCGAGCTCGCGATACTGCGCGGCGAGGAGCGGCCCACCGGCCAGTTCCAGCCCGGTCAGCAGGGGCTCTTCTCCCGGCTGAAGGACGCCTTCAACGGCCGCTGATCCAGGCGCGGCGCGGGGTGGGAACACCACCCCGTGTCCGCCGCCCCGGAGGCCCGTTTCCGGGCGGACGGCCGGATTCGGACTTGCACTGAGGACGTGACAACATGCCGTCATGTCCTCCGCGCTGACCGATCTCTTCCCTCACCCGATCGTGCAGGCCCCCATGGCGGGCGGCGTCTCCGTCCCGCAGCTCGCGGCCGCCGTGTCCGAGGCCGGCGGGCTCGGCTTCCTCGCCGCCGGGTACAAGACGGCCGACGGCATGTACCAGGAGATCAAGCAGCTGCGCGGGCTGACCGGCCGTCCCTTCGGCGTCAACCTCTTCCTGCCGCAGCCGGAGTACGCGGACCCCGCGGCGGTCGAGGTGTACGCCCACCAGCTCGCGGGTGAGGCCGCCTGGTACGAGACCGAGCTCGGCGATCCGGACAGCGGCCGCGACGACGGCTACGACGCCAAGCTCGCCGTCCTCCTCGACAACCCGGTGGCGGTGGTCTCCTTCCACTTCGGCGTTCCGAGCGAGGACGTACTGGACTCGCTGCGCCGCGCCGGCATCTTCACCCTGGTCACCGCCACCACGGCCGAGGAGGCCCGCAACGTGCAGCGGGCCGGTGCCGACGCGGTCATCGTGCAGGGCATCGAGGCCGGCGGACACCAGGGCACCCACCGCGACAACCCGGAGACGGACGGCACGGGCGTCGGCCTGCTCTCCCTGGTCGCCCAGGTCCGCGAGGCCGTGCGGATCCCGGTCGTCGCGGCCGGCGGCATCATGCGCGGCAGCCAGATCGCCGCCGTCCTCGCCGAGGGCGCGGACGCGGCCCAGCTCGGCACCGCCTTCCTCGCCACCCCGGAGTCCGGCGCGAGCGCCGTGCACAAGCAGGCGCTGACCGACCCCCTCTTCGTCCGCACGGAGCTCACGCGCGCCTTCTCCGGGCGCCCGGCGCGCGGGCTGGCCAACCGCTTCATGCGCGAGCACGGCCCGTACGCCCCCGCCGCCTACCCCGAGATCCACCACCTGACCTCGCCGCTGCGCAAGGCGGCGGCCAGGGCGGGCGACGCGCAGGGCATGGCGCTGTGGGCGGGCCAGGGCCACCGCATGGCGCGCGACCTGCCCGCCGGGCAGCTCGTGGAGGTACTGAACGCAGAGATCGCGGCCGCCAAGACAGCGTTGTCGGCCGCCGACGACATCCCGGAAGAGGGTGCGGACCGATGACGGCACCGGTGTTCCTGGTCGAGCACTTCGACGCCGACGGCGGCGGACGGTACGTCCTCGACGGCCCCGAGGGACGGCACGCCGTCTCCGTGAAACGGCTGCGGAACGGCGAGGACGTCGTCCTCACCGACGGCGCCGGACGCTGGGCGGACTGCGTGGTCCTCGACACCGAGGGCAAGGACCGGCTGATCGTCCGGATGGGCGCGGTGGCCGAGGAGCCGGCCGAGGAGCCGCGCGTCACGGTCGTCCAGGCCCTGCCCAAGGGCGACCGGGGCGAGCTCGCCGTCGAGACCATGACCGAGACCGGCGTCGACCGAATCGTCCCCTGGGCCGCCTCCCGCTGCATCACGCAGTGGAAGGGCGACCGGGGGCTGAAGGCACTCGCCAAGTGGCGCGCCACCGCCCGGGAGTCCGGCAAGCAGTCCCGCCGGGTGCGCTTCCCGGAGGTCGCGGACGCGATGACCACCAAGCAGGTTGCCGCACTTCTCGCCAAAGCCGATCTCGCCGCCGTTCTCCACGAGGACACCGACCTCGGCACCGAGCCCTTCGCGACGGCCGCGCTGCCCGGCTCCGGGGACATCGTCCTGGTGGTCGGCCCCGAGGGAGGGATCTCCCCCGAGGAGGTCGCGCTCTTCACCGAGGCCGGCGCGAGGACGTTCCACCTGGGACGCACGGTGCTCCGCACCTCCACGGCCGGGACCGTGGCCACGGCCCTGCTGCTGGCCCGCACCGGCCGCTGGTCCTGACCCACCACCCGCCGGACCCGACCCCACCGCCCGCACTTCCACCGGGGAACCCATGGAACTCGCCCAGGTACGCCTGCTCGTCTCCGACTTCGCCGCCTGCTACCGCTTCTACTCCGAAGTCCTCGGCCTCAGGCCCCAGTCGGGCGCGGCCGAGGGCCCGTACGAGAAGTTCAGTCCCGTCGCCGGATCGGCGGGCATCGCCCTCCAGGACCGCTCGATGATGGCCGAGATCCTGGGGGAGCTCGGTGACGTGGTGACCGGACACCGGTCGCTGGTGGTGCTGCGGGTGGACGATCTCGACACCTACTGCGAGCAGGTCGTCTCGCGCGGCGCGACCCTGTTGCACGGCCCCGCGCCCATGACGGACCGCATGCGCGTCGCCCACCTCAAGGACCCCGAGGGCAACCTCGTGGAACTCCAGGAGTGGCTGCTGCTGCTCGGCTGACGAGCGGCCCGGGGCCCGCCCGAGCGGGGGACGAGGAACTGGTCCGTCGCCCGCCCTCGGGGACGGGCAACTCCTTCGGGTGGTTGTGCCCCCGATGGCCGCATGCGGTCTACCGCCCATCGCCCCGCGGTGGGACGCTGCCGTCCATGGGGGCTTTGAGGCATATCAGGCGCCGGACGGGGCGCGGGCGGGTACTGATGGCCGTCGGGCTGGGCGCGGCCGGAGTGTTCGGAGTGACCGGGTGCCAGCCCGGGGACGGACTCAGCACCGCCGCCGTGGCCTACACGACCGACCGGACGGCGACCAAGCAACTCGAACGGCAGCACGTGGACGTGCGCTGGCTCACCTGCACCGCCCACTACGGCAGCGCCGGCAAGGCCAACACGCCCGGGAAGTCGCCCTCGCCGACCGAGAACACCGTGGCGACCGTCGACTGCCGTGGCCAGACCGGCGACGGCCGGGCCATCGTCGTCAAGGGCAAGGTCACCCGGGCCGTCAACGGCGCCTGCGTACGCGGCGACCTGACCGCCACCGTCGGCGGCAAGCAGTGGTTCCACGTGAGCGGCCTGGGCGACTGCACCGCCGCCGGCCCTGTCCCGCCGGTCACCTACCACCCCACGAACGGGCAGCCCAACCCCACCGTCACCGTCACCGTGACGAAGACCATGTGGTGCAAGGGCGACCCCACCTGCTGGCCCTCGCAGGGCAAGTGACCTGCCGGGCGGTACAGGGATCAAGTGATCCAAACCCCTGTCGGGGCGCGCGTGGGCTGCGTAGGGTGACCGGGTGACTGAGTCCGCACCCTCCGCGTATCTCCGGTTCCCGCATCTGCACGGCGAGTTGGTCGTCTTCACGGCCGAGGACGACATCTGGGCCGCCCCCCTCGGCGGTGGCGGCCGCGCCTGGCGGGTCAGCGCCGACAACGTGCCCGTCAACCATCCGCGCGTCTCCCCGGACGGCACGACCGTCGCCTGGACGTCGACGCGTGACGGAGCCCCCGAGGTCCACGCCGCCCCCCTGTCCGGCGGGCCCGCCAAACGGCTGACGTACTGGGGCAGTCAGAAGACCCAGGTACGCGGCTGGACCCCCGACGGACAGGTGCTCGCCCTCAGTACCCAGGGCCAGGCCAGCCTGCGCCGCAGCTGGGCACGGTCCGTCCCGCTCGACGGCGGCCCCGCCACGACCCTGCCGTACGGGCCCGTCGGCGATGTCGCCCACGGCGAGCCCGGCGTCGTCCTGCTGTCCGCCCCGATGGGGCGCGAGGCCGCCTGGTGGAAGCGGTACCGGGGCGGCACGGCGGGCAAGCTGTGGATCGACCGGGACGGCGACGGCGAGTTCGTCCGGCTGCACGAGGACATCGACGGGAACCTCGAATATCCCCTCTGGGCGGGCGAACGGATCGCCTTCCTGTCGGACCACGAGGACGTCGGAGCCCTGTACTCCTCCCTCGCCGACGGATCCGACCTGCGGCGCCACACCCCCCTCGACTCCTTCTACGCCCGCCACGCGGCCACCGACGGCACCCGCGTCGTGTACTCCTCCGCCGGTGAACTGTGGCTCCTGGACGACCTCGACGGCGCCGAGCCGCGCCGCCTGGACGTCCGGCTCGGCGGTCAGCGCGTCGACCAGCAGCCGCGCTCCGTGAGCGCCTCGCGCTGGTTCTCCTCCGCCGCGCCCGACCACACCGGACGCGGCAGCGCGATCTCCGTGCGCGGCGCCGTCCACTGGATCACCCACCGCTCCGGACCCGCCCGCGCGCTCGCCGCCGAGCAGGGCGTCCGCGCCCGGCTGCCCCGCACCTTCCGCGCCGAGGGCGAGGAGCACGTGGTGTGGGTGACCGACGCGGAGGGCGACGACGCCCTCGAATTCGCCCCGGCCACCGGAGTCGCCCCCGGAGCCACCCCGCGACGGCTCGCCGCCGGCGCGCTCGGCCGGGTCCTCGGCCTCGCCATGGCGCCCGACGGAAGCCGCGCCGCCGTCGCCTCGCACGACGGACGCGTCCTGATCGTCGAGCGCGAGAGCGGCGAGGTCCGCGAGGTCGACCGCAGCGACGACGGCGACGTCACCGGCCTCGTCTTCTCGCCCGACTCGGCGTGGCTCGCCTGGTCGCACCCCGGACCGCGGCCGCTGCGCCAGCTCAAGCTCGCCAACACCACCGACCTGTCGGTCACCGAGGCGACCCCGCTGCGCTTCCGGGACTACGCGCCGGCGTTCACCCTCGACGGCAAACACCTCGCCTTCCTGTCGGCACGCGCCTTCGACCCCGTCTACGACGAGCACGTCTTCGACCTGGCGTTCGTCGGCGGCTCCCGGCCGTACCTGATCACCCTGGCCGCGACGACCCCGTCCCCCTTCGGACCGCAGCGCCACGGCAGACCCTTCGAGACCCCCGACAAGGACGAGACCCCCGACAGCGAGGGCACCCCGAGCACCCGTATCGACCTGGACGGACTCGCCGACCGGATCGTGCCCTTCCCCGTCGAGGCCGCCCGCTACTCGACGCTGCGCGCCGCCAAGGACGGGCTGCTGTGGCTGCGCCACCCGGTCCGGGGCGTGCTCGGCGCCTCCCGCGCCACCCCGGACGACCCGGACCCGAAGACCGAACTGGAGCGGTACGACCTCGCCCAGCAGCGCATCGAGCACCTCGCCGCCGACGCCGACCACTTCACGGTCACCGGCGACGGCAAGAGGGTCCTGCTGTGGACCGACAGCAAGCTCAAGGTCGTCCCCAGCGACCGGCGCGCCTCGAACGACGACGAGAGCGACACGAACATCACCGTCGACCTCTCGCGGATCCGCCAGACCGTCGACCCGGCCGCCGAGTGGCGCCAGATGTACGACGAGACGGGCCGCCTCATGCGGGACAACTTCTGGCGTCCCGACCTGGGCGGCGTCGACTGGGACGCGGTCCTCGACCGGTACCGGCCGGTCCTGGAACGGGTCGCCAGCCACGACGACCTCGTCGACCTGCTGTGGGAGGTGCAGGGCGAACTCGGCACCTCGCACGCCTACGTCACCCCGCGCGGCGGCTGGGGCGGCGGCGACCGGGCGCAGGGACTCCTCGGGGCGGACATCTCCCGCCACGAGGACGGCCGTTGGCGCATCGACCGGATCCTCCCCTCGGAGACCTCCGACCCGGACGCGCGGGCCCCGCTCGCCGCGCCCGGCGTCGCGGTCCGCGCCGGGGACGCGATCGTCGCGGTCGGCGGCCGGCCGGTGGACCCGGTGGCCGGGCCCGCACCCCTGCTCGTCGGCACGGCGGGCAAACCGGTCGAGCTGACCGTCTCGCCGTCGGGCGGCGGCGATCCGCGGCACGCGGTCGTCGTCCCCCTCGCCGACGAGGAGCCGCTGCGCTACCACGCGTGGGTGGCCGACCGGCGCGCCTACGTCCACGAGCGCTCCGGCGGACGCCTCGGCTATCTGCACGTGCCGGACATGGTCGGCTCCGGATGGGCGCAGCTCCACCGCGATCTGCGGATCGAGGTGGCCCGCGAGGGCCTCGTCGTGGACGTCCGCGAGAACCGCGGCGGCCACACCTCGCAGCTCGTCGTGGAGAAGCTCGCCCGGCGGATCGTCGGCTGGGACCTGCCCCGCGGCCTGCGCCCCTACAGCTACCCCGAGGACGCGCCGCGCGGCCCCGTCGTCGCCGTCGCCAACGAATTCTCCGGCTCCGACGGCGACATCGTCAACGCGGCGATCAAGGCGCTGGGCATCGGACCCGTGGTCGGCACCCGCACCTGGGGCGGTGTCATCGGCATCGACAGCCGCTACCGCCTCGTCGACGGCACCTCCGTCACCCAGCCCAAGTACGCCTTCTGGCTGGAGGGTTACGAGTGGGGAGTCGAGAACCACGGCGTCGATCCGGACGTCGAGGTCGTCCAGGCACCGCAGGACCACGCGGCCGGCCGCGACACCCAGCTCGACGAGGCGGTCAGGATCGCGCTGGCCGCACTGGAGGAGAACCCGGCGAAGACGGCGCCCGTACTGCCACCGCTGTGACCCGGCGCGGGCGGCCCGCGGGCGCACGCCGACGCGAGCCGCCCGTGAGCCGCCCGCGCCCATGAGCCGCCCGCGCCCTCGGGCCGCTAGCATGCGGAGGTAATGATCGGCTGGCGTGAGGAGGCACACGCATGGCGCAGGAGCCGAGGCGGGACGAGGGCGGGGAACCGCACGACGACTGCCTGTTCTGCAAGATCGTGGCGGGGCACATTCCGGCGACGCTGGTGCGCGAGAGCGGCACGACGGTGGCGTTCCGCGACATCAACCCGCAGGCACCGACCCACATCCTGGTGATCCCCCGGGTGCACTACCCGGACGCGGCCTCCCTGGCCGCCGCCGAACCCGCCGTCGCCGCGGACCTGTTGCGCGAGGCGGGCGAGATCGCGGCCGAGGAGAAGCTGGACAGCTACCGCATCGTGTTCAACACGGGCAGCGGTGCCGGACAGACCGTCTTCCACGCGCACGCCCACCTCCTGGGCGGCCGTGGCATGCAGTGGCCGCCGGGATAACCGGCCTTGTCCGCACGTGAACTGGTGGTCCTCGGCACCGCCAGCCAGGTCCCGACCCGGCACCGCAACCACAACGGCTACCTGCTGCGCTGGGACGGCGAGGGTCTCCTCTTCGACCCCGGCGAGGGCACCCAGCGCCAGATGCTGCGTGCCGGGGTCGCCGCGCACGACCTGCACCGCATCTGCGTCACCCATTTCCACGGCGACCACGCGCTCGGACTCGGCGGGGTGATCCAGCGCATCAACCTCGACCGGGTACCGCACGAGGTGACCGCGCACTACCCGCTCTCCGGACAGCACTTCTTCGAGCGGCTGCGGTACGCCACCGCCTACCGCGAGACCGCCCTGCTCACCGAGGCGCCGGTCGGGGACGACGGCGTCCTCGCGACGACCCCCGCGTACACCCTGGAGGCCCGCAGGCTCTCCCACCCCGTCGAGTCCTTCGGGTACCGGCTGGTCGAACCGGACGGGCGGCGGATGCTGCCGGAACGGCTCGCCGGGCACGGGATCAAGGGGGCCGACGTCGGAGTGCTGCAACGGGAGGGCTCGCTGCGGGGCGTCACGCTGGACGACGTCAGCGAGGTGCGGCCGGGACAGCGGTTCGCGTTCGTCATGGACACCCGGCTGTGCGAGGGCGTGGACGCGCTCGCCGAGGACTGCGACCTGCTCGTCATCGAGTCGACCTTCCTCGACGGGGACCATCAACTCGCCGAGGACCACGGCCATCTGACAGCGGGTCAGGCGGGCCGGGTGGCCAAGGAGGCGGGTGTGCGGCATCTGGTGCTCACCCACTTCAGCCAGCGCTACTCCGATCCCGACGCGTTCGAGCGCGAGGCCCGCGCGGCGGGGTTCGACGGGGAGCTGACGGTGGCGCACGACCTGGTGAGAGTGCCGGTCCCGAAGCGAGGCTGAGGGCGCCTCCGGCCCGGGTCCGAGCTGGGTTCCGACCCGGGCCCGCGTACCTGCCCGGAAGGCGCCGGGCGCGGTTCCGCGAGGCGATGGTCCCGGGGAGGGCCGGTTCCGCGGGCTGGTGTCGCCGAGGTGCCCGCAAGCGGGTGTTCCGGTGTCGGGAAGGTGCTGGTTTCGGAAGGCCCGGGAGTCGACCGTACGATGCTTCGATGTCCCTCCCCAAGGCTGAACTGCACCTCCACATCGAAGGCACCCTCGAACCCGAGCTGGCCTTCGAGCTCGCTGCGCGCAACGGCGTCACGCTGCCGTACGCGGACACCGAAGAGCTGCGCAAGGCGTACCTCTTCGACGACCTCCAGACGTTCCTGAACCTGTACTACGAGCTCATGGCCGTCCTGCGGACCGAAGCGGACTTCGCCGACCTGGCGGACGCCTATCTCTCCCGCGCCGCCGCGCAGGGCGTACGGCACGCGGAGATCTTCTTCGACCCGCAGGCGCACATCGCCCGGGGCGTGCCGATGGGGACGGTCGTCGAGGGGCTGTGGCGGGCGCTCGGACGCAGCGAGGAGACCCACGGCATCTCCACCCAGCTCATCATGTGCTTCCTGCGCGACGAGTCCGCCGAGTCCGCCATGGACACCCTGGAGGCCGCGAAGCCCTACCTCGACCGGATCGTCGGCATCGGCCTCGACTCCGCCGAGGTCGGCCACCCGCCGGTCAAGTTCCGCGCCGTGTACGAGGCCGCCGCCGAGCTGGGTCTGCGGCGCGTCGCGCACGCCGGCGAGGAGGGGCCGCCCGCGTACATCACCGAGGCCCTCGACGTCCTCGGCGTGGAGCGCATCGACCACGGGCTGCGCTGCATGGAGGACCCGGAGCTCGTCGAACGACTGGTCCGGGAGCGCGTGCCGCTGACCCTCTGCCCCCTGTCGAACGTACGGCTGCGCGCCGTCGGCGTCCTGGCGGAGCACCCGCTGCCCGCGATGCTGGACGCCGGGCTGCTGTGCACGGTCAACTCCGACGACCCCGCCTACTTCGGGGGTTACGTCGGCGACAACTTCGGCGCCGTGCGCGAGGCCCTCGGTCTCGGCGAGGAGCGGCTGCGGGAGCTGGCCCGCAACTCGTTCGAGGCGTCCTTCCTGGAGCACGACGAGGAGCGCCGGGCGCGCTACATCGCCGAGGTCGACGCGTACGAGTTCGCGTAACCGGGCGAGGGCCCGTCCGTCCGCCGGCTTCCTTCGTCCGCCCGGAGGGACAGCCGGACAGCCGGACAGCCGGACAGACGGACAACCGGGCGGACGGAGGGGACGGGCGGCGGGCGTCAGACGGTCACGGGCCCCGGCGTCGACGCGGTCGCCGCCGGGCGCCGGGGCCCCGCCGTGCCGTACGCCTCCCGCTGGGCGGGTACGCCCTCCAGCGGGATCTCCACGACGTCCGCGACGGCGACCCGCGTGCGGGCGGTGTCCACGACCGGGACCGGCGCCACGGAGATCTCCACGACCGGGATCTCCGCGAAGTGGCCGACGGCGGCCGGGATCTCCGTGACCGGCGTCTCCACGGCCGGGATCTCGACGATCTGGGTGGTGCGCCGCGGGCGCAGCGCCACGAGGGTCATGGGGACGCCGACCAGCAGCAGACCGGCCGCCAGGACCGTCCCCATCGCCGGGTAGCCCGCCCGCGCCGACAGCAGGCTGCCGGTGAGCGGGCCGCACGCCGTGCCGAGCGAGGAGGCGGAGCCGACGAGAACCGCCCACCGGCCGCGGGGGTCCATGGACGCGGCGAGGCCGATCACGTACGACAGCACGACCGGGTACAGCGCGTTCCAGGCGATCTCGCCCGCCGCGAAGGACGTCAGATCGGTGGCCGCCGCGCTCAGCGCGATGCAGCCGGCGATCAGCGCCGTGCCCAGGCCGATCGGCAGTGCCCGGCCGAGCCGCGGGCCGAGGGCGCCCGCGCCGATGGTCCCGAGCAGCCCGGCGCCGAGCGCCACCGCGAAGACCGCGCCGACCGTGACCTCGGTGAGGCCCGCCTGGGTCAGACCGATCCGGCCGCTCACGCCCCACAGGGAGTTCTGCGCGAGGGACCAGAAGAGCATCGCGCCGGCGAGGAGCAGGCCGGAGCGGCGGTGCGGGAGCGGGGCGGCCTCGGTGCGCAGGGTGCGGGCGGCCGGTGTGCGCGCGGGAAGCCGTCCCGTCAGGGACAGCGTGAGCAGCGCCGTGCAGGCGATCGCGGCGAGCGGGACACCGTGCGCCGGGCCCAGATGGGGGATCGTCAGATACAGCGCGCCCGCGAGGCCGGAGACGCCGAGCAGACCCAGGGTGGTGACCCGGTGCGGATCGCGACGGCCGGCGATTCCGGTCGCGGCGACCGTGGTGGCCGTACCCGAGCCGAAGCCGCCGACGATCGCGCCGGCGACGACGAGGGGAACGGCCGCCGAGAGCGCGGCGGTGCCGTAGCCGACGGCCGCGAGGAGCAGACCGGCGCGGGCCAGTCCGCGCGGGCCGAAACGGTCGACGCGGGAGGCGAGCAGGAAGCCGGCCGAGGCCGAACCCAGCAGCAGGACGCTGCCGACGGCTCCCGCCTGGGTGGCCGACAGCGGGAGTCCCGCGTCGAGGCGGCCGACGGTGGTGGGGAGCAGATACGCGGCGAGGTACCCGGCCGTGAAAAGGGCGACGAGGGGCCAGGGCGTGGGGGTGCGGGCGGACACGGGCGTTCCCAGGGCAGGCGAGAGCGGCTCAAGAAGAGGGGGAGGGGGCGGCTGTCGACGGACAGGAACGCGCGGGCAATTTGTATCAAGGTGCGAGGTCCGCGAAGAAGGCGCGGTGGTGTGATCTGGGGCACTCTTCGTTTGGGGTGGGGGCGTCGGGGTAGGGAGCGCGCTTTTTCGAGGGCTGGGGAGCCGGGCCACTGCCGGTGCCGTGCGTACCGGGGGGTCTCCGGGCCCGGAGACGGCGACGGGCAGGTCGGTGACGTGCCCCACCCGCACCACGGACCGCGGCCGCCCCGGCGTGACCCACGGCCCCGCACGGCCGATGTGGTGCACACTGGCCAGATCCGGACCACCCCAGGGAGCGCACCGTGAGCAACGGCGAGGGACCGTTCCGCCAGGCCCATGTCGACCCGCTCGCCGGGCTGCGCACGGCCGAGGACCCGCCCTGGGACGTCTACCTCACGGGCACCGTCTTCCTGGACATCATCTTCACCGGGCTCGACTCCGCCCCCGTACGCGGCACCGAGTCCTGGGCGCGCGGCATGGGTTCGAGCCCCGGCGGGGTCGCGAACATGGCGACCGCCCTCGCCCGGCTGGGCCTGAAGACCTCCCTAGCCGCCGCCTTCGGGGACGACCACTACGGGGAGTACTGCTGGGACGCCCTCGAACAGGGAGAGGGCATCGACCTGGCGCCGTCGCGGACCGTGCCCGGCTGGCACTCGCCGGTCACCGTGTCGATGGCGTACGAGGGCGAGCGGACCATGGTCAGCCACGGGCACGAGCCGCCGCACGAGGAGCCCGCCCCGGACTGCCCGCCACGCGCGCGTGCCGCCGTCGCCTCGCTGACCCCGGGAATCCGCGCGCCCTGGATCGCGCAGGCCGCGAGCCGCGGGACCCGGATCTTCGCGGACGTCGGCTGGGACGACACCGGCCGCTGGGACCTGGCGGGCCTCGCCGACCTGGCGCACTGCGAGGCGTTCCTGCCGAACGCCGAGGAAGCCATGCGGTACACCGGCGCCGACTGCCCCCGCGCGGCGGCGCACGCGCTGGCCGAGCACGTACCGCTGGCGGTCGTCACCCTCGGCTCCGACGGCGCCTACGCCGTGGACGGCCGCTCCGGGGAGAGCGCCGAGGTCCCGGCGATCGCCGTCGAGGCGCTGGATCCCACCGGCGCGGGCGACGTCTTCGTCGCCGGATTCGTCATGGGGACCCTGGCCGACTGGCCGCTGGCCGACCGACTCGCCTTCGCCGGGCTGATCGCCGCGCTGTCCGTCCAGGAGTTCGGCGGATCGCTGTCGGCGCCCGGCTGGTCGGAGATCGCCGCCTGGTGGCGCCGGGTCCAGTCGGTCGACGACCAGGACCCGGCGGCCCTGAGCCGGTACTCGTTCCTGGAGGGCCTGCTCCCGGAGGTCACCCGCCCCTGGCCGCTGCGCCGGGCGGTGCCGACGATCGGTTTCGGCCGCTCGGCGTGAGACCGCCCGCTCGTGAGACCGCCCGCTCGTGAGGCCGGTCGATCGCGACCCGGTCCGGTCGTGCGGTCGGTGTGTCCTCGGGTCCCGGCGCGTCCTCAGGTCACGACCTCGTGACCTGAGGAAAAGCCCTACGGCTCCGTGAGTGCCGCGACGTACGCTGGGAACCGCAAGGCTGCCCATGTGGCAAGCGTGCCGACCGAGGAGGATACGCAGGCCTACAGAGCCGGCCCATGACTCAGACACCCACAGCTCACGGCCCCGCTCAGGGGCAGGCACGCGCGCACTTCACCGTCCCGGCCAAGCACCCCATGGTGACTGTTCTGGGTTCCGGGGACGCCCTGCTGCGCGTGATCGAGAAGGCCTTCCCGGCGGCCGACATCCACGTCCGGGGAAACGAGATCAGTGCGGTCGGCGACGCCGGTGAAGTCGCTCTCGTCCAGCGCCTGTTCGACGAGATGATGCTGGTGCTCCGCACGGGGCAGCCCATGACGGAGGACGCAGTGGAACGCTCGATCGCCATGCTCAGGGCGAGCGAGAACGGGGAGGGCGACGGCCAGGAGACTCCGGCCGAAGTGCTCACGCAGAACATCCTGTCCTCGCGAGGCCGCACCATCCGCCCCAAGACGCTCAACCAGAAGCGCTACGTCGACGCCATCGACAAGCACACCATCGTGTTCGGCATCGGCCCCGCCGGTACGGGCAAGACGTATCTCGCCATGGCGAAGGCCGTTCAGGCGCTCCAGCTCAAGCAGGTCAACCGGATCATCCTGACCCGCCCGGCGGTCGAGGCCGGCGAGCGTCTCGGCTTCCTGCCCGGCACGCTCTACGAGAAGATCGACCCGTATCTGCGCCCGCTGTACGACGCCCTGCACGACATGCTCGACCCGGACTCGATCCCGAAGCTGATGGCCTCGGGGACGATCGAGGTCGCGCCGCTGGCGTACATGCGCGGCAGGACTCTTAATGATGCTTTTATCATCCTGGACGAGGCCCAGAACACGAGTCCCGAGCAGATGAAGATGTTCCTCACCCGGCTCGGCTTCGAATCGAAGATCGTGATCACCGGTGACGTGACGCAGGTCGACCTCCCGAGCGGTACGAAGTCGGGTCTGCGGCAGGTCCAGGACATCCTGGAGGGCCTCGACGACGTCCACTTCTCGCGGCTCACGTCCCAGGATGTCGTCCGGCACAAGCTGGTCGGCCGTATCGTCGACGCGTACGAGAAGTACGACAGCGAGAACGGCACCGAGAACGGCTCCCACAAGGGCCGGGGCCACAAAGGGAAGTAGACCAGCACCGCCATGTCGATCGACGTCAACAACGAGTCCGGAACCGAGGTCGACGAGCAGGCGATCCTCGACATCGCCCGCTACGCGCTCGCACGGATGCGCATCCACCCGCTCTCCGAGCTCTCGGTGATCGTCGTGGACACCGACGCCATGGAGCAGTTGCACATCCAGTGGATGGACCTGCCCGGACCGACGGACGTCATGTCCTTCCCGATGGACGAACTGCGTCCGCCGTCGAAGGACGACGACGAGCCGCCGCAGGGACTGCTCGGCGACATCGTGCTCTGCCCCGAGGTCGCCGAGCAGCAGGGCAAGGACGCTCCGACGCAGCACACCATGGACGAGGAGCTCCAACTGCTCACCGTCCACGGTGTGCTGCACCTGCTCGGCTACGACCACGAGGAAGCCGACGAGAAGGCCGAGATGTTCGGTCTGCAGGCAGCCATCGTGGACGGCTGGCGCACGGAGAAGGGCATCACGGGTCCGTCTCCGGCCCCGACCGTGTCATGAGCCCACAGCTTGTCATCGGTGCCATCACCCTGGTCGTCGTCGCCTGGCTCGCCGCCTGCGCGGAGGCGGGCCTCGCGCGCGTCTCCAGCTTTCGCGCCGAGGAGGCGGTCCGCAGCGGCCGGCGCGGCAGCGCCAAGCTCGCCCAGGTCACCGCCGATCCGACGCGCTATCTGAACGTGGCGCTGCTGGTCCGCGTGGTCTGCGAGATGGCGGCCGCCGCGCTCGTCGTCTTCGCCTGCCTCAAGGAGTTCGACAAGACCTGGCAGGCGCTGGCGGTCGCCATCGCCGTCATGGTCCTCGTGTCGTACGTCGCGGTCGGCGTCTCGCCGCGCACCATCGGCCGCCAGCACCCGCTGAACACCGCGACGGCGGCGGCGTACGTCCTGCTGCCGCTGGCCCGGATCATGGGCCCGATCCCGCCGCTGCTGATCCTCATCGGCAACGCGCTCACCCCCGGCAAGGGGTTCAGGCGCGGCCCGTTCGCCTCCGAGGCGGAGTTGCGGGCGATGGTCGACCTCGCCGAGAAGGAGTCCCTCATCGAGGACGACGAGCGCCGCATGGTGCACTCCGTCTTCGAACTCGGCGACACCCTCGTGCGCGAGGTCATGGTGCCCCGCACGGACCTCGTCGTCATCGAGCGCTACAAGACCATCCGGCAGGCCCTCACCCTCGCCCTGCGCTCGGGCTTCTCGCGCATACCCGTCACCGGGGAGAACGAGGACGACATCGTCGGGATCGTCTACCTCAAGGACCTGGCCCGCAAGACCCACATCAGCCGGGACGCCGAGTCCGAGCTCGTGTCGACGGCCATGCGCCCGGCCGCGTTCGTCCCCGACACCAAGAACGCCGGCGATCTGCTGCGCGAGATGCAGCAGGAACGCAACCACGTCGCCGTCGTCATCGACGAGTACGGCGGCACGGCCGGCATCGTCACCATCGAGGACATCCTCGAGGAGATCGTCGGCGAGATCACCGACGAGTACGACCGCGAACTGCCGCCCGTCCAGGAGCTCGGCGACGACACCTTCCGGGTGACCGCCCGTCTCGACATCGGCGACCTCGGCGAGCTGTACGGCTTCGAGGCCTACGACGACGAGGACGTGGAGACCGTCGGCGGACTCCTCGCCAAGGCGCTGGGACGCGTCCCCATCGCCGGTGCCTCCTCGGTGGTCGAACTGCCCGACGGACGCGAGCTGCGGCTGACCGCGGAGGCCGCGGCCGGCCGTCGGAACAAGATCGTCACGGTCCTGGTGGAGCCGGTCGGCCCGGCCGGGCAGCCTCAGGAGGAGAAGCAGGAGTGACTCCGCACCAACTGCGCGCGTTCTGTCTGTCCTTCAACGCCACCGTCGAGGACTTCCCGTTCAACCCCGAGACCTCGGTCTTCAAGGTGCTGGGCAAGCTCTTCGCCCTGACGAACCTGGACGGGCGCCCGCTCAAGGTCAACCTGAAGTGCGACCCGCAGGACGCGATCCGGCTGCGCGAGCAGCATGCGGAGCTGATCATCCCCGGCTATCACATGAACAAGCGGCACTGGAACACGGTGACCGTCGACGGCGGACTCCCGGACCGCCTGGTCCGGGAGCTCATCGAGGATTCGTACGATCTCGTCGTGGCCGGTCTGCCACGGGCCGAGCGGCTGCGCCTCGACCGGCCTTGACTCCTCACGGGCCGGCACCGCCCTCAGCGGGTGCGCACCGCGCCCTGCCGCCCGAGTCCGACCGCGACCAGCGCGGCCGCCGCCAGCACGATCACCGCGTCCAGGGCGAGGACCGTGTGGACGCCGGCCAGCAGGTCGTCCGACGTGGTCGCGAGGACCCCGAGGAGCGGGATGCCGATGGTGATGCCCACCTGCTGGGTGGAGGTCACCAGGCCGGTGGCCAGGCCCTGTTCCTCGTCGGGGACGCCCGAGGTGACGGTCAGGCCGTACGAGATGATCGCGCCCAGGTGGAACATGCTGGCCAGCGACACCCCGGCGGCGGCGATCCAGACGGACCAGGTGTGCGCGTTCAGCAGCAGCATCCCGGCGACGAAGAGCCCCTGCCCGGCCAGCGAGCCGACCAGCGTGCGGCGGGCGCCGAACCGGCCGATGACCTTCGGGGCGTACATCCCGGCGACGGCCGACAGCACACCCTGCACGCCGAAGACGAGGCCCGTCTCGAAGGCGGAGAGGCCGAGCGTCTCCTGCAGGTACAGGGTCAGCACGAACACGACCGTCGACATCATCGAGAAGGTGACCAGGCCGCCCAGGTTGCCCCAGGCCACCGTGCGGCGGCGCAGCATCGTCAGGCTGACGAGCGGGGCGGCGGCACGGGACTCGATCCGGACGAAGGTGCCGAGCAGCAGCACGCCCGCGACGAGCGTCGTGACGACGTCCGCGCCGCCGAAGCCGCGGTCCGCCGCCGTCGACAGCGCGTAGATCAGGGCCAGCAGACCACCGGTGACGGTGACCGCCCCCGGGATGTCCAGGCGCGGGCGGTCCGGGACTCCGGCACCCGCCACGTCCCCGGAGCCGTGGGGACGCGACACGGGCAGCAGGCCCGGGGCCAGCGGCAGCACGATCAGCGCGAACAGCGACAGCAGGCCCATCGTCGAACGCCAGCCCAGCACGTCGGTCAGGACGCCGCCCGCCACCATGCCGACCGTGAAGCCGAGCGACAGGAGCGTGCCGGAGATGCCCAGGGCGCGGTCACGTGCCGGGCCTTCCGGGAAGGTGGTGGTCAGCAGCGACATGCCGGTCGGCACGATCGCCGCCGCGCCCAGCCCTTGCAGGGCCCGTCCGACGAGGAACGCCGCCGGGTCCCAGGCGAAGGTCGCGAGCAGCGAGGCCGCCCCGAACAGGGCCAGCCCGGCGAGGAAGAGCCTGCGGCGGCCGAACAGGTCGCCGACGCGGCCGAAGAGGAGCAGGAAGCCGCCGGACGGCAGTGCGAAGGCGGTGATCGCCCACTGGAGCGCGGAGCGGCTCATGCCGAGGTCCCGGCCGAGCACGGGCAGCGCCACGTTCAGCACGGAGAAGTCCAGGGCGACCATGAACTGGGCCGCGCACAGCACGAAGAGCACGAGCCCGTCGCGCTTCGACAGCCGGCCGGCGCGGGGTGGCCGGTGGTCCCTCCCGGGGACGGGGGGAGCGGAGGAGGTGTCGGCCCGGGGGCCGTTCGTGGTGTCCGGATCGGTGCCCGGCGTGCTGCCGCCGGGGGTGCGGGTGGTGGACTCGGTCGTCGTCTCGGTGGTCATGGCAAGAGCTTGCGGCGGCCGGAATATCCGTGGGGAGCCGGAACTTATGCTGGTGGCCGCACCACCAGTCACCGGAGGGGGAGGCACACGTGACGGAGGACGCGCTCAAGACCCAACGGCGTCCGGAACTGCGGGAGTTCCTGATGAGCCGCCGGGCACGGGTCTCACCGGCCGAGGCCGGGCTCCCGGACGGCGGTGCCCGCCGCCGCACACCGGGGCTGCGCCGCGAGGAGGTCGCCGTCCTCGCGGGTGTGGGCGCCTCCTGGTACCAGTGGCTGGAGCAGGGGCGGGACATCTCCGTGTCGCCGCAGGTCCTGGACTCGGTCGCCCGCGTGCTGCGGCTCAGCAACACCGAGCGGCGTCATCTGTACACGCTGGCCGGAATGAACCCGCCCGTGCCCGAAGTCGCCCCCGGGGACCGGGACATGCGCGACGGGCTGCGGCGGCTGATCGACACGTGGATGCCGTATCCGGCGCACATCATGGACCCGTACTACAACTGCGTCATGTACAACGACGCCGCCGCGGTGGTCCTCGGTATGCGCCCCGAGATCACCCAGAACTGCGTCGTCGACTTCTTCACCGACCCGCTCTACCGGGGCCGTTCCAAGACGTGGGAGCGCAACGCCCGTACCGTCGTCGCCCAGTTCCGCGCGTCGTGCGCCGCCGCGCCGGACGACGAGGGGTTCCGCGAGCTGCTGGCCGAACTGACCGCGGCCAGCGCCGAGTTCGCGAAGCTGTGGGAGCTGCGGGACATCGAGGACGCCGGGCAGATCCGCAAGGAACTCGACCATCCGCTGGTGGGTCTCATCGCCGTGGAGTCCACCGCGATGAAGGTGCCCGTCCGGCCCGACCTCACGATCGTGCTGCACACGCCGCTGCCGGAGGCGAACACGGCCTCGAAGCTGGAGTGGCTCGCCTCGCCGGAGGGGCGCCGCGGGTCGATGTACCCGGTGGCGGGGTGACCCTTCGGCGGGGACGCGTGCCGGCACTTCGTATGCTCTGGTCATGACCGACAGCAGCGCGCTCGACCCCGAGGACCGCAAGATCGTCACCCTGGCCCGTTCCGCGCGGGCCCGCAACGGTGTGCCCGAGGGCGCGGCCGTACGCGACGAGACGGGGCGTACCTACGTCGCCGGGACCGTGGAGCTGGAGTCCCTGCGGCTGAGCGCCCTGCGCACGGCCGTGGCGATGGCCGTGGCGTCCGGGGCGAAGTCCCTGGAGGCGGCGGCCGTGGTCTCCGAGGCGGAGGCCGTCACGGACGAGGACCGCGCGGCCGTACGGGATCTCGGCGGCCCCGCGACGCCGGTGCTGCTGGCCGGGCTCGACGGCGTCGTGCGCCTGACGGTGACAGCGGGCTGACACCGGCGGTGCGGCGACGCTCGAAGTGACCGCAGGCCGACACCGGCGGTGAAGGCGGGCGGAGAAGGCTTCCGCCCGCCCTTGTACGAGAAGACGGCCCGGAGTCCGGGCCGTCTTCCCTGCGCTGGATGCCTTCAGAGCGCGGAGGTGTCTCAGAAGCCGAGCTTGCGCAGCTGCCGGGGGTCGCGCTGCCAGTCCTTGGCGACCTTCACATGGAGGTCGAGGAAGACCGGCGTGCCGAGCAGCGCCTCGATCTGCTTGCGGGACTTGATGCCGACGTCCTTCAGGCGCTTGCCCTTGGGGCCGATGATGATGCCCTTCTGGCTGGGGCGCTCGATGTAGACGAAGGCGTGGATGTCGAGGAGCGGCTTGTCGGCGGGGCGGTCCTCGCGCGGCAGCATCTCCTCGACCACGACGGCGATGGAGTGCGGAAGCTCGTCGCGGACACCCTCCAGGGCGGCCTCACGGATCAGCTCCGCGATCATGACCTGCTCCGGCTCGTCCGTCAGGTCGCCCTCGGGGTAGAGAGCGGGCCCCTCGGGCAGCAGCGGGACGATCAGATCGGCCAGCAGACCCACCTGCGAGTCGCCCACCGCCGACACGGGGACGATCTCGGCCCACTCGAACCCGAGCTCCCGGCCGAGCTGGTCGATCGCGATGAGCTGCTCGGCGAGCGTCTTGCTGTCGACGAGGTCGGTCTTCGTGACGATCGCGATCTTCGGCGTCTTCTTGATCGACGCCAGTTCCTTCGCGATGAAACGGTCACCCGGGCCGAGCTTCTCGTTCGCGGGCAGGCAGAAGCCGATCACGTCGACCTCGGCCCAGGTGGTGCGGACGATGTCGTTGAGCCGCTCGCCCAGCAGCGTGCGCGGTTTGTGCAGGCCAGGGGTGTCGACGAGGATCAGCTGCGCGTCGGGCCGGTGCACGATGCCCCGCACGGTGTGCCGGGTGGTCTGCGGCTGGTTCGCGGTGATCGCCACCTTCTGGCCGACCAGAGCGTTCGTGAGGGTGGACTTGCCCGCGTTGGGGCGGCCCACGAAACAGGCGAAGCCGGCGCGGTGGTTCCCCACTGCCTCGGACGGCTCGGATGACTGGTTGCGAACGCTCATGGCGCCCATTCTCCCTGATCGTCGGGCGCCTGCCGTACCAAGCTGTTCGATAGCGCGGAGGCGGGCATTCCGGCGCCCGGGCGCGGGGCGTCGGGGACTCGCCCGCCGGGCGCTCCGGCGCCGGGCGCCGGACACCTCATCTGTGAGGATTCGGAAATCGTGGCGCAATGAAACACGGCGGAAACGCGGGTGTGCGCAACCGGAAATGCGCGCCCATGACGCTCTGACGACGCCCCCACCCCGTTGGAGAGACCGTGACTCTGGCCGCTGCCCGGATCGACACCGGCGACACAGCCTGGCTGCTCGCCGCCACCGCGCTCGTCCTCCTGATGACGCCCGGCCTCGCCCTGTTCTACGGCGGCATGGTCCGCGCGAAGAGCGTGCTCAACATGCTCATGATGAGCTTCGTGTCGATCGCCCTGGTCACGGTGGTCTGGCTGACGGCCGGATACTCCCTCGTGTTCGGGCAGGACGCGTTCGGCGGGCTCATCGGCGGGCTGCGGCACGCGGGGATGGCCGGGCTCGGGCCGGACAGCGTGACGGGCAGCGTCCCCACCCTGCTCTTCGCCACCTTCCAGCTCACCTTCGCGATCATCACCGCCGCGCTGATCAGCGGGGCGGTCGCCGACCGGGCGAAATTCGGGGCCTGGCTCGTCTTCGTACCCGTCTGGGCGCTGCTCGTATACGTTCCCGTCGCGCACTGGGTGTGGGGTCCGGGCGGCTGGATCCGCGACGGTCTCGGCGCGCTCGACTTCGCGGGCGGTATGCCGGTCGAGATCACCTCGGGCGCCTCCGGGCTGGCGCTGTGCCTGGTCCTCGGGCCGCGGCTCGGCTTCAAAAAAGACGCCATGCGCCCGCACAACCTCCCCATGGTCATGCTCGGCGCCGGTCTCCTCTGGTTCGGCTGGTTCGGCTTCAACGCCGGGTCCGCCCTCGGCGCCAACGGTCTGGCCGCCGCGGCCTTCCTCAACACCCTCACCGCCGGCTGCACGGGCCTGCTCGGCTGGCTCCTCGTCGAGCAGCGGCGCGACGGCCACCCGACCACGCTGGGTGCCGCCTCGGGCGCGGTCGCCGGTCTGGTGGCCATCACCCCGTCCTGCGGGTCGGTGTCCCTGCTGGGCGCGCTCGCCGTCGGGCTCGCCGCCGGTGTCGTCTGCTCGTACGCCGTGAGCTGGAAGTTCAAGCTGAACTACGACGACTCGCTGGACGTCGTCGGCGTCCACCTGGTCGGCGGTGTCATCGGCACGCTGCTCATCGGCGTCTTCGCGGTCCACGGGATGACGGGCGGGATCGAGGGGCTGCTGTACGGCGGCGGGCTCGGCCAGCTCGGCCGGCAACTGGTCGGGGTGCTGGCCGTCGGGTCGTACGCGTTCGGCGCCACGTACGGCATCGGCAAGCTCCTCGACCGGCTCGTCGGCCTGCGCGCGGACGAGGAGCACGAGCAGACCGGCCTGGACCTTACGGTGCACGCCGAGAGCGCCTACGATCACGGGGTCCTGGGCCACGGTGCCCCGGTGTCGTCGTCCCTTCCCACCGCGCAGAAGGTCAAGCACCCGGCATGAAGCTCATCACCGCCGTCGTCAAGCCGCACCGCCTCGACGAGGTCAAGACCGCCCTGCAGGAGCTCGGTGTGCACGGGCTGACCGTCACCGAGGCCAGTGGCTACGGGCGGCAGCGCGGGCACACCGAGGTGTACCGCGGCGCCGAGTACCGGGTCGACCTGGTCCCCAAGGTCCGGATCGAGGTCGTCGTCGAGGACGCGGAGGCCGACGCGGTCATCGACGCGGTGGTGAAGGCCGCGCAGACCGGGAAGATCGGGGACGGAAAGGTGTGGTCCGTACCCGTGGAGACGGTCGTACGGGTACGGACGGGCGAACGCGGGCCCGACGCGCTCTGATCGTCACCACCACCGCCGCGGCGGACGCGGCACCCACCAGCACGGCCACCAGCCACGGAAGCGCGAGGAACGACACGCTCGCCGACTCCCGGGTCCCCGGCGAGCTGGCCGTCAACGTCACATCGCACCAGTCGAGTTGGGGCGAGCCGTGCCAGGGCGCGGTGAGCCGGACCCGCTGGCCCGGAAGCAGTTCCGCGGGGATGCCCGTGAGATCACGGGACAGCAGGGTCCGCCCGAAGAGGCCCTCGGCCTTCAGCCGCACCTTCGGGTTCAGTGTCACGTTGCCCGTGTTGTGGAGGGTGTACGAGACGGTGGTCCCCGAGGCGCCCGTGCCCGGGATCAGCGGCTGGTGGTGGGCGAGTCGGACCTTCTCCACGGCGAGGGCGGGGACCGTCGGGCCGCCGACCCGGAGATACACCCGGGCGGCCACCGCTCGTTGCACCCCCACGGAGAGCGCGTTCGTGCCCGTCTCGATCCGTTCGTCGAGCGCCACCAGCGCGCCCGGATGGTCGCCGGGTTCGGCCCGCTCCGGGACGCGGAGCGTGAACGGCACGGTGACCTCGCCGTGCGCGGGGACGGTGACCCGGGAGCGGTCGGGCCGGGCCCACGCTCCCACCCCGCGCTGGGTCTCCTTCAGCGTGCGCACGGCGAAGCCGCCGTCGCGCGCGGTGTTGTAGGCGTCGGCCGCGTACAGCCGGAAGGTCAGCGGACCGCCGGTCTTGTTGGCGACGGTGACCTTGTCCCGGAGGGTCTGGCCGGGGTCGGCGGAGAGGTAGAAGTACGGCCGGGCGGCGATGCGCGAGGACACGGGGTAGACCGACCAGCTCCCGTTGTCGGCCGCGTACGAGGGGGTCGCCAGGAAGGCGGAGAGGGCCAGCAGGGCAGGGAACAGGCTCAGGAGGAGGGCGTACGGCTTGCGCATGGGTGCGGACCCCCGCGGACGGCATGGGCGGACGAGGTGGACGGGCGGGTGCGCGCCCGGCCACCGGGGTGCGGACTGACCGGTCGAGTGGCGGACCGGTCAGCTGAGCGTCAACGTGAGCACGCCGGAGTAGGAGCCGGGAGGCGTGAACTCCGGTACGTTCAGCGACAGTCCGGCGTCGACGGTGAACTCACCACCGGTGAGCGTCCCGTTGGGGGTGGACGCCAGGGTCGCCCCCGAGGTGCCCACCGTGCCGGACGAACCGGCCTGGCAGGTGCTCGGGCTGCCGGCCTTCGTGGCGCAGGCCGGGGTCCAGCTCAGGGCACCGGCGTCGATCTTCGCGCCGGGGCCGGTGAAGTCGGTGACCTTGCCCGTCAGGGACCAGCCCGCGGGTCCGCCGCGGAAGTCCTTGACGGTCACCGTCCGCAGGGCGCCCGTGGAGGCACCGCCCTTGCCGTAGTCGACCGCCGACAGCGCGACGGCGTCCCCGGCCTGGGTCATCGACAGCGTTCCCGCCTTCACCGTGGTGGTGAGTTTCTGACTGCCGTCCGGGACGGGCGTGTTGTCGTTGACGACGTACGCGGCGGGACCCGCTCCGGTGTCCGCGTTCCAGCTTCCCCCCTCGTACGCGACCACGCCGGTCGTCGTCTTGTCGTTGACGACGAGCGAGCCGCTGAAGGAGCCCTGGGCGTTCGCGGTCACGGTCGCCGTGTCGGCGGTCTGGGTGGCCCCGGACCGTCCGGCGAGGGTGACGCTGGCGCCCGGGGTGAAGTCGCTGCCGGTGACGGTCACGCTGTCACCGGGGTTCCCGGAGGCCGAACCGAGTTGGATGGCCCGGGTGTTGGTCTGTCCGCCACCGGTCGCGGTGACCGTCTCCGACACCGGGGCGGGCGGGGTGATGACCGTGCACGGGGTGTCCAGCTCCATGATGTAGCTGGTGTGGATGTTGTAGTCGCTCGGCGACAGGGTGATCGCGCCGGGCGCGGTGACGGTGAACGTGCCCGTCATGCTGAACGACGGGAAGGCGCCTTTGCCGGGCACCGGGTCGTTCTTCTTGGGACCGGCGACGGTGACGTTTCCGGTCTGCGCGCCGCCCAGCGCGACCTTGCCGGTGGGGGTCATGATGTCGGCCGGCAGCGCGATGTCGACGGGGTTGCTGGCGGCGGGTGTGACCACCGTGTAGGTCACGGTGACCGTGTCGCCGACCTTCGGACTCGCGTTGTCCACCGTGATTTTCGCGGTGGTGGTGCCGTCGATCGGCGGGAGGCCCGCGATCGCCGGCGGGATGCAGTGCGTGGCGAAGTCCACGTTCGTGGGAGCGGCTCCGGCCGGGGCGGCCAGCGCGCCTCCCGCGGTGAGCGCGAGTACGGTCGCCCCGAGCAGTGCCGCGAGGCGGCGTCTTCGGATTGTCGGACCCGTGGTTGACATGGTGTTGCCCCCTCCTGAGGGATGCGGGCGCAGCGGCTCGTCTGCGCCGACAGGGGGCCATTGATGTGCCGGTCGTGTGAGAAGTCAATGGAGTCCCGGCACACTGACTGATGGGCCATCAGTTTCTGTCATGGTCATCGAGCCGGTCGTCGATCCATTTGACGGCCCGGTTGCCTGCTCCGTCGCCAACCCGAGCCGCCCGCAGGGCGGTTGCGGGGGAGCCGGTGCCGCTGCGCGCGGGCGGCACCGGCCCTTGTCACGTCATGGCGCGGTGGGTCAGTCGAAGACGAACGGGCCCGGGGACTGCGGCGCGTCCGCCGTGCAGGTGATGGTGATGCCGAACACGACCATCTTCAGGGAGCCGCCGTAGGTCTCCAGGCTGTCGCCGGAGGCGACGGTGCCGTCGAGGGGGCCCACCGAGACTCCGCCGCCCGCGGCGATCGCGGGGTTCTTCTTGCCGCTGAAGGCGGTGGTCCCGCCGTTCGCGTTCACCAGGGTCAGTGTGGAGGTGACCGAGTTCGCGGCGAGGGGGAGCGGGGACGTGATGGTGGTGGAGCTGAGGGTGATGGTCGCGGCCGTGCCGTCCTGTGTGGCCGTGAGGGTGGCCGCACCGCCGCCACCGAGGGTGCAGGTCGCGTTGATGGTGGCCGTCTGGGGAGTGACAGCCGCGGCGGTCGGCGCGAAGGCCAGACCGGTCACGGCGAGGGTGCCGGCGGCTAACGCCGCGACGGTTCCGAGTCGCTTGCCTCTCATCGAAATCCCTTCCCTTGTGGGGGAATTGCCATGTGGGGATGGTCGGGACGGGACCGTCCGCCCTGGTCCGGGCACACGGGCTTCTCACCTCTGTGCTCGGTGAGGGTGCGGGGAGACGTGTACGCGGACCGTCCGCGCGTGGGGTGCGGGACGCCGTGCGGAGGCGTTTCTGACGGTCCGTCGGAATGTGCGGTTCCATTGAGGCGCGGGTGCCTCACGATTGCAAGGGAAGCGACCCCTTTCCTTCAACGGTTGGGGAAAGTGGCCGAACTTGGACCCGGGTCCGCTCAGTCCACCCCCTTGATCCGCCCCACCAGCACCGCCCCCGCGAGCCCGATCGCCGCCGCGACCAGGTAGAGGACCCGGTAGCCGCCCAGGTACGTCACGATCGGGGCCGCCAGTACGGGGGCCGCGACCTGGGGGAGGGCGTTGGCGATGTTGATGACGCCGAGGTCCTTGCCGCGGTCGAGGGCCTTCGGCAGGACGTCGGTCATCAGGGCGAAGTCGACGGAGGTGAAGACGCCGAAGCCGATGCCGAGGACGGCCGCGGCGGCGATCGCCCCGGGCCAGGTCTGCCAGCCGGCCAGTACCGCCGTGGCCACCGCCATCAGGACACCGGACCAGATCACGAACGGCTTGCGGCGTCCGAGCCGGTCCGACCACACCCCGCCCACCACGACGGTGGCGAGCAGGGTGACGCCGTTCACCGCAGTCAGGACCAGAACACCCTGCTCGGGGTCGCCGTAGTGCAGCCGGTCCCGCAGGTAATAGAGCAGGTAGAGCAGTACCAGGGCGTTGCTGAGGTTGATCAGGAAGCGGGTCAGCCAGGCCCACGCCAGGTCGGGGTGCTCGCGCGGGCTCAGCCTGAAGGAGGCGAGGAACGTGCGCCCGGACCAGGGCGGGCGGGCCTCCACCGGCAGACGCAGGTCCGGGTACCGGAGGACGTAGGGCAGGACGCCGACCAGGGTGAACACCGCGCACGCCGCGTACCCGCCGCCGGTGCCCCCGGCCACCGTCGCGAGTCCGGTGCCGCCGACCACGCCGAGGATCTGGGCCGCGCCCAGCCAGCCGCCCACGCTGCCGCGCTGGAGCCGCGGCACCCGGTCGGGGACGGCGGCGGTGACCGCGGCGAACGCGGCGTTCAGGGTGAGCTGGACCAGGCACCAGCCCGCCGCCATCGTCCACACGCCGCCCGCGCCCGCGAGGAGCAGCAGGGACAGCGCCCCGCCGGCCGCTCCGGCCACGATCCACGGCGTACGGCGGCCCCGGCGCGCGGTCGTCCGGTCGGACAGCGCGCCGAACAGCGGGTTGGCGACCAGCGAGACGACCGCCCCCGCACCCGTCACCCAGGCCAGCATCGCCTCTTTGGACATGCCGCTGCCGGGCGCGAAGTCCTCCGCCTGGGAGGCGAGGAGGATCTGCAGCGGGCCGTACCAGCCCACCCAGATCGCCCCGTTGGCGAGCGAGAGCGCGGAGGTCCAGCCCCGGCCGACCCGTTCGACGGGCTCGGCGAGGGCGGCCACGGGTATGACCGGGTGGTCGGCCGCGGTCATCTCTGCGCCCGCAGGGCGTCCCGCAGCCAGGTGTATGAGGCCTTCGGGGTCCGCTCAAGGGTGTCGAAGTCGACGTGCACGAGACCGAAGCGGCGCGCGTACCCCTCCGCCCACTCGAAGTTGTCCATCAACGACCAGACGAAATAGCCGCGTACGTCGACACCCTGCTCCAACGCCCGGTGCAGCGCCCGGACATGACCGTCCAGGAAGGCGATCCGCTCCTGGTCGTCGATGCCTTCGTAACTGCAGCCGTTCTCGGTGATGACGACGGGCGGGAGCCGGTCGCCGTAGCGCTCGCGGAAGCCGACCAGCAGCTCGGTGAGCCCCTCGGGCACCACCGGCCAGCCGAAGTCGGTCACCGGGTAGCCCTCCAGTTCCTTGACGGTGAAAGGCAGTTCGGCGGGCAGCGTGAGTCCGCTGAACTCGATCTCCGCACCCTCGGGGGCGCCCACCTTCGTCGGCTGGTAGTAGTTGATCCCGTACCAGTCGACCGGCTCGCCGATGATTTTCAGGTCCGCCTCGACGTCGCCGGGCATCAACTCACCGATGCCTTCGGGGTACCGGCCGAGCAGGACGGGATCGGCGAAGAGGCGGTTGAGCAGCAGGTCGTAGAAGTCGGCAGCCTCCACGTCCTCGGTACGGTCCGAGGCCGCCCAGGTCGGGCCGTGCGAGTTGGCGATCCCGATGTCGCCGGCGCCGGCCGCGCGCAGGGCCCGTACGGCGAGACCGTGGGCGAGGAGCTGGTGGTGGGCCACCGGCAGCGCGTCGAACAGGAGCTGCTTGCCGGGCGCGTGCGCGCCGAGCGCGTGGCCCAGCAGGGTGTGCTCGGCGGGCTCGTTGAGAGTGATCCACTTCTTGACGCGGTCGCCGAGGCGTTCGGCGACGACCGAGGTGTACTCGGCGAACCGCTCGGCGGTGTCCCTGTCCAGCCAGTCCAGCTCCGCCGGCAGGTCCCAGTGGAAGAGGGTCGGCACGGGCCGTATGCCGGCGGCGCACAGGGCGTCGACCAGCCGGTCGTAGAAGTCGAGGCCCCCGGGGGAGTTCACCCGGGGCCAGGAGATGGAGAAGCGGTACGCGTCCACGCCGAGGCCGGCGAGGAGTGCCACGTCCTCGGGGTAGCGGTGGAAGTGGTCGCAGGCCACCGCCGCCGTGGAGCCGTCCTTGATGTGTCCGGGCCCGGCGCTGAAGGCGTCCCACACCGAGGGGGCGCGTTCGTCCACGGCCCCCTCGATCTGGTGGGCCGAGGTGGACACGCCCCAGAGGAAGCCGGACGGGAACTGCGGGAGGGGTTTCGTCGCCATGCGCGCGATCATCCGTACCGGCGGTAACGGAAGTCAACGGTTCGGCGTGAACCCACGGTCCGGTGCCCGCGGTCCCCGGCGGCCCCCTGCGGCGACCGTCGGGCTTCCCCCCTTCGGCGTTCCCCTCAGGCGCCCTCCTTCAGCACCCGTGAGATCAGCTCGCGCTGCTCCTCCGTCAGGGCGGGGTCGGCGGCGTAGACCGTCCTCCCGTCCACGGTGATCCGGTAGCCGAAGCCGTCCGGGACGCCGGCCGGGGGCGTGTCCTGGCCGGCGGCGAGCGCCCGCTCGGCCAGGGCCTGCCACTCGGGGGCGTCCGGCAGTGCCGAGGTGTCCACCTCGGCACTGCGCTCGATACCCGCGAATCCGCCCGTGCGCCGCACTTCGATACGCATGGGTCCTGTCTAGTACGAGTCGGGCGCCCGGGGCCAGGCTTTCGGGCTACGGGTCCGGGACGCAGGGGTCCCGGGACGCTGGTGCGGGGCTACGCGGACGGGACTCCGACCTGTTCCCAGGCCTTCGTCACGGCCAGCAGTTCCTCCCCGTCGTTGTACCGGGTCCGCGCCGCGGCGAGCGTGAGCCGCGCGAAGTCCGAGAAGAGGGCCTGCTGGGGCAGTTCCCCGCCGGTGAGGACGTCGTACCAGATCTGTCCGGCCCGCTCCCACGCGTGGCCGCCGAGGGCCGTGGCGACGAGGTAGAAGGCGTGGTTGGGGATGCCGGAGTTGATGTGGACGCCACCGTTGTCGCGGCCGGTGCTGACGTAGCCGTCCATCGTCCCGGGCTGCGGGTCCTTGCCGAGCGCGTGGTCGTCGTACGCGGTGCCCGGTGCCTTCATGGAGCGCAGGGCGGTGCCGGTGATCCGCGGCGCGAGCAGTCCCGCGCCGATCAGCCAGTCGGCCTCGGCGGCGGTCTGGCCCAGCGTGTACTGCTTGATCAGCGAGCCGAAGACGTCCGACATGGACTCGTTCAGGGCGCCCGGCTGGCCGAAGTAGGTGAGGTTCGCCGTGTACTGGGTGACGCCGTGGGTCAGCTCGTGGCCGATGACGTCGACCGGGATGGTGAAGTCGAGGAAGATCTCGCCGTCACCGTCCCCGAACACCATCTGCTCGCCGTTCCAGAAGGCGTTGTTGTAGTTCGTGTCGAAGTGCACGGTGGCGTCGAGCGGCAGGCCCTCGCCGTTGATCGAGGTGCGGTGGTAGGCGTTCAGGTAGAGGTCGAAGGTCGCGCCGAGACCGGCGTAGGCGCGGTTGACCGTGGCGTCCTTGCCCGGCTTGTCGCCCTCGCCGCGGACCTTCCTGCCGGGGAGGTCCTGGCGGTGGCGGGCGTCGTAGATCGTGCGGTGCGGTGTGCGCTCGTCGGCCCCCGCGGGCGCGGGCACGGCCGGTGCGCCGAGGACGGTGGTCAGCCGCCGGTGGGTGCGCTCGTACGCGTCGCGCTCCAGCGTCTGGCGGGCGGGACCGGAGAGCGCCGGGTCCTCGTGCTGGGCGAGCTTGTCGAGGACGTGGGGCGGCACGATGGTGCAGTGAACGGGCTCGAAGCCCCCGTTGGTCGTCATGCCCGGCACCCTTGCACTGAGTGATGTGTATGTCACTACGTGCAACCATGATTGGTGAAATGCGGAGATAAGGAGCCTGGGATTCCGCCCCGAAGTGGTATGGCGCACTTTTTGTACCTTTTGGGGGATGCGATCCCGCATACTGATACAGCCCTCCGTACGGAGCGAGGCTCCGCTAGGCTGCGGAGCATCATGCGTTTCGGGCTGCTTCTCCTTAGCTGCCGCGGCGAGGGCCTGTAGTCGAGGCCGACCCCCTCCCCGCGGAGTCTGGCGTTGCGCCGTCGGCCGTCCTTCCGGACATCCTGAGGAGCCCACGCATCATGGCGAACAGCCAGCACACGCGCTCGAACCGTCAGCGTCCCACGTCGATGCCGGTCCGCAAGTACGGGCAGTACGAGCAGGTCGACATCCCCGACCGCGACTGGCCGAACAACCGGATCACCGTCGCCCCCCGCTGGCTCTCCACGGACCTGCGCGACGGAAACCAGGCCCTGATCGACCCCATGTCGCCCGCGCGCAAGCGCGAGATGTTCGACCTGCTGGTGAAGCTGGGCTACAAGGAGATCGAGGTCGGCTTCCCGGCGTCGGGCCAGACGGACTTCGACTTCGTCCGCTCGATCATCGAGGACGAGACCGCGATCCCGGACGACGTCACGATCTCCGTACTGACCCAGGCCCGCGAGGACCTGATCGAGCGGACCGTCGAGTCGCTGAAGGGCGCCAAGCGCGCCAACGTGCACCTGTACAACGCCACCGCCCCGGTCTTCCGCCGGGTCGTCTTCCGCGGCTCCAAGGACGACATCAAGCAGATCGCCGTCGACGGCACCCGTCTGGTCGTCGAGTACGCGGAGAAACTGCTGGGCCCCGAGACCGAGTTCGGGTACCAGTACAGCCCCGAGATCTTCACCGACACCGAGCTGGACTTCGCCCTGGAGGTCTGCGAGGCGGTCATGGACGTCTGGCTGCCCGGTCCGGGCCGCGAGATCATCCTCAACCTGCCCGCCACGGTGGAGCGTTCGACCCCCTCCACGCACGCGGACCGCTTCGAGTGGATGGGCCGCCACCTGTCCCGCCGCGAGTACGTCTGCCTGTCGATCCACCCCCACAACGACCGCGGTACGGCCGTCGCCGCCGCCGAGCTGGCGCTGATGGCCGGCGCCGACCGCGTCGAGGGCTGCCTGTTCGGCCAGGGCGAGCGCACCGGCAACGTCGACCTGGTCACCCTGGGCATGAACCTGTTCTCGCAGGGCGTCGACCCGCAGATCGACTTCTCCGACATCGACGAGATCCGCCGTACGTGGGAGTACTGCAACCAGATGGAGGTCCACGCGCGCCACCCGTACGTGGGCGACCTGGTCTACACGTCCTTCTCCGGCTCCCACCAGGACGCCATCAAGAAGGGCTTCGACGCGATGGAGGCCGACGCGGCCGCCAAGGGCGTCACCGTCGACGACATCGAGTGGGCCGTCCCGTACCTGCCCATCGACCCGAAGGACGTCGGCCGCTCCTACGAGGCCGTCATCCGCGTCAACTCGCAGTCGGGCAAGGGCGGTATCGCGTACGTCCTGAAGAACGACCACAAGCTGGACCTGCCGCGCCGGATGCAGATCGAGTTCTCGAAGATCATCCAGGCGAAGACGGACGCCGAGGGCGGCGAGGTCACGCCGAAGGACATCTGGGCGACCTTCCAGGACGAGTACCTGCCCAACCCCGGCAACGCGTGGGGCCGTATCCAGGTCAGGACCGGCCAGTCCACCACGGACAAGGACGGCGTGGACACCCTGACCGTCGAGGCCACGGTCGACGGCGCGGACACCGTCCTGAGCGGCACCGGCAACGGTCCGATCTCCGCCTTCTTCGACGCCCTGCAGTCCATCGGCGTCGACGTGCGCCTGCTCGACTACCAGGAGCACACGATGAGCGAGGGCGCCTCCGCGCAGGCCGCCTCGTACATCGAGTGCGCGGTCGGCGACAAGGTCCTGTGGGGAATCGGCATCGACGCGAATACGACACGTGCCTCGCTGAAGGCCGTCGTCTCCGCCGTCAACCGCGCGGCCCGCTGACCTCGTTCACCTGGTTCTTTCCGGCCCCGTCCGCCTTTTCAGGCGGGCGGGGCCGTGTCGTGTCCCGGCCATTCCATGTGCAGGTCACGAGCAGGTCTCGTCCTAGGTACTGACTACACCTCGACAATGTGGCTAACATCACGCCAGCACGGCGATGTTGCCGTGGCATGACGGAGGTGTGCGACGTGCTGCCAGGATGGGGACGAAACGGTCGTGCAGTTCAGGTTCCCCGCATCCTGGGCACCCGTACCGCGTGGAGTACCGTCGGTGACGGGGAGTTCTTCTGCCCCGGCTGCGGCGGCGACCGCAACTATCAGCGGCTCACGGGCCGACGCCGCTTCACTCTTCTGGGTGTTCCCGTGCTCCCGCGCGGCGAGACGGGGCCCGTCGTCGAATGCGCCGCCTGCCGGCACCACTACGGCGCCGACGTCCTCGACCACCCCACCACCACCCGCTTCTCCGCGATGCTCCGCGACGCCGTCCACACCGTCGCCCTCGCGGTCCTCGCGGCGGGCGGCGGCTGCGCCCGCGCGTCCCTGGAGACCGCCGCCGCGGCCGTCCGCTCGGCCGGCTTCGACGACTGCACGGAGGACCAGCTCGGCGCCCTCGTCGAGGCACTCGCCGCCGACACGGGTCGCTTCTTCGGCGAACCGTGTGGAGCGAGCCTGGCCATAGAGCTCCACGAGGCCCTGGACCCGCTGGCCCCGCACCTCGCCCCGACGGGCCGCGAGGCGATCCTCCTCCAGGGCGCCCGCATCGCTCTGGCCGACGGCCCGTACACCCCCGCCGAACGGGACGTCCTCGCCACGGTGGGCGCGGCCCTGACGATCTGCTCGGACGACGTGACCCGCCTCCTGGCCACGGCACGGACACCGTCGTAGGACCTCTTCGCCCCGCCCCCGCCGGTACTCCCCAGGGAGTAGTCCGGTCCCCGCGCCACCCCTCGCAGTACCCGTGAACTCGCCCTTCCGTGCGACGTATCCCGTCCGCCGCGCCGGGAGTCTGGAGCCTGTCCAGACATTCCGCGAGAAGGGGAGGACCCCGCCATGGGGCCCGAGAAGGCCGGAAAGACGAGCACAGGACCACGGCGGCGGGCGGCCGTGCCGTGGCTGCTGCTCGGGCTGTGGGTGGCCGTGCTGGCCGCCGTCGGGCCGTTCGCGGCGAAGCTGTCGGACGTGCAGCACGACCGTGCCGTCGACTATCTGCCGTCGAGCGCGGACTCCACGCGGGTCGCGAAGATCGAGGACCGGCTGCCCGGCGGGGAGGCGACCGAGCTGGTGCTCGTCTACCACCGCGACGGGGGGCTCCGTCCCGCCGACCGGGACACGGCGGCCCGCCAGGTCGCCGCGATCACCCGGGCGAACCCGCTCACCGCCACCCCCGAGGCCGTGCCGTCCCCCGACGGCAGCACCCTGATGTACGCGGTCGCCAGCAACGCACCCGGCACCGACGAGAAGAAGCGCGACGCGTTCGTGGACGGTGTTCGCGAGGTCGCCCGGGGAACGGACGGCATGAGCGTCGTCGTCGGCGGCCCCGGCGCACTGGCCACCGACGCCGCCGAGGTCTACAACTCGCTCGGCGGACCGCTGCTCTACACCACGGTCGCCGTCGTGGCGATCCTGCTGATCCTCATCTACCGCAGTCCGCTGCTGTGGCTCGTGCCGCTCGCCGTCGCGGGCGTCGCCGACTATCTGTCGATGGGCGTCGCCTACGGACTCCACCAGGCGTTCGGCACCAGCGTCTCCGGCCAGAGCTCGGGCGTGATGACGATCCTCGTCTTCGGCGCCGGCACCGACTACGCCCTGCTGATCATCTCCCGCTACCGCGAGGAACTGCGGCGCGTGGAACGGCCCTACGACGCCATGAAGGAGGCCCTGCGCGGCTGCGGGCCCGCCGTGCTCGCCTCCTCCGGCACCGTCGCCGCCGGACTGCTCTGCCTGCTCGCCGCCGACCTCAACAGCAGCCGGGGCATGGGCCCGACCGGCACCGTCGGCGTGCTCTGCGCCCTCGTCGCCATGCTGACCCTGCTGCCCGCCGTGCTCGTCCTGCTCGGGCGGCGGGTGTTCTGGCCGCTCGTCCCCGCCTACGGCACGGAGCCCAAGCGGCGGCGGAGCCTGTTCGCCGCGATGGGGTCCTCCGCCGGACGCCGGCCGCTCGTCGTGCTCGCGAGCGGAGCCGTCCTGCTCGGGGCGCTCGCCCTCGGCACGCTGAACCTGCCCGGCCCGCTGAAGCAGCAGGACTCCTTCGCCCACCGGCCCGACTCCGTCGCCGCGATGGAGACACTCGCCCGCGCCTACCCGGGGCGGGGCACCCAGCCGATCACCGTGATCACCCCCACCGGGCGGGCGGACACGACGCTGGCGTGGGTACGCGGCCACGCCGGTGTCGCGAGCGCCGAGCGCGGACGCAGCGGCGGGGGCTGGACGGAGATCTCCGTCATCGCGCGCGGCGCTCCCCAGTCGGCGGCCGAGACCGCCACGATCAAGGCCCTGCGGGCCGACCTCGGCGGATCGTACGTCGGTGGCCCCAGCGCCCAGCAGATCGACCTCCAGGACACCGATGCCCGGGACCGGCTCGTCGTCGTACCGATCGTGCTCGTCTCGGTGCTGCTGATCCTGGTCCTGCTGCTGCGCTCCCTCGTCGCCCCGCTGCTGCTCGTCGCCGCCGTCATCGCGGTGTGGGGAGCGGCGCTCGGCATCGGCGGCCTGGTCTTCGGCCCGCTGCTCGGGTTCGAGGGGACCGATCCCGGCCTCGGCCTGTTGTCCTTCGTGTTCCTGGTCGCTCTCGGCGTCGACTACGGGATCTTCCTCATGCACCGGATGCGGGAGGAATCCCTCTCCGGCGCCGAGCCCGCCGCCGCCGCGCTCACCGCGCTGCGCACCACGGGAGGCGTGATCGCCTCGGCCGGCCTCGTCCTCGCGGCCACCTTCGCGGTGCTCACCAACATGGGGCTCCTCCAGCTCGTCGAGCTCGGTTTCGTCATCTCGGTCGGTGTGCTGCTCGACACCTTCCTCGTCCGTACGTACCTGGTGACCAGCGCGAGCGTGGCACTGGGACGCAAGATGTGGTGGCCGGGCCCCCTCTCGGGCGAGCCGGACAACGAGACGGCGGGGAAGCAGGAGCCCGTCGCCGTAGGCTGAGCGGCCCGGCAGCCCCTGCGCGGACAACGGACATCGGGCGCCCCTTCTTCGTGAGGGGCGCCCCTCACGGAGGATGAAGCGGTGGACGTCAAACGCATGCTGCACCTCACCGGCTTCGGACCCCGGGTGAACGCAGGCCCGGCGCGGATCCTGCGCCAGGACGCGCTGCTCGCCGGCGTGCTGCTGATCCTCGACATCACCGTGGCCCTCACCGTGCACGCCGACGGCCGGCGACCGGACGCGCTCGGCTGGAGCCTGCTGATCGCCGCGCACATCCCGGTGATCTGGCGGCGACGCGCTCCGCTCGCCGCGTTCCTCGCGCTCGTCGCCTGCGTCGGCCCGTACCACGCACTCGACTTCAACCACAACGCGCCGCTGCTCGTCTCGATGACCGCGCTGTTCACCGTCGCCGCCACCGGGCGCCCGCTGCGCTCCCTGGTCATCGGCAGCGGGGTCATCGGGATCATGCTCGCGGTCAAGTTCGGTCAGGGAACCGCCGAGGGCACCCAGGCGCTGCGCGTCACCGGCTGGATCGTCGCGTTCATCGTTCTCGGCGTGTGCGCCCGGGTGCACAAGCAGTACTTCGCCTCGGTCGTCGAACGTGCCGAGCGCGCCGAACGAACCCGTGAGGAGGAGGCCCGCCGCAGGGTCGCCGAGGAACGTCTGCGCATCGCCCGGGACCTGCACGATCTGCTCGCCCACAGCATCACCCTGATCGGCGTGCAGACCTCCGTCGCCGCGCACGTGCTGGCCGCCGACCCCGACCGCCTCGACCGCAAGGCCGTCGCCAAAGCCCTCGACGACATCTCCGAGACCTGCCGGAACGCGCGCGGCGAACTGCGGTCCACGCTGGAGGTGCTGCGCGACTCCGAGCACGGCGGCAGCGACGGGCGGGGGCCGCTGCCCGGCCTCGACGGGGTACCCGATCTGGTCGCGGCGGCCCGTTCGGCGGGCGCCAGGGTGGAGACGTCGGCCGCGCCACGGGTGGACGGCGTCCCCTCCGCCGTGGGCGCCGCCGCCTATCGCATCGTCCAGGAGGCGCTGACCAACGCCGTACGGCACGCGGGTCCCGGGGTGAGCGTCCGGGTGGACCTGAGCACGGACGGCTGGGCGCTGCGCGTGACGGTCACGGACGACGGCATCGGCGACGCGGGCGGCCCGCCAGGCTTCGGCCTGGTGGGGATGCGGGAACGGGCTCGTAGCGTGGGCGGCACGGTGGAGACCGGGACACGGGAAGGCGGCGGATTCGCGGTGATGGCGGTACTGCCCGTGGGCACGACGCTGCCGGAGCAGCGGAGGGCGGCGGACAGCGCGGACCGGCTCGAAGCACCGGGCGCCTCCGGTCCCGTACGCGAGTCCGGTCCTGTACGCGAGCCCGATCCCGTACGGGAGTCCGAAGCCGTACGTGAGTCCCGTCCCGTACAGGACCCCGGTCCCGGCCGGGACGCCTATGACGTACGCCGTCCCGGACTCCCTTCCGGGGCTGTGCCCGAGCCCGGAAGGGGCGAGCTCCGATGACCATCCGTGTGGTCCTCGCCGATGACCAGAACCTCGTACGGGCCGCGTTCGCCATGCTCGTGGAGTCGGCTCGGGACATGGAGGTGGTCGGGCAGGCGGCCACCGGGCGGGAGGCCGTCGAGCTGGCGCGCAGTGAGCGGGCCGACCTGATCGTGATGGACATCCGCATGCCCGACCTGGACGGCATCGAGGCGACCCGGCTCATCGCGGCCGACGAGAGCCTGGCCGGTGTCAGGGTGCTCGTGCTCACCACGTACGACACCGACGAGCACATCGTGGAAGCGCTGCGCGCGGGTGCCTCCGGCTTCCTGGTGAAGGACACCCGGCCCGCCGAACTCCTCGACGCGATCCGCACGGTGGCCGCCGGGGACGCGCTGCTCTCGCCGGGCCCCACGGCCCGTCTGGTCGCCCGCTTCCTGCGCGCCCCCTCGGTTCCCGCGCTCACGGCGGGTGGCCCCGAGGGGCTCTCCGAGCGGGAGCGCGAGGTGCTCACCCTGGTCGCGCGCGGCCTCAACAACACCGAGATCGCGGCGGCGTTGGGGCTCAGCCCGCTCACCGCGAAGACCCATGTCAGCCGCATCATGGGCAAACTCGGCGCCCGCGACCGGACCCAGCTCGTCATCGTGGCGTACGAGTCGGGCCTGGTGACTCCGGGGGACGTGGGCCGGGCCTGACCCGGTATCCGTCTTGCCCTCCTGGCCTGCCTGACCCGCTCACGCGTCCCGACCCGCCTGACGTCTCGTCAGGGAGAACTGACGTCGCATCACCGTGCCGTGCAAGCACGGGTATTGGTGTGGCACTCGGGGAACACTAGGTTCACCAGGACATCCCACGTCCCACGTTCCATGTTCCAGGCCCGACGCAGTCGACGCAGTCCAGGGAGTGCCATGACCAGCATGAGCCGCATGCTCGCGTTCGCAGCCACCGCCGGACTCCTCACCAGCCTCACCACCCTCGCCGTCACCGGCCCCGCCTCGGCCGCGCCCCTGGCCGGCCGCGGCTGCGCCTCCTCCGTCCCGTACACCGCGGGCCAGGAGGGCTACGACACGTACCGCATCCCAGCGACCGTCATGACCCGGGCCGGCACGCTGCTCGCCTTCGCCGAGGGGCGGCACAGCGGTGCCGGTGACACCGGGAACATCGACGTGGTCCTCAGACGGTCGTCCGACGGCGGCTGCACCTGGAGCCCGCTCACGGTCGTCGCGTCCGGCGGCGGCGACACCCGCGGCAACCCGGCGCCGGTGGTGGACCCCAGGACCGGCCGGATCGTCCTGCTCACGTCCTACAACAGCGGCGCGGTGACCGAGGCGCAGATCATGCGGGGCGAGGTCACGGCGGAACAGAGCAGGCGCGTCTTCGTCCAGACCAGCCGGGACGACGGGCGGCACTTCTCCCGCCCGCGGGACATCACGGCGCAGACGAAGCTGCCGGACTGGCGCTGGTACGCCACCGGCCCCGGCCACGCGATCGCGCTGCGCCACGGGCCGCACGCCGGGCGTCTGGTCGTGCCCGCCAACCACTCCGCCGCCCCGCCCGCCGGGTCCACCGACACCGGCCAGGAGCCCAAGTACTACGGGGCGCACGCGCTCTACAGCGACGACGGCGGGCTCACCTGGCGGCTCGGCTTCGTCGACGACTCGTACGACGGGGCCGACAACGCCAATGAGAGCTCGGTGGCCGAACTCCCCGACGGGCGGCTCTACTTCACCTCGCGCGACCAGAACGGAACGAGTCCGGGCAACCGCCTCGACTCCTATTCCAGCGACGGCGGCGAGACCCTGGACCGCCCCTTCGCCGTCCAGCCCACCCTGGACGACGTCCCCGTCGTCCAGGGCAGCGTCCTCCAACTGGCCGGCCGCTTCGCCCCGCTCCTCTTCTCCGGCCCCTCCGTCCCCACCGTCCGCCAGTCCATGGCCGTCTGGCGCAGCACGACCGGTGGCGCGACCTTCGAGAAGGCGACCACCCTGTCCACGCAGCGGGCCGCCTACTCGGACCTCGTCCAGCTCGGCGCCTCCCGGGTCGGCATCCTCTACGAGACCGGGGTCACGGGACCGTACGAGTCCATCGAGTTCCGGCGGCTGCCGCTCAGCGGCCTGCTCGGGTAGGCGGCGGGCGGAGGCCGGCGGGCCCTGGGCCAGCCCATGGCCAGCCCATGGACACCCCCATGGACAGTCCGTGGACAGCCCTCAGAGCAGTCCGGCCGAGGCCAGGTACTTGCCGACCCGCTCGACCTCGCCCCGCGACAGCGGCACCTGGGGTTCCGCCGTCGCGGGGCAGTCGATGACGCCCCGCAGGGACAACGCGGCCTTGAAGGCGCCGAGGGCCGAGGAACTGCCGCCCATCCGGGCCGGGTCGCCGACGCTCACCAGGCCGAACAGCTCGCACAGCCGCTCCTGCTCGGCCCGGGCCCGCGCCCAGTCGCCCGCCGCGCACAGCTCGTACAGCCGTACGTAGCCCGCCGGGTCCACATTGGCCAGGCCGGGGACCGCGCCGTCCGCGCCGAGGGCCAGGGCCGAGTCGACGATCACCTCGGACCCGGTGAGCGCGGTGAAGCCCTCGATACCGGGGTGCGTACGGACACCGGTGACGACCGTGCGGAAGGCGCCGAGGTCGCCACTGGAGTCCTTGAGCCCGGCCAGGACACCGTCGGCGGCGAGTTCGAGGACCAGTTCGGGGCTCAGCTTGGTGTGGACCGACGCCGGCAGGTCGTACGCGAACACGGGGAGTGCCGCGCGGGCGGCGACGAGGCGGAAGTGGCGGGCGATCTCCGCGGGATGGGTGCGGGTGTAGAAGGGGGCCGTGACGACGACCGCGTCGGCACCCGCGGCGCGGGCCGCGTTCGCGTGGTCCAGGACACGCGGTGTCGTCATGTCGATCGCACCCGCCAGGACCGGGAGTTGACCGGCGACATGCCCTGCCGCCGTCTCCACCACCAGTCTGCGCTGCGCGTCCGTCAGATAGGCCACCTCGGACGTCGAGCCGAGGACGAACAGGCCGTGCACCCCGCCGTCCACCAGATGGTCGATCAGTCTGGTGAGCGACGGGACGTCCACCTCGCGGTCCGGTGTCAGGGGCGTGCAGACGGGCGGTACGACACCGGTCAGCGGGGCGGGGAAGGTCATGAAGGCTCCCGGATGTGCTGCTGGAACGGAACGTCGGCCATGGCGGCGGCCTCGGCTGCGGACTCGGCCTGGGCGACCAGGGTGCGCGTCGACCGGCCCTCCTCAACAGGATGGTGACACCGGAAGCGGTGACCCGGGGCCGACGCGGCCGTGAACTCCGGCATCCGGGTCGCGCACTCCTCGTCCGCCTTCCAGCACCGGGTACGGAAGGGGCAGCCGCTCGGCGGGTGTGTCGCCGAGGGGACGGGACCGGTCAGCGGAATCGGCTCGATCGGATCCAGCAGGCCAGGGGTCGCCGAGAACAGCGCCCGGGTGTACGGGTGACGGGAGCCCTCGGTGACCTCGTCGGCCGGTGACTCCTCCACGATCCGGCCCAGGTACATCGTGATCACCCGGTCGCTCATCCGGCGCACGGTCTGGATGTCGTGGGACACGAACACCAGCGCCAGGCCCAGGCGTTCCTTCAGATCGAGGAGGAGGTTGAGGATCTGCGCGCGGACCGACACGTCCAGCGCGCTCGTCGGCTCGTCGGCCACCACCAGGTCGGGATCCAGCGCCAGGGCGCGGGCGATCGCCACCCGCTGGCGCTGACCGCCGGAGAGCTGGCCGGGCAGCGCGTCCGCGAGCGCCCGGGGCAGGCCGACCAGCGACATCAACTCCCTCACGCGGTCGGCCCGTTCGGCCGCGGTGCCGCGCCGGTGCACATCCAGCGGGTCGCGCAGGATCCGGCGCACGGGCAGCCGGCGGTTCAGGGCCGTCGACGGGTCCTGGAAGATCATGCCCGTGCTGCCGCCGACGGCCGAGCGCCGCTCGTCCGGCTTCAGGGACCACAGGTCACGGCCGCGGAAGGTCACGCTGCCGGAGGTCGGCCGCTGCACCCCCACCAGCACCTTCGCGAGCGTCGACTTGCCGCAGCCCGACTCGCCGACGACGCCGATCGTCTCGCCGGGCACGATGGTGAGATCCGCGCCGGTCAGGGCGTACACCCGGTCCCGGGTGAACACACCGCCGCTGCGCGCCTTGTGGACGACATGCGCGTCGGTGAGCCGGACGAGCGCGTCCGTCGTGCGGTCCTCGGCCTCCCGCGCGGGCGCGGTCATGCGACGGCCCCGGCCGCCGTCGGCGGAAGCACGTCAGGCGGAATCCTCACTTCACGGCCTCGCTCTCCGTGGTCACCAGGTCGACGGCCGGATGGTGGCAGGCCGCCGTGTGCGTGTGCGTGCCGACCAGGTCCGGCGCCGTCGTCCGGCACACCTCGCTCGCCATCGGACACCGGTCGGCGAACCGGCAGCCGGCCGGGAAGTCGGCGGGGGAGGGGACGACCCCCTTGATCTGTGTCATGCGCTCCGCCGCCGACTCCAGGGACAGGACGCTGCCCAGCAGTCCGCGGGTGTAGTGGTGCGCCGGGGACTCCACCAGGTCCGCCGTCACGCCCGTCTCGACGATCTGGCCGCCGTACATCACGACCACCCGGTCGGTGACCGCCGAGATCAGCGCCAGGTCGTGCGAGACGAGGATCAGGGCGAAGTCCAGTTCCGCCCGCAGCCGCAGCAGCAGCTCCATCACCTGCGCCTGGACCGTCACGTCCAGGGCCGTCGTCGGTTCGTCCGCGACGATCAGCCTGGGCTCGCGGGACAGCGCCATCGCGATCAGGACGCGCTGGCGCTGCCCGCCGGAGAGCTCATGGGGGTAACTGCGCAGGGTGCGCTCGGGATCGAGGCCGACCAGGGCGAGCAGTTCGGCCGCCGTGCGCTTGCCGCCCCGCCGTATCACCTGCTTGAGCTGCGCCCTGATCGTCATCGCCGGGTTCAGCGACGACAGCGCGTCCTGGTAGACCATCGCCATCTCGTGACCGAGCAGCCGGCGCCGTACCCGCATCGGCTCGCCCACCAACTGCCGCTGGTCGAAGCGGACATGGCCGCGCACCCGGGCGCCCTTCGGCTCCAGGCCCATGACCGTCAGGGCCGTCAGCGACTTCCCGCAGCCCGACTCGCCGACCAGGCCCAGGACTTCGCCCGGGTACACCTCGAAGCTGATGCCGTCGACGATGTCCACACCGCTGTGCCGGTTCTCGAAGCCGATGGCCAGATGCTCGACGGCCAGCACGGGCTGCCGACCCGAGGGCAGCGGGCGGGCCCGTGCGCGCAGCCGCGCGGCGGCCTCCGCCAGACCGGGCAGTTCCAGGACCGTGCCGCTGCCCGGCTCGGGGGCTTCGAGACGGTCCTCGGCCGGGGGTACGGACACCTCCCGGGCGGCCGGCGCGGCCCACGCGTCGGAGACACCCTCGGAGAGGATGTTCAGCGACAGCACGGTGACCAGCATCAGCAGGCCGGGGAAGACGGTGGCCCACCAGCCGCCGGTCAGCACCATGTTCTTGCCGTCGGCGATGACACTGCCCCAGGACGGGTCCGGGGGCCGTACGCCCGCGCCGATGAAGGACAGCGAGGCCTCGAACACGATCGCCTCGGCGACCTGCACGGTGCAGAACACGAGAATCGGGGCCGCGCAGTTGACGGCCACGTGCCGAAGGACGATGTGCGGGGTGCGGGCGCCGATCACCTGTTCGGCCGTGACGTAGTCCTCGCCGTACTGGTCGAGGACGTTCGCCCGGACGACCCGGGCGACGGGCGGGGTGAACAGGAAGGCGATGGCGCAGATCAACACGTTGATGCCGCCGCCGAACACGGCGACGAGCACGGCGGCGAGCGCGATGCCGGGGAACGCCATCACCACGTCCAGACAGCGCATCAGCGTCTCGTCGACCGCCTTGCGCGAGGTCGCGGCGACCGCGCCGAGCAGCGCCCCCACGACCAGGGCGAGCGCGGTGGCCCCGAGACCGATCGCCAGCGACCAGCGCGCCCCGTACATCAGCCGGCTGAGGATGTCCCGGCCGAGACTGTCCTGCCCCATCCAGTGACCGGCCGACGGATGCCCGGTGCCGTCCACCTGCGGCTGCTGGTCGAGCGGGTCGTGCGGCGCGAGCAGCGGGGCGAACAGCGCCGTCAGCACGACCACGGCCAGGAAGCAGACCGCGATCCGCGACAGCGGCGGCAGCCTGCGCCAGCCGCGCAGCCGGACACCGGGCCGGGCGAGCGCCCCCGCCAGTTCCTTCCGCGTGAACATCAGGTCGCTTCCCTCAGTCGTGGGTTGACCAGCAGATACAGGATGTCGATGACGAGGTTCACGACCACGAAGCCGATGGCCGTGGTCAGGACGACGCCCTGCACGACCGCCGGATCACCGTTCTGCACGGCGTCGATCATCAGCTTGCCCATGCCGGGCAGCGAGAAGATCGTCTCGATGACGACCGCGCCGCCCAGCAGATAGCCCACGCGCAGGCCCAGCACGGTGAGCGGGTTCATCAGGGCGTTGCGCAGGACGTTGCGGCCGACGACCACCCGGGGCGGCAGCCCGCTGCCGATCGCGGTGCGCACGTAGTCCTTGTCGAGCTCCTCGACCACGGACGTCCGGACGATCCGGGTGAGCTGGGCCGCGACCGGCAGGGAGAGCGCGAGCGCGGGCAGCGCCATGGTCTTCAGCCAGCCGGTCAGCGAGTCGGCCGGGTTGATGTAGCCGCCGGTCGGGAACCAGCCCTGGTCGACGGCGAGGTACTGGATCATCAGCAGGGCCAGCCAGAAGCCCGGTGCGGCGACCCCGGTCAGGGACACCACCCGGATGATCTGGTCGGGCAGCCGGTCACGGTAGATCGCGGCCGTGACCCCGCCGAGCAGCGCCAGCACCACCGCGATGCCGAGCCCCAGGAAGGTGAGCTGGAGCGTGAGCGGCAGCGCGGTGGTGACCTGTTCGACGACCGGCGCCCTGGTCAGCGCGCTGGTGCCCATGTCGCCGTGCAGCAGGTCGCCCACGAAGTGGAAGTAGCGCACGGGCAGCGGATCGAGCAGTCCGTTCTGTTCCCGGAAGTCGTGCAGCTGCTGCGGGGTCGGGTTGGCGCCCTGGAAGAACGCCGACGCCGGATCGACGTCCGAGAAGCGCATCACCAGGAACACGAACAGGACGATCCCGAGCATCAGCGGTACGAGCAGCAGAGCGCGGCGCAGCAGGATCCTGACGATGGCGACCACGTATCGACTCCCTTGTCGCCTAGACCCACTTGGCTTGCAGCAGGTTGATGCCCGGGTAGGGCTGGGGCCTTATGCCCGCGAGCCGGCGCGGATTCCACGCGGTCATCAGCTCGTTGTGTACGACCGGGTAGAGCACGGCCTGCTCGGCGACGATGTCGATGTAGTCCTGGATCATCGTCTTCTTCTTGTCGGCGTCCGATTCCTGCGTCGCCTGGTCCATGTCCTTGAAGAGCTGCTTGGCGACCGGGTCGCCGGCCCAGCGGGCGTAGCCCATCCAGAGGTTCTGGGGGCCGTAGTTGTAGTGCATGATCAGGTCGGCGTCGAGGCCGAACTGGTTGGGGTTCGAGGCGGCGGCCACGACCTGGTAGTCCTGCTTCTGGTCCATCTTGGTGAACACGGCCGTGGTCTCCTGCGGGGCCAGTGTCGTCTGCACGCCGATGGCGTCCCAGGACGCCTTGATGGTCGGCAGACAGTCGACGATCCAGCTCACGTTCACCGAGATGATCTCGATCTTCAGTCCCTTGACGCCGGCCGCCTTCAGGAGCTTCTTCGCCTTCTCCGGGTCGTAGGAGTAGACGGTCTTCGCGGGCCGGTAGGAGGGGTTGGCCTCGTTGAGGAAGGAACTCGACGGCTTCCCGTGCCCGCGGAGGGCGACCTCGACCATCTTGCCGGTGTCGATGGCGTAGCGCAGCGCCTGGCGCACGCGGACGTCGTCGAACGGCTTGTGCTGGGTGTTGAACATGAGGAACAGGTTGTTCATGCCCGCGCCGCCCTGGACGGTCATGCCGCCCTTGCGGAGCTGATCGATGTTGGCGTACGGGATGTTGTCGGCGATCTGGGCACCGGCGCTCGCCCCGGAGATCTTCGCGACGCGGGGCGCGGCGTCCACTATGGTCAGCCAGTTCATCTTCTTGAAGGCGGGCTTGCGCGGCCCGTTGTAGGCGGCGAACGCCTCGAACGTCGTGTTGGACTTCGGGTGGTGCGCGGTCTGCCGGTACGGGCCCGAACCGATCGCCTTGCCCTTGATCGCGTCGTCCCAGGCACCGGGCTGGGAGAAGACGTGCTTGGGCATGATCTTCGCCAGGGTGAGCCGGGAGATCCCCTCCGGGAACGGGAACTTGAGGACCAGCTCGACGTTCTGCGCGTCGATCTTGCGGACTTCCTTCAGCCAGCTCGCGAAGAAGCCCTTGGCGAGGGTCTGGGTCTTCGGATCGAGTATCCGGTCGAAGACGAAGACCACGTCGTCCGCGGTGACCGGCTTCCCGTCGTGGAACGTGGCACCCGCCCGCAGGGTGAACTTCCAGGACGTGCCCGTGAGGTCGGCGGGCACCTGGGTGGCGAGCGCCGCGTAGGGCTCGCGGGAGATCGGATCGGTGTCGAGCAGGCCTTCGTAAATATGGTTGTTGGCGGCCATGCAGAAGGCGGACGCGGTCTGCGTCGGATCCCAGCTGCCGTCGTTCCCGTAGCCGATGACGGCCGTCAGCGTGGCGCTTCTGCCGCTGCCCGAACCGCCGGTGTCGTTCGTCGACTCCGGCCCGGACGAGCAGGCGGCGAGGGTCGAGGAGAGGGCGGCGGCCGCGCCCAGGGCCCCGGTGTACTTCAGGAACGACCGGCGGTGCAGCGCCGGAGTGGGGTTCACGTCGCGCACGGTTCCTCCAGCAAGGAGTGGTCCAGTTGAACGGTCCGGTGAGGCGGTGGAGCGGTCGGTGCGATGGCCCGGGAAGCAGGAGATACGACGTCCTACGTCATAGGGGGCAGCGCGACCATAAGAGGGGGCGCGGAGAGGGTCAAGGGATCGCACACGAATGGCGTATCTTCCACAGGTGCGACCAATGGCGGTATGAAACAGGGGCAGTTGGCCGAACTTGGCGTTTAATCAGCCCGGAGGTGGGACGTCCGATGTCCAGCGAGCGTACGATGCGGCGCATGCCTGAGGAGACCGGGAACCGGCGTCGGCCCGAGCGCCGGGTGAGCAGTCAGATCCAGCGCGAGGTCATGCAGCTGATCCTCGACCAGGGGCTTCCGGCCGGCGCGCCGCTGCCCACCGAGACCGAGCTGATGACCGATCTCGGCGTGAGCCGCAACTCGGTCCGCGAGGCGCTCAAGGCCCTCCAGGCGCTCGACATAGTCGAGATCCGGCACGGCTACGGCACCTATGTGGGCGAGGCGTCCATGACGCCGTTCGTGGACGGACTGACCTTCCGCACGCTCGCCCGCCCGGACGATCCGACCGGGGCGCTGGCCGAGATCCTCCAGGTCCGCGAGGTGCTGGAGGAGGGGATGATAAGCAGGGTGGCCCAGGTCCTGACCGAGGAGGAGCTGGACCGGCTCGAAGCCGTCGTCACGGAAATGGAGACGACGGGCGACGACGGCCGTTCCTTCCCCGAACTCGACAGTGAGTTCCACGAGTTGCTGTACGCCTCGCTCGGAAACCCGCTCGTGCCGCAGTTGCTCGGCGCGTTCTGGACCGTCTTCCGACGGGTCGCCGTGGTACGCGGCTGGACCGACGACATCGCCCCGGAGGTGACGGCCCGCCGCCACCGGGACATCCTCACCGCCCTTCGGGCACGGGACGTCGAGGCCGCCCAGCGCGCGATGACCGACCACTTCCGGGGAATCGAGACACGAGCGGCACAGGGCTCCCGCGGCGTGAGCTGAACCGGTGCGTCCGCACGCCGCTTTCACGGACGGGACCGTGTGCCGCCCGCCTCAGACATCCCGGCGGTCCACCGCCACGATCGCGACGACGGCCGACACCACGGCCCAGGCGGCGAAGGTGGCCCAGGCGCCGGTGATCGTCGCCTGGTGGCGGGGGACCAGAGTGAACGGGTCGTGGGCGTAGGCGATGTCCGCCAGGCGGCTCCAGGCGTTGACGGGCTGGGCGTGTCTCACCGCGGCCGTCCAGGCGTAGCGGTCCGTGATGAAGGTGGGGATCAGCAGGAGCACGGCGGTGGCGGCGACCATCGTGGTGGCGCTGTGCCGGATCAGCGCCCCGAGCGCCAGCCCGGCGAGGGCGCAGACCGGGGCGAGCAGCGCCGAGGCACAGACGACGCGCAGCGCGCCGGGGTGGGTCAGGGAGACGCCCGCGTCACGGGTCGAGAGGATCGCCTGCGTGGAGGCGAACGAAGCGCCCGCGACGAACGCGCCGTAGACCGTCATCACGGCCGCCAGCAGGACCACCTTCGCCGCCATCAGCGCACGCCGGTCGGGAACGGCCGCGAACGTCGTCCGTACCAGGCCGGTCGCGTACTCGCCCACGATCGTGATCGCGCCGATGCTCGCCACCGCCAGGACCAGGATCATCGCGGAGCCGTCGGTGAAGGCGTCCCGCAGGGCCAACTGGGCGATCTGCAAACGCATCTGGGCGTTGAAGCGTGGATAGTCGGCCGCGTCGACCCGGGCCGCGTTCGCGTTGAACGCGATCACCGCCAGGGCGCCCGCGCCGAGCGCCCAGTACGTCGAGCGCAGCGAGCAGAGCTTGATCCATTCGGCGGCGAGAAGATCCCGGAAGCGGGGAGCGGGAAGCGGAGGCAGAACAGAGGCGGAGGCGGGTACGGCGGCTGTCGTCATCGGGAGTCTCCGGCGAGGAATTCGGCACTGTCGGCGGTCAGTTCCATGAAGGCCGCTTCCAGGGAGGCGGCCCGCGGGGTCAGCTCTTCGAGCAGGATCCGGTGCTGGAAGGCGAGTTCACCGACACGCGCCGCGCTCAGCGCCGACACCTTCAGCGTCCGGCCGTCGTACGGTGCCACCGCCGCGCCCTCGGCCGACAGCACCGCCGTCAGCCGTTCGACGTCCGGGGTGCGGACCGTGACGGCATGCCCGGTGCCGCGCGCCGCGAACCGCGCCACGCTCTCCGCGGCGATCAGCTCACCCCGCCCGATGACGATCAACTCGTCGGCGGTGTGCTCCATCTCGGACATGAGATGGCTGGAGACGAAGACCGTACGGCCCTCGCCCGCGAGCCTGCGGAACAGGCCGCGCACCCACAACACGCCTTCCGGGTCGAGACCGTTGAGCGGCTCGTCGAAAAGGAGAACCGGCGGATCTCCGAGCAACGCGCTCGCGATGCCCAGGCGTTGCTTCATACCCAGCGAGTAGCCGTCGGCGCGGCGGCGGGCCGCGGAGCCCGAAAGGCCCACCTCCCGCAGCACCTCGTCGACCCGGCCCGCCGGGATGCGGTTGCCCCGGGCGAGAGCGGACAGATGCGCCCGCGCGCTGCGTCCGCCGTGCACATCGCCCGCGTCCAGGAGCGCGCCGACGTGCCGCAGCCCGCGCGGACGGTCCCGGAACGGGCGCCCGTCGACGGTGGCCGTCCCGGCGGTCGGTGCGATCAGACCGAGCAGCATGCGCAGGGTCGTCGTCTTGCCCGCTCCGTTCGGGCCGAGGAACCCGGTGACGTGCCCCGGGCGAACCTGGAACGTCAGCCTCCGTACGGCCGTCGTGTCGCCGTATCTCTTCGTCAGTTCGTTGACTTCGATCACGCCCACACCGTCCCGCCGAGGACCGGCCGGGCGCATCGGCCCGGCACGGACACTCTCCGCCGAGGCATGTCGCCCCCGGGTGTACGTCCACGGGCCGATGCCCGCGCCACACCGCCTGCCTACGATCGACGCATGCATGTCACGCCGCCGCTTCCCCCGCTCAAGCGTGTGCCGCCCGGCGCCTGGGTGGCCCTGGCCTGGTGCGCCAGCACCCTGTTCACGTTCCTCGCGCGCATCCGGCTGCCCGGCGAGGAGACGGCCAATGAGGTGGCCGCCGCCCAGTTCTACCGCTGGGACGGCCTGCTGTTCCTCACCGTGGCGTGCGCCCTCGCCCTGGCAGGCAGCCCCCGCCTCGGGCACCGGCCCCTCCACGCCTTCACCCTGCTGCTCGCGGCGGCCGCTCTGCTCACCACCAACCTCGCCGCCGGCGCGATCCAGCTCGCCCAGTACCTGGCCGTCGACGTCGCCCTCTACTTCATCGCGGCCGCTCGCCCCCGCCGTACCGGAGTCAGGGCGCTCACCATGGCGCTCGCCGTCCTGGTCGTCTGGGTGTCGGTACGGCTGCTGCGGGGCTGGCACGTCGACACGCTCGTCGAACTGACCGTGGCCCTGACCGTCTTCGTTTCCTGGCTGCTCGGCGACACCGTCCACCGCACCCGTGTGCACGCCGAGCAGCTGCGTGCGAGGGCGGCCGGTCAGGCCGTCACCGACGAACGCCTGCGCATCGCCCGCGAGATGCACGACATGGTCGCCCACAGCATCGGCATCATCGCCCTCCAGGCCGGCGCGGCGGCCCGCGTCGTGCACACCCAGCCGGACGCGGCCCGCGAGGCGATGACCGCGGTCGAGACGGCCGGCCGCGAGACCCTCGCCGGGCTGCGCCGCATGCTCGTCGCGCTGCGCCAGGCGGACCAGATGCACCAGGTGGAACTGACGCCGACGGACCGGGCGGTCCCGGCGGACCAGGACGGTCCGTCGCATCCGTCGGGAACCCCGGGCGGTGGCACCGCGGACACGCCGGGAGGCCCGCGCGGACACGACGACCCCGACGCACCGGGCCGTCCCCCCGCGCCCGGCGAGAACCGGTCGTCCCGCTCCCCGCGGGCCGCACCGCTGCACCCCGCCGAGGGGCTCGCCGACCTCGACCGGCTGGCCGCCGCGACGACGGCCGCCGGGGTGCGCGTGGACATCAGGTGGAACGGCGAACGGCGTCAACTCCCGCCGGACATCGACCTGTCCGCGTTCCGGATCGTCCAGGAGTCCATCACCAACGTCGTACGGCACGCGGCGACGACCGCGTGCCGGGTGACCGTCGACCACCGCGACACGGAGGTCGCCGTCGAGATCACCGACGACGGCAGGGGACGGGGCAGCACCACGGACACGGGGTTCGGACTCATCGGCATGCGGGAGCGAGCCGCCCTGCTGCACGGCGAGTTCACCGCGGGCCCGCGCCCCGAGGGCGGTTTCCGCGTGAGCGCCCGCCTCCCGCTCCCCGCCACGAGCCAGGCGGCCGCCCGATGACGGTCCGCGTCGTCCTCGCCGACGACCAGCAGCTCATCCGCACGGCCCTGCGCATGGTCATCGCCGACATCGAGGACATCGAGGTGGTGGGCGAGGCGGAGAACGGCGAGGAAGCGGTGGCCCTCGCCGGGCAACTCAGCCCCGATGTCGTCGTCATGGACATCCGTATGCCCGGCATGGACGGCATCGAGGCGACCCGCCGGATCACCGCGGACACCACCGGGCCGAAGAGCGAATCGAGGATCGTCATCCTGACGACCTTCGACGACGACGATTACGTGTACGGGGCGCTGCGCGCGGGCGCGTCCGGATTCCTGGTCAAGGACATGGGCCTGGACGACATCATCGCGGCGATCCGCGTGGTGGCGGCCGGGGACGCCCTCATCGCCCCCGCCGTCACCCGTCGGCTCATCCAGGACTTCACCGCCGCCCGCCCCGAACTCGCCCGTGCACAGCGTGAGTTGAAGGGCATCACCGAACGCGAGCGCGAGGTGCTCACGCTGGTCGGCAGCGGGCTGTCCAACACGGAGATAGCCGAGCGGCTCTTCATCAGCGTGGCCACGGCGAAGACGTATCTCACCCGCCTGCTCTCGAAGCTGGACGCGCGGGACCGCGTCCAACTGGTGATCATCGCGTACGAGGCGGGGCTGGTGTCGGTGAACCGCTGAGCGCGGGGCGGTCGGATCCGTCGGACCCGGTCGCGGGGAGGAGGGAGGACCGCGTTCTAGGCGGTCAGGTCCGTCCGGGCCGGTGACGCGGAAGCGGATGACGCGGAAGCGGATGACGCGGAGGCCGGTGTGTCGGAGGAGAGCTCGTGGCGGATGAACCACTCCGTGGCCAGGAGCTTCTCCCGGCCGACCCGGGGGAGGGCGGCGATCCGCCCCGGCAGCGCTCCCCGTTCCACCTCGGAGCGGTGGGCGAGCACGGCCGCGATCTTCCGGTCCAGGCAGGGGCGTACGTCGACCGTCGCGCCGACCCACTCGTCCGGGACGCTGAACATCGGCCGGTTGTCCCGGAGCAGAAGCGAGCCGAGGGCCCGGGCGGCGGAGTCCGGGTGCGTGGCCAGATAGAGGGAGCGCGGCCGCCACGCGGCGCCGGCGTCGGGGTAGAGCCGGTCCAGCCCGGCGGCCTGGACCGCGAGCACGGTCACCCGGTGGGTGTGGACATGGTCGGGGTGACCGGTCAGCCCGCCGTAGGCGTCATGGGTGACCACGACGTCCGGGCGGACCTCCCGGATGTGCGCGACCAGCCGCCGCACCGACTCGTCGAGCGGCGCGTCGCAGAACCGGACGGCTCCCGGTGCCGACTCCGGCACCTTCGCGTCGGCGTAGCCGAGCATCCGCGGTGTACCCGCGCCGAGGACGCGCAGCGCGTCGGCCAATTCCGCGGCGCGGTGGGTGCCTTCCGCCCAGGTCGCCGTGACGACCGCGGTCCGTGCTCCCGAGGCCGCGTGCCGGGCGAGCACGCCGCCCGCCGACAGGGACTCGTCGTCGGGGTGGGCGAACACCGCGAGCAGGCTCGGAAAGGTCATCGCCGGGGTGCCGTTCCCTCAGCCCGCGACGCCGGCGACGAACGCGGTCCAGGCGTCCGCGCCGATCAGCAGCACGGGCCCGGCGGCCACCTTGCTGTCCCGCACGGGGACGACACCGGGTACCTGGTCGGTGACTTCGACGCAGTTGCCGCCCTCGCCGTTGCTGTGACTGCTCGTGCGCCAGCGGGCGTTGCTCAGGTCGTGGGCGCGCATCGTCTGAAGTCCTCCGCCGCCGCCTCGATCAGGGCAAGGGACGCCTCCGGCGACAGCGCGACGGCCCTGAGCAGATCGTAGGCGTGCTGCGCACGCTTCACCACAGCCGGATCGTCGACGAGGGTCCCCGAAAAGGAGGTCTCCGTATAGGCGGTCGGCGGCGCGTCCTCGAAGTCCATGAGCCGGAGATCCCCGGTCATGAGCGCGTGCGCTCCGGCCGCGTACGAGATCACCTGCACGGCAGCCTTGCGATCCCGCACCACACGCACGATGTGGTCCAGCTGCCCGGCCATCGTCACCGCCCCGCCGACCGGGATGCGCAGCACGCTCTCGTGCAGCACCACCCAATACATGGGCCTTGTGGCGTCACCGAGAACATGGGCCCGCTCCAGGCGGGCGGTCACCTTCTCCTCCACGTACTCGTCCGCCGCGAACGGATTGGACGCCAGCGTCACCGCCCGCGCATAACCGGCCGTCTGCAAAAGACCCGGCACCAGCGCGGGCGCGAACTCCGCGATCTTCGTCGCCGTCCGTTCCAGTTCGACGACCGCCGCGAAATACCCCGCGTAGCGTTTGTCGTCGATCAGCTTGTGCCACATCCGCTCGAAGAAGCCGTCACCGCGCAGAAGCGCGTCGATCCGCCGGGCCACATCCAACTGCGGTTTGCGGATGGCCTGTTCGAACTGGCCGATATAGCCCCCGGAGACAAAAACTTGAGCACCTAACTCCACTTGGGTGAAACCCGCGTCCTCCCTGTGTCGTTTCAGTTCTGAACCGAAAAACTCCCAGGCAGCCTGCCGAGAACCGTTGGCCACGGCCAACCCCCTTACGCTGCGCCGCATTTGTAGCGAACCGAATCCTGCCGATTCTAGATGCGGAGCGTCACCATGAAGATGCGAAGCGTGAAATGAAAAGGGACAGGTGAGCACAGTGGAAGAAGAACCGTCACCGGCACAGGAAGTCGCCGCCCGGCTCGCGGCGGCCCGGCGATGAAGCCGCCGGAGCCACCGGGACCTCCGATCGGTTCCTACGCCGTCGACACGTACACCGGGAAGGTGGGCATGGTCATGGGGAGCGAGGGGCCCTACGTGCAGCTGAGGCCGCTCGGCGGAGGCCGGGAATGGGACTGTGTCCCGGAGGCCGTCCGGCAGGCCACCGTGGCGGAGCGGCTCAGCGCGGCGACCGCGTACGTCAACGCGCGCAGCCGCGGCGAGGTGCCTTGAAGAGGGCCCCCGGAGGCAAAGCGACCCAGCGGGGCCGGGGTGCGGGCGCCGTAGGCGAGAATGGGCCGCATGAGTCTGTTCCGCGACGACGGCATCGTGCTGCGCACCCAGAAGCTGGGTGAGGCGGACCGGATCATCACGCTGCTCACGCGCGGTCACGGCCGCGTACGGGCGGTGGCGCGCGGCGTCCGGCGGACCAAGTCCAAGTTCGGGGCGCGCCTCGAACCCTTCTCCCACGTGGACGTCCAGTTCTTCGCGCGGGGCAGTGAACTGATCGGCCGCGGCCTGCCCCTGTGCACACAGAGCGAGACGATCGCTCCGTACGGTGGCGGCATCGTCACCGACTACCCGCGCTACACCGCGGGCACGGCCATGCTGGAGACCGCCGAGCGGTTCACCGACCACGAGGGGGAGCCGGCGGTGCAGCAGTACCTGCTGCTCGTCGGCGGGCTCCGCACCCTCGCCCGGGGCGAGCACGAGCCGCATCTCGTCCTCGACGCCTTCCTGCTGCGCTCCCTCGCCGTCAACGGCTACGCGCCCAGCTTCAGCGCCTGTGCCAAATGCGGCATGCCGGGACCGAACCGGTTCTTCTCGGTCGCGGCGGGAGGATCCGTCTGCGTCGACTGCCGGGTGCCCGGCAGCGTCGTACCCTCACCTCAGGCCCTCGAACTCCTCGGCGCGCTGCTCACGGGAGACTGGGAGACCGCGGACGCGTGCGAGCCGCGGCACGTCCGGGAGGGCAGCGGGCTGGTGTCGGCCTATCTGCACTGGCATCTGGAGCGCGGACTGCGTTCCCTGCGGTACGTGGAGAAGTAGACGCAGGCCGGGCAGGCCAGGGCCGCGACAGCGGACGAGCGCGGCACGAGCGCGCGAGAACAGCACGGAACAGCAAGCAGAGCGAGACGGGCGCCCGGCGCACGCGAGCAAGTCAGAGGGAGACGAGAAGCACATGGTCGTACGCGGGATCCTGGGCAGCCGGCGCCGCGAGCACAAGACGCCGGAACCGCACCCCTCCGGTGCCCGCGCGCCCAAACTCCCCGGCGAGCTCGTCCCGAACCATGTGGCGATCGTCATGGACGGGAACGGCCGCTGGGCCAAGGACCGCGGGCTGCCCCGCACCGAGGGCCACAAGGTCGGTGCCGAGCGTGTCCTCGACGTCCTCCAGGGCTCGATCGAGGTCGGCATCGGGAGCATCTCCCTGTACGCCTTCTCCACCGAGAACTGGAAGCGCTCGCCGGACGAGGTGCGCTTCCTGATGAACTTCAACCGCGACTTCATCCGCAAGACCCGCGACCAGCTCGACGAGCTCGGTATCCGGGTCCGCTGGGTGGGCCGCATGCCCAAGCTGTGGAAGTCGGTCGCCAAGGAGCTCCAGGTCGCCCAGGAGCAGACCAAGGGCAACGACCGGCTCACCCTGTACTTCTGCATGAACTACGGCGGCCGTGCCGAGATCGCCGACGCGGCGCAGGCGCTGGCCGAGGACGTGAAGGCCGGCCGCCTCGACCCGTCCAAGGTCAACGAGAAGACCCTCCAGAAGTACATGTACTACCCGGACATGCCGGACGTGGACCTGTTCCTGCGCCCGAGCGGCGAGCAGCGCACCTCCAACTACCTGCTCTGGCAGAGCGCCTATGCCGAGATGGTCTTCCAGGACGTGCTGTGGCCCGACTTCGACCGGCGTGACCTGTGGCGCGCCTGCGTCGAGTACGCCCAGCGCGACCGCCGCTTCGGCGGCGCCGTTCCCAACGAGCAACTGCTCGCGATGGAGAAGGACATGCGCGGCGACGGGTCGTAACACCCGCCGCCCGGAGCGTTGTCAGGACCCGGCGTTACGATCACGGCTCATCACCGCCGAACCGGGGAGGGGCCGTGGTCGAGGACCAGGGCGCTGCGCAGCCACAGGAGTTGCCGCAGCAGGAATTGCAGGGGCAGGGGCACGGGGCGGATGCCGTCGAGCTCGAGTACCGGCCGACCGTCGCGGACTTCACGTCGGCGCTGAAGGCGCGCCGAGGCGTCAGCAAAGGCGGCCGAAGACAGTACTGGGTGCTGGGCTGCGTGGCCCTCGTGGCCGTTCTGGAGAGCGCGCAGGCGATGGCCGGACGGGAGGTGTCCTTGTTCCTCGTGATCTGGCTCGTCGTCTTCGTGCTGCTCATACCGCTGATGCCCCGGCTCATGGCCCGCCAGTTCCAGCGGCTCGGCGAGCGTCAGGGCACGTTCCGTGTGACCGTCACGGACGCCGGGGTGACCGTCGTCACGGACAACTCCACCACGGCGCTCAACTGGGTCGCCCAGCCCCGCTACCGGGAGACGAAGGACGTCTTCGTCATGGTCAGCCCCGACAAGAACGCTGTCGGTTTCACCGTGCTGCCCAAGCGCGCCGTGCGCGCCCCCGAGGACGTCGACCGACTGCGGGCGATCCTCGACCGCAACCTGACGCGCGTTTGATGCCTCCGGGGCCCTGACGCGAGTCCGCCCCCCGGGTGGGGGCTCAGCCCTTGGCCGCCGCGCACTCCGCGCACGTACCGAAGATCTCCACCGTGTGCGCCACGTTCACATAGCCGTGCTCCGCGGCGATGGTCTCCGCCCACTTCTCGACAGCCGGGCCCTCCACCTCCACGGCCTTGCCGCAGACACGGCAGACGAGGTGGTGGTGGTGCTCGCCGCTCGAACAGCGCCGGTAGACGGACTCGCCCTCCGACGTGCGCAGGACGTCGACCTCGCCCGCGTCGGCCAGCGACTGGAGCGTGCGGTAGACCGTGGTGAGCCCGACCGAGTCGCCCTTGTGCTTGAGCATGTCGTGCAGCTCCTGCGCGCTGCGGAACTCGGCCACCTCGTCGAGCGCGGCCGCCACGGCGGCACGCTGCCGGGTGGAGCGGCCCCGGACGGGCGATCCAGCGGTTGTCACCGTTGCCTCCTCGCGTCTGCCCTTGCCCGGCCATTGTGCCAGCCCGGGCTGTACCCGGTCAGACGCCGACCGTGCTCTCCGGGCCACGCGTGGCAGGAATCGCGCACTCCGCGGGGTCCCCGGCCGTCTGCGCCGCGGCCACCGCACGTGCCCGGCGCCGGGCCAGCGGCGATGCCAGCGCCGTCAGCGCGATGAACGCGCCGATCGTCAGGAGAACGATCGTCGAGCCGGGCGGCACGTCCTGGTAGAACGACGTCACGGTCCCGCCGATCGTCACGCTCACACCGATCGCCACCGCGACGGCGAAGGTCGCCGCGAAGCTCCGGGTGAGCTGCTGGGCCGCCGCGACCGGCACGACCATCAGCGCGCTCACCAGCAGCAGGCCGACCACGCGCATCGCGACGGTGACCGTGACCGCCGCCGTGACCGCCGTCAGCAGGTTCAGGGCCCGCACCGGCAGACCGGTCACCCGGGCGAACTCCTCGTCCTGGCTGACCGCGAACAACTGTCGGCGCAGCCCCACTGTGACGAGGAGGACGAAGGCGCCCAGCACGCAGATCGCCGTCACGTCGGACTCGCTCACCGTCGACAGCGAGCCGAAGAGGTACGAGGTCAGGTTGGCGTTCGAGCCGCCCGGCGCGAGGTTGATGAACATCACGCCGCCCGCCATGCCCCCGTAGAAGAGCATGGCAAGGGCGATGTCCCCGCGCGTCTTTCCGTACCAGCGGATCAGCTCCATGAGCACGGCGCCCAGCACGGACACGGCCGTCGCCATCCACACCGGTGACGTGTTGAGCAGGAAGCCGAGGCCGACGCCCGTCATCGCCACATGGCCGATGCCGTCGCCCATCAGGGCCTGACGGCGCTGAACCAGGTAGATGCCGACGGCCGGCGCGATGACGCCCACCAGGACGGCGGCGAGCAGCGCCCGCTGCATGAAGGCGTAGTCGAGGATGTCCATCAGCTCAGCAGTCCCGTCCGGATCGGTTCGGCGTCATGAGCCGCGTGCGGGTGTACATGGTCGTGGCCGGGCAGGGCGTGCTGGCCGACCGCCCGTGGTGGCGGGCCGTCGTGCAGGACGCAGCCGTCCCGCAGGACGACCGCGCGGTCGATCAGCGGCTCCAGGGGACCCAGCTCGTGCAGCACGAGCAGCACGGAGGTGCCCTGGGCGACCTGGTCGCGCAGGGTGGCGGCCAGTACCTCCTGGCTGGCGAGGTCCACGCCCGCCATCGGCTCGTCCATGATCAGCAGTTCGGGTTCGGAGGCCAGCGCGCGGGCGATGAGGACCCGCTGGTGCTGTCCGCCCGACAGGGCGTTGACGGAGTCCTTGGCGCGGTCCGCCATCCCGACGAGCTCCAGGGCCCGTCGTACGGCCGCGTGATCGGCCTTGCGCAGGATGCCGAAGCGGGCCCGGGACAGCCGGCCCGAGGCGACGATCTCGGTCACCGTCGCCGGCACCCCGCCCGCCGCGGTGGTCCGCTGCGGGACGTACCCCACCCGGTGCCAGTCGCGGAAACGGCGGCGCGGAACGCCGAAGATCTCGATCTCGCCGCCGCTGACGGCGACCTGCCCGATGACGCTGCGCACGGCGGTCGACTTGCCGGAGCCGTTGGCGCCGAGCAGCGCGACGACCTCCCCGCGGCGCACCGTGAGATCGATGCCGCGCAGGACCGGGCGCGAACCCAGCTCCGCCCGGACACCCCGCAGGGACACGACGGACTCGCTCACGACGTCCTCCACAGTGATCACTTGGCGCCCAGCGCCGTCTGCAGTGCCTTCAGGTTCGACCGCATGACCTGCATGTAGTCGCTGCCCCTTGACTTGCCGGTGATGCCTTCGAGCGGGTCGAGGACATCCGTCCGGAGCCCGATGTCCCGGGCGATCGTGCCGGCCGTCCTGTCACTGACGAGCGTCTCGTAGAACACCGTCGTGACGCCGTCGGCCTTCGCCAGGTTCTCCAGGCCCTTCACCCGGTTCGCGCTGGGCTCCGACTCCGGGTCGAGGCCGTTGACGGCCTCCTCGGTGAGCCCGTAGCGCTCGGCGAGGTAGCCGAACGCGGCGTGGGTGGTGATGAAGGTCTTGGTCTTCGTGTCCGCGAGACCGTCACGGAACTCGGTGTCCAGCGCGGCGAACCTCTTCCGCAGCGCCGCCATGTTCTCCGCGTAGTCCGCGGCGTGCTTCGGGTCGGCCTTCTTCAGCGCGGCCGACACGCCCTCGGCCACCTGGCCGAACCGCACCGGGTCGAGCCAGACGTGCGGGTCGGGTGCGCCGGTCTCCTCGCCCTCGCTGTGGTCGTGGGCGGCGGCGTGCCCGCCGACCTCGTTGCCGTGCTTCTCCAGCTTCGTCAGGGAGGCGGCGTCGATCTTGGTCTTCACTCCGGACTGGGCCACCGCGTCGTCGACGGCCGGCTGGAGGTTCTTGAGGTAGAGGACGGCGTCCGCGTCCTGGAGCCGCGCGGTCTCCCGGGCGCTGATCTCCAGGTCGTGCGGTTCCTGGCCGGGCCGGGTCAGGTTCGTGACGTTCACATGCGTCCCGCCGATCTGCTCGGCGAGATACTGGAGCGGGTAGAACGACGCGACCACATCGAGTCTTCCGTTGCTCCTGGCGTCTGCCGAGGCGGAACCCGAGCAGGCCGTGAGAGCGCCGAGGCCGAGGGCGGTGGCCGCCACGGCCGAGGTCCCCGCTATGAGGCGTCGTCGTACGTTCATGACACTCATTTTCAACAAATGTGGAAACGATTGTCAACAAGCCCTCGTCCGGGCGCCCGCGCACCCCCCGGCAACGGGCATCAAGCGGATCTAAGCGGCCGTAAGCGGCCCACTCCGCGAACCGATTTGATACAGGGGTGGGCGACGCCGGTAACCTGAAGCATTCGCTGCCGTCCGTTCGTAATGAAGAGAGCACCGTGGCCGCCGACAAGATCGAGACCATCGTCAGCCTGAGCAAGCGCCGTGGCTTCGTTTTCCCCAGTAGTGAGATCTACGGTGGACAGCGTGCCGCCTGGGACTACGGCCCGCTCGGCGTCGAGCTCAAGGAGAACATCAAGCGCCAGTGGTGGCGTTACATGGTCACCTCCCGTGAGGACGTCGTCGGTATCGACTCGTCGGTGATCCTGGCCACCGAGACCTGGGTCGCCTCCGGTCACGTCGCCACCTTCTCCGACCCGCTCACCGAGTGCACCTCCTGTCACAAGCGCTACCGCGCCGACCACCTGGAGGAGGCCTACGAGGCGAAGCACCACCGCCTCCCGGAGAACGGCCTCGCGGACATCAACTGCCCCAACTGCGGCAACAAGGGCATGTTCACCGAGCCCAAGCAGTTCTCCGGCCTGCTCAGCACGCACCTCGGCCCCACCCAGGACACCGGCTCCGTCGCCTACCTGCGCCCCGAGACCGCCCAGGGCATCTTCACCAACTTCGCCCAGGTGCAGACCACCTCGCGTCGCAAGCCGCCGTTCGGCATCGCGCAGATGGGCAAGTCCTTCCGCAACGAGATCACGCCCGGCAACTTCATCTTCCGGACCCGCGAGTTCGAGCAGATGGAGATGGAGTTCTTCGTCAAGCCGGGCGAGGACGAGAAGTGGCAGGAGTACTGGATGGAGCAGCGCTGGAACTGGTACACCGGTCTCGGCCTGCGCGCGGAGAACATGCGGTGGTTCGAGCACCCGCAGGAGAAGCTCTCCCACTACTCCAAGCGCACCGCCGACATCGAGTACCGCTTCCAGTTCGGCGGCAACGAGTGGGGTGAGCTGGAGGGCGTGGCCAACCGCACCGACTACGACCTCGGCGCGCACTCCAAGGCCTCCGGCCAGGACCTCTCCTACTTCGACCAGGAAGCCGGAGAGCGCTGGACCCCGTACGTCATCGAGCCCGCCGCCGGTGTCGGCCGCGCCATGCTCGCCTTCCTGCTCGACGCCTACGTCGAGGACGAGGCCCCGAACGCCAAGGGCAAGATGGAGAAGCGCACCGTGCTGCGCCTCGACCCGCGCCTCGCGCCCGTCAAGGTCGCCGTGCTGCCCCTGTCGCGCAACCCGGAGCTCTCGCCCAAGGCGAAGGGTCTGGCCACCGCGCTGCGCCAGAACTGGAACATCGACTTCGACGACGCCGGCGCCATCGGCCGCCGCTACCGTCGCCAGGACGAGATCGGCACCCCGTTCTGCGTCACGGTCGACTTCGACACCCTCGACGACAACGCCGTCACGGTGCGCGAGCGCGACTCCATGAAGCAGGAGCGTGTCTCGCTCGACCAGATCGAGGGCTACCTGGCCGGCCGCCTCATCGGCTGCTGACCCGGCCTCCGAGCCAGTCGCTCACGAAGCCCCCGGTTCCCGCGCAGGGAACCGGGGGCTTCGCTGTCCCGGACCATGGGGTGTCCAGGCGTCCGTGGGACCGGCGATACCGGTGTCCTGGCCCGTATGCGCTGGTGGCGCCGGTGTCATGGGCCGTTGGCACCGGTGGCACCGGTGGCACCGGTGTCGTGGGCGGTACGGGTGGCGTCGGTGTCGTGGGCGGTACCGGCGGGGGCGGTAGCCGTGGCGCCGGTGTCGTGGCGGCGGCCGAGGTGGCCAGGGCTCGGTGGCCTCGGCCGCGCCCTGCCCGTATCGGCCGCGCTCTGCCGTCTCAGCGGCCCTGCAGTGCCTTCACGTTGTCGCCGAAGGTCCAGTTCTTCGAGCCGTCCCAGTTGACCGACCAGGTCATCAGGCCCTTGAGGCCGGTGCCGTAGTGCCGCCAGGCCTGGGACACGAGACTCGGTGCCATGTAGCCGCCGCCGGCGCCGGACTGCGCGGGCAGCCCCGGCACCTGCTTGTCGTAGGGGACCTTGATGGTGGTCCCCTGCACTACAAGCCCCTTGTTGAGGCAGTCGGTCTGGGCGGTGAAGCCCTGGACCGTGCCCGCGGAGTACGCGTCACCGGAGCAGCCGTACATGCTGCCGTTGTAGTACTGCATGTTCAGCCACCACAGACGCCCGTTGTCCGCGTACTTCTTGACGATCGGCAGATACGCGCCCCAGATCGAGCCGTACGCGACACTGCCGCCGGTGACGTACGCCGTCTCCGGCGCCATCGTCAGCCCGAACCCGGCCGGCATCCGCGACAGCACTCCGTCGATGATCCGGGTCAGGTTGGCCTGTGAGGCGGAGAGCTGACCGATGGTCCCGCTGCCGACGAGCCCGGTCTCGATGTCGATGTCGATCCCGTCGAAGTTGTACTTCTTCAGGATGGGCACGATGGTCGCGACGAAACGGTCGGCGACCGCGGACGAACTCAGGTCGATCCCGGCCGCCGCACCGCCGATGGACAGCAGGATCGTCTGCCCCGAGGCCTTGGCCGCGCACATCTCGGCCGGCGTCGCGACCTTCACACCCGTGTCCATCCCGTCCTCCCACAGCGCGGTGCCGTCGGAGCGGATGACGGGGAACGCCGCGTTGATCACGTTGTAGCCGTGCGCGGCGATACGGGGGTCGGTGATCGGCGTCCACCCGAAGGGCGGGTGCACGCCGTTGGACGAGCCGTCCCAGTTCTCCCAGTAGCCCTGGAGAACCTTTCCGGCGGGCCGGGACCTCACGGCACAGGTGTCGGCTGCCGAGGCGCTGGTGGCGCCCGCGACCGACAGCGGGGTGAGGACGGCCGCGGCCAGCGCGACGGCGAGCAGACGGAGCTTTCGGCGCATCATGCGAGGCCTCCCGGTGGGGGTGCGGTGAGGTGTCGTAGGCATGACAGTCGCGCGGTCCAGACCTTTCGTCAATAGGTCTGGACCAAAGTGGTGGTGATGGCTCCGGGCAGGCCGGACCCGGGCCGGTGGTCGCCGGTGTGGCCCGGCGCGGCACCCCGTCCGCGGTGTGAACCGGGCGGCAGCCCTCAGGCCTCCTTGGGGTCGACCGTCGCCTGATGTTCCTCGGCCAGGTGTTCCTCCGCCTTCAACCAGGGGAGGAACTGGGCGTTTTTGCGCCAGCCGCACGTGTCGCACTTGATGGTGCGCTGTACGCCCGCTCGTTGTACGCGGACGGTGTGTTCGCGGCCGTGCTGGTCCCAGCGGCTTACTTTGCTCGTGTTGATCTGAAGCATGACACCTCCTGGTTCTACCGCTTCGTCTGCGCAGCAAGGAGTGTGCAGCATGGTGAAGATCAACGGGGGTTCTTCGGCGGTCAGTTCGGTGAGGGCAAGATCACGGTCAGGACGGGGCCAGGTGTCCTTCGGCGGCCTCGACGGCGGCGGTGGTGACGTTGACCTGGTGTTCTATCTGCCGGTCCACCGGAACCCAGGTCGCCGTGAAACTCGCCGAGTAGGCGGCGCACCAGCGCGCGACGAGGGCTTCCAGTTCGGCGCGTTGAGGCGCGGTCCCCGGGCTGGGCGCGTACTCCTCCAGAAGGCGCAGCAGCATCGCGGCGGCCCGCAGCGGGGTGCGCCGGGCGAAGCCCTCGATGCTGGCCGTGCGGGCGCGGGTGAGGCCGGGGAGCGGGGTGAACGCCGGGTGCGCGGGGTCCCAGCTGTCGGCCAAGGGGCCGCAGACGCGCAGTGTTTCGGCCACCGCCCGGTGCATGCTGAAGCCGGGGTCCGGGCCGGGTGCCGGGAGGTGGGGGCGGGCCCGTTCGTAGTGGCCGCGGACGGTGTGGGAGTAGGCCCGCAGGCGTTCCGCCCAGTGCTGCAGCCGTTGTTCGGGAGCGGGGTGGGGAGCCAGGTCGGCGAACCCGGCGGCGGCCCAGACCGGTACTTCCAGCACCGCGGTGACGCCGCCGTGGGCGTGCGGGGCGAGCCAGGTGGAGCGGTGGGCGTTCTCCGGGAAGGCGGTGGGACGTTCGGGCGCGCCGGGCGGCGGCAGGACGAAGACGCCGGGGGCGCTCGTGGGCCAGTGCAGGGCGTCCAGCGGGGCCCCCTCGACCGGGATGCCGAGCTGTTCGGCGGAGGCGGCGAGGGTCCGGTCGAGACCGGGGACGTCCCGGGTGAGCTGGGCGAAGGTGCCGCCGATGTCCGTGCCGTGCAGGGAGATCTGGATGTAGGGCCGCAGCCGGCGGATGACGCCGAGCAGGGCGCGGCTCTCCGGAAGGAACCGCGGCCGGGGGAGCGCGGGCGCCCATTCGGGCTGTTCGTCCGCGGTGGGGCGGAAGAAGGACCGGTAGTGGCCGAAGAGGGTGTCGGCGCGGTGTCCGCCTTCGTTGAGGCGGGCTCCGTCCGGGTCGAGGCACAGCACCAGATGCCATACGGTGCCCGGCCGTTCGCCGCCCAGTGCCCGCTGGGCCAGCGAAAGAAGGGTGCCCCCGCCGACGTACTCGTTGGGGTGCGCGCCCGCGACCACGAGGGCGTGCCGTGGCCCGTTTCCGACGCTCAGCATCCGCAGCGGGACGCCGCGTCGGGAGTGGCCGATCGTGCTCAGCCGGCACAGGCCGGGATGCCGGGCGGCCAGGGCCTCGGCGGTGCGGGTGACGTCGGCGGGTGTGGGATAGCTCAGTGTCCGGAACCGCTGTCGTCCCTGGTCCCTCTCGGGTCCAGCGCGCGGATCTTGATCTCGGCCACGGAGCCTCCTCGGATCGCGGATCGCGGGTGTGCCGGACGGAACGCACCGGGCCGTCGCCGGGCGCGTTCCGTTCGACTTCAGTGCGACTCAGTACGTCATGGCGCACCACTGGTGTCAACAGCCCCTGAAGGAAGGCTAGTTGGGCCCATGGCCAGTGCATATGCCGGTGGCCGCACGGGGGTTGGATGCCGGTCGGCCCGGTCGGCCCTCGGAGTGCTCAGCCCACGGGGAGTGCTCGGACGCGGTCGATGCGGTCCATGCGTTCGGTGCGGTCGGCGAGGGCCGGCCGAGGTCGGGCGCGGTCGGTTTCTCGGCCGTGGGCCGGGTCCTCAGTGGATCGTGCGCGGCAGCCGCAGGCTCAGCGCGGTGGTCAGGCCCACGCCCGCCAGTTGGACCAGCAGGGTCGTCACCAGGGCGTCCCGCATGCCGTGCGCCGGGACGAGGGACAGGAACAGGGTGCCGAGGGTGGCCACGCCGACGGCGAGCGCCGCCTGCTGGGTGGTGACCATCACGCCGCTGCCGACTCCGGCCCGCGCCGCCGGCACCTCGGAGAGGATGATCCGGAAGAGGACGGGGAGCTGGAGTGCCTGGCCCGCGCCGGCGACCGCCGCGCCGGGCAGCAGTTCCACCACCCCGAGGTCCGGCCAGGAACGCCAGGCGGCGAGTGCGATCAGGGCCACGCCGACCGCCTGGATCAGTCCGCCGGCGGTGACGACCCGGGTGCCGTAGCGGGCGATCAGCCGGGGTCCGCACAGGGACGTGACGAAGAAGACGGCCGCCATGGGCGCGAGGGCCAGCCCCGAGGGGACGGGACCGAGCCCCGCGCCCCGCTGCAGAGCCACCGCGATCACGAACATGAAGCCGCTGAATCCGATCGAGAACGGCACGATCATGATCAGACCCCGGCGCAGCGAGGTCAGTTCCAGCAGGCTCGGTGGAACCAGAGGGGTACGGCCACGGCGGTCGGCGTGACGTTCGACGAGGTAGAAGGCGACGGTCGCGAGCGGGAACAGTGCGAGGGACACCCAGGTCCAGAGCGGCCAGCCCGCCGCCCGGCCCTCGGTGAGCGGGGCGAGCAGGGCCAGCAGGGCGACCGCGAGCAGCACCGTGCCGGGGGCGTCGATCGGCTCCGGGCGCTGCGAGCGGGTCTCGGGGACCGCGCGGGCGGCCAGGACCAGGCCGAGCACGACCACGGGCACGTTCACGAGGAACACCGAGCGCCAGCCGGTGCCCGCGATGTCGGCCGCGACCAGGATGCCGCCGAGGATCTGCCCGGCCACCATGGACAGGCCGGCCGTGGCACCGTACAGGCCCATCGCCTTGGCGCGGCGGGGCCCGGAGGTCGTCGACTGGATGGTGGCCAGCACCTGCGGCAGCATCGCCGCGGACGCCGCGCCCTGCGCGACGCGGGCCGCCACCAGGGTCCAGGCGGTGGGCGCGAGGCCGCAGGCGAGTGAGGCCAGGCCGAAGGCCGCCATGCCGCCGAGGAAGAGCCGGCGCCGCCCGAACAGGTCGCCGAGGCGTCCGCCGAGGACGAGCAGGACGGCGTACGCGACCCCGTATCCGGCGACGACGAGTTCGAGGACGGCCTCACTCGCGTTCAGGTCATGCCCGATGGTCGGAAGGGCTACGTTGACGATGAAGAAGTCGATCAGGGGCAGTGCCGCGCCCAGCAGCACCGTGAAGAGTCCGAGGCTGCCCAGCGCGGGTGGCGCGGTGGGGGCGCGGACGGTAGTCGTGTGGATTCCCGTTTCGGTCACGTCCTCCAGACTTCTCCTGTATTCAGACGGGTACCAGAGTCTTCTTATCCTGGTACAAGCACTACCTGGCAACAGGCTGCGGTGAGCGGCAGGCTGGAGGCATGACAACCATGGCGCGGGAAACGACCACCGGCCAGGACCCCGCTCGACCGATCACCGGCCCGGACCTGGTGCGACCGACCACGGGCCGGGCCCCGGCGCGACCGATCGCTGGTCAGGACTCGGCGCGTCCGGCCGCCGGCCGGGACTCGCGTCCGGCCGGCGGCCGGGATGCGGTGCGGCCGACCGGCGGCGCGGAACCCGTGCGACCGGCCCCGGAGGGGACCGGTCCGGGTGTGGCGCCTCGCGGCAGCGAGATCAGGCGGCACGAGCTGGCCACCTTCCTGCGCAGCCGCCGCGAACGCATCACGCCCGAGCAGGTCCAGCTTCCCCGCGGCCGCCGCCGGCGCACGCCGGGCCTGCGCCGCGAGGAGGTCGCCCAGCTCTCCGCGGTGGGGGTCACTTGGTACACGTGGCTTGAGCAAGCGCGCGACATCCAGGTGTCCGAGCAGGTTCTCGACGCCCTGGCCCGGACCCTGCTGCTGGACGCCAGCGAGCGGGCCCATCTCTTCCAGCTCGCCGGAGCCGTCGACCCCTCGCCGGCCGCCCGGTGTCCGGTCATCACTCCGGAGCTGCGCATGGTCCTGACGCAACTGGAGCCCGTTCCGGCCTGCATCCAGAACAGCCGGTACGACATCCTGGCGTACAACCGCACCTACGCGCGGCTGATGATGAGAGACCTCGACACGGTCCCGCCCGCCGACCGCAACTGCATGATCCTCGCCTACACGAACGCGGAGTGGCGCGAGTCGATCGTCTTCCTCGACGAGACCATGCGCCTGATGGCCGCGAGGCTGCGTGTCTCGATGGCCGGGCACCTCGGGGAACCCGCCTGGAAGATGCTGCTGAAGCGGCTGCGGACCGAGTCGGCGGAGTTCCGCGAGATCTGGGACCGGTACGAGGTGGTCGGCACCCGCGGCAAGACCAAGCAGTTCAGGAACCCGTACGTCGGTCTGGTCACCGTCGGTCACACGGACCTGTGGCTGGCTCCCGCCATGGGCGCCCGCATGGTGACGTACGTGCCCGCCGACGAGGAGAGCCGCGTACGACTGGAGAGGCTGCACGCGATCGCCCTGGAGGCCGAGGCCGAGCCGGCGTACCGGGCGGACGCCGCGCCGGCGACGGGGGCGGCCTGACCCGGGGGCGGGCCCGGCTCGTTCCGGGTCAGGCCCCTACGCCCGCCGCTTCCCGGATCTCCGGGGACTCCAGCAGACGGGCCGTGCGTTCGGCGGACGCGCGGGCCCGGCGTCCGCTCGTGAGCGCGCCGAGGACGAGGACGGCGACACCGCAGGCGGTGATGATCCACCAGCCGGGGCGGGAGGCCGCCACGAAGCTGTCCCGGTAGGCGGAGGCGCGGATGCCGGAGGCGAGGGCCGCGCCGATGACCGCGACGCCGAGGGTGCCGCCGATCTGCCGGCTGGTCGAGGCGACGGCCGCGGCGACACCCGCCTGGGAGCGGGGCATGCCGGAGACGGCGGTGTTGGTGATGGGCGCGTTCACGAAGCCGAAGCCGATGCCGAAGAAGACATAGCCGACGACGAGCGTGACGTTCGACGTCTCCGCCTCGAACGCGGCGAACAGCGCACCGCTCACGGTCATCGCGACCCCGGCGATCAGCAGCGACGGCCGGGGGCCGCGACTGCCGACCAGGCGGCCCGATATGGGCGCGCAGACGAAGCACAGGGCCGCCATGGGCAGCATCCACAGCCCCGCGTGCAGGGCGTTCAGCCCGCGCACGTTCTGCAGGTACAGCGTCGACAGGAACAGGAAGCCGCTGAGCGCCGCGAACGCGCTCACCGCGATGACGGTGGCCCCGCTGAACGGCACCGAGCGGAAGAAGCGCAGATCGATGAGGGGTTCGTCGCGCCGGGGCTCGTACCGCAGGAGACCGAGGAGCGCGGCGAGGGCGATCACGGAGAAGGCCAGGGTGTGGACGAGGCCGGAGGTGGGCGCCTCGATGATCGCGTACGTGAGGGAGCCGAGCAGCGCGATGACGAGGAGCTGGCCGACCGGGTCGGGGCGGCGGGCCCTCGGGGCACGGGACTCGGGGACGAAGCGCAGCGTCAGCAGGAGCGCGGCGAGACCGACGGGGAGGTTGATCCAGAAGATCGACCGCCAGCCCACGGTGTCGACGAGCAGTCCGCCCACCAGCGGTCCGGCGGCCATGGAGATACCGACCACGGCGCCCCAGACGCCGATCGCGCGGGCGCGTTCGCGCGGGGCCGTGAAGGTGTTGGTGATGATCGACATCGCCACCGGGTTGAGCATCGAGCCGCCGACGGCCTGGACCATCCGGAAGACGATGAGCATGTCGAGGTTCGGGGCGAGGGAGCAGAGCACCGAGCCGATGGTGAACAGGACCAGGCCCACCGTGAAGACCTTGCGCCGGCCGATGCGGTCGGCGGTCGAGCCCGCGAGCATCAGCAGGGAGGCCAGGACCAGGGTGTACGCGTCGATGGTCCACTGCATGCCCGCGACGCTCGCGTGCAGCTCCTGCTGCATCGAGGGCAGGGCGACATTCAGAACCGTGACGTCGAGGCTCACGATCAGCAGACTCATGCAGCAGATCGCGAGCACCAGCATCCGGTGACGGTGGCTGAGCTCAGGCATTCCCTCAGGGTACGTCGCCGTCGATAGTGTGTCTAACTAATGACTGCTACACGGTCTTCCGCGCGAGCACGCGGCGCCGTGCGCCACAATGGGGGAATGCCCACGCCCACGTCCACCGTGAACGCCACGCTGAACTCCACGCTCTCGATCGGCCCCCACCAGGTGCAGCCGCCCGTCGTCCTGGCACCCATGGCCGGGATCACGAACGCGCCGTTCCGCACGCTGTGCAGGGAGTTCAGCGGCGGCAAGGGACTGTTCGTCAGCGAGATGATCACCACGCGGGCGCTGGTCGAGCGCAACGAGAAGACCATGCAGCTGGTCCACTTCGACGCGACCGAGACACCGCGCTCGATCCAGCTGTACGGCGTCGACCCGGCCACCGTCGGCAAGGCCGTCCGCATGATCGCGGAAGAGGACCTCGCCGACCACATCGACCTGAACTTCGGCTGCCCGGTCCCCAAGGTCACCCGCAAGGGCGGCGGCTCCGCCCTCCCGTACAAGCGCCCCCTGCTGCGCGCGATCCTGCGCGAGGCCGTCAGCGGCGCCGGTGACCTGCCCGTCACCATGAAGATGCGCAAGGGCATCGACGACGACCACATCACCTTCCTCGACGCCGGTCGGATCGCGGTCGAGGAGGGCGTGACGGCCATCGCACTGCACGGCCGGACCGCGGCCCAGCACTACGGCGGCACCGCCGACTGGGACGCCATCGCCCGGCTGAAGGAGCACGTGCCGGAGATCCCCGTCCTCGGCAACGGCGACATCTGGTCGGCGGACGACGCCCTGCGGATGGTGCGCGAGACCGGGTGCGACGGCGTGGTCGTCGGCCGTGGCTGCCTCGGCCGGCCGTGGCTGTTCGGCGACCTGGTGGCCGCCTTCGAGGGCCGCGAGGAGTACGCCCGCCCGACGCTCCGCGGGGTCGCGGCCGTCATGGTCCGCCACGCCACGCTCCTCGGCGAGTGGATCGGCGACGAGGCGCGCGGGGTCATCGACTTCCGCAAGCACGTCGCCTGGTACCTCAAGGGTTTCGCGGTCGGCTCGGAGATGCGGGGGCGTCTCGCCATCACCTCGTCGCTGGCCGAACTCTCCGACGGGCTGGCCGAGTTGGACCTCGACCAGCCGTGGCCCACGGGCGCCGACGGACCCCGCGGCCGTACCTCCGGCAACAACAGGGTCGTCCTGCCGGACGGCTGGCTGAAGGACCCCTACGACTGCGCGGGCGTGTCCGAGGACGCCGAACTGGACACCTCCGGCGGCTGATCCGCGGGATGTCCGGGGCCGATCCGCGGGACGTCCGGCGGATCGGCCACCCATGACCGGTGCCGATCCGCCGGACGTCCGGTGCGCGCGCCGCCCCGCGCACGCACCGGACCGGATCCGCTAGGCGCCGCCCACCGCCGTGAGCAGGGCCAGCGGTGCCGCCGCCGAACGCGACTCCCGTACGCAGGCGTGCGGGTAGGGCACCGGCTCGGCATGGGTGTCGCGGCCGTAGCCCGCGAGGACCTCGGGGAGGCGGTGGCCGGCCGCCGTGGCCGCGTCCACGAGCGCGTGGGCCACCGTACGGGCCTCGTCGTGCAGGCCGTACCGCGCCAGCCCCAGAGTGATCAGGGCGTTGTCGTGCGGCCAGACCGAACCCCGGTGATACGACAGCGGGTGGTAGGCCGCCTGGCCGGAGGCGAGCGTGCGCACGCCCCAGCCGGAGAAGAAGTCCGGTTCCAGGAGCCGGCGGCCGACCAGTTCGCCGTACTCCTTGTCCAGCAGGCCGGACCACAGCAGATGACCCGCGTCCGAGGCGAGCGCGTCGACATGGCGGCCGTCGCCGTCCAACGCCAGTGCGGGGAAGGAGTGTTCGTTCATCCAGAAGTCCCGCTGGAAACGGTCGCGCAGATCGGCGGCGGCCTGTTCGAGGAGCGCCGCGTACACCTCGTCGTCCCAGACCGTGCGGGACAGGTGCGCGGTGCGGCGCAGCGCGTCGTACGCGTAACCCTGCGCGCCCGCCGCCATCACCGGGCCGCTGGGACGGCTGCCGTCGGCCGAGCAGATGGCGCCCGGGGAGTCCTTCCAGTTCTGGTTGGCGAGGCCGCCGCCGTCCGCGCGGTAGACGAGATACCCGCGCGAGGTCAGTCCGCCGTGGTCCAGCATCCAGCCGATCGCCGCCCGGGCGTTGGGTTCGAGGCGGCGGGCCAGGGCCAGGTCACCGGTCAGCTCGGTGTAGGCGCCGAGCAGCACCAGGAACAGCGGCGTCGCGTCCACCGAACCGTAGTACCGCCCGTACGGCACCTGCCCGAAGTGCGCCAGCTCGCCGTGCCGCACCTCGTGCACGATCTTGCCGGGCTGGGCGACCGCGCCCAGCCCCACCTCGACCGCCTGGGTGGCGGCCAGCGCGGGCAGGGTGGCGGCGGCCAACTGGGGCCGGTAGGGCAGCGCGAAGAGCGAGGTGAGCAGCGCGTCGCGGCCCAGCAGGGTGAGGAACCAGGGGACCCCGGCCGCGGGCACCCGCAGCTCCTCGCCGTCCAGGCCCGTCGCTGGTACTTGGAGGACAGCGAGATCGGACAGGCCCCGCGCGCAGGCCGCGGCCAGTTCGGGCCAGCCGGTCGGGAAGGGCACTCCTTGCGCGAACTCGCCTTCCAGGGCGAGGAGTCGCTCATTGGCCGCGGCGGGGGAGGCGGGCACCCGCGGTTCGTGCGCGGCGCCGTGCGGACGCGCCGCGACCCGCAGCGCCAGCTCCGCCGAGCCGTGCGGTTCGAGGTCGAGGGTCCATACGAGGCGACGCGCGCCCGTGCCCGTCTCCTCCACCCCGTCCGGCGCGGGCTCGGAGGTGACCGTCGTACGGGACTGCCACTCCCCGCGCCGATAGCTGAACTCCACGCCGTCGTAGAGGACTTGGCGCTGGCGTACGACACCCGTCTTGGCGTACGTGCGGTAGTCGGAGCGCAGTTCGAACTGATCCGTGAAGTCGGCGTCCGCGGTCACCGCGATCCGGACCGTGGTGGCTGTCGGACGGTTGCTCGTGACGCGCAGCGCCTCCACGAACGAGCCCTCGGCGACGGCCTGTTCACGGAAGAGCGTATAAGCGGGCGGCTCGTTTCGACCGCCCCGCGGGACCAGCACGCAGCGTGCCGTGTCACCGTCCGCGACCGGCGTCAGTGCCTCGGGCACCGCGCCGTCCACCGTCAGCTGCCAGCGGCTGAGGTGCCGGGCGTCCCGTACGAATAATCCGTCCGGAGAGCTGCCGCCCCGCACTCCGCTGATGTCCCCGCCGTCGCCCACGGCGGCGAACGTTCCACCGTGCACGAGCAGATGATGCCGGTCCGTCATCCCCGGTCCCCTCCTTTGGCGCCCGTCTCGAACTCGAATACGCGCTGTCCCGCAGCGCTGTGTGCCGTGTCGATCAACGCGTCGCGCCCCTTCGGGGACACGATCGACGCGGCCCCGGAGGGCTCGTGCAGCAGGTCGAGCGTCAACGCCGCCGTCCAGCTGAAGCCGAGCGCTCCGCAGGCGTCGCCGGTGAACGGGTCCACGTACTCCGCGAACCCGGACTCCCCGGCGGTGTCCAGCAGGGCGGCCCGCAGCGCGTCCGCCCGTCCGTGCTCCCCGTGCAGCCGCAGCCCGCGCTCCAGCAGCCAGTTGGTGTTGAACCAGGCCGGCCCGCGCCAGTACCGGTGCGGATCGAACGCCTCGCCGGTCAGGTCGTAACTGGGTGCGAGCCGCGTCACCCCGCCGAGCCCGAAATGCGGCCCGCCCGCGGTCCGTACGAGCGTGGCGGCGATGTCCCGCGGCAGCGCGGGGAGGATGAGGGGGAGCAGCCCGGCGACACTGCGCTCGGGAATCAGCGCACCCCGTCCGCCGCCCCCGCCGCTCCGTCCGCCCTTCCCGTCGCCCTCCCCGCCGTGGCCGTCGGCCCGCTCGTCGCGGCAGAAGAACAGGCCCTCCGACGGATCCCACAACCGCTCCACCAGGGCCGCCGTCAGCCGTTCGGCGCGCGCGTGGCGGGCGGTCCCCGTGGCGCCCAGCTCCTGCGCGATCCGGGCCAGCGCGTGTTCCGAGGCGATCAGCAGGGCGTTGAAGGCCGGGTCCTCGACGGCGAACTCGCCGCCGCCGTCCGCGTACCCCCGGCCCCGGTAGTCCGTGGCCAGCCGCACGTACCGCCCGTAGTCGAGGTCCGTCGGCCGGTCCTCGGGGGCGCCGTGGTCGAGGTCGGCGCGCCGGAAGGAACGGGCGGGCGCCGGGGTGACCCGGCTGAGCGGGGCGTCCCAGCAGGGGCTGTTGTCCATGCCCTGCTCCCAGGGGTGGACCACGCTGGCGAGACCGCCGCCGCCCAGGTCCCGGCGGTGCAGGAGATAGCGGTGCCAGGCCGCCAGCCGGGGATACATCCGGGAGAGGAAGGAGCGGGACCGGGACAGCCCCGGGTCCGCCCGGTGCACCAGCCACACCGCCAGCGCGTGCACCGGTGGCTGCACGATGCCCGACGTCTGTACGGTGCGCGGGGCGCCCGCGGCGCGCCCGGCGGTCGAGGAGCGCCAGAAATCGGGGCTCGGGAAGTACGCGTCGAGCGGGACGGAGGGATTGAACACGATGTGCGGGACACGCCCGTCGGCCCACTGCGCGCCGAGCAGGGTCTCCAGCTCCGTCTGCGCCCGCAGCGGGGACAGATGGCGCAGGCCGATCGCGATGAACGCGGAGTCCCAGGACCACTGGTGCGGGTACAGACCGCGCGAGGGCACCGTGGAGGTTCCCGTCCAGTTGCCGTTCAGCACCCGGGACGCCCTGAGGTGCAGGGACCCCGACGGTTCCGCGGGATCGTATACAGGTGATCCGCCACGGACGATCTCGCCGGGACCGGGCGGAGAGGGTGGGCCGGAGGCGTACGCCGGAGTGCCGGAGGTGCGCACGGGGGTGATGGGCCCCCTGCGCAGTGCGGTGAGCTGGGTTGTGCTGTCCACTCAGGTCTCCCCGAAGACGTCCGACCGGCCAGTTCGGCAGTAGCTGCCGTAGGGTTACGTCTATTTAACACGCAAAACTCAATATGTAATGCAGAGTTGGGGAACGCAAGAGGGTGCGCATGACAGAAAGGGCGGGGAGGACCGTGAAGACCGGCAACCAGGCAAGCTCCGGAGAACTGCTCGAACTGGTGCGCAGCGGCCGGGCGACCACGCGCGGGGCGCTCCAGCGGGCCACCGGTCTGTCGCGGGCCACGGTCGGCCAGCGTCTCGACCGGCTGTTCCGCGCGGGCTGGCTCCGCGAGGGGGCCGGCGGGCCGGTCGACTCCCCGCTCGGCGGCCGCCCCTCCATCACCCTGGAGTTCGACGACGAGCACGCCGTCGTCCTCGCCGCCGACCTCGACACCCGGCACGGCCGGGCCGCCGTCCTCACCCTGACCGGGGAGATCCTCGCCGAGCACGGCGGACCCCTGGTGATCGACGACGGCCCCGAGGCGGTCCTCGGGGAGCTCGGGCGCTGGTTCGCCGAGCTGCTGGAGAAGTCCGGGCGGAGCGCCGACGCCGTCTGCGGCATCGGGCTCGCGGTGCCCGGCCCGGTCGACAGCGACACCGGCCGCGTGGTGCAGCCGCCGATCATGCCGGGCTGGGACGGCTACGACATACGGGGCCGGCTGGGCCGCGCCTTCGCCGAGCACGCGGGCGCCGGCACCGCCCGCGTACCCGTGCTCGTCGACAACGACGCCAACCTCATGGCGTACGGGGAGCAGCGCGCCGGCTATCCGGAGTGCTCGGCGTTCGCGCTGGTCAAGGTCTCCACCGGTATAGGCGCGGGCATGGTCGTCGGCGGCACCGTCTACCGGGGCGTCGACGGCGGCGCCGGCGACATCGGGCACATCCGCGTGGGTGCCGACGCGCTGTGCCGGTGCGGCTCGTACGGCTGTCTGGCCGCGGTCGCCAGTGGTGGCGCGGTGGCGCGACGGCTCGCGGAGTCCGGGGTCCCGGCCGCGTCCGGCTCGGACGTGCGGGACCTGCTGGCGGCCGGGCATCCCGAGGCGATGGCGCTCGCCCGGGAGGCGGGCCGTCAGGTCGGGGACGTCCTGGCCACCGTGGTGACGCTGCTCAACCCGGGCGTGTTGATGATCGCCGGGGATCTGGCCGGAACCCCCTTCCTCACGGGCGTCCGGGAGCTCCTCTACCAACGGGCGCTGCCCCGCTCCACCGCTCATCTGGACGTGGTGACCTCCCGGCTCGGCGAGCGGGCCGGGCTCGTGGGCGCGGGGGCGATGGTCGTGGAGTACCTGTACGCACCGGAGCGGGCCGAGGAGCGGCTGGCGGCCCTCGGTGTGTGACCGGACGCCCGCCGGCCCGGCGTCACCCGTGCGGGGCATCAGCGTGTGACAACCGTGTGTCGTGTCCGGATCGTGGTCCGCATGATGAAATCTGGCTTCTCCTGACGGCGTGATTCTCGCCACCCTTGATAGGGGTCACGCTCAGATGAGCGGATCTTGAGCGACTGCACTTCCCTAAGGGGTGGCACTCAGTGCCACCATCTGATCGTTCATCGATTAAACTCAGACGTGCCGAAGCTCGCTCACCTGAGCGTCCAGAGCGATCTATGGGCGTTGATTCGTTCAAGAAGTGAAAACATCGCCACCCGATGGCTTGCCAAGCCTTGACTTTTGATCCGGTGGCGGACGACTGGTTACAGGCGCATGACGCGCAAGTGGACGTACCCAGACGCCTTCGATCTGGGTATGTTCCCCGTCGTCAGGGCAGCCACCGCGACGTCGAGGAGTCGAGACTCGTGTCGGAAAACAAAGATCCCCACGTAGCCGAAAGCGGCGCTGGTGGAGCGAAGTTCGTTTATGACTTCACCGAGGGCAACAGGGACCTCAAGGACCTTCTCGGGGGCAAGGGTGCCAACCTTGCCGAGATGACCAACCTGGGACTTCCCGTCCCGCCCGGCTTCACCATCACCACCGAGGCGTGCAAGACCTACCTCGACAGTGGCGAGGAGCCGGCGGCACTGCGTGACGAGGTGAGTGCGCACCTCGACGCCCTCGAGGCCACGATGGGCAAGAAGCTCGGCCAGGCCGACGATCCCCTGCTCGTGTCCGTCCGTTCCGGGGCGAAGTTCTCCATGCCCGGCATGATGGACACCGTCCTGAACATCGGGCTCTCCGACAAGTCCGTCCTGGGCCTCTCGCGGCAGTCCGGCGACGACCGCTTCGCGTGGGACTCGTACCGCCGTCTCATCCAGATGTTCGGCAAGACGGTCCTCGGTGTGGACGGCGAGCTCTTCGAGGAGGCGCTGGAGGCGGCGAAGGACCTCAAGAAGGTCACCGTCGACACGGACCTCGAAGCGGCCGACCTGAAGAAGCTCGTCACCAAGTTCAAGAAGATCGTCAAGACCGAGGCCGGCCGGGACTTCCCGCAGGAACCGCGTGAGCAGATGGACCTCGCCATCCACGCGGTCTTCGACTCCTGGAACACCGAGCGCGCCAAGCTGTACCGCCGCCAGGAGCGCATCCCGCACGACCTCGGCACGGCCGTCAACGTCTGTTCGATGGTCTTCGGCAACCTCGGCCCCGACTCCGGCACCGGCGTCGCCTTCACCCGCGACCCCGCCTCCGGCCACCAGGGCGTGTACGGCGACTACCTCCAGAACGCCCAGGGCGAGGACGTCGTCGCCGGTATCCGCAACACGGTCCCGCTCGCCGAGCTGGAGTCGATCGACAAGAAGTCGTACGACCAGCTCATGCAGATCATGGAGACCCTGGAGAACCACTACAAGGATCTCTGCGACATCGAGTTCACCATCGAGCGCGGCCAGCTGTGGATGCTCCAGACCCGCGTCGGCAAGCGCACGGCGGGCGCGGCCTTCCGCATCGCCACGCAGCTCGTGGACCAGGGCCTGATCGACGAGGCCGAGGCGCTCCAGCGGGTGACGGGCGCCCAGCTCGCGCAGCTCATGTTCCCGCGCTTCGACGAGGACGCGAAGGTCCAGCAGGTCGGCCGGGGCATCGCCGCGTCGCCGGGCGCCGCGGTCGGCAAGGCGGTCTTCGACTCGTACACCGCGGTGAAGTGGTCCCGCTCCGGCGAGAAGGTCATCCTCGTCCGCCGTGAGACGAACCCCGACGACCTCGACGGCATGATCGCGGCCGAGGGCATCCTCACCTCGCGCGGCGGCAAGACCTCCCACGCGGCCGTCGTGGCGCGCGGCATGGGCAAGACCTGTGTCTGCGGCGCCGAGGAGCTGGAGGTCGACACCAAGCGCCGCCGGATGACCGTGCCCGGCGGGCACGTCGTCGAGGAGGGCGACCTCATCTCGATCGACGGCTCCAGCGGCAAGGTGTACCTCGGTGAGGTCCCCGTCGTCCCGTCGCCGGTCGTCGAGTACTTCGAGGGCCGGATGCACGCCGGCGCCGACGACGCCGACGAGCTGGTCGAGGCCGTCCACCGGATCATGGCCTTCGCCGACCGCAAGCGCAGCCTGCGCGTACGCGCCAACGCCGACAACGCCGAGGACGCGCTGCGCGCCCGCCGCTTCGGCGCCCAGGGCATCGGTCTGTGCCGCACCGAGCACATGTTCCTCGGTGACCGCCGCGAGCTGGTCGAGCGGCTGATCCTCGCGGACACCGACACCGAGCGCGAGGAGTCGCTGAAGGCGCTCCTGCCGCTCCAGAAGCAGGACTTCGTGGAGCTGTTCTCTGCGATGGACGGCCTCCCGGTCACGGTCCGTCTCCTGGACCCGCCGCTGCACGAGTTCCTGCCGGACATCACCGAGCTGTCGGTGCGTGTCGCGCTCGCCGAGTCCCGCAAGGACGCCAACGAGAACGACCTGCGCCTGCTGCAGGCGGTGCACCGGCTGCACGAGCAGAACCCGATGCTGGGCCTGCGCGGTGTGCGCCTCGGCCTGGTCATCCCCGGTCTGTTCACGATGCAGGTACGGGCCATCGCGGAGGCCGCCGCCGAGCGCAAGAACGCCAAGGGCGACCCGCGCCCGGAGATCATGATCCCGCTCGTCGGTACGGTCCAGGAGCTGGAGATCGTCCGCGAGGAGGCCGACCAGGTCATCGCCGAGGTCGAGGCGGCCACCGGCGTGCACCTGAAGCTGGCCATCGGCACGATGATCGAGCTGCCGCGGGCCGCGCTGACGGCCGGGCAGATCGCCGAGGCGGCCGAGTTCTTCTCCTTCGGCACCAACGACCTCACCCAGACGGTGTGGGGCTTCAGCCGCGACGACGTGGAGGCCTCCTTCTTCACGGCGTACCTGGAGAAGGGCATCTTCGGCGTCAGCCCGTTCGAGACGATCGACAAGGACGGCGTCGGCTCCCTGGTCAAGTCCGCGGTGAAGGCCGGCCGCGAGACGCGCCCCGACCTGAAGCTCGGCGTCTGCGGCGAGCACGGCGGCGACCCCGAGTCGGTCCACTTCTTCCACGAGGTGGGACTCGACTACGTCTCCTGCTCCCCCTTCCGGATCCCCGTCGCCCGCCTGGAAGCGGGCCGCGCGGCCTCCAGTGCGACGGGCAGCGACCACCGCTAGCCCGCGAGGCGACAAGACCCCGGAGCCGCCGCCTGTCCCCGACCCTCAAGACCGATGGGCGGCGGCCCCGGACCACGAGAAGGGGCGGCACCCTGTGCGGGGGTGCCGCCCTTTCGGGCTCCGCGGCGCGTCCGGCGCGAGGGACCCCCTACGCTGGGCCGCCCGTGGTCACGCCCGTAGTCACCTGGAAGGAACCGCCATGTCCGGCTGGAACGCGCAGGACATCCCCGATCAGAGCGGGCGCACCGTTGTCGTCACCGGGGCCAACAGCGGGCTCGGTTTCGTCACCGCGCGGGAACTGGCCCGCAAGGGCGCCCGGGTCGTGCTCGCCTGTCGCAGCGAGGCGCGGGGCGCCGGGGCCGTGGACCGGCTCGCGGCCGAAGTGCCGGGCGCGGACGTCGGGTTCATAAGACTGGACCTGGGCGAACTCGACTCCGTGAGAGAGTTCGCGAGCGTCTTCGAGCGGAGGTACGACCGGCTCGACCTGCTCGTCAACAACGCGGGCGTGATGGCCCTGCCGTACGGGACGACGGCGGACGGGTTCGAGACGCAGTTCGGTGTGAACCACCTCGGGCACTTCGCGCTCACCGGGCTGCTGTTCCCCGTGATCGCCGAGACCCCCGGCGCGCGGATCGTCACCCTGTCGAGCATGGTCCACGCGCTGTCCGACATCGACCTCGACGACCTCAACAGCGAGAAGGGGTCCTATCGCAAGTGGATCGCCTACGGCCGGTCCAAGACCGCCAACCTCCTCTTCACGCACGAGCTCGCGCGACGGCTGTCCGGCGCCGGGTCCGATGTCGTCGCGGCCGCGGCGCACCCCGGGTACGCCTCCACCAACCTGCAGACCGCCGGGCCCCGTCTTGAGGGGCGCAAGGGCGCCGAGCGGCTGATGGAGATCGGCAACCGCGTCTTCGCGCAGAGCGCCGAGGCCGGGGCCCTGCCGACGCTGTACGCGGCCACCGCCCCCGGCGTCGGGCCCGACACCTTCGTCGGTCCGTCCTTCGCGATGTGGCGCGGCTCGCCCGCGACGTCCTGGCGGGCCCGCTGGACCCGCGACGACACCAAGGCGGAGCGGCTCTGGACCGCCTCGGAGCGGCTGACGGGCGTCACGTACGAGGGGCTCAAGGGCTGACGGCCGCCCGAGGGCAGAGGGTCGGCCGATGGCGGGTGACCCGGTCGGTCCGGCACCCCGGTCCTGGTCAGGCGCCCCGGGCGGGGTCGGGCGCCACGGACCGGATCAGGCCGCCCGCACCTCGTACGTCGCCACCCGTACGCCGTCGTCGTCCAGGCACCGCCCCGACTCCAGGTCGAAGCGCTGCTTGAGCAGCGGCGAGGCCACGAACGGGCGGCCCCGGTGGGTCCCGGTCAGCCCGCGGGAGAGGACCGCCGCCCCGCTGAACGGGTCACGGTTGTCGATGGCGTACGTCCGTCCCTCGCGGTCGCTGAACAGGGCGACCTGGCGGCCGTCCGGGAGGAGCGCGGCGACGCCCCGTCCCGGGGTCAGCAGGGACAGCTCGCAGACCGTGAACCAGTCTTCCTCCAGCAGGAGTTGGAGCGTGAGGGTCGTCGTCGTCCGGGTCGTCCCGGGTGCCAGGGTCATCGCTGGGCACTTCCTTCCAGGGCTTCAAAGGGGCGGTGTCCGATGGTCAGCAGCGGCAGGTCGGGCTTGATCTGGTCGCGCTCGGGAACGAAGGCGACGACCGGGTCCGGGGTGTCCGGGGCGTTCACGAAGGACACGAACCGGCCGAGCCTCTCCGGGTCGTTGATGGTCTCGGCCCACTCGTCCCGGTAGTTCGCGATGTGCGCGGTCATCAGCGACTCCAGCTCCTCGCAGATGCCGAGGGAGTCGTCCACGACCACCTCGCGGACGTGGTCGAGGCCGCCGGGAATCCGCTCCAGCCAGGTCGAGGTGCGCTCCAGCCGGTCCGCGGTGCGGATGTAGAACATCAGGAAGCGGTCGATCAGACGGACCAGTTCGGCGTCCGACAGGTCCTGGGCCAGCAGGTCCGCGTGGCGCGGGGTCGCGCCGCCGTTGCCGCCGACGTAGAGGTTCCAGCCGTTGGAGGTGGCGATGACGCCGAAGTCCTTGGACTGGGCCTCGGCGCACTCGCGGGCGCACCCGGAGACCGCCGACTTCAGCTTGTGCGGGGAGCGCAGACCCCGGTAGCGCAGCTCCAGGTCGATCGCCATCCGGACCGAGTCCTGCACGCCGTACCGGCACCAGGTCTGCCCGACGCAGGACTTCACCGTGCGCAGCGACTTGCCGTACGCGTGCCCGGACTCGAAGCCCGCGTCCACCAGCCGCGCCCAGATCAGGGGGAGTTGCTCCACCCGCGCGCCGAACAGGTCGATGCGCTGACCGCCCGTGATCTTCGTGTAGAGCCCGAAGTCCCGTGCCACCTCGCCGATCACGATGAGTTTCTCGGGAGTGATCTCGCCGCCGGGGATGCGCGGCACGATCGAATAGGAGCCGTTCTTCTGGAGGTTGGCGAGGAAGTGGTCGTTGGTGTCCTGGAGCGCGGCCTGTTCGCCCGCCAGGACATAGGCGTCGGCGCCGATCGTCGGGGCGAGGGAGGCGATGACCGAGCCGACGGCGGGCTTGCAGACCTCGCAGCCGTCACCGCCCCGGGCCTCCTCGCGGCCGTACCGGTCGAGCAGCGTGCGGTACGAGGTGATCCGGAGGGCGAGGACGATCTCGTACAGCTCCTCGCGGGTCCGCCCGAAGCAGCCGCACAGGCCGTGGTCGACCTCGACACCGTTCGCGGCCAGCTCCTCGTTGACGAGCTGCCCGAGGACCTTGACGCAACTCCCGCAGCCGGTACCGGCCTTGGTGCACTTCTTGACCTCGGGGACGTTCGTGCGGGAGTGCTCGGTGACCGCGCCGCGGATCGTGCCCTTGGTGACGTTGTGGCAGGAGCAGACGACCGCGGAGTCGGGGAGAGCGGAGGGGCCGAGGGTCACCGGGGCGCCCGCGCCCGCCGGGAGCACGAGCTGCTCCGGGGCGATCGGCGGCACCGAGCCGGTGAAGGCGCGCAGGGTGCCGTAGGCGTCCGCGTCGCCGACCAGGATGCCGCCGAGGAGCTGCCCCTCGCGGCCGAGGACCAGCTTCTTGTAGATGCCCGAGCGCGCGTCCGCGTAGACGACGTCGAGGCAGTCGGCGGTGGCCCCGTGCGCGTCGCCGAACGAGGCGACGTCGACGCCGAGGAGCTTCAGCTTCGTCGACAGATCGGCGCCGGTGAACTTCGCCTCGTCGGCGGCGATCGTGGCGGCGGCCGTCGCGGCCATCTCGTAGCCGGGCGCGACGAGTCCGTACACCCGGCCGTCCACGGCGAGGGCGCACTCGCCGATCGCGAAGACGGCCGGGTCGGAGGTGCGGCACCGCTCGTCGACCGTGATGCCGCCGCGCTCGCCGACGGTGAGCCCCATGGCGCGGGCGAGTTGGTCGCGCGGGCGCACTCCCGCCGAGAACACCACGAGATCCGTGGGGAGTTCGGACCCGTCGGACAGCTTCATGCCGGTCACGGCGCCGTCCTCGCCGGTGACGATCTCCTGGGTGCCCGTGCCGGTGTGCACGCGCAGGCCCATGTCCTCGATGGTGCGCAGCAGCGCGGCACCACCGCCGTCGTCCACCTGCACGGGCATCAGGCGCGGCGCGAACTCCACGATGTGCGTGGCCAGTCCGAGCCCCTTGAGCGCGCCGGCCGCCTCAAGTCCCAGCAGACCGCCGCCGACCACCGCTCCGGTCGTCGCCCGCGCCTTCGCGTACTCCTCGATGGCGAGCAGATCCTCGATCGTGCGGTACACGAAACAGCCCTCGGCGTCCTTGCCGGGGACCGGCGGCACGAAGGGGTAGGAGCCGGTGGCGAGCACGAGGGTGTCGTAGCCGACCGTCAGACCGGACCTGGCCGTCACGGTGCGCGCGGCCCGGTCGACCGACTCGGCCGGGTCGCCGAGATGCAGCTCGATGCCGTGCTCCTCGATGAACTCCGGCTCCGTGAGCGAGAGTTCTTCGGGCGTGCGGCCCGAGAAGTACGAGGTGAGCCGGACCCGGTCGTAGGCAGGGCGGGGCTCCTCGCAGAACACGACCACGCGGTGGGTGGCGGTCGTTCCGCGTTCGGCGAGCGCCTCCAGGAAGCGCTGGCCGACCATGCCGTGGCCGACGAGCACGATCGTGTGCGCGTTCCCCGCCGAGGCGTCCGGGGCCGTCGGCGTCGCCGTCCCTGTCGTCGGAACGGCGGCCGCAGCCGTCGCCCCAGCCCCAGTTGCAGCCGCAGCCGTCGCCGCCGTCATCGTCGTATGCGAGGTCATGACCACACCGTGCGGTGCCGGTGTTACCCGGTGGCATCACACCTGTTTCCCGGGAGGAACGCTGCCCTCAGCGGGGACAGGGCCGCGGTGTGAGGGCTCCCGGCGGTGCGGGAGGGGCCGGGGTGGGGTCAGCCGTACCCCCGGTTCACGTGCGGGCACGATCGATCGAGGCGTTCTCGCGCGGAAACCTTTGAAGGGCCGGACCCCACTCGCCCACGACCAGTCGGGGGAACCCACCATCGGCCTTGCCCAACTGCTCCAACTGCGCGGTGTGGAGGTGGTCGCGGCCGTGGGCGACGCGGACGCCCTGCTCGCCGGTGTCGCCGAAAACGAGCCGGACGTCGCCGTCGTCGACATCCGGCTGCCGCCGACCCAGACCGACGAGGGCATCCGGGCGGCCGTGCGGCTGCGCCAGGACCACCCCGGTACCGGGGTGCTGGTCTTCTCGCAGTACGTGGAGACGACTACGCCACCCAACTGCTCGGCAATCCGGCGGGGTTCGGCTATCTCCTCAAGGAACGCGTCGTCGACATCGGTGAGTTCGTGGACGCCATGGAGCGCGTCGCCTCGGGCGGTACGGCCCTCGACCCCGAGGTCGTCTCCCAGTTGTTCGGCGCGAGCCGCCGGGTCCGCGCCCTCGACGCCCTCACGCCCCGCGAGCGCGAGGTGCTCGCCCTGATGGCCGAGGGCCGCACCAACCACGGGATCGCCGCCGCCCTCACCGTCTCCGAACGCGCCGTCGAGAAGCACATCGCCAACATCTTCCTGAAGCTCGACCTGCCCCCGTCGGACACCGGCCACCGGCGCGTCCTCGCGGTCCTGCGCTATCTGGACTCGGTGAACTGAACCGAAGAGGCCTGGGCTCGTCCCCGGGACCCCGTCGAGGCGAACCTCAGGAACCTCAGGAGTCACTCAAGCTTCCCGGCCCCGTGCACGACGCATCCAAACCGTCCCTTAGGGTCGCGATCATGCCCGACATATCGCTGACCATGATCCTTGTGCTGTGCGCCGCCGCTCTGGCGGCCGGCTGGATCGACGCCGTGGTCGGCGGCGGAGGGCTGCTTCTGCTGCCCGCCATGCTGCTCGGGCTGCCCGCCGGCACGCCGGCGGCGTTCGCGCTCGGCACGAACAAGGCGGTCGCGATCGTCGGCACCGCGGGGGCCGCGGTGACGTACGCGCGCAAGACAACCGTCGACGTGCGCCTCGCCGTACGGATCGGACTCGCGGCGCTGGCCGGTTCGACGGCGGGCGCGTTCGTCGCGGCCGGGCTGAGCACCGAGGTGCTCAAGCCGGTCGTCATGGTCGTCCTGCTCGGCGTCGGCACCTTCGTGATCCTGCGGCCCGCCTTCGGCACGGCGCCGCCGACCACCCCGGTCTCCGCCCGCCGCGTCCTCGCCGCGATCGGGCTGGCGGGCCTCGGCATCGGCTTCTACGACGGGCTCATCGGCCCCGGCACGGGCACGTTCCTCGTGCTCGCCCTCACCGCGATGCTCCACCTCGACCTGGTGACCGCCTCCGCCACCGCCAAGATCGTCAACTGCTGCACCAACGCGGGCGCCCTCGCGACCTTCGCCTGGAAGGGCACGGTGTTCTGGGAACTCGCCGCCCTCATGGCCGTGTTCAATCTGGCGGGCGGCACGGTGGGCGAACGGACCGCGCTCAAGCAGGGCAGCGGGTTCGTCCGGGCGGTGCTCCTGACGGTGGTGTTCGCGCTGGTGGCGAACCTGGCCTACCAGCAGTGGCTGGCCTGAACCTCAGCGGCTGCCTGAGACTCGCCTGAACCCCAGCGGCTGCCTGAGACTCGCCTGATCCCCAGCGGCTGCCTGAGGCTCGCCTGAACCTCAGCGGCTGCCTGAGACTCGCCTGATCCCCAGCGGCTGCCTGAGACGCATGGGAACCCTCAGCGGCTGCCCGTTGCCGGTCCGAACTCTCCGCGGCCGCCCGCGGTTCGTCCGAACCCTCAGTGGCTCCCGTGGCTCCCGTGAACCCTCAGCGGCTGCCCGTGAGATGGGCGAAGACGACCACGTTCCCCTGGTAGCCGGTCGTCTGCGAGTAGCCGCCGCCGCAGGTGATGACGCGCAGTTCGGGCCGGTGCGCGGCCCCGTACACCTTCGCGTCGGGGAAGGCGCGGGAGTCGTACACCTCGACCGCGTCGACGGTGAAGACGGCCGTTCTGCCGTCGAGCCGGTCCACCTCGACGGTGCTGCCCTTGCGCAGGGAGCCCAGGTCGTAGAAGACGGCGGGGCCCTCCGCGTTGTCGACGTGCCCGGCCACGATGGCCGTGCCGCGTTCACCCGGGCTGGTCCCCGCCTCGTACCAGCCGGCCAGGTTCTTCTTCTCGGCGGGCGGCACGTTCAGACTGCCCTGCGGGGTGAGACCGAGGCCCATCAGCGGGGCGTTCACGCCGATCGCGGGGATACGGATGCGGTCGGGCGGGGAGTGCGGCATCGCGGGGGCCACGGACCGCGCCCCGTCCCCGGCGGTCGCCGCCTGCGCCGCGGACGGCTGAGGAGGCGGATGCGCCTCGGAGCCGCTGCGCAGCAGCCAGGCGCCGGAGCAGAGGGCGACGACCGTGACCGACGCTATGGCGGCATTGCTGACCCGGCGCACGCGAGCCTCCTCAGGGGTGTTCCTTTCCGGGGGCGGGACCGGCCGGCGCCCGACGGCTGGGGGTGTGCTGAAGGTGCCGGTCCCTTCCCCCTCCGGGCCGCGAGGGGCGTCGGGCCACGGAGGGGGAGGGACGGCGGTACCGGCGGACGGACAGCGGAGGGTGTCCGTCAGATCCCGTCGCCTCTCGCCCGGCGATGCAGGAGCCAGGTACCGCCCGCGGCGGCGACGGCCAGCGCCGCCACTCCCGCCGCGGTCTGTACGGGGTCGGGGCCCAGCGCGCCGCCGACACCCGTGTTCACATGCCCGCGCGGCTCGACCTGCTCGCGCGTGGAGGCCAGGGTCACCAGCAGGTCACCGGTGACCCGCCGGCCGTGGGAGCAGGTCGCGACGATCTCGTACGTCCCCGGCTGCGCGCTCGGCGGCACCCGGAACTGACCGATCGCGTCCTGTTCGTGCGCGCTGGCGGCGAGCGTGAACCTGCCGCCGCCCACCGCGTCGGCGTCCCCGTTCGCGGTGCCGTCCGAGCCGCACGCGGCCGTGTTGACGGTGACGTCGCCGCCCGGGACGACGGCCGAGGGGAACACCTCCAGACTTCTGGTGTCTCCGCCGTACACGGGCGCGGCGCCCAGAGCCGCGGCGGCGACGGCGAGCGCGGTACCGGTCAGCAGACGTGCGGGGCGTCGCATCGTGCCAGCTCCTCCGAGGGGGCGCGGCCCGCGACACCCCCAAGTGCCGCAGCGTCGGTCGTACCCCTGCTCTTCCGAGGTAAGTGGCACTTGACCCCGCCCGCTCTCTGATGGTGCGTCAGAAATGATGTGAACGGGTGTCGGGCGAGACGTCGGAAGAGGCGGAACTCTCGGCATTCCGGCAGGTCACCGGTGTGCGCCCGGTGTACCGCACAAGGGAACCCGAAGGGGGCGGGGCCCAGCGTGTGAATGGGTGACCCGCTGTTCGGGGGCGAGCGCGCGGCCGGCCCCGGTCGCCCGCCGGCAGGCGCGCCAGGATGTGTGCCGCGTCGCCTTCCGTCGTCGGGCAGGGGCGATGATTTCCGGGCGGCGAGACCGCCGGGCGCGTCCGTGGGCTGCGCGCGGCCGACGGCGGCCACCTCGCGACGAAGGGCAGCCCCAGCCCCTCGTCCGCACGCTGCCGGCCGAGGCGCTGGTCGACGAGCTCCAGCGGATCCGTATGCCGGTGATGCTCGGCGGCGGCAGGACGATCTTCCCCGAGGGCGGGATGAAGCGCCCGCTCGACCACGTTTCGACCACGACCGCGAAGACGGGTGTGGACATCAGCGTGTACCGGCCGGTGAGGGAGGACTAGGACCCGCCCGGGGCGGACATGCTCCGGACAAGCCGTGGGCAGGCGAACCTGACGGCGCCTGCCCACGGCGACCGGAGAGCACCCGGGACCGCGCGGTCTCTTGGGTCGCGCGGCCTGCTGGACCGGAGAGCGTCCCGAGGTGGCCCGCGGACCGGAGGGCGTCGTGCCGGTCAGCCCACGGAGACCGCCGACCAGGCCGCCGCTACGGCGTTGTACTCGGTGCTGCCCGCTCCGTACAGATCCTTGGCCGCGTTCAGCGTGGCGGTGCGCGCGCCCGCGTAGTTCGTCGACGAGGTCATGTAGACCGTCAGCGCGCGGTACCAGATCCTGCCGACCTTGTCGTGGCCGATGCCGGTGACCGTGGCGCCGTTGCAGGTGGGGGAGTCGTAGGCGACGCCGTTCACGGTCTTCGCGCCGCTGCCCTCCGAGAGCAGGTAGGCGAAGTGGTTGGCGACGCCGGAGGAGTAGTGGACGTCGAGGTTGCCGACCGAACTGCTCCAGCAGTCGGCCGAGTTGCCGTCCTTGGAGGGCTTGTCCATGAAGCGGAGGGCGGGTTTGCCGAACCCGGAGCGGACGATCTTCTCGCCGATCAGGTAGTCACCGGGGTCCGAGGCGTTGTTCGCGTACCACTCCACCATGGTGCCGAAGATGTCGGAGGTGGCCTCGTTCAGGCCGCCGGACTCGCCCGAGTAGGTCAGCGCGGCCGTCTTGGAGGTCACGCCGTGCGACATCTCGTGCCCGGCGACGTCCAGCGCGACCAGCGGCCCGAAGGTCGAGCCGTCACCGTCGCCGTACGTCATGCAGAAGCAACTGTCGTCCCAGAAGGCGTTGTTGTAGTTGCTGCCGTAGTGCACGCGGTTGTACGACCCCTTGCCGTCACCCGCGATGCCGTTCCTCCCGTGGACGTTCTTGTAGTAGTCCCAGGTCTCATCGGTGCCGTACTGCGCGTCGACCGCCGCGGACGAGCGGTCCGAAGTCGCTCCCGTGCCCCAGTGGTTGTCCGCGTCGGTGAAGAGGGTCGCGGGCGCCCGGCTGATGCAGATCCCGAAGATGCACAGGTCCGTCTTGTTCGCCGCGTCGCCCGTGTACGTGTTCCCGCGCGTCGGGTCCTTGAGCTGGTACGCCGATCCGGAGAGCGTCGTCTCCAGCGGAACGGTGCCGCTGTAGAGGGAGTTGCCGTCGCCCGTCGCCGTCTCGACGCTGTCCCAGGCGTCGATCCGCGCGCCGGTGCGGGCGTCGGTCAGGACCGTGCGGGCGACCGGGTTGCCGAGCGAGTCCTGGGCGACCGCGTCGGTGCGCCAGGCGAGCCGCGGAGTGCCGTGCAGGGCGTCGACGATCAGCCGCGGTTTCGCCGTCACCTTCTTCAGTGCCTTGCCGGGGTTGGCGGCGCGCAGCGCGTTCACCGCCAGGCCGGCCGCCTTCGCGCCGGACAGTTCGGGGGTGACGCTCGTCAGCGAAATGGCCTTCCCGGTCGCGCGGTTCGCGCCGCGGTACGCGCCGTCCGGCGTCAGATGCACCACGAAGTCGCCGCCGAGTACCGGGAGTTCGCGGTACGTCCGGTCGTACCGCACATGCTGGGTGCCGTCCTTGTCGACGACGACGTCCCGGACGGAGGTGCGCTGCGCGGAGGTGAGGCCCAGGTCCGTGGCGTGGGCCGCCAGCGCCGAGACCGCGTTCTCGATCGCGGTGGCCCGGGTCGGCCGGGCGTCGGCGTGCGCGGCGGGGGCGAGCGCGGCGGCCAGCAGGGTGGCCGTGGTCACGGCCGCGCCGGCGGTGGCGAGAGAGGAACCTCGGATGTGCCGTATTCGACTCATCGGTCTCCTTGGAAAGGTGCCTTGGGGAGGGCGCGTGGGGGAGAGGTGCGTGGGGGAGGTGCGCGTCGGGGGCGCGTGGAGCGAGGTGCCGCGTGGAGGGAAGCGCTCAAAGCCGACTCACAGATTTAAAGGTGCATGACATGTCATGTCCATAGGGCCTGCCGGGTGCGTGCGGGATGCGGCGAGAATCGTTTCCGTACCCTCACGAACGGAGGCGCTCATGGAATTGCCCGCCTGCCTGGCCGTCCTGACCACGACGGACGCGGTGGAGAAGGCGGTGGCGCTGGCCCGTGGCGCGGTGGCGGCGCGGGTCGCGGCCTGCGCGCAGATCTCGGGCCCGGTCACCTCCGTCTACCGCTGGGAGGGCGCCGTGGAGACCGCCTCCGAGTGGCGGATCCAGTTCAAGACGACCGCGGCGCGCTACCCGGCCCTGGAGGCGTATCTCCTGGCCGCCCACGACTACGACACACCCGAGATCATCGCGACCCCGGTCGTCGCGGGGAGCCCGGACTACCTGCGCTGGCTGGAGGAGGAGACGGCCCCGTGAGTCCGCTGGATCCCGTCGGCGGACCGGAACCGCCCTTCTTCGTCTACGGCACCCTGCGCCCCGGCGAGCACAACCACGACCTGTTCCTGCGCGGCCGGACCCGGTCCGAGGAGCCGGGGCGGATGAGCGGGCTCGTGCTGTACGCCGGGCCCGGCTACCCGTACGCCGTCGAAGAACCCGGCGGCGTGGTGAGCGGCGAACTCGTGACCGCGCGGACCGAGGAGTACGAGGAACTCCTCGCGGCGCTCGACGCGTTGGAGGAGTACACGCCGGGTGATCCGCGCAGCCTCTACGAACGGGTCGCGCGTGACGCCGTACGAGCGGACGGCATCACGGCCGTACGGGCCTGGGTGTACGTCGCCGCACCCGAGGTCGCCGCCCGCCTGCGGACCGACGGCAAGCTGATCGAGAACGGGGACTGGCACGGCGACGGGCGGGGCACTCCGTCGCGCCGACCCCGCTGAGCCGCGCCCGGGAGGGCGTGCCCGCGCGTGTCCGGCACGGCGCGCGAGGGTGTTCCGGCGGCCGGCGTCGGGCCGCCCGAGCGGGCCGGGATGCGGTCGTCAGGCGGCCCCGCGCTCGATTGCCGGGGTGCGCGCGGGTGTTCCGGCGGGCCGGGGCCGGCCGCCGTGTCGGGGTGCACCCGTGTGGGTGGCCGTCCCGTGCGTCCCCGGTGGCACGGGCGTTCGCGCCCCTAGGGTCCGGCCATGACCGACCGCGACTTGACCAGGCGACGAATCCTCGCGCTCAGCGGGGCGGCCGTCGGTGCCGCTCTGGGCATCGGGCTCAGCTCCTGCACCGCGGACCCCGCGTCGGGCGGGCGTTCCGCTTCCGGCTCCGGTTCGGGCGCCGGATCGACGCGGGCCCCCAAGTCCGTCGAGCGGCCCGAGCCGGAGGGCCCGAGCGGGCACTGACCGGCACCGCGTCCCGGCACGCCGCTCGGTACCGCGCCGCTAGCGGGCCGCCGCCAGTGCCCGGGTCACCCCGCGCTCCCTCGGCCCCAGGAAATGCGGGTCCGGCTCGAACACCGCGTCCAGCGCGGCCTTGCCGGCCGCGAAGATCTCCCGGGTGCCGCCGTAGTACCAGGTGGCGTCGTGCTTGGCGTCGACGCCGATGCCGTACGAGCGGACGCCCGCCGCCTGGCACAGGGCGAGCGCGCGGCGGATGTGGAAGCCCTGGCTGATCAGGACGGCCTCGTGGACACCGAAGATCTTGCGGGCGCGGACGCAGGAGTCCCAGGTGTCGAAGCCGGCGTAGTCGCTGACGATCCGCCGCTCCGGCACCCCGTGGGCGGTGAGATAGGCGCGCATCGCGTCGGGCTCGTCGTAGTCCTTGCGGCTGTTGTCGCCGGTGACCAGGACGACCTCGATCCGGCCGGCCCGGTACAGCTTCGCGGCGGCGTCCAGGCGGTGGGCGAGATACGGGGACGGCTCGCCGTCCCACAGACCCGCGCCGAACACGATCGCGACCTCGGTGCGCGGGGCGTCCGCCGTCGTCCGCAGCCGGTCGCCCGTCGCCACGTACAGCCAGGTCACGGGGAGCAGCGCCAGCACGCACAGGACCATCAGCGCCTGCACGGCCCGCCGTTGCCCCCTGCGCGTACGCGGCAGCGGCGGCAGACGGAGCAGGCGTGGTCTGTGGAAGCTCGGGCGCTTCGGGCGCGGCAGGCGCGGCATGATCGATGTCCCCCATGTGTCGTCACTCGCGGCGGCGCGCGGGCCGGTACGTCCGGCGCCTCACGCCGGATCCTGTCCGTCTCCCCGAGCGGACTTCGCTTCGGCTCTCGGTCCAGCTGTCCATACAGCTGTCGGTTCGTCTCCCGGTTCGGTCGGCGCGCCGGATTCCGCGTTCCCGTTCGACAGATGAAGACGCATCGTAAGGCCGTTCGGTTCGCCCGAGTACGCCGACCCCGCTCACCCGGAAGGGGGAGAGCCGCAGGTGGGAGCCCCTCACACCGGGCCGGCGCCGTTCGGTGAACCGCCGGAAAACACCCGACATACCCACGCAACGGCCCGGCAACCTCCTACCGCCAGGATCACCCCATGACGGCCTCGAACCCCGCTCGCGACGCGTCCTCCCACCGCCCCGGCGGCCCGCCGCCCGGCGCCGCCCGTCTCGACGGCCACCTCGACAGTACGGCGCAGCTCATGGACCGGATCACCAGCCAGCTCGGCAGTCAGCTCAGCCTCGTCTCGCTGGACGGCACCCGTCGTCCGGCACCGCCCGCGCTCGTCCTGGCCGCCCACGGCAGCCGCGACCCGCGCGCCCTCGCCACCGTACGCACCCTGGTCGAACGCGTCCGTGAGCTGCGCCCGCACCTGTCCGTGCGCCTCGGCCACATCGAGCTGAACGAGCCCCGGCTGCGGGACACGCTCGCCTCCCTGGCCGGCCGGGAGGACGCCGTCCTCGTACCGCTGCTGCTCGGCCGCGGATACCACGTACGCCGCGACATCCCCGAGACCGCGGCCGCCGTCCCCGGCCTGCACACCCGGGTCGCCGCCCCGCTCGGCCCCCACCCGCTGGTCGTGGAGACCCTCTACGCCCGCCTCGTCGAGGCCGGATGGCGCACCGGGATGAGCGACTCGGCCCGCCGCGCGAGCGCCGTCGTCCTCGCGTCCGCCGGGTCCCGTGCCCCGGACTCGGCCGTCGACTCCCGCCGCACCGCCCAACTGCTCGCCGAACGCCTCGGCGTCCCCGTCGTCCCGGCGTACGCGTCCGCCGCCGCGCCCACCGTCCCCGCCGCGGTGCGCTCGCTCGCCGCCCGGGGCCGCCACCGGATCGCCGTCGCCTCGTACTTCACCGCTCCCGGCCGCTTCGCCACGCAGTGCGCCGAGGCCGCGCCCTGGATCTGCGCCGAACCCCTCGGCGACCACCCGGCGATGGCCCGCCTGGTCCTGCACCGCTACGACCAGGCCCTCGCGTCCCCCGAGTCCACCCCGGAACGCGCCCTGATCCCGGCCTGAACCCGACCCCTCGACCCGCACCCGGCACCGCGCCGCCGAGGGCCACGTCCCGAATGTCACTGCCTCCGTCTACTGTCGGTGCATGGAAGGCATGGCACCGAACACCGAAGACCCAGCACGGCAGTCACCGCAGTCACAGCAGACACCGCAGACGTACGAGAACCACGCGGCTCCCCATGAGTACGACGTGTCGGCCGTCGAGCGCTGGGCCGTCGAGCCCGACAAACGCCCCGGCCGCACCGCCTTCCAGCGCGACCGCGCGCGCGTGCTGCACTCCGCGGCCCTGCGCCGCCTCGCGGGCAAGACCCAGGTCGTCACCCCCGGCACGCTTCCCCAGGTGCTCGGCCCCGCCGGTTCGGGCGGCGCGCCCATCCAGGTGTGGGACGCCAGTCCGCGGACCCGGCTGACCCACTCCCTGGAGTGCGCCCAGGTGGGCCGCGAGCTGGGCGCCGCACTCGGCTGCGATCCGGACCTGGTGGAGGCGGCCTGCCTCTCGCACGACCTGGGCCACCCGCCCTTCGGGCACAACGGCGAACAGGCGCTCAACGAATTCGCGGAGGACTGCGGCGGATTCGAGGGCAACGCCCAGTCGCTGCGCCTGCTCACCCGGATCGAGCCCAAGCGCTTCGTGCGCAGCGACATGGTGACCTCGGCCTCCGCCGCGGCGGGCGACGACCTCGTCAGCGTCGGCCTCAACCTCACCCGCGCCGCCCTCGACGCCGCCACCAAGTACCCCTGGCCGAGAGGCGCCCGTCCCAGCGACCCGAAGTCGCCGAAATTCGGGGTCTACGAGGACGACCGGCCGGTCTTCGACTGGATCCGCAAGGGCGCCCCCGGTTCGCGTACGTGCTTCGAGGCCCAGGTGATGGACTGGGCCGACGACGTGGCCTACTCGGTGCACGACGTCGAGGACGGCCTGCACGCCGGCCACATCGACACCGCCAGCCTGCACTCCGGCCCGGAACGCCAGGAGATCTTCGCCGTCGCCATCGGGCGGTACGTGCCCGACGACACCGATCCGGCCGAGCTGGCCGAGGCACTCGACCGGCTCCTCGGCCAGGAGTGGTGGCCGCACGGGTACGACGGATCGGCCGTCGCGCAGGCCCGGCTGAAGGACGCCACCAGCCAGCTCATCGGCCGTTTCTGCCTGGCCGCGGAGGGCGCCACCCGCGCCCGGTACGGCAGCGGGCGCCTCACCCGGTACGCGGCGGAACTGGTCGTCCCGAAAGACGCCCGGCACGAGTGCGCCGTCCTCAAGGCGGTCGCCGACCGGTACGTGATGCAGCGCGCCGAGCAGGAGCGGCTCCGCGCCGACCAGCGGATCGTCGTCGCCGAGCTCGCCGAGGCGCTCACCGCCCGCGCCCCCGGGATACTGGATCCGCAGTTCCGGGCACTGTTCGACCAGGCGGCCGACGACCGTGCCCGCAAGCGCGTGATCGTCGACCAGATCGCATCCCTCACGGATGCCTCGGCGCGTTCCCTGCACCTCAGGCTCACCACGCGTTCCCATGGGAGCGGACAAGTGTGACCCTGCGTGGCCTGATCGGGCCACTACCCCTTCCCGCATCACGCTCCGTGCGGGACGCTCGCATATGGCGACATCCTTACGAGGAGGCATCAAGTGGTCGACGCGGATCAGACATTCGTCATCGTCGGAGGAGGCCTGGCAGGCGCCAAGGCGGCCGAGACGCTCCGAGCGGAGGGCTTCACCGGCCGCGTGATACTGATCTGCGACGAGCGCGACCACCCCTACGAACGCCCGCCGCTGTCCAAGGGCTACCTCCTCGGCAAGGAGGAGCGCGACAGCGTCTTCGTGCACGAACCCGCCTGGTACGCGCAGAACGACATCGAACTGCACCTCGGCCAGACCGTCGACGCGATCGACCGCGCGGCCAGGACCGTCCGCTTCGGCGACGACGGCACCCTCGTCCACTACGACAAGCTGCTCATCGTCACCGGTGCCGAGCCGCGCCGCCTCGACATCCCGGGCACCGACCTGGCCGGCGTCCACCACCTGCGCCGCCTCGCCCACGCCGAGCGCCTCAAGGGCGTCCTCGCCGCGCTGGGCCGGGACAACGGACACCTCGTCATCGCCGGCGCCGGCTGGATCGGCCTGGAGGTCGCCGCCGCGGCCCGCGAGTACGGCGCCGAGGTCACCGTCGTCGAACCCGCGGCGACCCCGCTGCACAACGTGCTCGGCCCCGAGCTGGGCCAGCTCTTCGCCGAACTGCACCGCGAGCACGGCGTCCGCTTCCACTTCGGCGCCCAGCTCACCGAGATCGTCGGCCAGGACGGCATGGTGCTGGCCGCCCGAACCGACGACGGCGAGGAGCACCCCGCCCACGACGTCCTCGCCGCCATCGGCGCCGCCCCGCGCACCGGCCTCGCCGAGGCCGCCGGCCTGACGATGGCCGACCGCGCGCACGGCGGCGGCATCGCCGTCGACGACCAGCTCCGCACCTCCGACCCCGATGTCTACGCCGCCGGTGACGTCGCCTCCTTCCACCACGGCCTCTTCGACACCCGGCTGCGCGTCGAGCACTGGGCCAACGCCCTCAACGGCGGACCGGCCGCCGCCCGCTCGATGCTGGGCCGCGGGACGGCGTACGACCGTGTGCCCTACTTCTTCTCCGACCAGTACGACGTGGGGCTCGAGTACTCGGGCTGGGCGCCCCCGGGGTCGTACGACGAAGTGGTGATCCGCGGCGACGCGGGCAAGCGGGAGTTCATCGCCTTCTGGGTGAAGGAGGGCAGGCTGCTGGCCGGGATGAACGTGAATGTGTGGGACGTCACGGACCCGATCCAGCAGCTCATCCGTTCCCGGGCCGCGGTGGACACCGAAGCGCTCGCCGACCCGCACGTTCCGCTGGAGAGCCTGGCCCCGTGACCGGCGGAGCCCGGCCCCGTGACCCACGCGGCGCCCGGCTCCCGCACCGCCCCCGAGCCGGGGATCGGGGGGCCCGCCCCCGTACCCCGGCACGGTGGTCGCTCACCTGCCCCGGGACTGTCGGCGCGGCCCCGTAGAATCACCACGTGGCAGGCAGGATCAATGACGAGGACGTGAAGGCTGTTCGGGACGCGGTCCCGATCGACGCCGTGGTGTCCGAGTACCTCCAGCTGCGCAACGCGGGCGGCGGAAACCTCAAGGGTCTCTGCCCCTTCCACGACGAGAAGTCGCCGTCCTTCCAGGTCAGCCCCAGCAAGGGACTCTTCCACTGCTTCGGCTGCCAGGAAGGCGGCGACACCATCACGTTCGTGATGAAGGTCGACCACCTCACCTTCTCCGAGTCGGTCGAGCGCCTCGCCGCCCAGGCCGGCATCACCCTGCGCTACGAGGAGGGCGGGTACAACCCCGCCCACCAGCGCGGCGAGCGCATCCGCCTGGTCGAGGCGCACAACGCGGCCGCGAAGTTCTACATCGAGCAGCTCGACACCAGCCCCGAGGCCGACACGGGCCGCACGTTCCTCGCCGAGCGCGGCTTCGACCAGGCCGCCGCCGCCCACTTCGGTGTCGGCTACAGCCCCCAGGGCTGGGACCACCTCACCCGCCATCTGCGCGGCAAGGGCTTCACCGACAAGGAGCTGGTCCTCTCCGGCCTCGCCCAGGAGGGCCGCCGCGGCCCCATCGACCGCTTCCGCGGCCGCCTCATGTGGCCGATCCGCGACATCGGCGGCGAGGTCGTCGGCTTCGGCGCCCGCAAGCTGTACGAGTCGGACAACGGCCCGAAGTACCTGAACACGCCCGACACCGCGATCTACAAGAAGTCCCAGGTCCTGTACGGCATCGACCTCGCCAAGAAGGACATCGCCAAGAGCAGCCGGGCGGTCGTCGTCGAGGGCTACACCGACGTCATGGCCTGTCACCTGGCCGGCATCACCACGGCCATCGCGACCTGCGGCACGGCGTTCGGCGGCGACCACATCAAGATCCTGCGCCGGCTCCTGATGGACAACGGCTCGGCCCGGGTGATCTTCACCTTCGACGGCGACGCGGCCGGCCAGAAGGCCGCCCTGCGCGCCTTCGAGGACGACCAGAAGTTCGCCGCCGAGACCTACATCGCCATCGCGCCCGACGGCATGGACCCCTGCGAGCTGCGCCTCGCCAAGGGCGACGCGGCCGTCGCCGACCTGGTCGAACCCCGCACCCCGCTCTTCGAGTTCGCGCTGCGCCAGATCGTCCTGCGCTACGACCTGGAGACCCCGGCGGGACGCGCGGCCGCCCTCGACGAGGCCGCCCCGATCGTCGCCCGCATCAAGAACAGCGGCGCACAGCACGAGGTCGCCGTGCAGCTCGCCGGCATGCTCGGCATCCTCGACACCCAGTTCGTCGTCAAGAGGGTGTCCCAGCTCGCCCGTTGGGCCCGCGACCGCGGCGGCATGGGCCCCGCGCCGGCCGGCGGCCGACCCCAGCAGACCTACGCCGCCACCCAGGCGCCCACCGGCGGCGGCCCGGCCCTCACCCTGCGCAACCCCGTCTACGCCACCGAGCGCGAGCTGCTCAAACTCGCCCTCCAACGGCCGGAGTTGGTCGCCCCGGCGTTCGACGCGTACGGCATGGACGAGTTCACCGCCGCGCCCTACGCGGCCGTGCGCCAGGCCGTCATGGACGCGGGCGGCGCCGAGTACGGCGTCCAGGACCCCCAGGAGTATCTGATCCGGGTCCGCGACGCCGCCCCGGACGACGTGGTGCGCGCGATGGTCACCGAGCTGGCCGTCGAGGCGATCATGCGCAAGACCGTCGACGAGACGTACGCGGGCGACCAGCTCGTCGCGGTCCGCCGGCGCGCCGTCGACCGCCGCATCCGGGACGTCCAGGGCTCCCTGTCCCGCCTCAGCGCGGGCGGCGATCCGGCCCAGCTCGCCGCCGTACAGAACGAGTTGTGGGTTCTCCAGCAGTACGGGCAGGCGCTCCGTGAGAAGGGCGCCGAAGCCCTCTGAGGCCGGACGGCCGGGTTCCGGGGATGTTCCGCGGGTGAACCGGCGGGACCGCCGGGGCGGGGCGGGCGCTCGGAGCGGCCGGCGCACATGCCAATCCCGTTCGCGTTTCCCCAGGTTTCGTCTTCGCTGAGCTGCGCACTCGTGCAGGACGGTAACCAGGCGGTCACGGACCGGACGCAAAAAGTCACCGCACGCCCCTCGTGGCGGCGATGTGTCGTACTCCACACTGGGTTCCGGTGCCTGAGTCCTCGGAGCGCGGCCGACCCGCACGCGACGGGTTCGCGATCCCCGCGGTTCCGCCAAACGACTACGGGATGGACAGCGGCGAGGCCGTCGACCCCATCCCCGACGTACCGCTGCCGCACGCCTCAGCAGCGACATCCCTGGAGGTCGCCCCCGTGCAGACCCAGACCCTCGCTCAGACCGACAACACCACCGACACGGACGCGGATACCGACGTCGTCGCGGCGGTCCCCGCGCAGCGCCGGGCCGCGCACCACCCCGAGGCCGAACCGGAGAGCCCACTCGAGGCTCCTGGGGAGGCTCCCGGGGCGGAGGTGGAAGTGGAGACCGAGGCCGAGGCCCCCGAACCCGTGGAGCCGGCCCGGCTCCGCGCCGCCGACAGCGGTGGCCCCTCGTCCGACCTGTTCCGCCAGTATCTGCGGGAGATCGGCCGGATTCCGCTGCTCACGGCGGCCGAGGAGGTCGACCTCGCCCGCCGCGTCGAGGCCGGGCTGTTCGCCGAGGAGAAGCTCCGGCTCGCCCCCGACCTGGACAGCCAGCTCGCCCTGGACCTGGACAAGATCGTCGTCATGGGCCGGATGGCCAAACGCCGGCTCATCGAGGCGAACCTGCGGCTCGTCGTCTCCGTGGCCAAGCGGTACGTGGGCCGCGGCCTGACCATGCTCGACCTGGTCCAGGAGGGCAACCTCGGCCTGATCAGGGCCGTCGAGAAGTTCGACTACGCCCGCGGCTACAAGTTCTCCACGTACGCCACCTGGTGGATCCGGCAGGCCATGTCGCGCGCCCTCGCCGACCAGGCGCGCACCATTCGCGTCCCGGTGCACGTGGTCGAGCTGATCAACCGGGTGGTCCGCGTCCAGCGGCGGATGCTGCAGGAGCGCGGTTACGAACCCAGCCCCGAGGAGGTCGCGGCCCATCTCGACCTGACCGGCGAACGGGTCAGCGAAGTCCTGCGGCTGGCCCAGGAACCCGTGTCCCTGCACGCCCCCGTGGGCGAGGAGGACGACGTGGCCCTCGGCGACCTCATCGAGGACGGCGACGCGACGTCCCCGGTGGAGTCAGCGGCGTTCCTGCTGCTCAGGCAGCATCTGGAGGCGGTGCTGTCCACGCTCGGCGAACGGGAGCGCAAGGTCGTCCAGCTCCGGTACGGGCTGGCGGACGGGCGTCCGCGCACCCTGGAGGAGATCGGCCGCATCTTCGGCGTCACACGCGAGCGCATCCGGCAGATCGAGTCCAAGACCCTGAACAAGCTGAGGGACCACGCCTTCGCGGACCAGTTGCGCGGATACCTGGACTGAGGCGGGAGGCTCCCCGTGCGCCGGGGACTCCCCGCGTACGGGAAGGATCCCGTACGCCGGAAGGCTCCCGCGTACGGGGAGCCTCCCGCACGCCCGGGGGACCGTGGTTCTCGGCCCCTCCGGCGTGCGAGAACCGACCGCTAGTCGACCTCGGCGACCGCCTGCGCGAACTGGGCCTGGTACAGGCGGGCGTAGGCCCCGCCGGAATCCAGCAGCTCCGCGTGGGCGCCCTGTTCCACGATGGACCCGTCCTCCATCACGAGGATGGTGTCCGCGTCCCGGATCGTCGACAGACGGTGGGCGATCACGAACGACGTCCGGCCGTGCGCCAGCTTGGCCATCGCCTTCTGGATCAGCACCTCGGTCCGGGTGTCGACGGAGCTGGTCGCCTCGTCGAGCACCAGGATGACCGGATCGGACAGGAACGCGCGGGCGATCGTGATCAGCTGCTTCTCGCCCGCGCTGACCCCCGATCCCTCGTCGTCGATCACCGTGTCGTAGCCCTCGGGCAGCGTGCGGATGAACCGGTCGGCGTGCGCCGCGCGCGCCGCCTCCTCGATCTCCCCACGGGTGACGTCCCGCGAGGCCCCGTACGCGATGTTGTCGGCGATCGTGCCCCCGAACAGCCAGGTGTCCTGGAGCACCATCCCTATCCCGGACCTCAGCTCGTCACGCGACATCGACCCCACATCGACCCCGTCGAGGGTGATCCGGCCGCCCGTGACGTCGTAGAACCGCATGAGCAGGTTCACCAGCGTCGTCTTGCCGGCGCCGGTCGGGCCGACGATGGCCACCGTCTGGCCCGGCTCCACCTTCAGCGAGAGATCCTCGATGAGCGGCTTCTCCGGGTCGTACCGGAAGGACACGTTCTCCAGCGCCACGCGCCCGCGGAGCTCCTCGGGACGGGCCGACACCGTCGGGTCCGCCTCCTGCTCGTCCGCGTCGAGGACCTCGAAGACCCGCTCCGCCGACGCGACACCCGACTGCACCAGGTTCGCCATCGACGCGACCTGCGTCAGCGGCATCGAGAACTGGCGGGAGTACTGGATGAAGGCCTGCACGTCACCGATCGACAGCGAGCCCGAGGCCACCCGCAGACCGCCGACGACGGCCACGAGCACATAGTTCAGGTTCGACACGAACATCATCAGCGGCTGCATGACGCCGCTGTTGAACTGCGCCTTGAACCCGGCCTCGTACAGCTTGTCGTTCTGCTCGGCGAACTGCGCCGCCGACTCGTCCGCCCGCCCGAACACCTTCACCAGGTTGTGGCCGGTGTACATCTCCTCGATGTGGGCGTTGAGCTTGCCGGTGATGCGCCACTGCTGCACGAAGTGCGGCTGCGAGCGCTTGCCGACCCGGGTGGCCACCACGAACGACAGCGGCACCGTGACCAGCGCGACGAGCGCGAGCAGCGGCGACACCCAGAACATCATCGCGAGCACACCCACGATGGTCAGCAGCGAGTTGACGAGCTGGCCCATCGACTGCTGGAGGGTCTGCTGGATGTTGTCCATGTCGTTCGTCGCGCGGCTGAGGACCTCACCGCGCTGACGCTTGTCGAAGTACGACAGCGGCAGCCGCGACAGCTTCGCCTGCAGGTCCTCGCGCATGCGGTAGACGGTCCTGTTGACGGACCGGTTCACCAGCCGCGTCGCCACCGCCATCAGCAGGCCGGCCAGCAGGAACGTGCACAGCGCGAGCAGCAGGACGTGCCCGACGGCGGTGAAGTCGATGCCCTTGCCGGGGGTGAACTCCGTCCCCGAGAGCATGTCGGCGACGGCGCCCTTGCCGTGCGCGCGCAGCGAGTCGAGGGCCTGGGCCTTGGTGGCCCCGGCCGGCATCTGGCGTCCGACGATCCCCGAGAAGACCAGGTCGGTGGCCCTGCCGAGGATCTTCGGGCCGACCACCGAGAGGCCGACGCTCAGCACGACGGTGACCAGCATCACGTACAGCGTGGTGCGCTCGGGCTTGAACTGGGTGAGGAGCCGTCGGCCCGACACCTTGAAATCCATCGAGCGCTGGTCAGGGCCGGTCCCGGCCATCATGCGCCCCATAGGCCCGGCCATCAGGCGGCCTCCGCTTCCGTCAGCTGGGAGAGCACGATCTCCCGGTAGGTCTCGTTGTCCGCCATCAGTTCGTGATGCCGTCCGCTGCCGACGACCCGGCCCTCGTCGAGGACCACGATCCGGTCGGCCTCCCTGATGGTCGACACCCGCTGGGCGACGATCACCACGGTCGCCTCCGCGGTCTCCGCAGTGAGGGCCGCGCGCAGCGCCGCGTCGGTCGCGTAGTCGAGGGCCGAGAAGGAGTCGTCGAAGAGATAGATCTCGGGGCGCTGCACGAGGGTGCGGGCGATGGCCAGGCGCTGACGCTGGCCGCCGGACACGTTCGTGCCGCCCTGCGCGATCGGCGAGTCGAGACCGTTCTCCAGCTGTTCCACGAAGCCCTTGGCCTGCGCCACCTCCAGCGCGTGCCACAGTTCCTCGTCGGTCGCCTCCGGATTGCCGTAGCGCAGGTTCGTGGCGACGGTCCCGGCGAACAGGTACGGCTTCTGCGGGACCAGTCCGACGGTCCTGGCGAGCAGCTTCGGCTCGATGGTCGCGACGTCCACGCCGTCGACCAGCACCTGGCCGTCGGTGGCGTCGAACAGGCGGGGGATCATGCCGAGCAGCGTCGACTTCCCGCTGCCGGTGGACCCGATGACCGCGGTCACCTCACCGGGGCGCGCGACCAGGTCGACGGACTTCAGGACCGGTTCCTCGGCGCCCGGGTAGCGGAACCCGGCCTCGCGGATCTCCAGGTGGCCGTGCCGGCGCAGCTCCAGGACGGGCGCGACGGGCGGGACCACGCTGCTCTCGGTGTCCAGGACCTCCTGGATGCGCTCGGCGCAGACCTCCGCGCGCGGCACCATCATGAACATGAAGGTGGCCATCATGACGGACATCACGATCTGCATCAGATAGGCCAGGAACGCGGTCAGATCGCCGATCTGCATCTGGCCGCTGTCGATGCGGTGGGCGCCGAACCAGACGACCGCGATGGACGACAGGTTCACCACCGTCATGACGATCGGGAACATCAGGGCCAGCATCCGGCCGGTGGCCAGCGACGTCTCGGTGAGCTCGGTGTTGGCGCCCTTGAAGCGCTCCTTCTCGTAGCCGTCGCGCACGAACGCGCGGATCACGCGGTTGCCGGTGATCTGCTCGCGCAGCACCCGGTTCACGGTGTCCAGACGCACCTGCATGGTGCGGAACAGCGGGCGCAGCCGGCGCACGATGAGCGTCACGCAGATGCCGAGGGTCGGCACGACGGCGACGAGCACCGCGGACAGCGGGACGTCCAGGCCGAGGGCCAGGATGATGCCGCCCACACACATGATCGGCGCCGACACCAGCAGGGTGAACGTCATCAGGGCGAGCATCTGCACCTGCTGGACGTCATTGGTGGTGCGGGTGATCAGCGACGGCGCGCCGAAGTGGCCCATCTCACGCGCCGAGAAGGACTGGACGCGGTCGAACACCGCGCCCCGGATGTCCCGGCCGACCGAGGACGCCGTACGGGCGCCGTAGTAGACGGCCCCGATGTTGCAGACGACCTGGGTCAGCGAGATGCCGATCATCAGAGCGCCGAAGGTCAGGATGTAACCCGTGTCCCCCTTCACGACACCGTTGTCGATGATGTGCGCGTTCAGGGTCGGCAGGTAGAGCGTGGCGCAGGTCTGCAGGAACTGCAGCAGCACCAGCAGGGCGATGGGTTTCTTGTACGGACTGAGGTGGGTCCGCAGGAGTCGTATGAGCACGCAGGGTCTCTCGGAATCGTCGATGGCGGGGTGATCGGCAGGCGATGGATGGTGCACCACCCCCTATCGTCCGACACTCCACCTGCGTTACCTCAACCGATTAACCCAAGTGCGGTCCAAAAAAGGAGCCCGCCTCCGTCTTCGGACGTACGCCCGCGCAGGGGTTAGGACCGGAACGCCCCCGGATGCGTCTGTTCGCGTACGGAGACGTACTGCTGTCGTACGGCCTGTCCCACGGCGAGTTCGTCACCGGGCTCCAGCACTTGGGCGACCGGCCCCTGCCAGGCGGGCGGGGTCCGCGGGTCGAGGGTGCCCTGCGAGACGCCGAGGGCCCAGGCCGCCTGACGGGCCGCGCCGAGCGCCGCGTAGTCGGCGGGCTGCGGCACGACGACCTGCGCGCCGAACAGCGCGGGCGCCACGGCCTGGACGGCGGGAAGCTCGGCGGCCTGGCCGAGCAGGAATATCCGGCGTACGTCGACCCCCCGGCCGCGCAGCACGTCGAGCGCGTCCGCGAGCCCGCACAGCATGCCCTCGAAGGCCGCCCGCGCCAGGTGCTCGGGCCGCATCGACTCCCGGCGCAGTCCGGCCAGCGTCCCGGCCGTGTGCGGCAGGTTCGGGGTGCGCTCGCCCTCCAGGTACGGCAGCAGGACGAGCCCGTGGGAGCCCGGCGTCGACTTCATCGCCAGGTCGGACAGACCCTCCAGGTCGGACACGCCGAGGAGCTCGGCGGCCCCCCGCAGGGCCCGTACGGCGTTGAGCGTGGTGACGACCGGAAGATGCATGCCGGTCGCGTCCGCCAAAGAGGTGATCATGCCGGTGGAATCCACCAGCGCCTCGGTGTGGACGGCCATCACGGAGCCGGAGGCGCCCAGCGACACCACCGCGTCGCCGAGCCCGATGCCGAGCCCGAAGGCCGCCGCCATGGTCTCGCCGGTCCCGGCGGAGATCAGCAGCCCCTCGGGCGTGGTTCCGGCGGCCTCGGAGGGGCCGAGGACGTCCGGCAGCCCGGCCTGGTGGCCGAGCGCCAGGTCGATGAGATCCGGCCGGTACTGGCCGGTCGCCGCCGACCAGTACCCGGTCCCCGAGGCGCCGCCCCGGTCCGTGGTCCTGCGTACGGGCCGCCCCAGGAGCTGCCATACGAGCCAGTCGTGGGCCTGCAGCAGCATGCTGGTGCGCCGCGCGGCCTCGGGCTCGGTCTTGTTCAGCCAGCGCAGCTTGGTCACCGGCTGCGCGGCCTGCGGGACGCTGCCCACGGCCTGCGCCCATGCCTCGCGCCCGCCGAGCGCGTCGATCAGATCGGCCGCGGCGACCTGCGCCCGCTTGTCACCGCCGACCATCGCGGGGCGCACGGTGTTGCCCTGCGCGTCCAGCGGGACGAGTCCGTTCTGCTGGGCGGACACGCCGATGGCCTGGACGCCTTCGAGCAGTCCGCCTCCCGCGGCCTCGCCCAGGGACAGCAGCCAGGCCTGCGGATCCACGTCGGAAGGACGGCCGCCACCCTCGCCGCCGTCGATCGGATGTGGCGCATAACCCTGCCTCAGCACGGCACCCGTGTCGGTGTCGCAGACGACGATACGAGTGAAATCGGGCGCACTGTCCAGCCCGGCGACTATCCCCATGGCGGAAATTCTGCCGTACGACGGGGCTCGGCGGCGCCGGGCGGCCACACAGGACCCGGCGCGCCCAACGGTCCCTAGGTATTACTGGTGCACCAGTCGTCCCGATCCTCAGGGGTCACTGGTGCCCAGTCGCCACGATCCCTAGGTGTTGCTGGTGCCCCAGTCGTCCTCGCCGGTGCCGCCCGCGTTCCGCTCCCGCAGGGAGCGCACCCGGTCCGTGACCGAGTCGGGGACGTGGTCGCCCACCTTCTCGCTCACGGTGTGCAGCGCCTTGCCCGCGATCTCGCGGCCCTGGTGGGCGGCGGTCTCCGCGGTGTTGCGCACGGCGGGGTTCTGCGCGACCTGGCGCATGGACTTCTTCAGCTGTTCGTAGCGCTCGCGCCCGGCCCGCGTGCCGAGCACGTAACCCAGGGCCAGTCCGGCGACGAACGTGAGCCGGTAGCGCATGACGGCCACCCTTCCCTTGCGTCGGCATCGGTGCGGAGGGAACCGATTGGCGGAGCACCCCCCTGCTTGCGCTAATGTATGTGTCGCAGCAAGCGCACGCCCCCTGGCGAATACCCAGGTGGGTGCGTTCGATGCAAAGATCAATCCCCTGTAGCTCAATTGGCAGAGCAGCCGGCTGTTAACCGGCAGGTTACTGGTTCGAGTCCAGTCGGGGGAGCTCGATCTCCTGTAGCTCAATTGGCAGAGCAGCCGGCTGTTAACCGGCAGGTTACTGGTTCGAGTCCAGTCGGGAGAGCGACGAAAGAGGGCCCTTCGGGGTCCTTTTTCATGTCCGCGGGAGCCGCCCAGGGCACGCCGAAGTCGTCATGGTCGCGCGATGCCGACCATCCGAAGCAGGAGATCGTATGAGCGGCTATGCTGCGGCAGACGGCGCGCACAAATGTGCGCGGCGCGCCGAAACGGGGCGGTAGCTCAGCCGGTTAGAGCAGCGGACTCATAATCCGTCGGCCGTGGGTTCGAGTCCCACCCGCCCCACCATGCAGGCCTCTGACCTGCGGAAACGTTCATTTTTGGGTGTCGGAGCGTCAACTTTGCCCGAACGGACTGGATCCGTTGCTCATGGGTTTGGGGCGCGGTGCAGCTCGGTGCGGAGAGGGCTTCTCCGACCGGCGGCGACGCAAGCGATGGTGGTTGCCGTCGACTGTCCGGACCGCGTCTCTCGGGCTTCGTTTCAAGATCGTGAGGCCGTGTCGAGGCCGCAGGGTGTCGGTCGGGGCGCGCTCCCTCCGCAGCACCACCCACTCCCTCGCGAGAAGTCCCTGCGCGCGTTCCCCTGCGGCGCCGATCCCCGTGTCGACCGAGCAGGGTCATCGTGCCTCGGAGAACCCCGAACTCCTCCTGGGAGCCGAGGGGGAAAGAGACCGTGGAGGGACGTTCCCGGGCGATCTCGCCGAGTGCCGCCTCCACCGTGGCCGGCCGGGTGAGGACGGCGGTGTCGTCGACCAGTTCACCGGCCGGGGGTGCGAAGTCCATGTACTGCACGATTCGTTCGGCCGCCACCGCGTCGGCCGGTGCGGCCTGCCGCTCGTGGGCGTCCATGGCGTCGAAGGCACGCTCCACGATCTCGGCGACCGCACGGGTGATCGGCCGGGGGTGCAGGGCGAGCGGGCGGCCCGGCCAGTCGCCCGCGTACTCGGCGAACGAGGGGTCGCCCTCGATGTCGCTGTCCACATAGATGTAGTCGATGTCGATCCTCTCGCCGGCCTCGGAGTGCTCCCACGGCAACTCCACCGGGTGGTAGGCGTGTTCGTCCAGGAACTTCCACCATGACGGTGCCGGCGTTCGCTTCCACAGGGCGGGCACCTTGCCTGCGTTGACAGCCGGCCCGGCCTTCGCCGGACGGTAGGATGCGCTGTCGATCTGTGCATGACAGATGTACAACTCGCTGTCCCGGGGGACTTCTACGTGAGACCACGCCTGTTCATCTCCACGTCGGTCGCGGTCGGCTTCCTCGCCACGCTGGCCCTGCCGGGCCAGGCGCTGGCCGAGACCTCGGTGCCAAGCCCTACGCCGGTGACCACCCACGACACGCCGACGGCTGAGGCCACGGGAGCGGCCGCAGTCGGCGACGCCCCCGCTCCGCCGGACGGACAGGGTCCTGTGACCCTCACCAAGCGGGTGCCGGGTCTGCCCTGGGCAGCCGCCTCTCCCATCGACTACACCGATGACCGCGCCAACTTCCGTGTCTCCGCATGGCCGTCCGGCGACGGTGCAACCGTCACGTCGCTCACCGCCCGCTTCTACCCGCTGAACGCGCCCGCGGACACGGCACCCGTACTCACCGTGACGGACTTCGAACACGCGGACGCGCACGTGTGGCGGGCGACGACCCCGGTCGTGCTGCCCGCCTTCGGCGCCTACCGGGTTGCGCTGGACGTTCGCGACGACCACGGCTACGACGTCACGCTGCCCGCCGGTGGGACGGTGGATTACCAACAGGTCGTTCACTTCAGCTCATACACGCAGACGGTCCCGTCGAACTTCGACTTCGACCACCGGACCGTCACCGTCCACGGTGCCCTCACCCTGACCGACCCGGGCACGGGCCAGGTCAGCCCCTTCCCGGGCGCCACCGTGTCCGTCCACAACAACACCAACGGCTCTTCGCTCAAGACGACGACGGCTGCCGACGGCACCTTCACGACCTCGCTCGACGCCGACGGTGCGATCCAGACCTCCGGCGAATACGAGCCCGGCCGCGAGGACAGCTGGACCCACACCCCCGCGTACGCGTACTTCCCCCAGCCCGACCGTCCCGCGTCCGAACCCACCCGGATCCGGCTGACCTCGCCACCGGACGTCAACGTCCCCGCCGGCGGTATAACTACCGCGACCGGCGTCGTGGAGCGCAAGGTCGGCGACGCCTGGCTCCCCGCTCCCCGCACCTTCTTCGACCTGTCAGGCCCGCAGACCGGTTCCGACTGGATCTCCAGTGGCTTCACCGACGACCGGGGAGCATTCAGCATCCCGATCTCCCGGGCCGGCGCCTACCAGGTCCGTGACGAGGCGACGGACTTCCTGCAGCAGAGCCCGGCCGTAGGCATCCGCGTCCACATTCCCCAGCCCGGGGCCCGGTTCACCAGCCTCAGCATCTCCCAGGACGCCACAGGCCAGGGCCTGATCGCCGGGCGTCTCACGCTGGGACAGGCCGGCTCCCCGCCCACTGGCACCACGGTCCAGGTGCAGTACTCCGCCGACGCCAAAACCTGGCACCACGCGGCTTCCACCACGGTCGGACGCCAGGGCCTCGGCAAGGACGAATTCCTCTGCGACGTCCGCCAGGGCAGCAACGCCAACGGCTACTGGCGTGTCTCCTTCCTCGGCAACCGCGACTGGCTGCCCGTCACCGCCAAGGCGGTGCACCTGTTGCGCACTCCCACCCGGATCACCGGCGGCAGACCGAGTACCACGCACGCGAGCCACAACCAGAAGCTGTCCTTCTCCGGGAGCCTCCAGCAGTCCTCCGCGGGAACATGGCACGCCTACGGTCACGCCACCGTGCGACTGTGGTTCCAGCCGTCCGGCAGCAAGACCTGGCACCTCATGTCAACGGCCGCCACCGACGCCCGCGGCCAGTACAGCCTCCGTGCCAAGGACACCGGCAGCGGCACCTGGTACGTCGCCTACCAGTCTCCCGATGCCCACCACCTCAACTCGACGAGCGTCCACACCCGGGTCGACGTCAAGTAGTCCGCTCGCCCGCTGCGCCGGGCGCCGCCCGCCCGAGAGCGCCCGGCCGCTTACCTGCCCCCTCCGGGCGGGCCTGACGCTGTCGCCCGGCAGGTGACCACCGACCTGTCGGGCCGCATGGGCGTCGCCCGGACATCACCGAGCACCTCGACCTGGTCGAGCCGAAGCTCAGGCGGTTCCCACGGCGACCTTGCCCTTGCGCAGGGTCAGCGTCCGGTCGGACCGGGCGGCGAGGGTCTGGCTGTGGGTGACCACGATGACGCACTTGTTCTGCGTGTGCGCCAGCTCCTGGAAGATGCCGATGACGCCGTCGGCGGTGTCCTCGTCGAGGTTTCCGGTCGGTTCGTCGGCGAAGAGGATGTCCACGTCGCAGGCGAGGGCCCGGGCGATGGCGACGCGTTGCTGCTGCCCGCCGGAGAGTTTGAGGACGTTGCGGTCGGCCATGTCGGGGTCGAGGCCGACTTTGGCGAGCAGTTCCAGCGCGTGAGCCTTGCGCCGTCCCGTGGCCGGCTTGGCGCCGGTGATCTCCATGGCGGTGAGGACGTTCTGCAGCGCCGTCATATAAGTGAGCAGGTTGTACTGCTGGAAGACGGTGGCCGCGTGTTTGTTGCGGTAGCGGCCCAGGCCGAGTTCGGCCAGATCCTGTCCGTCGAAACGAATGACTCCCTTGGTGGGGCTGTCCAGCCCGCTGGCCAGGCTGAGGAGCGTGGTCTTGCCACTGCCCGAGGGGCCGAGGACGGTGTAGAAGGTGCCGCGTTCGAAATCCAGGTCGATCTGCTTGAGCACGGTCGTCCGGCGTCGCTGGTTCTGGTAGATGTGGCTGACATCCGCGAACTGCAGGGCGGGCGGCGTGATGGCGGGTGGGGTCTGGTTCATTGCGGTCACTTGCCCTTGGTGAGGATGCGGCGGGGGTCGAGGCGCAGCGCGGAGGCCGCGGGAATCGCGGTGGCCAGCAGACCGATGCCCAGACCGATTCCGGCGACGGTGGCGACGTCCGACGGCTGCAGCCGGACAGTGATCTTGTCTATGGGGTCGGCGTCCTTGACCGGCGCGGAGTTCGGGTCGATGCCCTGTTCCAGTCCGGTGGAGCCGGGGGGCGGCGGCTGCCAGGCGTTGATCTTCCGCTGGGCCGAGGCGGCCTGGTCGTGCAGCAACGTGTCGCCTGCCTTCTGGGTCACGTTCTGGGCGAACACCGAGCTCAGACCGATGGCGAGGACCGCGACGACGACGATCTCGACGCACTGCTGGGCGACCAGCTTCCACTTCGTCTCGCCCAAGGACAGCAGGATGCCGAACTCCGTGCGGCGCTGTTTGACCGCGAGAGTGGCAAGCAGACCCAGGACGAGGCCCCCGGCGACGCCGATCAGCCACATGGCCGCGGTCGCGGAGGTGGTGACACTGTCCAGGGGACCGGTCATCTGCTTCAGGGCCTTGTCGTTGATGCTGAGCTTGAAGCCCTTCAGCGCGTTCCCGGCCGTACGGTCGGCCTGCGCGTGGAAGGCGTCGAACGCGGCGGCGTCCTTGAGCTGGAAGGTCGCGCCCTGCAGGGGGGTCGGGCCCTGCCTGCCGCCGGAGTTGAGCTTGCCCAGTGCGCCGGCCGGGACGATCAGCTTGTCGCCCGGGGCCTGCTGGTCGTCGGGGTCGGGCTGGTCGGAGGGGTTGTGGTAGATGCCCTTGACGGTGAAGACGGCCTTGCCCTTGCCGGTGGGGTCGTTCTCGGACAACGTCATCTTGTCGCCGACCTCGAGGTGGTTCTTGCTCGCCAGCCGTTCCTCGATCAGGACCTCGTTGCGGTCCTGATCGGCGGCGGTGACATGCCCGCCGGACAGCAGCTTCCAGTTGCCGTCGGCGAAGTCGGGGAGCAGGGAGGAGTCCCGGACGCCGGCGGCCAGGGTGTAGGTGGCGGGCGCATCGGACACGAAGCGTTTGCCGCTGGTGAGTTCGAGGCCGCCGAGCAGCGTGGTTCCGTCGTTGTACGTGTAGTTGTACTTGGCCACCAGCGGGGATCCGCCGATCCTGTCGACGACGTCCGAGCCGATCTGCGGGGCCTGGCCCGGCATGCCGCCCCCCACGCCGGAGAGATCCATCTCAAGGGTGACGGCGGCGCCGAGGCGGCGTTCGGCGCTGTCGGCGGCGCGTCCGGTGGCGGTTCCGATGAGGAACCCGGCGAGCACCATGGTGCAGATGACCAGAAAGGTGCCCAGGGTGATCAGGGTTCTGGCTTTGCGTGACCACAGGCTCAGGCCGGCGCGTTTGATGAAGTTCATGAGGGGTGGGCCTATTCGGTGTCGGTGAGGATGGAGCGCGGGTGCAGTCGGAGAATCCCGATGCCGGGGACGGCGGTGGCGACCAGGGCGATGCCCAGGCCGATGGCGGCGGTCTTGCCGAGGTCGCCGATGTCCATGCGGATGTCCGACACCGTGGGGTTCTGGTCGGCGGGGTTCTGGCCGGCGGTGACGCTGTGCTGCTCGCGAACCAGCAGCATGGTGCCCGCGTGGTGGGCCAGGGACTGGCCGGCCAGGGCTGCCAGAGCGAGGGCGGGCAGCAGGACGGCCGCGACCTCCACGGTGTGCTGGCCGATGAGTTTCCACTTCTTCTCGCCCAGGGCGAGGAGCATGCCCAGTTCGTCGCGGCGGTCCCTGATCGTCATGGTCACGATCAGCGTGAGGATCACCGCTCCGGACAGGGTGATCAGCCGGACCAGGGCGGTGGTGAACGTCCCGACCCGCTGCAGCGGCAGGACCTGGTCGCGGTACGCCTTGTCGTTGATGTCGAAGCGGAAGCCGTCGGTGCCGAGCAACCGGGCGGCTTCCGTGTGCAGTTGCCGGGCCTGCTCAGGAGAGCGGATCTTGAAGACGGCTTCGTCGGGCTTGGTCCCGAAGCCGAGCGCGGACAGGGCGGCGGCCGGGGCGTACACCTGGTTCGCGGGCAGCTCGCTGGGCGCCACCCACTGGGGCGGGTCCTGGCGGGAGTCCTCGTACACGCCGGCGACGGTGAAGGAGTCCGTGTGCTTGCCGTCGGGGGAGGCCAGGGGGATGGTGTCGCCGACCTTCAGATGATTCTTCGCGGCCAGGCGCCGGCTGACCAGAACGACCTTGCGGGCGTTGTCCCGCGAGGTGAGCCCGCGACCGGCAACGATCGTGGAACGGCCGGTGGAGAAGTCGAGGAGCATCCCCGAGTCACGGATGCCGTTCACCGCCAGTCCGTCCTGGCCCCGGTCGCCGCCTCCTTCCGGCCGGCCGGGTCTCGGCAGGTTCGAGGTCACGAGAGGCAGCCCCGGAGGCTTGCTCACTCCGCGCAGCACCGGGTTGTACCGCTGCACCACCGGGGAGGAACCGAGCGTGTCGACCGCCTGTGAGGTCAGCTTGGCGCCGCGCACAGTGACGTCCACGCCGATACGCCGCTGGGCCTCGGCCTCCTGGCGGGTGGTCGCGTCCCGGAGCAGGAAGCCGCCCAGCAGCAGTGTGCAGACCACCAGGAAAATGCCGAGCAGAAGGCTGGTCTTTCCTCTTCTGGCCCCCAGGCTGAAGGCAGCCCGCTTGACGAAGTTCATGGACGCAGGACAACAGCCGGACCCGCACGGCGACATAAAGGCTGTTACGGCCGCATAAAGGCACAGCTCCCGGTCCGCGCACCGGGACGGGCTGATCGGGCGCCGGGCCCGGACGGTTCGTGGGCCGCACGCACCGGACGGCGTTTATCTCGCTGTAAACGCGGGCGTGGTCTTCTGACCCCATGAGAGTTCTGGTAGCCGAGGATCACGCGATCCTGGCGCGGACCATCGCCACCGGCCTGCGCAGGCAGTCCATGGCGGTCGACATCGCCGCATCGGGCGACGAGGCCGAACGGATGTGCCTGCTTGCCGACTACGACGTGCTGGTCCTCGACCGCGATCTGCCGGTGATGACGGGCGACGCGGTCTGTCTCCGGCTCCGCGGACGGGCGGATCCGCCGATGATCCTGATGCTGACCGCGGCCGGCACACTCGAGGACCGGGTCCACGGCCTGGAGCGCCTGGGAGCCGACGACTATCTCCCCAAGCCCTTCGACTTCACCGAACTGGTCGCCCGGGTGCGGGCGCTGAGCCGGCGTACGCACACGGCGTCGCCGGTCGTCCACCACTACCAGGGGATCTCTCTGGACCTGTCCCGGCACGAAGTGCGCGTGGACGGCCGGGCGGTCGATCTCACGCCCAAGGAGTTCGCCGTGCTCCTGATGCTGGTCGAGGCGCGCGGCGAGGCCGTCACACATCGGGAGCTGGTGCGTTCCGTCTGGGACGAGCACCTGGACCCGCGCACGAGCGCGGTCCGCGCCACCGTCAGCCGCTTGCGGGGCAAACTCGGCCTGCCGGACGCGATCGTGGCGGACGCCGGTGAGGGGTATCGGCTGTGCCGTTGACCTGGTCGGCCCGCATGCGCCGTCCCCTGCGCGAGATGCCCTTCCGGGGCAGGATCGCCGCCGCCTTCGCCGTCTTGTTCGTACTGTCGGGGGCCGTGCTGTTGGCCTTCGTGGTGGTGCTGGCTCGCTACGGAACCACCCAGCAGGTGCGGGACATCGATGTGGTCTCCGGCGTCGGCCCGGTGGGGCCGTTCAGCGTGGCGGGTCCGACGGGCACGACCACACCGGTGAGCCCGACGACCCCGGGTCGGACGAGCCTCCCCCTCCCGCACGGCACCGACTCCGACGGCATCGCCCTCAAGCTGGTCGACCGGACGGTGGCCGCCGTACAGGGCGCGGCGCTGCAGCAGATGCTCCTGTGGTCCGGCGTCGGGCTGGTACTGATCACCCTGCTCGCTTCTGTCGTGGGGTGGTGGATCGCCGGGCGTGCGCTGCGGCCGGTGGCGGCGGTGACGGACGCGGCGCGCAGGATCAGTCAGGAGAACCTGCACGAGCGTCTCGCTCTCACCGGACCGGACGACGAGCTCCACAAACTTGCCGACACCTTCGACATCATGCTCGAACGCCTGGAGAGGGCGTTCGCCGGCCAGCGCCGCTTCGTCACCAACGCCTCGCACGAACTGCGCACCCCGCTGGCCGTGCAGCGGACAAGCCTGCAGGTCGGACTGGCCGACCCCCTGCCCGACGGCTTGGCGGACGTACGAGAGGACCTGCTGGCCGTCAACCGCGAGGCGGAGAGACTGATCGACTCACTGCTCGTTCTGGCCCGCAGCGACAGCGGCCTGCAGGAGACCGAAGAGGTCGACCTCGCCGCGATGGCACGCCAGTTGACCGGCGCGCTGCAGCCCGCCGCCCGGGCGAAGGACCTCTCGCTCACCCTGACGGCGGACCAGCCGCTCCGGGTCGAGGGCGATCCCACTCTGCTGCGTCACCTGCAGACGAACCTGCTCGACAACGCCCTGCAGTACAACCGGCCCAGCGGCACCGTCACCGTCCATCTCACCGACCGTGCCCTGACCGTCGCCAACACCGGCAGCACCATCGAACCCGACCAGGTCGCCGACCTCTTCGAGCCCTTCCGCCGCCTCGGCCAGGACCGTATCGGCACCACCGGTCACGGCCTGGGCCTGTCCATCGCCAGATCCATCGCCGACGCCCACCGCGCGAACATCACCGCCCACCCCGGCCAGGACGGAGGGCTGACCGTCCGCGTCACCTTTCGCGCCACCTGACGCACGACCACGAACCGCTGGAACCTCACCGTCCAGGAACTCCACCCGTACTATGTGCTCGCCGGCGATACATCAATTCTGGTGCACAATTCCGGTGGCGAACTTGGGCCAGGCGAAATATTCCTTTGGCGTGGCGTCAAGGGAATGGAGCGCGACGATCTCCTGAAGAAGCGCTTCTTTGGTATGAGCTGTGGGCGATGGTGACGGTGATGGAATACGTGATCGCTTCGTCCTCGGAAGGCGTCGTTGAGGTGTGCCGGGAGATGTTGGGATTCGTCCCTGGCGTCAACTTCCGGGTGGGTTCGATTCCTGAGACAGGGTTTGACTGTGATGCTGCGATCCTGAACTCCCCCCTCGCTCACGAGCGGTATGGGGATTCGCCGCAGATCGGCCATGTCCAGGTTCTGTCCAACCGGCGCGATGACGGGGCTCCGGAGGTTATCCTCGCGGCGGCTCCGATCAGCGCTGACAGGGCTGTTGTGGAACCCGGCGAAGCTGCGATCGAGAGTCATGTCCAAGCCCTCCTCGAATCGTGCGTCTCCGCTTTCTTGGCGAGATTCCCGGATCGTGGAGAGAAGGCGCGTATTCTAGTGCATCTAGAAGGCGCAGGAATCGATCGACGGGACATCGAAGCCCCATTGAGGGGTGTGCTGAGATTCCTTGAGGGCTCCTGGCCTTTCAGGTAGTTCGGCGGCTTCGGGCACGTCTCCAAAGGCCGGTAGGCGGTCCAGCACGATCCGCGTGCGTTCTGCGGTCTGTTCGCTGCGGCTCTGCCCAAGGGTGAGCATGCGGCTCGTTGTCTCGGCGGCGGCCTCGGCTCGTCGGCGTCGGCCACGGCCCGCCGCGCGAGGTGCAGCGTCAACTCCCGGGCGTGACGGGCGTCGTAGCGTCCGAGTGCATCCGTCAGCAGCGGTACGGCGCGCAGGGGGCGCCGCGGCTCGGCAGGGACGCGGGCCTCCATCACCTGTCCCCGGCGGCCCGCCCGGCGCTCCTGCCGAGCCGGTAGATCCACTCCGCCTCGGCATGTTCCCCGGCGTTGAAGGCGCCCCACCCGGCAATCAGCGCCAACTCACCCATGGCCCGCAGTGGTTCACAGCCGACCTCAAAGCCCTGGACTGAGCGCTGGATAGAAGATACCTTCGCGAAGGTATCTTCTATCCAGCCCGTCCGAGAGGATGTCCCCGCGTGACCGCGACCGTGACCGAAACCGTCAGGACCACCGTCCGCCGTCCGTCGTACCTGGTCTTCAGCGACGTCGACGAGACCCTCATCAACACCAAGAGCATGTTCGACTTCCTCCGGTTCCGGCTCGTGCGCCGGCACGGCGACGAGGAGGGCGAGGCCCGCTATCGGCTGATAGCCCGGCAGTTGAGGGCCCGGTCGGCGGAGGGCACCCCGCGCGAGGAGGTCAACCGGGAGTACTACCGGCACTACACCGGGGAGGACGCGCCGCGGACGGAGGCGCTGGGCAGGGAGTGGTTCGCGCAGAGGTCGGCGGGGGAGGACTTCTTCATCGGGCCGACCCTCGCGGCGCTGAACGGACATCGGGCGGCGGGCGCGGACGTGGTGCTGGTCTCCGGGTCGTTCCTGCCGTGCCTGGCACCGATCGCCGAGCACGTGGGAGCCGCGCACGTACTGGCGACCACCCCGCTCGTACGGGACGGCAGATACACCGGCGAGGTGGCCGAGCCCATGATCGGGAACGGGAAGAGGGCGGCGGTGATGCGGCTGCTGGCCGACCACCCGGGAGTGGACCCGCACGACTGCTACGCCTTCGGGGACCACCCCTCCGACCTGCCGATGCTGGAGTGCGTCGGGAACCCCCGGGTGGTGGGCGGTCATCCGGAGATGATGCGGCGCCTGCGCGCGTCGCGGGACTCCGCCACGGGATGCGCGGTGGCCTGCTGGTCGATGGGGGCCGGTTCGGGGAAGGCGGACCCGTGCCCCGGCGGCTGCGCGCTGCCGCTGGAGTGATGCCGGCGCGGACCTGACGAGACGACGGAGAACGAGGAGAGGGCAGAGGCTTCGCGGCCTCTGCCCTCTCTCGCTGCCTCCACCCGCCGCGCCGCGTCCGGGTTCAGTCGATGCCCCGGAAGATGTGCGGTTCGAAGCCCTCCTCGTCGTCCTCCCCGGCGAGCCGCAGGCACGGGGCCGGGGGTTCGCAGGGATCCGGCGGCACTTCGGTGACCCAGCGGCGGTGGGCGTGGTGGGCGGTGCGGGGGCGGTGCGGGGTGAGGGTGGTCATGGCGGGCCTCCGGTCGGTCAGCGGTCAGCGCGCCGAGGCGAGTTCGTGGCGGGGGCGGGTGCGGGGAAGCCGCGCGTGGCGGGTGGGAGCCCAGCGCAGGAGGGCCGAGCCGACCGACATGCCGCCGCCGAATCCGGAGAGGACGACGGTGTCCTCCTCGGCGAGCAGACCCTGCCGGTGGATGAGGTCGAGGGTGATCGGGATGGACGCGGCCCCGGTGTTGCCGAAGAGCTCGATGGCGAGGTGGCAGGCGGCGGATCCGAGGCCGAGTTCGGGCCAGACCTCGCCGAGCATGACGCCGTTGGCCTGGTGCGGCACGAAGTGGTCGACGGCGTCCGGTGCGACGCCTGCCTTGTCTAGCAGGCCGCGCACGGCCCCCGGAAGGTTCTCCTGGACGAAGCCGCGCACTCCCCGGCCGTCCATACGGAAGAAGTGCTCGCCGTCCGCGACCGTGCCGGCGGACGCCGGGAGCCGGCTGCCGCCCGCCGTGACGCCGATCAGGCCGTGCTGGTCGCCCCTGGTCAGCAGGCTGGTGGCGATCGTGCCCTGGCCGTCCGGTACCCGGCCGAGCACGGCCGCCCCGGCGCCGTCGCCGAACAGGATGGCGGTCTTGCGGTCGGAGTAGTCCAGGATGCGCGAGTAGACGTCCGCGCCGATGACCAGGGCGTACGAGTCCTCCGGCTCCGCGGCGAGCAGCCGCTGGGCGACGGTGAGGGCGTAGACGAAGCCGCTGCACACCGAGTTGACGTCGAAGGCGGCGGCGCCGGTGGCGCCGATCAGGCTCTGCACGATCGCGGCCGTGGCGGGCTGGGGATGGTCGGGGGTCGAGGTGGCGACCACGACGTAGCTGATCCGGTCGGGGGTCAGTCCGGCCTGGCGGATGGCCTGTTCGGCGGCCGCCGCGGCGAGGTCGGAGGTCGCCTCGTGCGCGGCGGCCCGGCGTCGCTGCCGTATGCCGGTCTTGCGTTCTATCCACTCCGCGCTCACCCCTGCCCCCTGGCCGATCTCGTCGTTGTGCACGACGGTGGCGGGGAGAAAGGAGCCGGTGCTGATGACGCCGATGGAGTGCGCGTGCGGGTGCGTACTGCTGTTCATGGTCTCTCCTCAAGGTCCGGGGCACGGTCCGTGCGTCAGGCGATGGTGGTGAACTCCTGGAAGCCGGCCTCGCGCAGCTTCAGCTGGGCGTGGATGTCGCCGCCGAGCCCGAAGTGGCCGATGGCGCCGCCGTAGTTCTGCTGGTAGCTCATCCACAGCACCACGACGTTGATCACCCGGTTGCCGCCGGGAGTGTCCGGCGCGGGGAAGGGGTTGGGGAGGGTCGCGTGGTAGTGCGCCATGCCGTGCTCGTCGCTGATGAAGGCGTTGGGGATGCCCAGCGGGCCGGGGCGGGTGGTGGCGTCGGGGTCGAGGTCGTGCTCCCGCAGCGACATCACCGTGTAGAGGCTGTCGGGGATCAGTCCGGTGAAGGCGAAGGAGAAGGTGGCGCTGCGGCGGTGCTCCGGCACCGTGACCTCCAGCTGACCCCGGGCTTTGATCCACTGGCCCAGCCGCACGGGTTCGCGCAGCTTCGGACCGTCCTCGTACCGCGCGTCGGGGATGGGTGCGCGGTGCAGCGGGTAGCTCGGCCGCTCGACCGTGTGTGCGTCGGGGCGCTGCTCGGGGGCGAAGAGCATGGGGTAGTTGTTGCAGGGCAGCGGCAGCGGCAGCGTGTGCAGCGCCATCGCCGCGTCCTGGGGGGCGGGATGGTCGGGGAGTTCGCGCACGATGTCGTACGGGAGGTTCCGGCCCAGCGGCGGCAGCGGACTGTCGGCGGAGACCACGGCGCTGCCCCACTCGGAGACGGTGGCCCCGTCGGGGCCGGGGCGGTTGATCCGGCCGATCACGACGAAATCGCCGTTCTCGTCCATGATCTCGCTCGGCGGATAGAGCGGCCCCTGCGTGGTGACGCTCAGGTCGTAGGTGCGGGTGGTGATCAGGGTGTCGTAGCCGGTCGTGATGGTCATGGCGGAGGCTCCTTGGCCAGGTCCGGGGACCACGGGGGCGGCGGGGGACGCGTCGGCCGCCGCCCCCGTGGTCCTGCCGGTCGAATGGGAACTGGTCCAGCGGCTCAAGGGGTCACGCGGGCGTAGAGCCGGGTGTACAGGCCGCGGTCGCCGCCGGTGATGTACTGGTCGCCGGCCTGGCGGACGATCTCCTGGTAGCGCGGGGAGGAGAAGACGGCCTGGTAGGCGGCCGGTTCGCAGGAGAAGCCGGAGACGAACATGACACCCGGCTCGCTGCTCAGCACCGAGTGGTACGCCTCGAACACCTCCACCTCGGGGGCGTTGCGCACCACGTCGAAGATGGTCTCCTCACGCCAGGCCCGGTAGGCGCGGTAGTTGGGCGGCGGGACCTCGACGTGCCGCATCTGCACGTACGGGGTGGCGGGCAGGGCCTCCGACGTCGGCTTGGGTGCCTCCACGTAGTGCAGCAGCTGGCGGCGGAAGTCGCCCTCGGCCATCGGCCCGACCGCGTCCCACAGCTTCCGCCAGTCGGTCCGCAGGCCTTCGATCTGGTCGTAGCCGTTGAGCGGGGCGAGCTCCAGCAGGGTCGGCCCCTCCAGACCGCGGTAGAGGACGCGGCCCTCGAAGCCGGACGTCGAGTGGTGGTCGAGCCAGGCGGCGGCGGCGTCGGCGGCGAGGTCGGGCTTGACGGACAGCTCGGTGACGGTCATGAGGGCAGTGGACATGGCGGTGCTCCTTGGTGTGGTCGTGTGGTGGTGCGGAGGCGTGATGGCTCGGCGGTGCGGCGGGGCTCGAACGTGACGGTCGAAGGGCGGACTTACAGGCTGACGAGCACCTTGTCCGTCGTCGGTACGTCCGCCGTGCGCACGGAGTGGTCGAGGGCGTGGCGGGCCCGCCGGTGCTCCTTGGCCTCGATGAGCTCCGACTCGAAGGCGGTGTAGGTCACGGTGGTACGGGAGGCGCGCCGGCCGGCCTGATGCACGTGGATCTCGGCGTGGAAGGAGAGCCTCGCGGGGTCCGAGATCTCGGCCCGGACGGTGCTGAACTCGATGGTGGCGGGAAGCGGGAAGAGGAAGTTCTCGAAGTCGGTGTTCATCGATTCGATGACGTAGTAGTACGAGCGGTCCGGGTAGCGGTGGGCGTAGAACCGCTCGCTGACCGCGAGGAACATCTGCCGGGCCGCTTCGACCACGACCATGCCCTGTACGTGCTGGCCGGTCTGGTGATCGAGGAGCAGTTCGTTGTCGCCGTGCAGCCGCAACGCGGCGGTGAAGTGGTTGACGCTCTCCTGGCGCAGGTCGGCGACGAGCGCGTTGGTGGCGATCCGCTTGTGCACCTCGCCCCGGGGGGCGACGTCCGGGGCGGCGAACCGGAAGTCCAGGCGGCTGTCGAGGCCGAGTCGGATCGCCTCGTCGCGGACGGCCGACCATTCGGCGATCGTGACGCCCTGGCCGGCCCGGACGGGTATCGGTTCACCCGCCGCGCCATAGGCGCCGAGCAGCAGTTCCTCGCGGAACCGGGAGACGGTGAAGACGTCCTCGTGGACGGCGAATCCGGCGAATCGGTCACCGACGAGAACGACGGTGCGGGATGTGGTCGGCATGGGCTTCTCCTTCGTCGGGCGGCCTCCGGTCGGAGGCGCGCCGCAGCATGCGGAACAGGCGGTGCGTGAAGTGAGTCCGGCGAGGGGCCGTCGTACGGCGGAACGGGCCTTCTGGAGGTCCCGGACCGCGGTGGGCGGCGCCGACGAAGAGAACGCTAGAGGAGCGCGGCAGGGGATGCAACCATCTAGTTGGTTTTTTCTGAGAGCAGCCAACTATCCGGTTGGTTGGAGGTTGGTTATCCTCGCCTCATGACAGTGACGAGCAAATCCCAGGAAACGCGCGCCAAGCTGCTGGAAGCCGCTCACGAGGAGTTCTCCGAGAACGGTCTCGCCGGTGGCCGGGTGGACCGGATCGCCGAGCGGTCGGGTGTCAACAAGCAGCGGATCTACGCCTACTTCGGCAACAAGGAGGCACTCTTCGCCGCCGTCCTCAGCCGGGTCTACGAGCACATGGGCGAGCGCGTGCCCATCCCCTCGAACGAGGCGGGGCTGCGCGACTACATCGGCCAGGTCTTCGACTACCACCGGTCCAGCGGCGACCTGGTCCGGCTGCTCGCCTGGGAGGGCCTGCACTACCGGGACCGGCCGATCCCGAACGAGAAGGAGCGCGAGGCCTACTACACCCACAAGACCGCCGCCCTCAGTCTCGCCCTGGGGATCGACGACCCGACGGCCTCGGCGCGGGTGCTGATCGCCCTGATCGGCCTGGCCTCCTGGGCGTTCATCGTGCCGCAGCAGCGCCGGCTCATGCTCGGCCCCGACCATGACTCGGAGGCCAGCTGGGTGCTCCTGCGGGCGAGCGTGGTGGCGGGGGGTCACGCGATCATCGACAACGCGCTGTGCGGAACGGTCTGAGGGCCGGGGCTGAGGCCGGGGCCGGACGACCGCCCACCGAAAACCAACTAGATGGTTGCATCGGTTGGGGATCTCCGTTAGCGTCTTCATCACGAGCCGCGCTCGCCTTCGAAACAGGCGAACAGCCCTGATTTCGGGGCTACTTGCGGTCACTCGCCCTTCCCTCGCCGGCCATGCGCCGGAGAAAGAGGCACCGTGATGACGATCGACAGCCCCCCGCGAACCGACGTTCACGACGACCCCACCGACCTGACCGGCCAGGTCGTCCTGGTCAGCGGCGCCACCGGTGGCATCGGCGGCGCCGTGGTGGAGGAACTCGCCCGGTCCGACGCCACCGTGGTGCTGCTCGGGCGCGACGCGGAGCGGCTCGAACAGGCCCGCCGGAGCGTCCAGGCCCGCACCGGGGGCCGGGGGCGGCTCATCGCCCGCACCGCGGACATCAACGACAGCGACTCGGTGGACGCCGCGGTCGCCGCGGTGCTCGGCGAGGCGGGACGGATCGACGCCGTGGTCCACGCGGCGGGCGACGGGCCGGTCGCGTCGCTGGCCGAGGCGACCGACGCCATGTGGCAGCGGACCCTCAACGGCAAGCTGATGGGTGCCGTACGCCTCACCCGTGCCGTCGCCGGACACATGGCGGCGCGCAACCACGGCCGGATCGTGATGGTCAACGGCGCCTTCCGGACCACCCCCGACCCGCTCTTCCCGGTCAACAGCGCGGTCAACGCCGCCCTCGCCGCCTTCGCCAAGGCCGCCTCCAAGGACCTCGGGCGGTCCGGCATCCGGGTCAACGTCGTGGACCCGGGCGCCGTGGACACCGCGTTGTGGGCCTGGACCGCCAAGGAGATCGCCGACCGTCTCGGCGGTACCGCCGAGGACGTCAACGCGCAGGTGCTGGCGCAGACCCCGCTGGGCTCGCTCACCCGGCCCGCCGACGTCGCCCGGCTCGTGCGCTTCCTGCTCTCTCCCGCCGCCGGCCAGATCACCGGCACCGCGATCACTCTCGACGGCGGAGCCTGCGCCGCACTCTGACGTCGCGTCGCGGCCCTTCTGAACGCCCGTCACCCCCCTTCTCCAGCAAGGACACCGCCATGCCCATCCTCAGCATGACCACCTGGCCGAACCAGACCGACGCGAAGTGCCAGGAACTGATCGAAGAGCTCACCGCCACGGTGAACCGGGTCACCGGCGCACCACTCGACAAGATCACCGTCTACATCAACGAGGTCCCCCAGAACCGCTGGGGCGAAGGCGGAGTGCTCGGCACCGACCCCGAGTTCGCGGAACTCAGCAGGCGCCGCACCGCGCCCACCACCACCTGATCCACCCTCACCCACCCCGCCCGCCACGCCCCTTGTCGCACCCCACAGGAGACATCCGATGGCTCTCACCCTGTCGAGGAACGCGCCCGCCGCCGCTCCTCCCGCCACCGATTCCGGCCCCGCCCGACCCGCCTCGCCGCACATCGTCCTCGCCGCGGCACTGCTCAGCTTCTTCGTGATCTCGCTCGACGGCTCGGTCGTCAACGTGGCCCTCCCCGCCATCTCCGGCAGCCTGCGCGGCAGCATGGCCGGCCTGCAGTGGGTCGTGGACGGCTACACGCTGATGTTCGCCGCCCTCATGCTGTCGGCGGGCGCGCTGTCCGACCGGATCGGCGCGAACCGCGCGTACGCCGTCGGGCTCGGCGCCTTCACGCTGGCCTCGGCGGCGTGCGGGTTCGCGCCCGGCCTGAGCACGCTGATCGCCGCCCGCATGGTGCAGGGCGCCGCCGCGGCGGTGATGGTCCCGACGTCACTGGCGCTGATCCGCCAGACGTACGCCGACCCGGCCAAGCGGGCCAAGGCGATCGCGATCTGGACGGCCGCCGGCGCCATCGCCGTCGCGGTGGGCCCGGTCGCCGGCGGCGCGCTGACCGACACCCTGAGCTGGCGCTCGATCTTCTTCCTGAACCTTCCGGTCGGCGCGGTCGGTCTCGCCCTGCTGACCCGCATTCCGCGCTCGCCGCGCCGTGACGCCCCGATCGACATGGTCGGGCAGGTGTCGGTGGTGGTCGCCCTGGCCGGTCTGACGTACGCGGTGATCGAGGGCGGCCGGGACGGCTTCGGCTCACCGGCCATCGTCGGCACCCTGGTCGTCGCGGCCCTCGGCCTGGCTGTCTTCCTCCTGGCCCAGGCACGCAGGAAGCAGCCCATGGTGCCGCTCGGCCTGTTCCGCTCGCGGACGGTACTGGTCACCACGGCGGCCGGGTTCGCCCTCAACGCGGTCTTCTACGGCGTGATCTTCTTGTTCGGTCTGTACTTTCAGCAGGTTCGGGGCGAGTCCGCGGTCAGCGCCGGCGCCATGTTCGTCCCGATGTGCGCCCTGATCGCCGTGATGAACATGATCAGTGTGAAGCTGGCGGCCCGCTACGGTCCCCGGGTTCCGATGGTGATCGGCCAGCTCGTGATGGGCGGCGGCGCGCTGCTCCTGCTCACGGTCGGCGCCGGGGCCTCCATGGTGGTGCCGGTCCTGCTGCTGGTCCCGGTGGGCATCGGCGGCGGGCTGGCGGTCCCGTCGCTGACCGCGGTGCTCCTGGAGAGCGTCGAGGCGGAATGGGCCGGCACCGCGGCTGCCGTCCTCAACACCTGCCGCCAGGTGGGGGGTTGCCTCGCGGTCGCCTTCTTCGGGGCCCTGATCGCGGACCGGGTGACCTTCGAGCACGGCCTGCGGACCAGTCTGGTCATCTCCGGCGCGATGCTCGCGGTGACAGCCGCGGCGACGGCCTTCCTGCTCCCGCGGGGCCGCGCGGCCAAGGACGCCTGACCTGGGTTCTCCCGCTCCACAGCCGGAAACCGCTCCGCCCGCCTCTCCGGGCCGGAGCGGTTTCCCTTGGGGCGATTTTCTTCGTTTGGCGTGTGACGCAGCTCACTGATAAATAATACCTTCGTGAAGGTATTATTCTGCCATGACAACCGACACGCTGACCCGGACCGCCGAGCTGGCCCGGATCCGCGCCCAGGCGCAGGGCGGTCCCGGTCCCGAGGCGACCGCCCAGCAGCACGGCCGGGGCAAGCTCACCGCCCGCGAACGCATCGGACTCCTCCTGGACGAGGGGTCGTTCACCGAGATCGAGCCGCTCCGCCGGCACCGGGCCACCGGTTTCGGCCTGGAGGCCAAGCGGCCCCACACCGACGGCGTGGTGACCGGCTGGGGCACCGTGCACGGCCGGACGGTCTTCGTCTACGCCCACGACTTCCGGATCTTCGGCGGCGCCCTCGGCGAGGCCCACGCCCAGAAGATCCACAAGCTGATGGACCTCGCGGCCGCCGCGGGCTCCCCGCTGGTCAGCCTCAACGACGGAGCGGGGGCGCGGATCCAGGAAGGGGTCTCCGCTCTCGCGGGCTACGGCGGGATCTTCACCCGCAACGTCCGTTCCTCCGGGGTCATCCCGCAGATCAGCGTCATGCTCGGCCCCTGCGCGGGCGGCGCCGCCTACTCTCCCGCGCTCACCGACTTCGTCTTCATGGTCCGTGGCATCTCCCAGATGTTCATCACCGGCCCGGACGTCGTACAGGCGGTGACGGGGGAGCGGGTCAGCCACGACGGCCTGGGCGGCGCGGACGTGCACGCCGCCGTCTCGGGGGTGGCCGCCGCGGCGTACGACGACGAGGAATCCTGCCTGGAGGACGTGCGCCACCTGCTGTCCCTGCTGCCCGCCAACAACCGTGAACTGCCACCCGCCACCGAGCCCTCCGACACGCCCGGTCGCCGCTGCGACGCGCTGCTGGAACTCGTACCCGGCGAGCCGAACCAGGCGTACGACATGCGCGCGGTGATCGAGGAGATCGTCGACGACGGGGAGTTCTTCGAGGTCCAGGCGGGCTGGGCGGGCAATCTGCTCTGCGCCCTCGCCAGGCTCGACGGCCACGTGGTCGGCGTCGTCGCCAACCAGCCCGCGGAGACGGCCGGCGTCCTGGACATCCACGCCGCCGAAAAGGGCGCGCGCTTCGTGCAGTTCTGCGACGCGTTCAGCATCCCGCTGGTCACCCTGGTCGATGTCCCCGGCTTCCTGCCCGGCGTCGGCCAGGAGCACCAGGGCATCATCCGGCACGGCGCCAAACTGCTGTACGCCTACTGCAACGCCACCGTGCCGCGCGTCCAGCTGATCCTGCGCAAGGCGTACGGCGGCGCCTACATCGTCATGGACTCCCGCTCGATCGGTGCCGACCTGTCGCTGGCCTGGCCCACCAACGAGATCGCCGTCATGGGCGCCGAGGGCGCCGCGAACGTCGTCTTCCGCCGTGAGATCGCCGCCGCCGACGACCCGGAGGCGGTCCGGGCGCAGCGCATCAAGGAATACCGGGCCGAGCTGATGCACCCGTACTACGCCGCCGAACGCGGGCTGGTGGACGATGTGATCGACCCCCGCGAGACCCGGTCCGTTCTCATCCGCTCGCTGGCGATGCTGCGCGGCAAACACGCCGACCTGCCGTCGCGCAAGCACGGGAACCCGCCGCTGTGAGCGGGGCCGCCTCCGGAGCTTCGCGCGAGGACGTGATCCGGGTGCTGCGCGGAGACCCGGACCCGGCCGAAGTCGCCGCCGTCACCGCCGTGCTGCTCGAACTCGTACGCGCCCGTGCCGAGTCCGCCGGGAAACCCGTACGGGGCGCCCGGCCCGAAGCGGCCGGCTGGGACCGCCCCGCCGATGGCGCCCCGCACCGCATCGCCGCGTCCTGGCGCACGACCCCGCGCCACTGACCACCGACCGAAGGATCACCGTCATGGCTTCGACCGGAAGACCGCCCCGTGAGGACACCTACTCCCTCGCGGACGTGGAACGGCTCAGCGGCCTCGCCGCTCACACCATCCGCTGGTACGAGGAGCTGGGGCTCATCGACGTCGTCCCCCGTGGCCCCGACGGGGAGCCCCTCTACTGCGCGGCCAACCTCCGCTGGCTGGAGTTCCTCAACCGGCTGCGCGGCACCGGCATGTCGGTCGCGGGCATGACCCGTTACGTGGCGCTCGCACGCCAGGGGGACGGCACCATGCCCGAACGCCGCGCGCTCCTCGCCGACCACCGGCGCCACGTCCTGGCGGAGGCGGAGCAACTCACCGCCACCGTCCACTACCTGGACTGGAAGATCGACTTCTATCTGCAGAAGGAGGCGGCCCTCGCCAAGGATTCCTCACGGTGAGCACCCCGGGCTCCCCGGTCCCGTTCCCGTCACCGCGACGGGCTCCCCCTCGGCGAACAGCGCCGCCGCGTACGCGTCGGCCGCCGGTTCGAGGCGGAGCACGCCGTGCGAGGCGATGGTGTGGACGTCGCGCCACAGCCGCTGGAGTTCACCGGCGCCGTCGCGGGCATGGGCGCCACCGGTACGGAAGAGCCGCTCCACGGCGTTGACCAGCAGATCCGCGGCGACGGCGGCGTCGCGCCGGTTTCGGGCGACGGCGAGCTCGGTGACAGGGCCGGTGTCGGCCCGCCGGGCCGCGTCGTCGAGCAGGAGCCGGGCGGCGTCGATCCCGGCGGAGGCGCGGGCCAGGGTGTCGCGTACGGAGGCGCTGTCGTGCTGGGGCCGCCCGCCCGTGGTGGCCTTGCCCGCGGCCCAGCGCGACCACACCCGCAGGGCCTGCCGGGCCGCGCCGAGAGCCGGGGCGCAGAAGATCAGGCCCCCGGCCAGTTGCGCGGGCGCCGTACGGTAGCGGGGGCCCGCCGGGTCGGGGTCGCCGTGCAGCAGGGCGGCCAGCGGGAACGTCCGGTGCGCGGGGACGAGGACGCCGTCGGCGACGACGGTGTTGCTGCCGGTGCCGCGCAGCCCGGTGCTGTCCCAGGTGTCCCGTACGGTGACGTCGGCGGCCGGCACCGCGAACACGCGTCCACGGCGGCCGTCCTCGCACTCCTCCCACGCGCACAGCAGTACCCACGCGGAGTGGTCCACCCCGCTGGCGCAGTCCCACTCACCCCGCAGCCACCAGCCACCGCCGTCCCGCGCCGGGACCGCCGTACCGGACGGCGGCATGACGGCGGCCGCTATGCGCACATCGGGTGACACCGCCCAGATGTCCCGCTGCCCTTCCTCCGGAAGGAAACCGGCGAAGCGGCCGTGGGCCGCCCACAGCCCGCCGCACCAGGCGGCCGACGCACAGCCCTCGGCCACCTCGGCGGTCCGCCGGACCAGGTCGGCGAAGCCTCCACCGGTGCCGCCCCATCCGGGCGGCACGAAATGCCTGGCGAAACCGGCCGCCGTGACGGCGTCGGCGGTCCCGGGGCCGAGCCGCCGGTCGGCTTCGGCCTGCCGCGTGTGCGCGGCGGCGGTCAGGGCGGCCTGTTCGGTCGAGGTGGTCCGGGGCGTTCGGGGGATGGTTCGCGTGATGGGGGTGGCTTGAGTGCTCTCAGGGATGCGCGGGTCGTCCATGGTGCCGCTCCTTGTTTCGTGGGGGTGACGGGATTTTCAAAAATTCCTTCATGAAGGTATCTTTAGTCGAATCCGATGAGCGTCCGGCAAGGAGACCGACGATGGCGAAACAAGCGCGCTCCCAGCTCACGCACAACCGGATCCTCGGCTCGGCCGCCACGGAATTCGCCCGCCACGGCTATCTGCACGCCAACCTCCAGCAGGTGGCCGCCAGGATCGGGCTCACCAAGGGGGCGCTGTACGGGCACTTCGGCTCGAAGAAACTGCTCGCCGAAGCGCTCGTGGCGCAGCTGGACGACCTGCTGCGCGCGTTCCCCCCGGAGCCCGGCCCCGACGGCAGCACACCCGCGGTCGACGGACTGCGGTCGCTCACCTGCTCCCTGGCCGACCGGATCGAGTCCGACGTACGGATCAACGCGGCGCTGCGCCTGGTGCTCGACGAGGCGCAGACCACCCTGGAACCACCGGCGTTCCTGGCGAACCTGCGGCAGCACTCGCTCGATCTGGTCGACCGGGCCCAGCGCGCCGACGGCCCCTGCCCTGCCCTGCCCGGCGGCCCGGTGGCGGACCTGACGGTGTCGCTGCTGGTCGGCGCCTACTGCACCGCCCCGGCCGCCGACCGCAGCGGCCTGGCCGTCCGGGTGCGAGGCATGTGGGACGTGCTGGTCCCGGCGCTGACCGCGCCGGGACCGCCGGAGCGGCACACGCCACCCTCGCCGCCGGCCCTCGGGGACCGCTCTCAGACGGCGCGATGAGCCGGCAGCCAGCCCGTCCTGGACGAGGCGAGCACGATGCCGTTCTGCATGGCGTCGATCATGAAGCGCCGTACGGGGCTGCCGCCGGGGCCGGGCTCCGTACGGTCGTCCCGGACGACGAGGCGGATCGGGTCGTCGAGCTCGCCGAAGGCCAGGCAGTCCGTGGACAGGGACACCAGGGTCGGGGGCCCGGCCTCGACATTGGTCCCGGCCTCGACATCGGTCCCGGCGTCCGTCTCCGCCGCGCGGGCCAGCAGGTGGCCGAGCTGGCGAAAGCCCTCCAAAGTGGCCATCAGCGGTGCGTGATCGCTCGGGTGGTCGAACAGGATGGCGTGATCCAGGTCGAGCTCCAGCCACCACTCACCCTGCTCGCGGCCACGGACCAGGACGCTGTCCTTCGCCCGCAGCCGCCCGACGGCCACGGCGGGCATCCTGCCGCGGCCCGCCACGTGCGCCGCGTTCGCGGCGGTGCCCGCCCCCCGGCTCCGGCCGGCCCGCCCACGCAGCAGCGCGTACCGCTTGTCGTCGACCGCGATGACCCGCAGGCTGCCCCGGCCGCACTGTTCCCCCTCGACGGTGAGGGCGACCTCCAGCCGCATTCCGTAGCGGTGCGGCGGCTTGTTGGCCTCCCACGACCAGTCCGCCTCCAGCACCACCGGCACCGGGGCCGCGCCGACCCGCAGCCGCCGGGGGTCGGTTATCTCGAAATCCATGTCGCAGCCGATGAACCGGTGCGACAGCGGCACCCCGTAATGCCGGTGCGCCAGGTACACCAGTGCCTGGCGGATCGTCTCCGCGAAGAGCAGCGGATCGCTCGTCCCGGCTGCGTCCGGGCAGTACATGGCGTGGTCGCGGGGCCACTGCGCCGCCAGCAGGAAACGGTTCTCGGCCACCGCGACGGCGTCGGTGAGGAAGACCTCCGCCACAGCGGCCCGGTGGACGAGATGGCGCGGGATCGGCTGCAGGAAGCTCAGCCCGTTCGCGCCCTGCGGCGCCGGATGCTCGTCCATGGATGCTATTGCGGCAGGCAGAAGCACGATTCCCCCAAAGTGACAGCTCAGACAGGTGAACACCACTCACGGCTGTACGCCGGAGACAAATATACCTTCGGGAAGGTATATTTCAAGGACACCCACTCTGTCCCAGCCACACCGAGCCCGGAGATGAACCCATGACCACCGGAAGCGGCCAACGGCCCAGCATCGACCGCGCGCGAGCCGGCCTCAAGCAGGAACGCGCCGTACGCACCAGGGGCCAGGTCCTGGACGCGGCGGCACAGGCCTTCGCCGCCAAGGGCTTCCCCGCGGTCACCATGGTCGACATCGCCGAACTGGCCGGAATGACCAAGGGGGCGGTCTACTTCCACTACGCGAACAAGGAAGCGCTCGCCGTCGCCGTCGCCGAGGAGTTCTACGAACGTCTCCCCGTGATCGCCGACTCCGTACGCGACAGGGCCCTTCCCCCGCTCGAATCCGTCGCCGAACTCCTCACCCGCACCGCCACCGCCTTCCGTGACGACACCATGATCCAGGCCGGAGCGCGTCTGCAGATAGAGCGCTCCCTGATCGACGTCTCGCTCCCCGTTCCCTATGTCACCTTCGGCGATCTGGTCGCGAGCTGGCTGCAGGAGGCCAGGGAGGCCGGTGACCTGGCCTCCGGTACCGACCCGGACGCCGTCGCCCGCGTCCTCATCTCCGCCTTCTTCGGCGCCCAGCACATGTCCTGGGTCCTCAGCGACCGTGCGGACATCGCCGAACGCGTCGATGAGATCCTCGCCGTCGTCCTCGGTGCGGCCCGGGACCGCCAGGTGTCGTAAGCCGCCGCTTCCGGCGCCACCCCGTAGCCCCCGGCTCCCGCAGCCAGGGCCGTAGCTGAGTGTTCTCCGGGACCGGTGTGAGCCCGGTTCATCGCCGGTCAGTCGCCAAGTGCTCACACTGGGTCCACTTTTGACGCATAGCGGTTCACTTGCGTTGCTGCCTGTACGTTCCCTTTGCTTTTCCTCGGAAGATCCTTTGCCTGGAAGCGCGACCTCAGGCCCTAGCGTGACCCTCTGCGGGGGGCTTGATCGACGTGTGCCTCCGTTTGGCGTGCACTCAAATCGCTGGAGTCGAAAGGGACTTGGGCGAGTTGAGGCCGGGGAGGGGACGCACAGCATGGCGCGGATTTCGGGGTGGAGACGCGGTCGGGCGGCTTGGGCCGCTCGGAGGGTTCGTCGTACGGCAGTGGTGACGGCCGGTGCCCTGGTGGTGAGCCTGTTGCCCGTCGGTGTGGCCGCGGCGGTCACACCGGTGAAGCGGAACATGGCGGCTCCCGCCGCTCCGCACACCAAACGGGTCCCCCTGGCCCACCCCTGGCCCAAACGGGGCTTATCCTCCAAGAATTTCAAGCACTTCGACCCCGGCGGGCAGACGAAGCTGCCCGCACCGGGCAGCGCCGTGGTGACCTTGCCCGACGCGCCTGCCTTCGCGAGCCTGATCGCCAAGACGCCGCAGGTACGGGCCGGAAGCACCCCCGTCCTGCTCGGTGCTGCCGCGGGTTCGCGGCCCCCGTCGGTCACCGGCTCGCAGCGCGTGCGCGTGACGATGCTGGACCAGAAAGCCGCGCGCGCCGCCGGTGTCCACGGTGTCCTGTTCACGCTGCGTCGCACCGGCCCCGGCAGCGGAAAGATCCCGCTGAAGGTGGACGACTCCTCGTTCCGCTACGCCTTCGGCGGTGACTTCGCTTCCCGCCTCCACCTGGTCCAGTTGCCCGCCTGCGCGCTGACCACGCCGAAGTTGGTCAGGTGTCAGACGCAGACCGCGGTGCGCACCGCCCCCGGAACGCCGCTGTCCGCGCAGGTCACCGTTCCCGGCCCGAGCGCGGCGTCGGCCGCGACCGGTTCCGCCCGGTCCGTGACGGCGTCGTCCGGCGCGATGGTGGTCATGGCCGCGGCCTCCGGCACGTCGGGTTCGTCCGGTGACTACTCGGCGACCAGCCTGTCGCCGGGCGGTTCCTGGTCGACCTCGGGGAACACGGGTGCGTTCACCTACAGCTATCCGATCGGAGTGCCACCCGCGATCGGCGGAGCGGTCCCGAACGTTGATCTCTCCTACAGTTCCGCCAGCCAGGACGCGCGCACCGAGGGCACCAACAACCAGTCCTCGTGGCTGGGCGACGGCTGGTCCTCTACGGAGAACTACGTCGAGCGCACGTACAAGTCGTGCAAGGACGACTCCTCGTCCGGAGCTCCGAAGAACGACGGCGACCAGTGCTGGGCGGGGCAGATCCTCACCCTGTCGCTCAACGGCAAGTCCGCCGACATCGTCTACGACGACGCGACCAAGACCTTCCGCTCCGCCGACGACAGCGCCACCACCAAGATCGAGGACCTGACCGACGCCACGAACGGTACGGCGAACGGGGAGTACTTCAAAGTCACCGAGGGCGGTGTGCAGTACTTCTTCGGCCGCAACCGGCTGCCGGGCTGGACCAGTGGCAAGGACGAGACGAAGTCCGTGTGGACCGAGCCGGTCTACCACGCGCACAGCGGCGTGTCCGCCTGCCCGGACAGCGCGGACTTCGCGTCGACCTCCTGCACGCTGGGCTACCGGTTCAACCTGGACTACGCCGTGGACCTCCACGGCAACGCCACCGCCTGGTACTACTCGCCGGATACCGGCTACTACGGCGCGGACATGAAGGACACCGCGGTGTCCTACACACGCGGCGGCACCCTGTCGCGCATCGACTACGGCATGACCGCCACGAGCGTCTACTCGGGCACGGCGCCGGAGCAGATCCTCTTCGACACCGCGGAGCGCTGCATCGCGGGCACCCCGTCCGGCAACACCTGCGCGGACAGCCAGTTCACCACCGCCAACGCCGCGTACTGGCCGGATGTGCCGATCGACCTGAACTGCACCTCGGGCTCGTCGAGCTGCACCGATCACGGTCCGAGCTTCTGGTCGCGCAAGCGCCTGACCGCCATCACCACGCAGATCCAGACGGGCGGCGCGACCCAGCAGGTCGACAAGTACGCCTTCACGCAGTCCTTCCCCGACGGCGGCGACCATGCCCCCACCCTGTGGCTGGACTCCATCAAGCGCACCGGCCTCGACACGCTGGGTGGCGCGTCGGGCAGTTCCTCGACGCCGGCGGTGAGTTTCGACCCGCCGCTGCAACTGCCCAACCGGGTCGGGACGATCCCGCAGATGCCGCTGATGTACCACGACCGGATCCAGACGGTCACCAGCGAGACCGGCGCCCAGACCACGGTCACGTACGACCGGCCGAACTGCTCCAGCGCCCCGGCGAGCGACCCGAACGACCCCACCGACGCGGCTGCCCAGACCTTCGCCTCCACCAACACCCTGTCCTGCTTCCCCGCGTACTGGAGCCCCGACGGGCAGCCCGCGCCGTGGATGGACTGGTTCTACAAGTACAAGGTCGCCTCGGTCGTCACGAACGACCCGAACAACTCCTACCAGGACGGCACCCAGCCCAGGCTGGAGACGGACTACACCTACAAGGGCAACCCCGGCTGGCACCACGACGACAACGAGCTCGTCAAGGCCAAGAACCGCACCTGGGGCCAGTTCCGCGGCTACCCGGAGGTGGACGTCACCACCGGTGACCCGAACGTCTTCCACTACACCGACGGGGCAAAGGTCTACGACCAGAGGACCCTGAGCAAGACCTACTACTTCCTGGGCATGAACGGCGACACGCTGCCCGGCGGCAAGACCCGCTCGGTGCCGGCGCTCACCAGCCAGGACGGCGCCACGTCGGTCGCCGACGACAACACACTGGGCGGACAGGTCTTCGAGGCCGACACCTACACCAGTGCCACGGGCAGCCTGGACAAGGCCGTGGTCACCGTGCCCAAGATCATCGGCCCCACGGCCAGCCGCGCCCGCAGCGGTGTGCCGGACCTGACGGCACAGATGGTCCGCACCGCCAAGTCACTGACCCGCCAAGCCGTTTCCACCGGCTGGCGCAAAACCGAGACCGACACCTTCTACAACACGACGCTGGGTACGTCGACCACGGGCCTGCCCGTGCAGGCCGACGACCGCGGTGAGACCGCCGACAGCGACAACGTCGCCAAGTGCGCCTACACCCGCTACCTCACCGGCAGCGCGGACACCGTGGTACTGCCGGCCGAGGTCATCACCACGGCCCAGGACTGCTCGAGCGCCGGTGCCACGCCCAGCGGCACCCTGATCTCCGACACCCGCACCTCCTACGACACCAACGGCTTCGCCTACGACGGTGACGGGCAGAAGAATCCGGCCCTGCCCAAGGCCGGTGACGCCACCCTCGTCCAAGCGGCATCCGCCGCAAGCGGCGCCACGGCGACCGCTTTCGTCGATCAGGCCGCCACCGGGTACGACTCCTACGGTCGCGCGACCAAGGTCACCCGGACTCCCAACTCCACCTCGCCGGACGGAAAGAGCCTGGCTCAGACAGCCTTCACCTCCTACGCTCCCGCCAGCGGCGCGCCGCCCACCAGCAGCACGACCATCACCCAGGTCACGCCCGGCGTGGACTGCTCCGCGGTCACCGTGTCATCCAAGGACTGCCAACTCGTCACCAGCACCCTGGACCCGGCCCGGGTGCTGCCCACCTCCAAGACCGACGCGGCCGGCCTGCTCACCTCACTGACGTACGACGCGCTCGGCCGTATGACCGGGGTGTGGCTGCCCAACGAGATCAAGGCCAACGGCGCACCGGCGAACTCGACTTACACCTACAGCATGTCCCAGTCGGCACCGTCGATCGTCGCGACCAACACACTTCTCGACAACGGCAGTTACTCGACCAGCGAGACGCTGCTCGATGCCATGCTGCGGCCGCTGCAGGTACAGGCGACGGCGGAGAACTCAAGCACCGCGGTTTCGGACACCCAGTACGACTCGCACGGCTGGACGGTTGTCACCAACAACGCCTACAGCGTCTCGGGCAGCCCCCGCGGCATCCCGTACCCGGTCTCCCAGGTGACCATCCCCGACACCACTGTCACGGACTACGACGGGCTGGGGCGGACCGACCTGGTCACCGAGGAACACAACGGAGTCAAGACCTGGGCCACGACCACCGCCTATACAGGGGACAAGACGACTGTCCTGCCTCCCAAGGGCGGCGTGGCCTCCTCCAAGGTCGTCAACGCGCGCGGCCAGACCACCGAACTCGATCAGTACACCGCCCCGCCCACCCTGTCCGGGACCGCGGCCACCGGCTTCACCGCCACCGGCGGCACCGCCTCACCCACGACCTACGCCTACACGACGGCGGGCCAGCAGCACCAGGTCACCGGACCCGACCACACGGTGTGGACATCCGACTACGACCTGCTCGGACGCAAGAAGTCCCAGAACGACCCGGACGCGGGCAAGAGCAGCTACGGCTACGACGACGCCGGCAACCTCGTGTCCACCACCGACGACGCCAAGCAGATCGAACTCGACTACACCTACGACCTGCTGGGCCGCAAACTCACCGGTGGCGACAAGTCGAAGTCCAACTTCGGGTTCGCGTCCTGGCTGTACGACACGAAGCGCATCGGCCTGCCGACCTCGTCGACCCGCTACGTCCAGGGTGTCACCGGCGGGTACACGGTCGGCGTCACCGGCTACACCACTCTCGGCAAGCCGACCGGCACGACGATCACCCTGCCGGCGTCCGAGGCGCCGCTGCCGTCGACCTATACGACGACGTACACCTACACCGTCAGGGACCAGCTGCCGGCGACGCAGAGCGACCCGCGTACGCAGGGGCTGAACAACGAGACCATCGCCTACGAGCACGACGCACTGGGCAGCCCCACGAGAACCAGCAGCAGCGCCAACATCTACGTCGACGGGACCGTCTATACGGACTACGGGGCGCTGTCGCAGGTCACCCAGGGCGCCTCGACCAACCCGGCCACGACCACCTACCACTACGACGACCAGACCCTCCGGCCGACCGAACGCCTCATCAGCCGGACCCAGGCACCCGGCCCGACCGTCGATGACACCAAGTACGCCTACGACGCCTCCGGCAATCCGACCTCCATCACCGACCAGCAGTCGGAGACCGGCAACACCGTCACCGACCAGCAGTGCTACAGCTACGACGCCCTGGACCGGCTCACCGACGCCTGGACCGGCAAAGACAACTGCGCCGCCAACCCGCCCACTTCAGGCACGCTCACCACAACGCCCGGCTCCTACTGGCAGTCCTTCAGCTACGACGCCATAGGCAACCGCCACCAGAGCGTCGACCACGCCATCGGCAGCTCGGGCACGACTGCCACCACCACCTACGCCAACGGGTGCACCGCCAACTGCAACGCCACCGGCGCCCAGCCCCACACCCTGACCGCCACCACAGGCGGCACCAACCCCACGACGTTCGGCTACGACGAGAACGGCAACCTGCACACCCGCACCCCCACCACCGGACCGGGCCAGACCCTGACCTGGGACGACGAGGGCCACCTGGCCCAGGTGGACACCGGCGGCTCCAGCCCCACGACCACCAAGTACCTGTACGACGCCGACGGCAAGCAGCTCATCCGCCGGGACCCGGGCCAGACCACCCTCTTCGCCGACGACACCCAGATCGTCGTCAAAACCAGCGTCACTCCCAACGTCCTTCTGGGCGCTGTTCGCACCTACTCCCACGGCGGTGCTGCCGGGACCCCCGTGGCCGTCCGTTCCAGCCTCACCGGCGGGGGTCTGAAGTACCTGTTCAACGACCCGCACGGCACGGCGACCCTCTCGATGGACACCACCACCCAGCAGGTCGCCCGCCAGCAGTACACCCCCTACGGCCAGCCACGCACCAGCGCCAACACCACCACCTGGCCCGACCCCACCCATTCCTACCTCGGCAAACCCCAGGACACCTCCACCGGCTACACCGACGTCGGCGCACGCAAGTACGACCCCACGCTGGGCCGCTTCATCAGCGTCGACCCGATCTTGGAAGCCACCAACCCGCAGGAACTGGGCGGCTACACCTACGCCGGCGACAACCCCGTCACCAACAGCGACCCGACCGGCCTCGAATCCTGCTACCCGAGCTCCTACTGCTCCGGCAGCAATGGCACCTACGGGACCTACAAGTCGCACAACGACCCCCAGTCGTCCGACTACGACGGAACGAGCTACGAAGCGCCGGGTGACGAGGGCTACCTGCCGCCGATGAAGCTCCTGAAGAGCTGGAACTCGGGCCATCCCGTGCCCACCATCAAAATGATGGTCAATTACGGGACGTACCGTTCGGACCTTTCCCCGTTGAGGAATGTCGAGCTCTATTTCCGTGAGCGGTGCAGCGGTGAAGACGCTCTGTGGACCGACGCCTGCCAGGGATTCCAGGAGTTCTACCACCACTGGGACGACATCAAGGATGTCCCGAGCAACCCTTGCAACGCCGTGAGCCTGTGCCAGTCCCTCGGTGATCTGGCTATGGGAATGATGGCCGCAGGAGGCTTGGCGGAGGAGGCTGGGGCGGAGGGCATTTCCTTCTGCAGCTTCGATCCGCACACGCCGGTTCTGATGGCGGACCGGAAGACAAAGCCGATCGGCAGGATCAAACCGGGCGACCGCGTGGAGAGCGCCGACCCGGCGACCGGTAAGTACCGTGGCCCCCGCAGCGTCGAGGCTCGGCTGGTTCACCACGACGACGACCTCGTCGATGTGACCATCCGCGGCGCAGACGGTCACGAAGCGACGCTCCACACCACGTCCCGGCACCCCTTCTGGGACGACACCCTCCACATCTGGACCCCCGCCGGCAAACTCAAGCCGGGGCACGTCCTCAACACCGCCACCGACCACCACGTCCGCATCGACAAGGTCATCGCTCGACCTGGCGCTGCGGACATGTACAACCTCACCGTCCAGCAGCTCCACACGTACTATGTGCTGGCCGGGACCACGCCGATCCTTGTCCATAATTCCGGTGGATCGCTGGGCCCCATCGATCAGGGGATATCGGATCAGGCGCAGGTAATTTACAATTCGCCGGAATTTGAAACGCTCAGGAGTGCGCATTCGGCAGGCGAGTACGCGCAGGTCGAGGTGGGTGGCGTGACTGTTGTCTATGAGCCGGGTTTGCCAAGTTCGGGATTCACTCTGTTTGGCGAGCACGGCTTCGCGATGGGCCCGGAAGCATTCAGTAGTCAGGCTGAGACCGCTAAGACGGTTCTCCATGAGACCTACCGCCTCAATACTTCGCAGGTTGCGGGTGGCGCCAGTGCCGGCCTGGCCAGTAGCGAGACGCAGTCGGCCTTCGACTTCGCGAACAAGGCATACGACAGCTGGGGTGGCAGTTGTGGCTGATGTGAACCCGAGGATGTGGATCTCCGCTGTCTCGGAGATCCTCCGTGACCCGAGCGCCAAGGTCGGTTGTCCCAAATGCGGTCGTGGGATCTTGACCATCGAGTACTTCGGAAGCGAGGGAGGGAGGCCGCATGAAGCCAGAATTGCCTGCACAGAGTGCGCGGCCGAGTCCTGGGCGAGAAACCCACCGCCGCCCCCCGAAGGAATCGGCGTATAAGAAGTAGACGAAACTGCGGGAGCCCCGCCGGATTGATTGCCGGTGGGGCTCCTGTGCTGTCTAAGGGCTGTCCCGTAATCCCCGGTGGATCAGCGCGCGGCGTCAGATGCGGTGCATCGCAAGGCGGAGGGTCGTCCTCATACTGGGCGTATTCGGGCGATCCGACAACGCGGCGTGGGGGTCCCCCCTGCTCGAAGAGCTTGGGGGAGTGCCGTAGCTGTCGTCGTGCGCCCGCCGGGGATTACGGGACAGCCCTTAGCCGCGCAGGGCGGAGGCGAAGAGGGCGGGGAGCCGCAGCGGGCTCGGCGCGGCGGTGAAGCGGGTGAGGCGTTCCACGGTGGCCAGGGCCGTGCGGTTGGTGACGAAGTACGGGGGGCGCGGGGACAGTGACGGGTCTCCGGTGACCAGACCACGCGGTGCGGGCGTGAACGGGGCGCGCAGCACGGTCTTCTCGATGTCCTCGTCCCGGAGCATGAACGCGTTGTGCACGAAGCCGATGCCGCTGCCGATGTCCTGCCGGGAGTGGCCCGGGAAGGCGCCCCAGGGGGTGTAGCCGAGCAGGAAGCCGACCCCGGACCAGCAGTTGACGCCCAGGGTGCCGTAGCGCAGGTCCGCGATGGCGGTCTCCACCGCTCCCCGGTCCGACCGCTCGGTCCTCGGGTGCACGACGAGGGTGGCGCCGAGGGTGCCCGGGAGGCTGTCGTTGGCGAAGTCGACGGCGTTGCGGAGGAACGCGGCCGTGGTCGCGCCGGGCAGCCGTACGACACCGAGCGCGCTGGCGAACACCTCGTCGGTGACCAGGATGTCGTCGGGGCCGGTGACGTCGGGGACGAGGAGGCGGCAGCCGTCGCCGTACCGCTCCGCCCGAGGGTGGGCGGCGAGCACGGCGTCGAGGCGTTCACGGGCCCCGGGGTAGTAGTCGGCGCGGGACGGCAACGCGCGCAGCACCCGGCGGATCTCGTTCAGCAGCTTCTCGGTGCCGTCCCAGTCGCGCGGTACGACGAGGATCTGGCCGGCGATGCAGTTGTGGCCGGAGTTGTTCATCTTGCTGCTGACGATGTGCTCGGCCTGGAAGCGGAAGTCGGCGTCGCTCCACGGGCCGGGGGCGACGACGCACGGACTGATCCCGCCGAGTTCACTGCTGAAGGGCTTGGAGACCAGGGGCCGGTCCTCGCGTCGCCGCCGCCCGGCGTCCTCTTCCGTCCCCCAGACGATCGCGTCGTGCGTACGGTCGCTGCCGGTGACGTGGATCGTGTCGACGCCCTCGTGGTGGGCGAGGTATCCGCCCTCGGCGGCGCCGCCGTCGACGAAGCGGACCCAGCCGCGGCCGACGAACTCCGCGAAGACGTGCTCGAAGTGGGGGCGCAGATAGGCGTTGACGGGGTTCATCTTGGCGACGACGACCTGACCCTCGACGTAGAGCTTGTGCAGGATGTCGAGCGCGGTGATGGCGGCGACGTTGCCGGCACCGAGCACCAGGGCCACGGCCGAGGGCGCCGGCCGGCCCCGGTACGGGCCTGCCGCGCGGTCGCGTGTCTCGTCGGCTGTGATGCCCGGACGCATCCACACCTGGGCGGTGAAGCCGTTGAGCAGCAGCCGGTCCCAGCCGGTCGCGGGGAACACGTCGACGCGGGTGCGGCCGGCCGTCTCCCGTACGGCCTTCGCCGCGAGAGGTGCACGGCCCGCGGCGAGTCGCCGTAGTACGCGCAGATACGCCGAGGCGTTCTGCGCGAGCGCCCAGGGACCGCCCATCCAGTCCTCGGCGGCCCACGGGGAGCCGGGAGCGTAGCCCTTGGCGCGGGCTCCGGCCGCGGCCAGTTCGGCCGCGCCGGAGGCCACCCGGTGCAGCAGCCGTTCGAGCAGCGCGACGCGTTCGGTGAGCGGGGCGGCCGACCAGGACGCGGCATCGCCACGCAACTCGGCCACGGCCCGGTCCAGGCAGGAGGTGTCGAGGGCGCTGGGGTTCACGTGGTTCCTCGCGATAGGGGAGGGAGGAGAGGGGGAGGGAGGAGACAGAGGAGCTGACGGCAGGCGATGGGAAGGCGTCGCGTCGTCGGGCGGGCGAGCGGGCGGCGGGCCGGGGGACCGGAGGAGGGACGGGGGTTCCGGGTACGGCGCGGTCCCCTGGTTCCGCGCCGTACCGCGCGCCGACGTACCCACGTGCGGGTCAGGCGGCTTGCAGCGGGGTGTCGTGGTCCGCGGCGAGGGGATCGGCGCGGCGGGCGGACAGCAGGCGGGCGTCGCGGGCCGGGTCGATCAGCGTGACGGCGGCGGTTCCGCCCAGCAGGAGCAGCACTCCGGTGATCAGGAGCGCCTGCCGGTAACCCGCGGTCCCGTGGGTGTCCACGAGGTGCCCGACCAGGGTCGGGGCGATCAGACCCGCGGTGGTCACCACGGCGTTCATGATGCCCAGCGCGCCGCCGCGGCGGTCGGCCGGGGCCAGTTCGGCCACGGTGGTGGCGGCGACGCTGCCCATCGCCCCGGCGCAGCCGAATCCGGCGACCAGGAGGACGACGGTCGCGGCGCCGGCCGGTGCCACCGGCAGGGCGAGGCATGCCGCGGCGCCGGTGAGCATCAGGATGCCGCCGACCCCGCCGCGTGCCCGTCGGCTCGTGGTCCCGCGGCGCAGCAGCCATCCGGTCAGGCCGGCCTGACCGAGCACCACGACGCCGCTCAGTCCCCAGACCAGCATGAGCAGTTGCGCGGACGCGGCCGATGAGTACCCCAGGCCGTCGTGCAGGAAGGACGGGAGCCAGACCAGGCAGAAGGCGATCACCCAGTAGGTGCCGAAGTACGCGGCCGTGGCACCGATCCAGGTGCGGGTCGCGATGATCCGGCGGTACGGCGTTCCGCGCGGGCCGCCACCCGCCCCGGCTGCGGACTCCGCCGCCTCGGCTCCCTCGGCCGTACGTTCGACGTCGGGGCCCGCACCGGTGTCGGGTCCGTCGGCCGGGACCGGCGCAGGGGTCCCGGTGTCGTGCGCCGCCGCGTACGCCCCCTCCCCGCCGAAGGGGATCCACAACAGGGCCCACACCGCGCCGGCGATCGCCACCACCGCGACCGCGGTGCGCCAGCCGTGCTGGTGGATGACCCAGGTCAGCACCGGGGCGGCGACCAGGACGCCCAGGGTGATGCCCAGCACGATCAGCGCCCCGGGCAGGTTGCGCCGGCGGTCGGGGAACCAGGAGAGGGCGGTCTGCTGGGCCACGGGGAACGCCGGCCCTTCGGCGGCGCCCAGGAGAACGCGTGACGTGACGAGCACGGCGAGCCCTCCGCCCAGGACCAGCGGAATCTGGGACAGGGACCACAGGACGGCCATCGTGAGCAGCAGCCACTTGGGCCGTACGCGGTCGGCGAGCAGCCCCACCGCGGCACCGCAGACCGAGAACAGCAGGAAGAACGCGCTGTTGGCCAGCCCGAAGGCGGACGCGGACAGGCCGAGGTCCCGGCGGACGGGGTCGGCCGCCAGGCCGAGTACGGACTTGTCGGCGAAGTTGACCATCATGAAGACGACGAGCAGCGCGGTGACGGTCCACGCACGGCGGCGCTGGTCAGGTGGTGTCTTCGCACGGCCGGCGGCCGCAGCGGGTACGACATCGGTGTCGGTCACAGGGGCTCCGCTGGAGAGGACGGGTCGGGAACGGGCGGGTCGGGAACGGGCGGGGCATGTCCGGCCGACGTCCTCAGGACAGGGGTTCGCCCGCGATCGCGATGCGCTCCATGACACGGCGCTGCGGGTAGTAGTCGTTGATCGCGTAGTGCTGCGTGGCGATGTTGTCCCAGATCGCGACGGAGCCGGGCTGCCAGTGGAAGCGGACCTGGTACTCGGGGATACGGGCCTGGAGCACCAGTTCGTGGAGCAGTTCCCGGCTCTCGGTGTCCGACAGTCCGGTGATCCGGGTGGTGAAGGGCTCGTTGACGTAGAGCAGCTTGCGGCCGGTGCGCGGGTGCCGTACGACCACCGGGTGTTCGACGGGCGGCAGGGACTCCCGGTGCGCCGCGATCTGGCTCTCCGTCATCGTCAGGCCCCAGCTCGGGACCCAGTCGTGCTCCGCGGTGAGCCCCTCGACACGGGCCTTCGTCCGCTCGGGCAGGTTGTCGTACGCGGCGGCCATGTCCGCCCAGAGGGTGTCGCCTCCCGCGGCGGGGACCTCGACCGCCCGCAAAACCGAGCCGAGCGCCGGTGCGGCCATGAAGGAGTGGTCGCTGTGCCAGATGTTCTCCGTGCCCATGGCCATGGCGTCCTTGGCCAGGCGCGAGACGCCGGCCGTGTCGCCGGTCGGGAAGAACGGGTTGGGCTCCGGCGCTCCCCACACCCCGGCGAGCGCGAGCTGCGAGTCCGGGTCGAAGGCGTGCTGGTCGCGGAAGAAGATCACTTTCCATTCCAGCAGCGCCTGCGCCAGCTCCGCGGCGAGTTCCTCGCCGATCGGGAGCGAGAGGTCGACGCCGGCGATCTCCGCGCCGATGTGCGGGGTGAGCGGACGGATGTCCATCAGGCGGTACTCGGCCGGGGCGACGCCGGGAGCGGTGCGCTCCAGCACGCGCTTCCCGTAGTGCATCAGAGGCTTGTCGAAGACGGGTGCGGGAGGGGTGACGACGCTGTCCATGGGCTCTCCAGAACGACAACCGGGATTTCGTTACCGGAAGTATCGTTATTGAGGTGCGCGGTGGCAAGGGTCTGGTGCGATCGGTGTGAACGGGGCGGTCCGGCGGGTTGAGGCTGGGTTGAACGGGGCGGCCCGGCGGGTTGAGGCTGGGTTGAGCGGAGTGGTCCGGCGGGGCCGCGGCGGTCAGGAAGCGGAGCCGACCGCGCGGGACACGAGATCCACCAGGTTTTCCACGAGCCGGGTGTCGGGCAGTTCCTGCTCGCCGATCAGCCGGAAGAGCAGCGGCGCGGCGACCAGGGTGGCCGCGGCCCGGACGTCGGTGTCGGGGCGTACGTCGCCTCGCTCGATACCGCGTTCGAGGATGCGTCGGGTCTCGCTCGTGATCCGCTCGGTGTACTGCGCGTACTGCGCCCTGCCTGCGCCCGCCTCGGCCGCCGCTCCGATCAGCCCCGCGATCAACCGGTCCGAGCCCGGCAGCCGGTACGCCTCCAGCCGGGCCGTGAGGACGACGTGCAGCTCGGCGCGGAAGTCGCCCAGGTCGGGCACGGACAGCTCGCCGATGCGGCTCTCGGCGGCGGCGATGACCAGGTCCTGCTTGGTGGGCCAGCGCCGGTAGATGGCGGGCTTGCTCACCCCGGCCCGCGCGGCGACGGCGTCCATCGTGAGGGCTCCGGTGCCCTGCTCGACGACCAGGTCGACGACCGCGTTCAGGACCGCTCCGGTGACCCGCTCCTCGCGCGGCCGACCCGGTCCCCGTTCCGTCCCCCGCGTCCGCGCACCCGTCATGCCCCGAGCCTACGGGGGCCGGAGTCCTGCCAGGGGATGAGGGCCCGCGCCGGAACATCCTGCTGGGAGGGTAGGAGGGGTGCCTCCGTGGGCACGATGCGTCTATGCGCGTCGACGAGGACGCTGGTCTCATCAGTCATGAGGAGGGGTCATGAACCGTCAGATCCGGATTCGCGTCAACCGTCGGCCCGCCGCTCCGCGCGAGATGCCGATCGACCGCAGGACGCCCTCGGGCCGCCTGCTGCCGTACTGACCCGCCCGTACTGACCCGCTCGTACCGCAGCACTCCCTCGGGGCCCTCCCGTCGTCGCCGGGCCCCGCGACGGCGGACTCGCGGGATCGACCCGGCCGCGTGGCCGTGCGGGGCTAACGCCCCAGTGCCGCACCGCCGTTGATGTGCAGGAGCTGGCCCGTCAGGTACGCCGCCTCCGGGGACGCCACGTACCGGACGGCGGCCGCGATCTGTGCGGGGTGGCCGGGCTGTCCGGTGAGGGACTGTGACACGCGGGCGGCGACGAACTCCGGGGTGGCGCGGTCCCCGAAGAACTCGGTGTCGCCGACGAAGCCGGGAGCGACCGCGTTCACGGTGATGCCCTCGGCGCCGACGCGCTGCGCGAGATCGTAGGTGTAGGTGTTGATCCAGCCCTTGGAGCCGCCGTACGCGCCGGGGCCGCGCAGCGAGGCGATCGAGGAGAGCTGCACGATGCGGCCGCCGGGGCGGCGCAGACGGGGGAGCAGGGCCTCGGTGAGCAGGACGGCGGTCAGGACGTTGGCGTCGAAGTTGCGCCGGTAGCTGTCGGCGACGGAGGCCAGGCTGCCGTCGTGCGGCACCGAGGCGTTTCCGCCCGCGTTGGCGACCAGGACGTCCACCGGGGTGTCGTCCGCGACGATGAACTCCCTTGCCGCGTCGACCTGTTCGGGGTCGGCCAGATCCGCCGCGTGCCAGGACGCGGTCGCCTGCCCGTAGCGCTCGTTCAGTCCGTCGGCGGCCTTGCGCAGGACGTCCTCGCGACGGCCGAGGAGCACCACCCGGTCTCCGTCCGCGGCGAACACCTCCGCCGTCGCCAGGCCGATCCCCGTACCGCCGCCGGACACCACCACACGCCGTCCGCCCATGTCCGTCCCACCCGTTCTCGGTATTCGTGGATATGAATCCTGGTCACGTACAGATATCGAGGGGGAGGCTACGGAGAGCCTGAGGAAGCGTCAAGCGTGTTTGCCGTTCACGCTGTTGACCGCCCGGCCGCTACAGCGGGGACTGCCAGGTGACGCTCGTACCGGCGTTGCCGGAGTCGTCGTCGCCCGAGTCGTCGTCGCCCGCGCCGGTGCGGCCGGCGTCCGCCGCGGTGCCGTTCGGGTCTCCGTCGTCGTGGACGGTCAGCCGGACGCCGGGGCGGCCGTCCGGCAGGGGCACCGTCACATCGACGGCGACCTCGATCCGCGACACCCCGGGGCGCCGGGACGCGGCGGCCAGTGCGCGCCGCAGCACGGCGAGCAGTTGCCCGGCCACCGGCTCGCCGAGTCTGTTCTCCACCGGACCCGTGAATCGGGTGGACGGCTGGATGCCGAGGACCGCCGCCGCGCCGGCCGTCTCGCGCAGCACCTTGCCGCGGAAGGTGGTGGGGGCGTCGGCGGGCGGCTGCTGCAGTGCGAAGATCGCCGTGCGCACCTCCTGGACCGTGGCCTCCAGTTCGTCGACCGCCCGGCCGATGGCCGCGGACACCTCCTCGGCCCCGTCGTCACCGGCCTCACCGTCACCGGCCCCGCTGTCACCGGCCCCGCTGTCGCCGCCCCCGTCGTTCCTGCGCCCCTCGTTCCTGCGCAGGGTGGACTCCAGCATCATGCCGGTCGCGAACAGGCGCTGTACGACCAGATCGTGCAGGTCGCGGGCGATGCGGTCGCGGTCCTCGTACACCGCGAGGAGCTCACGGCTGTGCCGCGCGTCGGCGAGGACGAGGGCGAGCGCGGCCTGCGAGGCGAACTGGGTGGCCAGCAGACGTTCGACCTCCGTGTACGGGCGGTCCCCGCGTCCGCGCGGCAGGGCCAGCGTGCCGATGAGACGGCCCTCGGTCTGCAGGGGCAGCATCATGGTCGGCCCGTACCGGGACCGTACGGGGGTCGTCATCCGCGGGTCGGTCGCCGAGTCCTCGATGAACAACGGTTCCCCGCCCAGGAGTTGTTCGAGGACGGGGCTGCCGGGCGCGATGGTGGTGCCCACGATCCCGGCGGGGTCCTCGTGGGTGGAGACGACCACGATCTCCATGCCGCCCTCGTCCGTGGGCTTGAGGATGACGCCCGCGGAGGCGCCCGCGAGGATCCTGGCGCGTTCGGCGACCGTCAGCAGCGCGTCGGCGTCGGTCCCCCCGCTGAGCAGGGCGGTGGTGACGGCCGCGGCGCCCTCGATCCAGCGTTCCCGCTGCCGGGCCGTCTCGTACAGCCGGGCGTTGGCGATCGCGATACCGGCCTGCGTGGCGAGCAGGCGCACGAGTTGTTCGTCCTCACGGGTGACGGGCCCGGTGGACTTGTCCGCGAGGTAGAGGTTGCCGAACACCTCGTCCTCGACCCGGATGGGGACGTCCAGGCAGAGGCCGGCCTCGGGGGTCCCGGGGGACTCGGGGACCCCGGGGGTCTCAGGGGCCTTGGTCGCTTTGGGGGCCTCGGTGGCCTCGGTGGCCTCGGTGGCCTCGGTGGCCTCGGTGGCCTCGGTGGCCTCGGCGGCCTCGGCGGCCTCGGCGGCCTCGGGGGACTCGGAAGACCCGGAGGACCTGGAGCGAGGGCCGGGCTGAGCCGCGGGCGCCCCCTTCGCGGGCGTCTCCTCCGTGTGCGGCTCTTCCGCGCGCGGTCCCTCCGTGTGCGGCGGCTCCGTACCGTGCGGCTCCGCCGTGCGGATCCGTACCAGTCCGTCCCGTCCCGGGTCCGCCATCCGCAGGGCCGCGTACCGGGCCCCCGTCAACTCGGCGGCGGCGTCCACGATCCGCTGGAGGGTGCCGCGCAGTTCGAGCTCGGTGCCGACGCTGAGAACCGCTTCGAGGAGGGGCGGGAGTCCGGGCACGGGATCGGTCATACGAGGCCCTCGGACGCCTGGACCTGGAGGTCAGTTCGCCAGCGGGTCCAGGATCATCGGCTCGATCTTGCCCTCCAGCATGTAACCGAGGCCCTGTACGGCGCAGACGTCGGGCCGCTCGGCGATGTGGACGGGCACACCGGTCGCCTGCCGCAGCATCTGGTCGAGCCCGGGAAGCAGCGCGCTGCCGCCCACCATCATGATCCCGCGGTCGGCGAGGTCGGCCACCAGATCGGGCGGGCAGGACCGCAGCACCTTGCCGATGCCGTCCAGTACGGCGGTCAGCGGCGTCTCGATCGCCAGGCGTACGGCGGCGGTGTCGACCTGCACGGAACGGGCCAGGCCGGTCGCCACGTCCCGCCCGTGGATCTCGGTCAGGGCCGGGCCGTGCGGGGTGAGCCCGTTGCCGGAGAGGGCGAGCTGCAGGGGCCGTACGGCCTGACTCGGCAGCATCAGCTCGTGCTGGTGGCGCAGGTGCTGCACGATCGCGTGGTCGACGGCCTCGCCGCCGACCGGGATGCGCTCGGCGGTGACGATCGAGCCCAGCGACAGCACGGCGAGCTGGGTCGCGGCGGCCCCGCACACCATGATCATGGTGGCCTCGGGCCGCTCGACGGGCAGCCCGCAGCCGACCGCCGCCGCGATGAGCGTGTCGACGAGCTCGACCCGCCGCGCCCCGAGCCCGACCAGCGTCTCGATCGTGGCGCGCTGGGCGAGCGGGCCCGCGTCGTGCGGGGTGCAGGCCGCGGCCCGCAGCCGGGGCTTGCGGCGCAGGGTGCGGCGGACCTTGTCCCCCAGGAGCTGACGCAGCATCCGCTGGGCCATGTCGATGTCGACGACGGTGCCGCCGGACACCGGGCGCACCACCCGGATGTACTCGGGGGTGCGGCCCGTCATCCGCTCCGCGAACTCCCCCACCGCGATCAGCGCGCCGGTCTTCGTGTTGATCGCCGCGACGCTCGGCTGGTCGACGACCAGGCCCGCGCCCCGCACCCATACACGGGTCCGCGCCGCGCCCATGTCGACGGCGAAGTGACAGCGGCGAAGCTGCTCCAGACTGGCGGTCATGGCAGGTCCTCCCGAGAGCGCAGACCGTGGGGCTCCGCCGGGCGGCGGTCCTCTCTCGTATCCTGCGCGCGTGGGGCGCGGGGCGCCCCTTTTGGAGGGCCGGGCGGGGTGCCCCCGGGCTCACGGGCCAACCGTGCTCCACGGACTCCCCGTCTACCGGCTCCCCGTCTACGGATTCCCGTCCACGGAGTCCCCGTCCCCAGACCCCTGCTCCCCGGACCCAGGCTTCCCAGACCTCTGCTCCCCGGAGTCCCGCTCCCCGGACCCCGGCTCCCCGGAGTCCCGCTCCGTGGATGCTCGCTCCCCGGACCCCCGTTCAGCGGATTCTCGCTCCCCGGACCCCCGTTCAGCGGATTCTCGCTGTACGGAGGTGTCCGACGGGGGCGGCGTCCGGGCCGGGGGGAGCGATGCGCTCTCGCGGAGTCGTACCGAGCAGGCCACCGAAAGGCCCGGCACCGGCCAGCGGCGCAGCCCCTCGTGCACGGCGCGCTGGGCCGCGCCCGCGCGGCGCAGCGGGTGACGGCGGGTGATGCGCCCCGCCTCCTTGACGAGATGGTCGAGGAGCAGCCTCGACACGTCGTGGGTCTCGTCGCGCACGAAGGCCACCGGGTCGTCCACGTGCCAGGACAGTTCCACCGAGGCGGCGAACGAACTGCCCCCGGAGCTCGGCAGACGCAGTTCGTGCGCGGCGCCATGGGTGGTGAGGTCGACCTCGTAGTACGTGATGAGGGAGCGCGGCGGACGCTTGCCCCGCGGCCGGTCGAGGTCGAGGAGCGTCAGCGAGGTGTCGGGGTCCGTGTGCACCACGGCGGTGCGACCCTGCTCCGCGCCCCGGAGCCGGGTGAGGTCCCGGGTGGTGAACGGGCCCCGGACCAGGTCGCGTCGAACCGGTTCGAGTTCCGGGAGACGCTCGGGGAGGTCCAGGGTGCAGTACCAGGCGTCCGGGCCGTCCGCCCTGACGTCGGCCCGGCCTTCTGACGGGGGCCGCCGGTGCAGCGGGTGGAAGCGGTCCGGGGACGGCGTGGTGCCGCCGCCGCTCATCAACTCCTCGTACAGAACGGGCGAGAGCACGACCATGATGTCCGCCTCGGGGCGGTCCAGGCCGGGCCGGAGGTCGGGCGGCACGGTCGGGCTGCCCGCGCGGGCGAACAGCGCGGTGTGCCAGAACGTCACCCGGATTCTCGGAGGCTCATCCAACTCCAGCAGCGCGCCCGGCAGTTCACGCACCACCACGTTCAGCGCGGTCAGTACGGAGGCGTCGGGCACGGTGATCACGACGTAGCCGTTGTCGCGGCCGAGGAGTTCGTACTCGTTCGGCGCCATGTCGCTCAGGGAGAGCAGCCAGGCCAGCGTCCGGCCGAGCACGCTGTGCGTGTGCGGATCCTCGACGGAGTCCGCGCCGTACTCGACGGCGATGATCGGGCTGCCGCGTTCGGGCGCGGAGCGCAGTTCGCGGTACAGCTCCAGCAGGGCGGGGTCCGGCTCGCCGGTCGCCCGGAGCTCCTCGTACGCCCGGTACGACTCGATGGCCTCGGCGACGCGGCCCTGGCCCTTGAGCGCGAGGATGTGCAGCCGCCGGAAGTCCTCGCGCCGGGGGTGGGACCGCAGGAGTTCCCCGAGGTCGCTCGCCGCGCGACTGAAATCGCCGCTCTCCAGGTCGAGTTCGGCACGGGTGGCACAGAGGTTCAGGCGCAGGGCGCGAAGCCGTCCGCGGGCCGCCTCGGCGGCGGGGCCGGGAACGTCGTACACCGGGTCACCGGCCCACAGGTCGAGAGCCCGCCGGAGGCACGCGCCGGCGGCCTGCGGGTCCCCGGCGTTCCGGTGGGCCTTCGCGCGGGCGACGAGATCCTCGCACAGCGCGAGGTCGACGCAGTCGGGGTCGGCGTGCAGGGCGTAACCGTCCGCGGTACGGGCCAGGACGCCGGGGCCGAGGGCCTCGCGGACGGCAGCCGCGTCCGTGGCAAGCAGGCGCGCCGCCCGCTGCGGGGCCCGCCCTTCCCACAGCCCCTCGGTCAGCTCGGCGTGCGTCGCGGGCCGGCCGCGGCGCAGGAGCAGCATGCACACCAGGGCCTGCTGCCGGGGCGAGAGCGTACGGACGGTGCGGTCGCCCCGGGTGATCCGTACCCGTCCCAGGATGCGGTACCGGTGGCGTGCGGCCTCGGCGGCTTCCAGGGCCTGGGCGAAGGACGGGGTGAAGAAGAGATCCATGCCGCGTCGCTGGGCCTGCGGGTCCGAGGAGGTCAGCGGATTGAGGATGTCGGACATCAGGGCCCTGAACTCGCTGGGTACCGCGTTGAGTTCACCGGATCCGGCTCCGTTGGTCAGTTCCCGCAGCAGGCTGCCGAAACCGTGCAGATCCTGGGACGGGTCGCGGTCCCGGCCGGTCCCCAGTGCGAAGTGGGTGATCTTCAAGCCGCCGTCCGGCCGGACGATCAGGCCGTTCGGTGTGAGCCTGCCGTGCGTGACGCCCCGCTCGTGCACGGCCCTGAGACCGCGTGCGAGCTGCTGGGCCACGGGGGCGAGCAGCGAGAAGGGCAGGGCGAAGCCGCCCTCCGCGGTGAGTTCCGCCACGGTGAGTCCCTCGGTGAACTCCGAGACCAGGTACGGGACGTTCTCCTCGATGCCGAAGTCGTGCACCGTGAGGACGTTGGGATGCCCGACACCGGCGAGTGCGGCGGCGTCATCGAGGAACCCTTCGTGCGCGCTCGGCGCGTAGGCGTGCACCACCACGTTCCGGCCGCTCCGCGTGTCCTCGGACAGCATCAACTGCCCGCCCCGGCCAAGCCGTCGCACCAGCCGGTACCGGCCGAGCACCAGCCCCCCGGTCCGGGGCGCCGCCCCGCCCCCCAGCCGTCGGACGCTCTCCTCGCGCACCGAGGCGAACTCCTCGCCGTCGGCCGTCGCGTCTCCGGGGCCGGGGGCGACCACGGGGAACTCCCCGGCGGCCACCCCGGCCCGCGCGTCGATCAACGCGCCGACCCTGCCCAGGAGTTCGCTGGTACGGCCGTGCGCGGTGCGCGGCAGCGTGCGCAGCAGGAGTTCGCGCACCCCGGGCCGGAAGGCGTACGAGCCGGGCGGGCCCGGCCGGCCGGCGCTGAGGAGACCGCTGAGGATCACCTCGGCGAGATGCTGCGGCCGGGGGCTCCGCTCGATCGCGGCGTGCACCAGCCGCATCACGGGCAGCTCCGGCCGTCCCACGGCGAGATGACCGGCGAGCCGGAACGCCTCGGGGGAGGCCGTGGAGCGGAACCGCAGGACGAGCTCCTCGGCGGAGAGCCGCTCGACGTCGCCGCGGCCGTGCTCGTCGAGCGGGGCGGGTACCGGAGCCGTGTCCAGCATCGCCACCGAGCCCGGGAGCCGGCCGCCGCCGGCCACCAGCGAGGACCAGTTCGCCAGCCAGCGGGCGGCCGGCTCCAGGACGGGCAGCGCGAGCGCGGGACCGGTGCCGGGCAGGTCGTCCGAGAGGCAGGAGTCCACGGTGTAGGCGGAGTTGGGGGCGGCGGGCCAGGGAGCGGTGAGACGCGCGGTCGTCGCGGGCAGGGCCGTGGTGCGCCACAGCCGCTCGGGCAGCGGCTGCAGCACGGCGACGGGCATCCGGGCCGCCCAGCGGCGCAGCGTGCGGTACCAGCGGGTGCCCGCCGGGCCGCCCCGCCACTGCGCTCCCATGCAGTCGCTGACCAGCAGGGTGACCGTACGGCCGTCCGCGTACGACTCCTGCGAGCCGGGCCGTCGTACGGTCCCCCCGGCGGTGAGCTGGTGCAGCTCCACCGTGCGGAAGACGCCCGACTGGGCGAGCACGGTGTGCAGTTCGCGGACGAGCGGGCGCCAGACGGGCATCGTGGGCCCGGTGTCGTGCACGAGATGCAGGGTCAGCCAGCGCTCGGTGGCCGGGCGCAGCACCGGCAGCCACCACTGGGGTGCCGCGCCGAGCCGCGCGATCCGGTGGGCGGTCGCCTCCTCGTCCAGGGTGTGGCCGGCGGGCGCGGGCACCCGGCGCTTGAGCGGACGCAGGGTGCGCTGCAGCGCGAGCGGGTGGGGCAGCATCGGCGGAGCGGGGGCGAGGAGCGTGGTGTGCGGCGTGTTCGTCGGGCCGTCGTCCGCCGCGTCCCGGCCGGTGCCGGTCGCGTCCCGGTCGGGGGAGCCGGAGCCGGGCAGGCGCAGGGGGACGCGACCGTCGCCCGGACGGTCCGGACCGGCGGGCGGGTCCCCGGGGGGCGGGTCCGGGGGCACGTCCGTCCGCGCGGGGGCCTCCGGGGGCGTACGCGCTGAGGCGGGGCGCCCGCCGGGCCGGGGCGGGCCGGGTGCCACGACCGCCGGCTCTTCGATGTGCCCCGCGAGCCACAGCAGTTCGGCCAGTTCCACGGAGGTCGGCGTCTCCCCGCCACCGACCCGCCCCAGCAACGCGGCGAGCAGGGCCGGACCCGGGTCCGGCCCGGCGTCCGGGACCGGATGCGCGGGAGCGCCCGGGACCGGATTCCCGGGAGCCTCCGGGACCCGGTGCGCGGCCGTGCCCGTGACCGGGTTCTCGGGGGCGTCCGGGACCCGGTGCTCGGGAGTGTCCGGGGCCTCAGAACTCATCGTCGTCCCGTGTGCTGCTGAGGTAGGGCATCAGCTGCTCGGCGAGATCGTCGCGCGATGCCGCGTCGATGCCCGCCGTACCGGTCAGGTAGAGGGCGTTCAGGAGTTGGTCCGTGGCGAGTTCGCCCCCGGTGCCCCGGGAGAGGAAGCGGGCGATCAGCTCGCGGGCGTAGGCGTCGGGCTCGCCGAGATGGGCGCGGACGATGCTCTCCAGGTGGGCGTCGCGCGGCTGGTGGAGTTCGAGCCGGACGCACCGGCGCAGGAAGGCGGGCGGGAACTCGCGCTCGCCGTTGCTGGTCAGGACGACGAAGGGGAAGGCGCGGCAGCGCACCCGGCCCCGGGAGACGGTGATCCGCTCGTCCGTGCCGGCCACCATCACCTCGGCCGCCGGGGTGTGGCGGGCCGACCGGACCAGCTCCGGGATCTCGAACTCGCCCTCCTCCAGGATGTTCAGCAGGTCGTTCGGCAGATCGAGGTCGCTCTTGTCGATCTCGTCGATGAGCAGGGCCCGGGGGCGCCGGTAGGGGAGCAGGGACGTGCCGAGCGGGCCGAGCCGCAGATGGTCCTGCAGATCGCCGCCGACCGGGATCTCGTGCGCGGCGGCACGGCCGGCGGCGTACAGCCGGGACAGCGGGTCGTACTGGTAGAGGCCGTCGTGCAGCGTGGTGCGGCTGGTGATGTTCCAGCGCAGCACCGGACCGAGCCGCAACTCCCGAGCCACCGCGTACGCGAGGGAGGACTTCCCGCTTCCCGGCGGACCCGTCACCAGCAGCGGGCGGCGCAGGTACAGCGCCGCGTTCACGAGCTGGACGGCCCGGTCGGTCGCCCGGTAGGTGCGGGCGCGATGCCTGCGGTCGGGGGAGGCCGTTGAGGTGTCGCCGTCCTCGGCGGGAGTCTCCAGCTCGGGACCGCCGTCGAAATCGCGCCACGGCGGCGGCGCGGGCAACTCGGCGATACCGTCGTGGGGCTCGCTCCCACCCGTGTAGACGGGCCACAGGGACATGCGCTCTCCTCTTTCGTTTCTCGCGTGCTCGCGTGCTCGCGTGCCGGTCTCCGCGCGGACCCCGGGTGCTCAGCCCACGGGTGAGTGCAGATAGCCGACCGGGTCGGGGAGGCATCTGGGGTCCTCCCAGAGCAGCGCCAGGTCGTTCGCCCAGTGCGGTTCGGGACCGTCGTCCGCGTACGCCGTCTCGCGCAACTCGTGTATGTGCGAGGGGAGGTCCGAGGGCGGGAGATCCGCGAGATGGACGGCGAGACGGTCCAGGAACGCCGCCCCCGTGCAGTCCTCGTGCGCCCCGCCCCGCTGTTCGCCGCGGCAGCCGCTGCGCGGCCAGAGCATCACCGGGACCGCCGCGTTGAGGCTCGCCTGGAACAGCCGGCGGGTGCCCTCGGCGCGCGGCGGGGAGGCGAAGCCCACCATGTCGGCGCCGCGCCGCAGCCCGATGGTCAGCCGTACCGGATCCTGGCCGAGCGCCCCGCAGCCGATGCGGTGCAGCCGTGGCGCGGACCGCCCCTCCAGCCGCTGCCACTTCTGCAGCAGCTTGTGCTGGAGGCCTCCGCTGCGCCGCCGCTCCAGGTCCATCACCACGAGCGGCGCGAAGGAGCCGAGCGGGCTGTCGTCGTCGGCGCTGCGCTGCCAGTGCGCCACATCGGTGTTGAGCCAGCGGCGCGGAAGCACGAACGCGATCAACTCGCGCGCCCCAGGCTCCAGTTCGTGGTACGCCTCGTCGATGCGCTCCAGTGCGTAACCGCGCACCCGGTCGGCGGGCAGGGCGCGCGAGCCGACGACACGGCGGTGCCGGCCGTTGTACGCGGAGACCTCGACGAGGAACTGGTGGTCGCCCGAACCGCTGGGCGCGATCTCCACCAGGATCGGCGACCAGGGCTGCGTCCCGGCCGGGGACCGGACCGCGGGGTCCATGGGCGGCCGGGGGCGCCGGCCGTACGCCCGGGACGGCCAGGCCCGTAACGCGCCCCGCGTCGGCGCGTCCTCGGTGAAATCGGCGAGCCGCGCGGCGAACCGGACGACGGCACCGGTGTCGGGCACCTCGGAGAGCAGATACCAGGCCGCGTCCCACAGTGACCGGAACCGCCGCCCCGGCAGCGGCGGTCCGAACGGGCCCACGGCGTCGCCGTACAGTCGCTCCGGGCTGCACTCGGGCCGCCCGTCGAACTCCGGCCCCCGCGCCAGCACCAGCTCGCGCAGCCGCTCCTTGTCCACCCGCCCGTACTCCGGTGTCGGTATCAGCTCGCCGAGCCGCGGCCAGTAGCGGGCCATGACGTGCGCGGGCAGCATCCGTCCGTTGCGGATCCCCGCGTCCCGTGCGGCGGCGGACACCATGCCCACCACCCGTCCGGAGTCCGCGAGGGTCACCGCGGCGCCGCTGAAACCGGGCGCGAGCGGCTGTCCGTGCGCCGCCCAGGCCTCCAGCTGGACCCACTCGTCCGCGATCAACTGGGCCGCGGTGGCCCGGTATTCGGCGAGGGTCCCCTCCTCGTAGCGCTTGGGGAAGCCGTACGCCACCAGTCTGCGCGGCGGATCGCCGTAGGCGTCCGACGGCGCCGCGAACTCGGCGGGCTCCAGCGGTACGGAACGGTCGAGTTCGAGGACGGCGACATCGCCGGGGTCGGTGTCGTGACCGTCCCAGCCGCCGTGCGCCACCACCTTCGCGGGCAGGGCGTTTTCCTCCCGGGCGAAGGAGACGCTCACCTGCGCGGTCCCGCTGCGCGCCACCACATGGGCGCAGGTCAGCACATGCCGCTCGGTGACGAGGAAGCCCGCGCCCGTCTCCCGCCCACAGGTGATCCTGGCCTGCCAGGAGGCGCTGTTCATGACCGCACGGCGGTCCCGGGCGCACCGGTCTCCGGCCCGGAGGCAGGGGGAGTCCCGGGCCCGGTCCGGGTCTCCGGCGGGACACCCATTCCGGGCGTGCCGCCGGTTCCGGGCACGGCCCCGCCGGCCCCGCTCCGGGACATGGCCCCGGTCCCGGCCTCCGGCCCGGACGCAGGGGGTATGGACGGTATTCCGGGCCTGTTCCCGGACGCGCCGCCGTTGCCGGGTCTGACCCCGGTCCCGGCTGCCGGCCCGATCCCGGGCGTGGCCCCGGGCCCGACGGGTGTGGCCCCGGGCCCGTCGGGTGTGGTCCCGGGCCCGTCGGGTGTGGTCCCGGGCCCGTCGGGTGTGGTCCCGGGCCCGTCGGGTGTGGTCCCGGGCCCGTCGGGTGTGGCCCCGGGCCCGTCGGGTGTGGCCCCGGGCCCGTCGGGTGTGGCCCCGGGCCCGTCGGGTGTGGCCCCGGGCCCGTCGGGTGTGGCCCCGGGCCCGACGGGCGTGCCGCCCGCCCCGGGCTCGTCTCCAGGGGCCGAGTCAGGGGTGGGCCGGGAGCTGTCCCGCCCGGACTCTCCCGGCGCCCACGAGAGCTTGACGACCAGATGGCCCTCGACCGCGCTCTTCGCGATGAACGCGCCCGCCTCGGCGGTGAGTTTGACCCCGAACTCGATCTCGACGGAGTCGGGCCGCAGGCTCCCGTCGCGGAACACCCGCAGCGCCGAGTGCGCGGCGGCCCGCACGCCCTCCAGGGCGCCCTCGAAGGTGCGCGTGGCCTGCACCGTGCCGTCGTCGCGGGCCACGAGCCGGGAGCCGGACCCGTCGTCCACCGCCTCCACGACGACCAGTGCCCCGTCATCGGTCTTGAACTCCACCAAACCGTCCATGGCGCACCCCCGTTGTCCCTGACGTCCGAGCACCGACATTGTTCCGGACGGCAGTTGGGACTGTCCCGGTTTCTGCTGCTCGTACCCACCTGTCCTGGCGGGAAGCCGCCAGGGCGCCTTCCCGCCAGGTTCCGTCAACGCCCCCGCAACACAAGCCCCCTGACACTCTTCGCAAGCGCCGGGCGCCACCCCTGCCCGGCGCGGGTCGGCCGACGAAGAGAGGGCACAATGACCAGAGGACCACTGAGACGTCCGGCGGCACTGCTGTCGGCCGGGCTCGTGCTCGCCCTGCTGCCCATGGGACGGGCGGGCGCGCTCGCCACGGCAGGCGCCGCGGACACCGGAGACACCGGCACCCCGGCGTCGACGCGAGCCGCCCTTGCCGCCCACACCGTCACCCTCGTGACCGGCGACAAGGTGACCGTCACCGACGTCGGCGGCGGAAAGAAGACCGTCTCCGTCGTGCGCCCCCGCGGCGCCACCGGAGCCGTGCGCACCCAGGTCGCCGACGGCGCCGTCACCGTCGTACCGGACGAGGCGCTGCCGTATCTGCGGGCCGGCACCCTCGACCGGCGGCTGTTCGACGTGAGCGAGCTGATACGGCAGGGGCTGACCGACCAGCGGACGGGCGAGCTGCCGCTGATCGTCACGTACGACCCGAAGGCACGCGCGACGACCCCCGGCGGGGCCGAACGGACGCGTTCGCTGCCGAGCATCCGCGGCGCGGCCCTCGACGCGGACAAGGGCCGGACCTTCTGGAAGGCGATGACCCGTCAGGCGGGGATCGGCAAGGTCTGGCTCGACGGGCGCGTCAAGGCCGACATGGCCCAGAGCAACGCGCAGATCGGCACCCCGAAGGCCTGGGAGGCCGGGCTCACCGGCAAGGGCGTGACCGTCGCCGTCCTCGACACCGGCGTCGACACGAGTCACCCCGATCTGGCCGGCCGGGTGACACAGACCAAGAGCTTCATCGACGGACAGGAGGTCGCCGACCGCAACGGGCACGGCACGCACGTCACCTCCACCATCGGCGGGGACGGCGCCGCCTCCGACGGCAAGGAGAAGGGCGTCGCGCCCGAGGCCACGCTCGCCGTCGGCAAGGTGCTCAGCGACCAGGGTTCGGGCAGCGAGTCGCAGATCATCGCCGGCATGGAGTGGGCCGCCCGCGATGTGCACGCCAAGGTGATCTCGATGAGCCTCGGCTCGTCCGAGCCCAGCGACGGCACCGACCCCATGGCCGCGGCCGTCGACACCCTCTCGAAGGAGACCGGCGCCCTCTTCGTCATCGCCGCCGGCAACACCGGCGCCCCCTCCTCCATCGGCTCGCCCGGCGCCGCCGACTCCGCCCTGACCGTCGGCGCGGTGGACTCCACCGACACGGCCGCCTACTTCACCAGCGCCGGACCCCGCTACGGCGACAACGCGCTCAAGCCCGACCTCTCCGCGCCCGGCGTCGGCATCCTCGCCGCCCGCTCCCAGCTCGTGAGCGGCAGCGGCTACTACACCTCCATGAGCGGTACGTCGATGGCGACACCGCACGTCGCAGGCGTGGCCGCGCTGCTCGCCCAGGAGCACCCCGACTGGACCGGCGCCCGGCTCAAGGACGCGCTGATGTCGACCTCGAAGCAACTCGACGCCTCCGCCTACCAGTTGGGCGCGGGCCGGGTGAGCGTCCCGGACGCGGTCGACGCGAAGATCACCGCCACCGGCAGCGCCGACCTCGGCTTCTACAGCTGGCCCTACGCGGACGACAAGCCCGTCACCCGGACGCTCACCTACACCAACTCCTCCGACGCGGCGGTGGAGTTGACGCTCGCCGCGGAGGGGGCCGGCGAGGGTGTCGCCACCCTCGCCGACACCACGCTCACGGTGCCCGCGCACGGCACCGCGTCCACCACGGTCACCGGCGACGGCTCGAAGGCGCCGGTGGGCGAGACCTCGGGACGGATCGTGGCGTCGGTGGCCGGCGCGCCCGTCGCGCACACCGCGTTCGGGCTGGTCAAGGAGGAGGAGCGGTACACGCTCACGGTCCATGTGAAGGACCGGGACGGCGCCCCGACCGCGGCCTACCTCGCGGTGCAGCAGCTCGCGCAGGACGCGGACGCGTACCCCGCCTCCGTCGGTGACTCCGGCACCCTGAAGCTGCGGCTCAAGCCCGGCACGTACAGCCTCACGTCGTTCCTCGACGTGCGCGGCAGCCACGGCGCCGACTCGCTCGGCATCGGCTTCCTCGCCGCACCCCAGATCACGCTCGACCAGGACCGCGAAGTCACCCTGGACGGGCGGACGTTGCGGGAGATCGGCGCGAAGGTCGACCGGCGCACCGAGACCCGGCAGCTCCTCATGGAGTACGACCGCAACGGCGGCGGCTCCGACCTCTTCGGCGCGGTCCAGGTACCCGTCAAGTACGACAGCATCTTCGCCGCGCCGACCCGGAAGGTCACGGAGGGCACCTTCGACTACCGGACCGTGTGGCGGCTCGGTAAGCCGCTCCTCGAAGTGGCGGGCGTCAAGGCGGCGCTCGCCCAGCCGGGCGGCACCCTGATCGAGGGCCGCAGCAGGCTCCCGCTCGTCGACGTCGGGGACGGGCCGTTCACCGGGGTGAGCGGCAAGGCCGTCCTCGCCCGGCTCACCGACGGCGTCGACCCGGCCGCGCTCGCCCAGGCGGCCCAGGACGCGGGCGCCAAGGCCCTGTTCGTCACCGACGACACTCCGGGACGCCTCAACGCCTGGTTCGGCACGGACGACAACGAGAACCGGCCGCTGCAGATCGCCACCGTCGACACGGCGGACGCGGCACGGCTGCGCGCGACCCGGACCGTCGACATGACCGGCACGCTCAACACGCCCTACGTGTACGACCTTTCGCACGGCTACAAGAACGGCATCCCGGACCGGAACCTCACCTACGCGCCCGACCGCGGTGAACTGGCCGTGCTGGACGCCAGGTTCCACGCCGTGAAGCCCGTCTCGGGCAGCGAGTTCCGCTACTCGATCGCCGAGCCGTTCCCCATCGGCCTCGGCTTCCAGGAGCGGATCGACTACCCGGCCGAGCGCACCGACTACGTCTCCACCGGCCCCGGGCAGACCTGGACGGAGTCCTCGTACGTCGGGGAGGGCACGCTGGAGGAGCGCAGCGGCCTGGTCCCCTACCGGGGCGGCACCCACGAGACCCTGAACTGGTTCAAGCCCGTCTGGCACCCCTGGCTCGGCACCGGACTGGGCTGGGGCCAGCAGCGCGCGGGCAACGTGATCCAGTTCAACACGCCCGGCTGGGGCGACTCGGGCCCCGACCACACCGGCTTCGGCGACGTGTGGAGCGACGACACCGGGATGACGCAGTTCACCGAGGTCTACCAGGACGGTGTCCTGCTCGGGCGGCGCAAGAGCTCCGCCGGATACGTCTGGGACGCGCCCGCCGACGAGCACACGTACAAGGTCGTCACGGACACCACCCTCGACCCGGAGCGCTGGAAGCTCTCCACGAAGGGCCACACCGAGTGGACCGTCCGCTCGGCGGCCACCCCCGAGGACCACTACACCTTCCTCCCGCTCATCAACCTCGGCTACGACGTCGACACCGACCTCGCGGGCGATGTGCGCGGCGGCCGGGTCCAGGTCGGCATCTACGCCGAGTACGTGAAGGGCGCGCCCGACACCGGCACCATCGGGGGCGGAAAGCTGGAGGTGTCCTACGACGACGGGACGACCTGGAAGGCCGTCCCGCTCACCGGCGGCGGCCGAGCCCGCTGGAAGGGCACGCTGAACGTGCCGCGCGACGCCGGGTTCGTGTCGCTCCGGGCCTCCGCACGGGACGACCGGGGCGGCACGGTCAGCCAGGAGACCATCCGGGCGGTGGGCGTCCGGTAACAGGCCGCCGGGCGGCGGGTTCCCCGGGGGAGAGCCCGCCGCCCGGCACGTCACCGGGCCGCCACCGTAGCGGCGGCCCGTGGAGCAGGCGGCCGCCGGTTCCTCTTGGGAGGGAGGAAACCGGCGGCCGCCGTCCGTTCATGCTCCGGGGCGGCGGTGCGTGACGCCCCGGATCACTCCCAGGTCCAGCAGGTCCTGCGGCCGGAGCCGGAGCTGGGCGGCGGTCGCCCGGACCTCGTCCGCGGGCCGCTTGAGGATCGCGGCCGCCGACTCCGGCGCGATGACGGAGAAGTAACTGTCCGGCGTGGCCCAGGTGTTGCCGGGAGCGGCCAGCGCCAGCGCGCCGCCCGAGCCGCCCTCGCCGATCACCAGCGTGGTGACCGGCACACGGGCCGTGGCCAGCGCCGCGAACAGGTCCGCGATCGCCGCACCGGCCCCCTGCCGTTCGGCGTCCGCGTCGTTCGCGGCGCCGGGGGTGTCCACCAGGGTCAGAACCGGGATGCCGAGCCGTCCCGCCAGCCGGACCAGCCGGGCGGCGGTCCGGTATCCGGCGGGTCGGGTCGGGGTCCCGCGCTGGGCGGCGTACGCGACGGTCCGCCCGTCGCGCGCGCGGCCGAAGCCGCACACCATGCCCTCGTCGGTGCCGCCGCAACGGTCGCCGCCGATCGCCACCCGGCGGCTGAAGTACGCGTCCAAGTAGGCGTCGGCGCGCGGACGTTCGGGGGAGCGGGCGCGCTCCACCGCGTCCCAGCCGGTCGCGGGCAGGTCGGTCGCGTCGCCCAGCGCGGACGGGACGGGCGCCGCCCCGGCGGCGGGCCGGGTGAGCAGGTCCAGCCACAGGGCGAGCGTCTCCCGCAGCCCGTCCTGCGGTACGAGGGCGTCGACGGACCCCGCCGCCACCTGCGCCTCGGCCGTGTAAGCGGCCGGGTCCGCGCCGGGCGGGCGGACCCGGGAGCCCGCGAAGGCGACCTGGGCGCCGGGCAGCGCCAGGGTGACATCGGAGCCCGCGCCGAGCGTGGCCCAACCGCCACCCGTCGTCGGGTCCCTCAGGACGGCGATCTGGGCGAGCCCCGCCTCCCGGGTGAGCGCCGACTGCCGTGCCACCCGCTGGAGTTGGGTGAGGGCGAGCATGCCCTCCTGCATCCGGCTGCCGCCCGTGGCGACGAGCGAGACGACGGGCAGCCGGTGCGTGCGGGCGTAGTCGTAGGCCGCCTCCAGGCGGTCACCGGTGCGTTCGCCGAGGGAGCCGCCGAGGAAGCCGAACTCGAAGGCGATCAGGAGGCCGGTGACCGGGCCGAGCGGAGCCCTGCCGTCGGTCGTCGTGCCGAAGCTCGCCGTCCCGAAGGTCGCGATGCCGCAGACGACGGACTCCTCCTCACCGGTGCGGGCCGCGGCGCGCGCCCGCGCGTCGTCGTACCCCTTCCAGGCGAGCGGACCGTCGGGCGGGAACGTCCCGCCGGGGGAGGGGAGTTCGGCGAAGCTGTCGGTGACCAGGGCGATGGCCTCGCGGGCCGAGATCCGTTCAGACACGCGGCAGCGCCCGCTTCAGGATCTTGCCCATGTCGTTGCGGGGCAGCTCGTCCAGGAAACGCACCCGGCGGGGCCGCTTGTGCGGGGCGAGACGGCGGGCCACGTGGTCGGCCAACTCGTCGGCGGACGGCGGCACCTGGGGATCGAGGGGGACGATCCAGGCCACCACCCGCTCACCGAGGTCGGCGTCCGGCTCCCCGGCGACGGCGGCCTCGCGCACCCCGGGGTGTTCGAGGAGCGCGTTCTCGATCTCGCCCGCCCCGATCTTGTAACCGCCGCTCTTGATCAGGTCGGTGGCCTTGCGGCCGACGATCCGGACCGAGCCGTCGGGATCGAGGACCGCCATGTCACCGGTACGGAACCAGCCGTCCGCGGTGTACGCGGCGGCGGTGGCGTCCGGCCGGTTCAGGTACTCGGTGAAGAGGTTCGGCCCTCGCACCTGGATCTCGCCGACGCTCTCGCCGTCGTACGCGCCGGTCGGGGTGCCGTCGGCCTCGTACCCGGCGATCGTCGTCCCGTCCTCCTCGACGAGCCGCAGGCCGACACCGGGCAGCGGCACGCCGACGGTGCCGGGCCGGACCTTCCCGTCCGCCCGCACGCTGGTGTTCATCAGGGTCTCCGTCATGCCGTACCGCTCGACCACCCCGCGTCCCGTCGCGGCCGTGATCCGCTCGTGGTCGTGCAGGGGCAGCGCGGCGGAGCCGGACACGAGCAGCCGCGCCCCGCCCAGCGCCTTGGCGAGCCCGGGGTCCTCGGCGAGCGTCTCGGCGAGCCGGTGGTACATCGTCGGCACCCCGAACAGCATCGTCGCCCCGGCGTTCAGCTCCCGCGCCACGCCCTCCGCGCTGAACCGTCCCAGGTGCCGTACGGACCCGCCGCGCCGCAGCGGGCCCAGGATGCCGATGATCAGCCCGTGCACATGGAACAGGGGCAGGCCGTGCACCAGCACGTCGTCGCCGGTCCACTGCCAGGCGTCGGCCAGCGCGTCCAGGGTGGCGGCGACGGCCCGGCGCGGGATGACCGCGCCCTTGGGCGGACCGGTGGTGCCGGAGGTGTAGACGACCAGGGCGGGGGCGTCGGGGTCGGTGACCGCGCCGCCCGTTTCCGTGCCGGAGACCTCGACATCGACCGGGACCGCGACCTGGACCGCAGCCTCGACATCGATACGTTCCAGCGCCCCGAGCGGACCGGGAAGCCGGTCGCCCCTGGCCGCGAGCACCAGGGACGGCGCGCTGTCGCCGAGGATGTGGCCGAGTTCCGCCTCCCCCGACTTCGGGTTCAGCGGTACGGCCGGCACCCCGGCGAGCAGCGCGGCGACGACACCGACGGCCGTCTCCAGGGTCGGCGTCGCCCAGACGGCGACCCTCCCGGCACCGTCGAGCCGTGTGGCCAGCGCTCCCGCCGATGCGGCCAGTTCCGCGTACGTCAGGGACCGATCGCCGAAGCGCAGCGCGGACCGGTCCGCGACCGAACCGCCCACCAGGGCCGGGAAGAGGGAGAACACGGGGACTCCTTGCCGAGAGGACTTCACCGGGAGGGACAGGCTCTTCCTACACGATGAGGCTTCCGAACCGGGCGGTCGGCCACCCGTTCGCGCCGAGGACGTGGAGGGGGAGAGCAGGCGTCGTAAGGATCGTTCCGAAACCGGGAACGATCGTTCATGAACCGTGGCGTGGACGGACCCGGACACGTAGTGTCGGCCTCGCGTCACAACTTGATGAGTCAACTGTCGGGAGACCTTTGGTGAGTGAGTCCCCGTCGCTCCTTCCCGAGACACCCGAACGCCTCGGCGCGCGGATCGTCGCGTTCCAGCACGTCCTGCTGGACGGCGAGGAGGCGGAGCGATGACGGCGAAGCCGGCCGGTTCCGTCGGAAAGTTTCTGACGGCGCTGCGTCCGCGCGGCGCCCGTTCCGAGATGCGGGCGCTGGCGGTGGAGCTCGGCCGGGTGCTCAGGAGAAGGATCGATACGCCCGTCGACATGCGGGAGTTGGCGCAGGCCCTCTGCGAGGAGATGAGCCGGCGGCGGGGCGGCCGACCCGTCCAGCTCCGCTTCGAGCGCTTCCCCGACGAGATCGAAGTCACCGGCCTGTGGATGGAGTTCAACGACTTCGATCTCGTCGTCGTGGAGGAGCGTGCCGAGACGGTGCAGCAACTCGTCATCCTCGGGCACGAGTTGTGGCACATGCGGGAAGGGCACCGCGACCACCACGTGGACGGCGCCACGGCCGTCGCACGGGCGGCCCTCTCGGGCCGTTCCGACTGGCGTGACCCCGGCGTACGAGCGCCGTTGCGCCAGGAGGTCGCCCGTACCGTCGCCGCCCGCGACGGATCACGACAGGCGGACGAGGCACAGGCCGAGGCCTTCGGCCTGCAACTGGCGAGCGTCTTCCGCTCCTGGGTGACCGGCCCCGTCGACGACACCCCCGTCGATCCGGTCGGCCGCGCCATAGAAACCTCCCTGGGCTACCGCAGCCCCCAAGACTGACCGGCGCCCCGGAGCCGACCGCAGCTCCTCGGAACCGACCTGCCGCCAGGCCCGACCCGCGGATCCAGGACCGCCCGACGGCCCCCTATCCGACCCGGATCGTGGCCGGCCGGGCCGCCTCGACCACATCCGCGACCACGCAGCTCACGTTGTCCGGACCGCCGGCGTCGTTCGCCGCGCCGATCAGGGCCCGGACGGCGGCGTCGGGACCGGGAGCCGAGGCGAGAAGCCGCGCGATCTCCTCGTCCGGCACCACGCTGGACAGGCCGTCCGAGCACAACAGGTAACGGTCGCCCGGCCGTACGTCCTGCAGCCTCAGATCGGGTACCGGTGCCTCGGTGCCCAGTGCCTTGAGCAGCAGGGCGCGCTGAGGATGCACGGTCGCCTCCTCCGGAGTGAGCCGGCCCTCGTCGATCATCGACTGGACCACCGTGTGGTCGTGGGTGATCCGGAACAGCCCACCGTCGCGGAGCACATAGGCACGCGAGTCCCCGATGTGGACGAGCGCGAGCTGCGAGCCGGTCCACACCAGGGCCGTGAGCGTGCTGCCGGTGCCCTTCCCGTCCGGCTCCTGTGCCGTGGCGCGTCGCGGCACCAGGTCCGCAACGGCCCGGGCGGCGCCCTCCACGGCGTCCTCCAGCAGGTTGAGCACGCCACCGGCCGACAGCGGCTCGTCGTCCAGGAACGTGAGGGCCCGCACCGCCGCCGTGCTGGCGGGGGCCCCGTAGGGCCCGCAGCCGTCCGCGACCGCGAGGACACGGGCGCCCGCGTGGACGCTGTCCTGGTTGGCGTCACGGACCAGACCGGTGTCGGAGAGAGCGGCGTAACGGAGTTCCAGCATGCTGGTGTCCTTTCCTGGGGACGGTGACAGATGGTCCACGAGGAACGCCGCCAGATCGCGGCGAGCGGCCGTCTCGGCCTCGACCCGGGCCCAGTACGCGCGGATCTCCCGCGCGGCCGGCCCCGGTTCCAGGGCGCACACCCGCCGGATCCGGGCGAGCGGCATGCCGAGCCGCCGCAGCCACGCCACCAGCCGGGCCTGTTCGAGCTGTGCCGCCGCGTAGTAGCGGTACCCCGTCTCGGGGTCCACCCGGGCCGGGCGCAACAGCTCCAGCTCGTCGTAGAGCCGCAACGCCTTCGGCGAGAGCCGGGAGGCCTTCGAGAAGGCCCCGATCGTCAGCATGTCCACGTGCCCACCCCGTCGCTCCCGTGTCCGGGCCGTTGCCCGTTCCTCGTTCTGTCACCGATGCTGGGCCCTGCCCCTTGGTGAAGGTCAATATTGGCTTGGTCCAGGGGCGCGCGTGGTTGTTGGCCTGCGGCGGGGTTGTCCCCGGACGGCGTGCCGGTGGGGTGCGTCCGAGGTCGTGCACAGCAGTCGTGCACAGATGTCGTACGCCGGTGTCGTCGCGCCGCAGCAGTACGTCGATGTCGTACGCAGGTGCCGTACGAGGATGGAGTCCGTCGTGCCCCGTATCGCGCTCGTCACGTACGACCCGGGGGAGGAGCCCGGCATGGACCGGGATCTGCCCGTGCTGAGGGCGGCCCTGGAGGACGCCGGGGCCGTGGCGGACATCGTGCACTGGGACGATCCCGGGGTCGGCTGGGCGGGGTACGACCTGGCGCTGATCCGCTCGACCTGGGACTACAGCCGCCGGGTGGCGGAGTTCGTGGCGTGGGCCGAGCGGTGCGCGGGGCTCACGAGGCTTCTGAATCCGGCGCCGGTCGTGCGGTGGAACACGGACAAGCGGTACCTCGGTGACCTGGCGGACGCGGGGGTGCCGGTCATCCCGACCCGGTATCTCGCGCCGGGGGACCCGGTGGAGCTGCCCGGCGATCACGAGTTCGTCGTGAAGCCCACCGCGGGGGCGGGGGCACGCTACGCCGCCCGGTACACGCCGAAGGAGCGGGAGACCGCCCTCGGGCAGCTCACCCGGATGCATGCCGAGGGGCTGACCGCGATGGTCCAGCCCTATGTGACGAACATCGACACCGGGGGCGAGCGGGCGCTCCAGTTCTTCGGCGGACGGCTGCTGCACGCCAGCCGCAAGGGAGCCGTACTGGAGCCCGGAACGCCCTACGACGGGGACAAGACACCTCATCCGCGGCTGGAGGTCTGGGAGCCGACCGCGGCCGAACAGGCCGTCGCCGAAAGGGCGTTGGCCGTCATACCGGGAGGGCCGGACAGCGTGCTCTACGCCCGCGTCGACCTCGTCGACGGCGACGACGGCGAGCCCCGGGTGATGGAGCTGGAACTCGTCGAGCCGAACCTCTTCCTGTGGCTCCACCCGGATTCGCTGCCCGTCGTCGTGGACCGGATCCTCAAGGCCGCCGCCTCTTGAACGTCTCGAAGGCCTCCGCCTCTTGAACGTTCCGAAGGCCTCCGCCTCTTGAACGTCTCGTCGGCGGTCCCGGCGGTGGGCTTGTCGGCGCTCCTGTCGGCGGTCCCGTCGGCGGTCCGGTCGCGGATCCCGAGCGGGCTACTCGGGGGGTGCCGGTACGGGTCCCTTGACACCCACGCGTTGCAGCAGCCCCCAGGTGAACTCCGCCGCGCACGCGTGCGGCACACCTGTGGCGTCGGGGGCCGTGAACGCCAGACCCCAGCGGGTCGGGGCCGTGCCCTCCAGGGGCCGGGCGGGTGCGAAGGCGCGGGCCACCTCGTCGACCGTGCAGGACCAGGGGGCCAGGTCCTCCAGGGTCTCCAGCGCCGGAGCGGCGGCGCCCGGGGCCCGTACCAGCCATTCGTTCCAGGCGACGCCGTTCGGGGCGAGCAGGACCTCGAAGCGCAGATCGGGCCACAGGGGCACCGGCCATCGCAGGGCCTCGCAGGTCAGATCGCCGATCCGGCGCTCCCGCGCGGACTCGGGGGCACCGAGGACCGAGCGGTAGCGGGAGGCGGCGGACCGGGAGCGCGGGACGTGCAGCATCGCCTGCCAGCGCCGGTTGGCCTCGCGCATGTCGGCGATGGACACCCCCAGTTCGTGCCGGGCGTCCTCGACCAGACCAGGGTTGTGGTCGGCCATGCGGCGCAGCAGGACGAGCTGGAAGTCGAGCGGGGTGAAGGGGGTGGCGGGGCGTTTGGCCGGCATGGGGTCCATGGTCGCGCAACCTGCCCTTGCTCCTTGCTCCTTGCTCCTGTCCTTGCCGCTGCCGCTGCCGCTGCCGCTGGTGCCTGCCCTGCCCTTGCCCTGCTTCGCCCGGCCGTCGCCCGTGCGGCGCCGGGCGGGTGCGGGGATCCGCAGGGGGGCAGCCGACCACTCCGTCCGTCACGGGGTCGCCAGGGCGTTCGCCATGAGGTCCGTCACGCGCACCTTCGAGCAGGGGTCGCCCCCAAACCATTGCCCGCCCGAGGGCACTATGGCTAGCCTGGCCTCTGTTCGTCATCCCGATCGTCTGTTGAAATTTCGAACAAAAGAGAGGGGGCCGGTTGTGGGACGCCTCGTACCTGCCGTGACCCGGGCTCTGGACATACTGGAGCTCTTTCTCGACGGGGACGGGACTCTCTCCGCCCCCGACATCGTGCGCAGACTCCAGTTGCCCCGCACGACCGTGCACGAGCTGGTGACCACGCTCGCCGCCCGCTCGTACATCGTGCAGGTGCCCGGTCAGCCGGGACGCTACCGGCTCGGCGTGCGCCCGTACCAGCTCGGCAGCCGCTACGCCGAGCAGCTCGACCTCGCGGCCGAGGGCCAGCAGGTCGCCCGCTCCGTCGCCGAGACCTGCGACGAGACCGTGCATGTGGCGATCCTCGAAGGCACCGACGTCATCTACATCGCGAAGGTCGACTCCACGCACGCCGTCCGCATGGTCTCGGCGGCCGGCCGCCGCCTTCCCGCGCACTGCACCTCCGTCGGCAAGATGCTGCTCGCCTCCCTCTCCGAGCCGGAGCTGACCTCACGCTTCCCCGACGACGCCGACCTCGTCGCGATGACACCCAACAGCATCACCGAGCCGGGCGCGCTGCGCGAGGCCCTCGCCGAGATCCGCAGTCGCGGGATCGCCGTCGAGAACCGGGAGTCCAACCCGGACGTGAGCTGTGTGGCGGCCCCGGTGCGCGACCGCGCGGGACAGGTCGTCGCCGCGCTCTCGATCTCCGTGCCGATGATCCGGTGGAGCGACGACCGCCGCGTCGAACTGGAGCAGCTCGCGGCGAAGGGCGCCGCGGAACTGTCCGAGCGGCTCGGCCACCGGAACGCGCGATGACCGCCGTCGAGGTCGCGGTCCCCGCGCACGCGGCGCTCGGCGAGGGCCCGACCTGGGACACCCGGGCGGGCCGGCTCATCTGGGTCGATGTCCTCGGCTCCCGGATCCACACCTACGACCCCGTCTCCGGCCGCCGCACGGTGATGACCACCGAGCAGCACGTCGGCGCGGCCAAGCCCCGCGCGGGCGGCGGCCTGGTCGTCAACCTCCGCGACGGAGTGGGCCTGTACGGGCCGACGGCGCCCGGGGGGTCCACCATCGGAGCCACCGGAGCCACCGGTGTCGCGGGAGCCCACGGTGCCGCGGGAACCACCGGAGCCCACGGTGCCGCCGGACGAGCCGGTGCCGCCGGGTCTACCAGTGCCGCCGGACCCGCCGGACCCGCTGGTGCCGCCGGGTCCACGAGCGCCGAGGCTTCCGCCGGTGCTTTCCGGTGGCTGCACCGGGAACCCGTGCCCGGCCGGCGTGCCAACGACGCGGCCGTCGCCCCCGACGGCTCGCTGTGGGCCGGCACCATGCGCTACGACGAGGCGCCGGGCGGGGGCACGCTGTCGCGGATCGCCCCCGACGGCACCGTCCGCCCGATCCTCGACGACGTGACCGTCAGCAACGGTACGGGCTGGAGCCCGGACGGCCGCCGTGTCTACTACGTCGACTCGCCGACCCGCCGCATCGACGTCCTCGACCTCGGCGACGATCAACTCCCGGTCGGCAGGCGCCCGTTCGCGACCGTGGAGGACGGATTCCCCGACGGTCTGACGGTGGACGCCGACGGCTGCGTCTGGGTGGCCCTCTGGGACGGTGGAGCGGTCCGCCGCTACACGCCGGACGGCACGCTCGACCGGGTCCTCGACCTGCCGGTCCGCCGCCCCACCTCCTGCGCGTTCGGCGGCGCCGACCTCACCGACCTGTACATCACCACCGCCCGTACGGGCCTCACGGCACCGCACCCGATGTCCGGCTCCCTGCTCGTCGTCCCCGGCGCGGGCAAGGGCCTGTCGCAGCCGGAGTTCGCCGGATAGCCGGCACCGGCCGGCACCGGCCGACACCGGCCGGTCCTGCCACCAGTCCCACCGCGAGTCCCCGCCCAGGTGCCGGTCACCGGGCGGGGACTCGCGTTTTCGCGAACCGTTTTCTGCGCAAACCATTGACGAGTAAGCGCTTCCTATCTACGGTCCCGTTCGAAGTTGCGATCACCTGACGAAATTTCGAACAGTGGGAGCACGGTATGCGACGACCTGGCCTGAACCGCAGGCAACTCCTCTCCGCGGTCGGCGGGTTGACGGTCGCGGGCAGTCTCGGCTTCGCCGCGCTCGGCACCGGCGCGGACGCCCTCGCCTCCGGCGCGAGCACACGGGTCCGTTACTGGAACCTGTTCACCGGAGGCGACGGAGCCAACATGGTCGCGATGGTGGACGCCTTCCGGAAGGAGCATCCCGGTATCGCGGTCAAGGACTCCACTCTCACCTGGGGCGACCCGTACTACACGAAGCTCGCGATGGCCGCAGCGGGCAACCGCGCGCCGGACCTCAGCGTGATGCACCAGGGCCGCGTCCCCGGCTTCGCGCCCGGCCGGCTCCTGGACCCCTGGGACATGGACCTGCTCGCCAAGTACGGCGTCCGGGAAGCCGACTTCAACCCCGTCCTCTGGAAGCGCGGCATCGTCGACGGCAAGCTCTACGCGCTGCCCCTCGACATCCACGTTCAGCTCAGCTTCTACCGCACGGACGTCTGCCGGAAGGCCGGCCTGCTCGACGCGGACGGAAGGCTGCCGACCGCGACCTCCACCGACGACTGGTTCGCCCTCCTCAAGGAGGCCAAGAAGCAGCTCAAGGACGGACAGCAGACCCTCGGCCTGCACGCCTTCGACCAGAACTTCTCCTGGTGGTTCTTCGTCGCCTTCTACCAGCAGCTCGGCGGCGGCTACTTCAATGACGACCGCACCGACGTCACCTTCGACACCGACAAGGCCACCCAGGTCCTGGAGTTCCTCCACCAGCACGTCGCCGACGGCTACACGATCGTCGGCCAGACCGACGCCGAGGCCTTCCTCGCCGGATCACCGTTCGTGTGGGAGGGGAACTGGTCGGTTCCGTACTTCAGCGGCGAGAAGGTCGGCTACGGGGCCCAGCCGCTGCCCCCGGTCTTCGGCACCCCGGCCACCCACGCCGAGTCGCACTCCTTCGTCCTGCCGCACCAGGCCGACCGCGGCGGCCCCGCCGACGAGGGCGCGCACCTGCTGGCGGCCTACATGGTCAAGCACGCCACCGCCTGGGCGGGCGGCGGCCATGTCCCCGCCTATCTGCCGACGTTCCAGGACCCGGCCTATCTCAAGCTGACCCCGCAGAACGAGTACTCCCGCCCGGCCATGGAACACCCGGCCACCGAACCGCGCATCTGGTTCGCCGGCTCCACCGGCACCCTCGCCAAACGGATCGGCCCGGTCGTCGCCTCCTCCAACGTCGGCTCCGCGAAACCGGCCGCCGCCGCCCGCCGGATGAAATCCGTCCTGGAGGAACTGCTCGCCATGCGGAATCCGATGGACGGCCGCACGGCCGCCCAGGAGCTGAAGGGAGCCGCGGCATGACCACCACCCTCGCCCCCGCCACCGGCCTGCGGCCCCGAACGGCCACCGCGACGGAGTCCGCCCGCGCCCGCTGGGGCCGCCGGTTCCAGCACGGCGGCTGGTTCGTCGCCCCGTTCTTCGTCCTCTACGGGCTGTTCGTCGTCGTCCCCGTCGTGCGCGGCCTCTACCTCAGCCTCACCGACGCCAACATCTCCGGCGACCACACCCGCTTCATCGGCCTCGACAACTATCGCGAGGCGCTCCAGGACCGCCTGGTGTGGAACTCCCTGTGGCACAGCGTCCAGTTCACTCTCTACGTCGTGCCCTGCATCGTCGTCGTGGCGCTGCTCATGGCACTGATCGCCCACCACATCACCCACCTCAAATGGCTGTGGCGGCTGTGCTTCTTCGCGCCGTTCCTGCTCCCGTCGGCCGTGGTCGGCAACCTGTGGTGGTGGCTGTTCCAGCCCACCAACGGCATGGTCAACCATGTCCTGGGCATCGACACCCCCTGGCTCACCCAGAAGTCCACCGCCATGGTCGCGGTCGTCATCGCGACCCTGTGGTGGACGGTCGGCTTCTCCTTCCTGCTCTACCTGGCCGCGCTCCAGAACATCCCGCACCACCTCTACGAGGCGGCCGAACTGGACGGCGCGAACGCGTTCCAGCGCATGCTGCACATCACCGTGCCCAACCTGCGCACCATCACCGGCCTGGTGCTCGCCCTCCAGGTCCTCGCCTCGCTCCAGGTCTTCGACCAGGCCGTCGTCATGTACCAGTTCGGCCCGGGGCCCGAGGAATCGACCCGCACCTTCGTCCAGTACACGCTCGAACAGGGCTTCACCAGCTACCGCGTGGGCTACGCCTCCGCGATCTCCCTCGTCCTGTTCCTCATCATCGCGGCCGTCGCCCTCGGGCGGATGTGGCTGCTGCGGCTCCGCGAGGAGGACGCCCGATGACCACCGCCGACCCGACCACCGCCCCGACTCCCGTACCGAGCAGGGCCCGCAGCACCTGGACGCCGGGCCAGATCGCGCTGACGGCGGTCGCCGCCGCGCTGTCCCTCGTGTGGATGGCCCCGCTCGGCTGGGCACTGTCCACCTCGCTGAAGACCCCCACCGAGTCGGTGACCTCCCCGCACTGGATCCCCGACCACCTCACGGCGGCGTCCTGGAAGAGCGTCCTCGAAGCAGGCAACATCCCCAACTGGTTCGTGAACTCCCTGGTGGTGTCGGTCTGCGTCACCTTCGTCGTGCTGCTCGTCGCGTCCCTCGCCGGATACGGCTTCGCCCGTACCGAGTTCCGCGGCAAGTCCGCCCTGATGGCCCTGACGATGGCGGGCCTGATGTTCTCCCCGGCCGTCCTCGGCGTCCCCCTCTTCGCGACCGTCCAGTCGCTCGGCATGGTCGACACCTACTGGGGCATGATCCTGCCGCAGTGCGCCCCGGCGGCCATGGTGTACATCCTGTACAAGTTCTTCCAGTCGCTGCCCCGCGAGCTGGAGGAGGCCGCGTTCATCGACGGCGCGGGCCGCTGGCGGATCTTCTTCACCATCGTCCTCCCGCTCTCCAAGCCGTCCCTCTCGGCGGTCGGGATCTTCACGTTCATCGCCTCGTGGAACAACTTCCTGTGGCCGTACATGGTGACCAACAACCCGGACCTGATGACCATGCCGAACGGCATCGCCACCGTGCAGAACTCCTTCGGCATCATCTGGCCGCAGCTCATGGCGGGCGGTCTGATCGCGGGCCTTCCGCTGATCGTCGTGTTCGTCTTCTTCCAGAGCCAGATCGTGCGGGGTGTCGCCCACACCGGTCTGGCCGGCCAGTGACCGGACGAGGAGCCCCAGTTGACCGCGCACCGACTCGCCGCGCTGCTCGCCGCGGCCGTCGTCGCCCTGCTGCCGACCACCGCGCAGGCCGACGTGAGCTACCCCGACCCGGGGCCCGTCACCGGGCAGCAGATCATCCATGATCCCACGGTGATCCACCTCAAGTCCGGTGGGTACGTGGCCTATTCGACCGGCGGAGTGATCGGCGCTCGCCTTTCCGGGGACCGGGTCCAGTGGGACGACGCGGGCAACGCCTTCGCCGCGCCGCCGAGTTGGTGGTACGAGTACAACGCGACCGGCGACCCCTGGGCCCCGGACATCTCCTACCGGGCCGGCCGCTACTGGCTCTACTACGCGGTCTCCTCCTGGGGCACCAACCACTCCGCGATCGGCGTCGCCACCTCCCCGAGCGGTCTGCCCGGCACCTGGACCGACCACGGCAAGGCCTTCACCTCGGACACCACCGACACCTGGAACGCCATCGACCCGGCGGTGACCGCCGCCGACGGCAGACTGTGGATGACGTTCGGCTCGTACTGGACGGGCATCCGCATGGTCGAACTGGACCCGGGGACCGGCAAGGCCGAGGCCGCCGCCCCCGTCCACCACCTCGCGACCCGCCCGGACGCCCCGTACGCCGTCGAGGGCCCGTACGTGGTCCGACACGGCCGCTACCACTACCTGTTCGCCTCGTACGACGCGTGCTGCGCGGGCGTGAACTCCACCTACAAGATCCGGGTGGGCCGGTCGACCTCGGTGACCGGCCCGTACGTGGACAGCACCGGCACCCCGATGCTCGAAGGCGGCGGCGACCTCCTGCTGGCCGGCCACGGCCGCTACATCGGCCCCGGAGGCGAGTCGGTCTTCCGGGACGGCGGCCAGGACTGGCTGGCCTACCACTACTACGACGCGGACGACAACGGCACGCCCAAGCTGGGCCTGAACAGGCTGAGCTGGACGAAGGCCGGCTGGCCCGCCGTCGGCTAGGGCGGTGCGGGGCCGCGTCGGTACGCGGCTCCGCGGCGTGGCCGCGACCGGCCGCGACAGACCGCACAGCCCATGAAACGTAGGTACCCCCTCAAGGCGCCCCCGAAAGGACCCCATGCGCACCGCCCGCTTCGCCCTCGACCCCGCCTTCACCATCGGCGAGGTCAACCCCCGTCTCTTCGGTTCCTTCGTCGAGCACCTCGGCCGCTGCGTCTACACCGGCATCTTCGAACCCGGCCACCCCTCCGCGGACCCCGAGGGCCTGCGCACGGACGTGCTGGAGCTGGTCCGCGAGCTCGGTGTCACGGCCGTCCGCTACCCCGGCGGCAACTTCGTCTCCGGCTACGACTGGGAGGACTCGGTGGGCCCCGCCGAGGAGCGGCCCCGCCGCCTCGACCTCGCCTGGCGCTCCACCGAGTCCAACCGCTTCGGGCTCGGCGAGTACATCGGCTTCCTGAAGAAGATCGGCCCGCAGGCCGAGCCGATGATGGCCGTCAACCTCGGCACCCGGGGCGTCGCCGAGGCCCTGGCCCTTCAGGAGTACGCCAACCACCCCTCCGGGACGGCCCGTTCCGACCTGCGGATCGCGCACGGCGACAAGGACCCGTTCGGCATCCGGCTCTGGTGCCTCGGCAACGAGATGGACGGCCCCTGGCAGACCGGCCACAAGACCGCCGAGGAATACGGCCGGATCGCCGCCGAGACCGCCCGCGCGATGCGGCAGATCGAGCCGGACCTCGAACTCGTCGCGTGCGGCTCCTCCGGACAGGGGATGCCGACGTTCGCCGCGTGGGAGGCGACCGTCCTCGCCGAGACGTACGACCTCGTCGACCACATCTCCCTGCACGCCTACTACGAGGAGACCGACGGCGACCGCGACTCCTTCCTCGCCTCCGCCGTCGACACCGAGTCGTTCATCGAGAACGTGGTGGCCACCTGCGACCACGTGGGCGCCCGCCTGAAGTCCACGAAGAGGATCAACCTCTCCTTCGACGAGTGGAACGTCTGGTACCAGAGCCGGCCCAACCCGCACCCGGTCGAGGACTGGCAGGAGGCCCCGCGGCTGCTGGAGGACGTCTACTCCGTCACGGACGCGGTCGTGTTCGGCTCACTGCTCATCGCGCTGCTGCGGCACGCGGACCGGGTGACCGTCGCCTGCCTCGCCCAGCTCGTGAACGTCATCGCGCCGATCATGACCGAACCGGGCGGTCCGGCCTGGCGGCAGACGACCTTCTACCCGTTCGCGCAGGCCTCGGCGCACGGGCGCGGGCGGGTCCTCGACGTCCGGGTGGACTCGCCGACGTACCCGACCCGCAAGTACGGCGAGGCGGACCTGCTGCACGCCACCGCGGTGCGCGCCGAGGACGGCTCGGTCACCGTGTTCGCCGTCAACCGCGGCCAGACCGAACCGCTGCCGCTCGAAGTGGCCCTGAACCGGCTGGGGCTGACGACGGTCGTCGAGCACAGCGCGCTCGCCGACGCCGACCCGGACGCCGCCAACAGCCTGCACGACCAGGAGCGGGTCACCCCGCACCCGGTCGAGGGGACCACGCTCCGGGACGGCACGCTGAACGCCGTCCTGGAGCCGCTGTCCTGGAACGTGATCCGGCTGGCCTAGGACCTGTCCTGGGCGGTGCCGGGGCCGGGGGAGTCCACCGGGGTCACCGGTACTCCTCCGGCCGCGCTGCCCAGCAGGGTCAGTTCCACCCGGCCGGGCCCGGCGGGTGTGGTCCCGTCGGACAGCACCGCGAGGGCCAGTGTGTTGCGCCCCCGTGTGCGCAGCACCCCGTTGGGCAGGACGAAAGTGTGCTGGGGCCCTACGTCGTTGATGTACTGGCCCATGTTCCAGCCGTTCAGGAAGATCTGGACGCGATAGGCGCGGGCCGGATCGTCGGTGAGGGTGAGCCCGATCGACGCGTCCACCCCGGTGTCCACCGCGAGCCGGAACCCGGTGCGGTACCAGGTGACACCCTGCCGCCGTTCGGCGCGCGGGAAGCCGACGGTCTTCCAGCCGCCGTCCGCGAACCCCGGCAGATGCCAGCCGTGCCGCTCCCCGTGCAGGCCTCCGGTGTTCAGCGGTCCGCGCACCGGGTCGGGGGCCGCCGCGCCCTGGACGCGCCAGCGGATCGCGGGAGCGGCCCCGGCGAAGGCGACGGCCGTCAGACCCCGGGCCGCCTTGTGGGTGTCGTTCGCCTTGCCGTCCTCGTCGTGCTGCATCCTCCGGACCAGGACGGACAGCACATGGGAGTGCCCGTCCCGCGGCCGGACGGGAAAGGTGGCGGTGGCCGTCCAGGTCCCCTGCCGCACGGTCTTCTTGTCCGGCACCGGCATCCGGTGGGTGCCCAGCGGCTCGCCGTCCAGCCAGGCCATCAACAGCCCCTGGGCGCCCGCGACATAGGTCAGAGACACGGATTCCGCCTCGCCCGCGTCCGCGAAGTGCCCCCGGTACCAGACGTCGCCGTAGTGGAAGCCGTAGTCGTCGGCGAACAGCACGGGCTGCCCGGCGGGGACGGGGGTGACGCTGTACGAGGACGTCCTGTCGGTGACCCGCCATGCCGTGTCGTCGTAGTCGGCGGCCGACTCGGGGTTCCCCTCGGCTCGGCGCCAGTCGGTCAGGGCGGGCAGCCGCACCCGGTCCACGCCGGCCAGCGGTCGCTCGGACAGCAGACTCCCGGAGGTGGTGGTGCGGGACGTCAACGTGCCGTGATTCCAGACGAGTTCACTTGTCCCGCGCGGCCCCCATACCTCCAGGTCCGCCGCTTCCACCGTGTCGCCGGTGAGCTGGACGGTCGTGCCCCGCAGGGCGGCCGTGCGCAGCAGCGCCGGGCCGCGCACCAGCACCGGACCCGACGGGGTGTCGTACCGCCAGAGGCGGCGGGAGCTCTCGTCGTCGGCGAACAGGAGCAGGAGGGGGGCGGCGGCACCGCCGCCGTCCACCCGGACCCGGGTGATGCCGTCCAGCACGGCGTCGATCCGCAGGACCCCGTCCCGGTAGCTGTGCCCGGCGTCCCCGTCCAGCACGGTGACCGTCGGTTCGCCCGCGGACTCCAGACAGGTGTGCGTCGATTCTCCCGCCCGGCCCGTGAACACCGCGATGTCCTGCCGTCCCGCGGTCAGCCACAGCATCGGCTGGGCGGTGGAGTAGCTCAACTTCCATCGTCCCAGCGCGATACCGGCGGCGAGCAGCCGGGCGTCGAGACCGGGCACCGGCACCTCGACGGTCGTGCCCGCGAGCGGGACGGAGGCGACGGCCTCGGCGGACGTGTCGTTGCGCAGGACGTGGAAGTGCGCCTTCGTGTCCGGATTGACGAGGTGGTACGCCTTGATGCCGGGGCCGGCCCCCGTGTCGTCGCCCGGGACCGGATCGGCGGGGTCCAGCTTGGCCAAGTCGGGCACCGAGTGCAGCAGCTGGCCGATCTGGTGCATCGGGACGAGCTTCTCCGTCGGCTGCCGTGCCTCGTCGAGGGCGGCCCCGTAGTCGTACGACGTGTAGACGATCGGCGCGGGCAGCCAGCCCCAGGACGTGCCGCCGAAGGTCATGTAGACGTTGTGGACCGTGATGCCGTTGGCGAGGTTGGTGAGGTAGAAGCGCCGTTCGTAGGCCGCGTCCCGGGTGCGGCGCGACTCCGCGTATCCCAGGCCGTCGAACTCCGCCCCGCCCCACGGATCGAACCAGCCGCCCCCGAACTCGGGGATGAATCCCGGGGTGTCGGGACTGGCGGTCGAGCCGCCCTGCATGCCGCCGGGTCCGAAGTACCCCCAGTCCGGTGGTGTCTTGGAAGGGGAGGGGTAGCCGTCGAAGCCGTAGAGGTAACGCCGTTGCTCGCCGCCCGTGTCGAAGGTGCCGGGGGCCCAATGGCCGTTCCTGCCCTTGTCGTTGTGGAAGAGCGGCACGTCGATGCCGTCGGCCCGCACCTTGGCGTAGAGGTGTGCCATGTAGTCGCGTCCGGCGGGCTCGGTCAGGTGGTCGTCGTACTCGTTCTCCAGCTGGTAGAGGACGATCGTGCCGCCGCCGTCGGTGTAGAGGTGGCGGGACGCGATGCGGTCGACGGCGGTCAGCCACTCGTCGACGTATGTCAGATAGGTCGGGTCGGAGGTGCGGGCCACCCCCGGGGTCGTGGTCAGCCAGCCGGGGAAGCCGCCCGCGTCGACCTCGGCGTTGATGTACGGGCCGGGGCGCAGGATGACGTACAGCCCGGTCTCGGCGGCGGTCCGCAGGAACAGGTCGAGATCGCGGACCCCGGTGAAGTCGTACTGCCCGGGTGCGGGGGAGTGGTAGTTCCACGCGACGTAGATGCTGATCGCGTTGTAGCCGTGGGCCCGCAGTTTCTGCAGGACGTCCCGCCACAGGGACGGGCTCGGCAGGCGGAACGGGTGGACCTCCCCGGACCAGATCACCAGGCGTCCGCCGTCGATCAGCATCGAGTACCGGTCGAAGCCGACCGTGTGCGTCCTGCCGTCGGCGGAGGGCGGTGCGGGCGCGGGTCCGGTGGGTGCGAGGGGCGCCCTTCCGGCCGCGCACGCCTCGTCGCTCCCGCTGCCGCTGAGCGAGAGGCCGAGGGCGGCGGTGCCGGCGAGTGCGCTGAAGGTACGTCTGCTCAACACCATGCGGGTTCTCCCGGGGACGGCGACAGGTTGCCCCGCTCGGCAGGAGCCCGAGAGGCCGGGGAAGGTGCCGCCATTGTCCACATAGGCAGATCATTTGATGGTCGTACGACGATCTCGGCGCGGGGGATTACGCGGGATGGGTGCGGCCGGGGGCCGCCCGCGCGGTCGCGGGCGGCCCCCGGCCTCCGTGGGGGGAAAGGCCGGGTCAGCTCGTCACGACGCCGAGCGTCAGGGTGCCGGTGTAGCCGGCGGAGGTGCTGCTGCCGAGGGCCGTCAGGGTCAGGAGGCCGGAGGAGGCGCCTCCGCCGTCGTAGACGGAGTCCTGGGTGAGGGTGGTGCGGGTGACCTTGTTGGTCGAGTACGGGGACACCTTGGCCATCGCCGTGGTGATCGTCTCGTTGAAGAAGAGCTGGCCGGTGTGGAGTTCCTGGCCCCCGGTGAAGGAGCCGTCGGAGGTGAGGGTGACGCCGGTGTGCACCTTGACGTGGATGTGCACGCAGCGGCCCCGGTACCAGCCCGGGTAGATCGTGGTGATGTTCGCGACGCCGGACGCGTTCGTCAGGACGCCGCCGCGCAGGAAGGTGCCGTCGTCCGCCTCGCTGTGGCCGTTGTTGCCGACGAAGCCGGAGTACTCGCCGAGCGAATCGCAGTGCCAGATCTCGACGAGGGCGTTGCCGATCGCCGCGCAGGTGGAGTCGTCGACGACGGTGAGCACCAGCTTGAGCGGGGCGCCCGCCTTGCCTTCGGTGACGTCGGCGCGGACGAGCTGTCCGTCGAGGTAGTAGGGGCCTTCGGTCATCTCCTTGGTGAGGGTGCAGACGGCTGCCGCCGCGGCCGGGGCGGCGTCCGGCACGTCGGTGACGGGGGCGGGTGCGGCGGGTGCCGCCGCTCCCACGGTCAGCGCCGCGGCCGTGACACCCGTGGCGATCAGGACGGTTCGGCGCCCGATCTGGGCCGCCTCTGACATGTCTTTCGAGGGGGAATCTGTCATGGACACGGCACCGTAGAAGTGGATGCTGTCGGTCGGCTGTCAGTTCCGCAAAGTGGCAGCCCGTCAAGCTGCTTGTTGGACACCTTGCCCGGTCCCCGGTCCGGCGCGAGGGACGCACCGGTTTCCGGCCGCACAGGGGTGTGACGGCAGGCGGGGACAGGCGAAGGAGCGATCGGGCCGGTGCCGTGGTTCCGCGGGCACCGCGCCGTGGTGTCCGGCGCCGGGTTCGCGGCGCCGGACACAGGGGTCCGCCGGCGTCGGGCGGGCGTCCTTCTGCCCTGCCCGCGCCGTCGGTCATGGGCGGTTCCCGGCGGCCGGCCCGTGGCCGGCCGCGCGGAGGTCCGCCCGGCGGTATGAGTGGCCTGTTATCCGGCCTGGTTGTACAGCATCGCTCCGACGGCTCCCCAGCCGCCGTCCGCCTGGGGCGGCGGTGGTTCGGGCTGCGTCCTGCCCCGGACCTGGGCCGCCGTCAGGCCGCCCTGCGCGCCCATGGAGGGGGCGCCCGCCATGCCGGGCATGCCCGTCTGGGCGGCCGGCTGGAGACCGGCCGGCTGGGCCGGCCCGGGCATCGCCGCGGGCGGCATCTGGGCCGGCATCGCCCCCGGGCCCTGGGCCGCAGCCGGCCAGCTGGTGGGCTGCGGACCGGGATAGCCCGGGGCCGCCATGGGCTGCTGCGGGGCCGGGTAGATGGGGGCCGCGACGGGCTGCTGGGCGGGGTAGGGCGAGGCCGCGGCGGGCCGCGCGGGCGGACCGGGCGGCAGACTGGGCTGCGGAGCGGCGGCGGCCACCGGCTGGGGCTGAGCGGGCTGTCCTGGCCAGGCGTTCGCCTGCGCGGCCAGCCCCTGCACACCCGCTCCGTTGGTCGAGCCGACGAGACGGTCCACCATGGCCGTACCCGAGCTGTAGCCGGTCCCGTTGCTCAGTTCGGGTACGGCGGTTTCCTTCCTGGACCCGTAGAGCACCTGTTCCAGGCCGGCCACCAGGCGGCGCACATCCGTCTGCGGACGTACCACGAGTCTCAGGAAGCGGCTGGACGAACCGACCTTGTTGCCGCACTCGCGGACCAGGATGCGGTGCTCGGTGAGCAGCCGGTCCCGGACCACGGTGCCTTCGGCGCCGACGGGAAGGCGGACGAACAGGAAGTTGCCCTGCGAGGGGTAGATCGTCAGACCGGGCAGCGCGGAGAGCTGGCGGGCCATGTCCAGCCGGTCGCGGCGGACCATGTGCAGGCTCTCCATGTACTCCTTGCCGTGGTTCTTGAGCATGAACACCACGGTCTCCGCGAAGGAGTTGAGGTTCCACTTCGGCAGCATCGAGCGGACCTTGCCCGCCAGCGAGGGGTTGGCGACCATGTAGCCGAAGCGGATGCCGTGCAGGCCGAAGTTCTTGCCGAGGCTGCGCAGCACGATGACGTTGGGCCGCATCACCGCGTCCTCGACCACGCTGGGCTCGGACTCGGCGTCGGCGAATTCCAGGAACGACTCGTCGATGACGATCAGGTCCAGGTCGGCCATCGCGTCCATGAACTGGATGACCGACTGGCGGGGCAGGAAGCCGCCGTCGGGGTTGTTCGGGTTGCAGATCACGGCGACCCTGGTGCCGCGCGAGCGGATGAACTTGGCGTACGCGGCGAGGTCGAGGGCGAAGCCGGTGGACTCCTGGAGCGGGAACATGTCCACCCGCTTGCCGGTCTCCATCGGCTGATCGGTCCAGCGGCCGAACGTGGGGACGGGGATCGCGAGGGACTCTCGGACCAGCAAGTGATCGATCCAGGTGATGAGTTCGGTCGAGCCGTTGCCCATCGCGACGCACTGCGGCGGAAGCTGGAGCAGCGAGCACAGCTCACTGGTGATCGTGTCGGCGCTGCTCGGGTAGTAGGTGATGATCTCGCGCAACCGGCTCGCGAGTTCGTCGAACATCGCGGGCGTGGGGAAGTACGGGTTGCACGGAATGCAGAAGTCCACCGGGCCGGCTCCGTCGCCCTCCCGCGTCAGTGCGGCCATCGACGGGCTGTGCGCCGCGGTGCCGCGAAAGAGCGAGGTGACATTGCCGGCCATGGAACCTCCGTGTAGGGCGAGCCCGCTGGGGAGGACGGGCCCTCCGTCTTTGGGTGGCCCGCGCGGGGGAGCACGGGCCGCCCTTTCATACGGAGACGGAAGTGGCGCTGTTCAATCGCTGCGCAATCGTGCGGATTTTGTGAACCGGCTGTGAGGTCCGCTCACTCACCGGACACATGTGCCGGTGAGTGAGCGGTCACGCACCGAGCGCGTGCGCCTGTGAGGAGCGGTCACGCACCGAACGAATGCACTGTGGAGGTCCGGTACGTCTGCCCCGGCCGCAGCACCGTCGACGGGAACGCCGGATGGTTCGGGGAGTCCGGGAAGTGCTGGGTCTCCAGGCACATGCCGTCGCCCTGCCGGTAGGTGTGACCGGAGGGGCCGACCAGGGTGCCGTCCAGGAAGTTGCCCGAGTAGAACTGCACGCCCGGCTGGTCCGTCGCGATCCTCAGGGTCCGTCCGGAGCTCGGGTCGCGCAGGGTCGCGATGTGCTCGGGCTCGGCGGTGACGCCCTTGTCGAGGACCCAGTTGTGGTCGAAGCCCTTGGCGGTGACGAGCTGCGGGTGGCCGACGCGGATGTCCCGGCCGATCGGCTTGGCCGTGCGGAAGTCGAAGGGGGTGCCCGCGACCCGGGCCAGCTCACCGGTGGGGATGAGTCCCGAGTCGGTGGGCGTGAAGCGACCCGCGGCCAGGTGCAGCTCGTGGTCGTAGATGCCGCCGCTGCCCTCACCGGCGAGGTTGTAGTACGTGTGGTTGGTGAGGTTGACGACCGTGGCCTTGTCGGTGGTGGCCCGGTAGTCGATGCGCCAGTCGCCGTGCGCGGTGAGGGTGTACGTCACCCTCACCTTCAGCGTGCCCGGGTAGCCCATCTCGCCGTCGACGCTGGTGTAGTACAGATGCAGGCCGACGTCGGAGCCCGAGGTGAAGCCCTCGATGTCCCACACCTTGGTGTTGAAGCCCTTGGCGCCCCCGTGCAGGCTGTTCACACCGTCGTTGACGGAGAGCTGGTAGCTCTTGCCGTCCAGGGTGAACTGTCCCTTGGCGATGCGGTTGCCGTAGCGGCCGATCGTCGCCCCGAAGAACGTGGTCCCGGCGACGTAGGACGCCAGGTTGTCGTATCCCAGGGAGACGTTGGCGTAGCGGCCGTGCCGGTCGGGCAGCTCCAGCGACTGGACGATGCCGCCGTAGGAGATGACCTTCAGGCGTGTGCCGCCGTTCGCCAGCGACCAGCGGTAGACCTTGGTCCCGTCGGCGAGCTTGCCGAAGAGTTCCTTCTCGGGCTTCCTGCCGCCCGATGCGTGCGCCGTGCCGATGGTGGCCGCGGTTAATCCCGCTGCCGCCGCCGCTGCGATGACCGTACGTCTGCTCGTTTCCACTGTGCGGCTCCTGCCCAAATGGAGGGGCCCCGCCTTCTGGCGGGGCCCCGGCTGACTTACGAACCGACCTTGCGCTTGTTCCACACGTCGAACCCGACCGCGGCCAGGAGCACCAGGCCCTTGATGACCTGCTGCCAGTCGCTGCCGATGCCGACGAGGTTCATTCCGTTGTTCAGCACGCCCAGGACGAGACCACCGATGATCGCGCCGAGGACCGTGCCCACGCCGCCACTCATCGACGCACCGCCGATGAACGAGGCCGCGATGGCTTCGAGTTCGAAGTTCAGACCCGCCTTCGGGGAGGCCGCGTTGAAGCGGGCCGCGAAGACCAGGCCCGCGAGTGCGGCGAGCATGCCCATGTTGAGGAAGACCAGGAAGGTGACCTTCTTGTCCTTCACACCCGACAGCTTGGCCGCCGGAAGGTTGCCGCCGATCGCGTAGATGTGCCGGCCGATGACCGCGTTGCGCATCAGGTAGCCGAAGCCGGCGACCAGGACGCCGAGGATCAGCAGGACCACCGGAGCACCCTTGTAGCTGGCGAGCAGCATGGTGACGGTGAGCACCGCGGCGATCAGCGCGACGAGCTTGAGCAGGAAGAGGTTCTTCGGCAGGACGTCGAGGGAGAACTCCTGCTGCCGCTTGCGGTCGCGGACCTCCTGGAACACCACGAACGCCACCAGGCCGATGCCGAGCAGCAGGGTGAGGTTGTGGTAGTTCGTGGTGGGTCCGACCTCGGGCAGGAAGCTGTTGGCGACCTTCTGCAGACCCTCGGGGAACGGGCCGATCGTCTGGCCCTTGAGGAAGATCTCGGTCAGACCGCGGAAGGTCAGCATGCCCGCCAGGGTCACGATGAACGACGGTATGCCGCCGTACGCGATGAGGAAGCCCTGCGCGGCGCCCGCCGCGGCGCCCATGGCCAGACACAGCACCACGGCTATGGGCCAGGAGATGTGGTGGTTGACCATCAGTACGGCACCCACCGCGCCGACGAAGGCCGTGAGCGAGCCGACCGACAGGTCGATGTGGCCCGCGATGATGACCAGCATCATGCCGATCGCGAGGATCAGGATGTAGCTGTTCTGCAGCACCAGGTTGGAGACGTTGCGCGGCAGCAGCAGGTCGCCGCCGGTCCACACGGCGAACAGCACCACGATCAGACCGAGGGCGAACAGCATGCCGTACTGCCGCATGTTGCGGCGCATGCCGTGCAGCATCAGCTGGAGCAGGTTCTCTCCGGCGTCCGATCCGCTCTTGCCGGCCGGCGCCGGGGCCGGCGTCTTGGCGGTCACATCCGTGCTCATCGGGTTACCTCTTTGTCCTTCGTCATCTGGCGCATCAGCGTTTCCTGCGAGGCCTCCGCCCGCGAGAACTCACCCGTCAGCCGCCCCGCGGCCATCGTGTAGATGCGGTCGCACATTCCGAGCAGCTCCGGCAGCTCGGAGGAGATGAAGACGACCGCCTTGCCCTCGGCCGCCAGCTTGTCGATGACCGTGTAGATCTCGAACTTGGCACCCACGTCGATCCCGCGGGTCGGCTCGTCGAGGATCAGCACCTCGGGACCCGCGAAGATCCATTTGCTGAGGACAACCTTCTGCTGGTTGCCGCCCGACAGCTTGCCCACCGGCTCGAAGACGGTCGGCGCCTTGATGTTCATCGAGGTGCGGAAGCCCTCGGAGACCTGCCGCTCCGCGTGCTCGTCGACCACCCCGCGCTTGGCGACCTTGCCCAGGGCGCTCAGCGTGATGTTGCGGTTGATGGTGTCGATGAGGTTGAGCCCGTAGTGCTTACGGTCCTCGGTGACGTACGCGATCCCGTGCCCGACCGCTTCGGACACGGTCTTCGTACGGATCTCCGCGCCGTCCCTGACCACCGTGCCGCCCGCGTACCGGCCGTAGGAGCGACCGAAGACGCTCATCGCCAGTTCGGTGCGGCCGGCGCCCATGAGTCCCGCGATGCCGACGATCTCGCCGCGCCGCACGGAGATCGACACGTCGTCGACCACCTTGCGCTGCTGGTCGATCGGGTGGAACACGGTCCAGTCGCGGATCTCCAGCGCGGGCGCGGCACCCTCTTCCGGCTCGTGCGGGGTCCGCTCCGGGAAGCGGTGTTCGAGGTCGCGGCCCACCATGCCGCTGATGATCCGGTCCTCGGTGGTCTCCGCGGCCTTCACGTCGAGGGTCTCGATGGTCCGCCCGTCGCGCAGGATGGTCACCGAGTCCGCGACCCGCTCGATCTCGTTCAGCTTGTGCGAGATGATGATCGAGGTGATGCCCTGGGTCTTCAACTCCAGGATGAGATCCAGGAGTTTGCCGCTGTCCTCGTCGTTCAGGGCGGCCGTCGGCTCATCCAGGATGAGCAGCTTCACCTTCTTCGACAGCGCCTTCGCGATCTCGACGAGCTGCTGCTTTCCCACGCCGATGTCGGCGACGCGGGTCTGCGGGTTCTCGTCGAGTCCGACCCGCCGCAGCAGTTCGGAGGCGTGCCGGAGCGTCTCGCCCCAGCTGATGAGCCCGCGCGTGGCGTGCTCGTTGCCGAGGAAGATGTTCTCCGCTATGGAGAGATAGGGCACCAGGGCCAGTTCCTGATGGATGATCACGATGCCGTGCTGCTCACTGGCCCTGATGTCCCTGAAGGAGCAGACCTCCCCCTCGAAGAGGATGTCCCCTTCGTAACTGCCGCTCGGGTGGACGCCGGAGAGGACCTTCATCAAGGTCGACTTGCCGGCGCCGTTCTCGCCGCAGATGGCGTGGACCTCGCCCTGTCGGACGGTCAGGTTGACGTCCGACAGCGCCTTGACGCCGGGAAAGGTCTTGACGATCGAGCGCATTTCCAGGACGGGTCCCGCCATGGTCGTGCCTTCCAATCACTAGGAGGTGGCGGTTACTTGAGGTCGCTGTCCTTGTAGTAGCCGGTGCCGACGAGCTCCTTCTCGTAGTTGCTCTTGTCGACGCCGACCGGCTGCAGCAGGTAGGCGGGGACGACCTTGGTGCCGTTGTCGTAGGTCGTGGTGTCGTTGAGCTCGGGCTTCTTGCCCTTGAGCGCCGCGTCGACCATGCCCGAGGCCACCGTCGCCAGCTTGCGGGTGTCCTTGTAGACGGTCATCGTCTGCTCGCCCGCGATGATCGACTTCACGGAGGCCAGCTCGGCGTCCTGGCCGGTGACGATCGGCAGCGGCTTGCTCTTGGAGCCGTAGTCGTCCGACTTCAGCGAGGAGAGGATGCCGATGGAGATGCCGTCGTAGGGCGAGAGGACCGCGTCGACGCGGGAGCTCTTGTACGAGGAGGTCAGGATGTCGTCCATGCGCTTCTGGGCGGTGCCGCCGTCCCAGCGCAGGGTGGTGACCTGGTTGAGCGCGGTCTGGCCGGACTTGACGACGAGCTGCTTCTTGTCGATGTACGGCTGCAGGACCTTCATCGCGCCGCCGAAGAAGTACTTCGTGTTGTTGTCGTCGTTCGAGCCGGCGAAGAGCTCGATGTTGAACGGGCCCTTCTTGGAGCCGTCCGCGAGGCCGAGCTTCTGCAGGATGTAGTTGCCCTGGAGCTCGCCGACCTTCGAGTTGTCGAAGGAGGCGTAGTAGTCGACGTTCTTCGTGCCGAGGATCAGGCGGTCGTAGGAGATGACCGGGATCTTGGCGTCGGCGGCCTGCTGGAGCACGTTGTTCATCGACTTGTTGTCGATGGCCGCGATGATCAGGGCCTTCACGCCCTGGGTGATCATGTTCTCGATCTGCGAGACCTGCTGGTCCGGGTCGTCCTCACCGAACGCGAGCTTGGTCTTGTACCCCTTGGCCTGGAGGTCCTTGACCACGTTGTTGCCGTCGCCGATCCAGCGCTCGGAGGACTTCGTCGGCATCGAGATGCCGATCGTGGCGCCCTTCACGTCTCCCGAGGTGTCCTTGCTGCCGCCGTTGCTGCTCTGGCCGCAGGCGGTCAGGGTGAGGGCGAGGGAAGCGGCCCCGGCTATGGCGGTGAGTGCGGCTCTGCGGTTACGCATGATCATCATCCTTGATGTCTTGGACCGGGCTCGGTCTCGCGGAACTCGGATGCTCCGGGAGCTTTGAGAGAGGAAGGCCGAGAGGGTGTGTTGGATTGTGCGCGACTGTGTCGGCTTCTGTGAAGGGGGTTTGTGCGAACGTTATGAGGGAGTGTCGAACCGCGTGAGCGAGCCGGGCAGACGGGTGCCGAGCGGCGCCATGTCGCCGTCCGCCCCGTGCCGTGCGAGCAGGTCAAGGGCGAGACGGCCGCGCCGTACCCTTTCCCGGGCCGTGCTCAGGGTCAGGTCCCGCAGATGGTGTCCGTACGGGTAGATCCCGGGGGTCTTGGACAGCCCGAACTTCAGGTACAGCGGTGCGCCGCGGCGGATCAGCTCGGCGACCTCGTACATCCGTATGTACCCGCCGAGATCGTCGGGGGCCTCGATGTACATGTCCATGGGGGCGGCGGAGACCCGCCGGATCTCGGTGAGATGATCGAGCGTCAGATCGCTCGGCACGTTCACCGAGTCGGCGCCGAGGTTCTCGTACACGGCGTACGAGGCCGGGTTGACCGGACCGATCAGCGCCGAGACCTTGAGGGTGGTGTCGGCCGGGATGATCCCGGCGACCCGTGCCCGGTGCAGTGTCCACAGCACGCCCTCGTCGGCGACGAGCAGGCACTTGACGCCCAGTTCCGTCGCCCGGACGGCGTCCTCGACACAGCCGGCCAACGCGTCGTGGCCGCGGGCACGCAGCCCGCCGCCGCGCGAGTCGGTACGGACCGAGGCGCCGATGTCCCAGGTGCCGCGCGGGCCGGTGAACAGACAGAGCTCGATGTCGCGTTCACCGGTGGCCTCGACCATCTCGGTGATCTCGGCGTCGGTCAGCATCCAGACACCGCTGCCCTGGCTGATCCGGTGGATCGGCACATCGAGCCGCGAGGACTCCTTGAGGACCACGGCGAGCGCCTCGGGCCCCTCCACGGAGGGAACCTCGGTGCGCCAGCGCCCGCCTCCCGGGAAGGTGTGCGGCGAGGCGTCGGCGGGGGAGAGGGCGGGCGCGCCCAGGCCGAGCGCGGCGAGCGCGCTCTCACCGGGTCGACGGGCCGCCGTAGGGGAGGCGTCGGTCACGAGCAGTCCTTCACGTTCGGTATTTCGGGCAGAGTTCGCGGCTGAGGGTGTGCGGGGGCCTGATGTACGCCGGTACGGGGCCGTCAGGAGTCCCCGTACCGGCGTACGGCTCGGGTGGTCAGGGCTTCAGCAGGACCTTGCCGACCTTGGGATCACCGGACCCCACCAGCTCGATGGCCTCCGGGAACGCGGCGAGCGGCAGCTCGTGCGTCACCAGCGGCGAGGGGTTCAGCAGACCGGCGCCGAACACCCGCACCGTGTGCGCCCAGGCCTCCGGCGGCGCCCCGAACACGGTGTGCACCTCCAGCTGCCGTACGACGAGATCGGTCGGGTCGAGTCCCTCGGCACCCGGCGCCGGGATCCCCGTGAGGACCAGGCGTCCGCCGCGCCGCAGCAGGGAGGCGGCGGTGCGCGCGGCGGACGCGGACCCGGCGGTCTCGACGACCACGTCGAAATCGTCGGGCAGTTCCTGGTCCCTGGTACGGAAGTCGGTGGCGCCGAAGTCCTTCGACAAAGCGGCCCGGTCCGGGCGGGTGCCCACCACGAGCAGCTCGGCCGGCGAACCCGCCTTCAGGAACTGCACGGCGAACATCCCGAGCGTCCCGGTGCCCACCACGGCCACGCGCTCACCGGGCCGGGCGTTCGCCTTGAGCGCGGCGGCCGCGATGCAGGCGGCCGGCTCCAGCAGGGCGGCGGCGCTCAGATCGGCGTCGTCGGGCAGGACGTGGAGCAGCCGCGCCGGCAGCGTCAGCGTGCCCGCCATCGCGCCCGGCTGGGTGAACCCGGTCTCCTCGTACCCGGCCGTGCACAACGTTGTCTCGCCCGCGTGGCAACGGTCGCAGACCTGGCAGTTGCGGAAGCCCTCACCGACGACCTTGCGGCCGACGAGTGCCGCGGGGACACCGGCGCCGACCTCCTCGACGGTCCCGGACCACTCGTGACCCGGGGTCAGGGGGTAGCGGACGTATCCCTCGGGCCGGTTGCCCTGGTAGACCTCGCGGTCGCTGCCGCAGATGCCGACCGCGTGCACCCGCACGAGCGCCTCGCCCGCCGACGGCCGGACCGGCTCGTGCGGGATCAGCCGGTGCTCGCCCGGACCCTCGATGACGACCGCGGTGCTCACTTCGCCCCCTTGGGCTTGCGCTGCTCCCAGCCGTCGGCCCACAGGTCGAACCGGGCCTGCTGCTGCGGGAACTCGGCCGCCGCGTCCACGTCCAGCTCGACGCCCAGACCGGGCTCGTGGGACAGCTCGAAGTAGCCGTCGACGACCTGCGGGGCGCCCTTCACGACCTTCTTGATCTCCGCGTCCGCGAAGTCGTTGAAGTGCTCCAGGATCTTGAAGTTCGGCGAGGTGAAGCCGACCTGGAGGGAGGCGGCGGTCAGCACCGGGCCGCCGACGTTGTGCGGCGCGACCAGGACGTAGTGCGCCTCGGCGGTCGCGGCGAGCTTGCGGGTCTCCCAGATGCCGCCGATGTGGCCGACGTCGGGCTGGATGATGTCGACCGCCTGGCTCTCGAAGAGCTCGCGGAACTCGATGCGGTCGTGGATGCGTTCACCGGTGGCGACCGGGATGTCGACCTTGGCGGCCACCTTCTCCAGCGCCTTGAGGTTCTCCGGCGGCACCGGCTCCTCCAGCCACGCGGGCTTGAAGGGCGCGAGCTCGTGGGCCAGCCGGACGGCGGTGGACGGCGAGAAGCGGCCGTGCATCTCCAGCATCAGCTCGGTCTCGGGCCCGATCGCGTCGCGCACCGCCTCGATGAGCGACACGGAGTAGAGCGTGGCCGCGTGGTCGAGCTCGAAGTGGCCGGTGCCGAAGGGGTCGATCTTGAGGGCCTTGTAGCCCCGCGCCACGACCTCCTGCGCGGCCTTGTGGTAGGCCTCCGGGGTCCGTTCGGTGGTGTACCAGCCGTTGGCGTACGCCTTGACCCTGTCGGTGACCTTGCCGCCGAGGAGCTGCCAGACCGGCACCCCGAGCGCCTTGCCCTTGATGTCCCAGCACGCCATCTCGATGACCGCGATGCCGGACATCACGATCTCGCCGGCCCGTCCGTAGTCGCCGTACTTCATCCGGCGGACCAGGTCCTCGACGGCGAACGGGTCGGAACCGAGAATGTGGTTGGCCTGTGCCTCGTGCAGATAGCCGATCAGCGCGTCGGTGTGGCCCAGCATGCGGGTCTCGCCGACTCCGGTGATGCCCTCGTCGGTGTGCACCTGGACGTAGGTCAGGTTCCGCCAGGGTGTCCCGACCACGTGTGTGGTGATTCCCGTGATGCGCACGGCAGATGCCCCCTGCTGCTTGAGCGTTGTTCGAAATTTCGTCACACGTTCGAAATGCTGGCGTGACAGTAAGGACGCGGCCGGGGGGGTGTCAATGGGGCGCGCACATAACGGTTTCGACGCGACGGGCGTCAGGATGGCGGGGAATGTTCGGGGGTGTCCGGGTCCGACGGACCGGAATGCTTGATTCCGCACAGAACTTTCACAACTGACCCTAGGAACGTTACCGGCGGTGACCCTAGTCTTCCCGCGTCATGGACTACTGCCACGTGTGCCGAAGGCACCTCAACGGCGCCCTCGCCTGTCCCGGGTGCGGCACCCCGGTCGACGAACTCGGCGCGGACGCTGAGGAGGCCGACGCGCGCCCGGAAACGGGCGCCGACGCCGACGCGTACTACGGCGACGAACGCGACGCCGAGAGGGGCTCCGGGCGGGCCGCGCGACGGCGCGGAGGGCACGGCCGGGACACCGGGAGCCCGAGCGGTCCGCAGGGCCCGGACGCCCCGGCCGGCACCAGTCGGCGTGACCGCAAGGCCGCCGCGCACCGCCGTCGGAGGCGCCGCACCCTGTTCGTCGCGATGGGCTTCGTCCTCGCGGCCGGCGGCCTGAGTCTCGCCGAACTCGGCGTCGACGCGCCCGGACTGGGTCCGAGCCCCGCCGCGGCCGGAGGTGAGTCGCCGGACGGCTCGGCCTCCTCGGCGGCGTCCTCGCGCCCGAAGAGCTCCCCGTCCGGCTCCGCGTCGGCCACGGGCAGGCCCGGCTCCTCTTCGTCGCCCTCGGGGTCCGCCTCCGCGTCCGCCTCCGTGTCTCCCACGGCGTCGAGCGGGAAGAGCGCCGGGAGCGATGGGTCGGCGATCGCCAGTGCCCTCCCGGGCCGGTCCGCCTCGGCCCCGGCGACCGCCTCCTCGGCCCCCGGGACGTCGGCCCCCGCCACCGCGGCGCCCACGACGTCGGCCCCCACTCCGAGCCCCTCGTCCTCGGACGCCTGCAACCGCTTCCTGTGGTGGTGCACGTAGGTCCTGTCGGCGTCCGGCCGGGCCCGTGACGGCCCCGACACGCCGATGACGGGTCCTCGTGCCGGCCGCGCGACGACCCCGACACGCCGATGGCAGGCCCCCGCGCCGACCGGGCGACGGCCCCTTTCCGGGGCATCCACGGCGATTCCGCCCACCGGAGAGGGTGGGCCGCAGCAGTTCGGCGGAACCCGGCAGGATCGGCGGAACCCGGCAGAACGTGACAGGCTTCGGCAGAACACCACAGGTCCCGACAGAGACCGACAGAAGCCGATGGGGACCCATCGAACCTGACGCCCGGCCGGTTCCGGGAGGTCACTGGTCACGCCGCGAGCCGGTCACGCTGTGAGTCGCCCGCGGAGCGAGCCGTTCACGCCGTGAGCCCTTCGCGCCGTGAGTCGTTCGGGGAGCGAGCCGTTTGTACCGTGAGCCGTTCACGCCGTTGGCCGGTCACGCCGTGAATCGTTGGCGCCGTGAGCCGCTCGGGTTCACCGCGCCGGTGCCGGCGTCGGCGCCTCAGTCGGTGTCGCTGTCGGTGTCCGCGCCCAGCATGCGGCGCAGCAGGTCGCGCAGGGCCAGCCGTTCCTCGTCCGAGAGCTCCGCCAGGGGTTCGCGGGCGAAGTTCAGCGAGTCGCGCAGCCCCCCGGCGATCGTGCGGCCCTCGGCCGTCGCCGCGGCCAGCTTCACCCGGCGGTCAGCCGGGTCGGGGCGCCGTTCCACCAGCCCTCGTGTCTCCAGCCGGTCCACGATCCCCGTGACGTTCGACGGCTCGCACTTCAGTTTCTGCGCCAGGCGCCGCATCGGCAGCGGCTCCAGCGACAGCAGGCTCAGCAGCCGCGCCTGCGCGCCGGTCAGGGCGTGCTCGGCGGCCGCGTCCTCGTACTCCTCGTGGTAGCGGGCCACGACCGTGCCGATCAGCTCGACGACCTCCATGGTCAGGGGGTCGATCCGTGGTCTCTTGTGGGTGGCCATGCCCCCGAGCCTACCGCGTTACTTGACATCATGAAATATTCAGGCGCATGGTTGTTTCAGGTACTGAAGTATTAGATCCCGCTCGCCGGTCACCGTGAAAGGCGCAATCTCATGTCCGAGACCCCCCAGCTCCCCTCCGTCGGCCGCGAATGGCACCTGGTCAGCCGTCCGGTCGGCTGGCCCCAGCCCACGGACTTCGAACTGGTCGAGGCCGAGGTCCGGCAGCCGGGTCCGGGCGAGGTCCTGGTCCGGAACGCCTATGTCTCCGTCGACCCGTACATGCGGGGCCGTATGAGCGCCGCCAAGTCCTACGTCGCCCCCTTCGAGCTCGGCAAGACCATGCAGGGCGGCGCGGTCGGCGAGGTCATCGCCTCGAACGCCGAGGGCATCGAGGCCGGCGACCACGTGCTGCACTTCCTCGGCTGGCGCGAGTACGCGACCGTGGACGCCAAGCAGGCCGTCAAGGTGGATCCGGAGGCCGCGCCGCTGTCGACGTACCTCGGCGTCCTCGGCATGACGGGCCTCACCGCGTACGCCGGGCTCCTGCGCACCGCCTCCTTCAAGGAGGGCGACTCCGTCTTCGTGTCCGGCGCCGCCGGTGCCGTGGGCAGCCAGGTGGGCCAGATCGCCCGGCTCATGGGCGCCTCGCGCGTCATCGGCTCCGCCGGATCCGACGAGAAGGTCAAACTGCTCGTCGAGGAGTACGGCTTCGACGCCGCGTTCAACTACAAGAACGGCCCGGTCTCCCAGCAGCTTCGCGAGGCCGCCCCGGACGGTGTCGACGTCTACTTCGACAACGTGGGCGGTGACCACCTGGAGGCGGCCATCGGCTCGCTGAACCGGGACGGCCGCATCGCGGTCTGCGGCATGATCTCCGTCTACAACAACACCGAGCCCGCCCCCGGCCCCAGGAACCTGGCCCGGCTGATCCAGACCCGCGGCCGCATCCAGGGCTTCCTCGTCGGCGACAACTACGACCTCCAGCAGGAGTTCGTCCAGGAGGTCGGCGCCTGGGTCCGCTCCGGTGAGCTGAAGTACGCCGAGACGGTCGTGGAAGGCATCGAGAACAACGTGGAGGCGTTCTTCGGCGTCCTGCGCGGCGACAACATCGGAAAGATGATCGTCAAGCTCTGACCGTCGGTCCGGCTGAGGGGAACCCCTGCCCGACGGCGCCCGAAGTGCGGGGCGCTCGAAGCGGACGACGATGGCCGCCACGGCGGAGGCCGCACCCCGGGACGTGGGGTGCGGCCTCCGTCTGCCCAAGCCGTGACCGCCACGCACTGGGGTCCGGCGCGGCACCCCGATAAAGTTGGCCCATGCGCGATCTTGGGGTGGGCTTCGGCTATTTGCTGCGCGGCCAGCGGTGGGTGGCCCGGCACGGGAAGAGTTACGGGTTCGGGCTGCTGCCGGGACTCATCACGCTCGTGCTCTACGCGGCGGCCCTCGTCGGCCTCGGCGTGTACGGGGAAGGCTTCGTCACCTGGGCGACGCCGTTCGCGGACGGCTGGACCAGCCCCTGGGCAGGCCTGTTCCGCGGCTTCCTCACCGCGGTGCTCTTCGGTCTCGCCCTCCTCCTCGCCGTCCTCACCTTCACCGCGGTCACCCTGCTCATAGGCCAGCCCTTCTACGAGAACCTCTCGGAGAAGGTCGACCGCGACGTCTCCCCGGACGGCACGGCCCCCGAGTCGGGGCTGCCGCTCTGGCGTGAACTGTGGATCTCCGCGCGCGACAGTCTCCGTATCCTCGTGCGGGCCCTCGTCTGGGGTGTCCTCCTCTTCGCACTCGGCTTCGTTCCGTTCATCGGCCAGACCGTCGTCCCGGTGCTCGGTTTCTTCGTCACCGGCTTCTTCCTCACCGAGGAACTCGTCGCCGTCGCCCTGCAACGCCGCCGTGTCGACCTGCGGGCGCGCCTCGCCCTGCTCCGCTCCCGCAAGACCCTGGTCTGGGGTTTCGGCACTCCGCTGGGGCTCGCCTTCCTCGTCCCGTTCGTCGCCGTGTTCCTGATGCCCGGTGCCGTCGCGGGCGCCACGCTGATGGCCCGGGACCTGCTCGGCGAGGAGATCGAGGAGAGCCGCGAGGACGACGCCGACGAGGACGCGGCCCGGGCTTCCGAAGGCGCGTCGGAGGAACAGGGCGCCACCCCCTGACGGGGACACCCGCCGTCGCCGTCACCGTGCCGACCACGATCGGCGTCACCCGCGCGTTCGCGCCGTCCCCCTGAGGGCCGGGGCGGTCGCGTCCGCCGCCACCGTCAGGATCGCCCGCACCTGCGCGATGATGTCGAGCCGGTTGCGCACGAACTCGGGGTCCGTCACCGTCCCGGTCGCCGGATCCGTGTTGTCCGCGCCGAACTGCAGCACGGGCGTGTGGACATGACCGCCGGGCAGGCTCGCGCCCAGCCCGAGGCGGTCCCGCAGCAGGGTCGCCCGGTAGGCGATCTCGTTCGACAGATAGTCCCCGCCGCCACCCGCTCGGGCCTGCGATCCCGGGGTCGGCCCGTCGGGGCGCACGACGGGATCGGTCCCGCCCGCCGGGATCTCCGTCACCGAGGTGTGGTCGTAGACCGGGAAGCGGCCCGTGTGCGCGGCGACGATCCGCGCGTACGGGAGGGTCGTCGTCGTCCACTGGGGCTGCGAGGCGGGATCGGTGACCGGGACGGTCCCCGTCACCGAGACGTTGTCGTTGTCGGGGAAGCCGCCCCGCCAGGCCCCGTTGGTCCGCTCCACGTCGAACCGGCCTACGCGGCCCTGGCTGACCGTCGTGAACAGGTCCACGCGCGGGAGGTACGGCCGCAGGGTCCGCTCCACCGTCCCCTCCGCGGAGCCGGAGCCTGGGGTGGTGTCCCCGGTGAAGTCCTGCCAGCGGACCGGGAACACGACGGTCTCCACCCGCGCGGGACCGTCAGCCGTCCGGATGGTCGTGCCGTCGAGAGCGAGCGCGCTCGCCCCGGACGGGTTGGAGATCCGGATGTCGCGGTCGAGCGTGAACGGGTCGAAGCCGGTGAGCAGGATGCGCTTCATCCCCTCGTGGGGCCCCGTGCGCGCCGGGTACCGCACGGAGCCCTGGCCGCGCGAGGTCCGCTCCAACTCGTCCAGCAGGCGGGCGCGTCGGGTGTCCGTCAGCCCGAACCCGGGTTCCCACCCGCGCACTTCGCGGGTCATGGCGAGCCGCGCCCAGTACAGCGGCCGGTCGTCGTCCCGGCTCAGGTCCCCGCCCGCCGGGCCCCGGCCCTGCGCCCGGTCGACCGCCCGCCGCCACAGCCGGGCACCATCCCGCGCCACGATCCGCTCGGCCCGCGCGTACGAGCCGGCCCGGCCCAGCGCCCGGACGAACTCCGGTGCCACCGTGTCGAATCCGGAGCGCCGCAGAATCTCCTGGGGCGCCGCCCCGTCGAGCCGCCGCTCCTCGGTCGTGGGGGTCCAGGCGGCGGGATTCCCGGCCGGCGTCGCCGTCGCGGCGGGTGTCACGGTGAGTCCCGCCAGCAGTGCCAGTCCGAGGACGCCGATCCGAACACGTAAGTGGGTCAAGGGATTTCGGGCCTTCCGTCAGGTGGGGGTACTGCCGGACGGCGGCAGTATCCCGTGACGTGGGGGGCGTCCACCATGGCGCGGGGCGGAAGTGGCCGAAGGACATGGGCCGTTGTCCGGGACGGACGGACCGGTGATGCGGCGGCCCCGGCGGAGGCCTCGTCCCGTGGCCCCGGTGGCCTCGCGGGACGGTCAGTCCTCGCCCAGCAGCGTCAGGAAGTCCCGGAACGCGGCCGGCATGTCCACCGACTCCGGGTCCAGCAGCCACTGGTACTGCAGCCCGTCCATCACGGCGACGAGCAGGGGGGCGGCGCGTTCCGGCGTGAGACCGCTCGGCAGCAGCTCCCCGTACTCGGCGCGCAGCACCGAGGCCATGCTCGCGCGCACCGCGGTGTAGCGCCGGGTGAAGAACTCGCGCGCCGGGTGTCCCTCCGTGACGCTCTCGCCGAGCAGCGCCGAGAAGGTCTGGATGATCCCGGGCCGCATGGAGTTGTACTCGACGAGCGAGACGAGCAGATCGGCCCGCCAGGTGGTGTCCGGCAGGGCGTCCCACTGGTCCCGCTCCTTGAGCACGGCGACGAGCAGGGCCTCCTTGGTGGGGAAGTGGTGCAGCAGGCCCTGCTGGGTGAGGCCCACCCGCTCGGCGACCGCCGCGAGGCTCGCGCCCCGGTAACCGCGCTCGGCGATCACCTCCAGCGTCGCGCGCACGATCTCCGCGCGCCGCTCCTCACTCCTGGTCCTGGTCGCCATGGCGTCACCGTACGGCATCCGATCACGCCCATCGTAACGACAGCATCACGAAACCTACCGCCCTACAGGTAGCCCGTGCAGGATGAGGGGAGACCGACGGCTTTCAACGAGGAGGTGCCGCCATGGCGGAGACTGCGGTGGAGACGGCGAACGGGCGGAAGACGGCGAACGACCGGAAGGACGCGGAGGCGGACGCGGCCCGCGAGGCCGTCGTCGAGGCGGCCCTCGGCCGGCTCGACCTGGACGCGAAGGCACGGCTGCTGTCCGGCCGGAACATGTGGACGCTGCCCGCGCTCCCCGGGATCGGACTGAAGTCCCTCGTCATGTCCGACGGCCCGATCGGCGTCCGCGGCGTCCGCTGGACCGCCGACGACCCCTCCGTCGCGCTCCCCTCGCCCACCGCGCTCGCCGCCACCTGGGACCCGGACCTGGCCCGCCGCGCCGGCGTGCTCCTCGCCCAGGAGGCCCGGCGCAAGGGCGTCCACGTGCTGCTCGCCCCCACCGTCAATCTGCACCGCTCCCCGCTCGGCGGCCGCCACTTCGAGGCCTACAGCGAGGACCCCCTGCTGACGAGCGTGATCGGCACCGGCTATGTCCAGGGCGTGCAGTCCGGCGGAGTCGGCACCACCGTCAAGCACTTCGTCGCCAACGACGCCGAGACCGACCGCTTCACGGTGAACAACCTCGTTTCCGAACGCGCCCTGCGCGAGCTGTACCTGGCCCCCTTCGAGGCCATCGTCGAGAACGCCCACCCGTGGGGTGTCATGACGGCCTACAACTCCGTCAACGGCACGACGATGAGCGAACACCGCTACCTCGTGAACGAGATCCTGCGCGGCGAATGGGGCTTCGACGGCTTCAACGTCTCCGACTGGACGGCCGCCCGCTCCACCGAGGCCGCGATCGAGGGCGGCCTCGACGTCGCCATGCCCGGCCCCCTGACCGTCTACGGTCCGCCGCTCGCCGCCGCCGTGCGCGCCGGCGAGGTGGCCGAGGCCACCGTCGACGCGGCCGTCCGCAACGTGCTGCGCCTCGCCGCCCGCGTCGGCATCCTGGAGGGTGCCGCGCCCGTCGTGACCGAGCCGCCGGAGACCGTGGACGGGGAGGCGCTGGCCCGCGAGATCGCCCGCCGCAGCTTCGTCCTCGTCCGCAACGAGGGCGCCCTGCCGCTCGCCGAGGGCCACCGGGTGGCGCTCATCGGCGCCGCCGCCCGAGACGCCCGCATCCTCGGCGGCGGCTCCGCCACCGTCTTCCCCGCACGGATCGTCTCGCCCCTCGACGGCCTCACCGCCGCCCTCCCCGAGGGCGGCCTGACGTTCGCCGTCGGCGCCGACCCGACCGTGGAACTCCCCTTCGCCGACAAGGGGTTCGAGCTGCGCGCGGTCTGCCGCGACGACGCCGGCGAGATCATCGCCACCGTCTCCGCCCCGAACGGCCAGATCCAGTGGATGGGCGACGACCTGCCCGAGGGAGTGACGCACGACACCCTGCACACCGTCGAACTCACCGGCACCTTCACCCCGCGGGACAGCGGCCCGCACACCTTCGGCATCAAGGGCCTCGGCGCGTTCACCCTCACCGTCGACGGCACGACGTACTTCGACGACGTCCAGGGCACCGGCAAGGACGACCCCTTCGTGACGTTCTTCGGCGCCCCGGTCCCGCGCGCTCAGGCCGAACTCACCGCGGGCGAACCGGTGGAGGTCTCCCTCACCCACGTCGTCGCCGTCCCCGAGGACGTCCCGATGAAGGTCGTCGGCTTCTGGCTCGCCCACCAGGAGCCCGTGCGCGACGCGGACGAACTGATCGCCGAGGCCGTCGAGGCGGCCCGTGCCGCCGACACCGCCGTCGTCGTGGTCGCCACCACCGACCGCGTCGAGTCCGAGGGCTTCGACCGGGCGGACCTCAGGCTCCCCGGCCGCCAGGACGAGCTGGTGCACGCCGTCGCTGCCGCCAACCCGAACACCGTGGTGATCGTCAACTCCGGCTCCCCGGTGGAACTCCCCTGGCGTGACGAGGTCGCCGCCGTCCTCCTCAGCTGGTTCCCGGGCCAGGAGGGCGGATCCGCCCTCGCCGACGTCCTCACCGGCGCCCACGAGCCGGGCGGCCGCCTCCCCACCACCTGGGGCTCCCTCGCTGACGCCCCGGTCACCCAGGTGCGTCCCGCCGACGGCGAACTCCCGTACACCGAGGACGTCTTCATCGGCTACCGCGCCTGGGAGAAGGAGGGGAGGGCCCCCTCGTACGCCTTCGGCCACGGCCTCGGCTACACCGAGTGGACGTACGAGTCCATCGAGGTCGAGGGCACGACCGCCACCGTCCGCGTCCGCAACTCCGGCGAGCGCGCCGGTCGCGAGGTCGTCCAGGTCTACCTCGCCCCGGCGGAACCCGGCACCGAGCGGCCCGCCCGGGTCCTCGCCGGTTTCGCGGGAGTCGAGGCCGCGCCCGGCGAGAGCGTCGAGGCCGTCGTGGAACTCCCGCGCCGCGCTTTCGAGATCTGGGACACCACCGCGAGCGGCTGGGCGTTTGTGAAGGGTTCGTACGAGATTCAGGCAGGCCGTTCCCTCGGGGACCGTCGTCTGAGCACGATGATCGAGGCGTAACCAGCGCGCGCCCCTTCGGCGGGCCCCGGTCCGGAACCTGACCTCCGGACCGGGACTCGCGGTCTCCCTAGGACCGTACGGAGAACCCGTACACCGTCTCCGACCTGTACACGCCGCCCGGCCGCAGCTCCGTGCTCGGGAAGTCCGGCCGGTTCGGGGAGTCGGGGAAGTGCTGGGTCTCCAGCGCGACGCCGTCGTTGGGGGCGAAGGGGTCGCTCAGATGGTCGGCGGTGTAGAGCTGGAGGCCGGGTTCGGTGGTCGCGACCGTCAGCACCCGCCCGGACGCCGGATCGTACAGCTCGGCGACCTCCACCGGAGCGCCGGTGAGCCCCTTGTCGAGCACGTAGTTGTGGTCGTAGCCCGCGCCGGTCTTGCGGGACTCCCGGAAGTCGAAGCGGGTGCCCTCGACCGGATCGAGATCCCCGGTCGGGGTGAGGTCCGCGTCCACCCGCGTCAACCGTGACGCGTCGAGACGGAGTTCGTGCCCGAGCGCGCTGCCCGAGCCGCTCAGGTTCCAGTACGTGTGGTTCGTCAGGTTCACCACGGTCGGCGCGTCGGTGACCGCCTCGTAGGCGATCCGCAGCGCGCCCCGCTCGTCGAGCGTGTACGTCGCCGAGACCTCCAGGCGGCCCGGGAAACCCTCCTCGCCGTCCGGGCTGACCCGGGAGAGCCGCACCCCGTGGTCGAGCGGCTCCGCGTCCCACACGCGCTTGTCGAAGCCGCCGTCGCCGCCGTGCAGCGAGTTGGGCCCGTTGTTCGGCTCCAGGCGGTACGTCGTTCCGTCCAGCGAGAAGCGGGCACCGCCGATCCGGTTCGCGTACCGCCCGACCAGCGCGCCGAGATAGGGCTCCGGGTGCTCCACGTAACCCGTCAGACCGGGGAAGCCCAGCGTCACGTCCACGGCGCGCCCGTCCCGGTCCGGCACCTCGGCCGACTGCACGATCCCGCCGTACGTGAGCACACGCACCCGGACCCCGGCGCGCTCCAGGGTCCAGCGGTGGACCGGGGTGCCGTCGGAAAGTGTGCCGAAAAGTTCGCTCATGAGAGAAACCCTAGGTCACCGGTTTGCGTGAGGTGACGGTCCGGTAGGCGATCTCCGCGAGTCGGGCCTGTCCGTCCCTGCTCGGGTGGAACCAGTCCCAGTGGCTCAACTGGTCCGTGCCGAAGCGGTAGTCGAACACCGCGTCCCCGTCGAAGCGGCAGCGCCGGTCCTTGGCGCACACCTCACGCAGCACCCGGTTGTACGCCTTCACCCGGTCCTGCACCTGTCCGCGCCGCAGGGTCGCCGCCGAGCCCAGCGAGTCCGCGTCGCCGAGCATCGAGGGGCAGATGCCCAGCTTCCAGACCTGCTTGCCCAGCGGATTGCCGCGCCCCTGGGACCACAGCCGCTTCAGGTCCGGCACGCTCGACACATACACCTGGCTCCTGGGCAGCGCCCGGCGCAGGGTCCCCAGCGCGTCCTGGAACTCGGCACGGAAGTCGGCGACAGACGTCATCGCCGAGGCGGAGGAGCGGCAGGCGTCGTTGGCGCCCGCCATCACGGTGACCAACTCCGGCCTGCGGGTCGCCGCCTGTGCCATCTGGCCGGGGAGGTCGGCCATCCGAGCGCCGGTCACCGCGTAGTTCCAGCTCCGCTCGGCCGCCCCGGTCGCGCCGAGCAGCCGTACGGCGAGACTGTCGACCTGCGGATCGCTGCCGGTCGCCCACGACACCTCGGGACAGTCGGTCAGCACACTGCACGCGTCGAACCCGCGCGTGATGGAGTCGCCGACCGCGGCCATGGAGTCCGGGCTGCGGTCCCAGACCGGGGTGGGTTTCGGGGACGGCCGGGTCCCGCCGGGCGCGGAGGAGTTGCCGCCGGTGGCGTCGCACGCGGCGACGCCGAGGAGAGCCGCCGCCGCGGCGACGGCGAGGACCGCCCGTGAACGGTGGCTGCGATTCCGCATCCCCTGGTCTCCTCGTTCGTTGTACAGGGTTGGTCGGCACCCGTCCTGCGCGGTCGGTCGCACCATGTCGTACACGGCCGGTCGCACCGCGTTCACCTGGGGCGGCCGTCTCCACCCGGGAGGCAACCCCGTATCCCCGACAAGGGGGTCCGGACGCGTCCCGCCGGGTGAAACCTCGGAGGTTCACGGCGCTTGGACCGACGGTACGTCACACTCCTTGCGCCGCCGCAGGGTAGCCTCGCCACGTGGCCGCCCTGCCACTGCCGTTCCGCTAAGTTACAAGATGTCTCGCTCTGTCCGGAGGCCCCAGTGACGACACGTGGAGTTCTCTACGTGCACTCCGCGCCCCGCGCGTTGTGTCCGCATGTCGAGTGGGCGGTCGCGGGGGTGCTGGGCACGCGCGTCAACCTCGACTGGATCCGGCAGCCCGCCGCGCCGGGCACCTGGAGATCCGAGTTCTCCTGGAAGGGCGAGGTCGGCACCGCCTCCAAGCTCGCCTCCGCGCTGCGCGGCTGGCACCTGCTGCGCTTCGAGGTCACCGCCGAACCCTGCCCCACCGCCGAGGGCGAGCGCTACAGCTGCACCCCCGAGCTCGGCATCTTCCACGCGGTCACCGGCATCCACGGCGACATCCTCATCCCCGAGGACCGGCTGCGCGCCGCGCTGCTGCGCTCCCAGCGCGGCGAGAGCGACCTGGAGGCCGACCTCGCCAAGCTCCTCGGCAAGCCCTGGGACGACGAACTGGAGCCCTTCCGCTACGCGGGCGAGGGCGCCCCGGTCCGCTGGCTGCACCAGGTGGTGTGACACCCCGTCAAGGACACCGGGCCGGGCCGGAGAACGAACGGCGTGCGGCCCGTCCCTCCAGGACCGGACGAACGGCGTGTGGCCCGTACCCCTCGAACCAGGGGTACGGGCCACACGTCATGCGGAACGGGGAAGCCGGCGTCAGACGCTGCGGAACGCCAGCACGACGTTGTGCCCACCGAAGCCGAACGAGTCGTTCAGCGCGGCGATGCGGCCCTCGACGGGCAGCTTGCGCGCCTCGCCGCGGACGATGTCGGCGGCGGCCTCGGCCTCGGGGTCGAGGTTCTCCACGTTGATGGTCGGCGGTGCGAGGCGGTGGTACAGGGCCAGCACGGTCGCGACCGACTCGACGCCACCGGCGCCACCGAGGAGGTGACCGGTCATCGACTTCGTCGCGGACACCGCGAAGTGGTCGGCCTCGTCGCCGAACACCTTGCGCAGCGCCTTCAGCTCGGCCACGTCACCGGCCGGCGTCGAGGTGGCGTGCGCGTTCACGTGCACGATCTCGGCCGGGTCCAGGTCCGTGTTGTCGAGCAGGCTCTGGAGGGCGTGCGCGATGCCGCGGCCCTCCGGCTCCGGCTGCACGATGTCGTGGCTGTCGGCCGAGATGCCCTGGCCGACCGCCTCGGCGTACACCCGGGCGCCGCGCTTGGCGGCGTGCTCGGCGGACTCCAGGACGAGGACGCCGGCGCCCTCGCCGAGGACGAAGCCGTCACGGGCGACGTCGTAGGGGCGCGAGGCACCCTGCGGGTCGTCGTTGTTCTTGGACATCGCCATCATGTTGCCGAACGCGGCGATGGGAAGCGGGTGGATGGCCGCCTCGGTGCCACCGGCGACGACGACGTCGGCGCGGCCCGTGCGGATCATCTCGATGGCGTAGCCGATGGCCTCGGCGCCGGAGGCGCAGGCGGAGACCGGGGTGTGCACACCGGCGCGGGCGCCCACGGCGAGCCCCACGTTGGCGGACGGACCGTTCGGCATCAGCATCGGGACGGTGTGCGGGGAGACACGGCGTACGCCCTTCTCCTTCAGCACGTCGTACTGGTCGAGCAGGGTCGTCACGCCACCGATGCCGGAGGCGATGACCGTGCCCAGCCGGTCGGGGTCGATGCTCGGGTCCTCGCCCGCCTTGTCGGTGAAACCGGCGTTCGCCCAGGCCTCCTTGGCCGCGATCAGCGCGAACTGCGCCGAGCGGTCCAGGCGGCGGGCCTGCGGGCGGGGAATGACCTCGCCCGGCTCCACGGCGATCTGCGCCGCGATACGGACGGCTTGGTCGGCGGCCCACTCCTGCTCGAGGGGGCGGACGCCGGAACGTCCGGCGATCAGGCCCTCCCAGGTAGAGGCTGCGTCGCCACCCAGCGGTGTGGTTGCGCCGATACCGGTGACGACCACGGTGCGATTGGTCGGGCTCACGGGAATTCTTTCTCCAACGGATACGAGGATTCAGCGGCGCCACCGCCGGGTGGCGGGGCATCAGCCCGGGGGAACCAGGGCACTAGGCCCCGGTGAACCCGGACGGTCGGCCCAGGGTGACCGGAAGATCAGGCCTGGTTCTTGAGGATGTAGTTCGTCGCGTCGCCGACGGTCTTGAGGTTCTTGACGTCGTCGTCCGGGATCTTGACGTCGAAGCGCTCTTCGGCGGCGACGACGACCTCGACCATGGACAGCGAGTCGACGTCCAGGTCGTCGGTGAAGGACTTGTCCAGCTGGACGTCCTCGGTGGGGATCCCGGCGATCTCGTTGACGATCTCGGCGAGACCTTCGACGATCTCTTCCTGAGTGGCGGCCATGTCAGGCGCTCCTTCGGTGTGTTTCCAGAGGGGTGGCGGTAATCCGTACGGACCGGATGATCCGGTACGGAGTGCCTAGGGGAGGGTAACGACCGTCGCGGCGTACACGAGACCCGCCCCGAAGCCGATGACGAGCGCGGTGTCGCCGCTCTTCGCCTCACCGGTCGCCAGGAGCCGCTCCATCGCGAGCGGAATCGAGGCGGCCGAGGTGTTGCCGGTGGTGCGCACGTCACGCGCGACCGTGACGTGTCCCGGCAGTTTCAGCGTCTTCACCATCGAGTCGATGATCCGCTCGTTGGCCTGGTGGGGAATGAAGACATCCAGGTCGTCCGGGCTGATCCCGGCCGCTTCCAGCGCCTGCTGTGCGACCTTCGCCATCTCGAACACGGCCCAGCGGAAGACCGCCTGGCCCTCCTGCGTGATGGCAGGGAACTTGATCTCGCCCTTGGAGTCGAGCGGGAGATCGGAGACGTCGCCGACCTTGAAGCGGTCCCACGGCACGGTCTGCTTGATCGTGCCGGCCTTGTCGCCCTCGCTGCCCCAGACCGTGGGGCCGATGTGCGGCTCCTCGGAGGGACCGACGACGACCGCGCCCGCGCCGTCGCCGAACAGGAAGGCCGTCGCGCGGTCCTCCAGGTCGGTGAGGTCGGACAGCCGCTCCACGCCGATGACGAGGACGTACTCCGCGGAACCCTCGACGATCATGCCCTTGGCGAGGGTCAGTCCGTAACCGAAGCCCGCGCAACCGGCCGAGATGTCGAAGGCCGCGGCCTTGTTCGTGCCGAGCTTGTCGGCGATCTCGGTGGCGATGGCCGGGGTCTGGGAGAAGTGCGACACGGTGGAGACCACCACGGCGCCGATCTGCTCGGCGCTGATCCCGGCGTCGGCGATGGCCTTGCCCGACGCCTCGATCGACATCGCGGCGACGGTCTCCTCGTCGGAGGCCCAGTGCCGGGTCTCGATGCCCGAGCGCGAGCGGATCCATTCGTCGGACGAGTCGATCGTCTCCAGGATCACCTCGTTGGGCACCACCCGGACGGGACGGTAGCCGCCGACGCCCAGGATGCGCGCGAAAGGAGCTCCCTTGGGTGCCTTGATCTTCGACATGCTCTCAGGCTCCTTGGGCAGCGCTGTGCTCGGCGATGAGCTCGCGAGCCGCGTCGAGGTCGTCGGGTGTCTTCAGGGCCAGCGTCGCGACGCCGGGCAGCGCGCGCTTGGCCAGACCGGTCAGCGTGCCGCCGGGGCACACCTCGATCAGCGCGGTCGCGCCGAGCTTCTGGAAGGTCTCCATGCACAGGTCCCAGCGGACCGGGTTGGCGACCTGGCCGACCAGGCGCGAGACGACCTCGGCACCGGAGGCGACGGCCTGGCCGTCCCGGTTCGAGACGTAGGTGACCCGCGGGTCCGCCGGACTCAGTTCCTCGGCCGCCTCGGCCAGCGCCTCGACCGCGGGGGCCATGTGGACGGTGTGGAACGCGCCCGCCACCTTCAGGGCCACGACCCGCCGGACACCCTCGGGCTTGTCCGCCTCCAGGGCGGCGAGCTGCTCCAGCGTGCCGGCGGCCACGATCTGGCCCGCGCCGTTCACGTTCGCCGGGGTCAGCCCGAGCTTCTCCAGGTGCGCGACCGTCGTGTCGGGGTCCCCGCCGAGCAGCGCCGACATACCGGTCCGCGTGATGGCGGCGGCGTCGGCCATCGCGAGGCCGCGCTTGCGTACGAGGGTCAGCGCGGCGGTGTCGTCGAGCACTCCCGCGAAGGCGGCGGCGGTGATCTCGCCGACGCTGTGGCCGGCGACGGCACCGGGGGTCACGTCACCGAGTGCGGCGGCGGACAGCAGGCCGGCGGCGACCAGGAGCGGCTGGGCGACAGCCGTGTCACGGATCGCGTCCGCGTCGGCCTGCGTGCCGTAGTGGGCAAGGTCCAGCCCGATGGCGTCCGACCACGCGGCGAGGCGTTCGGCGGCGCCGGGGAGGTCGAGCCAAGGAGTCAGGAAGCCGGGCGTCTGAGCGCCCTGGCCGGGAGCGACGAGTACGAGCACTCTCACACTCTCTCTTGTGGACGGCCACGGCCGCCCGTGGGGACAGGGACGAAGAACACGAGACGGAATTGTAGGTCCCCGACAAATGCCTAGGTCTGGGGATCTCCATCGGCCAGACGCCCCAGGATCAGCGCGATCCGCAGCGTGAACGCGGATCGTACATCCGAGGGTGACCAGCCGGTGACGTCAGTCACACGTCGGAGCCGGTAGCGCACGGTGTTGGGATGGACGAACAGCATCCGGGCAGCGCCTTCGAGGCTGCTCGCCTGCTCCAGATAGACGCTGAGCGTCTCCAGGAGCGCGGAGCCCGCCTCCTCCAGCGGTCTGTAGATCTCCTCCACCAACTGCTCGCGGGCGGACGGGTCTCCGGCGATGGCGCGCTCGGGCAGCAGATCGTCCGCCAGCACCGGGCGCGGGGCGTCCTGCCAGGCGAAACACGCCTTCAGCCCGGCCGCCGCGGCCTGCGCGGACCGGGTCGCGGCGAGCAGGTCGGGCACGATCGGCCCGGCGACGACGGATCCGGCGGCGTACGGACCGATCAGTGACTTGGCGACGGCGAGCGGGTTGTCGCTGCCGCCCGCGATGACGACCAGCCGGTCCCCGAGCACCCCCGTCAGCACCTGCAGCTTGGCGTGCCGGGCGGCCCGCCGGATCGCCTCGACCGTCAGCTCGCTGTCACCGTCGGGTGCCGTGCCCAGCACCACGCAGACATGTTCGGGCGAGTTCCAGCCGAGCGCGGCGGCCCGGGAGACGGCGCCCTCGTCGGCCTCGCCGGAGAGCACGGCGTTCACGACGAGCGATTCGAGCCGGGCGTCCCAGGCACCGCGTGCCTCCGCCGCCTGCGCGTACACCTGGGCGGTCGCGAAGGCGATCTCGCGGGCGTACACCAGGAGCGCCTCGCGCAGCACGCCCTCGTCGCCCGGGGCGGCGACCTCGTCGATCGCGCTCTCCATGACCTCGATGGTGGTCCGCACCATCTCCACCGTCTGGCGCAGGGTGATGGCCCTGGTCAGCTCGCGCGGCGCGGTCCCGAAGACATCGGTGGAGATGGCCTGCGGCGCGTCCGGGTGCCGGAACCACTCCGTGAAGGCCGCGATACCGGCCTGGGCGACCAGCCCGATCCACGAGCGGTTCTCCGGGGGCATGGCCCGGTACCACGGCAGCGTCTCGTCCATCCGCGTGATGGCCTGGGCGGCGAGACTGCCGGCCGACCTCTCCAGCCGCTTGAGGGTGGCGGTGTGCATCTGGACGTCATGCGCTGGGCGCTCGGTCTTGCTGGCTTCGGGTTCGGGCACGGGACAAGACTGCCTTATCCGGACGGAGCTGTGCCGCTGCGGGTCGCAAGTAGGCGCGGGACGGCCGCCGGGCCGGGGCCACGGCCTGTCGTGGGGGGGGGGGGGGCCCCCCCCCCGGGGGCGCCCCCGCCCCCCCCCCCCCCGCGGCCCCCCCCCCGCCCCCCGCCCCCCCCCCCCCCCGCGCCCCCGCGGCCCCCCCCCCGGCGCGGGAGAAAGATGTTTGACGGGG
>NZ_JBIVVR010000001.1:536091-788512 GCF_044757755.1 Streptomyces sp. NPDC091209 | reverse complement strand
GACGCGGGGGGGGGGGGGGCCGGGGGGGGGGGGGGGCCGGGGGGGGGGGCCCCCGGGGGGGGGGGGGGGGGGGGGCCCCCCCCCCCCCCGGGCCCCCCCCCCCCCCACGACAGGCCCTACCTTGGTGGAGTGATGGACGTCCGCCGCGCCGACGAGCGCTACCGCGGAGGGGACCCGGCGGGCGGGATCTCCTCGCTCCACGCCTTTTCCTTCGGCCCGCACTACGACCCCGACAATCTCCGCTTCGGCGCGGTGATCGCCTGCAACGAGGAGCGGCTCGCACCCGGTGCCGGCTTCGACGAGCACCCGCACAGCCACACCGAGATCGTCACCTGGGTGGTGGAGGGGGAGCTGACCCATCGCGACTCGGCCGGACACGAGTCGGTGCTGCGCCACGGGGACGTCCAGCGGCTGAGTTCGGCGGGCGGCGTCCGCCATGTCGAGCGCAACGACGGCGAGCTGCCGCTGGTCTTCGTCCAGATGTGGCTGGCCCCGCTGGAACCGGGCGGCGACCCCGCGTACGAGACCGTCCGCGGCATCGCCGACTCCACCCCGTACGCCGTCCCCGAGGCGGGCGCCATGCTCCATGTGCGCCGGCTGACGGCGGGCGAGCGCACCGCCGTCCCGGACGCGCCCTTCGTCTACGTCCATGTCGTACGCGGTGAAGTCCGCCTGGACGGCGAGGAACTGGGGGAGGGCGACGCGGCCCGCATCATGGACGCGAAGGACGTGGAACTGGTCGCGGGTGTCCCCGCCGAGCTGCTGATGTGGGAGATGACGACCGTCTGACGCGGACGCCGGGCGTGCCGTCCGGACCGCCTCCGACGCGCCACCCCCGAGCGCCGGCGCGTCCAGTCCTACGTCGACCGGTCGCCTCCGGCGCCGACGCGCCACCCCCCCGACACCCGGCGCGTCCATCCGCGCACCAGCGCGTCCAGCCCTCAGGCCGGAGCGTCGAGTTCGCGGATCAGCCGATCCCCTTCGCGGGTCATGATCTCCGGGTCGCGCAGGGCGTTGGAGAGCAGGGACATGCCCTGGTAGGCGCCGACGAGCGTCAGTGCGCGGCCCGCCGGGTCGGCGGCGCCCATCTCCCTGTACTGCTGTTCGACCCAGTCCAGGAGCTGGCGGACGACCCGTCCCGCCAGGAGGTCGAGGCCGCCCTCCTCCCGCTTGTCGAGCTCCGCGGCGAGGGTGCCGGTGGGGCAGCCGTAGCGCGCCGCGGTGTCCCGGCCGGAGACCCAGGCCGCGATGAGCCCCTTGAGGCGGTTCCGCGGCTCGGGGAGCCCGTCGAGCTCGTCGGTGAGTTCCCGCAGATGGCCGGCGTGTTCGGCGAGGGCGGCCTCGACCAGCTCGTCCTTGGTCTTGAAGTAGTAGTACACGTTGCCCGCCGGGACCTCGGCGGCGCGGGCGATGTCGGCGATCGTCGTGCGCTCCACGCCCTGCTCGTGCAGCACCCGGGCCGCGGCCGCCGTGAGCTGGCGCCGCTTGCCGGCCGCCTTGGCCCGCGGTCCCCGGGACATCTCTGAGTCAGTCACCCGACTGACTATAGACAGCGGCATCCCTCCTTGCTAGCGTCGCCTCATCGAAGTTAGTCAGTCGACTAACTAACTCACTGGCCGAGGAGATCGACATGTACGTGGTGACGGGTGCGACCGGGAACGTCGGACGCGCGCTGGTGCGGACGCTCCGCGGGGCCGGACTGCCGGTGACGGCGGTGGCCCGGAAGATCACCGGGGGCGACGTGCCCGAGGGCGTCCGCGCCGTCGCCGCCGACCTGGCCGAACCGGCCGGGCTCGGGCCCGCGTTCGAGGGCGGCGAGGCGCTGTTCCTGCTGGTGGCGGGCGAGGATCCGGGGGGCGTCCTGGACGCGGCGAAGACCGCCGGAATCCGCCGGGTGGTGCTCCTGTCGTCGCAGGGCGCCGGCACGCGCCCGGAGGCCTACGGGCATCCGGCCCGCTTCGAGAAGGCCGTGCGGGAGTCCGGCCTCGACTGGACGGTCCTGCGGTCGGGCGGGATGGACACCAACGCCTTCGCGTGGGCCGGGTCGATCCGTGCCCGGCGGGAGGCCGCCGCGCCGTTCGGCGACACGGGCCTGCCCTACGTCGACCCCGACGACGTCGCGGCCGTGGCGGCGGCGGCCCTGCGCGAGGACGTCCACGCCGGTGCCGTCTACACCCTGACGGGGCCCGCGCCGACCACCCCGCGCGACCGGGTCGCCGCGATCGGCGCCGCCCTGGGGGAGCCGGTGCGCTTCACGGAGCAGACCCGCGCGGAGGCGCACGCCGAGATGGCCGCCTTCATGCCGCTGCCCGTGGTCGAGGGCACCCTCGCCATCCTGGGCGAGCCGGTCGAGGAGGAGCGGCGGGTCAGCCCGGACGTGGAACGCGTCCTCGGCCGCGCCCCGGGCACCTTCGCGGCCTGGGCGCTGCGCAACGCGGCGGCCTTCCGCTGACCGCGCCGGGTCCGCCGCCGGACGGCGTCGGGAGGTCCCGCGTCAGGAGGAGAGGTCGGCCAGCACCGCGTCGGTGAACGGGGTCCACGCCTCGATCGCCCAGGGCCCGAAGGTCCGGTCGGTGAGCGCGACACAGGCGGCGCCCACGGCCGGGTCGACCCACAGGAACGTACCGGCCTGCCCGAAGTGTCCGAAGGTCCGCGGCGAGGACGAACTCCCCGTCCAGTGGGGCGACTTGGAGTCGCGGATCTCGAAACCGAGCCCCCAGTCGTTGGGGCTCTGGTGGCCGTACCCCGGCAGGACGCCCTTCGTCCCGGGGAACTGGACGGTCATCGCCTCCGCGACCGTACGCGGGTCAAGGAGTCGCGGCGCCTGGAGCTCGGCGGCGAAGCGGACGAGGTCGTCCACCGTGGAGACACCGTCCTTCGCGGGCGAGCCGTCCAGTGTCGTCGAGGTCATGCCGAGCGGTTCGAGGACCGCCTGACGCAGATACTCCGCGAAGGGCATGTCCGCGGCCTTCGCGATGTGGTCCCCGAGCACCTCGAACCCGGCGTTGGAATACAGCCGCCGCGCCCCGGGTTCGAAGGTCGCCCGGTGCTCGTCGAAGGCCAGACCGGAGGTGTGCGCGAGCAGATGACGGACCGTCGAGCCGCTGGGCCCGGCCGGTTCGTCGAGCTCGATCGCCCCCTCCTCGTACGCGACGAGCGCGGCGTACGCGGCGAGCGGCTTGGTGACGGAGGCCAGCGCGAAACGGTGGCCGCCCGGACCGTACGAGCCGGCCACCGTGCCGTCCGCGCGGACGACCGCGGCGGCGGCGGTGGGAACGGGCCAGTTCGAGATCAGCGCCAGACTCTGCAAAGACATGCCCACGAGCCTAAGTCGTTCAGAGGCTCAGCCGCATCGAGGGGGCAGGCTTGCGGACGAACCCGAGGGCCGCGTAGAGCGGCTCTGCCTCGGCGGACGTGTTGAGGTCGACATGGGCGACACCCCGCTCGCGGAACCAGTCGAGGAGCGTCTCCATGCAGGCACGGGCGTATCCGCGGCGCCGGACGTCCGGGTCGGTGGCGACGCTGAAGACGTACCCGACCGTGCCGTGCGGGTTGTCCGCCCGCCCGATCCGGTACTCGACCGTCCCGGCGGCGAGCGCCGCGAGAGCCCCCGGCCGGTCCGGACGGTCGACCACGAAGGCGGCGAAGGATCCCTCGGCAGCGACGAGCTTCCCGCGTATGGTGGGCAGCGACGCGGCGTGCCACTCGGTGGAGGAGCCGACGTCGAACACCGAGTCGATCATCACCTGGCGCAGGCGCAGCACTTCCCGGGCGTCCTCGGGCGTGGCGCGGCGTACGAGACTCATGATCCGCACGGTAACCACCGCATCCCGGCCACGTCCTCGCGATTTCGGCGGATTCGGCTTGCCTGGAGTGCACTCCAGGGTTTTAGCGTGGGGTCCATGACGGTGATGGAGACCACAGCCGAGGCCATCGGGACCGGCACCGGGACCGACTTCTGTGCCGGCCCTCCCGAGCGGGAGCGGCGCCCGGACGGCCAGGACAACTACACGATCAGCGAGGTCGTCGCCTTCACCGGCCTCAGCGCACACACGCTGCGCTGGTACGAGCGCATCGGGCTGATGCCGCACATCGACCGCTCGCACACCGGCCAGCGCCGCTACAGCAACCGCGACCTGGACTGGCTGGGCCTCGTCGGCAAGCTCCGGCTCACCGGGATGCCGGTCGCCGACATGGTCCGCTACGCGGAGATGGTGCGCGCGGGCGACCACACCTACCTGGAGCGCTACGAACTCCTGGAGGCGACCCGCCGGGACGTCCAGGCCCGGATCGCGGAACTCCAGGACACCCTCGCCGTGCTCGACCGGAAGATCAGTTTCTATGGAGACGCGGGCCGCGCCCTCGCCTCGGAGAGGTCTCGATGACCGACAGCAGGATCGCGACAGTACGGCTCGGTGACGACGGGCCCGAGGTCGGTGTGCAGGGCCTCGGCTGCATGGGCATGACCTGGGCGTACGGACCGCCGGACGCCGACAATTCCCTGGCCGCCCTGCATCGGGCGCTGGAACTCGGCGTCACGCTCTACGACACCGCCGAGGGCTACGGCGGCGGCGAGAACGAGAAGTTCCTGGCGCCGTTCCTCAAGGCGCACCGGGACGAGATCGTCATCGCGACGAAGTACGGTGTCACGGTCCCGCCGGACAACCCGCGCAAGCGGATCATCCGCAACGACCCGCCGTACATCCGCCAGGCCGTCGAGGGCAGCCTCCAGCGCCTCGGCGTCGAGGTGATCGACCTCTATTACATGCACCGACGCGATGTGAACGTCCCGATCGAGGAGAGCGTCGGCGCCATGGCCGACCTGGTCCGCGAGGGCAAGGTCAAGCACCTGGGCCTGAGCGAGGTCACCGCGGGGGAGCTGCGCGCCGCCCAGGCCGTGCATCCCATCGCGGCCGTCCAGTCGGAGTGGTCGCTGTTCAGCCGCGACATCGAGACGAACGTGGTGCCCGCCGCCCGAGAGCTGGGAGTGGCGCTCGTCCCGTACTCACCACTGGGCCGCGGCTTCCTCACCGGCTCCTTCGGCAACGCCGACCAGGACCTCTCGCAGGATGACGTCCGCCGCACCCAGCCCCGCTTCACCGGAGAGAACGCGGCGGCGAACGTGGCGCTCCTCGCCCCGATCCGTACCGTCGCCGACGCCCGTGGCGTCTCGCTCGGGCAGATCGCGCTGGCCTGGGTCCAGCAGCGGGCGCGGGTGCACGGTCTGACCGTCGTACCGATCCCGGGTACCACCCGGCGCGAGCGGGTGGAGGAGAACACGGCGGCCACCGGCATCGTCCTGACCGAGGACGAGCTGGCTCTCCTGGAGCCGGTCGCGGCGAAGGTGGCGGGCGACCGCTACCCGGACATGTCGTTCTCGTCGGCGGGCCGGGAATGAGCGCAGCCTAGGGCCGGTGCCGGTGCCGGTGCCGGTGCCGGTGCCGGTGCGGATGCTGTGCCGGTGTCGGTGCTGCGGGCACCGGCATCCGCACCCGCCGTCACAGCTGGGCGAGCAGCTCCGCCTTCTTGACGGAGAACTCCTCGTCCGTGACGAGCCCCGCCTCGTGCAGCTCCCCGAGGTGCCGGATCCGGTCGGCGATGTCGGCCGGATCGCGGCGCGGTACCGCGCCCGCCGCCACCGGCGCGGGACTCGCGGAGCGCGCGGCGGCGAGCACGGCCGCCGCGAACGGCAGCGACTCGTGGACCGGCCCGTACCCGAGCCCGAAGACGACCGCCGCCGGGTCCTGGTCCGCCTGGGCGGGCTGCGCCGGCGCGGGCTCCCGCCGCAGCAGGCGCAGATGGCCCTCGAACACCTCGGGGGAGCGCCACTCGACCCCGCACAGTCCCGAGACCGGGAAGGTCTGGTCGCCGGCCTTCCACTTCGCCGAGGACGCGCCCGTCCAGAACCACCGGAAGGACACGGCCTTGCCGTCGAAGGACGCCTTCCCGTCGTAGGCCTTGAAGCGCAGCGGCCCCTCGGGCGGTCTCACGAGATAGCGCTCGGCGGGCTCGTCGTCCGTGGTGAGCTGTTCGCGCAGCTCGTCCGCGTAGTACTCGGCGAGCGTCGCGCGCTCGGCCGGCAGCACCAGGCGATAGGGGTCGCACCCCTCCTTGAGCTGTCCCGCGGCCGCCTCCACCAGCGGATCGGCGCCGGGCCTCGGCACCGCACGCAGAACGACCGTGCCTCGCTTCCCGGGCGTCAGCGTCACCGCCGCGATCGCCTCCAGGGGGATACGCCGTTCGCCCAGCGCCTGGAAGAGCTTCGGCGTACGGATCCCCCGTTCGAAGCGGATGAGCACGGAGTCGGACTCGAACTCCCAGGCGGCATGAAATCCGGCCAGTACGTCACCCATGCGGGCCATCGTATGCGGCACGCAAGCCTCCGTCGCCTCTCTGGGCGGACCGCAGTTTTTCGTCCTCTACGCGCGTCAGGCCGACGCGCCGACGGACAAACCCGTCCGGCATACGTCATCATCGTGTGCGCATCGGACAGCGCGGTACGCGCCGATCCCGATCTCCGCGAAGTTGCGGAGACTCTCCGTACCCGGCTCGAAGTAGCCGGCGTGCCCCTTCGCCCCGTCGGCGGACAGGAGACGTGCCCCGAACCCCTTCGACACCGGGTCGGCCCCGTGCCCGAGGCCTCCGACCTCCATGTGCGGCACGTCCTGGATCCAGTCGTCCGCGTCGCGCATCGCCCAGACCCGGGCGGTGGTGTGCAGGTTCGCCGCCTTCGCCGCCCGCATGCCGGGGCTGCCCGCCACCGCTATGTCGGAGACCCGGGAGGGCAGCGAGGAAGCCGCCACCCCGCACAGCACCGAGCCGTAGCTGTGGCAGTACAGCGCCACCTCCGTGTTCCCCGGCAGCGCCCGCACCAGCGCGTTCAGCCGCACCGCGCCCTCCTCGGCCCGCATCGCGGTGGCCGAGTCGATGCCGAGTCCGCTGGGCGCCGTGTAGTCGGCCCACGCGATCACGGCCGTACGCGCGCCCGGGTCCGCCGAGCGCTCCGCCCGGTACAGGGAACCCGCCATGCCGACCGGCGCCGAGTACTGCTTGTACGTGCGCTGGAAGGTGAGCAGGTCGGTGTCGACACCGGGCACCACGACCGAGACGCGGCGGGCCGTGTCGAGGTCGCCGAAGACCTCGGCGACGCGCCCCGAGCCGTTGGGGTCGAAGGCGAGGATCTTGCGGTCCTTCTGCAGCAGCGCCTCGTACCGGTGCATCCGGCGGCCCGCGTCGTGCTGGCCGAGCGAGGACAGCCGGCTGTCGTGCGTGCGCTTGTGCTCGACCGTGCGCTCGTGCTGCAGCGCGAGACGGTTCGCCGCGTAGCGCAGGGTCACCGGCGCGCCGTTCATGTTGCCGACCGCGAGCGGGTAGCGGTGGGCGAGCCGGGAACGCTGCTGCGCGTCGAGCGTGGTGAAGAAGTGCGCAAGCCGGCCCGGAGCGGAGTCCGGGTCGGGCAGCTTGTGCCCGGCGATGGAGCCGTGCTCCCACGCGGAGCGGGACGCCTGGAGGGGGGACGGCTCGCGGTGGCTGTGGAGCGCGGTCCAGCCACTGGTGGCCAGCATCACGAACACCACGGCCAGCGCGAGCAGTGCGCGCCAGGCGTTGAGTTGGGGGGGTGTGTCGAAGGAAGTCACTGAGAGGACACCCTAGGAGAAGTGAGCAGCCTCCCGTTAAACGAGTGACTGGGATCACGTTTCTGATGGGGTGATTGGGGCAAACCGGGTTCAGTTTGAGATAAAGAGTCACACTCTGTGCGTGTATCTCTGCGACGCGTGTGCGATATGTGGCGCTCCGCGTGGGCGTGTTGTGAATTCGCGGGGCCACCGCGGGGGATCGCGCGCCGTCGCCATCGGTACAACGAGCGCGAACGGGTGCGAGGTTCCGTATACGGACATGTACGAGGTTCTGTGCGCGGGCGCGCGCCGGGTTCTCGGTCCACGGACCTCGCCGGCTGACCCGATGAGGCACCTCGGGGTGACGTCACGAAGCGTCACCCGGCCGTCACCGCGGCGCCGTGCCCCACTTCTCCGCCAACGCGGGTCCCACCTGGTCGAGATAGGTCGCCGTCAGCTCGCGGATCGCCTCGACGCTGGTGTCCTCGCCCGCGCCCCACAGCCGGCCCGTCACCCGCATCACCCCGCCGAACACCGCGACGGCGATGCGCGGCCGGGGGTCCGTGTCCACGTCGAGGCCCTCGCGCTCGGCGATCAGCCCCGCGATCTCCTCCTCGATCTCCTCCGAGCGGCGCAGATGGACGGCGAGCAGCGCGGGGGTCGACTCGATCAACTGGTAGGTGCGCATGTGCAGTTCGATCGGCACGACGGCCTCGATCGCCTCGCCGATGGTGTCCCAGCTCTCCAGGACCGCCCGGCGCAGCGCCTCCAACGGGGCCTCGTGGAGCGGTCGTTCCCGTACCGCGGCGATGAAATGCGACTCGGCGAGCCGCTGCAGGAAGAGGGCGGCGTCCTCCTTTCCCGCGAAGTAGCGGAAGAAGGTGCGCTGGGAGACCTCGACGGCATCGGCGATCTCGTCGACGGTGGTCCGCTCGTAACCCTGAGTGGTGAACAGTTCGAGGGCGGCCCGCAGCAGCGCGTCCCGGGTGCGCTGTTTCTTGCGCTCCCGCAGCCCGGGGCGTGGTGCCGCCGGCTCCGCCGCGCCGACCGTCTCCGCCGTGCCGACCGTGTCCGTCATGGTGTCGCGATCTCTCCTGTCCGAACTGTTCGCCCTGTTCAGCCTATCTGTGAGCGACGTGACAGTTACCGACTTGTGAATCGGTTTGTCATTTGTCAGCGGCTGTCACTAGCCTCGAAAAATGACTAGTCAGACCACCATCGACAAGACGGGCCCGGGGGACAAGACTCCGGTCTCCCCGTCGGACCAGGCTCCGTCCACGGGCCTGCGCGGCCATCCGTGGTTCACCCTCATCACCGTGGCCGTCGGGGTCATGATGGTGGCCCTGGACGGCACCATCGTGGCCATCGCCAACCCCGCCATCCAGAAGGACCTCGGCGCCAGCTTCGCCGACGTCCAGTGGATCACCAACGGCTACTTCCTCGCCCTCGCGGTCACCCTGATCACCGCGGGCAAGCTCGGTGACCGGTTCGGCCACCGGCAGACCTTCCTGATCGGCGTCGTCGGCTTCGCCGCCGCGTCGGGCGCCATCGGGCTGTCCGACAGCATCGCCCTCGTGGTCACCTTCCGCGTCTTCCAGGGCCTGTTCGGCGCGCTGCTGATGCCGGCCGCGCTCGGCCTGCTCCGCGCCACCTTCCCGGCCGAGAAGCTGAACATGGCGATCGGTATCTGGGGCATGGTCATCGGCGCCTCCACCGCGGGCGGCCCGATCCTCGGCGGTCTGCTCGTCCAGCACGTGAGCTGGCAGTCGGTGTTCTTCATCAACGTGCCCGTCGGCGTCATCGCGCTGGTCCTCGGCGTGCTGATCCTCACCGACCACCGCGCCGAGAACGCCCCGCGTTCCTTCGACATCCTCGGCATCGCGCTGCTCTCCGGCGCCATGTTCTGCCTGGTCTGGGCGCTCATCAAGGCCCCGACCTGGGGCTGGGGCGCCGTCCTGACCTGGTCCTTCCTGGGCGCCTCGCTCCTCGGCTTCGTGCTCTTCGCCTTCTGGGAGAAGCGCGTCAAGGAGCCGCTGATCCCGCTCGCGCTGTTCCGTTCCGTGCCGCTTTCGGCCGGTGTCGTCCTGATGGTCCTGATGGCCATCGCGTTCCTCGGCGGACTGTTCTTCGTCACCTTCTACCTGCAGAACGTGCACGGGATGAGCCCGGTCGACGCCGGTCTGCACCTGCTGCCGCTGACCGGAATGATGATCGTGGGCTCGCCGCTGGCCGGCATGCTGATCACCAAGGTGGGCCCGCGCATCCCGCTCGCGGGCGGCATGGCGCTCACCGCGATCTCCATGTTCGGCATGTCCCGGCTGGAGACGGACACGAGCAGCCTGGTCATGTCGCTCTCGTTCGCGGGCCTCGGCCTCGGTCTCGCGCCGGTCATGGTCGGAGCCACCGAGGTCATCGTCGGCAACGCCCCGATGGAGCTCTCCGGTGTCGCCGGCGGTCTCCAGCAGGCCGCCATGCAGATCGGCGGCAGCCTCGGTACGGCCGTCCTGGGCGCCGTGATGGCCTCCAAGGTCGACGGTGACCTCGGCGGCAACTGGACCGCCGCCAAGCTGCCGCCGCTCACCCCGGCCCAGCTCGACCAGGCCTCCGAGGCGGTCCGGGTCGGCGCCGCGCCGGTCACCAAGGACACTCCGGCCGCCATCGCGGCGCAGATCACCGATGTCGCCCACGAGACCTTCATCTCCGGCATGAGCCTCGCCTGTCTCGTCGCCGCCGGTGTCGCCGTCGTGGCCGTCTTCGTCGCGCTGCTCACCAAGCGGGGCGAGAACGCGGAGGCCGCGGGAGCGGGCGGCGGACACATCTGACGCACGGCCCGCGCACCGGCAGGCCTGCCGGCGTGGAACGGGGGTACCCGACTCGTCGACCCGAACCGACCGACAGGTCACGGGAGTTCAGGAGTTGAGATGACGGGCTTCGGAAACGGTACGCGCAGGTACCCCCGTTCACGTGGCCGTACAGGATCACGGACCGGGCCGGACAGCGCGACCTTGGGGATCGTCGGCACCGTGTGCGCGGTGGCCGGCTTCTTCACGCTGGGCATCGTCCTCGGACCGGCCGCGATGGTCTGCGGATGGCTCGCGATGGGCCGCCGCTGGACCGGCTCGGGGCCGGTGCCGGCGCTGATAGCCCTGGTACTGGGAGCGATCGACACACTCCTGGCGGTCATCTGGCTGGCCGGCGGAACAGGCCCCGGCCTGCTCTGACGCCGGCCGGGTGACCGGCACCTGCTGTGGGCCCGCGTGCCGCCCCGTGCGGCGCGCGGGCCCACAGGCGTGTACGGGGTGTTCCGCCATCCCCGGTCTCCGCGGGGGAGCGCCCTAGGTGGGGGAGTGTTCCTCCGAACCGGCAGCCAAGGGGTGCGGCAGGATTCCCGCGCCTCCGGTCAGGGCGGCGACCTCCGCCCGCAGTGCCCGCACCTCCGCCGTGAGCGCCTCGATCGCCGCGGTCTGCCGCCGCTCCTCCACGTCGTCCTTCTCGAACCGGGAGATGAACCAGGCGGCGATGTTCGCGGTGACCACACCGAGGAGGGCGATCCCGGAGAGCATCAGCCCGACCGCGAGAACGCGGCCCATCCCCGTCGTCGGGGCGTGGTCGCCGTACCCCACGGTCGTCATCGTCGTGAACGACCACCACACCGCGTCACCCAGCGTCTTGATGTTCCCGTTCGGCGAGTCCCGCTCGACCGACAGCACGGCGAGCGAGCCGAACATCAGCAGGCCGATGACCGCGCCCCCGACATACGTCGTCAGCCGGATCTGCGAGGCCATCCGCGCGCGCCTCCCCACCAGCATCAGCGTGGAGACGAGCCGCAGCAGCCGCAGCGGCTGGAGGATCGGCAGGATCACGGCGCACAGGTCCAGCCAGTGGTCGCGGACGAAGGACCGCCGCTGCCGGGCGAGCGCGAGCCGCACGAGGTAGTCGACGGCGAAGGCACCCCACACCACCCACTCCACCAGCGTGCAGGTGAACGTCACCGAGGGGCCCGCGTCGTTGTCGACGATCGGCACGCCGTACCCGAGGGCGAACGCCACCGCGAGGACGAGCAGGGGCCGCTGGGTGTGCAGCTCCCAACGGGCCTGCGCCGATTCTTCCTTCATGTTCCGCATCGTAGAAAGAAAAGTAGAAAGAAAAAGCGTGAGGGGCGGCGGGCCCACGGCCCGTCGCCCCTCGTCCGTCATGACCGGCCGGACAGGTCCTACGCGTCGCCGCCCGCCGCGCCCGGGTCGGCCGCCGTCACGTCGAGGAGCTGATAGCGGTCGACCGCCTGCTTCAGCACCGACCGGTCCACCCTGCCCTCACGGGCCAGCTCGGTCAGCACCGCGACCACGATCGACTGCGCGTCGATGTGGAAGAAACGCCGGGCCGCGCCGCGCGTGTCCGCGAAGCCGAAACCGTCCGCGCCGAGGGACTGGTAGGTGCCGGGCACCCACCGGGCGATCTGGTCGGGAACCGAGCGCATCCAGTCGGAGACGGCCACGAACGGACCCTGGGCGGCCGACAGCTTCCGCGTCACATAGGGGACGCGCTGCTCCTCCTCGGGGTGCAGCAGATTGTGCCGCTCCACGTCGACGGCCTCGCGCCGTAGCTCGTTCCAGGACGTCGCCGACCAGACGTCGGCCCTGACGTTCCAGTCCTCGGCGAGGATCCGCTGAGCTTCCAGCGCCCACGGCACGGCGACACCGGAGGCCATGATCTGCGCGGGGATGGTGCCCGAGGTGCCCTCGCTGAAGCGGTAGAGGCCCTTCAGGATGCCCTCGGCGTCCACGTTCTCCGGCTCGGCCGGGTGCTGGAGCGGCTCGTTGTAGACGGTGAGGTAGTAGAAGACGTCCTCGCCGTGCGGGTGCTCCTCGGACGAGCCGTACATCCGGCGCAGACCGTCCTGGACGATGTGCGCGATCTCGAAGCCGTACGCCGGGTCGTAGGCGACACAGCCCGGGTTCGTCGAGGCGAGCAGCTGCGAGTGGCCGTCCGCGTGCTGGAGGCCCTCACCGGTCAGCGTCGTCCGTCCGGCGGTCGCTCCCAGCACGAAACCGCGCGCCAACTGGTCGGCCATCTGCCAGAACTGGTCACCCGTTCGCTGGAAACCGAACATCGAGTAGAAGACGTAGACCGGGATGAGCGGCTCGCCGTGGGTGGCGTACGCCGAGCCCGCGGCGATCAGCGAGGCCGTGCAGCCCGCCTCCGAGATGCCGTCGTGCAGCATCTGGCCGGTCGGCGACTCCTTGTAGGCGAGCAGCAGTTCACGGTCCACCGACTCGTACTGCTGGCCGAGCGGGTTGTAGATCTTCGCACTCGGGAAGAACGAGTCCATGCCGAACGTGCGGTACTCGTCGGGCGCGATCAGCACGAACCGCTTGCCGATCTCCTTGTCCCGCATGAGGTCCTTGAGCAGCCGCACAAAGGCCATGGTCGTGGCGATGGACTGCTGACCCGAGCCCTTCTTCACGCTCGCGTACGTCTTGTCCTCGGGCAGGACCAGCGGCTTCGACCGCACGACGCGCGTCGGGACGTACCCGCCGAGCCCCTTGCGGCGGTCGTGCATGTACTGGATCTCCTCCGAGTTCCGGCCCGGGTGGTAGTACGGCGGCGCGCCGTCCTCCAGCTCCCGGTCGGTGATCGGCAGGTGCAGCCGGTCGCGGAAGCCCTTGAGGTCGGCGACCGTCAGCTTCTTCATCTGGTGCGTGGCGTTGCGGCCCTCGAAGTTCGGGCCCAGCGTCCAGCCCTTGACCGTCTGCGCCAGGATCACCGTCGGCTGGCCCTTGTGCTCCTTGGCCGCCGAGAACGCCGCGAAGATCTTCTTGTGGTCGTGACCGCCGCGCCCGAGGTGCAGGATCTGGTCGTCGGTCATCCCGTCGACCATCGCGCGCAGCCGGTGGTCGTCGCCGAAGAAGTGCTGGCGGATATAGGCGCCCGTCTCCGTGGCGTACGTCTGGAACTGGCCGTCCGGCGTGGTGTTCAGCCGGTTGACCAGCACCCCGTCGCGGTCCTGCGCGAGCAGCGGGTCCCAGGTGCGGTCCCAGACCAGCTTGATGACGTTCCAGCCGGCGCCCCGGAACTGCGACTCCAGCTCCTGGATGATCTTGCCGTTGCCGCGCACCGGGCCGTCGAGGCGCTGGAGGTTGCAGTTCACGACGAAGGTCAGGTTGTCCAGGCCCTCGCGGGCGGCGATCGACAACTGGCCGAGCGACTCCGGCTCGTCCATCTCGCCGTCACCGAGGAACGCCCATACGTGGGACTTGGAGGTGTCCGCGATGTCGCGCGCCTCCATGTAGCGGTTCATCCGCGCCTGGAAGATCGCGCCGAGCGGGCCGAGACCCATCGACACGGTCGGGAACTCCCAGAAGTCCGGCATCAGCCGAGGGTGCGGGTACGAGGACAGTCCGTAGGGCGCCTTCGACTTCTCCTGGCGGAACGCGTCGAGCTGCTGCTCGGAGAGCCGGTCGAGGAGGAACGCGCGGGCGTAGATGCCCGGCGAGGCGTGGCCCTGGAAGAAGATCTGGTCGCCGCCGTCGCCCTCGTCCTTGCCGCGGAAGAAGTGGTTGAAGCCGACGTCGTACAGAGAGGCCGAGGAGGCGAAGGTCGCGATGTGGCCGCCCACGCCGATGCCGGGGCGCTGCGCCCTGGAGACCATCACGGCGGCGTTCCAGCGGGTCGCGTTGAGGACCTTGCGCTCGATCTCCTCGTTGCCCGGGAAGAACGGCTCGTCCTTGGTGGCGATCGTGTTGACGTAGTCCGTGCTGCGCATCTCGGGCACGGCCACGCGCTTCTCACGGGCCCGCTCGATCAGCCGCAGCATCAGATAGCGGGCCCGCTCGCGGCCGCGCTGGTCGACGGCGGCGTCGAGGGAGTCGAGCCACTCCTGAGTCTCCTCAGGGTCGAAGTCCGGGACCTGGCTGGGAAGGCCGCCAATGATGATCGGGTTGCGATCGGATCCGGAAGCCACGCTGTTCCTTCGCTGTCAGAGGGCTGTCTACGGTGGGTTTTCCCTGCATCTGCACCGATCCCCATCGTGTACCCCGCGTACGCGTTCGTCATCTCTACCAGGGGGTAACCGAGACGTTCGTGCAGACCGTTGGGACGGGCCCGACCAAAACGTAACGATACGCTCAGGGCGTGACGCGTTCCGCAAAGCCGTTCGGCTCTCGTACGCTCCAAGGGTTCCGAAGGGAACAAATGGGGCAGAAGAGTGTGGTGCCCGTCACGTGGCGTCATGATGGCCCGCCGGGAGTTGCGTCGACACTGCCAGGATCGTCACCGTTTCGGCGGTCTCGACGGCCGGGTACTTGCGCGATCCGCTCCGCCCGTGTGGACTACGGCCAACGCTTCGCGCACGCGCGTGGCTGAGACTCCCCCGACTCTGGACGAGCAGGGGGAGAACCCAATTCCGAAACATGATCAGGAGGCAAGCCGTGAGCGCGACCGCGGACCACGCGGAGGAGCGGACCAACCCGGCCGCCAGGCTGGGGTTCGAGCCCGGACAGGTGGTCCAGGAGATCGGCTTCGACGACGACGTTGACCACGAGCTCCGTGAAGGCATCGAATCGCTGATCGGCCAGGATCTGGTCGACGAGGACTACGACGACGTCGCTGACGTGGTGCTGTTGTGGTTCCGGGACGAGGACGGCGATCTCACGGACGCACTGGTGGACGTCATCGGTTTCCTCGAGGACGGCGGCAACATCTGGCTGCTGACCCCGAAGACCGGCAGGGACGGTTACGTCGAGCCCAGCGACATCAGTGATGCCGCACAGACAGCCGGCCTCTCCCAGACGAAGAGCATCTCCGTCGGCAAGGAATGGTCGGGCACCCGCCTGGCCACCCCCAAGTCGAAGCGCTGAGCTGCAGGCCCGTCTGCAAGCAGAGCATCCGTGAGGCCCCCGCCGAGCCACCTCGGCGGGGGCCTCACGCATACCCCGAACCGGCCGGGCGGGAGCCCCACGCCCACCCGTGGACCGGCCCGGCGGGGATTCCGCGCAGCCACCCGGGCGCCCCTGCGGGGGTCGCGCCGCGGCCGGGAGTCGATCACTGCGTACGCTGGTCGTCACCCGAACAGACCTTTGGAAGGGAAGCGAGTGACTATGGCCATCGAGGTCGGCACCAAGGCCCCGGACTTCGAGCTGAAGGACAACCACGGCGCCACCGTGAGACTGTCCGACTTCCGTGGCGAGAAGAACGTGGTGCTGCTCTTCTACCCCTTCGCTTTCACCGGCGTGTGCACCGGCGAGCTGTGCTCCCTGCGCGACAACCTGCCGCAGTTCGCCGACCGCGACACCCAGCTCCTCGCGGTCTCCAACGACTCCATCCACACCCTGCGCGTCTTCGCCGAGCAGGAGGGCCTGGAGTACCCGCTGCTCTCCGACTTCTGGCCGCACGGCAACATTTCGCGCGCGTACGGCGTCTTCGACGAGGACAAGGGCTGCGCCGTGCGCGGCACGTTCATCATCGACAAGGAGGGCGTCGTCCGCTGGACCGTCGTCAACGCGCTGCCGGACGCGCGTGACCTGAACGAGTACGTCAAGGCGCTCGACACCCTGTGATTCTTCGGTTCCAGCCCTGCGGGGCACGGGAACCCGTCACTAGGATCGAACCGTTGATCCGATACCAACGCACCTACGGGGCTCCCCGCCCCTGAACACCATTGGGAGGACTCGTGGGAGTCAGCCTCAGCAAGGGCGGCAACGTATCGCTGTCGAAGGAGGCCCCGGGACTGACCGCGGTCATCGTCGGTCTGGGATGGGACGCCCGGACCACCACCGGCGTGGACTTCGACCTCGACGCCAGCGCCATCCTCACGAACGCGGACGGCAAGGTCAGCACCGACCAGAACTTCGTGTTCTTCAACAACCTGAAGAGCCCGGACGGCTCGGTGGAGCACACCGGCGACAACATCACCGGTGAGGGCGAGGGCGACGACGAGCAGATCAAGGTCAACCTCGCCGCCGTTCCCGCCGACATCACGAAGATCGTGTTCCCGGTCTCCATCTACGAGGCCGAGAACCGCCAGCAGTCCTTCGGCCAGGTCCGCAACGCGTACATCCGCGTGGTGAACCAGGCCGGCGAGGCGGAGATCGCGCGCTACGACCTCTCCGAGGACGCCTCGACGGAGACCGCGATGGTCTTCGGCGAGCTCTACCGCAACGGCGCCGAGTGGAAGTTCCGCGCCATCGGCCAGGGCTACGCCTCGGGCCTGCGCGGCATCGCGCAGGACTTCGGCGTCAACGTCTGAGCCACCGGGCCCTCGGGCCTCAGGGTCCGGTGCCGCACCGCCTCGGTGCGGCGCCGGACCCGCCGTACCAAGTGAAGATCGAACCTCGGGGAGGACCAGCATCATGGGCGTCACGCTCGCCAAGGGGGGCAATGTCTCCCTCTCGAAGGCCGCACCGAACCTCACGCAGGTGTTGATCGGGCTCGGCTGGGACGCGCGCTCCACCACCGGAGCCGACTTCGACCTCGACGCCAGCGCCCTGCTGTGCAGCGGTGGCCGGGTGCTCGGGGACGAGTGGTTCATCTTCTACAACCAGCTCACGAGCCCGGACGGCTCGGTCGAGCACACCGGCGACAACCTCACGGGTGAGGGCGAGGGCGACGACGAGTCGATCCTGATCGACCTCGCCAAGGTCCCGGCCAACGTCGACAAGATCGTCTTCCCGGTCTCCATCCACGACGCGGACAATCGCGGCCAGACCTTCGGCCAGGTCAGCAACGCCTTCATCCGTGTCGTCAACCAGGCCGACGGTCAGGAACTCGCCCGCTACGACCTCTCCGAGGACGCCTCCACCGAAACGGCGATGATCTTCGGTGAGGTCTACCGCTACAACAGCGAGTGGAAGTTCCGCGCGGTCGGCCAGGGGTACGCGTCCGGACTGCGGGGCATCGCGCTCGACTTCGGCGTCAACGTTTCTTAGGCCCACCTGCGTCAGCCGAAGGCGGACCCTTAGACTTCGTGGTCAACAGTAGGTAAAGCCGAGTACGGCGCGGGGGCGACCCTCCCCCAAGCTCACGCTTGGGGGTGCCCCCACCACACGATGATTGGGTAGCCAGTGCTTCTGAAAACCTTCGGCTGGTCGTTCGCGATTACCGCGATCGGCCTGGTCGCAGCGGCCGTCTACGGGGGGTGGACCGCCCTCGGCATCGTGGCGATCCTGGCCGTCCTGGAGATCTCGCTGTCCTTCGACAACGCGGTGGTCAACGCCGGAATCCTGAAGAAGATGAATGCCTTCTGGCAGAAGATCTTCCTCACCGTCGGTGTGCTGATCGCCGTCTTCGGCATGCGCCTGGTCTTCCCCGTCGTGATCGTCGCCATCAGCGCCAAGATCGGCCCGATCGACGCGGTCGATCTCGCGCTGAACGACAAGGACAAGTACCAGCAGCTCGTGACCGACGCGCACCCGTCGATCGCGGCCTTCGGCGGCATGTTCCTGCTGATGATCTTCCTCGACTTCATCTTCGAGGACCGGGACATCCAGTGGCTGCGCTGGATCGAGCGCCCGCTGGCCAAGCTCGGCAAGGTCGACATGCTGTCGGTCTGCATCGCCCTGATCGTCCTGCTGATCAGCTCCATGACCTTCGCCGTCCACGCCCACCAGCACGGCGGCGGACATGTCGACAAGGCGCAGACGGTGCTGGTCTCCGGCATCGCGGGCCTCATCACGTACATGATCGTCGGCGGACTCTCCGGCTACTTCGAGGACAGGCTCGAAGCGGACGAGGAGCGCGAACACGAGGCGGAGGAGGAGGCCGAGCGGAGCGGCAAGAAGAAGCCGGCCATCGTCCTCGCCGGCCAGGCCGCGTTCTTCATGTTCCTCTACCTGGAGGTGCTGGACGCCTCCTTCTCCTTCGACGGAGTCATCGGCGCCTTCGCCATCACCAACGACATCGTGCTGATGGCGCTCGGCCTCGGCATCGGCGCCATGTACGTCCGGTCGCTCACGGTCTACCTGGTCCGCCAGGGCACCCTCGACGACTACGTCTACCTGGAGCACGGCGCGCACTACGCGATCGGCGCCCTGGCCATGATCCTCCTCGTGACCATCCAGTACGAGATCAACGAGGTCATCACCGGACTCGTCGGCGTCGTCCTGATCGCCTGGTCCTTCTGGTCCTCGGTGCGCCGGAACAAGGCACTCGCCGAGGCCGAGGGAAAAGGCCCGACCTCGGACGAGAAGGCTGAGGTCTCGTCCGGGGTGTGACACCCCTCCGGCTGAGGAACGCTCTGAGCGGGGCGGTCGACGAGGACGAGTCCTCCGCGGCCGCCCCGCCGCATACCGAGAAACGTGGGGGGCGGAATGGGCATCTGGCAGGACCTGTGGCGCGGGCGCTCGGCGGACTTCGACTCCGGCAGCGCGGCGTCCAACTCCATCGAAATGACCAAGCGCAACCACACGGTCTCGCTCACCAAGCAGGGCGCGGCCACCGGCAACCTCCGCATCAACCTGTCCTGGCGGATGCGCACCTCCGACATAGGCGGGCCGCAGCGCGGCAGCCTGCTGCGCCACCCCTTCCGCACCTTCAAGCCGGAAGTGGTCCAGGCGCACACCCAGAGCATGGTCAACGTCGACCTCGACCTCGGCGTCATGTACGAGCTGACGGACGGCTCCAAGGGCGTCGTCCAGCCGCTCGGCAGCTTCTTCGGCGAACTCAACGCACCGCCGTACGTCAAGCTCAGCGGCGACGACCGCTTCGGCTCGGGCACCGGCGAGACGGCCTTCGTCAACCTCGACCACCGCGACGACATCAAGCGGCTGCTGGTCTTCGTCTACATCTACGACCAGACCCCGGCCTTCGACCGTACGCACGCCGTCATCACGCTCTATCCGAGCAACGGCCCGCGCATCGAGATCGGCCTCGAGGAACGCCATCCGCAGGCCCGCTCCTGCGCCGTCGTCATGATCGAGTTCAACAAGGGCGTCGTGACCGTACGCCGCGAGGTGCGATTCGTGTACGGCTTCCAGGCCGAACTCGACCGCCTCTACGGCTGGGGTCTCCAGTGGGGCCGCGGGTACAAGTCGAAGGTCGACCGTTAACGGCCGGCCGGGCCCGACGGCCGCCCGACGACCGAACCACCAGGTGGCCGCCCGGCGCTCGGCCTCCGCGGCTTCAGCGCCCTCGGCGGCCTCAGCGGCCGATGAACTGCGGCCCCTGCGGCGGCAGCCTGAAGTCCGGGTCCGGTCCCGCGCCCACGGCCTGCGGGAAGCCGTACGCGGGCTGCGTGGCCGGCGCGGTCTGCGGCTGCGGGTAGCCGTAGGCGGACGGGTCCGCCTGCTGGCCGACCGGCTGGGGGTAGCCGTACGCCGGCCCGGTGGCGGCCGCGGCGGCGGGCTGCGGATAGCCGTACGCGGGCTGCTGCGGGACCGGGGCCTGCCGCTGCGGGACCGGGGCGGAATGCTCCGGCGGCAGCGGCAGCGAGGTCTCGGGAGCCGTCGCGGGAGCGGCCCAGGCGGCCGGCTCGGGCGCGGATCCGGCCGTGGGCGTCGCTGCGGCCTCGGACTCGTCCACCGAGATCCCGAAGTCGGTCGCGAGCCCCACCAGACCGTTGGAGTAGCCCTCGCCGAGCGCCCGGAACTTCCAGCCCTCGCCGCGCCGGTACAGCTCGCCGCAGATCAGCGCGGTCTCCGCACCGGTCTCCGGCTTGATGTCGAAGTACGCCAGCGGTTCAGCGTCGGCGACGGCCGCGTCGTACAGCAGAATGCGCAGATCACGTACGCGATCGAAGGTGACGTCATCAGCCGATGCGACCAGGAGAATCTGTCGGACGCCGGGCTCGACACCCGTCAGATCCGTCTGGATCGTGTCGGTGAGGCCCTCGGCGCCCCGCTTCTTGCCGAGCCGCCACACCTTGCCCGACGGATGGCGGGGCTGGTTGTAGAAGACGAAGTCCTCGTCGGATCGCACACGACCGTCGGGGCCGAGGAGCAGCGCCGAGGCATCGACATCGGGGACACCCTGACCGGGCGTCCAGCGCAGGACCGCGCGCACCGCTGTGGCGTCCAGCGGGACGTTCGACCCTTTCAGCATCGCGTGCGTCATGCGGTCATCCTGCCCTGTCGGTCCTGGTCACGACAATGTGGGGTCGTTCCGGAACCGGTCGGTGTTGGACATGACGGAGTTACCTGAACTTCATGCCCGGTGGGAATCTCTGACATGGATCCGTACGTACTATTACCGGCCACATCACATTCGGCCACCTAGCCGCCGCGGGGGAGTCCCATGCGTCATTTCGGTCACGTCACCCCGGAAGAGCGGCAACGCCTCTTCCACCAGGAGCCCGGCGTCTTCACGTCCGACTCTCCGGCCAGAGTCCTCGCCGCGGCCCTCGGGGCGACGCTGTACAGCCCGGCGACCCGGCCGACCCTCGCCGACGACATCATCAAGCAGAGTACGCGCGGCGTGGTCTCGATGGTGCTGTGTCTGGAGGATTCGATCGACGACTCCGAGGTCGTCGGCGCCGAGGAGAACCTGGTCCGCCAGTTCACCGACCTCGCCGCACGCCCCGACGCCGGTGAGCCGCCCCTGCTGTTCGTGCGGGTCCGCTTCCCCGAGCAGATCCCCGACCTCGTGCGGCGCCTCGGCCCCGCCGTCCGGCTGCTGTCCGGATTCGTGATGCCCAAATTCACCGAGGAACGCGGTACCCCGTTCCTGGAAGCCCTCGCCCTCGCCGAGACGGCCAGCGGCCGGCGGCTCTTCGCCATGCCCGTCCTGGAGTCGCCCGAGCTGCTCTACCGCGAAACGCGGGTGGAGACCCTGGAGGGCATCTCCCGCGCCGTGGACAAGTACCGCGACCGCGTCCTCGCGCTGCGCCTCGGCGTGACCGACTTCTGCTCCTCGTACGCGCTGCGCCGGGCCCCCGACATGACGGCGTACGACGTCCAGGTGGTCGCCTCCGTGATCGCCGACGTGGTGAACATGCTGGGACGGGCCGACGGCACCGGCTTCACCGTCACCGGGCCCGTGTGGGAGTACTTCCGCGTCCAGGAGCGCATGTTCAAGCCGCAGCTCCGCCGCAGCCCCTTCCTGGAGGGCCAGGCGGAGGAACTGCGCGAGACACTGATCGAGCACGCCATGGACGGGCTGCTGCGCGAGATCACCCTCGACCAGGCCAACGGCCTGATGGGCAAGACCTGCATCCACCCCTCGCACGTGCTGCCCGTGCACGCACTGTCCGTGGTCAGCCACGAGGAATTCAGTGACGCCCAGGACATCCTCAGGCCCGAGCGGGGCGGCGGGGGTGTACTGAGATCGGCGTACACGAACAAAATGAACGAGGTGAAGCCGCATCGCGCCTGGGCCGAGCGCACCCTGCTGCGCGCCGAGGTCTTCGGGGTCGCCCACGAGGACATCGGCTTCGTCGAGCTGCTCACCGCCGGACTCCCGGCGTGAGCCGGCCCGGCCGAGCGACGCGCAACCCCGACAGCAAGGAACCGATGAACACCCCAGCGCACGACCCGAACCACCCCGACGACGCGCACGGCCCGCACGGCCCGCACGCCACGGATGACGCGGTGTGGACCGGGACCTGGGTCGCCGAGCGGCTCGGCGTCGAGCTCGTCGGCGACGAAGGGCTGAGCGGCCTGCTGGGGCTCGCGCTGCGGCGCAACCCCAAGCGTGCCCACCTGCTCGTCTCCAACGTCCTGGGCAAGCACGTGCCGCAGTCGCCGGCCGTCGTCCACGAGTACGGCGTCGCGCTCGGCCGGCGGGTGCGCGAGCTGCTGGGCACCGAGGACGCCCGCGCCGCCGTCGTCCTCGGGTACGCCGAGACGGCCACCGGGCTCGGCCACTCGGTCGCGGACGGGGTGGGCGTCGCGCCCTACCTCCACTCCACCCGCCGACCGGTCACCGGGGTCCGGCCGGCGGGCGGCTTCGAGGAGTCCCACTCGCACGCCACCTCGCACCTCCTCCTTCCCGAGGACCCGGGTCTGCTGGCGGGCTCCGGCCCGCTGGTCCTCGTCGACGACGAGTTCTCCACCGGCAACACCGTCCTCAACACCATCCGCGACCTGCACCAGCGCTACCCGCGCGAGCGGTACGTCGTCGTGGCGCTGGTCGACATGCGGTCGGCGGCCGACCACGCGCGCTTCGAGAAGTTCGCCGGGGACATCGGCGCCCGCGTGGACCTGATCGCGGCCGCGTCGGGCACCGTGCGCCTCCCCGAGGACGTCCTGGCGAAGGGGACGGCCCTGGTCGCCCGGCACGAACAGGCGGCGCCCGGCATCCCCGCTCCCGTCCACGGGGACGCCGGCCGGGCCGTCCGCGTCGAGCTCGGCTGGCCGCACGGCCTCCCCGACGGTGGACGGCACGGATTCACACCCGGACACCGAATACGCCTGGAAGGCGCCCTGCCCGCCATGGCGGCCCGGCTCGCCGACGCCCTGCCCGAGGGCGCCCGCCGCGTCCTGGTACTCGGCTTCGAGGAGCTGATGTACGCGCCGCTGCGACTGGCCCGCGAGCTGGAGCAGCTCGTGCCCGCCGAGGTGCGCTCCTCCACCACGACCCGGTCCCCGGTGCTCGCCCTCGACGACCCCGGCTACGCCATCCGCAGCCGCATCGCCTTCCCGGCCCACGACGACCCGGACGACGGCCCCGGCGAGCGCTACGCCTACAACGTCGCGGGCGGCGGCTTCGACGCCGTCGTGGCGGTCGTCGACTCCACCGCCGACACCCCCGAACTGCACGCGCCCGACGGCCTGTTGGCCCAGCTCGCGGCGCACACCCCGGGTGTCCTGCTCGCCGTCGTCCCGTCGTACGTCCCCGCACGGCCGTCCACCGAAAGGCCCTCCATGCTGCCCGAGCCCCTCCGCGGCCCCGCCTTCTCCTCGTACGCCCCCGACGAGGTCGGCTGGCTGCTGCAGGACCTGTCGGACGTGACGCTGGAGGCGCCCACCGAGGAGCGCGAGGAGGCGATCCAGAGCGGCGGCGCCCACTACGCCGAGTCGCTGCCGGTCGAGTACCAGCCGAGCCCCGAGTACCAGGAGCTCTTCCACGCGGCCCTCGCCACCTCGGCCGCCCGGATCGCCGAGGCCGTCGGCGCCGTCACCGAACTCGTCCTCGCCGACCGTTCGCCGCGCCCCGTCCTGGTGTCCCTGGCCCGGGCCGGCACCCCCGTCGGCGTCCTGATGCGCCGCTGGGCCCAGCACCAGCACGGCCTCGACCTGCCGCACTACGCCGTCTCCATCGTCCGCGGCCGCGGCATCGACGCCAACGCGCTGCGCTGGCTCGCCGCCCACCACGACCCCGCCGACGTCGTCTTCGTCGACGGCTGGACGGGCAAGGGCGCCATCACCCGCGAACTCGCCGACGCCATCGAGGAGTTCGAGGAAGCCGAGGGCATCACCGGCTTCGACCCGGAGATAGCGGTGCTCGCCGACCCGGGCTCTTGCGTGCGCACGTACGGCACCCGCGAGGACTTCCTCATCCCCTCCGCCTGCCTCAACTCCACTGTCTCCGGGCTGATTTCGCGCACGGTCCTGCGCTCCGACCTGGTCGGCGAACACGACTTCCACGGCGCGAAGTTCTATCGCGAGCTGGCCGGCTCCGACGTCTCCGTCGAGTTCCTGGACGTCGTCGCCGCCCACTTCCCCGACGTCGCGGAATCGGCCCGCGACCGGGCGAAGGAACTCCTCGCCGCGGACCGCGAACCCACCTGGGAGGGCTGGGCGGCGGTCGAGCGGATCAGCGAGGAGTACGGGATCCACGACGTGAACCTCGTCAAGCCGGGCGTCGGCGAGACCACCCGGGTGCTGCTGCGCCGGGTCCCCTGGAAGATCCTCGCGCGCGCCGGAGCGGGCGCCGACCTCGACCACGTGCGGCTGCTCGCCGGACAGCGCGGGGTACCCGTCGAGGAGGTCGAGGAACTCCCGTACACCTGCGTGGGGTTGATCCACCCGAAGTACACCCGCGGCGCGACCGGTGCCGACGGCAAGGCGGTGACCCTCTGATGTCCGCGCCCAAGGTGCTCGTCGCCAGCGACCTCGACCGCACGCTCATCTACTCCTCGGCCGCGCTCGCGCTGACCATGCCGGACGCCCGCGCGCCCCGGCTGCTCTGCGTCGAGGTGCACGAGAACAAGCCGTTGTCCTACATGACGGAGACGGCCGCCGCGCTGCTCACCGAACTCGGCGACCTCGCGCACTTCGTGCCCACCACGACCCGCACCCGCAAGCAGTACCAGCGCATCAACCTGCCCGGTCCTGCCCCGAAGTACGCGATCTGCGCCAACGGCGGACATCTGCTGGTCGACGGTGTCTCCGACCCCGACTGGCACACTTCCGTGCTGGAGCGACTCGCCTCGGAATGCGCGCCGCTGGACGAGGTGCGGGAACACCTGGAGGCCACCGCGGACCCGGCCTGGGTGCGCAAGCACCGGGTCGCCGAGGACCTGTTCGTCTATCTGGTGGTGGAGCGGGAACTGCTCCCGGAGCAGTGGGTGAAGGACCTGGCCGTGTGGGCGGAGAACCGCGGCTGGACGGTCTCGTTGCAGGGCCGCAAGATCTACGCGGTGCCGAAGCCGCTCACCAAGAGCGCGGCCGTGCGGGAGGTCGCCCGGCGTACCGGAACCTTCCTGACCCTCGCCGCCGGGGACTCGCTGCTCGACGCCGACCTGCTGCTCGCCGCCGACCGCGGCTGGCGCCCGGGCCACGGTGAACTCGAGGAGGCCGACTGGACGGCACCGGCGATCACCGCGCTGCCGGAGCGGGGTGTCGCGGCGGGGGAGCGGATCCTGCGCGAGTTCGTGGGCGCCTGCGCCGGCGGGGGACCGGCCTGAGGCAGACGCGGAACCCGGTTCCGGTCCGGGTGATTCCGGTCCCGTGATTCCGGTCCCGTAGTCCTGGGTGTGTCCGGCGGCCGTTCCGGCCCTGACGCACCCGGCTCGGGACCGGATCGATCGGCATCCCGGACGTGACGGTGATCCAGGCGCAGCGGGGGCGGGCGGGCTGTTCCGCCCGCGACGCGCCCGGCTGGAGGAAATCCCCCGGATCAGCCGCAGCAGCCGCCCCCGCAGCACCCGCCTCCGCCGCCGCTCGAACGCGGTGCCGGTGCCGGCGCGGACGCCGAACCACCCCGGGCGACGGCGACCGTCGACAGCAGTTTGACGGTGTCGTCGTGCCCGGCGGGACAGGCCGCGGGAGCCGCGGAGTCGGCCATGGGACGGCTCAGTTCAAAGGTGTCGCCGCAGGTCCGGCAGCGGTACTCGTAGCGAGGCATGCGCACAGGTTAACCGGAACGAGCGCCCGTCCGAAGGGCCCAGGTTCCGGCGCCCGATCCATGTCCGATCCATGTCCGATCGGAGCCTTCCGCGGACGCTTGCCCAGTGCCGTCCTGGGAACGTTCCTCAGGAGGCTCCTCACACGTCCCTCAGGAAGCTCCTCGCGTTCCTCAGGAGCTTCCTCAAGGCGTTCCTCAGGAAGTTCTTCAGACGCCGCCGCGCTGCTCGCGGATCTGCGCGACCACGCCCGCGACCGTCCGGCGCACGGCCTCCGTCTCGGTCAGGAAGTGCCAGTAGTCGGGATGCCGGCCCTCCAGCGTGGCGACAGCCCGGTCGAGCCGGGTCACGGAGTCGTCGAGCGGACGCGCCTCGCGGGGGTCGGGGGTCGAGCGGCCCGCCATGGCCAGCCGCTGCGCGTCCCGGATCGCGAACCGGGTGCGGTCGATCTCCTGCTGGGGATCCTTCTGCACGGCGTTCAGCCGCCGCAGCCGGTCACCGGCAGCCGACACGGCCTCGTCCGTGCTGTTCAGCAGCGCGCGCACCGTCGCCAGCAGCGAGGCCGCGTCCGGCCAGCGCTGTGCCTCGCGCGCGGCCCGCGCCTCCTTCAGCTTCGACTCGGCCTGCCGTACGTTCTCCGCGGCCTGCTCCGGCACATGCTGGAGGTCCTGCCAGCACGCCGCCGAGAACCGCCGCCGCAACTCGCTCAGCACCGGTTCCACCTGCCCCGAGCGGGTCGTCAGCGCCTGCGCGCGGGTCCGCAGCGAAACGAGCCGGTGGTCGATCTCGGCGGCCCGCTCCGGCAGCCCCTCCGCCTCCGAGCGCACCGCCGCGGCCTCCCGCGAAACCCGCTCGGCACGCTCCAGCGTCTCCGGCACGCCGTGCTGCCCGGCGCCCCGGTTGAGCTTGGTCAGCTCGGGCCCGAGCGCGGCGAGCCGGGCGGCGAGATCGTCGGCCTTCAACCCTGACCGCCGTACGGAATCGAGGGCGTTCGAGGCGGCCAGCAGAGCCTGCCGGGCGCGCTCGACGGCCGGGGCCAGCCGGGCGAGCTGGGTCTCGGCCTTGCCCAGCAGCGGTCCGAGACTCTGCTCGAACCGGTCCAGATCGGCCTTCACCCGGACCAGTTCGTCCTTCGCGGCGACGAGTTCGCCGCGCGCCCGCGCCGCGACCGACGCCTCCAGCTCGTCCCGGTCCAGATCATGGGCGTCGACGGCGGTGATGTACTTCTGGCTGGCCTCGTCGATCCGCCGGCCCAGGGCCTCGAAGTCGGAGACCACGCGCCGGGCGGCCGGGGAGTCGTCCACGGCCGTGATGGTCTCGATCGAGATCCGCAGGTCGCGCTGGGCGGTGTCGAGTTCGTAGAACGCCGCCGCGGCGGCGTCCTTGGCGGCCTGCGCCTCGGCCCGCTGGCTCTCGGACCGCCCGCCGAACCAGCGCCGGGTGCCGCCGCCCGCGAAGGCCGCGGGCAGCGCGAGCGCGGCCAGCAGGGGCAGGGCGACGAGCGTGAGCACGTCACGGGCGACGGACGGACGGGACGAACGAGGAGAGCGAGGAGAACGCACCGGGGGTACCGGTCGCTCCCGTCGCTGCCGTCGCTCCGGCGATGGGCCCCGCCGGGCGGCGAGTGGGTGTGCAGGCCGCGCGGGTCCCGCGAACGGCGAATACGGCTGCGAAGGTGTCGCCGTCACATCCCTCTCCCGTGGTGTCATCCGCCTTGCCCGGCTGTCATTCTCCCACCGGTTGAAGACGAACACACGGGCCGGTCAGTTCGCTGTTCGTACCGTGATCTTTCCGTCGCCGGTGTGCGCGGAGACACGGTGGGGGCTGGAGTCGTCGCGGGGCACGTCCACGTGGACCGAGCCGTCACCGCTTCCGGCCGTCACCCGGTAGGTGGCCCGGGGCAGCACGATCGAGACGGAACCGTCGTCGCTGCTGGAGTCCACCAGGTCCGGTACGGCGCCGAGTTCGAGCTGTACGGAGCCGTCCTCCGTACGGGCGCGTACGCTCCGGGCGGCCACGCCGACCGCCCGGATCGAACCGTCGCCGCTGCGCAGATCGAGGGCTCCCGAGGAGTCGCTGACCCGCACCGAACCGTCCGCCGTACGAATGCTCAGCGCTTCCTGGAAGCCCCGCGCGCTCACCCCTCCGTCCCCGTCCTCCACCTTGACGGCCACCCCGCGCGGCACGACGATCCGGTGCCGGGCCGCGCAGTCGGCGACGACACCCGAGCACTTCATCCGCAGCACCAGCCGGTCGCCGTCCTCCATCGCCCAGGTGACCCTGGGGTCGCCGCCGAGCGTGACATGGCCCTGGAACCATCGGGTGACCTGGACCTCGCCGGCCTTCGCGGAATCCGACACCACCAGATCGAGCGCGGAGTCGTCCGAGTCGACGGTCAGGGTCCGCCCGTGCAGCCCGAAGGACCGCTGATCGGGGTGCTTGTCGTCCCCGGCGGCCGCCCCACAGGCGGTGACGCCGAAGGCGAGCGCGAGCATGACACCGCCGAGGGCGGCGGTACGGGCGGTACGCGGGGCGCGTGTGACGCCGTACGTCCGGATTCGGGTAGTACTGCGGGTGCGCGTGCGGGCCATGATCGATCTCCCCCTGAGACGGTCTGCGGAACTTCGAAGTCTGCGAGCCATCAAGGCCTCGCCACTCAGTCACCCAGCCACTTGGTCACTTCGTCACTTGGTCACTTCGCCACCTCGACCGGAGCCGGTCCGCGAAGCCTCTCCGACGGTAGGCACCCACGAAGCCCGGGACGATCCGGGCCGCTCCCGAATGCGGGGTGGGGATAACCCCCGGGCCGCCCGCCGGCCCACGCCCCGTCGTCCGCCCGGCCACCCGCTTAACGGATACGGGTTTGCCGGACATCCCCCCGGGCAATGTAGGCTGTCGACTCGTCCTGGGCGCGTAGCTCAGCGGTAGAGCGCCGCCCTTACAAGGCGGATGTCGGCGGTTCGAAACCGTCCGCGCCCACCAGGAAAAAGACCCCCAGCCGATCATGGCTGGGGGTCTTTGACATCCCGATCTGACATCAGTGCCGTCGCTACTCGCGCTGTAGGCGCCGCGTGAGCAGTCGATCCATGTGACTGACTGCCTCGCGCTGGGTGTCCTGGACGACGTGCGCGTACACGTTCATCGTCACGGCGATCTGGCTGTGCCCCAGGATCTCCATCACGACGCGGGGCGCCACGCCGGCCGCGGTGAGCAGGGTCGCGCAGCCGTGCCGGGCATCGTGCAGCCGGATGACCCGAAGGCCCGCGTTCCCGGCGACCCGGATCCATCTCCAGGCGGAGGAGCTGAAGGCCGTCAGGTTCGTCCCCCTGGATGAGATCGCAGATCGCACGATCCCGCGATTGGCCCGAAGAATCTTGGCAGCGGTCGAGGCCCGCGCCGAGAGCGCTCCGGTCTACCTCGAGCACGGCCAGGCGCCGGGCAAGCAGGCGGCATAGCGGTGGCGGGGGAGAACCCCAAGCATTCGGTGTCAGTCGCGGGGGTCGCCGTTCGCGGGGACGGCAGGATCCTCGCTGTCCGCCGGGCAGACAACGGTGCCTGGGAGCCGCCCGGAGGAGTCCTGGAGCTAGTGCTCTGACCGCGTACGTCTACCGGGTGGCATGTCTGTGGCGTGCCTGTGGCGTGCGGGTTTGATCGGGGCCTTGGCTCCTTGGGAGGATCGGCAGGCCCACCTAACCGAGACCGTCTGATCATGGGCGGCTGACCGGCATCGCCCAAACTCAGTACCCCGCACCGGCACCGGCACCGCGGAACTTGACGGCCGCCATCAAGGCCACGCGTCGGCACTCAACGACCGCCTGGCCGTCCCATCACCCACGCCGTGGGCACCATGTGGTGCGCCTATGCCTTCGCCGCGCTCGCCCTGGTCTCCCTGCCCGCCGCCCCGGCGCTGGGGAGACTGATCTCGCGCTGCTCTAAGCTCGGTTCACCCTGAAGGGCCTTCCAGCGGGTCGGGGCGCGCGATCTATGGTCTCGTCTCAACTATGCCCAAGATCTCCAAAATCACCGCATCCCGGGTACAGGAGTTCGGTCCGGTGACCGACCGGCGCGAGGACATGGACGGTTACACGGTCGAGTTCGTATCTTTCGCCGCGGACACCGACCTCGATGGCCCGCTCAAAGCCCTGCCCGGGAGTCAGTGCCCCTGCCCTCACTGGGGCTACGTCTTTGCCGGACACGTGCGCTTCGTCTTCGACGACCACGAGGAGGTGTACGAGACCGGTGATGCGTTCTACACCCCGCCTGGTCACCGGCCCTACGTCGATGCCGGCACCGAACTCCTGCAATTCAGCCCGACCGAACAGCTCGCCGAACTTGAGCAAGCCATCGCGGAGTGGATGAGCCAGCAGCAAGGCGGCTGAGAAATCGGTGGGGGCGACCAGCATGGTTGAACGCCGAATTGTCGAGTCTCAGTTGATGGTTGACGGGTTGGCGTCGGGTGATGCTGGTCGAGGAGTTCACGCCGCAGGGTCTGGTGGAAGCGTTCGATCTTCCCGGTGGTGGTCGGGGACTGCGGTCGCGTGAGCCGGTGGGTGATGCCGTTCTCCCGGCAGATCCGGTCGAACATCGCCTCTCCGGGCTTGCCGGGACTGAAGCGGGCAGTGAACTGCTTGCCGTTGTCGGTCAGCACCTCCTCGGGCACTCCGAACCGCACCAGCGCTTCCCCGAAGGCCGAACAGACCGCCCGGGCCGTGGCCCGCTGCACCACCTTCGCGATCACCATGAACCGCGAGTGGTCGTCGATCCCGGTGACCATCTTGCACTCGCTGCCATCCGCCAGCAGCAGGCCGCCGACGATGTCCATCTGCCACAGCTCCATCGCCGTCGACCGCTCCCACCTGCGGTAATCCGACCGGCGCCGACGACGGACCCCCGGCTCGATCAGACCATTGCGGATCAGAACCCGATAGACCGTCGCCCGAGACGGCGTCGGTGCGATGCCCCTGCGTTCCAGTTCGTGCACCGGCCTGCGCGGACCCCAGCCGGGGTGCCGACGCCGCAGTTCACAGACCACCGCCTCCACCTCCCCGGCGATCCGGTGCGGGCATGAAGCCGGCCGGTGCGACCGGTCCGCCAGCCCCGCAAGACCTGACTGCTCGTACTTGCGCACCCACGAGTGCACCGACTGCCTCGACACCCCATAACGGGTTCTGGGGCCCAGGTCGTTCGTCCAGCAGGGCGCTCCACCTGGGCCCCAGAACCCTGCCCCGCTATCACTCCGTGTGGGTCGACGGCAGACGGGATGACAGCGGGGCAGAGTGTGGCTGACGCCAATGAAAGCCGCTCACACCCGCCTCCCCTGGCTGTCCCTCTGCCTGCGCGGCACCTCACTGGCAAGTCCGACCAACCCGAAGACGAGGAAGAAGGCGCCCGCCAGAGCAAGCCACCACCCACTGTGCTCGATGAAGTAGTACGCAAAGCCTGCGCTGACTATCAGGAAGACGGACGCAAGGGTGATCCCAAAACCATCACGTCTCTCCGAATCTTCGACACTAATGATATGGCGGATGGTCTCGTCAATGTGATTGCGCAGCTCTTCACGCACCGAGCTGTCTTCTGGCAATAGCGCCAACCGGTCCAGATCGGCCTTCGCTCGGTCCCGCCCCTGTGCCCTGTTGTAGCGGCGCTGCGCCATGACGCCTATCAGCCCGATCACTCCGACAGCAACGGCTGCGATCGCCTTCCAGTCCACGCTGTGACTCCCTCATGCCTTACTTAGGTTCCTCAAGCCCGAACAGTCCGCGTAGTCCGATCAGGCAGGTTTGTCGGACTATTCGAGGGACAAGCCGATCGCCCCCGACGCTGCGCTGTCCGGCCGGGGCACCACATGTTCGATCACGAGGTGCTCGCGCCGCGCTGAGAGAACGACGTTAGGGCGTACCTCTTTCCCGCATATGCGTACGGAAAGGCGAGGAGAAGCCAGATGCTCATCGAAGTAAGCAGGTTCCTACGGCGCCGCTGGCTGCCACAGGCGACAGTCGCGGTAGCGGCAGGGGCAGCCGGCCTGGCCGGAGTGGTACCGGCCGCGGCTGCCCAGGTGACCACGGTGAGCTGCAGCGCCAACCCCAGCGCCCTGCAGCCCGCCATTACCGCCGCTTCGCCCGGCGACACCCTGCTGGTGAGAGGGACCTGTACCGGCCCCTTCACCATCGACAAGGACCTGACCCTGAGGGGCGTCGGTGGGGCGGTGCTCGACGGTAACCAGGCAGGCTCCACCGTCACGGTCGGCAGCGGAGCCCGGGTTCTCCTGGACCACGTGATCCTCACCCATGGCAGCGCTGCGTCCTCCGGCGGCGGCGTCGACAACGAGGGCACGTTGACGGTGAGCCACTCCACGGTGAGAGACAACACGGCGCCCTCAGGCGCGGGTGGAGGCATCCACAACCTGGGCACGCTGACGGTGGTCAGCTCCACGGTGAGGGACAACTACTCAATCGGCGCCGGCGGCGGAATCAACAACAACGGGTTCCTCACGGTGCGTGACTCCAGTGTGTTCGGCAATTCCGGAGACAATGGCGGAGGCATCTTCAATTACCTCGCCGGCCAAACGGTCACGCTGATCCGCTCGTCGGTGCACCACAACACCGCGAGAGTGAGTGACGGCGGCGGCATCCTCAACTACCTGGGCGAGATGACGGTCTCCGGCTCCACGGTGTACAGCAACACTGCCCCCTTCGGCGGCGGCATCTGGAACCAAGGAACGCTGACGGTGACCCTCTCCACGGTGCAACGCAATACCGCGACGGGCGGCCCCGGCAGTGGCGGCGGCATCTACAAAGCCGGCGGCTCCTTGAGCCTCGACCGGTCCGTGGTTCGTAACAACACCCCGGACAACTGCGCTCCGCCCGGAAGTGTCCTGGGCTGCACAGGCTGAACACCGCCGTGCAGCCCTGGAGGCACCGCCACCCACCCGCTCCGCCGACCTTCGGACACAGTGGATGGCGGAGAACGCCCGCGTGTGCTGGATCGAGCACGACGAACCATGGACCACGGAGTCGGAGCTCATCTCTCAACTCGATCTGCCGCTGAACCTCGACCAGAACCGCCACAACCCATTCCACGGCCGTCTCACCGAAGTGAGATCCCAAGCTCGGAAGCGGGCAAGGGAGTTGGCTGTCAGCACATAGCTCGTCGGGCTGACATCACCAGCTGACATCAACGGCGGCGAACGCTGGCGCACCGAAGCGGCCGCAGTCGGATCGGCGAGCGACCAACGAGCCCCGTTCCGGCACGCCGCACCGCGCAGCAAGCGAATTCACAAGGCGGATGTCGGCGGTTCGAAACCGTCCGCGCCCACCAGTCTCAGGACACGAACAAGGCCCAGGTCAGCCGGTGTGAATCCGGATGCCTGGGCCTTGATCCTTTTCGGCTGCTCGGGGCCGCCGTGCCACTCACGTGCCAGATGGACCGCGCGGAGGGCGCCGCGCCTTCCTGATCTGACCGTCCACGTAGTCGGCGATCTGGTGGTGGCGTCCGTTGACGAGGTGCTGATAGACCAGCGCGGCCCGCACCGACGAGTGGCCCATCCGCTGCATCAGCTCACGGGTGGTGGCGCCGCCGGTCGCGGCGAGCGTGTTACCGGTGTGCCGGAGATCGTGGAAGTGGACGTCACCGAGCCCGGTCGAGGCGAGCGTGCGGAGCCAGATCCGCCGGAAATTGTTCCGGCGCAGGACACCACCGCGGGCCCCGACGAAGACGAGCCCGGTGCGGCCGGCCTCCGCGTGCTCGGCCAGGTGGTGCGCCAGCTCGGGCACGGGCGAGGCCGGGAACGCCACGGTGCGGACACCCGCCGCACTCTTGGGAGCCTTGACGGTGAGGCCATCCGTCCGGGTCTCGGCGTACGAGCGACGGACGGAGACGGTACGGGCCTCCAGGTCGACGTCCCGGCGCTGGAGCGCGGCCAGCTCACCGAAGCGGAGCGCGGCGAACGCGGCCAGGAGGACCGGGGCGCGGCAGCAGCTTGGACCAGGCCCGCGCAACCAGCGAGGAGCCACCGGGCGGACGGGATGGGAGCTGGGGAGGGTCGTGGGCTGGGGCGCGGAGCGTCTGTGGGTGTTCGGCCGTGACCTCCCGTCCTTGTGTCTGCAGACCGCCGATGGCAGGGTCCTGGTCCAGGCAAGCACTGGCCCATCCCTGGGAGAGGGAGTCACGATGACTTACGGCTACATCGCCTCGATGAAAACCCAGCACGGTTCCCGCGACGAAGTCGTCTCCATTTTGCTGAGTGGTGTGGACGGTCTCCGCGAGTCGGGATGCCACCTCTACGTTGTGAGCGTGTCCGACGACGATGACGTGACGATCTGGGTGACCGAGGTCTGGCAGAGCAAGGAGCATCACGATGCTTCGCTAGAGCTGCCGGAGACAAAGGCTGCCATCGGCAAGGCGATGCCGATGCTGACGGGAGAGTTCACCAGGCAGGAGTTGTCCGTTATGGGCGGACTGGGACTTTAGAGGTTGTCAAGACTCCATCAGTCGCTGACACCAGCGGCTGACACCGACAAGCACGAACAACAGCGGCCGGTGCCGGACCTCAGTGGACGATCGACCGAGGCGCAGGGACCGTTGGCCGACGTTGACAAGCCCCTGTGATCGACCTGATGAGGATGAGGCCAGACCTCGAAGCCTGGGTCCAACGTGAGCATCGCCCTCAGCCGATCGACGGCGCCCCGTCGGCTTGACTCGGCCATTGAGACTCCACCGACCGCGCTTTCGGCTGCCCCATCCTGAGCAGCAGGCCACGGCGGTACAGTCCTGGCATGGACGCAACGAGTGCCGACCGTGGACAGCGGCCAACCACCTTCACGGGCATCCTGCGTTACATCGTTCGGCGTCCATTGCTGATCATCTGGCTTGTGGCTCTCGCGGCCCTGGCTGTCGCGGTGCAGTCCCGGATACCCCAACCGTGGTCCGGCCTGATCCACGCCATGACCCTGCCCGCTGGAATGGTCTCCATCACTCGGAGCATAGAGCGGCATCACCCGGCCGGCCAAGGTCACCGCGACAGCTAGGCAGTTTCCGGGTCTTGACCGACAGGCCATCAATCGCATCGAGCAGGGCCACCAAGCCGCGTTCATCGACAACCTCATCCGCATCGCGTACGCCCTCGACGTGCCGCTCGCCGATCTCGTGCCTTGAGCGGCCGCCCCCGCGGGGGAGCAAGGACGGCCACCACCAACCCGTGCCCGGCGCCGCCGCGCCGGGACCGGGAGTTCAGCTCGTCCAGGATTTCCCGGCGTAGGTGTCCCGGTGATGGGTGTGCTCTGGTGACGGAGGCCAGGTACAACGGCCTCTGCCGTGCGGGTTTTTCACCCAGCAGTACCCGGCTGCACGTCCGGCAGCCAGCGATCTCGCCTCTGCCTTCCCGGAGTCCTTCTCCGGCCGGTCGTTCATCGGCGGTGCTCGCGCAGCACGCGGTACAGGCCACGCCCTACCTCGCACCCATCGGGGTCGTCGCACCTGTCACAGTCCCAGCAGTGCGTGAACATCCCCGCGTGCGCGCGCTCGGCGAGGTGTCGGTGGCAGGACCGTGGAAACCAGCGCTGCCCAATCACGTTCTCTGAGTCGGCGGGCGCCAGTTGTTCGCCGAGTTCTACGGCGGTCTCGGTCGTCAGGCGTTCGCCGCCCCACACGCACGTTCGTCCCGCCGCCTTGTCCTCGGCGAGGCCGTCTAGGGCAGGTAGGGCGAGGGCCGCGAGGACCTCCGGCGGGATCTCGGTCGTGCTCGTCGTCATGCTGCCGCTCCTCGGTGAAGTGCACCGGCCAGTCGCATGGCCACGTCTGCATGGATACGCCCGAGTTCGGAGAGGGCGAGCGTCGGGCTCGCCGGGTCCACCGCGAGGGACGGAAGCACAATCCCAGCGGTGTCGAGGGCCGCCCGGAGCGACTCCGTTACGCCGACCTCTACGGGACCACACGCGACACCGAGGAAGCGGTCCGCGCCCGCATACGGCGCCAGGAGTGGCTCCACGAGACGGGGCACGCGCTGCACGCCCTGGTGTGGGAACCGGCCCTGCACGCGCTGATCTGTTCGCCCTCGGTCCTCACGAGCCAGCTCGATCGGCTCGCCGGAACCATCGGGATGGATACCGTGCAGCTCGGCGTCATCCCACTCTCGGCCTCGATCAAGATCCCCACGGCCAACGGCTTCTGGGTCCTGGACGAACGACTCGTCATCGCCGAGGACTGGCACGCCGAACTGTGGCTCGACGATGCCGACAACGTGGCCACCTATCTGCGTATCTGGCGCACGCTGCGGGAGTCCGCGGTGTACGGGGCCGACGCCCAAGCCATCATCACCCGGGCTCAGAGATCCGCCCGTCCACGTTGACCAGGAGGGTCTGCTGCAAGGTGAGGGCAGGTCACACGGAGACCGTTGCACCTCCCATGTCTGACCGGCCGCCCGCGTAGTCGGCGATCTCGTGGTCGCGTCCGTTGACGAGGCGAACGTGGTTCGGCAGTCGGAGTTTCTTGGGCTGCGGCGTCGTGTCCGCGACTCAGGATGCCTGGTGCCCGCAGCCCGCGGCAGTACTCGCACCTCAACGTCCTGGCGTGGCTACTCTCCGTACCGGTTCTTTCGATGAATCGTCACATATGCGACGGCGCGAGGCTAGAGTCGTCGCCCTGACAGCTCCTGTTCCCCGCTCTCGGCGGACACCGGTTCACCACCGGGAACAGGGCAGTGCGCGCAGGGGAGCGCGCAGCGGTATTGGCAAGGGGGACCAGTACACAGTGCGGAACGAAAGACCTCAGCCGGCGGCGGCGGACAAGAAGAATGCCCGGGTCGGCTGCGGCTTCATGCTGGCCGCGCTTCTCGTGGTCGGTGGATGCAGTGCCCTGATCAACGACGACAGTGATTCATCGTCCAGTTCGGCGTCCTCGTCGACCTCGGCATCCTCGCCGTCCGTGTACGGCGATGCGGCGGATCCGGTCGAAGTCGGGGACTTCGTCGGCATGGGGCTCCAGGCGGCCCAGGACGCGGCGCAGGCAGACGGCATTTCCGGCCTCGACTCTACGGACGCCACGGGTCAGGGCCGCCAGCAGCTCTGGGACCGCAACTGGACGGTCTGCGCACAGACGCCCGCGGCCGGCGAAACGATCAGCGCCGACGACACGCTCACGTTCGACACCGTCAAATCCAGCGAGGGTGAGACCTGTGACGATCCCGCAGGGTCCGGAGTCGGTGATGACTCCGATCAAGGCGATGACTCCACGGTCGCCGGTGCGGGGGACGAATACGGCGACGACGGTTCGTCGACCGTCGCCGGTACGGGGGTCGACGGCAACTCCTCGGCCGCCACCGGTGCCGGGGACGACAACAGCGACAACTCCGCCAGTGGCGGAGTCAGTTCATCGAGCGGCGGCTCAGACTCCTCGGGGGACGGCTCCGGTTCCTCTTCGTTCTCGGGCGGCTCGCAGCAGGCGCCCGCCGGTGCCACCGCCCAGTGCGGCGACGGTACTTACAGCTATTCCGCGCACCGCCGGGGTGCTGCTCTCACCATGGTGGCGGAGGCGTCTGGCTCGTCGGCGTGCCTTCGTAGAGCGGTCGTGTTCCGGTTGAGGCCTGGGCTCCGGACCGACGCGCACCCCTATAACGAGGTGTCGCGCGTGTGCTTCAGTCGCATCCGGGCCTCGACCTTGTCCGGAGAGGCGATCTCCGACCAGAAGCGGTGGCCGGAGACGAACACGGTGAGCTCGAACTCGCGTTGGCGGAGTTTCTCGACCTCGGCCTGTTCGTCGGCGGTCCAGCCGGGGGAAGCGGGGCGCTCCACCTTGCGCCAGCCGCCGGTGTCACTGAAGCCGTCCAGCGGCTCCACCGACCAGGGGAGTCGTTTCAGCAGGGCCAGTAGCTCGGCCCGGACCTGATGCAGCTCCTCCTGACCGGCGAGGAGGTCACTCGGAAAGTCATAGGTCGCAGCCACACGGCAATGATACGTCTGTTCGATTTTGTGATGCGAGTTCCTTCCGGGACTTCACGCGAACGGGTGTTCCGAACGGGTGTTCCGAAAGGGAGGGTGACCTGGGGGAACGCTCCATCTCTCCCTTTCGTCCCTGGGGTGGAACCCCGGGTCGGCCGGGTCGGGTCGGCGGCTGGGCGGCCGGTCGCGACTCTCTGTGCCGGGGAAGCTGGCCAGGTGAAACTGAACAGTCTCAACTGGACAGGTTGGGCTGAGCGTTTTACGGTGCCGGTATGGATCAGAACGGCGATCGGCGGAGCGACGCGGGTGTCTCGGATTCCGCGGCGCGCGCCGCGCAGGATCTGCGGGTCGCGTTCAGCCTGCTCAGGCGGCGGATCCGCGAGGTCTCGGAGAAGCAGGACCTCACGCCCTCCCAGATCTCCGCGCTCACCCTGGTGAGCAAGAGCGGGGCCGCCACGGCCAGTGCGCTGGCGGCGACCGAGGGCGTGCGCCCGCAGTCGATGGCCGCCACGCTCGCGGCCCTCGACCAGTACGGACTCATCCAGCGCAACCCCGACCCCGGGGACGGCCGGCGACAGCTCGTCACCCTCACGGACGCCGGGCGCGAACGCGTCGAAGGCACCCGGCAGGCCCGTTCCGAGTGGCTCGCCCGAGCCTTCCAGGACCGGTGCACGGAGGACGAGCGGCAGACGGTCATCGAGGCCATGGCTCTGCTGGAACGGCTCACCCGGCCGTGATGCCCGCCCTCCGGGACTGGCTCCAGCACCGCCTCGCCCCCGCGCACCACCGCCCGCCCGACCGCTTCGACCGTCGGCTCATCGCTCCGATGGTCCTCGGTTCCGTGCTGAACCCGGTCAACTCCTCGATGGTCGCGGTGGCGTTGGTGCCGATCGGCAGAGCGCTCGGAGCCTCGCCCGCAGCGACCGCGTGGCTGGTCTCCGGGCTCTATCTCGCCACCGCGGTGGGACAGCCCGTCATCGGACGGCTCCTCGACCTGTACGGCCCTCGACGCCTCTACCTCGTCGGTACGGCCATGGTGGGCATCGCCGGACTTCTCGGCGCCCTCTCCCTCATGCTCGCCGGAGCAGTGCTGCTCCTGGCGGTGACCCTCATCGACCGATCCCTGCGCGATCTCATCCCCCGAAAGGCCTGACCATGGCAGTCACGACGCTCGACCCCCGCACCGCGCTCGTCCTCATCGACCTCCAGCACGGAATCGTCGGCAACCCGGGCCTCGCCCCGCACGCCGCCGCCGACGTCGTGCGGCGATCCGTCCGGCTCGCGGACGCCTTCCGCGGCCACGACCTCCCGGTCGTCCTCGTCCGGGTCACCGCCGCCGCCGACGGCGCGGACGCCGTACCCGGCCGCATCGACGGCCCGAGCCGCGGCCGCGCCTTCCCGGAGGGCTGGGACGTCATCGTCGAGGAACTGGCCGGGCACCCCGGGGACATCACCGTGACCAAGCGGAACTGGGGCGCCTTCCACGGCACCGACCTCGACCTGCAGCTCCGCCGCCGCGGGATCACCCAGATCGTGCTGGCCGGCATCGCCACCAGCATCGGTGTGGAGTCCTCCGCCCGCGCCGCCCACGAACACGGCTACCACGTCACCCTCGCCACCGACGCCATGTCCGACCTCGACCCCGAGACGCACCGCAACAGCGTCGAGCGGATCTTCCCCCGCCTCGGCGAGAGCGGGACGACCGAGGAGATCGTCGAGCTGCTCGGCAAGACCCGGGACTGACTCGACAAGACCCGGGACTGAGCGGTCAACTTCCCGGGGCCGCGGCTACCTTGGGGTCCGTGACCCTGGATGATCTTCGTGTGTTCGTCGCCGTCTGCCGGGCCGGGAGCCTGAGTGCCGTGGCCCGGGAGCTGGGCTGTACGCAGTCGGCGGTGAGCCAGCATGTGCGCCGGCTCGAACGGGAGGTCGGGGTCGGGCTCGTCGAGCGACAGGCCCGGGGTGTGGTGCCCACCCGTGCCGGGCGGCTCCTCGAACGGGCCGCCGCCGACGGGATCGCGGGCCTCGACCTCGCGCTGCGCCGGCTCGACGAGCTGGCGCGCGGGGGCGGCGGGACGGTACGGATCGCCACCGGCGGGACCACCGTGCGGCACTTCATGGCCGAGGCGGTGGTCGAATTCCGGCGCCGGTACCCCGAGGTGAGTCTGGAGTTCCGGACCGAGAACTCCAGCCGCGGCTGCTTCGAAGCCCTCGCCGACCACGGCCTCGACCTCGCCTGGATCACCCTCGGCCCGCCCGTGCGCGGGGTCCAGCAGCGGCCCGTCGCCGAACTCCCCTGGGTGCTCGCCGTACACGCCGACGACGAACTCGCCGGGCGGGACCGGATCGAGGCGCAGGAGCTGGCCGGACTCCGGGTCGTCGGGTTGCCCGAGAACTCCACCTCCCGCACCCATCTGGACTCCGCCTACCGGGAGTTGGGGATACCGGCAGGCGCCCCCGACACCAGCGTCGCCGACTGGGACACCGCGATCCTGCTCGTCGAACTCGGCCTCGGTCACGCCGTGGTCCCCGACCTGCCCGGCCTGCGCGGCTCCGGCCGCCCCGGTCTCCGCTTCCTGCCCGTACCGGCCCTGCCGCCGCTCACGGTCGGCTGGGCGGTACGTCAGTGGGACGCCCTGTCGCCGGTGGCGCACGCCTTCGCCGACACGGTGACCCGGCACTGCGCGGGCGGCTAGCAGCGGACGGCTAGCAGCGGGCGGCCAGCAAGCAGGCGGTCAGCAGCGGGCGCCAACGGGTGCCGCTCCGCCGTCAGTTGCCCGCTTCGGTGGTCGGCGTCAGGTCGCGCACCAGTCGGCTCGCCACCGGTACCGGCACCCCGGTCCGCGCCGCCGCCCGCAGCAACGCGCCGCCGATCGCGTCGAGTTCGAGTGCGCGTCCGGTCTCGGCGTCGCGCTGCATGGAGGATTTCGTGGCCGCCGGGAAGGCGTCGTAGCGGGCGAGGGCGGCCGCCGGATCGACCGGGGCACCGCACGCCCGGGCGACCGCCGTCGTCTCCTCGACCAGCGCGGTCAACTCCTCGCGGTGCAGCGTGCGTACGTCGCCCACCGGCACCCCGTACCGCGTGGTCAGCAGCGCGAACGGCGCGAGGAACGACATCTTCGCCCACAGTGTCGCCGCCTCGCCGTCCTGGACCCGGACGCGTACCCCGGCCCACTCCAGGGCCCCGACGAGCGTCTCGACCCGTGCTCGGGGTGCCGTCTCGGCGGTCAGGTCGACCTCGGCGAACGGGCTGCCGTGCTCGATCACTCCCGGCGCGATCCGCGTCGACTCCACGCGGATCACCGCGGGGGCCACCTGCTCGGGGCGGTAGCGCTCACGCAGCGTCGCCGGGTGCTCGACACCGTTCAGGAGCGGGACGACCAGGGCCTCCTCGCCCAAAACCTTCGCCGGGAGCCGCTCCAGGGCCGCGTCCAGGGCGGTCGCCTTGACCGCGATCAGGCACACGTCGGCCGGCTCGCGCAGTTCGGTGTCCGCCGACACCCGCGCCGTGAAGTCGCCGAAGCGGTCACTGCGCACCTCGATACCGTCCGCGGCCAGCGTCCGCGCGGTCTCGTCCCCGGCGAGGCAGATCACCCGGTGGCCCGCGCGGGACAGGAGCGCCGCGAGCAGCCCGCCGACCCCGCCCGGACCCAGCACCGCCACCGTCAGCCCGTCGTTCGCCATATGCCCTCGCTCCTCTCCGCAGGACCCCGAACGGGCCCCGGCGATGATCACAAGCGGCGGTCATCCGAGTCAATCCTCGGAGAAGCTTGCCCATCTCCAAGGATTCACTGGGGTGTTGCGGCGAACGGGACCGTCGGCGCCGCTACGGCACCCGTACCGAAGCCCCGGGCTCCAGCAGCCGCAGCCGGTCCACGAGACCCGCGTCCGCGAAGGCCTTCGTCAGGGTCGAACCGTCCTGGGTGAAGTGGCCCCAGTGCTCGAAGTGCAGCGGTACGACCTGGGAGGCGCCGAGGATCTCCGCCGCCCGCGCAGCGTCCTCGCTGGTCAGGGTCAGTGGAGCGTCCGGCACCAGCGGGGTGCGCGCGGCGCCCGCGAACAGCACGGCCACATCGAAGGGCCCCTCCCGGCCCGCGATCTCCCGTACGACGTCCAGGGACGCGTTGTCACCGCTCACGTACACCTTGGGCAGCTCCTCCCCGGACAGGACGAAACCGGTCACCTCGCCCACGAGAGGCAGCGAGCCGTCGGGTCCGTGCTGCGCCGGAACGGCCGTCACACGCAGCACTCCGCCGTCCGGACGCGTCAGTTCGACGGACTCCCAGGGGCGTACGGCCCGTACGGGCGCGCCGATCCGCTCGTACGCCGATGCCGTCGACAGGGTCACCGGGGCGCCCTGGAGATATCCGCGCCCGGACGCGTCCAGGTTGTCCGGGTGCTGGTCGTGGGAGAGCAGGACGGCGTCGACCGGGCCGAGCTTCTCGGCCGGCAGCGCGGGCCCGGTGGTCTTCACCAGTTTCCGCGCGCCGACCGGGTACTCGCCGGGAGCGTCGAAGGTCGGATCGGTGAGCAGCCGCAGGCCGCCGATCGCGATGACGGCGGTGGGACCGCCGACGTAGGTGATCTCCATTGAGGTCATGCTCTGCTCAATCCGGGGAACCGGTGGCGCTATTCCCGGCCGTGACTGCCCGCTTTCGCGAGCGCTGACCATCATGGCGCCGGACGCGCGAGACTGGAGTCATGTGCCGCAGCATCAAGACACTTCGTCCGCCCGCGATCCCCGAGGAAGCGACCGAGGAGGAGATCCGCGCCGCCGCTCTGCAGTACGTCCGCAAGGTCTCCGGGTTCCGCGCCCCGGCCGCCCACAACCGTGAGGTCTTCGACCGCGCCGTCGCGGCGGTCGCGGCGGCCACGGCCGAGTTGCTGGACGACCTGGAGGTACGCGGGGCGGCGCACCAGCACGCCGGATAGCACCCGCGCGCCCCGCACGGAGGGCCGCGGGCCCAGGACCGCCCGCGGTCCGCGGCCCGTTGCCCCGCACGGCCGCCGCAGGCTACGGGCCCTGCCCGCAACCCCGTGGTCCGCGGTCCGTACCCGTGGTCCGCCCCCGCAGTGCCCAGTGACCTCTGACCGGTAGTCCGTGGCTCGCAGCCCGAGGCCGGTCGCCCGCAGCCGGTGACCTGCAGTCTCGTGGTGCGCAGCCCGTGACCCACGGTCCGTGGCCCGCAAGCCCGCAAGCCCGCAAGCCCGCAAGCCCGCAAGCCCGCAAGCCCGCAAGCTCGTGGCTCGCAGCCGGTGGCCCGAGGCCGGTCGCCCGCAGCCCGTGGCCCACGGTCCGTGGCCCGCAAGCCCGCAAGCCCGCAAGCTCGTGGCTCGCAGCCGGTGGCCCGAGGCCGGTCGCCCGCAGCCCGTGACCCACGGTCCGTGGCCCGTAGGCCCGCAGCCGGTGGCCGTTCGGCCCGTGGTAACCGCAGGCCGGTCACCGGGGGCCGAACCCGCGGTCGGTGGCCGTGGTTCAGGCCGTGGTGGTCCCCGCCCTTGTCCCGGGCCGGCGTACGAGGTAGGCCGCTCCCGCTCCCGCGACGAACAGGGCCCCGAACGACACGCCCGTCGCGAGCCAGGTGGCGCCCAGCCACTGGCCGCCGAAGTAGCCGAGGGCCACGCTGTACCCGGCCCAGGCCAGTCCGGCGAGGACGGACCAGGGCAGGAACTCGCGGACCCGGCGGTGCGCGGCGCCCGCGCCGAGCGAGACGACCGAGCGGCCGGCCGGCGCGAAACGGGCGACGACGACGAGCACACCGCGGGCCCCGCCGCCGCGCGCCAGAACCTCGCCGAGACGTTCCTGCGCGCTGGTCAGGCGGCGGGACCGGGCAATGGCGCGATCCAGGCGGTCGCCACCGCGCCAGGCGAGGCGGTACGCCATCAGGTCACCGAAGACCGAGGCGGTGGCGGCGCACAGGGTGAGCACCAGGATGTCGGGCACGGTGTGCGGAACGGCGCCGGTGGCCGTGGCGGAGCCCGCCGCGGCCGTCGCCGCCGTGATGACCAGGACTCCGCTCGGCAGCACCGGCAGGAACACATCGAGAACGATGGACACGGCGACCACCGCGTAGATCCACGGGCTGCCTGTCAGCGCCCCCACACTCTCCAGCACCGAACTCTCCCCCGACTCCCCCGTGAGGCCGACCGTGCCGCGACGAGCGGGGCGTGGCACGGCGGCCTGTGACAGCCATACAGCGTACGCCGCGGATGTGACAGAAGATCCTCGGGGGTCGCATGTGTCGGTCACATCACGTTCACGGGCCCGCACGCTCCGGTATCCCGTACGGCGCCGATGCCCGCTGCGGATACGGGATACGGCGGGCGCCCGCCCCCGTGCCGCGGGGGCGGGCGCTCGGCCGCGGGGGTCAGGCGGTGACGGGCTCCGCCGTCCGTTCGTCCTCGCCGACCGGTGACATGCGGGCGGCGAGCAGCCGGTCCAGGCCGAGCGCGCCGGAGCCGGTGAAGACGAGCAGCAGCATGGTCCAGCAGAACAGCGCGGAGAGTTCGCCGCCGTTCTGGATCGGCCAGAGGGCCGCCGACTGGTGGACGTCGAAGTAGGCGTACGCCATCGAGCCCGAGGCGATGAACGCGGCGGCGCGGGTGCCGAGGCCGAGGAGCACGAGCACCCCGGCGACGAGCTGGATGACGGCCGCGTACCAGCCGGGCCAGGTGCCCGCGTCGATGGTGCCGCCGTTACTGCCCATCGCGCCGCCGAGCACGCCGAAGAGCGAGGCGGCGCCGTGTGCGGCGAAGAGCAGTCCGACGACGATGCGGAAGAGGGAAATGGCGTACGGCTGGGCGCTGTTGAGGCGTCCGGTCATGTGGGGGAACTCCTTCGGTCTGGTTCGGTCCGGGCGGGCCGGACCGTGGGACGGAACCGAGTGAGTCACCAAGGTTAGGTGCACCTAATCTGTGCTTGCAAGTTCAACATTCGGCCATGGCTGAACCCCGCGACGGGTGTTCGGCGCGGGACGATCGGTGCGGGGCGATCGGTGCCGGTGATCGGCGACCAGTAATCGGTGCCGGGTGCCGGGTGCGGGGTGCGGGGCGCGGGGTGCTGGGTGCAGGGTGGCTCGTGACGGCCGAGGGTGGCGGGCTCGGCACCCGTGGGAAATGGCCCTATCGCGCGGTGATCACGGACTCCTCCACCGTCGTCAGCCGGGCGCCCCGCGCCGTGCCGTCGGGGCCGCCGCCCCGCGCCTCCCGCGCCTGTTCGAGGCGCAGGGAGGACGAACGGCCTTGCAAGGTCAGGGTCATGAGCTGATTGCCGAACCAAGGGCCTCCCGACTTGCGCCAGTCGACCGGTTGGCGTCCGCAACGGCCGTGCCGGGCGAGGAGGTTGCCCAGCAGTCGGGCCGGGCGGCTCCAGCCGAAGCGGAAGCCGAGCCGTATGGAGAGCGGTATGGAGTTGTGGACGGGTGAGCAGGTGAGCTGGAGAACCCGGGCGGAGGGCTGCCGGGCCGGGTCGGCCCAGACCGGATCGGCGACGTAGGCGTGGTGCACGTCTCCCGACAGCACGCACACCGTCGCCGGCGCGTGCTCGCCCGAGCCGGCCTCGGCGATCAGCTCCGCCAGTTCCGCGAACGACTCCGGGAAGGCCGCCCAGTGCTCCAGATCGGCCGCGCGCCGCAACCGCTCGCCGAACCGCGCCCAGCGGGCGCCCCGCGCGCCCCGGCACAGCGCGGCGTCCCAGGTCTCCGCCTGATGGATCAGCGGGGGCAGCAGCCAGGGCAGCGATGTGCCGATCAGGAGATGGTCCCGGGATTCCGGCGTCTGAAGCGCCTGCTCCCGCAGCCAGGCCGCCTCGCCGGGATCGAGCATCGCGCGGTGCTCCTCGTCGAGGACGCGGGCCCCGCGGCTGTCGAGCATCAGGACACGGGTCCGGCCGAAGTCGCGACGGTAGCTCCAGCGGACCGAGGCAGGGTCGGCGTCGGCGTGGGCGGCGAAGGCGCGCAGCACGTCCGTGCCGTCGGGGGTCTCGCGTACGGCGGCGTACAGCGGGTCGGCGGCGAGCTCGCCCGGGGAGAGGTTGCCGAGGTGCTGGTGGACCCAGTACGACATGAGACCGCTCAGCACCCGCTCGCGCCACCACGGGGTCGCCCGGACCTCCGCGAGCCAGGCCGCGCTGGTGTTCCAGTCGTCGATGACGTCGTGGTCGTCGAAGATCATGCAGGTCGGTACGGTGGACAGCAGCCAGCGGATCTCGGGGTCGAGCCAGGATTCGTGGTAGAGGCGGGTGTACTCCTCGTAGTCCGCGACCTGGTGGCCCGGGGGATCGGCCAGGCCCCGTCGCGCGGCGATCCACGCGCGGGTCGCCTTCGAGACCTCGTCCGCGTACACCTGATCGCCCAACAGCAGGAGCACGTCGGGGCGTTCGCCGTCCGGGGCGGCGGCGATCCGGGCGGCGAGGGTGTCCAGGGCATCGGGCCCGACGGGGTCCTTCTCGTCCGCGGGAGGCGCTGCCCAGCGACACGAGCCGAAGGTGACGCGGACGGTGGCGTCGTCGTCCTCGGGGGCGCGGACGACCGAAGGGGGAAAGGGCGAGTCGGGCAGCGGCCAGACCGTCGTCCCGTCCAGCAGGATCTCGTACGCGGTGACCGTGCCCGGAGTCAGTCCGCTGACCGGCACCAGCGCGTAGTGGTGGCCCGCGATCTGGAAGGTGCGGGCCTTTCCGCGGGCGCCGTCCGCGCAGCGCACCTCGGCGGTGCACGGACGGCTCGCCTCGACCCAGAAGGTCGCGGACGAGCCGTCGACGTACCTCAGCAGCGGTCCCAGGCGCAGTTCGGCCATGATGATCCCCCTCCTCCGTCGCCCCGTACGGTACGGAACGACGGAGGACGGTGGGGAGGTTCCGGAAACCGTGGGGAAGACCGTGGGGGGACGGCGTCCGGAACCCGGGCGACCTGCGGTCGCCGGTCTGTGAGGCGGGTGCGGGTCAGCAGCCGCTCAGGACCGAGCTCAGCTTGGCCTTCTCCGCGGAGTCGACCTTGAGGTTGTAGTAGTACTTCACCTGGACCCAGGCGCGGACGTAGGTGCAGGCGTACGACGTGAGCGAGGGCATCCACTCGGCCGGGTCCTTGTCGCCCTTGGACTGGTTCACGTTGTCCGTGACGGCGAGGAGCTGCGGGCGCGTCACGTCATTGGCGAAGGCCTGGCGCTGGGCCGTGGTCCAGGCGCTGGCGCCGGAGTCCCAGGCCTCGGCGAGCGGTACGAGGTGGTCGATGTCGACGTCGGAGGCGGCGGTCCAGGTGGCGCCGTCGTAGACGGAGTACCAGCTGCCGCTGGTGGCCGCGCAGGCGGAGTCGGTGACGACGTTCGAGCCGTCGCGCTTGAGGATGTACTCACGGGTGTTGCAGGTGCCGCTGATGGTGATCCAGGTGGGGAACAGGTCACGGGCGTAGCCGGTGCGGTTCTCCGTCGCGACGGTGAGGGACGCGAGGTAGGTGCGGGCGGTGGCCGCGCTGACCGGGGTGGGGAGGGCGGCGGAGGCGGTCGGGCCGTTGAAAACACTGGCCATGGCTATGAGGCCCGTGATGGCTGCGAGTATGCTCAACCGTCGACGCGCGTAGACCTTTGGCATGCGAACTCCCTTGGGGTGTGGGGGCGTTGGAGTGCGAGCGAACGAATGCTCGCGGCGTGGTGTTGCCGGGAGGTAAGTGCGCGGTTAGAAACTAGTGACGCGTACATGACATGACAAGGTTCATCGCGGAACTTTCGGTTCGGCGGGGATTTTGGGCCCCGGGACTTTCGGCCCTGTGGGCCCCTCCGGGAGTCGCGTAGTATGAACGGCGCAGAAGGGGAGTAGCTCTTCGCCGGGACCGTCGACATACTGCTCAGCTCGTCTGAGCCGGCGCCCGGAGGCAGACCTCGTTCACGAGGCCGGCCAGCGAGACCTTCGGCAAGCAGTGCACTTGCCCGTGCCGGGTTCCTCCGGTGTGGGTGCTTCTGCCCGCGCCTCCCGGCGCGGGTGTCGCTGTGTGCTGCCGTGCCGAGGTGTCGCGCAGTCACAGCACGCGCAGTCGCAGCACTCTCGGCGGGGCAGCCCGACCGATTGAGGAATTTTGATCAGCTTCAGCGTGATGGCGCTCGTCTTCGGTGTCGTCTTCCTTGCCGAACTGCCGGACAAGACCGCCCTCGCCGGCCTCGTTCTCGGCACGCGCTACCGCGCCTCGTACGTCTTCGCCGGTGTCGCCGCCGCGTTCGCCGTCCATGTGGCACTCGCCGTCGCGGCGGGCAGCGTGCTGACGCTGCTGCCGCAGCAGATCGTGCACGCGGTCACCGGTCTGCTGTTCCTCGGCGGTGCCGCGGTGCTGCTGATGAAGAAGGACGAGGACGAGGAGGAGATCCGCAAGCCGGAGAACCAGACCTTCTGGAAGGTCTCCGGGGCGGGCTTCATGCTCATCCTGGTCGCCGAGTTCGGCGACCTCACCCAGATCATGACCGCGAACCTCGCCGCGCGGTACGACGACCCGCTGTCCGTCGGTCTCGGCGCGGTGCTCGGGCTGTGGGCCGTCGCGGGGCTCGGGATCGTCGGCGGCAAGGCGCTGATGAAGCGGGTGCCGTTGTCGCTGATCACGAAGGTGGCGGCGATGCTGATGCTGGGTCTGGGCACCTGGAGCCTCTACGAGGCTGTGGCGGGCTGAGTTCCGTCCGGCCGCGTGCCCTCGGTGGCGGATGCCGGCGCGGGCTGTCGGTGTCCGGTGGGTGTCCCGATGGTGACTCGATGACGTCCTGGGGGTTGCGTTCGGTGTGTGCGTGACCAAAGGGCAGGTCAGGGGCGGTGGCGCCGAGGGGGCTTGTTTTGTATCTTGTAGGAACAAAGTGGTTCCCGTCCGCACTCCCTGACCGGCGGGCGGGGCCGCCTTGTTTCCCGGGGGTGTGTTGACCCCCCTCTGTCTGTGTTTGGAGCATGCCGATGACGACGGCCACCATCGTTCTGACCGCCCGCGCCCTCCTGCTCGACATGGACGGCACCCTCGTCAACTCGGACGTCGTCGTCGAGCGTTGCTGGCGTGGCTGGGCCTACCGGCACGGGCTGGACGGCGACGAGGTCATGAAAGTCGTCCACGGCAGGCAGGGCTACGCCTCGATGGCGTTGCTGCTGCCGGACCGGCCCATGGAGCACAACCACGCGGACAACACGCTGATGCTGGCCGAGGAGACCGCCGACATGGACGGCGTCGTCGCGATTGCGGGAGCGCCGGAGTTCCTCGCCTCCCTCGCCGGAGTGCCGCACGCGCTCGTCACCTCGGCGGACGTGGCCCTGTCCACCGGGCGGATGGCCGCCGCCGGGCTCGGACTTCCCGACGTGCGGGTCACCGCCGAGTCCGTCGGCGCCAGCAAGCCCGATCCCGAGGGCTTCCTGAAGGGCGCGGCCGAGCTGGGGATCGCGCCCGAGGACTGTGTCGTCTTCGAGGACTCCGGAGCGGGGATCGCGGCGGGGCGGGCCGCCGGAATGCGGGTCGTCGGTGTCGGTCCCCGGGCGGGATTCCACGGGCCGGACGCGCTCGTACGCGACCTGACCGAGGTGCGGGTCGAGACTGTCGGGGACGGGACGGTTCGCCTTCACATCGGCTGAGCGGCGGGGAGCTTCCCAACGGTCGACGGGCCGGAGCCGAGCGGGGTCCCCCTCCACCCCGGACCCCGCTCCTCAAGCGCCGCAGGGGCCGAATCCCGCCCCTACCCACGACCCGGCAGGCCCCTGGTCGGCCTGACGGTCCCGGCTACGGCTGCGTCGTCTCCGCCTCCAGGCTCGCCCGCGTCGCCGGGCCGTACACCCCCGACTCGTCCGCCGTGATGCCCCGCGCCCACTGGTACCAGCGCACGGCGTCCTCGAGGTGACGGTCGAACTGGCCATTGGCCTGCCGCATGTACAACCTCAGCTGGCTCAGCCGCAGCTGGAGCTCGGTCACCTCGGGCCCGCTGTCGCCGCGCCGCAGGGTCGGCGCGGCCAGTCCGCCCGATCCGCCGCCGCCCGTGGAGGCCGTCGATCCCGTCGCCGTTGCGGTCGCGCTGGGCGGTGCGGAGGTGGGAGTCGGCGAGGCCGACCCGGACGGTGTCGCCGACGCGTCCGACTCGGACGCCGACGGCGACGGGCTCGCGCTCGGCGAGGAGGCCGAGGCCGAGGCCGAGGGTGCCGAGGCCGAGGAGGACGCGCTCGCCGACGGAGACGTGGAGGACTTGTCGGACAGCACCTCCGGCGCGCCGGCCCTGACGTCCTTCGGCAGGGCCCCGTCCCGCGAGGGAGGGTCGTACGAGAGCAGTCCGCCGGCGAAACCCGCCGCGGCCACCACCGTCACCACGGCTCCGGCGAGGGCGATGACCCCGGTCCGTCGGCGGCGTCCGGGCCGATCGGTGTCCGAGGCCGTTGATCCGGGCTCCTGGGAGCGCTCGTGGAAGAGGCGGACGTCGGTGGCGCGCGCGTCCGAGGCAAGCGCCTTGAGCTGCATCGTCGCGTCGGCCGGCATGGCCGCCGAGCGCGCGGCCGCGTCCGCCGGGACCGCGGCCAGTTGCATCGTCGCGTCGGTCGGGACCGGCGCCGGCCGCATGGTCCCGTCCCCCGGAATCGCGGCCAGTTGCATGGTGGCGGAGGCGGCGTCCGCTCCGTTCGCGGGCGGCATCGGCACTCCGCCGACCGGCGGAACGCCGTACGCGGAGCCCATCGGCTCGACGCCACCGACCGGCTGGAAGCCGTGGGTCCGCGGGTCGCCGCCGTTCAGCGGCACGGCGCCGGCTTCCCCTACGGGTCCGAAGCTGCCGGTTTCGCTGGGAGGTCCGAAGCTGCCGGTTTCCCCGGCCGGTCCGAAGCCGCCGGTCGGCGCGCTGCCGTTCGGAGGCGCTCCCTGGCCGCTCACCGGCCCGGAGGGGTTCGCCGGCCCCCAGGAGGCCGCTCCGGCGGTCTCCGAAGGCTCTCCGGCCCACGGGGCGGCATGGCGGGGTCCGGGTCCCTGTCCGACCGATCCCGGTCCGGCGGGGTCCGGATCGCCGGTGCCCGCGTTCGGCCCGCGGCCTCCTCCGGAATGCCCGGAATGCTCCGTACCCAGTTCTACGTAGGGCCGTATGCGCAGCGGGTTGAAGTCCTCTGCCGCCGCGGCCTCCGCCGTGCGCTCGTCCCGCAGGGCGTCGGACGCCCTGCGGGTGCAGGCGCAGGACGGGGTGCCGTCCTGCGCCCGGTGTGCGGCGCACTCGGGGCAGACATGGCCGGTCGGTTCAGTCACGAGTGGGTCCCTCCCCCCTGAAAACTCCAGTGATTATCCGGACGACCTTCATACAACCTTCAAGCAGCCCCCCGGAATAGCGGATTCCGGTTCGCTCGACAGGCCATAACCGGACACACCGATCAGGATGGAGGGTGACCGGGACCCTCGGTGCTCAGGGAGGCCGCATGACCGGGGACGCGCAGGGTTCGGACACGCCGTCCGGCCAGGGGCCGGACGGGGCGGACGAGCCGGCCGGCGGCGGCCCGGGCGGGCCGCCCGGACTGCACGACTCGGTCGAGGTGAGTGAGTCGGCGATGCGCCGTCGCACCGCCGCCGCGACCGACGCCCGGGACACCGTGCACGGCAGCGTCTTCGTGTCCATCGGCGCGCTGCTGCTCGGCATGCTGCTCGCCGCGCTGGACCAGACGATCGTGTCCACCGCGCTGCCGACCATCGTCAGCGACCTCGGCGGTCTTGAGCATCTGTCCTGGGTGGTCACGGCGTATCTGCTCGCCTCGACGGCGGCGACCCCGCTGTGGGGCAAGCTCGGCGACCAGTACGGCCGCAAGAAGCTGTTCCAGACGGCGATCGTGATCTTCCTGATCGGGTCGGCGCTGTGCGGCGCGTCGCAGAACATGGGCGAGCTGATCGGCTTCCGGGCGTTGCAGGGACTCGGCGGCGGCGGGCTGATGGTGCTGTCGATGGCGATCGTCGGCGACCTCGTCCCGCCGCGTGAACGGGGCAAGTACCAGGGGCTGTTCGGTGCGGTGTTCGGCGCGACGAGTGTGCTCGGGCCGCTGCTCGGCGGGTTGTTCACGGAACATCTGAGCTGGCGCTGGGTCTTCTACATCAACCTCCCCGTGGGCGTCGTCGCGCTCGCGGTGATCGCGGCGGTCCTGCACATCCCGAAGAAGTCGGCCCGGCACGTCATCGACTATTTCGGTACGTTCCTGATCGCCGCGGTCGCCACCTGTCTGGTCCTGGTGGCGTCGCTGGGCGGGACCACCTGGGACTGGGGCTCGCCGCAGATCATCGGTCTCGTGATCCTCGGCGTGGTCCTCGCCGTGGTGTTCGTCGTGGTGGAGCGGCGCGCGCCCGAACCCGTTCTGCCGCTCAAGCTCTTCCGCGTCCACACGTTCACGCTGTCCGCGATCATCAGCTTCATCGTCGGCTTCGCGATGTTCGGCGCGATGACCTATCTGCCGACGTTCCTCCAGGTCGTGCAGGGCGTGTCGCCCACGATGTCCGGTGTGCACATGCTGCCGATGGTGTTCGGGCTGCTGCTGTCGTCCACGGCCTCCGGGCAGATCGTCAGCCGTACCGGCCGCTGGAAGGTGTTCCCGATCGCGGGCACCGGGATCACCGCCGTCGGTCTGCTCCTGCTGCACCAGCTCGACGAGAACAGCAGCACGGCGGAGATGAGCGCCTACTTCTTCGTCTTCGGTCTGGGCCTCGGGCTGGTCATGCAGGTCCTGGTCCTGATCGTGCAGAACGCGGTGTCGTACGAGGATCTGGGCGTCGCCACCTCCGGCGCGACCTTCTTCCGGTCCATCGGCGCCTCGTTCGGCGTCGCGATCTTCGGCACGGTGTTCGCGAGCCGCCTGGGCGACAACCTGACGAAGGCCCTGGGCGGGCAGCGACTGCCCCCCGGCATCACCACGGACTCCCTGAAGGCCGATCCGAAGGGGATCGGCCAGTTGCCGGCCGATCTCCAGCCGTCCGTCCTGCACGCTTTCGCGACGTCGATCACCGATGTCTTCCTGTACGCGGCCCCGGTCGCCCTGCTCGGGTTCGTGCTGGCCTGGTTCCTGCGCGAGGACAAACTGCGCGGCTCGGTCACGGCCCCCGACGTCACGGAGACCCTCGCCAGCAACCCGGTCGAGCGGTCCTCGTACGACGAGGTGTGCCGCGCGCTGTCCGTGCTCGGCACCCGGGAGGGCCGCCGCGAGATCTACGAGAAGATCACCGACCGGGCGGGCTACGACCTGCTGCCCGCGGCGAGCTGGCTGCTGCTGCGGATCAAGAAGTACGGGTGGGCGGAGCCCGCGCTCCTGGCCGAGCACCATGACGTGCCCCTGCACATCGTCCTGGCCGCCGCCCGCCAGCTGGAGGAACGCCGGCTCGTCCACCGCGAGGGCCTGGACCTGGTCCTGACCGACGAGGGCCGCGAGGCCGCCGGAAATCTGTGGAGGGCCCGGGAGGAGTCCTTCTCCGACCTCCTCGGCGACTGGTGGACACCGGACCGCCCGACGGACCTCACCCAGCTGGTCGAGGAGCTGAACGAAGAGATGTGCGGCTCCGACGCGGAGCGGCCCCACGAGCGCACGCTGCTCGGCCGGCCGGAGGGAGAAATGGGCTGAGCGTCAGCCGGTCAGGCCGTTCGCAGATCCTTGCGGAACCAGTGCTCGGCGTAGACGTCGTCGTTGTGCGCCGCGGTCTCCTCGTAGCCGTGCCGGACGTACAGCGCCCGCGCCTCGACGAGGTCGCCGCGGGTGTCGAGGACCAGCCGCCGGGCACCCAGGCCGCGGGCCGCCGCCTCGGCCGCCGCCAGCAGGAGGGGCGCGCCTCCCTTGCCGCGCAGGTCCTCGCGGACGAAGACGCGGCTCAGCTCGCCCGTCGTGGCGTCGAGCATGCGCACCCCCGCGGTGCCGACGGGCTCACCGTCGTGGCGCGCGAGGAGCAGTACGCCGGTCGGTGGCGCGAACTCGCCGCCCGTCGTCGCGGCGACCTCCCGCTCCAGCTCGTCGGGATCCGTCGTACGCCCTTCGTGCAGCAGGTACCACCGGTCGCTGACCTCCGTGTAGTAGGCCCGCCAGAGCGCGACGGCGGCAGGGGAGTCGAACGGTTCGGGGGCCACGCTCCAGGAAGCGGGCGTGCCGGAAGGCGATCGGGTCATGCCGGCCATTGTCGCCAGGAGCCGTCCCCGGCCCGCAACCGGATAACGGCGTCGGACCGAACAGCCCGACGAGGAGCGGGCGTTGACGGATCTCCTGGGTGCGGGGCGGGCGGATCCCCGGAGGGTGCCGGGTGGATGGCCGGCGGGTGACCGGCCCTCGGGGGTAGGGCCGTTCGGGCCGCGACGGGGTCGTTTGAGGGGCGGGTTCCGGGCAACCCGGTCCAGGAACCGGCCCGTTGGGTCGAGAACCCCGGAAGGCACCCATGTCCACAGGCGTGATCATCGCTCTGATCGTGATCGTGGCGGCCGTTGCCGTTGTCGCGGCCGCCCTGACCCTCCTCGCCCGAAGGCCGCCGGGCGGGCGCACCCTGCGGCGGCGCTTCGGACCGGAGTACGACCGGACCGTCGCCCGGCACGACGGCGACACCCAGGCCGCCGAACGCGACCTCACCGAGCGCGTGAAGCGGCACGGCGCCCTGCGCGAGCGGCCGCTCGAACCCGCGGCCCGGGAACGGTACGCCGCCGGCTGGACGGCCGCCCAGGAACACTTCGTGGATTCGCCCCAGGAGGCGGTGGCCGAGGCCGACCGGCTCCTCGGCGAGCTGGCCGGGGCGCGCGGGTTCCCCGACGGGGACCGTTACGAGGAGCAGGTCTCCGCGCTCTCCGTCCACCACGGACACCACGTCCACGGCTACCGCCGCGTGCACCGTGCCGCGCTGGCCCGCGTGGGCGGCGGCCAGAACGGCGGCGTCGACACCGAGCAGATGCGCGAGGCCATGCTGGAGGCCCGCGACCTCTTCGACGACCTGCTGACCCCGACCCGCCAGGACACCTCCCCCGGCCGGGTACGCGACACCGACGACGTGAGCGAGCCCCCGGCCGACCACCCGGAGCGCGCCAGGCGGTTCAGCATGACCAAGGACGCCCGGAGCGTCGAGCCCGCGCGGACGCCGGAGAGCGCCGAGCGCACCGAGCGGGCCGAGAGCAGCGACAGCCCCGAGAGCACCGAGAGCACCGATACCTCCACCCCCGACACTCGCTCCCCCCTGCCCTGGTCCTTCACCAGGCGTCAGGCGAAGGGGAGTTGAGGAAGGTGAGCGTCATGAAGTCAGACCAGGACTCCGAGCGGACCCCGTCCCGCGACGCGGCTGCCGTGAAAGGCCGCGTGACCTCCGTACCCGCCGAGCGTTCCCCGGACGACCGGGCGGACGAGAACCGCGGGGAGGCCGAGGAAGTGTCGCGCCGCGAGGCGCTGAAGGGCCGAGTGGATCCCGCGTCCGCCGAGCCCGCTCCGGGCGACCCGGCCGGGAACGGCGACGGCACGGCGGTCCGGCCGACCGGGACCGGCACAGCGCCCCGCGAGACGACGGGCGTCGACGCCGACGAGCGGGAGGCCCCGCACGGCGACCGCACGGGCCGTACGGCCATCGGCGCCGCACCCGCCACCCCCGGCACGTCCGACCGTCCCGGACCGCGCCCGGTGCCCCGTGACACCGGGGAAGCCCTCCCCAAGGGCCGCTCGACGGCGGGCTCGACGGACACCAAGGACCGCACGGCTCCTGCTGCGGCTACGGCTACGGCTCCGGCTACGGCCACGGAGGATCGTGCCGGGCGGGACGAGCGGATGCTGCCGTTGGACGAGTACGACAAGTTCTCGCTGCGGATGCGGCACGCGGTCGGCGGGTTCGTCGACGGGCCGCAGGCCTCCGTCGAGGAGGCCGATCATGTGCTGGAAGAGCTCGCGGGCCGGTTCACGGAGGCCGTGACCCGGCGGCGGCGCGCGCTGCGTACGTCCTGGCAGTCCGGCGACGAGGGCAAGGCGGCGGGTTCCGACACCGAGCGGCTCCGGCTCGCCCTGCGGGACTACCGCGAGATGACCGAACGGCTCCTGCGGCTCTGAGCCGGCTTCGACGTCTCCCCGGTGAGGTGAGGCCGCGTCCCGGACCATGCCCCGGGACGCGGCCTCACGCCGTGGGCGCGGCCTGACGGCGCTCGCGCGGCCTCAACACCCTTCGTGCGGGCCGTCGGGTCCGTGTGCGGCCGCGCGGGTCGTCGTGCCGCGGGTTCTCGCCGGACGTGGCCCGGGATCCCCGCGGTCCTGCGCGGCCTCACGCGGTTCCGGTGCCTCGCCGGCCCCCGGCCGGCCCCTCGGCCTGCCCGCCGGCCGAGGCCGGGTCCTCGCGGGCCGCGTGCCACTCCCGCACGATCTTCTCCACGTCGTACGGCTTGAGCCCGAGCGGAGGGCCCGGCGGCGGCTTGAACATGACCTCGCGGATCTTGACGTTGATGTCCTCGACGATCCGTCGCACCACCCGCTCCGAAGGAGCCGCGGCGGCGGCCACGAGAGCGTCCTCCGCCTCCTTGCGCAGAGCCAGCGTGGGCGGCAGGACCGACAGCCCCTCGCGGGCCATCTTCCGCTTGATCCACCAGAGTTCGTCGTACGGGGTGTCGGTGACTTCCGGCAGCGGCTTGCCCGCGCCCGGGAGCTCCCTGAACTCGCCGCGGGCCTCCGCCTCGCGGATCTGTTTGTCGACCCAGGACTCGAAGCTGACACCGGGTGGCTTGCGTTCGGTCATGAGTCCATTGTGCCGGAGGTCACACGGCGACGGGAAAGGTCGAATTATCATGCGGCGGCGACGGGGCAACAACGTTCCGCGCCAGCACCATTGGACCAGCACCTCACGAAGGAGCGCGCGTGCTCGAACTCACCATGGCCTCGGTGTCCGGAGCGGACGCCGGTGCGACGGCCGGGATGCAGATGGCCGACGCGCCGAGCGACCCCGGGGCCATGCTGCGGGTGGGCAGGGACCGGGCCGTGTGCCGTCTCGCGACCCCCGACGACTGGCTGTTCGTGTCCAGGGTGCACCTGGAGTTCCTGTGCGGCCCGGACGGCGTCTGGCAGGTCACCTGGCTCCAGGGTTCCCACGCGGAACCGTCCTCCGAGGTCCGGCTGATCCTGACGGGGCTGCCGTCCCAGCCGCTTCCGTACGGCGGGACGGCCAGACTCCCGGCGGGCGGCTCCGGCGAACTCGTCATCCAGGACCGCACCGGCCCCCACACCGTGAACGTGGGCTTCTACCACGAGGCCTGACCGCCGGGTCGAGGACACGTGCGGCGGCGCGGGGGCCGAACCGGGTGACCGATCAGGCGCGTACGCGTGCCAGCGCGAACCCGTCGTACCCCTTGCTGCCCACGGTCTGCACCGCCGTGCCGTCCAACTTCGGGTGGGAGGCGATCAGTTCGAGCGCGGCCCGGGTGCCCCGCACGCTCGGGTCGGTGCTCGTCCCGTCGGCGACCGCTCCGCCGCGGACGACGTTGTCGAGGACGATCACGCTGCCGGGCCGGGTGAGCCGGGCCGCCCACTCGATGTAGTGGGGGTTGTTCACCTTGTCCGCGTCGATGAAGACGAAGTCGAACGGCTCCGGGTTCTCGTCCGCCAGCTTCGGCAGGGACTCCAGCGCGGGGCCCACCCGTACCTCGGCGATCTTGTCGAGGCCGGCCCGTGCGAGGTTGGCGCGCGCGACCTCGGCGTGCCGGGGGTCGTACTCGAGGGTGATCAGCCGTCCGTCGGCGGGCAGGGCGCGGCCCAGCCAGATCGTGCTGTAGCCGCCGAGTGTGCCGATCTCCAGGATGCGGCGGGCGCCCTGGATCTCGGCGAGCAGCTGGAGCAGCTTGCCCTGGTTCGGCGCGACATTGATGCGCGGCAGTCCGGCCGCGTCGCTGTCGCGCAGCGCGGCGGTCAGGATCTCGTCGTCGGGGGCGAGGAGGGTCGTGAAGTGGTCGTCGACGTCGTTCCAGAGCTGCGACTCGCTCATACACCGGGCCTTTCATATGCCTACTTAGATACGCTAAGGACTTCCGGAGACGAACCTAGCCGTCGACGCCCGCACGTGCCAGCGGGATTCCGGCCCCGCGGGCCCCCGGCGCCCGGTGAGGGCGCCGGGGGCGTGCGGCGTCAGCCTGGCGCCGGTGCCGAGGGTGGTGTGTCCTCAGCCGTGCTCGGGTGGCGACGCGGGGGTGGCGGTGGCGGGGCGGGGTTCCACGGCGGGGGCGGAGCCCGGCAGCGGGCGGCCCGCCGATTCCGTCATGAACCAGACGGCCACACCGCCGATCACGGCCGCGGCCATCATGTAGTACGCGGGCATCATCATGTTCCCGGTCGCTCCGATGAGGGCCGTGACCACCAGCGGGGTCGTGCCGCCGAAGAGCGATACGGAGATGTTGAAGCCGATGGAGAGCGAGCCGTAGCGGACCAGGGTCGGGAAGAGGGCCGGAAGCGCGGCCGGCATCGCGGCGGTGAAGCAGACCAGCAGCAGGCCGAGGGAGCCCATGCCGAGCGCGACGGCGAGCAGGCTGCCCTGGCGGATCAGCAGCAGCGCGGGGACGGACAGGGCGAGGAAGCCCACGCAGCCCGCGGCGATCACCGGGCGGCGGCCGATCCGGTCCGTCAGGGCGCCCGCGAAGGGCTGTACGACCATCATCAGCGCCATCACGCCGAGGACCACGAGCAGCCCGTGCGTCTCGTCGTACTTGAGTTCGCTGGTCAGATAGCTCGGCATGTAGGACAGCAGCATGTAGTCGGTGACGTTGAAGACCAGCACGAGCCCCATGCACAGCAGCAGCGTGCGCCACTGACCGGTGATCATCTCGCGCAGCGGCACCTTGGGGCGGTCGGCCTCCGCCTTCTCCAGCTCCGCGGCGAAGGCCGGGGTCTCCTCCAGACGCATCCGCAGGTAGAGGCCGACGATGCCCATCGGGCCCGCGATCAGGAACGGGACGCGCCAGCCCCAGGACAGCAGGTCGTCGGTGGACAGCAGGGCGGTCATGAGGGTCACCAGACCCGCGCCGCCGATGTATCCGGCCAGCGTCCCGAACTCCAGCCAGCTCCCGAAGAAGCCGCGCCGCTTGTCGGGCGCGTACTCGGCGATGAAGGTCGAGGCGCCCGCGTACTCGCCGCCCGTGGAGAAGCCCTGCACCAGACGGGCCGCGAGCAGCAGGATCGGGGCGCCGACGCCGATGGTGGCGTACGACGGGATCAGGCCGATCGCGAACGTGCCCGCCGCCATCATGATCATGGTGATCGCGAGGACCTTCTGACGGCCGATCCGGTCGCCGAGCGGGCCGAAGACCATGCCGCCGAGCGGGCGGACGAGAAAGGCCGCGGCGAAGGCGCCGAACGTCGACAGCAACTGGGCGGTCGGGTTGCCGGAGGGGAAGAAGACCTTGCCCAGGGTCACCGCGATGTAGCTGTAGACACCGAAGTCGAACCATTCCATCGCGTTGCCGAGCGCTGCCGCCTTCACGGCGCGCCTGACCAGCGCGGGGTCGATGACGGTGACCTCGGGGGAGGCCGGTCGTGCGGGGGCCGGGACGGATGACGCGGGGGTTGTCGGGGTCGCGGGGGTTGTCGGGGTCGCGGTGGGCAAGGGCCTTCCTTTCGCCGGGGACAGGGGCGGGTCCGCCCGGGGGCGGACCGGTGGCCCGCTCGGGGCGGACCGACGGCCTGCCCGGGGAGGCACCGGCGGTTCGCCCGGAGGCGGACCGGCGGCTCGCCCCGGGCGGACCGAAGAGGCGACCTTAGGACCGTTCGCCCACGTCACGTGGGGTGGGCGACCCGCGACACAGCGCACGTAAAGGCCGCGTACGCAGGCGTGACGAGGCGGCCGGGGCTGTCCTTCCGGAGGGGCATTTGTGATCTATGTCGCGAGGCCGGAGGGGAACCGGGCCCTTCCCCGACTATCGTCATTCGGACAAAAGGGAGACGGACGTCAGGTGAAGCGGGGGTTTCCTGTGTCCCTCGACGGGGGCGGTCGCGCCTCATAGGGTCCTGATATGGACTGACATAGGGGATGCACGGGACACCCGGTACGCAAAGCAACCAATGGGGCGGGAGGGCCGACAGGGCGTGGCGAACGCGGAGCGCGGCGGACCAGGGGGCAATGCCTTCGCGGGGGCGGCGGAGACGGCGCGGGCACGGCTGCGCGCGCTGCGCGTCGGGCTCTGGGCCATCGCCGCGATACTGGCCGTGCGACAGGTCGCCGTCGTTCTCGGTACGCCCAAGGCGGACCGGCTGACGGATCTGGAGACCTGGGTCGGCCCCAACGGCGTACTGCACGTGAAGGGCTCGCTGTACGACTCGACCCGCTTCACCGGTACCCCGTTCGGCGGACTCGTCCTCAAACCCCTCACCCGGGCGGCCGAACAGGCCCTCGGCTGGGGCTGGACCTTCGGCACCCTGCTGCTCGTCGTCGCGCTCGGGCTGGTCGCCGCGCGCGCCCTGCCGCATCCCGTGAGCAGGCGTACGTCGCTGCTCGCCGCGCCCGTCGCCATCAGCCTGCTGATGCTGTCGCTCCCCGTACGCAACGCCCTGTACCTCGGCCAGACCAGCATCATCCCGGTGCTGCTCGTCCTGCTCGGCTGCTTCGCCGTTCGCGGGGAGCGCGCCTGCGGGGTCCTCATCGGGCTCGCGGCGGCCCTCCAGCCGACCCTGCTGCTCTTCACACCGCTGCTCTGGTTCACCGGGCGCCGCCGCGCCGCCGCCTCCACCGCGACCACCTTCGCCGCCCTCACCGCGCTCGCCTGGGCCGCGATGCCGCGCGACTCGAACACCTACTGGGTGCACCACCTGGCGGGCGTCGGCCTCGGCAAGGACGCCGACGACCTCGCCAACCAGTCCCTGCACGGCGCGCTGCTGCGGCTCGGCCTCACCGGGCCGCCGGAGATCGCCCTCTTCCTGGTGCTCGGCGCGGCCGTCGCCGCCGTCGGACTCCGTCGCGCGGTGCGCTCCGCACACGACGGCCAGCTCCTGCTCGCCGTGGCGATGACCGGCTGCGTCGCCGTCGCCGTCTCGCCCACCACCTGGCAGCACCAGCTCCTGTGGGTACTGCTCGCGCTCGTCGGCCGGGTCGGCCGGAGGGCCTCGGACCGCTGTGTCTGGCCGGTCGCCGTCGTCCTGGTCATGACCCTGCCCGCCGGCATGATGCTGCCGAACATGCCGGCGCTCGACCCGCTGCGCGACAACGTGGTGCTGATCGCCGCCCTGGCCGCCGCCACCCTCGTACCGTTCCTGTCCCGCACCTCGGAGTTCTACCGGGCCCCGGTCCCCACCCGCCACGCGGCGCCCGTCCCCGTCCGGTGGAAGCGGATGCCGCTGCTCCCGGCCCTCGGCCGGGTCCTCGGCCGCCCGAGCCTGCTGCTCGAACTGCTCCTGATCCGCGTCGGCTACTCCGCCTACGCCTCCGTACGCCTCGCCGTGACCGGCGGCTCCAACGCGGACGGCCGGGCCACCGCCGAGCGCCACGGCGACCAGATCCTCGCCGTGGAGCGGTTCCTGCGCCTCGACATCGAGCGCGGGGTCAACCACGCGGTCGTGAAGGTCCCCTTTCTGCGGGACTTCTTCGACTTCTACTACGAGTCGTTCCACTTCGGCGTCCCGCTCACCGTCCTCGGCGTGCTCTACGTCCGCCGCCCCGCCGACTACCGCTGGGCCCGCTCCGCCCTGGGCTTCGCCACCCTGCTCGCCCTCGTCGGCTTCTGGCTCTACCCGCTCGCCCCGCCGCGCCTGATGCCGGGTCTCGGCGTCATCGACACCGTGCACGGCGTGCAGGACTTCTCCAAGCCCGACTACGGCGCACTCACCGCGATGACCAACCAGTACGCGGCGATGCCCTCGCTGCACTTCGGCTGGTCCCTGTGGTGCGGAGTCGTCGTCGCGACGCTGGCGCCCAGATGGTGGATGAAGGCGCTGGGCCTGCTGCACCCGCTCCTCACGGTCTCCGCGATCATGGCGACCGGCAATCACTGGGTCCTGGACGCGGTCGGCGGCGCGGCCGTGGTGGCCGCGGGCTTCGGTCTGACCCATCTCCTCCAGGGCCCACGGCCCCGGACGCCGGCGAAACCGGTCGAGGCGGATGCGGGCGAACCGGTCCCGGCGATGGGCCGTACTCCGGGCTGACCCGTCCCGGACACGGACGCCCTGGCCACGGCGTTGCGATTTTCGCAACGCCGGACAACGGGCGGGCGCCGACCGGGAGACGGTGATCTCTCGGGGGAGGCAGGGGCGGGCGGGGGGAATGCCCCTGCCTCCCTCGGGACGGGCCGACGGTGCCGGGAGGCCGCCGGCCCGAGCGCGGGCGCCCGCTACACGTGACCGACCTGGAGTTCCTTGACCCCGTTCAGCCAGGCCGAGCGGAGGCGGCGCGGTTCGCCGACGAGCCGCAGGTTCGGCATCGCGTCGGCGATCGCGTTGAAGATCAGGTCGATCTCCAGGGTGGCCAGGGACTTGCCGAGGCAGAAGTGCGGGCCTCCGCCGCCGAAGCCGAGGTGCGGGTTGGGGTCACGGGTGATGTCGAAGACCTCGGGGCTCTCGAACACCTCGGGGTCGTTGTTGGCGGAGGAGTAGAAGATGCCGACGCGGTCGCCCTTGCTGATCCGCCGCCCGCCCAGTTCGGTGTCCTGGGTCGCGGTGCGCTGGAAGGCGACGACGGGGGTCGCCCAGCGGACGATCTCCTCGGCGGTGGTCTTCGGCCGCTCCCTCTTGTAGAGGTCCCACTGATCGGGATGGGTGAGCAGGGCGTGCATCCCGTGCGTGATGGCGTTGCGGGTCGTCTCGTTGCCGGCGACCGCCAACAGCAGGACGAAGAAGCCGAATTCGTCGGAGGCGAGGTTCCCCTCGTCCTCGGCGGCCACCAGGGTGCTCACGATGTCCTTGGCGGGGCACCGCTTGCGGTCCGCCGCCATGTTCATCGCGTACGAGATGAGTTCGGTGGCCGAGTCGGCGCCGATCTCCTCGGTGATCGCGTACTCCGGATCGTCGTACGCCACCATCTTGTTGGACCAGTCGAAGATCTTGACGCGGTCCTCCTGCGGGACGCCGATGAGCTCGGCGATGGCCTGCAGCGGCAGTTCGCACGCGACCTGGGTGACGAAGTCGAAGGCGCCGTCGGGACCGGCCTGCGCGAGCGCGTTCGCGACGATCGAACCGGCGCGGGCGCGCAGCGCGTCCTCCAGGGAGCGGATGGCGCGCGGGGTGAAGCCGCGCTGCACGATCTGGCGGACCCGGGTGTGCTCGGGCGGGTCCATGTTCAGCATGATGAGCCGCTGGACCTCGATCTGCTCGCGCTGGATGTGCTCGTTGAAGCGGATGACCGCGGTGTTGAGGAACGAGGAGAAGAGTTCGGGGTGCGTCGAGACGTACTTGACGTCCGTGTGCCGGGTGACGGCCCAGTAGCCGTCGTCCTCGAAGCCCGCGACACCCGGCTGTTGCGCGATCCAGTGGACGGGCTCGGCCCGGCGCAGCTCGGCGAACTCCGGGAGGGGCACGCGGTGGTGCAGCACATCGGGGTCGGTGAAATCGAACCCGTCGGGCAGCGCTGGACAGGGCATCGGCAACTCCAGGTCTCGCGCCTACGGTGGTGCCTGCGGTGGTGACGGCCGTCCCCGCGCACGCGTCTGACGGTCCATCAGGAACAGGGAATCGCCGTGAAGGTAGTAACGGGTTCTACAAGAGGCAAGAGGTGTGAGCCCTCCAATTGCGTGCGGGATTCGTGCAGATCACGACTTCGGGAGCTGCAGGACCCTTGCGGCCCGGGGGGTTCGCTCAGCAAACTGCACGCAGAACTGGTACGCGTTCTAGTTCTGCGCGGTGGGTGGGCCGGGACGCCCCGCGCTGCGCGGGTCAGCTGGGCCTGGCCGCCGGGCAGGCCTGAGGAGAGGACGAGCCCCCATGGCCGCGGAACCCGTGATCGTCGAAGCCGTACGGACCCCCATCGGCAAGCGCGGCGGCGCGCTCGCCAATCTGCATCCCGCCTATCTCCTGGGCGAGACCTACCGTGAGCTCCTCGGCCGCACCGGCATCCCCGCCGACTGCGTCGAGCAGATCGTCGGCGGCACGGTGACCCACGCCGGCGAGCAGTCGATGAACCCCGCGCGCACGGCGTGGCTGACCATGGGGCTGCCCTACGAGACGGCGGCGACGACGGTCGACTGCCAGTGCGGCTCCTCGCAGCAGGCCTCGCACATGACCGCGAACATGATCGCGGCCGGTGTCATCGACGTCGGGATCAGCTGCGGCATCGAGGCGATGTCGCGGGTGCCGCTCGGGTCGGGGTCCAAGCACGGTCCGGGCAAGCCGTTCCCCGACGAGTGGAACGTCGACCTGCCGAACCAGTTCGAGGCGGCCGAACGGATCGCGCGGCACCGTGGGCTGACGCGCGAGAACGTCGACTCCCTCGGGCTCATCTCACAGGAACGGGCCGCCACCGCCTGGTCCGAGGAACGGTTCAAGCGTGAGACGTTCGCCGTGCAGGTGCCCACCACCGAGGACGAGCAGCGGGCCGGGCAGGGCATGTGGCGGCTCGTCGACCGGGACGAGGGGCTGCGCGACACGTCCATGGAGGCGCTGGCGAAGCTGAAGCCCGTGATGCCGACGGCCGTTCACACCGCCGGCAACTCCTCCCAGATCTCCGACGGCGCGTCCGCCATCCTGTGGGCCTCCAAGCGGATGGCGCGGGCGCTGAAGCTGCGGCCGCGGGCCCGGATCGTGGCCCAGGCGCTGGTGGGTTCCGATCCGCACTTCCACCTGGACGGCCCGATCGACGCCACCCGGGCCGTGCTCGGCAAGGCCGGGATGTCCCTGAAGGACATCGACCTCGTCGAGATCAACGAGGCCTTCGCGTCGGTGGTGTTGAGCTGGGCGCAGGTCTTCGAACAGGACCTGGAGAAGGTGAACGTGAACGGCGGCGCCATCGCGCTCGGGCATCCCGTGGGGGCCACGGGAGCCCGGCTCATCACCACGGCGCTGCACGAACTGGAGCGCGCGGACAAGGAGTTCGCGCTGATCACGATGTGCGCGGGCGGGGGGCTGGCGACCGGGACGATCATCCAGCGGCTTTAGGCGGTGATGATCGGGATCGCGCCCACCGGCAGTCCGGTGAAGCGCGGTCGGCGCCGCTGAAGCGGGTGCCGGTGGGGTGCGTCCGGTGCCTCCGGGGGACGCTTCACTCCCGGCCGGAGGCGGTCGCCGCCAGGACCGCCGGCACGATCGCCGCGATCAGCAGCGGGAAGCCCAGGCCGTGGTGCAGGACAAGCCACGCGCCGAGCAGGGCGCCCGCCAGCATCGCGAAGACGGAGCCGATGCGGCGCGGGGAGTTGTGGCCCGCGCCGCCGCCGAGGCGGGAGTCGGAGGCCAGGCCCGTGAGGGTCATCGTCAGGACGGTGGTCGTGAGGTCGGCCACGCCGAGCTTGCGTACCGTCGCGTTGCGCACGCCCATCGCGAAGGCCGTGACGGCGATCAGCGTGTACGCCGTGGCGGTGGCGTCCGGGGCGGCGAAGGCGACGGCCGCGCAGGCGCCCGTCAGGACGGCCTCGGCGGCGAACGTGCCGCGGGCCCAGGTGCGGCGTGAGCCGTTGCCGAACCGCACGGCGATCCGTCCGCCGGTCACCGCGCCCGCCAGGAAGCAGCACAGTGAGGTGAGTGTGTGCGGTACGGAGAAGCCGGGCGCCCCGGCCGCCGCGAAACCGAGCACCACGACGTTGCCGGTCATGTTCGCCGTGAAGACGTGGCCCAGGCCCAGGTAGCTCACCGCGTCGATGAGTCCGCTGACCACGGTCAGCGACAGCAGCGCGGCTGTCAGCCGCAGGCCTCGTGACCCAGGGTCGTGCGGTGCGTCCGTCTGCGTGGTCATGGAGGCCAGTCCACCACGGGTTCGCTCGCGCTCGCGGCCTCTCCGTCGATCGGGGAGCGGGGTCCGGGGCGCGGTCCCGTCCCTGGTCCGGACGAGTCCGCCTCTGGTGCGGTCGAATCCGTCCCCGGGAAGGACGGGTCCGGGTACGACGAAGGCGGCAGCCCCGGGGATCGGGGTGCCGCCTTGCGTGTGCTGTGAGGCTCTGGGGCTGATCAGTACCAGCCGTTGGCCTGCCAGAAGTTCCAGGCGCCGGCCGGGCTGCCGTAGCGGGAGTTCATGTAGTCCAGACCCCACTTGATCTGCGTCTTGGGGTTGGTCTTCCAGTCGGAGCCGGCGGCGGCCATCTTGGAACCGGGCAGAGCCTGGACCAGGCCGTACGCGCCGGACGAGGAGTTCGTGGCGCTGGTGTTCCAGCCGCTCTCGTGCTCGACGATCTTGCTGAAGGCGTTGAACTGCGAGGCGTCCGGAATCATCGCGTGGGCGATCGACTTCGCGGAGGAGGCGGCGGTCGGCGTGGCGGCCTGGGCGGGCGCCGCGACCAGGACCATACCGGCGGTGGCGGCGGCCACAGCGGTAGTGGCGAGGGCCTTCTTCGGGGAGGAGACGATGCGGCGGATGACAGAGACGGACACGGAGAACCTGTTTCTTCGGGGACATGGAGTCGCTGGTACGCCGTGACCACGCGGTGTGTGGAAGGGGCGGCGTACGTCGGCGCCGCGGCCCGTGGGGGCTCGTGGCGCCTGGCGACTGCTCCAGAGAAACAGGATCGGAGGCCGTTCGCAATGACCCCTTTTACTAGTCGTGGTCGCATCCGAGGTGAAAGTCCATCTTGTGATGCGGCTCTCAATCCCCAGGTCAGAGGGCATGGCGACGCGTCCATGTCATGCCATCCGGACTACGAAGCCGCTTCGTATGTGACCTGGGTCCTGTGGGCCGCTTCACCCCGCACCTGACGGACCGTACGGGGGTGCCCACGGAGTGCCGCCGGGCGGTGTGACCCGGGCCGCAGCTCACCTGGGGGCGAAGGTGACCGGGCTCTCGAAAGCGGCCCGGCGCGTGGCCCGGCGCAGTGCCTTGAGGAGGGTCGGGCCGACCGTCAGGGTCAGGGCGACGGTGACGACGGCCCGGCCCAGGTCCCAGCCGAGGGAGGTGGCCAGGCAGTACGCGAGGAAGCGGGCGAGGTTGGCGGGGACGGCGGCGTGCGGGTCGAAGGCGATGTTCGAGGCCAGCGCGTCCATGAAGGGCCAGCCCGCCAGATTCATGACCGTGCCGTACGCGAAGGCGGCGAGGAAGCCGTATCCGGCGAGCATCAGCAGCTCTCCCCGGCCGCGCAGCCGGTCCGGGCCCGGCAGCAGCCCGGCGCCCATCGTGAACCAGCCCATGGCCAGCATCTGGAAGGGCATCCAGGGCCCCACCCCGCCGGTGAGCAGCGCCGACGCGAACATGGTCACGGACCCGAGCACGTACCCGAAGCCCGGCCCGAGCACCCGCCCGCTCAGCACCATCAGGAAGAACATCGGCTCGATGCCCGCGGTCCCGGCCCCGATCGGGCGCAGCGCGGCGCCGGTCGCGGCCAGGACGCCGAGCATGGCGACGGCCTTCGGGCCGAGCCCCGACTCGGAGATCGTCGCCGCGACCACCGCGACCAGCAGGACGAGCAGCCCCGCGAACAGCCACGGAGCGTCCTGGGCGTGCGCGCTGATCTGCGAGCCCGGCCCCGCGAAGAGCGGCCAGCCGAAGCCGGCGGCCCCGATGGCACTGACCAGGACCAGCGCGGCGACGGACCGCGGCCCGAGGCGGACGGCCCTGGCCTGGCGCTGCGGCTGGAGCTGCGGTTGCGGCGGGTCGGGGCGGACGGAGGTGTCGGCGGCGCTCACGCGAGGGCCTTCCTGACCTGGGCGACGGTGAGCCATGGCTCGGGGGCCAGGATCTTGGCGACCTGCGGGGCGAACGACGGGGACGCGACGACCACCTCGGCCGTGGGTCCGTCGGCGACGACCTCACCGTCCGCGAGGATCACCACACGATGGGCGAGCTCGGCGGCGAGTTCCACGTCGTGGGTGGCCAGCACGATGGCGTGCCCCTCGGCGGCCAGCCCGCGCAACACGGTGACGAGCCGGGCCTTCGCCGCGTAGTCGAGGCCGCGGGTCGGCTCGTCGAGGAGCAGCAGCGGGGGGCGGGCCGTCAGGACGACGGCCAGCGCCAGCGCCAGCCGCTGGCCCTCCGACAGGTCACGGGGATGCGTGTCGTCCGCGATGTCCGGCAGCAGCTCGGACACCAGCGCCCGGCAGGTCCCGGCGGCGGCCCCGGCGTCCTCGTCCGCCGCCGCGCACTCGGCGGCCACCGTGTCCGCGTACAGCAGATCCCGGGGCTCCTGCGGTACGAGTCCGACCCGGCGTACGAGATCACGCGGCGCCGTGCGATGCGGTACCGCCCCGCCGACCCGGACCGATCCGGCGGTCGGCTCGACCAGTCCGACGAGCGCGCCGAGCAGCGTCGACTTCCCGGCGCCGTTGCGGCCCATCAGCGCGATGGTCTCGCCGGGCCCCGCGGTGAGGTCGACCCCGCGCAGTGCCGCGACCCGCCCGCGCCGGACGGCCAGCGACACGACGACGGCCACCTCGCCCGCAGGAGAGGGAGAAGCGGCGGCGGGGCCGCGTCCGCGGGGAAAGAGGCGGCGGGTGAAGGAGGAGCCGGGGCGAGGCGGTCCCGGGGGGAGCGGCACGGTCGGTGCGGCGGGCTCTGTGGCTCCTGGGCTTTGGACGCGTTCGATGCCTTCGGCGCGTGTGGCGGGTATGGCGGGTGCGGTGGTTCCGGCGGGCCCGGCCGGAACCGGGGGTCCGGCCGGGGCGGGGGCTGCGGCGGATTCCTGGGATGTCGCGGAAAGCCGTTCGCGCAGGGTTCCCGCCCGCCGTCGCGCGTCGCGCACGGTCAGGGGGAGCGGCGACCAGCCGGCCAGGCGGCCCAGTTCCACCACCGGTGGGCAGACCGGGGAGACGGCCATGATCTCGGACGGGGTACCGAGCGTCAGGGGCGCTCCCGGCGCGGGGAGGAGGGCGAGCCGGTCGGCGTACTGGACGACGCGTTCCAGGCGGTGCTCGGCCATCAGGACCGTCGTGCCCAGGTCGTGGACCAGGCGCTGCAGGACGGCGAGGACCTCCTCGGCGGCGCCGGGGTCCAGGGCCGAGGTGGGTTCGTCGAGGACCAGGACCTTGGGGTGTGGGGTGAGCACCGAGCCGATCGCGACCCGCTGCTGCTGGCCGCCGGACAGGGTGGCGATCGGACGGTCGCGCAGGTCGGCCAGCGAGAGGAGGTCGAGGGTCTCCTCCACGCGGCGGCGCATCACCGCCGGTGCCAGGCCCAACGACTCCATGCCGTAGGCGAGTTCGTCCTCCACGGTGTCCGTCACGAAGTGCGACAGCGGGTCCTGGCCGACCGTGCCGACCACGTCCGCGAGTTCACGCGGCTTGTGCGTACGGGTGTCCCGTCCCGCGACGGTGACCCGGCCGCGCAGGGTTCCGCCCGTGAAGTGCGGGACCAGTCCGCTCACCGCACCGAGCACCGTCGACTTGCCGACGCCGGACGGGCCGACCAGCAGCACCAGTTCGCCCTCCGGGACCTCGAAGTCCACGCCCCGGACGGCGGGTTCGGCCGCCCCGGCGTATGTCACGGAGACATCCTCGAAGCGGATCACGACAACTCCTCGGGGGCCGGGGTTCGCTGGGGGGCCGGGGCCAGGAAGGCGGGGAGCAGGCCGAGCATGACCACCGCCGTCGGCCGCAGAGGGAGGGCGGGGGTCACCAGGGGGATGACGCCGGGGCTCAGCGCGTCGGGGTCGTAGGACGCGGCCACGATCATCAGGGCCGCGACCGCCGCGCCCGACCCGGCGACCAGCCAGGCCCGGACGCCCCAGGTGTCCGGCCGGTACCGGGTCCGCGCCGAACGGCGGCCGCCCAGCCACAGGCCGCCGAGCGCCGCGCCGAGCCCGGCCAGCAGGACCGGCAGGCCGTAGGTGTCGCCCGCGGCGGTCAACAGCCCGTAGGTTCCCGCGCAGACGCCGAGCAGACCGCCCAGGGTGAGGGCTCCGGTGGTCCGGCGTACGGCGCGCGGGACCTGTGCCGTACGCCCGTAGCCGCGGGCGTCCATCGCCGCAGCCAGCGCGACCGAACGCTCCAACGCGCCTTCCAGGACGGGGAGTCCGACGTGCAGCAGGCCGCGCAGCCCCCGGTCGGGGCGGCCACGGAGCCGGCGCGCGGCACGCAGTCGCTGGACGTCGGCGATCAGATGCGGGGCGAAGGTGAGCGCGACGACCACCGCGACGCCCGCCTCGTACAGCGCTCCCGGCAGGGACTTGAGCAGCCGTGCCGGGTTCGCCAGGGCGTTCGCCGCGCCGACGCAGACGAGGAGCGCGGCCAGCTTCAGGCCGTCGTACAGCGCGAAGAGCAGGCCCTCGGCGGTGACCCGGCCGCCGATGCGGATCCCCTGTGCCCAGTGCGGGAGGGGGATTTCGGGGAGCGTGACGATCACGTGGGTGCCGGGGACGGGGGACCCGAGGAGGACGGCGAAGGCCAGGCGGATGACGAGGACGCCCGCGGCCAGTTTCACGAAGGCGGTGTAGGAGCGGGCCCAGGGGGCGTCGGTGCGGTGGGTGGCCACCACGAAGCCCGCCACCGCGATGAGGAGCGCGAGGAGGAGGGGGTTCGTGGTGCGGGAGGCCGCGGTGCCGAGCCCCAGGGCCCAGATCCACCAGGCGCCGGGATGCAGGGCGTCCGCACGGGTCGCCCCCGGTGTGCGGGGCAGGGCGCCGGAGCTCGGCGCCCGCCCGGTCGGGCCGGCGTCCGGTGCCGGGCGCTGGGGTCCCACCGTCCCGGGTTCCCGGTCCTGTCCGGACAGGGGAGACCCCCACCGCACCGCGGGGCGACGGCCCGCGGCGGTGGGGCGTTCGGGATCGCCCTTGGTCATGATCGGCGCCTCAGCCCTTGCGCCGGCGGGCCTGCCAGACGGCCGCCGCGCCCAGCGCGGCCACCGCCGCCGCTCCCGTCAGCAGGCCCACCGAGGGGCCGGAGCGGGCCGGTTCGGAGGCGTGCGGGCGGGCGGTCGCGGTCGGTCCGCCGGCCGCGACCGGGTCGCCGCAGCCCGTTCGCGGATAGCCCGCGATCGCGCACAGCAGGGCGTTGGTGTCGTAGCGCAGCGGCTTGGCGACCGTGGCCAGGGCCTCCGCCGTGCTCGCGTCGGGGGCGACACGGGCGCAGGCGGTGCGCGGGGACGGCGGCCGCTCGCCGGACGGCGCGTCGGCGGCCGTCCCCGGGTCGATGACCAGGGCCACCCGCTTCGTGCCCTGCCGGGCCGGCGTCTTGGCGCATATCGCGGCGAACTCCCGCTCCCCGCGCGGCTGTACGGCGTGCTGGGAGTCCTCGCTCACCGCGAAGCGGAAACCCTGGACGTCGCCGTCGGACGGCCGCGCGGTCGACGGGCCCTGGGGGGCGTACGTCCACTTCCCGCCGGTCAGGTCCCAGAAGGACCAGTAGCGGTAGCCGACGGCCCGGGCCTGCCCCGCGCCGCCGAGGACGAGGAGCAGGAGGGTCAGCGCGAGTGCCAGGGCCGGCGCGGTCGTCCGACGGCCGGTCACAGCTGCTGCTTCTTGTTGCGACCGCTGATCAGGAAGCCGATGCCGATGCCCGCGACCAGGCCGACGCCGACGATCCACCAGACGCCGAGCCCGTTGCCGTTGTCCTTCTTCTCGTCCTTCTTCGTCTCGCTCGGGGTGGCCGAGGCACCCGCCGCACCCGGCGTCGGGCCCGTCGCGCCCAGCAGCGCGACCAGGTCCTTGCCGCCGAAGTCGCGCGGGTCGGTGCCGGTGGCGTGCGCGGCGAAGATGAGCTGCGCGTACGCGGCGGGGCCCGACTCGGCCGCCCAGCCCGCGGAGTTCTTCTCCAGCCAGGCGAGCGGCTTTCGCGCGAGCTTCGTCGCGCCGTCCGCCGCGAGGGCCACGACCGCGTCCGCCGTGTTGCCGTAGTCGGGCTGGTCCGCCGCGCCGGGGAGCGCGGACTTCAGGTACGGGGCCTTCGCCAGGGCCGTGGCGAGATAGTTGGCGCCGTTCCCCGCCGCGTCCAGGGGGCCGGGGGAGTCGGCGGTGGCGCACCGCGTGCGGCTGTACGGCAGTCCGCCGGCCTCGGCCACGAAGCCCTCGCCCAGGCCGCCGAGCACGCCCGCGGCGGTCGCGTCCGCGTTCGCCGCCAGCTTGCCCTTCTTGTCGGGCTGATAGGCGAAGGCGCCGCCGCCCTCGCCCTTGCACGGCATCGACAGCTTCACCAGGGCGTCGTAGGGGGACTTGCCGTCCTTGGAGACGTTCTGGGGCTTCTTGCCGACCGCTTGCAGCGCGCCGATCACGACGGACGTCGAGTTGGCGTCGCTGGCTCCGCCGGCCATGTAACCCCAGCCGCCGTCCGTGTTCTGCACGGACTTCAGCCAGGTCACGGCCCTGCCGGTGGCGTCGTCGTTCCCGGGGAGCGCCGCGAGGGCCTGGACGGCGGCGGCGGTGCTGTTGGTGTCGATCTGTGTCTTGGCGTCGCACGCGGCGGTCGCCTCGGCGCGGTACGCGGCGAAGGCCCCGTTGGCGCACTGCTGACCGGTCAGCCAGTCCACGGCCTTGACGGCAGAGGTCACGCCGGCGGTGTGCTGGGCGAGCAGCGCGAGCGACTGCCGCCAGACGCCGTCGTAGGTCGGGTCGGTGGAGCCGAACAGGCCCGAGGGGAGCGCCGCCGAGGGCGACGGCGAGGGGGACGAGTCGGCGGCGAAAGCGGCCGGTGCGACGACCGCCCCGATGACGGCGGTGGCGGCCAGTACCGCGGCGGTGCGGCGTACGAACATGACTCTCCCTGCGGGGAGCCGGGCAGCACCGGGCACGCTCAGGCATCCGGGCGGCTCCGGCTCCGTATCCCTCGACGGTGCCGGCCGTCGGCGGGCTGCCGAGGGCACGAGCCGGTCACGTCCCGTGCGAGGCGATCCGGCTCACCGCCGAAGCGGCTCACGGTTGCGGGTCAGCGCCGGATTTGCACCGGCTTCTCCTCGTACGGGCGTGATGACGACGCGCTCACTCTACCGGCCGCCCGGAATTCCCCGAGTGCCCCCTGTGGAGCGGGTGTGCGAACGGCATGCGGGTCTCGTTCGGATCGCTGCGAAGTCCGGGCGGGCACAACGGCATCCGCTAGGTTCGGGCCATGCGAACGGGGAGACTGCTCGGCTCAGGGCGTTCGGCGGACGTCTACGAGATCGACGAGGCGTGGGTGCTGCGGCGGGACCGCGCGGGCTGGGGCGACGCGACGGCCGAGGCGGCGGTGATGCAGCACCTGCGCTCGCACGGCTATCCGGTGCCGGGTGTACGGGCGGCGACCCGCGGCGATCTGGTCATGGAGCGGCTGTCCGGGCCGACCATGCTCGAAGCCTTCGGCCAGGGGCTGCTCTCCGCCCAGGAGGCGGGGCTCACCCTGGCCCGGCTGCTGCGCAAGCTGCACGCCGTGCCCGCCCGGCTCTCCACCGACCCCGCCGTCCGTGTCCTGCACCTGGATCTGCACCCCGACAATGTGATGCTCACCCCGGACGGGCCGAAGGTCATCGACTGGTCCAACACCGAGGAGGGGCCGCCCGGCCTCGACTGGGCCATGTCCGCCGTGATCCTCGCCCAGGTGGCCGTCGGCGGCGAGGCGATCGGGGACGTGGCCGAGGAGACACTGGACGCGCTGCTCGACGGGAACGAGGACCGGGTGACCGAGGAAGGACTCATGGAGGCGGGACGGCGCCGGGCGGCCAACCCGACGATGAGCCGAGACGAGGTCGAACTCCTGGGCGAAGCGGACGAGTTGATCCGGGCGCTGCTGAGCTGAGCGGCTGAACGGCGGCCCGCGCGGCTCACGGCACGCGTGGCGAAACCGTGGTCCGAGCCGTCGGCGCCGCACCCGATCCGACCGGCCGTCACAGGGCGCGCGCGGGGACCGCCGCCTCCACCGGCTGGCACAGCACCAGTGCGAGATCGTCCGCGAGCGGCGCGCCGGTGTGCCGCAGCAGGCTGGCGTGCAAGGTGTTCAGGGCGTCCTCGGGGAGGGGTTCGCGCAGGGCGAGGGCGGCCTCACCGAGCAGCGGGAACGGGATGCCGTCCCGGTCGCGGCCCTCGGTCAGACCGTCCGTGTAGAGGAGCAGGCGGTCACCGGGCTGGAGTCGCACACGGTACTGCTGGGGATCGGGGCACAGCCCCAACGGCGGTGTGGGGACCCTTGGTTCGAGGAACTCGACGCTCCGGCCGGAGCGCAGGGGCGCGGGGTGACCGCAGTTGACCAGCCGCACCTCGCCGGGAGCGAACTCGGCGAGCAGGGCGGTGACGAAGTCCTCCGGGCCCAGCTCCGGTCCGAGGCGGGTGTCGAGCCCGTCGGCGAGGGCCGGCAGATCGGGCGCGGTGTAGGCGAGTTCACGGAAACCGGCGATCGTCTCGGCGGTCAGCCGGAGGGCGTCGAGGCCATGACCGCGTACGTCTCCCACCAGGACCCGTAGCCCGTACGGGGTCACCGCGACGTCGTACAGGTCGCCGCCGACCGTCGACTCGGTGCCGGAGCAGTGGTAGCGGGTGTGCACCTGAGTGCCGCCCAGCGTGCGGGAGATGGGCCGCAGGATCGCCTCCTGGGTGACCCGGGCGACCTCGCGGGCCCGCGCCAGCGCGTCGCTCAGGCGCTCGCGCCGGCCGGCCGCGTACACCGTGATCGCGCAGCCGAGCAGCAGCCCGACGAAGTGGACGCCGAAGTCGAAGCCGGTCACATCACCGTCGGCGAGGCCCGTCGCCAGCCCGAGCGCCGCCGACCAGCAGCAGACCAGCAGGGTCCGGCGCACCCCGGACCGCACGCACGCCAGCAGCGGTCCGATCAGCAGCAGTATGACCAGGGGCGGCACCCGGTCGTCCACCAGATGCGGCAGGACGGCCCCCAGACATGCGGCCGGCGGCACGAGCGCCGGCCAGGAGAACCCGGCTCCGACCTGGCCGTCGCCTGTGTCGTCGGCGGTCGTCCGCTCGCCCCGCTGCTTCCTTTCGCGCATCACCCGACAATCCCCGAAAACGGCGCTCGTCGCCCACGCCGACGGAGAGTTGATCACATCTCGTCGGAAGGTGCCCGGAAGTGACCTTGCCCGGTGGGTCTTTTGTCCGAGTCGGGGGAGCGGGGCCTCGCACGTGTGCGATCCGGTCAGACTGGTGCGCGTGCCCGACAACACGACCGGTGGACGGCCCGGCAGCGCGTCCGGTGGACGGCCCGGCAATCTGCCCTCGCCGACGCGGAGTTTCATCGGACGGCTCGACGAACTCGGCCGGCTGGAGCGCGAACTGGACCCGGGTACCGGGGTCCACCGGCTGGTGAGCCTGGTCGGCGTCGGCGGAGTCGGCAAGACCCGGCTCGCCCTCCAGGCCGCCGGCCGGATCGAGGGCGCGTACCCGGACGGCGTCTGGCTGGTGGAGCTCTCCCCGCTGCACACCGCCGGACTGGTGGGCCTCGCCGTCGTGGAGGCGCTGCGGCTCTCCGACCGGTCGACGCGGCCGGTCACCGACGTGGTCGCCGAATGGGCCCAGGGCAAAAGGCTGCTGCTGGTCCTCGACTCCTGCGAGCACGTCCTCGCGGACTGCGTGGCCTTCGTCGAGACGCTGCTGCCCCTGCTGCCGGGCCTGCGCGTCCTCCTCACCAGCCGCGAACCGCTCGGCCTGCCGGGCGAACGCGTCCTGCGCCTCGACCCGATGCCGGTCGCCGGCGACGCGGTGGACCTGTTCGCCGACCGCGCCGCCGACAGCGGATTCCCCCTGGCCGGAACCGACCGGCCCGTCGCGGAGGCCGTGTGCCGTCGCCTCGACGGCATCCCGCTCGCCATCGAGCTCGCCGCCGTCCGGCTCGGCGAACTCACCCTGGACCAGTTGAGCGGCCTGCTCGGCGAGCGGCTGCCGTCCCGGCTCGACCTGCTCGCCGCGCGCGAGGGAGAAGGACCGCCCCGCCACCAGACCCTGCGCACGGCCATCGGCTGGAGCCACGAACTGTGCGCACCGCTGGAACGGCTGCTGTGGGCCCGGCTCTCGGTGTTCGCGGGCGGGTTCTGCGCGAGCGCCGCCGAAGAGGTCTGCGCGGGCGGTCCGCTGCCCGCCGGCCGGATTCCCGGCCTGCTCGACCGGCTCGTCGAGCAGTCCATCGTGCGCCGCCACCACGCCGACCCCGTCCGCTACCGACTCCTCGACACCGTAAGGGAGTTCGGCGCCGACTGGCTGCGCGCGCTGGGCGAGGAGCGCACCCTGCGGCTGCGTCACCGCGACCACTACCGGCGGCTGGCCCGCGAGGGCTGCGCCGAGTGGAACACCGGACGCCAGGCGGCCTGGTGCGAGCGCACCCTCACCGAACACGCCAATCTCCGCGCGGCCATGGACTGCGCGCTCACCGAGCCCGACGGACGGGTCGCCCTCGCCATGGCGGCCGACATCGGCTTCCTGTGGCGGCACTGCGGTCATCTGCGCGACGCCCGGCACTGTCTCGACCAGGCACTGGCGAACGGCGCGCCGCCAGGCCCCGACCACATCCGCGCGGTGTGGACACGGGGCGCGGTCGCGCTGCTCCAGGGCGACCTGGAGGTCGCGGCCAACTGGGCGGTGCGCTGCGCCGACGCGGCGAGGGAACAGGGCGACCCGGTGGCGGTGGTGGCCGCCAAGTACATCCGGGGCGGCCAACTCGCGCTGAGCGGACGCCTGTCCGAGGCGATCCAGGTACTGGCCGACGCACCTCGGCTGCCCGTCCGGGGGGACTGGTTCGGGGCGGCGCAACTCCAGGTCCGGCTGGCGTTGGCCCTCGCGTATCTGCTGAGCGGGGACAACGAGCGGGCGCGTGCGGTGGCCGAGGAGGTGCGCGCGGAGAGCGTGGCGTGCGGGGAGTCGTGGGCGGGCGCCTTCGCCGACGGCGTGGTGGCCCAGACCGACCTGGCCCGCGGGGACATCGGCGCGGCCGTGGGCAACGCCCGTACCGCGCTGGCCGGGCACGGGTTGCTGCACAACACCGTGGGCGCCGCGATGGCCCTCGACGTGCTCGCGGCAGGGGTCGTCGCGGCGGGCGACGGTCACCGTGCGGCGCGGCTGCTCGGCATCGGCGAGCGCGTGTGGGGACTCACCGGGCGCGCCCAGATGGACTCGCCCGACCTGATGGCCACCCGCCGCTCGCACGAACTGCGCGTCCGCGGCGAGATCGGCGACCCGGCCTACGAGAAGGCGTACGAGGAGGGACGCACGATGCCGTACGAGGAGGGGCTGGACTACGCGGTCCACGGCCACTGACGTACATCGCCCGAGAGCCCCCGGCGCGACCGCCCACCCGCCACCGGCGCCCGGCGACCGGGGACCCGCTTTACACCTGCCGGGGACCGCCGACCCCGGCCCGTCGTCCACCGGCGACCTGCTTTACGGCTGCCGGGACCGGCGACCTCGGCCCGGCGTCGGCTGGCGACCGGGGGACCTGCTTTACGGCTGCCGGGACCGGCGACCTCGGCCCGGCGTCGGCTGGCGACCGGGGGACCTGCTTTACGGCTGCCGGGACCGGCGACCTCGGCCCGGCGTCGGCTGGCGACCGGGGGACCTGCTTTACGGCTGCCGGGGACCGGCGACCTCGGCCCGGCGTCGGCTGGCGACCGGGGGACCTGCTTTACGGCTGCCGGGGACCGGTGACCCCGGCCCGGCGTCCACCGGCTGCCGGGGGCCCGCTTTACGGCCGCCGGAAGCGAGGAAGACCGGCGCCTCCGTCCGGCGACCACCGCGACCAGGGACCCGCGCCCCGTCGGGCGCGTGGGCGTCACACCGCCACGTACGTCACCGGATCGCTGCCCGTCACCGCCTCCGCCCGTCCCAGTTTCACCAGTCGGCGTACATGGGCCTCGGCCTCGGAGACCGCGATGTTGCGTGATCCGTAGGGGATGTCGGTCCAGGGGCGGTTCCACTCCATGCGCTCGGCGAGCTGCCAGGGTGTGAGCGGGACGGAGAGCAGGGTGAGCAGGCCGGTGAGCCGCTCCTCGTGGTGCGCGAGCAACTCCGCGACACGGGACGGGGCGTCGGTGAACACGTGCTGGTGGGCCGGAAGCACCTCGGCGGGGTCGAGACGGCCTACGCGCTCCAGCGAGTCGAGGTAGTCGCCGAGCGGATCGGCGATCTCCCCGAGGCTCTCGATCCCGTTCGGGTAGGGAGGGCGCCCGAGGGTGCCCGGGTCCTCGTAGAGGCCGATGTGCGGGGTGATCCTCGGCAGCAGATGGTCGCCGGAGAACAGACGTCCGTTGCCGGGCAGTTGAGCCGGGTGGGCCTCCTCCAGGTGGAGGCAGACGTGCCCGGGGGTGTGGCCGGGGGTCCAGACGGCGCGCAGCCGGCGTCCGGGCAGGGCGAGGAACTCGCCGGGGACGATCTCGCGGTCGGGCAGCGCGGGGGAGAAGCCGGGCAGGGTGCTGGGGCGGCGTACGGACGTCTGCGCCTCGCGGAGCGGGGCGACGTGCTCCTCCGGAGCGCCGGAGGCGGCCAGCTTGGCGGCCATGTAGGCGAACCAGCGCTCGGGCCGGTTCTCCCGGGTGCGCCGGACGATCGCCGTGTCGGCGGCGTGCATCGCGATCCAGGCGCCGGACGCCTCGCGGACCCGGCCCGACAGACCGTGGTGATCGGGGTGGTGGTGGGTGATGACCACGCCGTGGATCTCCGCGACGGAGGTTCCGCAGCCGGTGATCCCCTCGACGAGGGTGTCCCAGGAGGCGGGGTCGTCCCAGCCCGTGTCGATGAGCACGGGCCCGGCATCGGTGTCGACCAGATACACCAGCGTATGGCCGAGCGGGTTGTCCGGGATGGGGACCCTGATCGACCGTACGCCCCCGCCGTGATCGGTCACCTGCGTCATGCGCTTCCACCCATTCGCCGAGTTCTCGCCACTATAACTAGAACGAGTTCCAATGGGAGCCCAAGTCGACCGTTCACGGACCGAGCCGGCTGTCGGGTCCGCGCGAGGGCCGCGTCCCGGCCGTGGACTCATCTCGCCGGAACTGGTATCAGTTCTCGTATCTGATGAAGCGTCAGACAAGGTGGCGGAGAGCGTCCTTGGGAGGCAGTCGGCCATGACCGAGCTCGTGGAACACGGACAGCTGTACATCGGCGGGGAGTTGACCGACCCCCTCGGCAAGGACGTCATCGAGGTGATCTCGCCGCACACCGAGCAGGTCATCGGCCGGGTGCCGCACGCCTCGGCGGCGGACGTCGACCGGGCCGTCGCCGCCGCGCGCCGGGCGTTCGACGAGGGCCCCTGGCCGCGGATGAGCCTCGACGAGCGGATCGCGGTCGTGACGCGGATCAAGGACGCCATCGCCGTACGCCACGAGGAGATCGCCCGCGTCATCTCCTCCGAGAACGGCTCCCCCTACTCCTGGAGCGTCCTCGCGCAGGCTCTCGGCGCGATGATGGTCTGGGACGCCGCGATCACGGTCGCGCGCGGCTACACGTACGAGGAGGCGCGCGACGGAGTCCTCGGCAAGCTCCTCGTCCGCCGTGAGCCGGTGGGCGTGGTGGCGGCCGTGGTGCCGTGGAACGTCCCGCAGTTCGTGGCGGCCGCCAAGCTCGCGCCCGCGCTGCTGACCGGCTGCACCGTCGTACTGAAGCCGTCTCCCGAATCGCCGCTGGACGCCTACCTGTTGGGCGAGATCGCGAAGGAGGCCGGGCTGCCCGAAGGCGTGCTGTCGATCCTCCCGGCGGACCGCGAGGTCAGTGAGTACCTGGTCGGCCACCCCGGCATCGACAAGGTCTCCTTCACCGGCTCGGTCGCGGCGGGCAAACGGGTGATGGAGGTCGCCGCACGCCATCTCACCCGCGTGACACTGGAGTTGGGCGGCAAGTCGGCGGCCGTGGTGCTGCCGGACGCGGACCTCGACACCTCGGTCCCCGGGATCGTCTCGGCGGCCTGGATGAACAACGGCCAGGCCTGCGTCGCCCAGACCCGCATCCTCGTACCGCGCTCGCGCTACGACGAGTTCGCGGACGCCTTCGCCGCGGCGGCGAACGCGCTGGTCGTCGGCGATCCGCTCGACCCGGCCACCCAGGTCGGCCCGCTGGTCGCCGAGCGGCAGCGGCGGCGCAACCTCGACTACATCCGCATCGGCCAGGAGGAGGGCGCCAAGATCCTGGCCGGCGGCGGGCGTCCGCACGGACTCGACCGCGGCTGGTACGTCGAGCCGACCCTCTTCGGTGACGTCGACAACTCGATGCGCATCGCCCGGGAGGAGATCTTCGGCCCGGTGATCTGCCTGCTCCCGTACGGCGACGAGACCGAGGCCGTGAAGATAGCCAACGACTCCGACTACGGGCTGAGCGGCAGCGTCTGGACGGCGGACGTCGCCCACGGCATCGACATCGCCCGCCAGGTCCGTACCGGCACCTACTCGGTCAACACCTTCAGCCTCGACATGCTGGGCCCCTTCGGCGGCTACAAGAACTCAGGCCTTGGGCGGGAGTTCGGGCCCGAGGGATACGGCGAGTTCCTGGAGCACAAGATGATCCATCTGCCGGCCGGCTGGGAGGCCTGAGGATGGGCGACCGCTGGCGGGTCGAGGTCGACCGCTCCGTCTGCATCGGCTCGGCCCAGTGCGTCCACCACGCCCCGGACGCCTTCCGCCTCGACACCGGGATGCAGTCCCATCCGGTCGAGCCGGAGACCGACGCCAACGAGAAGATCCTCGCAGCGGCCGAGGGCTGCCCGGTCGAGGCCGTCATGATCACCATGCTGACCGGCGGCGAGCCGGTGTTCCCACCGGAGGAATAGACGCTCCGGGCCGGGGCCGGAGGTCTGTTCCCCGTGCGGCGACACCCGGCCCGGTTCTCGCGCTCGGCCCGTTCGTTTCCGGCCGTCCGTGACCTACCGGCCCCTCGGGTCGGTCAGGTCGATCAGGTGGCAGACCGTTTCGATGTCTATCTTGACCTGGGCGATGGACGCGCGGCCGGAGAGCCAGGTGATCAGGGCGGAGTGCCAGGTGTGCTCGATGACCCGTACGGCGGAGAGCTGGGCCGGTGTCGGGTCGTCCAGGCCCATCGCGTCCAGGATGATCACCGTGGTCTGCCGCGAGACCTGGTCGACCTCGGGGCTGACACTGCGGTCCGCGAAGGTGAGCGCGCGGACCATGGCGTCGGCCAGGTGCGGCTCGCGCTGGAGGGCACGGAACGCCCGCATCAGGGTCTCCGCCACCCGCTCCGCGGCCGTGTCCCCGGCCGGCGGCTTCTTGCGCAGCGTGCCGTGCATGTGCTCCAGCTGGTCCTGCATCGTGGCGACCAGCAGATGCACCTTCGAGGGGAAGTACCGGTACAGCGTGCCGAGAGCCACCTGCGACGACTCCGCGACCTCGCGCATCTGCACGGCGTCGAAGCCGCCCCGGCTGGCCAGCTGCGCGCTCGCGTGCAGGATCCGGCGACGGCGCGCCTCCTGCCGCTCGGTGAGCGGGGGAGAGGCGGGCTGCGACATGGGGTGCGGCCTGGAGGGCGCGGCGGTGGAAGGCGCGGCGGGCGTGCTGGCCCCCGGCGCCGGTCGCGCGTTCTTCGAGTCCGCCTTGGCTTCCGCAGGCATGGGTCCGTTCCGTGACGTCAGCGAGAGGGAGCGAGGAGTCGGCACGGCAGGGTGAAGCGCCACTGAGCGGACCAGCCGACCCCGCCGCGCCGTCGTGGCGTGAATCACCTGATCCACCGCTCACACTGGCGCTACCTGCCGGTAGATTCAATGCTCCTTGAACGATCAAGTCTGAAACTTGTTCTAGATTAGCGTCCCGGCGTAATCTCGCGGGAAAGTGCAGGGAGAAGGGGACCTGAAGTGACCGCTGAGGCCATGGAGGCGGGCCCCGGTAAGGGTGCGGCTGCCGACGGGGACCGACCCCTGCGCATCGCGCTCCTCACGTACAAGGGAAACCCGTTCTGCGGCGGCCAGGGTGTGTACGTACGGCACCTCTCGCGCGAACTCGCCCGCCTCGGCCATCGCGTCGAGGTCATCGGCTCCCAGCCCTACCCCGTCCTCGACGAGGGCCTTCCCGGGCTGAGCCTCACCGAGCTGCCCAGCCTCGACCTGTACCGCCAGCCCGACCCCTTCCGCACCCCCGCCCGCGACGAGTACCGGGACTGGATCGACGCGCTCGAGGTCGGCACGATGTGGACCGGCGGCTTCCCCGAACCGCTGACTTTCTCGCTGCGTGCCCGACGTCATCTGCGGGCCCGGAGCGGCGAGTTCGACGTCATCCACGACAACCAGACCCTCGGCTACGGCCTGTTGGGGGATGTGGGTGCCCCGCTGGTGACCACCATCCACCACCCCATCACCGTCGACCGGCAGCTGGAGCTGGACGCCGCACAGGGATGGAAGCGCCGGGCCTCCGTCCGCCGCTGGTACGCCTTCACCCGTATGCAGAAGCGCGTCGCCCGCCGGCTGCCCTCCGTGCTCACCGTCTCCGGCACCTCCCGCCAGGAGATCGTCGACCATCTGCGCGTCGAGCGGGACCGCGTCCACGTCGTCCACATCGGCGCGGACACCGACCTCTTCTCGCCGGATCCGTCCGTACCCCAGGTGCCGGGCCGCATCGTCACCACGTCCAGCGCGGACGTGCCGCTCAAGGGTCTGGTGTTCCTCGTCGAGGCGCTCGCGAAGGTGCGCACCGAACACCCGGGCGCGCACCTCGTGGTCGTCGGCAGGCGCGCCGAGGACGGGCCGGTCGCCCAGGCGATCGAGCGATACGGCCTCGGCGGCGCCGTCGAGTTCGTCAAGGGCATCTCCGACGCCGAACTCGTCGACCTCGTCCGCTCGGCCGAAGTCGCCTGCGTGCCGTCTCTCTACGAAGGCTTCTCGCTGCCCGCCGCCGAGGCGATGGCCACGGGGACGCCCCTGGTGGCCACCACCGGCGGAGCGATCCCGGAGGTCGCCGGACCCGACGGCGAGACCTGCCTCGCGGTCCCGACGGGCGACTCGGGGGCGCTGGCGGCGGCCCTGACCCGGCTCCTCGGCGACCCCGGACTCCGGGCCCGGCTCGGCTCCGCCGGGCGCGAGCGCGTCCTCACGCGCTTCACCTGGGCCAGGGCGGCCGAGGGCACGGTGGCCCACTACCGTGAGGCGATGGCCCTCCCCGCGTCCCGGCTCCGCTCGCGCGGGGCCGCCTCCGCCGCGGGTACCGACGGGCGCGGCGGCGCGCCGGGCGCCGGTCTCTCGGCGACCCCGGGCCCCGACCGCTCCGAGGCCGCGGAAGAGACTCTCGCCGCCGAAGAACTAGTTGCAGCCAACCGCGAAAGCAGGGCCACGTGCTGACCGTCGACTTCTCCCGGTTCCCGATCGCCCCGGGCGACCGCGTGCTGGACCTCGGATGCGGTGCCGGCCGGCACGCGTTCGAGTGCTACCGGCGCGGCGCGCAGGTCGTGGCGCTGGACCAGAACGGCGAGGAGATCCGCGAGGTCGCGAAGTGGTTCGCGGCGATGAAGGAGGCCGGGGAGGCGCCCGCCGGGGCCACCGCGACGGCCATGGAGGGCGACGCGCTCGCGCTGCCCTTCCCCGACGAGTCGTTCGACGTCGTGATCATCTCCGAGGTCATGGAGCACATCCCGGACGACAAGGGCGTCCTCGCCGAGATGGTCCGCGTGCTCAGGCCGGGCGGCCGTATCGCCGTCACCGTGCCGCGCTACGGGCCGGAGAAGGTCTGCTGGTCGCTGTCCGACGCCTACCACGAGGTCGAGGGCGGCCACATCCGCATCTACAAGGCGGACGAACTGCTCGCGAAGATCCGCGAGGCCGGCCTGCGGCCCTACGGCTCGCACCACGCGCACGCGCTGCACTCGCCGTACTGGTGGCTGAAGTGCGCGTTCGGCGTCGACAACGACAAGGCGCTGCCCGTGCGGGCGTACCACAAGCTGCTGGTCTGGGACATCATGAAGAAACCGCTGGCCACCCGGGTCGTCGAACAGGCGCTGAACCCGCTGATCGGCAAGAGCTTCGTGGCGTACGCGACCAAGCCGCACCTGCCGAAGCTCGCCGGCGCGACGGATTCCGCGACGACCGCTCCCGAGGCGGACGCCACGTGACCACTCCCCGGACAGAACATCTCGTCCTGCCCGGGGTCCTCACCGCCGAGGAGGCCGCCGTCACGGTGCGCGGAATCCTCGCGGTGCAGCGCCCCGACGGAGCCATCCCGTGGTTCCGAGGCCACCATCTCGACCCGTGGGACCACATCGAGGCCGCCATGGCGCTCGACGCGGCCGGGGAGCACGAGCCCGCCGAGCGCGCCTACGCGTGGCTGGCACGGCATCAGAACGAGGACGGCTCCTGGTACGCGGCGTACGCCGACGGGGACTTCGAGGACGTCACCGACCGCAGCCGGGAGACCAACTTCTGCGCGTACATCGCGGTGGGCGTCTGGCACCACTACCTGGCGACCGGGGACGACGTGTTCCTGGACCGCATGTGGCCCGTCGTCTTCGCGGCCGTGGAGTTCGTGCTGCGGCTCCAGCAGCCCGGCGGGCAGATCGGCTGGAAGCGTGAGGCGGACGGGACCGCCGTCGACGACGCGCTGCTGACCGGGAGTTCCTCGGTCCACCACGCGCTGCGGTGCGCGCTCGCCATCGCCGAGCAGCGGGAAGAGCCGCAGCCCGACTGGGAGTTGGCGGTCGGCGCGCTGCGACACGCGATCCGGCGCCACCCGGAGCGGTTCCTCGACAAGGACCGCTACTCCATGGACTGGTACTACCCGGTACTCGGCGGCGCGTTGACGGGCGTCGAGGCCAAGTCCCGTATCGAGGAGGGCTGGGACCGTTTCGTGGTGCCCGGTTTCGGGGTGCGCTGCGTGGTTCCCAACCCGTGGGTCACCGGTGGCGAATCGGCCGAACTCGCCCTAGCGCTCTGGGCGGTGGGCGAGTCCGACCGCGCCCTGGAGATCCTCCAGTCGATCCAGCACCTGCGCGATCCGAAGACCGGTCTGTACTGGACGGGCTATGTCTTCGAGGATCAGGCGATCTGGCCCGAGGAGCTCACCACCTGGACGGCGGGCTCCCTGCTGCTGGCGGTCGCCGCACTGGGCGGCGACGAGCCCACCTGCGCGGTCTTCGGCGGCGAGCGCCTTCCTAGCGGCCTGGACCCGGACTGCTGCACCCAGACCCGCTGAAGGTCCGGACGGTCCCTTTCCTCTGGACCATCCGGATGGTCCAGAGGAAAGGGACCGTCCGGACGATTCGTACCTGGACTTTCCCGGGTGCCGCGGGTCGTCAGTGCCGGTGCATGCGGTTGGCGATCGCGTGGCCCAGGAACAGGTAGACGACGGCGGCGAGACCGTAGCCGGCGACGACGCGTGCCCATGCCTTGTCGAAGGTGAACAGGTCACGTGACCAGCCGGCCAGCCAGCTCGCCGTGTTGTGGATGAACTGCACGAGGTCGTTGCCACGGTTGGCGTCGAGCAGATACATCAGAATCCAGAGACCGAGGATGACGGCCATAACATCCGCGACGATCGCGATGACCGTCCCCGCCTGATTCGAGCCGTTGCGATATCTAGGGGACATGTCGAGCGGGTTGCCCGTCGATCCTGGATGAAACCTGAACGGGTTCTCCCAACTGGCGCCGCAGCCGGGGCCGGGGCCGGGTGAGGCTCCCGGGAAGAGCGCGGGCGCCGAGGTGAGGGACAAGGTGCCGTCGGCGTCCCGGCTCGGCGGAGGCTGGTCAGGTCCGGCGGACCCCGGAGGACTCGCGGCGGACCCCGGGCCTGAGATCCGGTCCTACGAGTTCAGCTCGGCCAGTACGCGGAGCGTGCGGGGGTCCGGGGACAGGACCAGCAGGTCGGTCACCGGGCCCTTGCGCCACAACTCCAGTCGCTCGGCGATGCGTTCACGCGGTCCGACCAGCGAGATCTCGTCCGCGAAGGCGTCCGGCACGGCCATTACGGCCTCCTCCCGGCGTCCTTCGAGGAACAGCCGCTGGACCCTGCGGGCCTCCTCTTCGAAGCCCATCCGGGCCATCAGATCGGCGTGGAAGTTGCGGGCCGCGTGCCCCATCCCGCCGATGTAGAAGCCGAGCATCGCCTTGACCGGGAACAACCCCTCTGTGACGTCGTCACAGACGTGCGCGCGGGCCATCGGCGCCACCAGGAAGCCCTCGGGCAGGTCGGCGAGCGAGGCCTCGTACGCCTGAGGGCGCGTCGGCGACCAGTACAGCGGCAGCCAGCCGTCGGCGATCCGGGTCGTCTGCGCGATGTTCTTCGGGCCCTCCGCCCCGAGCAGCAGCGGCAGTCCGGCCCGCAGCGGGTGGGTGATCGGCTTCAGCGCCTTGCCGAGCCCCGTGCCGTCCGCGCCCCGGTACGGGTGGGAGTGGAAGCGTCCGTCCAGTTCGACGGGCCCCTCGCGCCTGAGGACCTGGCGTACGACATCGACGTACTCCCGGGTCGCGGTCAGCGGCGACTTCGGGAACGGCCGCCCGTACCAGCCCTCGACGACCTGAGGTCCCGACAGTCCGAGCCCGAGCATCATGCGCCCGCCGGAGAGATGGTCGAGGGTGAGCGCGTGCATCGCGGTCGTGGTGGGGGAGCGGGCGGCCATCTGCGCGATCGCCGTGCCGAGTTGGATGCGCGTGGTGTGCGCGGCGATCCAGGTGAGCGGGGTGAACGCGTCCGAGCCCCAGGACTCGGCGGTCCACACCGAGTGATAGCCGAGCCGCTCCGCCTCCTGGGCGAGCGGTACATGGTCCGCCGAGGGACCGCGCCCCCAGTAGCCGAGCGCGAGACCGAGCCGCATGTCGCCTCCAGAAGCGGTGTTCTGACGCTCCGTCAGTTCCTGCCGGTGCTGCGACTGTACGACAACGGCCCCCCGCCGGAAAGGGCGAGGGGCCGTCGCTGCGACGTCGACGAGTCAGCCGCGCTGGATCCCCGAGGTGTCCTGAAGCACACCGCGACGGCCGTCCTGCGTCTGCGCCACCAGGGTCGCACCGCGCTGCTCGACGGCCAGGTACCAAGTACCCGGGGCCAGTTCGGCGATCGGCGCCTGCGCGCCGTCCTCCGAGAACAGCGGACGCGCGACCGGTACGGCGAACCAGAACGGCGAGAAGTCCTGAGCCGGCATCTGCGTCTGCGGCACCGGCGGCTGGCTCGGCTGCGCGCCGAACGGCTGCCCCGGCTGCCCCGGCTGCGACGGCTGAGCACCGTAGGGCTGCTGCTGACCAGGCTGACTCGGCTGCCCCGGCTGCGAGGCCCCCGGGTACCCGTAACCACCCTGCGGCTGACCGCCGTAGGGCTGGGGGGCGACGGGCTTCGGGGCGCCGACGAGGGCGACCTTGAGAGCGGGGACGAGCGGGGTCGCGACGGCCGCGCCGGCCAGGGCGAGTGCGGCGATGAAGCCGAGGATGAGCCCGGCGGCGGCGCTGGCGCCGGCCCCGACGTCCACGAGAGACCAGAACAGGGTCCATGCGACGAGAACTGTGAACGCCACGCCGACCGTGCCCAGGTCGAGCCCGAGAACCTTGCGAGGCTGCGGCAGACAGCGGTTGACGACGATCAGGGCAGCGCCGATGACCCCGCCCATGTAGATGCCGAGGCCTTCGCCGAGGTTGTCCCAGGCGTTCGTGTCCAGGTTGAACGCGGAAACAGTGTAGAGCTGCAGGAACGACGCGATGAACAGCAACACCGCTGCTCCGATCACCACGCCGTCGCCTCGAGTGAGGGAGCGGATATTCACTTCAGGTCCTTCGTCAGTCGTCTCGTCGTCGGTGAGGCACCGCTGTTCACCGTGTCGCCGTCATGCTGCCGCCGTCGGGACTCGGTGTGAAGCGCGGGGGTGGGCCCTTCATCGTACGGACGACACTATCGCCCGGACGATCAGGGTGTCCGCCGGGTTGGGACCGTAGATCACTACCCGTGCAGGAAACCAACGATTCCTTCAGAGATCCCCCGTGCCGCCTTCTCTCGCCACGCGCCACTGGTGAGCAGCGCAGCGTCCTTGCTATCGCGCATGTTGCCGCACTCGATGAACACCTTGGGAACCGTTGACAGATTGAGACCGCCGAGGTCCTTCCGGACCACCAGTCCGGTGCCGTCGCCGACGTAGTTGGAGGGCGCGCTGCCGGTCTCGCGGACGAACAGGCCCGCGATGCGCTCGCCCAAGTCGCGGGAGGCGGCGACGATCGGGCGGGTGTCGGCGGCGTCCGCGTGCACCGACGCCGGGAGGATCACGTGGAAACCCCGGTTGCCGGTCGCCGATCCGTCGGCGTGGATGGACACGACCGCGTCCGCGTGCGCCGCGTTGCCGATGCGGGCGCGCTCGTCCACGCAGGGGCCGAACGAGCGGTCGCCGTCCTGGGTCAACTTCACCGTGGCGCCCTGCTTCTCGAGGATCGCCCGCATCCGGTGCGCGACGTCGAGGGTGAACCGGGCTTCCGTGTAACCCGCGTTGGTCGACGTACCGGTCGTGTCGCACTCCTTCCAGTTCGTTCCGATGTCCACCTTGCGGTTGATCTCGGACGTGTGCTGGAAGTTGCTCGGGTTGTGCCCCGGGTCGATGACGATGACCTTGCCCTTGAGGGAGCCGGAGGCGGCGGGCGCCGAGGAGGACGGCGGCGGGGCCGACGACGCACTCGGCTTGCCGTCGCCCGCCGCCGAGGCGGACGTCCGCGCGGTGGGGGAGCCCGGCGCGGAGGACGACGACCCGGGAGCGGCCCGGTCGGACCCGCCCCCCGAATCGTCTCCCACGGCCTGGTACACCAGCCAGCCGGCCAGCGCGCCCGGTACGAGCGCGGCGAGCGCGACGGTGAGCGGCCCGCGCCGGAAACGGCGCGGCTGCTGGGGCGGATCGAAGTCAGGGCCTACGTACGACACGTCAGCGACTCTAACCGGGCCCTCAGATCCCTGCTCCGGTTCGCCGCAGGACGCGCAGCGAGTCCGTCACCGCGATCTCGGTGAACGCGCCCGATTCCAGGGCCCGGAGGTAGACGCGGTAGGGGGCCTGGCCGGTGAACTCGTCGGCGGGGTCCGGGAACACGTCGTGGATGACGAGGAGGCCGCCCTCGGCGACATGCGGGGCCCAGCCCTCGTAGTCGCCGCTCGCGTGTTCGTCGGTGTGGCCGCCGTCGATGAAGACGAGACCGAGGGGCGTGCCCCAGAACGCGGCGATCTGCGGCGAGCGGCCGACGAGCGCGACCACGTGGTCCTCCAGGCCCGCCCGGTGGAGCGTGCGGCGGAAGGTGGGGAGCGTGTCCATCAGGCCGATCTCCGGATCGACCGTGGACGCGTCGTGGTACTCCCAGCCCGGCTGCTGTTCCTCGCTGCCCCGGTGGTGGTCGACCGTGATCGCGGTCACCCCGGCCTCGCGCGCCGCGTCGGCGAGCAGGATCGTGGAACGGCCGCAGTAGGTGCCTACCTCCAGGAGCGGCAGCCCGAGCCGTCCGGCCTCGACGGCGGCCTCGTACAGCGCGAGTCCCTCACCCCTCGGCATGAACCCCTTCGCGGCCTCGAAGGCGGCGAGGATCTCGGGCTTGGGTGCCGCGGGCATGGGGTCTCCTCCATCGGTGCGAACAGCGGGTGCGTACGTCCGTCCGGCGCGCCTGTCCGCGCGGAACAGCGGGCCGCGCGGACGTCCTGCGCGGACATCGGGTAGCTGCCTCGGGTGCCGGCATCCGGTGTGAACGAACCGGGTGTACGGGTCCCTGGCCGCCCCATGGTGCACCACACCCCCGCCGCGTGGGCGACGGGGGTGTCGATGATCACTCCGGGGCGGGTCCGGGGGTCAGGCGGTGACCTCGGCGTTCTCGCCCGGGAGGGACAGGTCGAGGGCGATCGGCCGGTCGTCGCCCGCGTGCGTCGCAGACGAGGCGAGCGGACCGTGGCCGGCGGCCCGTGCGGCCAGCACGTACGCGCCCTGGGCCGGCACGGCGAGCGCGTAGCTGCCGTCCTCGGCGGAGTGGGTGGCGCCCGCCTGACGGCCGCGCCGGTCGATCAGGGTGACCTTGGCACGGGCGACCGGGTCGCCGTCGGCGTTCAGGACCCGGCCGCGGAAGCCGCCGAGCACCTCGTGCGCCCGCTCCATCGCCGCGTCCTCCTCGCTGCTGGCGCGCAGCTGGGTCTTGGTGGCCGGGGGGCGGCCCGGCAGGAACAGCGCCATGAGCAGGCCGACCGCGACCGCGCCCGTGGCGATGAGGAAGGACACCCGGAAGCCGTGCATGGTGGGGACCGCGACCCCGCCGACGTGGTTCGCCGTGTTGGCGAGCACCATGCCGATGACGGCGCTCGACACGGACGTGCCGATGGAGCGCATCAGGGTGTTCAGGCCGTTGGCCGCGCCCGTCTCCGAGGCCGGGACGGAGCCGACGATCAGGGCGGGCAGCGAGGAGTAGGCGAGGCCGATGCCCGCGCCCAGGACCACCGCGATGACCAGGGACTGCCAGGCGGCGTTCATCAGGCCGAGGCCCGCGCCGTAGCCGATCCCGATGATCACCATGCCGATGATCAGGGTGACCTTCGGGCCGTACTTCGCCGACAGCCGGGCGTACACCGGCGCGGTGAACATCATCGTCAGGCCGAGCGGCGCGACGAGCAGACCCGCCTTCACCATCGACTGGCCGAGGCCGTAGCCGGTCGACGTCGGGAGCTGGAGAAGCTGCGGCAGGACCAGCGAGACGACGTAGAAGGAGACGCCGACCATGATCGAGGCGAGGTTGGTGAAGAGGACCGCGGGGCGGGCCGTGGTGCGCAGGTCGACCAGCGGAGCCTTCAGGCGCAGCTCCATCACCCCCCACAGCAGGAGCACGGCGACCGACGCGCCGAACAGGCCGAGCGTGGTGGGCGCGGTCCAGCCCCAGTCGCTGCCCTTGGTGATCGGCAGCAGGAAGAGTACGAGCCCGGCGGACAGGCCTATCGCGCCCAGCACGTCGAAGGTGCCCTCGGCGCGCATCGGGGACTCCGGCACGACGAGGAGGGTGAGGACGATGGAGAGGACACCGAGGCCGGCGGCGCCGTAGAAGAGGGCGTGCCAGTCGGTGTGCTGTGCGACGAGGGCCGCGGCGGGCAGCGCGAGTCCGCCGCCGACGCCGATCGAGGAGCTCATCAGGGCCATCGCCGAGCCGAGCTTCTCGCGGGGCAGCATGTCGCGCATCAGGCCGATGCCGAGCGGGATCGCGCCCATCGCGAAGCCCTGGAGCGAACGGCCCACGATCATCGGCACCAGGGCGCTGGTGAGCGCGCTGATCAGGGCGCCGACCACCATCACGGCCAGGCTGGTGAGCAGCATGCGCCGCTTGCCGAAGAGGTCGCCGAGGCGGCCCATGATCGGTGTGGCCACGGCGCCCGAGAGCAGCGTCGAGGTCAGGACCCAGGTGGCGTTGCTGGGCGAGGTCCCCAGCAGCGTCGGCAGGTCCTTGATGACCGGGACGAGCAGGGTCTGCATCACCGCGACCACGATGCCCGCGAAGGCGAGCACGGGCACGGTCGCGCCGCTCGGACTCCGTGCGGGCTGGCCGGTCGTCGTGTGCGTCATTACGGGGGGCCTCCAGGCCGTAAGAAAGGAGCTCTCGAGAGAGAAGTGAGGGGGGTGATCCGTGCGGAAGCGGGGACGCTCGGTCGGGTGATCCATGGGGACACGGAGACGTCGGTCGGGTGATCCGCGCGGGATACGTGCAGGGGGAACCCGGTGCGCCCGGGCAACTATTCCGGTGCTTCGGCGTACTAACGAATTCTTGACCGATCCATGGGTATCTGACCTACCGTCAGAATGAAACGTGTTCTAGTCTGGCGCGGATCCACGCACCTTGGGCCTTTGGGGAGGCACGCATGGGCATCGCGGTCACGCCGGAGCAGCGGGAGCTGGCCGAGGCCGTACGCGGCTGGATCGCCCGCGCCGTGCCGGCCGAGGAGGTTCGCAAGCTCCTGGACGCCCCGGGCAGCGGCAGACCTCCGTTCTGGGACGCGCTCGCCGCCCAGGGGCTCCTCGCCGTGCACCTTCCCGAGGTGTACGGCGGTGGCGGCGGAGACCTGGTCGACCTCGCCGTCGTCGTGGAGGAGGCCGCGCGGGCCGCACTGCCGGGACCGTTCGCGGCGAGCGTCCTGGCGTCGGCGGTCCTGGCGGCGGAGGTTCTTCGCGAAACGGGCGATCCGGTACGGGTGTCGGGGCGTGGTGATCTCGCCCACACGTCCGGGCGCGGCGATCTCGTACGGGCGCTGGGGTGCGGGGAGCGCATCGGCGCCGTCGCGTTCGGCGCGGGCTCCCTGACGGCCGTGGCGGTGGACGGCGGCTACGTGCTCGACGGGACGGCGCCGCCCGTGCTGTCCGGCGCCGACGCGGACGTGCTCGTGCTGGCGGCGGCCCGCGACGGGGGGACGGAGTCCGGCGGAGACCTGGCGGTGGGAGGGGGCACGCCGCCCGGCGGTGGTGCCTGCGCGGGAGCGGAAACGCCGACAGGTGGTGCCGTGCCGAGGGGAGAGGGCGGCTGGTCCGGCGTCGGCGCCGACGTGGTGTCGGACGGAGGCGGCGCGTCCGGCGGCACTCTCTGGCTGGCCGTGGACGCCGACGATCTCGTCGTCCGGCCGCACGAGAGCGCCGATCCTACGCGGGCGACCGCCGAGGTACGGGCGGAAGGGGTGCGGGTCCCCGCCGACCGCGTCCTCGCGGTCGACCCGATGCTGGTCCGGGACCTCGCCGCCGTCGTCCTCGCCGCGGACGCCTGCGGCACCGCGTCCTGGGCGCTGGAGACCGCCGCCGGGCACGCGAAGGTCCGCGAACAGTTCGGCCGGCCCATCGGGCACTTCCAGGGCGTGAAGCACCTGTGCGCCGACATGCTGGTACGGCTGGAACAGGCGCGGGCGCTCACCTGGGACGCGGCGCGCGCCGGACAGGAGCCGTCCGACAGGCGGGAGCTGTCCGGCAGACGTGAGGCGTCCGGTAGACGGGAGTCGTCCGGTAGACGGGAGTCGTCCGGTGTGCAGGAGTCTTCCGCCGTACGGGAGTTGGTGGCCTCCCTCGCCGCCGGTACCGCCCTCGACGTCGCCTGCTCCTGCGTCAAGGACTGCGTCCAGATCCTCGGCGGCATCGGATTCACCTGGGAGCACGACGCCCACCTCTATCTGCGCAGGGCCCTGGTGGCACGGCAGTTGCTCGGCGCCGGGAGCGGACATCTGCGCGGGGCCGCGCGGCTGGCACGGGACGGCGTACGGCGGGAACTGCGCCTGGAACTGCCGCCGGAGGCGTCCGGGTACCGGGCCGAGGCCCGTGAGGTGATCGACCGGGCGCGCGGGCTCGGACCGGCGGCCGCCCGCCGGACGCTGGCGCCCACCGGCTACGCCGCCCCGCACCTTCCGCCGCCGTACGGACTCGGCGCGGGACCCGTCCAGCAACTGGCCGTACAGCAGGCGTTGTCGGCGGCCGGGGTGCGGATCAGTGATCTGGGGATCGCGACCTGGGTCGTACCGTCCCTCATCGCCTACGGCACCGGGCCGCAACAGGAGCGCTATCTGCTGCCCACCCTGCGCGGCGACCTCCTGTGGTGCCAGCTCTTCTCCGAACCGGGTGCCGGATCCGACCTCGCCTCGCTGCGGACCCGCGCCGAGCGCACGGCCGACGGGCGGTGGCGGATCAACGGGCAGAAGGTGTGGACGAGCGCGGCCCAGTGGGCCGACCACGGAATCCTCCTCGCCCGGACGAACCCGGCCGCGCCCAAGCACAAGGGGCTCACCTACTTCGTCGTCGACATGAAGAACACGGACGGCATCGACATCCGCCCCCTGAAGGAGATCACCGGGGACTCCCTCTTCAACGAGGTCTGGTTCGACGACGTGCTGCTGCCCGCGGACGCGGTCGTCGGAGAGGTCGACGACGGCTGGCGGGTCGCCCGCAACACGCTCGGCAACGAACGCGTCCACATGGCCGACCAGTTGACCTTCGACACCGGCCTGGAGGCACTGATACCGGCCGACGTGGACGGCTCCCGGCTCGGAGCGCTGCTCGCCGAGGCGCACGCCCTGGCCTGCATCACGCTGCGCACCACCCTCCGCCAGGTCTCCGGCGTGGAACCGGGCGCGGGCGCCTCCGTCCGGAAGCTGGTGCAGACCGCGCACCAGCAGAAGGTCGCCGAACTCGGACTCGAACTCCTCGGCCCCGCAGGCGCGTTGTGCGAGGGACCGGGCGAGCGGGCCGTGCACGGATTCCTGCTCTCCCGCTGTCTGACCATCGCGGGCGGCACCACGCAGGTCCAGCTCAACGTCGTCGCCGAGCGCATCCTCGGCCTGCCACGGGACTAGGAGCGCCATGACCGCCATGAAGACGTACGTAGTCGGTGTCGGTATGACCAGGTTCGAGAAGCCCGAGACCCGGGAGTGGCAGTACTGGGACATGGTCCGGGAGGCCGGCTCCAACGCCCTCGCCGACGCCGGGATCTCGTACGCGGAGGTGGAGCAGGTGCCCGTCGGCTACTGCTTCCAGGCCTCTGCCGCCGGTCAGCGCGCCGCCTACGAACTCGGCCTGACCGGTGTCCCCGTCTACAACGTGAACAACAACTGTGCCACCGGGGCGAGCGCGTTGATGCTGGCCCGGCAGTTCGTGACGGGCGGTATCTCCGACTGCGTGCTCGCGCTCGGCTTCGAGAAGATGAAGCGGGGGGCGCTCGGATCGGGCGCGGACAGCGGGGACTTCTCGACGTCACCCGTCGCCCGGCACTACGGGATCATGGCCGCCCGGCACGGCTTCGAGATGTCCCCGCCCACGGCGCAGATCTTCGGCGACGCGGCTCGCGAGCACATGGAGCGGTACGGCACGACGGAGGCCCAGCTCGCGGCCGTCGGCGCCAAGAACCACCGCCACTCGGCGCACAATCCGTACGCCCAGTTCCAGGACGCGTACTCGGTCGACGAGATCCTCGCCGCCAAGGCCGTGCACCGGCCGCTGACCAGACTCCAGTGCTCGCCCACGTCGGACGGAGCGGCCGCCGCGGTCGTCGTGTCCGAACGGTTCGTCGAGCGGCACGCGTTGGAGGACAGGGCGGTCGAAATCGTCGCCCAGTCGATGACCACCGACACCGAGGAGTCCTTCGCCTCCGGCTCCTGCATCGACGTCGTCGGACAGTCGATGTCGCGGGAGGCCGCGCGCCAGGTGTACGAACGCTCCGGACTCGGCATCGAGGACGTGGACGTCGTGGAACTCCACGACTGCTTCTCGATCAACGAACTGCTGACCTACGAGGCGCTCGGCATGTGCGGGGAGGGGGAGTCGGGCGAACTCGTCGAGTCGGGGGCGACGACGTACGGCGGACGCTGGGTGGTGAACCCCTCCGGAGGCCTGATCTCCAAAGGGCATCCGCTGGGAGCGACCGGAATCGCCCAGGTGGCCGAGCTGGTGTGGCAGTTGAGGGGAGAGGCCGAAGCGCGGCAGGTGCCGGGGGCGCGGGTCGGGCTGGCCCACAACATCGGACTGGGCGGCGCGGCGGTGGTCACGCTGCTGCGCGCGGGGGCCTGAGCGGACACCGGGCTTCAGCCGACCCGGCGCCGACCTGACGCGGGCCCGACACCGACCTGACGCGGGCCCGACGCGGACCCGACGCGGACTCTACGCCGACCTGACGCGGGTCCGGCGCCGAGTCGACGCCGAGCTGCGCGGGCCACCGCCGACGGCAGCGGCTGGCGGCCCTGGTTCCTGTTCCCTGGTGTCTGCTCACCCGCCACTGGTCCTAGGACCAGTGGCGCACGCTCGCCTGCGTCGAAATCCTGATGCAAGGAGCGTGAGCCGGTTGAGAGCATGACACCCATGCTCCGAGCCGCTGAAGACACCCGGACAGGCGCCCGTACCGCCCCACCCACCTGGGTGGTGATCGCACTCGCGTGTGCCGGACAGTTCCTGGTCGTCCTGGACGTGTCCGTCGTCAACGTGGCCCTGCCGTCCATGCGGACCGACCTGGGGCTGAGCGGGCCGGGGCTGCAATGGGTGGTGAACGCCTACTCGATCGCCTTCGCCGGGTTCATGCTCCTCGGCGGCCGGGCCGGGGACCTGTACGGGCGCAAGCGGATGTTCCTGGTGGGCCTCGCGCTCTTCACGCTCGCCTCGGCCGGCGGCGGCCTCGCTCAGGAAGGCACCCAACTGCTGCTCGCCCGGGCCGCGCAGGGACTGGGGGCCGCCGTTCTCGCGCCCTCGACCCTGACGATCCTGACGTCGTCCGTCCCGGAGGGCGCCGCACGCGCGCGGGCCATCGCGACCTGGACCGCCGTCGGCGCCGGGGGCGGCGCGGCGGGCGGACTCGTCGGCGGACTCCTGGTCGACGGGTTGTCGTGGCGCTGGGTGCTCCTCATCAACGTGCCCGTCGGCGCGGTCGTGCTGGCCGGCGCGGCGCGCTGGCTGGTGGAGAGCCGGGCCGGGGACGGGCGGCGGCTCGACCTGCCGGGCGCGCTCCTGGTGACGGCGGGCCTCGCGACCCTGGCGTACGGGATCGTGCAGACGGAGACCGAGGGCTGGACGGCGGCGGCGACGCTGGTGCCGCTGGGCGCGGGCGCGGCTCTCATCGGGGCCTTCCTGGCCGTCGAGGCGCGGACCGGGGCGCCGCTGATGCCGCTGAAACTGCTGCGGCTGCGGTCGGTGTCCTCGGCGAACACGGCCATGTTCGTCTCCGGCTCCGCGATGTTCTGCATGTGGTTCTTCATGACGCTGTACGCGCAGAACGTGCTCGGCTACTCGCCGCTGGGCGCGGGCCTCGCCGTGGTGCCGAGCTCGCTGGCGGTGGTCGTCGGCTCGAAGTCGGCGCCGCGCCTGATGCCGGTCGTCGGGGCGCGCGAGGTGGCGGTCCTCGGCACCCTCCTGGCCGCGGCCGGCTTTGGCTGGCAGTCGACCATGACGGCGGACGGCCGGTACCTCACGGCGATCCTGCTCCCGGGCATCCTGATGATGGCCGGCGCGGGCCTGGCCGCGACGCCGCTGGCCGCGCTGGCGACCTCGGGTGCGGCGCCGGAGGATGCGGGGCTGGTGTCGGGCCTGGTCAACACCTCACGGGTGATGGGCGGTTCGCTGGGACTCGCGGTCATGTTCACGATCGCGGCGGCCCGTACGGGGGGAGGTACCTCGGGAGCGGCACTGACCGCGGGGTACGCGCTGGCGTTCCGCGTCAGCGGGGTGATGCTGCTGGCCGGGGCGGTGCTGATGTTCGTCTGGCTGCCGCGGAGTGTCTCGCCGCCGAGAATCTCGCGGCGGTGAGGCAACGAAATCCGATGCTCGCGGACTCCTTAAAACATCTAGGAGGTGCTCATGGGGGATCGGAAACAGGCTCGGGGCGAGGAGTTCCAGAGCTTCGTCGTCGGCCGCTGGCCGCGGCTGATGCGTACGGCATTTCTCCTGACGGGGGAGCAGCACGCCGCGGAGGACCTGGTCCAGACGACTCTGGAGCAGGTGTACGTGGCCTGGCGCAGGGTCGGCTCGGCCGACGAACCGGAGGCGTATGTGCGGCGCGTGATGATCAACGCGCACGCTCGCAAACACCGCAGAAAACTCAAGGAGTTCCTGGCGCCGAAGGACGACTCGGGGCTGGCGCGAGAGGTTCCCGACAGCGGTGACCCGATCGCCCGCGCCGACGACCGCGGCGCCCTGATCACGGCGCTCGCCCAACTGCCGCCGCGCCAGCGCCAGGCGGTGGTCCTTCGCTACTGGGAGGACCTGAGCGAGAGCCAGGCGGCCGAGGCGATGGGCTGCTCGGTGGGCGCCGTGAAGAGCAACGCGGCCAAGGGGATCGCGAAACTCCGTGTCATACCGGGCCTGGCGGACACGGTGACGCAGGGAGGTCGGAAGTGATGAGCGCGAACCGGGAGACGAATCACGGCATGGCGACGGAAACGGACATCGCCTTCCTGCTGGCCGAGGCGGCGGACGGGGTCGAGATCGGCATAGCCCCCTACCAGGCGGTGCTGCGCGGCGGCCGCCGCCGCAAGGCGCGCCGCTGGGCGATGGCCGCGGCGGCGGCCCTGGTCATCGCGGGTTCCACGGGGACACTGGCGCTGGCGGGGGGTACGGAGAGCGACGGCAGGAAGGCCGTTCCGGCCGTCACCGTGCCGTCGACGCCCGAGAAGCGGCATGTGTACGAGCCGCAGGCGACCACCGTGGCGCGCGGGACCGAGCACGGCAAAGAGTGGAGTGTCGAGGTCATCGTCTGGGGGGCGCCGAAGAACGGGATGGAGGCGCAGTACCAGCGGTCCAAGATGAGCGAGTACGCCCTCACGCCGACGGGCACGGAAGTCGCCTCGGACCTCGTCGGCAGGGGCTGGGTCTTCGTCCGCCTCCACGCGGGGGACGCCGGTGGGATGACGCTGCTGGACGGGGCGGTCGAGAAGGGCGACTCGTACTCGGGCACGGACCTCGAGTCCGCTTCGGCCCCGCTGAGGTTCGACGCCGCTTCGTCTGACATGTCTCAGCGGCTCGTGATCGGCAAGGTCGCCCCGACCGCCCGGGAGGTCACCTGCTCCTGGGACGACGGCACGACGATGAAGGCCGGGAAGGCCGCTCCGGAGACGGACCTCGCGTCCCACGCGGTGATCAGGCCGGTGGACGGCTCCCAGCCGAACTGGTTCCTGTGCTTGGCGCCGGAGGGCAAGCACTACACATCCGGGACGGCGAAGGTGACGAGGTAGCGGCGGCGGACGAGGAGTGACCTGGCGGGTGGCCGTCGCCGGACCCGGCGGCGGCCACCCGGGTGATCCCCCGCGTGGTGCCGGACGAACAGGCCCTACAGCCAACCCTGTTGGCGGGCCTCCCGCATCGCCTCCATGCGGTTGCGGGTGGCCGTCTTGCCGATGGCGGAGGAGAGGTAGTTGCGGACGGTCGATTCGGAGAGGTGCAGCTTGCCGGCGATGTCGGCGACGGTGGCGCCGTCCACCGAGGCCTTGAGTACGTCGCACTCGCGGGCGGTGAGCGGATTGGGCCCGGCGCTCAGCGCGGCGGCGGCGAGGGCCGGATCGATGACGGTCTCCCCGGTCAGCACCCGCCGGATCGCCTCGGCCAGTTCCTCCACCGGCCCGTCCTTGACCAGGAACCCGGCGGCCCCAGCCTCCATGGCCCGCCGCAGATATCCGGGGCGGCCGAAGGTGGTGAGGATCAGCACCCGGCAGTCGGGCGCCTGCTGACGCAGTTCGGCGGCGGCGTCCAGCCCGCTCTTCCCCGGCAATTCGATGTCCAGCAACGCCACATCGGGCCGGCTGATCAGCGCAGTGTCCACGATCTCGTCCCCGGCGGACACCTGCGCGACCACCTCGATGTCCGGTTCCATCCCGAGCAGCAGAGCGAGTGCCCCGCGCATCATTCCCTGGTCCTCGGCGAGCAGGACACGGATGGACTTGGCGGGCCGGTGATCCTGGGGCATCTCGTTCACGGGGCAAGCGTAAGGCGCACAGGTCCCGGCCGGCCGCGGTCTGCGCGGCGGAGGCTGGGCCCGGGGCCGCGGTGGGGCGATAAAAAAACGTCCTCGTTCGAGTCCGCGAGTCTTGACGGTCCACGGCTGCGGGCAAATAATCGCCTCGGAATTCAGCGCTCCCCTTTGTAATTCCTGAGCCGGGTCGATTTTCGCAAACGTTCGGCATTTCGACCGGGAATTGGTTCGGTATTTCGATCGAACGCCGTCCGGTATCTCGACCAGGCACCCGCACTGTCCTACCAGGAACGGAAGAGGTGCACCGTGTTGTCATCCTTAGCGCCCTTGCGGCGTCTCAGAAGCGCGGCCCTGGCCGTGCTGTCGGTGATGGTCGCCGTCGTCGCGCTCGCCGTAGGCTCGCCGCAGGCCAGCGCCGCGGGGTCACTCCCCTGCGACATCTACGCCACCGCGGGCACCCCCTGCGTCGCCGCGCACAGTCTCGTCAGAGCGCTCTACACGTCGTACAGCGGCTCGCTCTACCAGGTGCAGCGCGCCTCCGACAGCGCCACCGCGAACATCGGTCTCCTGGCCGCCGGCGGGTACGCGAACGCGGCTGCGCAGGACTCCTTCTGTACCGGTACCACCTGCATCATCACGAAGATCTACGACCAGTCCGCGCGCCACAACGACCTCACCGTCGAGGGCGCGGGCGGGGCGGGCGCGGCCGATGTCGGGGCGCCCGCGGACGCCCTTCCGGTGACGGCGGGCGGCCATCAGGTCTACGGCCTGGAGATCTCGGCGGGCATGGGCTACCGGGACAACTCCACCTCGGGCGTGGCCGTCAACGGGGCGGCCGAGGGGATGTACATGGTGACCTCCGGCACCCATGTCAACGGCAGCTGCTGCTTCGACTACGGCAACGCCGAGACGAACAACAAGGACACCGGCAACGGCCACATGGACGCGATCAACTTCGGCACCGAGTGCTGGTTCTCGCCCTGCTACGGCCAGGGCCCGTGGGTGCAGGCCGACCTGGAGAACGGGCTGTTCCAGTCGGACTCCGGATACAGCAAGAACACGGCGAACACCGGTACCGGGGCGATGCCGTTCGTGACCGCTTTGCTGAAAAACAACGGTCAGGACCATTTCGCGCTGAAATACGGCAATGCCCAATCGGGCAGTCTCACGACCACCTATTCCGGGGCTGAACCCACCACCAGTGGCTACTCGCCCATGCACCAGGAGGGCGCGATCGTCCTGGGCACCGGCGGAGACAACAGCAACGGTTCCATCGGGTCCTTCTTCGAGGGCGTCATGACCTCCGGCATCCCGACGGACGCGGCCGACGCCTCGGTGCAGTCGAACATCGTCTCGGTCGGATACGGCGCCGCGACCGGCAGCAGCGGCTCGCTGACGGCCGGTTCGGAGATCTCGCTGCGCGCGACCACCTCGTGCTGCACGACCGACTACATCCGCCACCAGGCCAACGCGGCGGTCGTCTCAGCGATCACGTCGAGCAGTTCGGCGCTCGACAAGAGCGACGCCACCTGGATCGTCCGCAGGGGCCTCGCCGACAGTTCCTGCTATTCCTTCGAGTCACGGAACTACCCGGGTGACTTCCTGCGGCACTACAACTACCAGCTCCTCAGGCAACCCATGGTCGGCACCGCGCAGTTCAGACAGGACGCCACGTTCTGCGCGGGGACCGGGAAGAGCGGGACGGGGACCTCGTTCGCGTCGTACAACTACCCGACGAGATACATCAGGCACTACAACTACAACGTCTATATAGCGAGTAACGGCGGCTCGAACGCCTTCGACAGCGCCACCTCGTGGACGGACGACGTGAGCTGGGTGGTCACGGCTCCCTGGGCGCCGTAGCCCGGGACGGACAGGTCAAGTCCGCCGCTCTCCACGGGAGTTCGGTGGTGACCTACGGCCGCCGTGCGGCGGCGGGTCGGCCCGCAGGGGTCCGCCCGCCGCCGCGCGGTGTTCCGTCGGACCCGTCGGGCCGGTGCCGCCCGACGGGGGAGGGTGTCAGCGGCCCGCGGACAGGTTGGCCCCGCCGGTGCAGTCGAGGACGACACCGGTCACGAAACCGTTGGCGGCCACCCGCGGTGGCCGTCCTTCAGATCGACGCCTCCGTCAAGTCGGCCGCTTCCACCGGGAGTTCGGCCCGCACCTCGAAGCCGCCGCGCGGAGTCCGTCCTGCCCGCAGGGAGCCGCCCGCCGTGGCGAGGCGTTCGGTGAGGCCCTTGAGGCCGGTGCCGCCGATGCCCGGCACCGGCTCGGCCGGGGAGGAGTCCGTGCCGTTGTCCGAGACGGTCAGACGGACCAGGTCCGGGGTGCCGTCGACGGTGATCTCGCAGCGGGTCGCGTCACTGTGGCGCACGACGTTGGTGACCGCCTCGCGGAGCACCCAGCCGAGCAGCGCCTCGGTCTGCGGGACGAGCGGCGGCCCGGACTGCCGTACGACCGGTTCCACCCGCGCCGCGGACAGCGCCGAACGGGCGCGGTCCAGCTCCGTGGCGAGGCTGCCCTCGCGATACCCGGTGACCGCCTCGCGGATCTCCGTCAGGGCCTGCCGGCCGACCGACTCGATGTCCGTGACCTGGACGAGCGCCGCGTCCAGGTCGCGCGGGGCCAGCCTGCGGGCCGCCTCCGACTTCACCACGATGACCGAAAGCGTGTGCCCGAGCAGATCGTGCAGGTCGCGGGAGAACCGCATCCGTTCCTTCTCGACCGCCCGGCGCGCCAACTCCTCGCGGGCCTCGCGCAGTTCACGTACCGCCTCGGAGAGCGAGAGAATCGCGGCCGTCACCATCGTGGACAGGAACGTGCCGTAGGCGATGTTCACCGCGTCCCAGCCCGCCCGGACGGCGGAGACCGCAGCGGCGAGTGCCGTCAGACCGAGGCCGATCTTCCCGAGCCAGGGGCCGCGCAGCACCGCCCCGGTGGCCAGCCCGAGCAGCGGGAAGAAGTACAGCCAGCTCCCGCCGTACCCGAGGGCCAGCGCGCAGGTGACCACACCCATCAGGACGAGCGCCACCCGGGTCGAACGGGCCTCCCGCGCCGTCTTCACGAACGCGCGGAACGTCACGTAGATGTAGAGGGAGTTGAAGACCAGCAGGCCCAGACCGCCGATCCAGGGCTGCGGTGTCCTGCCCTGGAAGAGGTTGGAGAAGGCGCCCATCCCCAGCAGCAGCCACGGCAGCAGCGCGAAGCCCGTCGGCGGCGGGCCCGGGTTCTCCGGCATCTCGCCGCCGCTCGCCCGCGCGCCCCGCTGCTCGGCCTTGAACCGCTCCATGTCGGCCTTCCAGCGCGCCCGTTCGGCCCGCCACCCGCTGACCTGGCAGCCGATGCTTCTCATCAAGGGCATGTCCAGCTCCCCGTTCAGACGGTTCGGGCGGATCGACGGTACGAGACCACAGCGTACGAACCGAACACCAGCAGCCAGGCGGTCAGCACCGCCACCGCTCCGAGGCCCGGCGCCCGGCCCTCGGTGACCGACACACCGAGCTGCGCGAAGCGGTTCGTGGGCGTGAACGCCGATACCGAGCGCAGCCAGCCGGGGAAGAGGGCGAGCGGGAACCACAGGCCGCCGACCACCGCGAGCCCCAGATTGCACACCATGTTCGCGACACCCGTGGTCTGCGCGGTCATCCGGTAGCCGTTGCCGAGGCCCAGCAGGGTGAAGGGGACCGAGCCGAGCCACAGCAGCACGGCCGTCGCGGCCCACTGCCAGGCGTCCAGCCGTACGCCGTTGACCAGCCCGCCGGCCGCCAGCACCGTGACGATCGCGGGCAGCACGGTCACCGAACCGGTCAGCGCCCGCCCCAGCACCACCTGGCGCGGGGTCATCGGGGTCACCCGGAGCTGCCGCAGCCAGCCGGTCACCTTGTCCTCGGCGACCCCGCCGCCGGTGTTCAGCGCCGAGCCGACCGCGCCGTACGCGGCCATGCCGACCATCGACGCGGTCCTCCACGCGCCGTCGTCGCCACCGCCGAGGTTGGTGAACAGCAGGTACATCATCACCGGCATCGCGACACCGCCGATCACGAAGCCGGTGTCGCGCAGCGTCCGGCGCACTTCGAGCCGCAGATAGTCGAACATCACACCGTCTCCCGAGCGCGTGAGGTGAGGGCCATGAACGCGTCGTCCAGGGACGCGGGGACAACCTCAAGGCCGCGTATCGCGCCCCGTTCGGCCAGCGCGACCACCGTCGCGTCCGAGTCGTCCGTACGCAGCCGGGCCCGCTCCCCGCGCACCTCCACGGCCACCACACCGGGCAGCAGCGCCAGGCCCTCCGCGCCGCGCCCCGCCAGGTCGAAGGAGACCAGATTGCCGCCCGCCGACCGCTTGAGCTCCTCGCCGGTCCCGTTCGCGACGATCCGCCCCCGATCGATGACGACGATCCGGTCGGCGTGCGCGTCGGCCTCCTCCAGATAGTGCGTGGAGAAGAGCACCGTGTGGCCGCGCCGGGCGTAGGCCCGCATCGACTCCCAGAACGCGTGCCGTGCCTCCACGTCGAGCGCGGCGGTCGGCTCGTCGAGCACGATCAGCGCCGGGTTCCCGGCGAGCGCCACCGCGAACCGCACCCGCTGTGCCTGCCCGCCGGACAGCCGGTCGACGCGCCGCCCGGCCAGCTCCGGGATGCCCGCGAGCCGCAGCGCCTCGGCCACCAGAAGCGGCGCCGGATAGCGCCCCGCCACGAAGGAGACCAGCTCGCGCACGGTGACCCGCGGCACCGGCCGGGTGTCCTGGAGCATCGCGCCGACCCGTCCGGCGCGCACCGATTCCTCCGGGCGGCCGCCGAAGAGCGCGACCGAACCCTCGTCCGGCTCGTTCAGGCCGAGCAGCAGCGAGATCGCCGTCGACTTGCCCGCGCCGTTGCGGCCCAGCAGCGCCACCGTCTCGCCGGGCGCCACGTCGAGGTCGAGACCGGCCACGGCGCGCACGTCGCCGAAGGTCTTGACCGCGCCCCTGAAGGACACGGCCGGCGGTGCCCCCGCCGTCCCCGGCCTCTCCGGCGTTTCCGCCGCCGTCCCCGCGGTGTTCCCCGCCGTCTGTGTCATGGGAACGACGCTAGGGGTCCGGGCGGGTGCTCCGGCAGATGCACTTGTCGGCGATCGGCCGGGACAAATGTCACGGCCACCCGCCGCGGCGCGTTCCCGCGGCAGGCCGCCGCGACGGCTTGATCTGACATGGCGTCAGTAGTCTTCACAAGTATTGGGCGCTGGGCTATACAAGGGGTCGCCGGACTGGAACGCGTTCTAGAACGAGCGGGTTCCACGGCCCAGTGTCGACCTCGGTGCGGCCGACGGTGCGGACGGCCGCACCGAGGTCTTTCGCGCAGTCGAGTCAGGAGCCACATGCCCATTGACGCCGCCAAGGCCGTCGCAGCGGAACCGCGGACCGGAGAGATCGCCTGGACCCCCAAGGACGTCCAGCTCTACCACCTGGGCCTGGGCGCGGGCGTCCCCGCGACCGATCCCGACGAGCTGCGCTACACCCTCGAATCCAGGCTGCACGTCCTGCCGAGCTTCGCCACCGTCGCGGGCGCCGGCTCACCGGGCGTGATCAGCGGCCTCTCCATGCCCGGCGTCGACGTCGACCTCGCCCGCGTCCTGCACGGCGGCCAGACCGTCCGACTGCACCGCCCGATCCCCGCCGAGGGCACGGCGACCGCCAGCGGGCGCATCGCCGCGGTCTACGACAAGGGCAAGGCCGCCGTCCTCGTCATGCGCACCGAAGTGGCCGACGCCGAGGGCCCGTTGTGGACGAACGACGCCCAGATCTTCGTACGGGGCGAAGGCGGCTGGGGCGGCGACCGCGGCCCCAGCGCCCGTCTCGAAGCGCCGACGGGACCGCCGGACAGAACCGTCGAACGCCCGATCCGCGAGGACCAGGCCCTGCTCTACCGGCTCTCCGGAGACCGGAACCCCCTGCACGCCGACCCCGAGTTCGCCAAGCTCGCCGGATTCGACCGGCCGATCCTGCACGGGCTGTGCACGTACGGCATGACGCTCAAGGCCGTCGTCGACACCCTGCTCGGCGGCGATGTGACCCGCGTCCGCTCGTACACCACCCGGTTCGCCGGAGTCGTCTACCCCGGCGAGACCCTGCGCATCCGGATGTGGCGTCGGGACGGCCGGGTCCAGGTGGCGGTGAGCGCGGTCGAACGGGACGACGCGCCGGTCCTCGCCGACACCGTCGTCGATCACGCCTGACACTCGCACGAACCGTCCTGAGGGGAGCCGCACCATGCGCGCAGCCGTACAGCACGAGATAGGCCAGGACAAACTCGAAGTCCTCGACGACGTCGAGGCGGTGGGCTTCGGACCCGGCAAGGTGCGCATCCGGGTGCGGGCCACCGGGCTGTGCCATTCGGACCTGTCCGCGATGAACGGCGTCCTGCCGCAGCCCGCGCCGTTCGTGCCAGGACACGAGGGCGCCGGCGAGATCACCGAAGTCGGCGACGGGGTCACGCACGTGAAGCCCGGCGACCGGGTCGTCATCTGCTGGCTCCCGGCCTGCGGCGCCTGTCCCGCCTGCAAGCGCGGCCAGACGGAACTGTGCCTGGCCGGGTTCATGAACGCGGGCACCCCCAACTTCAAGCGCCCCGGTGGTGCCGTCTTCGGCTTCGCCGGCACCGGCACCTTCGCCGAGGAGGTGGTCGTCGACGCGGGCTGCGCGGTCCCCATCCCCGACGACGTGCCCTTCGACATCGCCGCGCTGATCGGCTGCGGCGTCACCACCGGACTCGGCGCCGCCCTCAACACCGCCGACGTGGAAGCCGGTTCGTCGGTCGCGGTCATCGGCTGCGGAGGCGTCGGCATCTCCGCGATCCAGGGCGCCCGGCTCAAGGGGGCCGCCGAGATCGTCGCCGTCGACCCGGTCGCCTCGCGCCGGGAGGCCGCGCTCGGCTTCGGCGCCACCAAGGCGGTCTCGCCCGACGAACTCGCCGACGCCAAGCAGTCGGTGACCGCGGGGGAGGGCTTCGACTACGTCTTCGAGGTCGTCGGCAAGTCCGCCACCGCGCGCACCGCCTACGACCACACCCGCCGCGGCGGCACCCTCGTCGTCGTCGGAGCCGGCGCCATGGACGACTTCCTCCAGCTCAACATGTTCGAGCTGTTCTTCGACGAGAAGCGCATCCTGCCCTCCATGTACGGCGGCGGGGACGTCCTTCGTTCCTACGAGCGCACGATCGCCCTGTGGCGCGCGGGCCGCATCGACCTCGCCGGCCTGATCACCCACCGGGTGCCGCTGGCCGAGATCAACGAGGCCCTCGACCAGATGCGTTCGGGCACCGCGCTGCGGACGTGCATCGAGATCTGACACCCGCGACCGTCCAGGGTTCCCACGGCCGCTGAGGACTCCCGTCCCCGCTGACCTTCACGACCACGGCCGAGGACCTCCACGACAACCGTTAAGGACCTTGATGTCACTGCCACTTGAAGGGCTCACCGCGATCGTCACCGGCGCGGGCCGCGGGCTCGGCCGGGCCGAGGCGCTGGAACTCGGCCGGCTGGGCGCGGCCGTCGTCGTCAACGACTACGGGCAGCCCGGACGGGACGGCTCGGGAGAGGCCTCGGCCACCCCGGCCGAAGAGGTCGCCGCCGAGATCCGTACGGCGGGCGGCCGGGCCGTCGCCCACACCGGGGACGTCGCCGACCACGAACAGGCCCGCGAACTCGTCGAGTCGGCCGTCGAGTCGTACGGGAAACTGGACATCCTCGTCAACAACGCGGGCATCCTGCGTGACCGGATGGTCTTCTCGATGACCGAGGACGAGTGGGACTCCGTCATCAGGGTGCACCTCAAAGGCCATTTCAACACCACCCACTTCGCGTCCGCGCACTGGCGGGCCCGCTCCAAGGCGGCCGACGGACCCGTCTACGGGCGGATCGTGAACACCTCCTCGGAGGCGTTCCTCGCAGGATCCGCCGGACAGCCCAACTACGCGGCCGCGAAAGGCGGGATCGTCGGTCTGACCACCTCGACGGCGCTGGCGCTCGCCAAGTACGGCGTCACGGCGAACGTCATCTGCCCGCGCGCCCGGACCCGTATGACGGAGGACGTCTTCGCCGGATTCGGACTCCCCGAGGTCGGTCTCGACCCGCTGGCCCCCGAGCATGTCGCCCCGCTCGTCGGCTACTTGGCCTCACCCGCCGCCGCGCACGTCAACGGCCAGCTCCTCGTGGTGCACGGTGGCATGGTCGCGGTCGTCGAACGGCCCCGGGTGGCCGCGAAGTTCGACAGCAAGCAGGACACGTTCAGCCACGACGAACTCGACGCGCTGCTCACCCCGTACTACGCGGACCGGCCGAGCGGCGAGACGTTCGCGGCGGCGGAGGTGCTGGGGCTCAAGCGGGACGGTGCGGGCTCTTCCCGCTGAGCAGCCGACCGTCGGTGGACAGGGGAGAGTGCGCGAGTCGCGGCAGACAGTGCCGCGGGCTCCCCACGGCATACGGCCCCGCTCGCACCACAGGAACCCAAGTGGTGCGAGCGGGGCCGTATGCCGCTTCCGCGTGCCGTGGGGTCCGTCGGGCCGTTGTGTCTGCCGGCCGTCTTGTCCTTGGGCGTCGTGCCTGTTGCTCTGTCGTTCCTTGTCGGGCTAGGGCGATGTCCTGCCCGACCTGCCCCTACGGGCCCTCAGGCCGTCGTGGCCGACTGGCCGGACGGCTTGCGGTGGCGGCCCTGAGGGGTCTCCTCGTCGTCGTGGCCGGAGACCGGGCCGCGGTGTCTGCCGTGGCCTTCGGACCGGGCCGTCGACATCTCGTGGACGTCCGTGCCCGGTGCTTCCATGGTGCTGAAGTCGTTCATTGAAGTGTTCACCCCGTATGCAAGATCCTTCTTTACAGCCGGGGGATTCTAACGTGCGGTCATCGCACGGGAGTCGGAGGGTGACGTTTCTTCGCCCGTGTCACCCCTTTTTGTCCCGTCCATGTGGGCTACGCCACCCGTTCCGCCGACGCCCGGGGCGGTCCGGGGTCCGGCGTCCTGCCGGTACTCCGCGGGCGCCTGCGGGCCGACGGTGAGTGCCGAGGCGGGTCCGGGCTCGAACCCCGGACGGCTCACCGCGGGCCTCAGCGCGACCTGGCCCCTGAACTCACCGAAGGCGTACAGCGCTTCGGCGTTTCCGTTCCCGGCCCCATTGTCGCTCGCGGCCCCGCTTCCGGCCCCGAGGTTCGTTGCGGACGGGAGCGCGCGACCGGCCCTGGCGCCGAGGCTCATGCCGGGCGGGGGTGTTTCGGCGATCTTGGTCCAGAGGCCGGGCCCGGTGGTCGCGGAGCCGGGGCCCGCGGCGGCCGGGAGCGGTTCGGCGGTCCGGACGCCGTGGCCCGTGACGGGCGGGAGCGGTTGGGCGGTCCGGACGCCGTGGCCCGTGACGGGCGGGAGCGGCTGGGCGGGAGGGAGTGCCCCCACGGGCGTTGTCCCGCCGACACCGGTGCGGGGCGCGGTGTTACGGGGCGCGGTGTGGCGAGCGATGCCCGCATCGGTCCCCGGGCCGGCGGGGGTGCTGGTCCATGGGCCGAGGCCGGCGCTGGTTCCCGGGCCGGCCTCGGCGCCGGCGGCTGAACCGGCACCGGCACCGGCGGTGTCACCCGCACCCGCACCCCCACCGGCACCGATTCTCATGACCGGCGGGAGTGGCTCCGCCGTTTCGATGCTGAGGGTCATGCCGCCCGGGAGTGTTCCGTCCGCCCTGGTCCTGAGGCTCATGCCCGGTGGGGGTGTCTCGGCGACCTTGGTCCAGAGGCCGGGCTCGGTCGCGGGGGTTTCGGTGACCCTGGTCCGGAGTGCGGGCGCCGGCTTCGGATCGGCGGTGGGTGTTTCGGACACCCTGGTCCAGCGGCTCGGCTGGGGCGGTGCGGGTCGGCTGGTCCCGGCGGCGCGTCGCGTGACGGGCCGGAGCGGTTCGGCCTTCTCGACGGTGGGCCGTACGCCGGGCGGGAAGGTCCCGGCTGTCGCGTCGCCGAGGGGCGTATCGGCCCGCCGCGCGTCGGCGGGTGCGGTCCTTGTGGTGAGGCTCCTCACCGTCGACAGCGTGCGCGAACCCTCGGGCGCGAGGCCTGTACCGGCGCGCGATGCCGCGGCGGCCTGCGACGCCGCGTCGACGTCGTGGATCGCTTCGTCTCCCGGGGAGCGAGCGGTGTCCGTTCTCAGGGCCAGGAGGACCGGGAGCGGCCGTGCCGGACCGGTCCTCCGGGCCGGGTAGGGCGAACCGGCCGGCGGCCCGGTCTTGAGGGGCGCCTGCTGGAGCGGGACGGGTCGCGCGGGGCGCTCCAGGAGAGCAGGCTCCCCCGTGTCCGGCTCCCCCGGCCCCTCGGGTGCCTCCAGCCGCGCCACCCCGCACGGGACGAGCCCGGTGGCGTACGGCAGGTTGAGCACCCCTTCCGCGGTCCACAGTCCGGTACCGGGCAGCCAGCCCTCGGGCGCCGGGCGATGGTGGATCCGGCGCTCGGAGGGGCGCCACAGGCCCACCCAGGTGCCGCCCGGTCCGTCCATGCGCAGGGCGACCGCGCAGGACTCCGGAGTCAGCACCTGGCCCGGCTGGATCGCGAACGGGCTGATCGAACAGCCCGTCGCGGTCAGGCAGTCAGGGAAGCGGACGGGCAGGGTGCTGCCGAGCACGCCCCAGCCGAGGCGGTCCCGGCCGGGGGACGGCGCGTCGGAACGGATGAGCAGAAGTCCGCTGTCCGCGTCCGCGAGGAGCAGCCGGTCGTTGCTGTGCTCGGCGATCTGGAGAAGCGGCGACACCTCTCCGCCGCGCTCCAGGTCGACGACCACGGTCTTGGTACGGCCGTTCTGGAAGCGGTCCAGCGCGAGCAGCCGTCCCGTGGCGTCCAGCCACACCCCTCCCGAGCAGTGGCCCGGCACCTCGGCCAGATGCTCGGGGCCGAACGCGCCGCCCGCCACCAGCCACACCGCCGTCGACCCCCGGCCCACCGCGAGGGCGTACGCGCGTTCCCCGTCCGGCGCGGGCGGCAGCAGCCGCAGCACGGTGCCGGCGTCGGGGCACTCCACCGCCCCGAGCGGGAGCTCGCCGGTGCCCGGACCGGTCGGGTAGAGGAGGGAGAAGGCGTGACGGCCGTCGTCCGCGCGATGGATCAGCACCCTGCCGTCGGTCAGCGGCAGCACCTCGGTGCCGGGCTCCTCCGGCTGCGGGCCGGGCAGCGGTACGGCGTACGGCTCGGGGCCGTCCAGCGTCCAGCGCTCCGGGTACCAGGACTCGCCGTCACGGGCGAGCCGTGCCCCGTAGGTGCCGTCGGCGGTGATCACGCAGACGGGACGGGCGGCCCACCGACTCGCGTCGTCGCCGTACTCCGCGCCGTTCTCGCGCTCGCTCTGCACCATGGGTTTTGTCGCACCGGCCGTCATCTTTCGGTCACCTCCGGCCACGAAGGTAGTTTTCGCACGCACAGACGGGGGAGCGACGGGCTGCTGCTTCACACATAAGGGTGGCCATGTCGGGATTCGCCTGAGGGAACAGGTCGGATGTGCTGAACGACGGCGGGAAGACGGGCCGGGGCGGGCGGAACCGCGTTCCGCCCGCGGCCCGAGCGCCGGCCCCCTGGTCCGCGACCGGTCGGACAGGGACGTAAGACAGGTAGCCTTTCCCCGTGCCCCGTCTGTCTGAAGTCATCGCCGCGCTCGACGCCCTCTGGCCCCCGGAGCGGGCCGAGGGATGGGACGCGGTCGGCACCGTCTGCGGCGACCCCGACCAGGAGGTCACGCGCGTCCTGTTCGCCGTCGACCCGGTCCAGGACATCGTCGACGAGGCGGTGAAACTGGACGCCGACCTGCTGGTCACGCACCACCCGCTCTATCTGCGCGGTACGACGACGGTGGCCGCCGGGACCTTCAAGGGCCGCGTCGTGCACACGCTGATCAAGAACGACATCGCGCTGCACGTCGCCCACACCAACGCCGACCGCGCCGATCCGGGAGTCAGCGACGCCCTGGCCGGGGCACTGGACCTGAGGGTCGTACGACCCCTCGTGCCGGACGCCACCGACCCCGAGGGCCGCCGCGGACTCGGCCGCGTCTGTGAGCTGGACCACCCGCTGACCCTGCGCGAGCTCGCCGCGCGGGCCGCCGAGCGGCTGCCCGCCACCGCGCAGGGCATCCGCGTCGCGGGCGACCCCGAGACGCTGGTGCGGACCGTCGCGGTCAGCGGCGGCTCCGGGGACAGCCTCTTCGACGACGTGCGCGCCGCCGGCGTGGACGTCTTCCTCACCGCGGACCTGCGGCACCACCCGGTGTCGGAGGCCCGCGCCCACAGTCCTCTCGCGCTGCTCGACGCGGCGCACTGGGCCACCGAGTGGCCCTGGTGCGAGCTGGCCGCCGCCCAGCTCGACGAGATCTCCGACCGGAAGGGATGGGGACTGCGCGTCCACGTCTCCCGGACGGTCACCGACCCCTGGACCGCCCACGCGGCCTCACACACCGACACATCAGGAGCCCCCAACTGAACGCCGCGCCCGCCGACCAGATCCGACTTCTCGACGTCCAGACCCTCGATGCCCGTCTGCAGCAGCTCGCGCACAAGCGGAGGTCGCTGCCCGAGCACGCCGAGATCGAGTCGCTGAACAAGGACCTCACCCAGCTGCGCGACCTGCTCGTCGCCGCGCAGACCGAGGAGAGCGACTGCGCCCGCGAGCAGACCAAGGCCGAGCAGGACGTCGACCAGGTGCGTCAGCGCGCCGTCCGCGACCAGCAGCGCCTCGACTCGGGTGCCGTCACCTCCCCCAAGGACCTGGAGAACCTCCAGCGCGAGATCGTCTCCCTCGCCAAGCGCCAGGGCGACCTGGAGGACGTCGTCCTCGAGGTCATGGAGCGCCGTGAGTCCGCCCAGGAGCGGGTCGCCGAGCTGACCGAGCGCGACGCCTCCGTCCAGGCGAAGATCGACGACGCGACCGGGCGCCGTGACGCCGCCTTCGAGGAGTTCGACGGCGAGGCGGCCACGCTGACCAAGGAGCGCGAGGTCATCTCCGCCTCGGTGCCCGCCGATCTCCTCAAGCTCTACGACAAGCTGCGCCTCCAGCAGGGTGGCGTCGGCGCCGCCCGGCTCTACCAGCGGCGCTGCGAGGGCTGCCGCCTGGAGCTCAACATCACCGAGGTCAACGACGTCAAGGCGGCCTCCCCCGACACCGTGCTGCGCTGCGAGAACTGCCACCGCATCCTCGTGCGCACGTCCGAGTCCGGCCTGTAGGGAGTCCGGCGCGTGCGGGAGTTCATCGTCGAGGCCGACGGCGGTTCCCGGGGCAACCCGGGGCCCGCGGGCTACGGCTCCGTGGTCATCGACGCGGCCACCGGGGAGACGCTGGCGGAGCGCGCCGAGTACATCGGCGTCGCCACCAACAACGTCGCCGAGTACCGAGGCCTGGTCGCCGGTCTTGAGGCGGCCCGCGACCTCGACGCGGCCGCGCGCGTCCGGGTCCGGATGGACTCCAAGCTCGTCGTCGAGCAGATGTCCGGACGCTGGAAGATCAAGCACCCGGACATGAAGCCCCTGGCGGCGCGGGCGGCCCGGATCCTCCCGCCGTCCCAGGTCACGTACGAGTGGATGCCGCGCGAGCGCAACAAGCACGCGGACCGGCTGGCCAACGAGGCGATGGACGCCGGCAAGCGCGGCGAGGCATGGTCGCCGTCGGCGTCGACGGCGGAACTGGACGCCCGGGCGGCGCGGTCCGCCGCACCCGAGCCGACGGGCCTGCCCGGAGACGCCGCGGCGGGCGCGGCAAAGGCCCGAGCGGCCCTGAAAGAAACCCGCGGCGAAGCGCCCCGCAAGGGGCGCGGGGAACTGCGTGACCAGCCTGCGACGGGCGGCAGTCGGCCGGCGGCCACGGGTGGTACCCCGTGTCCCGGGGGCGAAGTCGTGATCCCGGAGGTGGGGGCCGTGCCCCGTGAGGGGCGCGGGGAACTGCGTGACCAGCCTGCGACGGGCGGCAGCCGGTCGGCGGCCACGGGTGGTACCCCGTGTCCCGGGGGCGAAGTCGTGATCCCGGAGGTGGGGGCCGTGCCTCGTGAAGGGCGCGGGGAACTGCGTGACCAGCCCGCGACGGGCGGCAGCCGGCCGGCGGCCACGGGTGGCACCCCGTGTCCCGGCGGCGAAGCCGGCAAGGCGGTTGCAGGCCCAGGACACGTCGGCCGAGCCGGGAGGGCGGGCGACGATCAGCGGGCCGCGAGAAACGTGGCCGCCACCCCGACCACCACGCCGGCCGCAGGCTGGAGCGCCGCCCCGGACATGGGCGCCCCCGCCACCTTTGTCCTGCTGCGGCACGGCGAGACCCCGCTGACCCCGCAGAAGCGGTTCTCGGGCAGCGGCGGCAGCGATCCGTCGCTGTCCGACGTGGGCCGGGAGCAGGCGGAGCGGGTCGCCGCCGCGCTGGCGGCGCGCGGCACCGTCCAGGCGATCGTGGCCTCCCCACTGGCCCGGACCCGGCAGACCGCGGGGGCCGTCGCCGCCCGGCTCGGCCTCGACGTCGTCATCGAGGACGGCCTGCGCGAGACGGACTTCGGTGCCTGGGAGGGCCTGACGTTCGGCGAGGTGCGCGAACGCCACCCGGACGACCTGAACGCCTGGCTCGCCTCACCGGAGGCCGAACCCACCGGCGGCGGCGAGAGCTTCGCCGCGACGGCGCACCGCATGGCGGCCACCCGCGACAAGCTGGTCGCCTCCTACGCGGGCCGCACGGTCCTGCTCGTCACGCACGTCACCCCGATCAAGACCCTCGTACGACTGGCCCTCGGCGCCCCGCCGGAGTCCCTGTTCCGGATGGAACTGTCGGCGGCGTCCCTCTCGGCGGTGGCGTACTACGCGGACGGCAACGCGAGCGTCCGGCTGTTCAACGACACCTCGCATCTGCGCTGATAGGGATGCCGGTCAGCCGCGCCGGGCGGCACGCTCACGAAGGATCTCGGCGGTCTCCCGGTCCGCCGGGAGGAACGCCTCCAGATGGAGTTCGGCGAGCGTGACGTCCACCGCGGTGGCGAACGACGTGAGCGTGGTGAGCAGTCTCAACTCGCCCTCCGGGCACCGCAGTCGCAACGGCACGGCGAAACCGAGATAGTCCGCGCCGGGCTCGCTCGCCGGTACGTAGTCCGCCAACTCCGCCGCCAGCGCGTCGAGTCGCGGATCGGGGCTGCGCAGGGACCGGGCCCGCAGGTTCTCCACGATGTGCTGCCCCCAGGCGTCCAGGTTCAGCACCCGCGACGCCATCCCGCGCGGATGCAGCGCCAACCGCAGGACGTTCACCGGCGGTTCCAGCAGTTCGGGAGCGGCCCCCTCGGCCAGGACGTCGAACGCCGCGTTGGCCGCGACGAGTTCACCGCGTGGCCCCGCCACCACCGCCGGATACGGCAGATGGCCTTCGAGGATGCTGTCCAGCGCCTCCCGTACGGGCTTCAGGGCGGCCGCGTCGAGCGCCGACTCGGTGAACGCGGGCGCGTAACCGGCGGCCAGGAGCAACGCGTTGCGCTCCCGCAGGGTCAGGCCCAGCGACTCGGCGAGCCTGATCACGATCTCTCTGCCGGGCACCGAACGTCCGCGCTCGATGAAACTGACGTACCGCTGCGTCGTACCCGCGCGGGAGGCGAGTTCGAGCTGGCTCACCCGGCGAGCGTGCCGCCAGCGCAGCAGCTCCCGGGCGAAGGGCGGGGGTTCGGTGGAGATACCGGTCGTCATGCGACCAGTTGTACGTCACGGGTACGACAGCGGCACGGGAGTGGCGCCGTGCGGCCCGGAAGCACTCGTCATACCTTGCCGGGAATTGAGCGGGGCACCCGCCGCGAACAGCATGGACGCATCCACTCGGGAGCCCACTCAGGGAGCGGACATGCGCGCCTACCACCTCGAAACGCTCGGCACCGTCGACGGGATCGTGCCCCGGGAGTCGGCCAGGCCCGAACCGGGACCCCGCGAGATCCTCGTTCGGGTCCGCGCCGTGTCCCTCAACAAGCGCGACCTGCTGATCCTGAAGGGGACCTACCCGCTGAAGGCCGCACCGGACGTCATCCCGCTGAGCGACGGAGCGGGGGAGGTCGTCGCGGTGGGAGCGGAGGTGACCCGGTTCGCGGTGGGCGACCGGGTGGCGGGCACGTACTTCCCGAACTGGCTGGACGGCCGGATCACCCCTGACCGGTTCGACCAGCCCGGGGCGACCCTCGACGGCATGCTGACCGAGTACGCCTGCCTGTGCCAGGAGGCCGCGGTGCGCGTTCCGGACCATCTGACCTGGGAGGAGGCGGCCTGTCTGCCCTGCGTCGGGGTGACCGCCTGGCAGTCCCTGACGGGCGGCGAGCCGCTCACCCCCGGCCAGGTCGTACTCACCCTCGGCACCGGCGCCCTGTCCCTCTTCGTCGTGCAGTTCGCCAAGATGCTGGGCGCCGAGGTCATCGCGACGACATCGAGCGATGCCAAGGCGGACCGCCTCAAGGCCCTCGGCGCGGACCACGTCGTCGACTACGCCGGGAACCCCGAATGGGGGCTCGCCGTCAGGGAGTTGACCGGTGGTCGCGGCGCCGACCTCGTCGTCGAGACCAACGGACCCGACACCATCGAGCAGTCGATGCGCGCCGCCGCGCTCTACGGCCAGATCGTGCTGCTGACCACCGGATACCCGCGCAGGCACGTCATCGAGATCTCCAGCGCGGCGTACGCGGCGAGTCTGGCCACGATCCGCCGGGTCTTCGTGGGCAGCCGCGCGCACTTCGAGTCCATGAACAGGGCGCTGGAGCTGCACGGGACGCGCCCGGTCGTGGACCGCGTCCTCGGTTTCGAGGAGGTGCGGGAGGCGTTCTGCCACTACGAGAGCGGCACGGCCTTCGGCAAGGTGGTCATCCGCGTGGGCTGAGCGGAAGCGGGCTGTGGCTGTCGGCGCGGCCTTGGTGACCTGGGCTCCGGTCGCGGCCTCGGTGGCCTGGGTTGTCGGTGCGGCCTTGGTGACCTGGGCTCCCGTCGCGGCCTTGGTGGCCTGGGTTGTCGGTGCGGCCTTGGTGACCTGGGCTCCCGTCGCGGCCTCGGCGGCCTGGGCTCCCGTCGCGGCCCCGGGCTACCGGCGCAGCGCCGACGCCTCCCGGGCCAGGTCCTCCACCCGGCGCCAGTCCCGCGCGGCGATCGCGTCGGCCGGAAGCATCCAACTACCGCCCACACAGCCCACGTTCGGGAGGGCGAGGTAGTCCGGCGCACACTCGGGGCCGATGCCCCCCGTCGGGCAGAACCGCGCCTGCGGGAGCGGTCCCGCCAGTGACTTCAGGTACGCCGTGCCGCCCGCCGCCTGCGCGGGGAAGAACTTCATCTCGCACACCCCCCGCTCCAGCAGCGCCACCACCTCCGAGGTGGTGGACACCCCCGGCAGGAACGGCACCCCGGACGCCTTCATCGCGTCGAGGAGTACGTCCGTCCAGCCGGGGCTGACCAGGAAGCGGGCGCCCGCCGCCACCGACTCGGCCACGTGCTCCGGCGTCAGGACCGTGCCGGCGCCCACCACCGCGTCGGGCACCTCGGCCGCGATGGCCCGGATCGCGTCGAGCGCCGCCGGGGTCCGCAGGGTCACCTCGATCGCCGGAAGCCCGCCGGCGACCAGCGCCCGTGCCAGCGGCACGGCGTCGGCGGCGTCCTCGACCACGACGACGGGGACGACGGGCGCGAGATCCAGGACGGAGGCATGCGGAGACGGGGGCGATGACGGAGTCATGCCCACATCCTGCCGGGCGCGTGCAGCATGCGCAAAGATCGTTGCACATGCTGCAACACTAAGGTGTCGCAGGTGTCGCAGGTCCGGTGGCTCTGACCGGACCGATTGCTCTGGCCGGTCCGGCGGGACCGACCGCTCTGGCCGAGCAACCGGTGACGGCGAAGCGGTTGTCGCTCAGTGGATCTCCCGCACCACCACGTCGAGCGCCCACGGCCTGCCTGCCCTGCCGGGCGCTTCCGCCTCCACCGTGTATCCGAGGTCCCGCAGCGCCTCCACCAGCTCCGCCGGGTTCTTCGGCGCGGCGCTCGCGGTGAGCAGGCTGCGGACGATCTTTCCCTTGGTCGCCTTGTTGAAGTGGCTGACGACGGAACGCTTCTCGACCCCGTTCACCGTCTGCGCGTGCAGCACCCGTACGGTCGCCGTCCGTCCCGCGACCTCGCCCTTGGGCTTCCACGCCGCCGTGTACGCCGAGGACCGCAGGTCCAGCACGAGTCCGTCGCCCGCGGCCTCGGGCAGCGCGGCGGCCATCGGCGTACGCCAGTGCGCGCCCAACGCTCCGACGCCCGGCAGCTTCACGCCCATCGAGCAGCGGTACGAGGGGATCCGGTCGGTCACCCGCACCGCGCCCCACAGCCCGGAGAAGACGAGCAGCGAGCGGCCCGCGCGCCGCTTGGCGGGGGTGTCCAGCGAGGCCAGGTCCAGGGCGTCGTACAGGACCCCCGTGTAGATCTCTCCGGCCGGGCGGGCGCCCGCGGTCCGGAGCTCCGTGTTCTTCGCGATCTCGCCGCGCAGGCCCTCGCTCAGTCCGAGGACCTCGCGGGCCTTCTCCTCGTCCGCCACGCACAGCTCGACCAGCTCGTCGAGGACCGCCTGGCGCGCCTCCGCGAGACCCGGAAGGGACAACGACTCCGGCTTGAGCGCGGTTCCCCGGCCGGAGGGTGCCTTGCCTTCGGAGGGCGGCAGCAGCACGAGCACGGTTGGTTCTCCCTACGGTGGAAATGGCCCGGCGCCAGCCTACGGGGTACGACCGGGCCGCCTCCGCCACCCGGTCCTGCCCCCTCACCCGGACCCGCCGGCCCCGTCGGGGGGACCTTGAGCCGGGCCCCGTCCGGACCTTGAGCCGGGCCCCGTCCGGGCATCCGCCGGGTCCCCTTCGGTGACCCCTCGGAGGGTCGCCCGGCCCCCCCACCAGGGGGACCCGTTGGGGGGCCGGTCCCGCCGGGCACGCCGGGACCGGCCGGCCGCAGTGCCCGGCGATATCGGCAGCCCCCGGCACGCCCGCCCGGCGTGTTCAATCGTCGCCCCCGGCCGCCCCGCTCGGCGTGCTCAACGGTTGCCCCCGGCCTACGCTCGACCCATGCCTCGCCGTCACGTCCGCGTCACCGGAGCACCGGAGGCTCCGCTGCGAGCCGCCCTCGGCGCGTTGCGGACCGAACTCGGTGTGCCCGAGAGCTTCCCGGCCGAGGTCCTCGCGGAGGCCGGGCGGCCACCCCGCCTGCCGTCGGACGACGCGACGGACATCCCCTTCTTCACCATCGACCCGCCGACGTCCAACGACCTCGACCAGGCGATGCACCTGTCACGCCGCGAGCGGGGCGGCTACCGCGTCCAGTACGCCATCGCCGACGTCGCCGCCTTCGTCACCCCCGGCGGAGCCCTGGACGCCGAGGCGCACCGCCGCGTGGCGACCCTCTACTTCCCGGACGAGAAGATCCCCGTCCACCCGCCCCAGCTCTCGGAGGGCACCGCCAGCCTCCTCCCTGACCAGACCTGCCCGGCCGTCCTGTGGATGATCGACCTCGACCCGGACGGCCGCACGGAGACGACCGGCGTCCGCCGCGCCCTGGTCCGCAGCCGCGCCAAGCTGGACTACGCGGGGGTCCAGCGGCAGATCGACGCGGGAACGGCGGAGGAACCGCTCGCCCTGCTCAAGGACATCGGCACCCTGCGCGAAGCCCTGGAGGTCGAACGCGGCGGCATCTCGCTCAACGTGCCCGAGCAGGAGATCGTCGAGAAGGACGGGACGTACGAGCTCGACTACCGGGCTCCGCTGCCCGCCGACGGCTGGAACGCGCAGATCTCCCTGCTCACCGGGATGGCGGCGGCCGACCTGATGCTCGCGCACGGCACCGGAGTGCTGCGGACGCTGCCCGCCGCGCCCGACGGAGCGGTCGGACGGCTGCGCCGCACCGCGCGGGCCCTGCGTATCGACTGGCCGCACCACGTCTCGTACGCGCAGCTCATCCGCTCCCTCGACCCGCACCGGCCGCACCACGCGGCCTTCCTCCAGGAGTGCACGACGCTGCTGCGCGGCGCCGGGTACACCGTCTTCCGTGACGGGCTGCTCCCCGAGGTCACCGCGCACGCCGCCGTCGCCGCGCCCTACGCCCACTGCACGGCCCCGCTGCGCCGGCTCGTCGACCGCTACGCCTCGGAGATCTGCCTCGCGGCCGCCGCCGGCCGGCCGTCCCCCGACTGGGTCCTCGCGGCCCTCGACGCCCTGCCCAAGGAGATGGCGGAGGGCGGCCGGCGCGCGGGGACCGTCGAGCGCGAGTGCGTCGACATCGTCGAGGCCGCACTGCTCAAGGACCGCGTCGGCGACCTCTTCGAGGCATTCGTGGTGGACGTACAGGAACACGAACCCACGGTCGGCACCGTGCAGTTGGAGTCCCCGGCGGTCTTCGCCCGGATCGAGGGCGGCACGACGAACCTGCCCCTGGGCGAACGCCTTCGGGTCCGCCTCACCCAGGCGGACCCCGGAACGGCGAAGGTACAGTTCGCACCCGCTTGATCCCGGCGTCGAACCCCGGCATGGAAACGGGGAACGCGCGTGTTGCCCTCGTAGCGGCGACCGCCGCGAAGAGAGCGGCAAGGGGAGAGGGACGGGCATGTCCGGACGGGGAGAGACGACCGCGACCGTACGGCGTGGACCGATGACGTCCGCGTCACGTGGCCCGACCACGTCCGTGACGGAGGCCGCCACCGCGTCCGCGACGGAGGCCGCGAACGGATCCGCGAAGCACTCCGCGAGGTATACGACGAGGAGCCCCGCTGAGGAATCCGTCAAGCGCCCCGCGAAGGAATCCGCCATGCGCCCCGCGAAGGAAACCGTCAGGCGCCCCGCGAAAGAGGAGGCCCTTTGGACCCGGGCCACCCTCGGTCGGGACGGCCGGCCCCTGGATCTGCTGACCGCCCGCTTCGAACGGCACCGCTACGCGCCGCACGCCCACGACGAATTCACCATCGGCGTCAGCGTCGGCGGCTCGGAGCTCATCGGCTACCGGGGCGGCCACCTGCGGACCGGCCCGGGGTCCATCGTCGTGCTGGCCCCCGGCGAGATGCACACCGGCGGTCCCGCCGCCTGCGACGGCTATGCCTACCGGGCCCTGTACGCAGAGCCGTCCCTGCTCTCCGAGGGCAGCGTCGGCGGCCTCCCGCACTTCCGGGAAGGGCTGCTCGACGACCCCGAACTCGCCGCCGCACTGCGCGCCGCGCACACCGAACTGAGCGCCTGCCCGGACCCGTTGGAGGCGGAGTCCCGCTTCCCCTGGCTGCTCGCCGCGCTGGCCCGGCGCCACTCCACGGCCCGCCCGGACCGCGACGAGATCCCGGGCGCCGCGCACATAGCCGACGCCGTACGGGACCGTCTCGCCGACGAACTCCAGGACCCGCCCTCCCTCGCCTCCCTCGCCACGGACCTGGGCCTGTCCCGCTACCAGCTCCTGCGCGCCTTCCGTACGACGATGGGGATACCGCCGTACGCCTGGCTGGCCCAGCACCGGGTGAACCGGGCCCGCCGGCTCCTGGAGTCCGGACTGCGCCCCGCCGAGGTCGCCGGGCTCGTGGGCTTCGCGGACCAGGCGCATCTGACCCGCTGGTTCCGCCGGGTGCTCGGGGTGACACCGGCGGCGTACCGCGCGAGCGTGTTCCCGTCACCGTAGGGCAGACGGTCACGGCACCAGCGGCGGCGGCGCGCAACAGCGTTCAAGACGCCCCGCCGCACGGTGACCGAGACTGCCGCCATGACTGCACGCGGCTGGTTTCTGTTCTCCCTGATGGGAGTGATCTGGGGCATCCCCTATCTGATGATCAAAGTGGCGGTGGACGAGGTGTCCCCGTCGGTGGTGGTGTTCACGCGTTGTGCGGTCGGCGCGCTGCTGCTGCTTCCCTTCGCGATCCGCCAGGGCGGCCTGACCAGGACCGTACGGGCCCACTGGCGCCCGATGCTGGCCTTCGCGATCATCGAGATCATGGTCCCCTGGTGGACCCTGACCGACGCCGAACGCCATCTCTCCAGCTCCACCGCTGGCCTGCTGATCGCCGGGGTGCCGATCGTCGGCGTGGCCGCGGCCCGCTTCTTCGGTGACACGGAACGGCTCGGCGCGCGGCGGATCGCGGGCCTCGCGCTCGGCCTGACCGGCGTCGCGGTCCTCACGGCCCCGCATCTGACCGGTGGCGACGCCCGCTCGCTCGTCGAGGTGCTGCTGACCGTCGTCGGCTACGCCACCGCGCCGGTCATCGTGGCCCGCCACCTCAAGGACGTGCCGTCGCTCCACCTCACGGCCCCCTGCCTGGCCCTGGCAGCGCTGGTCTACGCCCCGGCGGCGGCCCTCACCCCGCCGGAAGCGATACCGTCCGGCCAGGTCCTGGCCGCCCTCGCGGGCCTGGGCGTCATCTGTACGGCCGTCGCCTTCGTGGCCTTCCTCGAACTGATCAAGGAAGCGGGCCCGACCCGGGCGACGGTGATCACATACGTCAACCCGGCGGTCGCGGTCGCGGCGGGCGCCGTCCTCCTGAACGAACGCCTGACCCCCGGAATCCTCGCCGCCTTCGCCCTCATCCTGGCGGGCTCGGTCCTGGCCACGGCGACTGCCGGTCCGCGGCGTCCCGCCCGCCCGGTACCATGGTCGACACGGCAGACGAGCCGGGCGGACGGCCGCGTGGAGTCCCCTTAGGGGCTTCCCGAGGAACGTCCGGGCTCCACAGGGCAGGGTGGTGGCTAACGGCCACCCGGGGTGACCCGCGGGACAGTGCCACAGAAAGTAAACCGCCGAGAACTCCGGTTCCCGGTAAGGGTGAAACGGTGGTGTAAGAGACCACCAGCGCCTGAGGCGACTCAGGCGGCTAGGTAAACCCCACCCGGAGCAAGGTCAAGAGGGGCCGCTTTCCCGGAAGAGAAGGCGGCTCTGCGCGGACGTTCGAGGGCTGCCCGCCCGAGTCCGCGGGTAGACCGCACGAGGCCGGCGGCAACGCCGGCCCTAGATGGATGGCCGTCTCCCCGGCCGCCGCGAGGCGACCGGGCGACAGAACCCGGCGTACAGCCCGACTCGTCTGCCCTTATGGCCCTGACCTGGGAGTTCACCCGGGTCACGGCCATTTTTCGTCGGGAGGAGATTCCCGCTTCCACCTGTGGGTTCCCCGGAGTTCCCACCTTGGACGGGACGCCCCGAGGGCTTGCTCGTCCTGACCATCGTGCTCGCCTTCCTCCTGCCGCGCCACGTGCGCCCGGAAGGGTCCGCCGGGCCCACGCCAGTTTATGCATTTCCCACGCAGGCAGCTGCCGACGACGCTCGCAGGCTGTTGGATAGCTGGGGTATTACGACCATCGTCACAAGGCAGGCAAATTAGTGATTGAAAGCTATCTTGCAAGGGCCGTGCTCTCTGCCCTTTTGTTGCTCGATCATTCATCAGCCGATGAGATCGATCGCGACGTTGCTTCTCAAGGGCTTGAGAACATCGCATCTGACCTGAATTTGATGAACGAAGCGGAGCGTCAGGAGTTCAGGCGTGTACTCGGCGGTATCGCTGAGGAAGAGCCCGACTACGCGCCATACATCGATGAATTGCCCAACCTGCTGGGCTGGTGAGATCGGAGAATGGCTGGCGCATACGGGTCGGCTCGTATGCGCCAGATCCGGAGGTGCTTGCCGACAGCAACATCACCCACCTCGGCACGTCCGAACCCGGCAAGAAGCAGCCGGACTTCGTGATCGGCGACTCGTACAATGTGGACGTGACTGGAGCCAGGAAGACATCCATCGCCGAGCACATGGGTCGGGACTGCTATGAGCACCAGGATCAGCTCATGACGTATCCGACGCTCAGGGGTGCGGACATTGCAAAGATCTTTGGTGGAGCCGGCGAATGACCGACGCCAATGAAGGGTCCTCATTTGGGCGTCTGCGCCAGTACGGCAGCGGGCGGGTCTTCAGCGATCTCGATCTGAGGCGCGTCAAGTTCACCAGTTCTGTGCTGGCGCAGCATGACGACCCGTCATTCGGCCTGGTGGTGCGGGACTCGATCCTGCAGAACTGCTCCTTCAGCGCGTGCACAATGGCGGGCGTAAGGCTGGAGAACGTCACGGTGGATGAGGCGAAGCTGAGTAACAGCTCCATCTCCGGGTGCGTATTCCGCAACGTGACACTGCGGGGGAAGATCGGTCAGTTCCTCTTCGCCGGTCCTGTCCGGTCGCCCGGGGCAGAGATGTTCGCAGCCTTCTCGGATGGGATGGCCAACTTCTACCGTGATGTCGACTGGGCCTTGGACGTCCGGGATGCCGTGTTCGCCGACGCTACGATTCGTGCGGTGCCGGGAGAACTGGTGCGCAGGGATGAGAACAGGCATTTCCTCCTGCGTCGCGCGGATCGGGACACGGCGCTTTCGCTCCCGGACCCGCCGGACCTCGCAAAGGCGTACTTCAGGGATTTCGATCTCACGCCTTTCGACTCCATGGTCGCTGTCGCTTCCCAGGGCTCGAAGACGTTCGAGAAGCAACTCGCCGAACTTCAGTGGCTTCGAGAGCGGAGTCTTGCTGGTTAGTTTCCCGCGCCGATGACAGCAGCCCTGGCCTTGCCGAGCAGCCCACCACGCTCGACGCACCGCACTCCCGCCACCTGGGCGGCAAGCTCCGCGAGCTGTGCTTTCGCCTCGGTGATGCTCACCAGCGCGTTACCTACTGGCTCGCACCCGACCATCGGGGCCGCACGCGGGTGAGTCAGCAAGCGCGACCGGTGCAGAAGTGACTTCGACTCAGTCTGAAGCCATGCAGGGATTGCCCTGTCATTCCTGTGGTGAGACTCCCGAAGGTGTCACGATGGTCGGAGATCACCAGCCGCCGACAGGACTCGCTCCCGATGCCCCGCAGCATCTGTTTCCGCACTGCCCAGTGAGCAGTGGAGAGCAGTCGAAGGCAGTCACGAGAACGCAAAAACTGATGCGCGACCACTTCAACATGGCGCCCTCGGGAGAACTCCGGCTCGCCTCCCCTGAACTCCGGCGGCTGTGCTTCCGTCCATGCCGCAGCCCGCAGCCCGCAGCCCGCAGCCCGCAGCCCGCAGCCCGCAGCCCGCAGCGTGGACGCGTGGCGGCCCGCACCCCGGCCGTCGGTCGGGGTGCGGGCCGCCGTCCGGGCGCCATGAGGCCCGGTTCCCGCAGGGTCAGTTCGTGACCGTGAACCAGGTGGCGCGGGACTTCTTCCACTCGTTGTGGGTGAGGTCCTTGGCCTCCGTGCCGTCGCCGTACAGATCGGCGGAGCCGTCGTCGGTGATCAGTTGGGCGCGGGCGCCGGACACGGTGAGGTCGGGGACGTCGACGATCGCCTCCCAGCCGCCGGGGTCCGAGGTCGGCAGGTCCAGGCGCTTGACCGGCGCGTGCGCCGGGTCGCCGTCCCAGGAGTAGAGGGCGTACGGGTCCGAGTTGTCGTCGGCGGCCCAGGAACCGGCCACGATCAGATACTGGTTCGAGGCGTTCTTGCGGATGTCACGGATCGCCAGACCGCCGAGGTCGAGTTCGATCGGTGTGCCGAAGGTGGCCGCCGTGCCGCTGCTCAGCACCTTGTCGAAGTTGGTGACCGGCACGATGAGGGCCTTGCCGCCGGCCACCGCGGGGGCCAGCGGGGCGCGGAAGCCGACGTAGGCCGTGGTCGTCGAGCCCGGCGCGAACTCCAGGCCCTCCACGTTGAACCCGTTGATCTCCTTCGGGATCTCGCCGTCCGCGGTGCCGGCCGCGAAGCCGTAGCGGTTGTTGTTCGCCTTGTCCCAGGAGACGAGGTTGTCCCGCAGCTTCTTGTACGAACGGCCGTACGTCAGGACGGTCGAGGCGCCGGAGCCGGTCACCGTCGTGGTGAAGACCGTGTTGCGGTCCGCCTTGTACTCGCCGTCCTTGTTGTTGCCGAGCGAGCCCGTCCAGTAGATCGTGTTGCCGACGCGGGTGGCGGCCTCGATGTCGATCTCCTTGGAGGCGCCGATGTTCGAGGAGAAGTCCCAGGTCTTGACCGGAGCGCCCGACGCCGAACGGTCGTACAGGCGCAGGACGTTGGACTCGTCGTCCGCGACGACCGTGTAGCCGCCGCCCGCGTCGACGGCCGCCGAGGCGTCGCTGGAACCGGTGAAGTACCGGCTGTCGGAGGCGTATTGGACGGCGGCCGACGCGGCGTAGTGCAGCGTCTTGGTGGCCGTCTGGCCGTCTACGCCGGTCACCTTCACGGTGAGGTCGGTGTAGCCCTCGGCGCGCGCGGCGACGACGACCTTGCGGGTGGCGCCCGTGCCGGTGACGCTGACATCCGCCGTGGTCGCCACGGCGGTCTTGCTGCTCTTGCTCACCGTGACGGTGAGCGCGGCGGCGTCGGCCCCGCTCTGCGCGACGGTCACGTTCACGGCCGGGTCGCCGGTCGCGCCCACCGCGCCCGACAGATACGTGGCCGACAGCGAAAGGCTCGGCGTGCCGTAACTCGCCGCCTGTGCCTGGCTTCCCAGACCCACGGCCGTGAGCGTCAGCACCCCACCGATCATGGCGACTGTCCTGCGGCCTGTGGTGAAAACGTAGTCCTGCACGGGGACCCTTTCGTCGGCTCTGCGTCGACGAGAAGGCTGAGCTGTGATCGCCAACTCCGCACCGCGCGTACGCATCCGCGGAGTGAACACTTCCGGTCACCGCAGGCATGGTGCCGAATGGTCCGCCGAGGTCCCTTTTCTCGTCAGGGAGTTGGGGGCGCCGGAGCCGGAGCCGGAACCGGAGCCGTTGCCGGGCCGAGCGAGCGGTCGGCGACGGATGCCAGGTGGGCGGTGAAGACCTCGCGCGCGTCCGGCGCGAGCGTGCGCAGCGCCACCATCGCCGTGATCACGACGTCGCACAGCTCCGATCCGACGTCGTCCCAGGTGTGGCTCACGCCCTTGCGCGGGTTCTGGCCCGTCGCGCCGATCATCGCCTGGGCGACCTCGCCGACCTCCTCCGACAGCTTCAGCACACGCAGCAGCAGGCCTTCCCGGCCGCCGTGCGCCCGGTTGGCGTCCAGCCAGGTGTGCAGCCGGTCGATCGTGTCCCAGAGGTCGTCCTCGGCGATGCGCTCGGCCGGGGCGTCCTCGGCGTGGTCAGTCATGGGGCCAGCCTCCCCCACGTCCGCGGGGCCGACTCCTGCCCGTCGGGACCGCTACTCCTCGAACAGGGTTTCCTGCTTGCCCTCCCGCGCCTTGCGCACCCGCTTGTTCCGGGCGCCCACGACGACGGCGGTGACCGCCGCCGTCGTACCGAGGGCGATCGGCACCATCCAGCCGCGGTTCACCGCGTGGCCCATCAGATGGTCCAGGGAGATCCGGCCCGGACCCGTCACCGCGAGGCCCGCCGCCGCGAGGCCGAGCGACGCCGTGTACTCGTATCCGCCGTTCATTGCGAAGAACCCGTTCGGTACGTGCACCGCCGCCGCGCCCGCCATCGCGCCCGCCGCCGCGGCGCCGGCCGCGGGTGTCGCGAGCCCCAGCGCCAGCAGCGCGCCGCCGCCCGCCTCCGCGAGGCCCGCCGCCCGGGCGCTCGCCTTCCCCGGCGAATAGCCCATGGCCTCCATGGCCGCGCCGGTGCCCTCGATGCCGCCTCCGCCGAACCAGCCGAACAGCTTCTGCGTTCCGTGCGCGACCAGTACGCCGCCCGTGCTCAGACGGAGCATCAGCAGTCCCAGATCACGCCGGTCGAAACAGGTCATGGTGACTCCCAGAGCAGACGGCGGCAACGGTTCCCTCCCGGGTGTCCACCGTCGCACCGATGGGCCCGGCCCGGCGTGCCCGCGCAGCCGTTCGGGTGGCGGGCACCGGGGACCGGTGTGAGTCTGGCTCCCATGACCATCCAGGTAGCGAAGCTCAGCGACCCGGCCGTCCGGGCCTTCGTCTCCGCGGTGAACGCCCACGACCGGAGCGCCTTCGAGGCGCTTCTGGCGCCCGGCGCCACCATGTCCGACGACGGCTCCGACCGTGACCTCGACGACTGGACCGACCGGGAGATCTTCTCCTCCCGCGGCCACATGGACGTCGACAACGAGTCCAACGGCGGGCGTTCCCTCGTCGTGCGGTACCACAACGACACCTGGGGCGAGATGAAGACGAAGTGGAGCTTCATCGTCGACGAAGGCGGCAGGATCAGCCGCTTCGAGACCGGCCAGGCGTAGCCGCCCGCCACCCGGCGAGGCATGAGCGCCGGGCCCCGGCCCCGTCGTCTTGCCTTCGTACGCACTCCAACTCCTAGTGTGCGCAGGCATGGAAAGCACCGGGAACAGGACCCTGGGAAGCAGCGGTATCGACGTGAGCGCTCTCGGCTTCGGCTGCTGGGCCATCGGCGGAGAGTGGTCGGCGCCGGACGGGCAGCCGCTGGGCTGGGGCAAGGTCGACGACGAGGAGTCCGTACGGGCCGTCCGGCGTGCCCTCGACCTCGGCGTGACGTTCTTCGATACGGCCGACGCGTACGGCACCGGGCACAGTGAGCGGATGCTCGCGCGGGCGCTCGGCAAGCGGCGGGCCGATGTGGTCGTCGCCACCAAGTGGGGCAACGTCGTCGACGAGGAACGGCGGCTGCTCACCGGCAGCGACGACTCCCCGGCGTACGCCCGCCGCGCGCTCACCGCCTCCCTCCGGCGCCTGGGCACCGACTGGATCGACCTGTACCAGCTGCACCTCTCCGACGCCGACCCGGAGCGTGCCGCCGAACTCCGCGACACGTGCGAGGAGTTCGTACGGGAGGGGCTGATCCGGGCATACGGGTGGAGCACCGACGACCCCGGACGGGCGGCGGTCTTCGCGGCGGGCGAGCACTGCGCGTCGGTGCAGCACCGGTTGAACGTCCTGCAGGACGCGCCCGAACTCGTCGCCCTCTGCGAGGAGTCGGGGCTCGCGAGCATCAACCGCTCCCCGCTGGCCATGGGGTTGCTGACCGGCAGGCATGGGGCGGGGCGCGCCCTCGAAGCGGGGGACATCCGCAACGCGCCGCCCGCCTGGCTGCAGGGCTTCACCGGCGAGGGTGCCGACCCGGCGTGGCTCGCCCGGGTGGACGCGCTCAAGGAGATCCTCACCAGCGGCGGGCGCACCCTCGCGCAGGGCGCCCTCGCCTGGCTGTGGGCCCGCAGTCCGCGGACCGTGCCGATCCCGGGCTTCCGCTCGGTCGCCCAGGCCGAGGAGAACGCGGGCGCAATCGCCAAGGGGCCGCTCACCTCCGCGCAGTCGACCGAGGTCGACGGCGTGCTCGGACGGTGAGCGGCCCAGATGCCCGGGTGCCCGGGAGACGCGGGAGGCGGACATGGGGCGGGTCGGGCGGCGAAGCCGCCGCGGAGCTCAGTGGCCCTGGGCCGCGCCGTACCGCTCCGGCGTCAACTGCTCGGGCGCGTACGGCTGCTGCCCCTACTGCCCCTGCCCGGAGAGCTGAAGGTGGTCGGCCTGTCCGGGGGCGGACCGGCGGGCGCCGCCCTGCTCGGTCAGGCTGATCTGCCCGGCCTTGATGGTCGCGAGGCGCGGCGCGCGGCGGGCGATGGACGAGTCGTGGGTGACCATGATGAAGGTCAGCCCGTACTCGTGCCACAGCCCTTCGAGCAGGCCCATGATGTCGTCCCGGGTGCCTTCGTCGAGGTTGCCGGTCGGCTCGTCGGCGAGCAGAACCTTCGGCTTCTTGACCAGTGCCCGCGCGATGGCGACCCGCTGCTGCTGACCGCCGGACAGCTCGGTCGGGACGTGCGTGAGCCGTTCGCCGAGGCCGACCGACCGGAGCGCCTCGGCGGCCCGCTCGCGCCGGTCGGCGGGCTTCACCCCGAGGGGGACGAGGGCGGTCTCGACGTTCTCCTGCGCGTTCAGCGTCGGGATCAGGTTGAACGACTGGAAGATGATGCCGATCTTCTCGGCCCGCAGCCGGGTCAGCTTGGCCTCGCTGATGGAGGCGAGGTCCACGCCGTCCAGCTCGACACTGCCCGAGGTCGGCCGGTCGAGGCCGCCGATCATCTGGAGCAGCGTCGACTTGCCGCCGCCGGTGGGGCCCTGGATGACGAGCTGGTCGCCGTCCTCGATGGTCAGGTCGACGCCGCGCAGCGCCTCGACCGTCTCCTTGCCCCGCGTGTAGCGCTTGGTGACGCCGGTGAGCTTGTACATGAGGTTCTCCGAGGATGAAGGGGAGGGGGCGCCGCGGCCCGGGGGGAGTGGACGCGGCGCCCCCGGCTCAAGGGGTGTGGCCCGGGGGCGGGTCAGGAGACGCTGCGGAGCGCGTCCGCCGGGCGCATCCGGGAGGCGCGCCAGCCGCCCATCGCGCCGGCGATGAGACCGCCGGTGATGGCCAGGCCCGCGGCGAGCGCGATGGTGGTCACCGAGACCGGCGCGGTGAGGGCGATGTCGATGGTGTTCTTGGCCGCGGAGGCCGCCTGCTGGCCGGGGCCGCCGCCACCGGGGCCGCCGCCCATGCCGCCACCGCCGCCGGTGGAGCCGAGCTCCGCCGTCAGCTTCGGGCTGATCGCGGTGACGGTGTAGGCAGCGCCGAGGCCCAGCGCGATACCGAGCACACCGCCCAGCAGTCCGTTCACGATCGACTCGCCGACGACCTGCCGGGTGACCTTGCGGGACGGCCAGCCGAGCGCCTTCAGGGTGCCGAACTCGCGCACCCGGCGGGAGACCGCGGAGGAGGTGAGCAGCGCCGCGACCAGGAACGCGGCGATCAGGACCGCGATGGACAGCCACTTGCCGACGCTCGTCGCGAGGTTCGAGGCGGTGGACAGCGAGCCGGAGACGGTGGAGGCGAGGTCGGCGGAGGTGGTGACCGTCGTCCCGGAGATGTTCTTCTGGATGGCCGTCTTGACGGTGGCGATCTGCTTCGAGTCGGTCGCCTTGACGTAGATCGTCGTGACCTTGTTCTTCGCGTCACCGAGCGTCTGGGCCTGCTTCAGCGGCAGGTAGACGTCGGTGGTCGACTCGCTGCTGTCGGGCGTCGCGATACCGATGACCGTGTACTTGGTGCCGGAGATCTTGAAGGTCTTGCCGACCGTGTACTTGTTCTGCTTGGCGTACGACTTGCTGAGCACCGCGACCTTCGCGGAGGTCTGCGCGGCCGTGAACGTCTTACCCGTGGTGATCTTCGAGGTGGCCAGCGGGCCGAGGTCCTGGTGGGTCACGTCGACGCCCGCGACGGAGTACGAGTTCACGTCGAAGGAGGCGCCGCCGCCCTGCACCTGGGGCGCGCCGGTGCTGCCGCCGCCGCTCTGGCCGTTGGGTCCGCCCTGCTGGCCGGAACCCGACGTCGTGGACTTCGCCTTGCCCTGGGTGAAGGAGCCGTTGACCTTGGTGACGTTCAGGCTCAGCGCGCCCACCGCGCTCGCCACGCCCTTCTGCGCGGCGACCTCGGTGACGAGCGAGGACTTCAGGGACTGTCCGCCCTGGGTCATCACCCGGTCCGAGCTCTGTGTCGTGCTGCTGTCCGACTTCGCGTTGAAATCGAACTTCGGGCGGCCCGAGGAGTTGCCCGTCGGCGCCGTCTGGGCCTTGGTGACCGTCATGTCCGTGCCGAGCCCGTACAGCGATTTCAGGACTTTGTCCTGGGCCTGCTGCATGCCGGCCGACACCGAGTTGACGGTGATGACCAGCGCGATACCGAGCGCCAGACCCAGGGCGATCACCAGCGCCGCCTTCTTGCGCCGGCTCAGCTCACGCTTGAGATAGATGCCAAACATCCCGTTCCTCAAAGGTTCTTGGCGCCCCTGTGGGCGCGGCCACAAGCTATGAAGGAACCTTTGAGCCGAGCTGAGTAAGAGATGTGCGAGGGCTGAGAATCCGGACCTCGGAATCAATATTGGGTCAGACAGCCCGTTCCCAGGCTTTCAAGGGCTGATTGCCAGGAAACGCCTGTTGAGTGGCCCCGGTGGAGATCGGCGGGCCCGCCTCACGCGCGTCTCCCGGTGGGACGGCGGACGGTGCCGACGGGGTGGGCCCGCACCCTCGCGCCCTGTTTTGCCCCCGCTTTGGAATCGGCGTTCCTTCTCTTTGACACCCCGCTGTCAACGCTCACGAAGAGACTTTGTACGGTCCCGGGATGCGTGATTCTTCCGGGCTCTCCCGGCGTGCCGCTCTGGGCCTCGCCGCCGCCGTACCCCTCGCCGCCGCGACGGCCACGACCGCGTACGCCACGACGACGATCGGGGGCGCGAGACTGGCCCGCGCCGGGATCCAGGTGAGCGGCGGGCCGGGGCTGCCCAAGCGGCTCACCGCCCGCTCCTGGCTGGTCGCGGACCACACGAGCGGCGAGGTGCTCGCCTCGTACAACGCGCATCTGCGTCTGCCGCCCGCCTCCACCCTGAAGATGCTCTTCGCGGACGCCGTGCTGAAGAAGTTCGAGCGCGCCCAGACGTACAAGGTGGTCGACGCGGACCTCGCCGACGTCCCCTCGGGCTCCAGCATGGTCGGGGTGAAGCCCGGCATCACCTACACCGTCGAGCAGCTCTGGCAGGGCGTCTTCCTGCGCTCCGGCAACGACGCCGTCCACGTGCTGAGCCACATGAACGGCGGCATCGCGCCCACGGTCGCCGAGATGCAGGCCCTGGCGAAGGACCTGCAGGCCCTGGACACCCATGTGGTCAGCCCCGACGGCTTCGACCACCCGGGCCAGCTCTCGTCCGCGTACGACCTGACGCTCTTCGCCCGGCGCGGTCTCGCGGACGCCGACTTCCGCGGCTATTGCTCGACCAGGACCGCGGACTTCCCGGCCGGAGGCAAGAAGACCTTCCAGATCCAGAACACCGACCGTCTGCTGACCGGCGCCTGGGGCGTGCGGCCGTACGACGGCCTGATCGGGGTGAAGAACGGCTACACCAGTCACGCCGGCAACACCTTCACCGGCGCGGCGACCCGTGACGGGCGGACCCTGCTCGTCACGGTGATGCACCCGAAGAGCGGCGGCAGCGGGGTCTACGAGGAGACGGCCCAGCTCCTCGACTGGGGTTTCGGGAAGGGTGCGCACGCCGGGCCGGTCGGCACGCTGGTCGATCCGCTGAGCGCGGGCGGCGCGAGCGCGGCACCCACGCGGAAGGCCGCGAAGGGCGCGGCGGGCGCTCCGGCCGAGGCCGGAACCACGACGGCGGACGGTACGCCGTGGGGACTGGTCGGCGGAGCCGGGGCGGCGGTCGCGCTCCTCGCGGGCGGCGCGCTCGCGCTGCGCAGGCGCGGACGCAGGGCCGCCGGGGAAGTCGAGGAATCCGAGGAAGCGGCCGAGCGGCCGGCCGAGGCGAAAGGCCGGCGTCGGCGCCGATGACGGGGCTGTCGCTCCGCGGTCCGGTGCACGCCTCGCGGTCCCGCGCGAGGTCGGCCCCCACCCGGGCCGCGGAGCGACTGCCACCTCCCCCCTCGGTGTGGACCGTGGTCGTACCGAAGTCTCGTGCTCCAAGTGTGAAGCTCTGATGGGGGAGATGCTGAGCATAAGCGCACCAACGGCTTATATGGTCCGGAGATTCAGCTTCCGTTTGTGTGGATTGAGTCGTTTACCCGTTCTTGATGAACCGCGAGCCGCTGCCCCACGTATGTATCAGCCGCGTCCGACGTAGGGCATGGCCGTGGCCAGTACCGTCGCGAACTGCACGTTCGCCTCCAGCGGCAGCTCGGCCATGTGCCGTACCGTGCGCGCCACATCGGCCACATCCATCACCGGTTCGACCGCCAGTTCGCCATTGGCCTGGAGTGTCCCGGTCCGCATCCGCTCGGTCATGTCGGTGGCCGCGTTGCCGATGTCGATCTGCCCGCAGGCGATCCGATACGGACGCCCGTCCAGGGACAGCGACTTGGTCAGGCCCGTCAGCGCGTGCTTGGTCGCGGTGTAAGCGATCGACAGCGGGCGGGGTGTGTGTGCCGAGATCGAGCCGTTGTTGATGATCCGGCCGCCCTGCGGGTCCTGGTCCTTCATCTGCCGGTACGCCGCCTGGGCGCACAGGAACGCGCCGTTCAGATTGGTGTCGACGACGTGCCGCCAGGCGTCGTACGGCAGTTCTTCGAGCGGCACACCGCCGGGACCGAACGTCCCGGCGTTGTTGAACAGCAGGTCGAGCCGCCCGAACCGGCCGTGCACGGCGGCGAACAGGGCCGCCACCTCGTCGGGGCGCGACACATCCGTGCGGACGACGATCGAGGGCCCCTCGGGCACGAGGGCCGCCGTCTCCTGGAGGGTCTCGGCCCGGCGTCCGGCGAGCGCCACCGACCAGCCGGAGCGCAGCAGTTCGGCGGCCACCGCGCGGCCGATGCCGGAGCCCGCCCCGGTCACCACCGCGATCTTCGTCTCCGGGGGATGCGAGGGGTGCGGGGGACCTGCGGAACCTGCGGAACCTGCGGAACCCGCGGAACCCGCGGAACCCGCGGAACCCGCGGAACCCGGGGGATTCTTGGCGTTCTTGGCGTTCTTGGCGTTCATGGGCCCGCAGCGTAGGCGAGGGGGACCGGCGAGGCCCGTCCTATGCGTTCGCCTCGCCGGGGTAGCGGACGCCGATGCGGTCCCTGATCGTGTCGAGCGTGCGCATCACGGCGAGGGTGCCGTCGAGCGGGACGAGCGGGGACTCGGTCTCGCCGGCGCGCAGGGCCCGCATCACCTCGGCGGCCTCGTGCTTGAGGCTGTTGCGGGGGCCCGACGCGGGGTCGGCGCGGAAGACCTCCGGCTCGCGGCCGTCGCGGTGCAGGACGAAGTGGTCCGGGAAGAAGAAGCCGTCCGGGATGTCGATGCGGCCCGCGGAGCCGGTGACGGAGGCGGCGACGGGAGTGCCGCCGTTGATGGAGCAGTGCACCGAAGCGAGAGCGCCGCTCTCCCAGGAGAGCAGTGCACCCGTCTGGAGATCGACGCCCTCGTCGGAGAGCACCGCTCTCGCGACGATGTCCGAGGGCTCCCCGAGCAGGAGCTGCGCGAACGACACCGGATAGACGCCGAGATCGAGCAGCGCACCGCCGCCCTGCGCGGGGTCCCGCAGCCGGTGCGAGGGCGGGAACGGCCCCGCGAGACCGAAGTCGGCCTGCACCGTGCGCACTTCACCGATCACACCGTCGTCGACGAGCGCCTTCAGCCGTCCGACCAGCGGATTGCAGTACATCCACATGGCCTCCATCAGGAAGCGGTCGTGCCGTCCGGCGAGTGCGACCAGTTCCCCGGCCTCCCGCGCGTTCAGCGTGAACGCCTTCTCGCACAGCACATGGCGTCCCGCCTCCAGGCACATCCCGGCGGCCACCCGGTGCGCCGAGTGCGGTGTGGCGACGTACACGATGTCGACGTCGTCGTCCGCCGCGAGGGACGCCCAGTCCCCGTACGCCCGCGGGATTCCGAACCGTTCCGCGAACGCCTTCGCCGAGCGTTCCGTCCGTGAGGCGACTGCCACCACCTCGGCGTCCGGCATGTCCACCAGATCCGCCGTGAACGCCGCGGCGATCCCGCCGGTCGCAAGAATTCCCCACCGCACGCGTTCGCGCTCGCCCGTCATGCCCGCCCCTTGATCCGTGACCCGAACACGCTGTTCGAACTGAGAGCATAGGGCTCGCATCTTTCGGAGAGGGGGGCACATGCCCGAGCGTGGCCGCATCACGCGGGACCAGGAAGGCCCGCGAGGGCACATACCGAACGCGGAAGCCGCCGACACCACGACGTCGGTCGCCGGGACCGCGCGTCCGGCACCCGAATCGGCGTCCGGCGTGGCGTCACGGCCGGCCACCCGTTCCGTCGTCGTGTCACGACCCACCCCCCGCCCGGCTGCCGCGTCAAGGACGGCCGACCGCCCCGGCGCCCCGGGCCGCACCGGACTCCTCGTCACCCTGATCCTCGGCGGGCTCACCGCCACACCCCCGCTCGCGATGGACATGTACCTCCCCTCGCTGCCGGAGGTCACCGGATCGCTCCACGCCCCCGCCGCCACCGTGCAGCTCACGCTCACCGCGTGTCTCGCGGGCATGGCGCTCGGGCAGCTCGTCGTCGGGCCGATGAGCGACCGGTGGGGCCGCAGACGCCCGTTGCTGGCCGGTCTCGCCGTCTACGTGGTCGCCACCGTGCTGTGCGCCCTCGCGCCCGGCATCGGCCTGCTCGTCGCCTTCCGCCTCGTCCAGGGTCTCGCGGGCGCGGCCGGGATCGTGATCGCCCGCGCCGTCGTCCGCGACCTCTACGACGGCGTGGCGATGGCCCGCTTCTTCTCCACCCTCATGCTGATCTCCGGTGTCGCCCCGGTCGTCGCGCCGCTCATCGGCGGACAGATCCTGCGCGTCACCGACTGGCGGGGCGTGTTCGTGGTCCTCACCGCCGTAGGCCTCGCGCTGACGGCCGTAGTCTGGGCGAAGCTGCCCGAGACCCTCCAGCCGGCGGACCGGCACGGCGGCGGCGTCGGCGAGGCACTGCGCGCCATGCGCGGACTGCTCGCCGACCGCGCCTTCGCCGGGTACATGCTCGCGGGCGGCTTCACCTTCGCCGCCCTGTTCGCCTACATCTCGGCCTCCCCGTTCGTGATTCAGGAGCTCTACGGCGCCTCCCCGCAGACCTTCAGCCTGCTCTTCGGCGTCAACTCCGTCGGCCTGGTGATCGCCGGGCAGATCAACGGCAAGCTGCTGGTCGGCCGGGTCGCCCTCGAAAAGGTCCTCGCCGTCGGTCTCGCGCTCGTCGTCCTCGCCGCGACCGCGTTGCTGCTCATGTCCACCGGCGTCCTCGGCCCGGTCGGGCTCGCACCGGTGGCCGCCGCGCTGTTCGTGCTGATGTCGGCCATGGGCCTCGCCCTGCCCAACACGCAGGCGCTCGCCCTCATGCGCGTGCGGCACGCGGCCGGTTCCGCCTCCGCGCTGCTCGGCACCACCTCCTTCCTCATCGGCGCGGTCGCCTCACCGCTCGTCGGCATCGCCGGAGAGCACACCGCCGTCCCGATGGCCGTCGTCCAACTGGCCGCGGCACTGGTAGCCGTCGCCTGCTTCGTGGGACTGTGCCGTCCCCGGTGGACGGGACGCACCGCGGACGGAAAGGCGGCGGAGAACTGAGCGCGCCAAGACTGCGTTCCGGCACACCGGAACGGGCCGGACTCGACGCCGGTGAACTGCGGCAGCTCGTCCAGGAGGTCCGCGCCCTCACCCGCGGCGCCGACCCCTGGGCGGCGGGCGTCGTCGTGGTCGCGGGGCGGGGCCCGGTCATCGCCGTCGAGGAGGCCGCGGGCTGGGCGGTGCGCTACGCGTCCTACGACAAGGAGAAGGGCACCGGGGTCGAACTGCCGCCGGGAGCACGCGTGCCGGTGACCGTGCACACGCCCTTCGACCTGGCCTCCCTCACCAAGCTGTTCACGGCGGTCGCCGCGGTGCAGCAGCTGGAGCGCGGGACGCTGGGCATCGAGGCGCGGGTCGGCGCGTATCTGCCGGAGTTCCGCGCGGCCCGCGAGCACGGCATCACCGTACGGCAGTTGCTCACCCACACCTCCGGGCTGCGCCCCGAACTCCCGCTGTACGACTGCCCGGACGACACGGCCCGGCTGGCGCTGCTGCGGGCGGAGGCGCCGTCGTCCGAACCGGGCGAGTACCGCTACTCCGACATCAACCTGATCCTCCTGCAGTACGTGCTGGAACGCGTCACCGGCCGGGGGCTCGACGTCCTCGTCCGGGACGGCATCACCCGCCCGCTCGGGATGAACGCCACCGCCTTCGGACCCTGCCCCGGCGCGGCGGCCACGGAGGACCAGCGGCGGCCGTGGGCCAAGGCGGACCGGGGCATGCTGCGGGGCGTGGTGCACGACGAGAACGCCTGGGCGCTCGGCGGGGTGGCCGGTCACGCGGGCCTGTTCTCCACCGGGCGCGATCTGGCCGTGTTCTGCCGCACCCTGCTCGCGGGCGGCTCGTACGGTCCCGCCCGCATTCTCGGCCCCGACTTCGTCGAACTCCTCCTCACCCCGCCCGGCCTCGGATTCGCCCTCGACCAGCCCTGGTTCATGGGCACCCTCGCGGGCCACGGCGCGGCCGGCCATACGGGGTTCACCGGTACGTCCCTGGTCCTTGACCCGGCGACGGACACGTTCCTGGTCCTGCTCGCCAACACGGTCCACCCCCGGCGCTGCCCGGCGGACAACGCGCCCCGGGCGGCAGCGGCCACCCGGCTGCGGCGGGCGGTGCGGGGCACTTGAGCGAGCGCCTGCCCGGCGGGGCGGGTGCGGGGCACTTGAGCGAGCGCCTGCCCGGCGGGGCGGGTGTGGGGCGTCGAGGGTTCGCCGGCCCGGGGAGGATTGTCCTCGGTGTCCGGGAGCCACCCGGCGGGCGCGGGCGGTGCGGGCACGGCGCGTGGGCACGGGCGGTGCGGGGCACAGAGAGGTCGCCTCGCGGGCACGGGCAGCGCGGGGCACGGAGAGGTCGCCTTGTAGGCGCGGGCGGTGCGGGGTGCGGAGAGGTCGCCTCGTGGGCACGGGCGGTGCGAGGACGGAGAGGTCGCCTCGTGGGCACGGGCGGTGGGGGGCACGGAGAGGTCGCCTCGTGGGCACGGGCGGTGGGGGGGCACGGAGAGGTCGCCTCGTGGGCACGGGCGGTGGGGGGCACGGAGAGGTCGCCTTGTGGGCACGGACGATGCGGGGCGCCCGTGCGACCGTCTCGTGGGCGCGGGCCGTGTGGGACGCCTGAGAGAATCGGGTCGTGAACGTCCCCGTATCCCCCGCCGACACCCTGCGCGGCGCCCTCGCCGGGCTCCTCGACGGTCTGCCGCCGAAAACCGCCGCGCAGGCGGTCGAGCGGCTGATCGTGAACTACCGGGGGACCACCCCGACCCACACCCCGATCCTCCGGGACCGCTCGGACGTGGCCGCGTACGCCGCGTACCGGATGCCCGCGACGTTCGAGGCGGTGTGCGCGGCGCTGGAGGCGTTCGCGGACGCGGTGCCCGGCTGGGCGCCGGGGAGCCATGTGGACGTCGGCGGCGGCACCGGCGCCGCCACCTGGGCGGTGAACGCGACCTGGGAGGGCACCCGCCCCGTCACCGTGCTCGACTGGGCCGAGCCCGCCCTCGCGCTCGGCCGGGAGATCGCCGCCGCCAACCCGGAGCTGGAGGGCGCCGCGTGGCAGCGCTCTCGTATCGGAGCGGCGCTCACCATCGAGAGCACTGATCTCGTCACCGTCTCCTACGTTCTCGGCGAGCTCACCGACGCCGACCGCGCCTCGGTCGTGGACGCCGCCGCGAGCGCCGCCCAGGCCGTCGTGATCATCGAGCCCGGCACCCCCGACGGCTACACCCGGGTCCTCGCCGCCCGCGAGCGGCTGATCGGCGCCGGATTCCATGTCGCCGCGCCCTGTCCGCACAGCGCGGCCTGCCCCATCGTCCCCGGCCAGGACTGGTGCCACTTCTCCGCACGGGTCGCCCGTTCCTCCCTGCACCGCCAGGTCAAGGGCGGTTCCCTGCCCTACGAGGACGAGAAGTTCAGCTATGTCGCCGCGACCCGCTTCCCGCCCGCCCCGGCGCCCTCCCGGATCGTGCGCAAGCCGCAGATCCGCAAGGGGCAGGTCCTGCTCGACCTGTGCGAGCCGGACGAGGCGCTGCGCCGGGAGACGGTGACCAAGCGCCACGGCCCGCTGTACAAGGCGGCCCGCGACGCGGAGTGGGGCGACGCCTGGCCGCCGCCCCGGGACGCGCCGTAGCCTCCCGGTTCAGCCCCGCAGCTCCTGGGTGCAGCACTTCACACTTCCGCCGCCCTTGAGGAGCTCGCCGAGGTCGACGCCGACGGGTACGAAGCCGCGCTCCCGGAGCGGGTCGAAGAGGCCGGTCGCCTCCTGCGGCAGCAGCACGTGCAGACCGTCCGAGACCGCGTTGAGGCCCAGCGCGGCGGCGTCCTCGGCCGTGGCGGTCAGCGCGTCCGGGAACAGCCGGCGCAGGACCTCGCGGCTGCCGGGGGAGAACGCCGGCGGGTAGTACATGACGTCGTCCGTGCCGTCGTCGAGGACGGCGAGGGCCGTGTCCAGGTGGTAGTAGCGCGGGTCGACCAGGTCCAGGCCGATCACCGGACGGCCGAAGAACTCCTGTGCCTCCCCGTGCGAGAGCGGGCTCGCGCGAAAGCCGCGGCCCGCGAGCAGATACGACCCCGTGACGACGAAGTCGCCCTCGCCCTCGTTGACGTGCGCCGGTTCGCGGATCTGCCCGAAGCCGCCGGCGCGGAACCACTCCAGATGCGCCTCCGCCTCCGCCTCGCGCTGCGGGTACGCGAACCGGGCACCCAGCACCCGGCCGTCCACGACCGTCGCGCCGTTCGCCGCGTAGACCATGTCCGGCAGGCCCGGACGGGGGGAGAGCTCCTCGACCGTGTGGCCGAGGGAGCGGTAGCGGTCCCGCAGGTCCTCCCACTGGGTGAGGGCGAGCGGCACGTCGACCGGCTTGGCGGGGTCCATCCAGGGATTGATCGCGTACGTGACGTCGAAGTGCACCGGTGGGCACATGAGGTAACGCCGGGGTGTGACACGACGAACAGGGTGCAAGGAAGACTCCTTACGCAACCGCAGGGGCAGTTGCTGCTCATGGTGCGGTGCGAGCGGCTCCCGGAGCGGGAGGCGTGCGGTTCGTGTCCACCGAACCCGCACCCCGCCGGGCGGACGCCCTCCGCCCGTCCTCGCGCCGGTCGGCGAGGGCGGCCACCCGGAGACCATGATCGAGGGCATCGACGCCCGAGCCGGAGTCGGCGATCAGACGATCCGCCTTTGGCGAAGAAATCCCCTTAGATCATGCAATAACACCTGATCAGGGTCAGCGGAACGCATCGCCCCACCTACCCCGGTTGTCGGCTCCGGCCACCCGGGGCGCAGGATGGTGGGACCATGGGGCAAGGACGAGTGCACTACGGCGAGGCGAGGGGATAGATGAGCGCAGAGTTCGGCCGCCGCTCCGGCACGCAGGGCAGGATCTCGAAGTGGCTGCGCGGACGCCGGCCCAAAGCCCCCGCGGAGACATCCGCCGGCGGGCGCGAGGCCCTGCTGCTCGCCGCCGCCGCAGCGGGGCTGCCGCTCGCGCAGGCCGCGTATCCGTCCGGCTACCGCTGTTCCTGTGACCGCGTCGGCTGCCCCACCCCCGCGCGCCACCCCGTCTCCTTCGCCTGGCAGACGCAGTCGACCACCGACCGCGCGCAGATCGAGCGCTGGGCCCGGCACCAGCCGAAGGCGAACTTCATCACCGCCACCGGCATGGTGCACGACGTCCTGGACGTGCCGCTGGACGCCGGGCGCGAGGCGCTGGAGCGCCTGCTCGCCTCCGACATCGAGGTGGGACCCGTCGCGGAGACCGGCGACGGACGCATGCTCTTCTTCACCCTCACCCGCGGTACGCCCGAGGACGAGGACGAGTGGTGGCCCTGCGAGCTGGACTGCCACCCCGAGACGATGGACGAGCACCCCGGCTTCCGCTGGCACTGCCGCGGTTCGTACGTCCTCGTGCCGCCGGCCCAGCTGCCCGGCGGTCTGAGCGTCGACTGGGTGCGCGGCCCCGAGCATCCGCTGCCAGACCCGCTCACGCTCCTGGAGATCCTGACCGACGAATGCGCCCGCTACGCCGGTGAGAACGGCGCGGACCAGCTCGCCGCCTGGCCCCACCGGGGCTGAGACCCACCCGGCCGGCGCCCGTGAGGGCCGCGCGGCGAGCGCGTGCGCCGGATGCACCGAGTGCGCTGTGCGTGCGTGCGCCGGATGTACGGATGTGCCGGGAGCGCGAGTGCCGGATCCACGGCTGCGCGCCGGGCTACTCGCCCTCGGCTCCCGTCAGCCCCTCGATCCGTCCGAGGACGGACACCTGGCCCGCGCCGGAACCCTTCAGCGGGTCCAGGACGACCTGGTTGGAGACGAACTCCAGGGTCAGGGACTGCTTGATCTCGCCGGTCGTCAAGGCCTGCACGTCCGTGCCGGGGGAAGGGATCCCGGTGCCCTCGGCGGCGGTCTCCTTCTCGTACCGGTGCGTGGCGAAGAACACCAGCGCCCCGCCGTCCGCGGTGCGCAGACCCACCGGCGCGTAGTCGCCCGAGGTCAGCGGCTGGTCGATGTACTGCCGGGCGAGGCCGGGCTTGCTGGCGAACTTCTCGCGCTGGGCCCGCCACTGCGAGGTGTGGACACCGGCGGCGAAGGCGTTCCCGCCGGCCTTCAGATAGGCCGCGTACGACTGGCCGAGCTTCTCCGGCTCGATCGCGAGCGCCGGGTCGTCGGCCGTGACCGGCTGTGCCCAGCCGCCGCCGTCCTTCACGAACTTCGGCACGTCACCGGCCCCGAGGACCGTGAGGTACGAGGCCTGCCACAGCTCGTCGGCGCTGCCCCGGGTGAAGACGAGCAGCCAACGGCTGCCCGGCGCGCCCTTGTTGGCCGTCGCGTTCGCCACGAACCAGCGCGGCCAGCCCGCTTTCGCGGGGATCGAGAACTCGGCATCGCCGAACTCCAGCGCCGAATGCGCCGGATTCCCGGCCGGGTTGTTCTTGTGCCCGGCCTTCAGCTTGGCGCCGTCGATGGCCGCGAGCGGACCGGCCACCCGTTCCGCGTCGTCGGAACGGTCGTACGTCGCGTCCGCCTTGTTGTAGGCGACGGTGAAGTCCTTGAGCGCGCGGGCGGCTTCGTCGCGGGTCGCGGCCGGTACGACCTCGCGCTCGCCGTGCACCACCACGCAGCCGCTCGCCGCCGAGGACAGGACGGTCACCGTCGCCGTCGCGAGCGCGAAACGGCCCAGGGCGAAACGACCCAGCGCGAAACGGCTGAGCCTACGAGGCCTTCGTGGGCTGCGACCCGTGCGATCCCTGCTCATCAGGTGCCTTCACCTTCCCCTTCCCGGAGGCGAACCCTACCGGGGCGAGGAAGATCGTGAGGGTCGGGACCAAGTACAGCGCCCACACCGTGACCTGAAGGACGGTCGGGTCGGGCTGGAAGTTGAAGACGCCCTTCAGCAGGGTGCCGTACCAGCTCGTCGGGTCGATCGTGCCGCTGATGTCGAAGGCCAGATGCGTCAGGCCCGGGACGAAGTCGGCCTCCTGCAGGTCGTGGATGCCGTACGCGAGCACGCCCGCGGCGACGACGACCAGCATGCCGCCGGTCCAGGTGAAGAACTTGGCGAGGTTGATCTTCAGCGCGCCACGGTAGAAGAGCCAGCCGAGGAAGACCGCGGTGGCCAGGCCCAGCGCCACGCCGATCAGCGGGCGGGGCGTGCCGTCACTGGCGGCGTGCACCGACGCCCACACGAACAGGGCCGTCTCCAGGCCCTCCCGGCCGACCGCCAGGAACGCCGTCGCGACCAGCGCGCCCGTTCCCATGGCGAGGGCCGCGTCCAGCCTGCCGTGCAGCTCGGACTTCAGGTGCCGGGCCGTGCGCCGCATCCAGAAGACCATCCACGTCACCAGGCCCACGGCCAGGACCGACAGCGAACCGCCGAGCCCCTCCTGCGCCTGGAACGTCATCTCCTGGGAGCCGAATTCGAGGGCGCAGCCGAAACCGAGCGCCACGGTGATCGCGACGCCGATGCCGATCCAGATCGGCCTCAGGGCGTCCCTGCGCTCCGTCTTCACCAGGTAGGCGATGAGGATGCAGACGACGAGGCTGGCTTCCAGTCCCTCGCGGAGACCGATCAGGTAGTTGCTGAACACGGTTACGCCTCCTTGGAGAACAGCGTCCGGCCCCACCAGTCGTCCTTGTCCCGGACGCCGGGCGGGACGGCGAAGACCGCCGAACTCACGTGCTGGATGTACTCGTTGAGCGCGTCGGAGCGCGACAGGCTGCGCTGCAGGGGGATGAACCCCTCGCGCACGTCCCGCTGGTACGCGAGGAAGAACAGGCCCGCTTCGAGGCGGCCGAGACCGTCCGTGCCGTCCGTGAAGGAGTAGCCGCGGCGCAGGATCGTCACGCCGTGGTTGGAGTCGGGGTGCGCGAGCCGGACGTGCGCGTCGGGCTTCATGGCCTGCAGGAACGGCTTGTCGTGCTCCTTGGCCTTGCCGGCGGGAGCGCCCTCGCCCTTGTCGCGGCCGAAGACGTCCTCCTGCTCCTGGAGCGAAGTACGGTCCCACGTCTCGATGTTCATCCGGATGCGCCGGGCGACGAGGTAGGAACCGCCGGTCATCCAGGACGCGTTCGTGCCGCCGTCCTTCCCGTCGGCCCACACGAACTTTTCCAGCCGCGCGGTCTCGGTGCCCGCGATGTTGCGGGTGCCGTCCTTGAAGCCCATCAGGTTGCGCGGGGTCTGCGCGTCCGGGGTCGTCGACGACGTCTTGCCGAAGCCGAGCTGCGACCAGCGGATGGCGACCTTGCCGAAGCCGATACGGGCCAGGTTGCGGATGGCGTGCACCGCCACCTGCGGGTCGTCGGCGCAGGCCTGGATGCACAGGTCGCCGTTGCTGCGGGCCTTGTCCAGGTTGTCGCCGGGGAACTCCGGGAGGTCGACGAGCGCCTCCGGCCGCCGGTCCGCCAGAGCGAACTTCCCGAACAGCGACGGACCGAAGCCGATCGTCAGCGTCAGCCGGGAGGGCTTGAGCCCCAGGGCCTCGCCGGTGTCGTCCGGCGGCGCCTCGGCCAGACCGCCGTACGCGCCCTCGCCGACCGTGTGTCCGGCGGTCATCCGGGCGGCGGCCTGCGTCCAGTCCTTGAGGAGCTGGACGAACTCGGCGCGGTCGTCCGTCTTCACGTCGAACGCGGCGAAGTGCAGCCGGTCCTGGACCGGAGTGGCGATGCCCGCCTGGTGCGCTCCGTGGAAGGCGACAGCGGCGCCCGTGTCGGCGGCGGCCGGGTCGACGTCGTTGCCGGCGCGGGTCATCGCGACCGCGCCCCCGGCCGCGGCGGCACCGAGCGCGAGCCCGGCACCGCCCCAGCCGATCAGCGAACGCCGGGTAGGCGCGGAGCCGTTGCGGGTGGACCCGGTGGCCTGCGTGGCGCCGTTGCCCTCAGCCCTGTCCGCGCCGACCGGGGTGTCCGTGCTGTTCGTGCTGTTCGAGTTGTCCGTCATGGCGTAGCTCCTACTTCACGACGGCGGCGGCGAGCTTGGAAAGGGGCTCGGCGAGCGCGTTGACCGCGTCCGAGAGCTCCTTGCGGTCGGCCTTGCCGACCGTGTCGTACGACACGAAGCCGTCCGAGGTCTTGTCCGTCCGGTACTTGTCGAGCAGCTTGTTCAGCGCGGTGAACTGCTTGTCGAGCTCCGTCGTCAGTGCCGCGTCGTTCTCCGCGGCCACCGGCTTGAGCAGCTCGTACGCCTTCTGCGCGCCGTCGACGTTGCCCTTGAAGTCGCTGAGGTCGGTGTGCGAGTAGCGGTCCTCCTCACCGGTGACCTTGCCGGTGGCGACCTCGTCGAGCAGCTCCTTGGCGCCGTTGGCCATGGAGGTCGGGGTGATCTCGGCCTTGCCGATGCGCTTCTGCCAGTCGGTCAGGTCGGTGACGAGCTGGTCGGCGAGGGCCTTCTGCTCGGCGCCGGTCTGCTTGTCCTGCCAGAGGGCCTTCTCCAGCGCGTGCCAGCCGGTCCACTTCTGGCCCTTCTCCAGGCCGTCCGCACGGGTGTCGGTCTTGGGGTCGATGTCACCGAACGACTCGGCGATCGGCTCGGTGCTCTCCCAGCCCACACGCGAGGGGGCGTACGCCTTCTTGGCGGCCTCGAGGTCGCCGGCCTTGACGGCGTCGGCGAACGTCTTCACCTTCGGGATCGTGGCGTCGGCCTCGCCCTGCGCCCACGCGCGGTAGTCGGCGACGGCCTTGTCGAGGCGCGGGTCGCGCTTGGCGACGTTCCCGCCGGTGACCTTGACCGCCTCGCGGATGCCCTTGCCCTTCATCCCGGGCTTGCAGACGAGCGTGTAGGCGCCGGCCTTCACCTCCGCGGTGACCCGCTGCTTGGTGCCGGGACCTATGTTCTCGCGCTCGCTGACGATCCGGTCGTCCGGGAACAGCAGGTAGACCTCGGTGACCTTGGAGCCCTTGTTCTCGATGTCGAACTGGACGTGCCCCGCGGGGAACTCCTTCGTCGACACCTTGCACGCGGTGTCGCTGGCCGTCACCTGAATCGCGTCGCCGTTCTTCGCGTCGCTCTTCTGGGTGCAACCCGTGACAGCGGCCAAGGCGGCCGCGGTGGCGGCAGCGGTGACGACGGAGAGTCGGACGGCTCGCATTCAGGCTCCAAAAGAAGTCGGACAAGCCGCACGGCGGGGCGCGTTCGGCATGGTGAGGCTGGCCTAACTTATCTGAGGCTTGCCTCACTGATACCCACCCGTGCGGTGATTCAGCTCTCATGGATGTCGCACAGGAACGGCTTGATCACGATGACTCAAAACAGGCCCCATGGAAAGGTCAAGGGGAGGTCAAGCCTTCCGCTTGGGGGCGATCGGCGCGGCCCCGGTCCTGGGGTGCGGGAGATACCTCAACGGGGTGCCGGTGGGCGTCGGTCGGCAGTCGCTCGGTGAAGGCCGCGGCCGGTCGGCCGCCGGTCGCGACACGACCGGCGCACAGAAGCGCGACCCGGTGCGCGTAGGCCGCCGCCGGACCCGGATCGTGCGACACCACGACCACCGTGTCACCGGCGTGCGCCCTTTCCCGCCCCCCTCCCGGGCGCCAACTCCTTGGTGCCCGCGAGGGGTGGCCCGGTCCTGCGGGGCACCGATCGCGCGGATGGTGTTTGAATGCCGGAGTGACTGACTACGACGTGCTGCGGGTCTTCTGCGGACCAGGCGGCGGGTATGGCAATGAGCTCGGTGTCGTGCGCGAGGGCTCGGTGATGCCGGACCGCGCGGAACGGCAGGAGTTCGCCGCGAAGCTCGGCTTCAGCGAGACCGTGTTCGTCGACGACCCCGAGCGCGGGGTCATCGACATCTACACCCCCACGCTGCGGCTGCCGTTCGCGGGACACCCGTGCGTCGGGGTGGGCTGGCTGCTCGACGTGCCCGAGCTGGTCACACCCGCCGGTGTGGTGGGGGTCCGGCTGGACGGCGAGTTCAGCTGGATCGAGGCACGGGCCGAGTGGGCGCCGCCGCGAACCCTCCGGCGGTACGGGTCCGCGGCCGAGGTCGACGCGCTGGCCGTGCCGCCGTCCGGGGAGTGGATCTACGCCTGGGCCTGGCAGGACGAGGCCGGCGGCCGGGTGCGGGCGCGTGCTTTCCCCGGCCGGAACGACGGCATCGAGGAGGACGAGGCCACCGGGGCGGCGGCGCTGCTGCTGACCCAGGAGCTCGGCCGGGCCCTCAACATCACCCAGGGAGCCGGGTCCCAGATCCTCACGGCCCCCCAGCCGAACGACTGGGTCGAGGTGGGCGGCCGGGTCCACCTGGAACGCTGAGAACCAGGCCAGGGACACGAGGGCGGGGCGCGAAACCACGCCCCCCAGGTGCACGGGGAAGCCGCCCACACGGCACCGCCCACCTGCGCGGGGAAGCCGCCCACACGGCCCCAACCGGCCGGCCCGCCCGCTCACCACCGGCCGGCGCGGCCCCAGCCGGCCCGCCCGCCCACCACCGGCCGGCGTGGCCCCAGCCGACCCGCATGGCCCCAACTGGCCGCACGGCCATCACTCGCGCACGGCCACCACCGGCGCACGGCCTTCACTGGCCGGCACGGCTCCAACTGGCCGCGCGGCCATCACCGACCCGCACGGCCCCAACTGGCCGCGCGGCCAGTCACTCGCGCACGGCCACCACCGGTCGGCACGGCCCCAATCGACCCGCACGGCTCCAACTGGCCGCACGGCCATCACCGACCGGCTCGGCCCCAACTGGCCGCACGGCCACCACCGGCGCACGGCCACCACCGGCGCACGGCCATCACCGGCCGGCTCGGCCCCAACCGGCCGGCGCGCCCCCACCGGCCCGCACGCCATGTGCCTTCCCGGAGGGCGGCGGGGCGGCGTCCAGGGGTGAACCCCGGGCCGGGCCCGGGGTTCGGATGATCATGCGGTCAGCGGGAACTCCTCGCCGAGGGCCCTGAACACCCCGGTGTTCAGGGCGAACGCCCGCTTGCACTCCGTCACGATCCGCCGCTTCTCCAGATCGTCGGCCCGGACCCCGTCCAGCAGTTCGCGATAACTCCGCTTGAACGCGGCCGGGTTGGCGATGTCCTCGAAGACATAGAAGCGGACGCCGTCGCCCTTGCGGCTGAAGCCCCAGGTCTGCTCCGCCCTGCCGCGAATGATCTGGCCACCGGAGAGGTCCCCGAGGTACCGGGTGTAGTGGTGGGCGACATAGCCACCAGGCCACTCGCGGGCGCACCGCGTGACCCGGTCCGCGTACGCGCGGGTCGCGGGCAGCGCCGTGAGCGTGCCGCGCCAGTCCGGGCCCCGGAGATGGGCGAGGTCGCGCTCCAGAGCGGTGCGGCGCAGGAGTTCGGGCCGCAGGAAGGGCCCGGCCACCGGATCGGCGGCCAGTCGCCCGGTCTCCGCCTCCAACGCCTCGTACACGAACCACAGTTGCTCGGTGTAGCGCGCGTACGCCTCGACGCCGAGCCGGCCGCCGAGCAGGTCGCTCATGAACGTCGACGTCTCCGCCTCGGTGTGCTGCTCGTGCGACGCGGTGCGGATGAGCGTCGAGAAGGGTGTGCCCGCCGTGCTCGCGGTGTCCGGCGTGCTCATCGTGTCCGACGTGTCCGACGCGTTCATGGGGCCTCCGGAGCCGATGAGGAAGGGCGGGAGCCGTTGCCGGGCTGCGGCGGGAGCCGTTGCCGGGCCGGCCAAATCTTCTATGGTTAGGCTTACCTAAGTCAGCAGTCTTCCCGACATCCTGTCGGTAAAACCGTACCCCGATTCCCGATCGCGTCCACCTTGCTTTCGGGCAGGGTGCCCGGTCCTTCAGGGCCGGGTTGAATGCCCGCTCCCGCGTGCGGGAGCGGGAAAGCCGGACCACCGTCAGGGCGATCCGGCGTTGCGGAAGGTGTGGTGCCGGGGCCGGCCTGCGGCAGGTGGTGGTGACGGTGGGCCTGGGGCTCCGCGGCCGAAGGCCGCCCTGGAAAAGGGGACGTGTCGGTCACTCTCACGGGTGAGTACGGCCGAAGACGCGTGCGGGAGGGGAACAGGGGTGGCTAGGTTCGCGGCATGTCACGTTTCCGGCTGTACCCGACGAACGCGCAGGCGGGCATCATGCTCGGCCACTGTGCGCACGCCCGGTACGTGTGGAACCTGGCGGTGGAGCAGCACGCGCACTGGCGGCCCGGCCGCAGCTCTGCGCCCGGCTTTGCGGAGCAGTGCCGTCAGCTGACCGGGGCCCGGCGCGACAACCCGTGGCTGGCGGCCGGGAACGCGGATGTGCAGCAGCAGGCCCTGAAGGACTTCGCCACAGCCAGGACAGCCCGCTTCACCTCCGGGTTCGGTGAGCCGACCTGGCGCAGGAAACACACGCACGAGGGCTTCCGCGTCATCGGCACCGACCGGGTCCCGGAGTTCGGTCCGGACGGCTCACCAGAACTAAATGCGAAGACCGGCAGGCAGGTCATGGGCCGCTCGGTGGTGGTGCATTCCTCCTGCGGCTTCACCTGCAACGCCGATGAGAACGCAGCAGTCAACGTCGCGGCAGGACAGGGCGGGATCCCCCGCCCCCGGCGAACAGCCGGTGCCGGAGGGGCGACAACGGCCACAAGCCGTCCGAACGCCCGTGAACCTCAACCCCTCTGGGTTGGAATCCCCCTCTTTTAAGAGGGGGAGGACGTCAAATGAAGAAACCCGCCCTGTGGACAGGGCGGGCTCAGAGGGTTCAGAGGGCTCGGGGACTCCGGACGGCTACGGCAGGGTCAGGATCTCCGCGCCGGTCTCGGTGACGACGAGGGTGTGCTCGAACTGCGCCGTGCGCTTGCGGTCCTTCGTCACGACGGTCCACCCGTCGTCCCACATGTCGTACTCGTGCGTGCCGAGCGTGAGCATGGGCTCGATGGTGAAGGTCATCCCGGGCTGCATGACGGTGGTCGCGTGCGGGTTGTCGTAGTGCGGGACGATCAGCCCGGAGTGGAACGACGAGTTGATCCCGTGCCCGGTGAAGTCCCGGACGACCCCGTATCCGAAGCGCTTCGCGTACGACTCGATGACGCGCCCGATGATGTTGATCTGGCGCCCCGGCCTGACCGCCTTGATCGCGCGGTCGAGGGACTCCCGGGTCCGCTCCACGAGGAGCCTCGACTCCTCGTCGACGGCGCCGACCAGGTAGGTCGCGTTGTTGTCCCCGTGCACACCGCCGATGTACGCGGTCACGTCGAGGTTGATGATGTCCCCGTCGCGCAGGACCGTGGAGTCGGGGATGCCGTGGCAGATGACCTCGTTGAGCGAGGTGCACAGCGACTTGGGGAAGCCGCGGTAGCCGAGGGTCGACGGGTAGGCGCCGTGGTCGCACATGTACGCGTGCGCCACCCGGTCCAACTCGTCCGTGGTCACACCCGGCGCGATGAGCTTCGCGGCCTCGGCCATCGCCTGCGCGGCGATCCGCCCGGCGATCCGCATCGCCTCGATCGTCTCGGGCGTCTGCACCTCCGGTCCGGTGTACGGCGTGGGGGCGGGCTTCCCCACGTACTCGGGACGCCTGATGTTTCCCGGCACGGGACGGGTGGGAGAAAGCTCCCCTGGTACGAGCAGCGACTGGCCAGACATGGCAGCGAGTCTAACCAGCGGGCATGGGGGAACATGTCCTAGGCGAAAGGAGCTGGTGATGGCCCTGTTCAAGAAGCGGACGGTCGGCAAGCCCGGCGAGTGGTACTACTGCCTGGAGCACAAGAAGGTCGAGGAGGGCCCGGAGTGCCCGGCCAAGGACCGCTTCGGTCCGTACGCCACCCGCGAGGAGGCCGAACACGCGATGGACATCGCGCGGGAGCGGAACCTCGAATGGGAGACGGACCCGAAGTGGCACGACGCCTCGGGCAAGGCGCCGGGCACCGAGGACGACTGAGCTACCGGGCGCCCGAGAGGGCCGAGGTGCCCGGCTCCGGGGGTGACGGTCGGTGGCCCCGGACCCGGGTCGTCCGCCGAGTGGCCGTACCGGTCGCGTCAGGACGCGGTCACCGGGGGCGCGGGCGGGAAGTCCTCGGCTCGCGCGGAGCGCATCCGCAGCGCGTGCTCGTTCGTACGGTCGTCGTACGACATCAGCTTCGGGAGGCCGACGGCGAGCAGCCCCACCGCTCCGACGCAGAGCGCGCCACCGGCCCAGACCGATGCCCGTACGCCCGTCAGCGCGGCCATCCCGCCGGACCGCACCTGGCCGAGCTGGGGCCCGATGGAGTACGACAGCAGCTCGATCCCGGCGAGCCGCCCGCGCAGCTCGTCCGGGATCGTCCGGTTCCAGATGGCGGCACGGAAGATTCCGCTGATCATGTCGCAGGCGCCCGCGAGGACGAGGAAGAGCAGCACCAGCCAGACGTCGTGCACCAGGCCGGCGCCGGCCACCGCGAGCCCCCAGCAGGCCGCCGCGAGCGCCACCGTCCGCCCGTGCCGGTGCACGCGCGAGGTCCACCCGCTGGTGAGGCTGACGAGCAGCGAGCCGGCGGGGATGGTCGCGTACATCAGCCCCAGCGACCAGGGGGCGTGCAGGTCGTCCGCGAGGAACGGCAGTACCGCGAGCGGCATCGCGAAGAACATCGCCGCGAGGTCGACCGCGTACGTACCCAGGAGCTCCTTGCGGCTCCACGCGTAGCGCGCGCCCTCGGCGATGGACCGCAGCGACGGTTTCGCCGCCTCGTGCGAGGCGGGTGACGCGGCGATCCCCGCCATCATGGCCACCGACACGGCGAAGGTCACCAGGTCGACCGCGTAGGCCCAGCCCAGTCCGGCGTACGCCACGACCACGCCCGCCAGCGCCGGGCCGGCGACACCACCCACCGTCCAGCGCAGCGAGTTGAGCGCGCCCGCGGCCGTCAGGTGTTCGTGCGCCACGATCCGCGGGGTGAGCGAGTCCATCGCAGGGCGCTGGACCGAGCCGAGCGCGGCGGAGAACGCGGCGACCACGTACAGGGGCCACACCGCGGGGTGCGGTACGGTCGCGTCGACGAGCAGGGCGGCGCACAGCAGGCCCTGACCGGTCTCCGTCCAGACGATCAGCTTCCGCTTGTCCAGGGCGTCGGCGAGGGCACCGCCGTACAGCCCGAAGACCACCATCGGGATCAGTTCCACGGCGCCGATCGCCCCGACCGCCGCCGCCGACCCGGTGAGCACCTTCATCTGCACCGGCAGCGCGACGAACGTCAGAAAGCTCCCGAAGTTGGTGACGAGCCCCGCCACCCACAGCCGCCGGAAGTCGGCGGAGGTCCGCCAGGGCGCGAGATCGGGCAGCAGTCCGCGCAGCCGGGAGGAGGGCAGGTCATCACTCACGTCGGGCCATGCTCGGCGGCCCGAGCACGCGGGGCAACTGGTTTTTGCGGCGCCGACGCCCGCTTCGGACCTGGTCTACGGCGCCGACGTCCGCTTCGGACCTGGGTTACGGCGCCGGGGCCGCTTCGGACCTGGGTTACGGCGCCGGGGCCCGCTTCGGACCTGGTTTCGGACACCACCGGCGGGAGGTTTCCCCCGCCGGCGCCACTACCAGCGGTACGACGGCGGGGCCGTCAGTTGGTCGGCGATGCGGGACAGGCGGTCGCGGAAGCGGTGGCGGCCCCGGGAGGAGGGCAGCGCGTTCTCCCCGGCCGCCGCGCTGACCAGATGCTGCACGGTGTCGAGGTCGAGCTCGGGATCCGGCGGCACCGCGAGCGACTCGTGGGCCAGCGCGGGCAGTTCGCCGTCCCCCCGGGACAGGGCCAGTACGGTCGCCCCGGCCCGCCGGGCGTCGTGCACCCGCTCCAGCAGGGCGGCCCCGGGAGCGTCCGGCGCCACCACGAGCAGCGTCTCCCCGCGCCGGGCCGCCTCGATCCGCCCGAGCCCCACCGCCAGATGAGCCGGATCCGACTCGCGCGCCTCGTGCCGCACCAGGGTCGGCGACAGCTCCGGCGTCCCCGACCAGGCCGCCTCGTCCACCAGGTGCGCCGCGAGGTGCCAGGGCTCGTACTCCTCCGAACCGACCAGCAGCAACCCGCCGCCGTACGACACCACGGACCCTCGCAGCGTTCCCCCGAACCGCCGTGTCGCCCCCAGCCATTCGGTCCCGGCAAGCACTTCGCGCAGCAACGCGACCCGTACGGCATCCATGACCGCATCCTGCCGCAACCAGCCACTCGTGACCCGGAGTTCACCACGAATTCGCCCAAGTTGGGCAGAAGTCCACACCACCGACCCCACCAGCAACCGCAGCAGGGAGCCCGGCCATGACACAGTCGAGCGCAGCGCCCAGCACCGGCACGGACACGGAGCCGGGCACGGGTACGGAGGCGGACACGGCTACGGAGACGGGCACCAGCGCCGGGATGAGCGTGCCCTTCCGGGCCGGGCGCGAGGGCTACGCCAGCTACCGGATCCCCGCCGTCGTCGCCACCCGCACCGGCACACTGCTGGCCTTCTGCGAGGGCAGGGTCGGCTCCGCGAACGACCACGGCCACATCGACATCGTGCTCAAGCGGTCCGCGGACGGCGGCCGGACCTGGGGCCCGCTCCAGGTCGTCGCGAAGAACGGGGCCGACCTCGCCGGCAACCCCGCGCCCGTCACCCTCGACACCGGCCGCGTCCTGCTCGTACACATCCGCAGCGCGGCGACCGCCTCCGAGGACGCCCTGCTGCGCGGCAAGGTGAAGGCGGCCGACGGGCGGCGCGTGTGGGTGCAGCACAGCGACGACGACGGGCTCACCTGGTCGGCTCCCAAGGAGATCACCGGGCAGGTGAAGAAGGCGGGCTGGCGGTGGTACGCCACCACGCCGGGGCACGCCCTCCAGCTCGGCTCCGGCCGGGTCGTCGTCCCCGCCAACCACACGCTGCCGCCCACGGGCACGGACAACGGCACCGAGGCGAAGTACAACAGCGGCCACTGTCTGCTCAGCGACGACCGCGGCGCGACCTGGTACCTCGGCTACATCGACGAGAACACCAACGGCTACATCAACGCCAACGAGACCACCGCCGCCGAACTCCTCGACGGCCGCGTCTACTTCAACACCCGCAACGACTCCCCGTCGCCCGGCAACCGCGCCGACGCCCACTCCCTCGACGGCGGCAGAACCCTCGTCAAGCCGTTCCGCCCGCAGGCCGGTCTGGTCACGCCCGTCGTCCAGGGCAGCCTGCTCCAGCTCCGCGACCCGGACCTGCTCCTGTACTCCGGGCCCGCGGACCCGGCGTTCCGCGCCCTGATGACAGTCCGTGCCTCGGCCGACGGCGGCACCACCTGGCGGCCGGTGTACACGGTGGACGGGCTGCCCGCCGCGTACTCCGATCTCGTCCGCGTCGACACCACGACCGTCGGACTCCTCTATGAGACGGGCGACTTCGGCGCGTACGAGACGATCACCTTCCGGCGCGTTCCGGTGACCGCGCTCGGGTGACCGTACTCACCCGGCGGGCTCGGCCACCTGAGGCGCGAGGCCGCGACCCGCGCACGTAAAGTCGGTCCATGACCTCTACTGACAGTGCACAGAAGGCCCCCGCCAAGGACCCCTGGGACCTGCCCGACGTGTCGGGACTCGTCGTCGGCGTGCTCGGTGGCACCGGTCCGCAGGGCAAGGGCCTCGCCTACCGCCTCGCCAGGGCGGGACAGAAGGTGATCATCGGCTCGCGTGCCGCCGACCGCGCGCGGAGCGCCGCCGAGGAGCTCGGCAACGGTGTGGAGGGAGCCGACAACGCGGAGACCGCGCGGCGCAGCGACATCGTGATCGTCGCCGTGCCGTGGGAGGGCCACGGCAAGACCCTCGAATCGCTGCGCGAGGAACTGACCGGAAAGCTGGTCGTCGACTGCGTCAACCCGCTCGGCTTCGACAAGCAGGGCGCGTACGCGCTGAAGCCGGAGGAGGGCAGCGCCGCCGAACAGGCCGCCGCCCTGCTGCCGGGCTCGCGTGTCACCGCGGCCTTCCACCACCTCTCCGCCGTGCTGCTCGCGGACCCGGAGATCGAGGAGATCGACACCGATGTGATGGTCCTCGGCGAGGAGCGGGCCGACGTCGAGATCGTCCAGGCCCTCGCGGGCCGCATCCCCGGTATGCGGGGCGTGTTCTCCGGCCGGCTGCGCAACGCCCATCAGGTCGAGGCCCTGGTCGCCAACCTGATCTCGGTGAACCGCCGCTACAAGGCACACGCCGGCCTGCGGGTGACGGACGTATAGGTCGGGTGGGGGACACTGGTCGAAAAGCAGTGTCCCCCCGACAGGAGCCGACCCCATGCCCCGCCTCGCCCTCTACGCCCTCGCCGTCTGTGTCCTCTCCGTGGCCGCGGCCGTCGTCTCGTTCGTCCAGGGGAGCTGGCTCGGCATCGTGTGGGTGCTGCTGGCGGGCCTGTCGTCGAACATGACCTGGTACTACGCGCGGCGGGGCAGGACCGTCAGCTGACCGTGCAGAACTCGTTGGTGCCCTGCCAGAAGCGGTAGAACTCCTGACCGCAGTACGTCTGGACCTCGTTGATCCCCAGACTGTTCAGGATCGAGTGGATCACGTCGAAGAAGGCCGTGTTCACCGACGGGATCCACAGCACCGCGAACACGGCGAGCAGGCCGAACGGAGCGAACGGCTCGACCTGGCGCTTGACGCCGTACGACAGCCAGGGCTCGATCACGCCGTAGCCGTCCAGGCCCGGGACCGGCAGGAAGTTCAGGATCGCGGCCGTGACCTGGAGCAGTGCGAGGAACGCCAGCGCGAACTGGAAGTCCCGCGGCACCCCGTCCAGCGCGTGCAGCCAGAACGGGGCCGTGCACACGACGGCGAACAGGACGTTCGTCAGCGGGCCCGCCGCCGAGATCAGGCTGTGCTTCCAGCGGCCCTGGATGCGGTTCCGCTCGATGAAGACCGCGCCGCCGGGGAGCCCGATGCCGCCCATGATCACGAAGAGCACCGGCAGCACGATGCTCAGCAGGGCATGGGTGTACTTCAGCGGGTTCAGGGTCAGGTAGCCCTTGGCGCCGATCGAGATGTCGCCGCTGTGCAGGGCGGTGCGCGCGTGCGCGTACTCGTGGAGACAGAGCGAGACGACCCACGCGGCCGTCACGAAGAGGAACACGCCCACACCGGGCTGCTCGGCGAAACCGGTCCAGGTCGCCCAGCCGGTCACCGCCATGACGGCCACGATCCCGACGAAGACGGGGCTGATCCTCCGGTCGCTGCGGCGGGTCGCGGCGGTGGTCATGGTGCTCCCTGGACTGGCTGGGCTGATACCCGTGTGTTCGGGCCTGCCCGACCGTACCGGGCTCATGCCGAAAACGTCTCGCCAACGGCCATTGGTTCCGGGGAGGGTGGGGGGATGCAACGAAGGAGGGAGTCCCGCGCGGACCGGCGGCGACGGCCGGTACGGTCCGTACGATCCACCTGGTGCGTGCATCAGGCCTTCGTGAAGGCCGCCCCGGCTCGCGTACCGGGGAACCGGCGCCCGCCTCGCGGTCGTCGCAGGCGGTGGACAGCCCCGAGCGGTCCGGTGAGGGCCGGGCCGGAGCCCTCGCCGAACCCGGCCCACCCGGCCCCCGCACCTGACGTCGGCAGAGACATCAGCAGAGACAATGGACCCCGTGCGCTATCGCATCCTCGGCACCACCCAGGCACTCCGCCCCGACGGCACGCCCGTCCCGGTCGGCGGGGCGCGGCTGCGTGCCCTGCTGACCGTCCTCGCGCTGCGGCCGGGACGGACCGTTTCCGCCGGCGTGCTGGTCGACGAGGTGTGGGACGGCGACCCGCCCGCTGACGCGCCCGGCGCGCTGCAGGCGCTGGTCGGGCGGCTGCGCAGGGCGCTCGGCGCGGACGCGGTGGAGTCGGTCGAAGGCGGCTACCGGCTTGCGGCGGCGTCCGACGACGTCGACCTGCACCGTTTCGAGCGGCTCGCGGGGGAGGGCACCCGCGCCCTCGCCGACGGCGACCCCGCCAAGGCGGCCGCCGTCCTGGAGGACGCCCTCGCGCTGTGGCACGGCCCGGCCCTCGCCGATCTTCCGGACCGCGCCGCCGAGTCGGCCCGCTGGGAGACCCGCCGTCTCGACGTCCGGCGCGCCCGCCTCGCCGCGGCCCTCGCCCTCGGCCACGCCGAACAGGCCCTGCCCGAACTCACCGCTCTCTGCGATCTGCATCCGCTCGACGAACCGCTGCACGTCCTGAGGCTGCGCGCGCTGCGCGACGCGGGCCGGCCCGCCGAGGCCCTCGCCGCCTACGAATCCGTCCGCGCGCTGCTCGCCGACCGCCTGGGCTCGGACCCGGGTCCCGAACTGCGCTCCCTGCACGCGGACCTGCTGGCCGGACCCCGGGAGCGGTCCGGAGTCCGCGGCCGGGTGGACGTGCGTGCCGACGCCGGAACGCACACCCACCCGGCCGCGGGACCGGCGTCCGCCCCGGACCCGGACCCGGCCGCCACCCCGACCCCGGCTCCCGGCGCCGCCCGAGCCTCCGCGTCCGCCTCCGCCGAAGGCGCGCCCGCCCGTGGTGCGCACACCGCAGCCCCGGCCGAGGGCACGGGCGCCGGCGTCTCAGGTGCCGCTGTCGCACGGACGGCCGCCGGTCACCGTTCCCGGGGCGTCGCAGCCCCCGCCGAAGGCGAGACCGCCCACGTCCCGGGAGCGGAGTCCGCCGTCGGTGCCCGCCCCGCGTCACCGCCGCCCGGCAACCTCCGTGCCCGGCTCACCTCCTTCGTCGGACGGGAGAAGGACATCGATGCCATCCGGGGCGATCTCGCGGCGGCCCGGCTCGTCACCCTGCTCGGGCCCGGCGGCGCGGGCAAGACCCGGTTGTCGCAGGAGGCGGCCGAGGCCCTGGCCCCCACCCTGCGGGACGGGGTGTGGCTGGCCGAACTGGCCCCGGTGGACGACCCGAAGGCCGTGCCCGAGGCCGTACTCACCGCCGTCGGCGCCCGCGAGACCGTACTGCGCGGAGCCGGCGCCGAGGAGATGCGGGCCGTGGCCGACCGGCACGACGACCCGCTCACCCGGCTCGCCGAACACTGCGCCAAGCGCCGCATGCTGATCGTCCTCGACAACTGCGAGCATGTCGTCGACGCGGCCGCGCATCTCGCCGAGGCGCTGCTGGAGCGCTGCCCGGGACTGACCGTGCTCGCCACCAGCCGTGAACCCCTCGGCGTACCGGGGGAGTTGCTGCGCCCGGTGGATCCGCTGCCGGAGCCCGTCGCGCTGCGGCTGCTCGCCGACCGGGGAGCCGCGGCCCGGCCCGGCTTCCGCGTCGAGGACGACCCCGAGGCGGCCGCGGAGATCTGCCGGCGCCTCGACGGCCTCCCGCTCGCCATCGAACTCGCCGCCGCCCGGCTGCGGATGCTCACCCCGCGCCAGATCGCCGACCGGCTCGACGACCGGTTCCGGCTGCTCACCTCGGGCAGCCGCACCGTGCTGCCCCGGCAGCAGACCCTGCGCGCCGTCGTCGACTGGTCCTGGGACCTGCTCGACGAGGCCGAACGGGACGCCCTGCGGCGGCTGTCCGTCTTCGCGGGCGGCTGCGACCTCGCCGCCGCCGAGGCCGTCTGCGGCCCGGCCGCGCTGGACGTCCTCGGCTCGCTCGTCGACAAGTCCCTTGTCGTCGCGGCCCCTTCGGGCGACGGCGAGACGCAGATGCGCTACCGGCTCCTGGAGACCGTCGCCGAGTACGCGAGGGAACGCCTCGACGAGTCCGGCGCCCGCCACGCCACCGAGCGCGCCCACCTCACGTACTACCGCGAACTCGCCCGCACCACCGACCCCCTCCTGCGCGGCCCCGAGCAGCGTTCCGGGATCGACCTCATCGAGCGCGAGTACGAGAACCTGCGCACCGCCCTGCGGCACGCGGTCACCGAACGCGACGAGCAGGAGGCGCTGTGCATGGTCCTCTCGCTGGCCTGGTACTGGCAGATCCGCGACCAGCGTCTCGACGCCCGGAACTGGTCCCACGAGGTGATGGACCTCGGACCCGACCCCTTCGCACCGCCCGTGCGCCCGGCCGCCGCGCTGTACGAGCGCTGTACGGACTTCCCGCCGCCGATGCGCGAGGAGGTCCTCGAAGAGGCCCGGCGCGGTGTCCACCTCATCCATCTCGCCTATATGGACATGGACATGGGGGCCTGGCAGACCCCGGAGGCGCAGGAGAAGCTCCGTGTCATCGGCGCGACCTACGAGCCGGGCATGCCGCAGACCTGCCGTACTCCCGGCTACCTCTGGTTCTACGCGGTGCTGCTCACCGGCACGATGGAACGGTTCACCGAGGTGGTCAACGAGACGGTCAACACCTGCCGCGAACTCGGCTACGACTGGGAGTTGGCCACCGCCCTCCAGATGCGCGCCAACATCCTCGCCAACCGCACCGACATGGCGGGCGACGCCACCGTGGACGCCGACGAGGCACTGGAGATCTTCGGGCGCATCGGTGACGCGTGGGGCGCCGCCGAGTCGCTCTCCGCACGCGGCGAGGCCCATGAACGCAAGGGCGACTTCGAGTCCGCCGCCGCGGACTACACGGAGGCGGAGAAATACGCCGAGCGGCTGGGGGCGCGGGCCCAGACGGCGGTGCTCAACGTCCGGCTCGGCAGCATGTACATCGAGCTGGGGGACCCCGAGCGAGGCGAGCGGATGATGCGCGAGGTCCTGGCGAACGGACACGGTGCCCACAACGAGGCCATGCCGGCGGCCCACCTCCTGCTCGCGACCTGGCTCGGCCGCAGTGGCCGGGTCTCCGAGGCGCGCGAGCAGATACGCCTGCTCCGCCAGGACTTCGGGGCCGGCTCCTTCGTCCTCTTCGACGGGTTCATGCTCGGCATCGAAGCCTGGCTGGACGCGATCGACGGGCGGAGCGAAAGCGCCCTGGGCAAGGCGCGTCTGGCGCTGGAACGGTCCACCGACCGGCTGTCGCGGATGATCGCGCCGCACATGCCCTCCGCCCATCTGACCACGGCCGCCATCGCCCTCACCGGTGTGGGCGGCGGCGGTCGGGCCCGGGACGCGGCCCGGCTGCTGGGTGCCGCGGACGCGCTGCTGCCGCCGGGCCACTTCGCCGGTCCCATGGAGGTGGAGGTGCGCGCACAGGCCGAGACGGGCGTGCGGGCCCTGCTCGACGACGGGGTGTACGAGGCGGCATACGCGGAGGGCGGCGGCCTCTCCGTGGAGGAGGCCGCCGCCCTCATCTGAGGCGCGGACGCGAACCGGCGCCCGATGGTCCCGGTGCGCGGGACCCGGGCCGAACGTCAGCTCTTGGTACGGAACTTGTGAATGGCGACGGGTGCCATCACCACGGTCAGGGCGAACGACCAGCCCAGCGTCACCCACAGGCCGTGCGCGACAGGGCCGCCCACCATCAGCCCGCGCGCGGCGTCCGCCAGGGCGGAGAGCGGGTTGTACGCGGTGAAGTTCTGCAGCCAGCCCGGCATCGACTTGGTCGGCGCGAAGATCGACGATCCGAACTGGAGCGGCATCAGCACCAGGAAGCCCATCGCCTGCACGGACTGCGCGCTCTTCATGATCACGCCGAGGGTGAGGAACACCCACATCAGGGCCGAGCCGAAGAGTGCGGACAGACCCACGGAGGCGAACAGACCGGGCCAGTTGGTGATGTCGAAGCCGACCAGGACACCGACGACCATGAGGACCGCGGTGGCGATGAGCATCCGCATCACTTCCACCGCGATCTTGGCGAACAGCACCGAGCCGCGCCCGATCGGCAGGGACCGGAACCGGTCCATGACACCGGAGTTGAAGTCGGTGTTGAAGCCGGTGCCCACTCCCTGGGCCATGTTCATGCCCATCATGGCCATCAGGCCGGGCACGACGTACTGCACGTACGCCTGCTGCCCGCCGCCGAGCGACTGCCCGATGGAGCCGCCGAAGACGTAGACGAACAGCAGCGTGAAGATGACCGGGAACAGGATGGCGTCGAACATCGACTCCGGGTCCTGGCGGATCCACAGCAGGTTGCGGCGGATCAGCGCGCCGGTGTGGCGCAGATGGGAGCGCAGCGGGATCGGCGCGTCGGAGACGACGTCGGGCGGGGTGACGGTGGCGGCGCTCATACGGCGACCTCCTCGCGGGAGTTGGCGGGCGTGGCGTCCTGCGGGGCACTGGCCTTGTGGCCGGTGAGGGAGAGGAACACCTCGTCCAGACTGGGAAGTTCGGTGGAGATGGAGGCGATCGTGATGCCTCGCGCGGTGACCGCGCCCACCACGGCGGTGAGTTGCTCGTCGCTGAGGATCGGGACCAGCACGCTGCCGGTCTCGCTGTCCACGAGCGTGGTGGCGAGGCCGGTGAGCCCCAGTTCGTCGAACATGGCTGCCAGCGGGCGCAGTTGCAGCGGGTCCACCGGGCGGATCCGCAGCGTCCGGCCGCCGACGCGTGCCTTCAGCTCGTCGATCCGGCCGCTGGCGATGACCTTGCCGCGGTCGATGACCGTCAGCTCGGAGGCCAGTTGCTCGGCCTCCTCCATGTACTGGGTGGTGAGCAGCACGGTGACGCCGTCGGCGACCATGCGCTTGACCTCCTGCCACACCTCGTTGCGGGTGCGCGGGTCGAGGCCGGTCGTCGGCTCGTCCAGGAACAGCACGGTCGGGCTGCCGATCATCGAGGCGGCGAGGTCGAGCCGACGGCGCATACCACCGGAGTACGTCGACGCCGGGCGCTTGGCGGCCTCGGTGAGGGAGAAGCGCTCCAGGAGCTCGTCGGCCCGCCGGCGGGCGTCCTTGCGGGGCAGGTCGAGCAGCCGCCCGATCATGTAGAGGTTCTCCCAGCCGGGGAGCTTCTCGTCGACCGAGGCGTACTGACCGGTGAGGCCTATCACCCGGCGGAGCTGCCGGGGCTGCCTCAGCACGTCGTAACCGGCGACCGTGGCCTGTCCGGCGTCGGGGGTGATGAGAGTGGACAGGCAGCGGACGAGGGTGGTCTTGCCGGCGCCGTTGGGGCCCAGTACTCCGAGGACGGTGCCCTCGCGTACTTCCAGGTCGACACCGTCCAGTGCCTTGGTCTCGCCGTAGTGCTTGACCAGCCCCCGTACGGTGACGGCACTGCGGCCGGTCGCAGCTTGTCGGGGCGTGTTGTCGATTCGCGTCATGTCCATCAAGGTGCCAGCCGCCACCGACAGACGACCGACAGGACGCCTACAGGACCCGACTGCTACCGATAGGTCGCCGACAGTCGGCCGACGGGACGCCGACGGGACGCCGACGGGACGCCGACGGGACGCCGACGGGACGCCGACGGGACGCCGACGGGACGTGGAAAGGGCGCGGAGAGGGCAGGGAGAGGATCCGGAAAGGCGACAACCCGCCGACGGGGGAAGATCGGCGGGTTGCCTCTGGTGCCGCAGTGGCTCGGGGGTCGTCGTGGCGCAGGGGCCGGGATGGCTCCGAGGCCCTGGTGGCCGCGAGGGCGCCGAGGTCCCGGGGACTTCGGCGGCCTCGGTGGGCGCGGGGTCTAGCGGACGGAGTGCTCCTCCAGCGGGAACGTCCCGCCGACCACGTCCTCGGCGAACGCCTTCGCGGCGTCGCCCATGACGCTGCGGAGGTCGGCGTACTGCTTGACGAACTTCGGCACCTTGCCGCCGGTCAGACCGAGCATGTCGGTCCACACCAGGACCTGCGCGTCGGTCTCGGGGCCCGCGCCGATACCGACGGTCGGGATGTGCAGGGTGCGCGTGACCTCGGCGGCGAGCTCGGCCGGGACCAGTTCGAGGACGACGGCGAACGCGCCCGCGTCCTGGACGGCCTTGGCGTCCCGCAGGAGTTGCTGCGCGGCTTCCTCGCCCCGGCCCTGGACGCGATAACCCATGGCGTTCACGGACTGCGGGGTCAGGCCGATGTGCGCCATCACCGGGATGCCCGACTCCACCAGCAGCTCGATCTGGCGGTGCGAGCGCTCGCCGCCCTCCAGCTTCACCGCGCCCACCCCGGCCTCCTTGACCAGCCGGGTCGCCGAGCGCAGCGCCTGTACCGGACCCTCCTGGTAGGACCCGAAGGGCAGGTCGCCGACGATCAGGGCGCGACTGGTGCCCCGTACGACCGCGGCGGACAGCATGGTCATCTCGTCCATGGTGACGGGGACGGTCGTCTCGTACCCCAGGTGGCAGTTGCCCGCCGAGTCGCCGACGAGCATGACCGGGATGCCGGCCTCGTCGAAGACGGACGCGGTCATCGCGTCGTAGGCGGTGAGCATGGGCCACTTCTCGCCGCGTTCCTTGGCGGCGGTGATGTCGCGCACCGTGATACGGCGGGTGATCTTGCCTCCGTACAGCGCCCTGCCGCTGTCGGTGGCCTTGAGGGCACCCTCCGCAGGCTGCTTCGGGGCAGCGGAAAGCTGCGTCATCGCAACTGCTCCTTCTGTCATCTCGAGGCACCCTGACGGCGTCCCCGGATCACCTCCATGGTGGCACCTCGTGCTACGCGCGGCTAGACCGGCCCCGAAGGATCGGTGTTGCTCACACCACGCCCGCCCGTTCGGCCGAGTGTCCGCGACGGGGGCGCGCCCGGCCGGACGAGCGTCTCCGGCCGGAGAGCCGGGTCCTTCGTAAGTTCTGCGTAAAGTATTTCCGATACGAGACGGTGTCGTATCGAAATGACCTTAGGGTGGTCGTCATGACAACTTCCGCTCCTCCGCTCGACCGACGGGTACCCGAGGCGGTGCACCGGCGCCGCTGGGCGATCCTCGGGGCGCTCATGCTCAGCCTGCTGATCGTGGTGCTCGACAACTCCATCCTGAACGTCGCGATCAAGACGATCTCGACCCCGGCGCCCACCGGGCTCGGCGCGACCCAGGGTGAGCTGGAGTGGGCCATCAACGCCTACACCCTCGTCTTCGCCGGACTCCTGTTCACCGCGGGCCTTCTCGGTGACCGGCTCGGCCGCAAGAAGGTGCTGCTCGCCGGTCTCGCCGTCTTCGGCATCGGTTCCGCGCTGGCCGCCGAGTCCGGCTCGCCGGCCCAGCTCATCGCGTTCCGCGCGCTGATGGGTCTCGGCGCGGCCTTCGTGATGCCCGCCACCCTCGCCGTCCTGATGAACGTCTTCGAGCGGGACGAGCAGCCCAAGGCCATCGGCATCTGGGCCGGCGGCGTCGGCCTCGCCATCGCGATCGGCCCGATCACCGGCGGAGTCCTGCTCGACCACTTCTGGTGGGGCTCGGTCTTCCTGATCAACGTACCGATCGTGATCCTGGCGATCGGCCTGATGATCTGGCTGGTCCCCGACTCCCGCGACCCGAGCCCGGGCCGTCTGGACCCGGTCGGAGTGGTCCTCTCCATCATCGGGCTCGTCCTGCTCGTCTACGGCATCATCAAGGGCGGCCAGCTCGCCGACTTCACCGACCCGCGGGTCCTCGCGACGTTCGGTGCCGGTCTCGTCGTCCTCATCGGCTTCGTGTGGTTCGAGAAGCGCAGCGACCACCCGTCGATCGACGTCACGTACTTCAAGAACAAGGTCTTCTCGGCGGCGATGTCGGCCATCGCGCTGGTCTTCTTCGCGCTCATGGGCGTGACCTTCTTCTCGGTGTTCTACACGCAGAGCGTGCGGGGCTACTCGCCGCTGCAGACCGGCCTGTTGATGCTGCCGCTGGCCGTGGCCCAGATCATCTTCGCGCCGCGCGCCCGGCTGGTCGTGGACCGTTTCGGCAACCGCGCCACCTGCACGGCCGGCCTGGTGCTCATCGCCGCGATGCTGGCCGCGTTCGCCACGCTGGAGGCGGACACCCCGATCTGGATCCTCGAGGTCATCTTCTTCCTGATGGGCACCGGCATGGCGCACATCATGACCCCGACCAGCGTCGTCATCATGCAGGCGCTGCCGCGCGAGAAGGCCGGTTCCGCGTCCGCGCTGAGCAACACCTTCCGCCAGGTCGGCGGCGCCCTCGGTATCGCCGTCCTCGGTTCCGTGCTCTCCACGGCCTACCGCAACGGCATCGACGGCAAGCTCGGCCTCGTCCCGGCCCCGCTGCGGCACACCGCGGGCGAGTCCATCGAGGCCACCCTCGGCGTCGCCGCCAAGCTCGGCCCGCAGGGCAGGGCCCTCGTCACCCCGGCGAACGACGCGTTCCTGCACGCCATGCACGTCACCGCCCTGTGCGGCACGGGTGTCGCGGTCATCGGCGCGGTGGTCGTCGCGCTGTTCCTGCCGGGCCGTCCGGCGGCCCCGCAGGAGGGCAAGGAGGAGGCCGAGTTGGTGACGGCCGACCTCGCGCAGGACTGATATATCGACGTACGCGACTGTGGGCACCCGTGACCGGGTGCCCGCCGTCGCCGTACGCGGGGGAGAATGACACCTGGTCAACGACGGGAACGGAGTTCGACGTGAGCCTCGCGGACAGCGGAGACAGGCAAGGGTGCCCCGGCCGGGGACGTCCCCGCAGCGAGGCGGTGGAGCGCGCCATCGTCGAGGGCGTGATGAAGCTCCTGGAGGACGGGGTTCCGCTCGCGGACATCTCCATCGAGCGCCTCGCGCGCACCGCCGGCGTCGGCAAGGCGACGATCTACCGCCGCTGGAGCGGCAAGGAAGAGCTCTTCGTCGACGTGCTGCGCGGCGCCGAGCCCACGGACCCCGAACTCCCCGGCGTCTCCATGCGCGAGGACCTCGTCGCCCTGCTGGAGTCGCTGCGCAGGCGCGGCCTGGTCAGCCGCTCCTCGGCGATCCTGCACAACGTCTACGCCCAGATGAAGAGCAGCCCCAAACTGTGGGCCGCGTACGACGCCACGGTCGTAGCCCCCAGACGCCAGCTGGGTTACGAGGTACTGCGCCGCGGACAGGAGAACGGCGAACTCCGCGACGACGTCGACATCGAACTGCTCAACGACATGTTCGTCGGCCCGATGCTCGTCCGCTCCGTCATGCGCCCGGACACCGAACTTCCCGAGGGCCTCGCCGAACAGATCGTCGACACGCTGCTGGAGGGCCTGCGCCCCGTCCGGCCGTGACACGACCTGTTTCTGACGGGGCGAATGTGCGCGTTTCGTCACAGAGGGCACATCGCGTGCCAGGATGCGGAACTCCGGACGTGAAGTTGAACGTCCCCTTGCCTGTACGGCCGTCATGGACGGCGAGAACGACACCGGACATCCCCTAGGGTCGTAGTCGAGGGGCAGACGGTGCGCACGGCAGTTTGTGAGGCGACGGTATGGCGCAGGCGTATATGACGGAGACGGGCAGCGACGGCCAGGGGCCGGAGCGCAGAGAGTCCCGGCTCCGGCGCCTGCTCGACGGCTGGCGCGGCGACCGCGGCATCTGGCGGCGCGGGCTGGTCCTCGCCGCCGTGGCCCTGCTGCTCGCGCTGGTGATGCTGACGCACGGGCGGATCCCGAACCGGATCGGCAACCTCGGCAGCCTCACCGAGACGTTCCTGCCGTGGCTCGGGGTGTTCATCCCGGTCCTGCTGGTCCTCGCCTTCGTGCGGAAGTCCGCCGTCGCCCTGATCGCCGTACTGCTGACCGGCGTGGTCTGGCTGAACCTCTTCGGCGGACTGCTCACCGACAAGACCGGCGGCGGCGGCGATCTGACCGTCGCCACCCACAACGTCAACGCCGGAAACCCGGACCCGTCCGGCACCGCCCGTGACGTGGCCGCCTCCGGCGCCGACGTGCTCGCCCTGGAGGAGCTGACGGCCTCGGCGGTCCCGGTGTACGAGAGGGCGCTCGCGGCGACGTACAAGTACCACTCGGTGCAGGGCACGGTCGGGCTGTGGAGCAAGTACCCGCTCAGTGACATCCGGCCGGTGGACATCAAGCTGGGCTGGACGCGTGCCATGCGCGCGACCGTGTCGGCGCCGGCCGGCCGGGTCGCGGTGTTCGTGGCCCATCTGCCCTCGGTGCGCGTGAAGATGGAGGCCGGGTTCACCGCACGGCAGCGTGACAAGAGCGCGGACGCGCTGGGTGAGGCGATCGCCGGCGAGCCGCTGAAGCAGGTCGTCCTGCTCGGTGACCTCAACGGCACGATGAACGACCGGGCCCTGAACGCGGTCACCGCGCAGATGCGTTCCACGCAGGGCGCGGTGGGCAGCGGCTTCGGGTTCAGCTGGCCGGCGTCGTTCCCGATGGCCCGGATCGACCAGATCATGGTCAAGGGCATCGACCCGGTGACCTCGTGGACCCTGCCCGCGACCGGCAGCGACCACCTCCCCATCGCGGCCCGCGTCAAGGTCGGCGCCGGCGCGTCTTGACCTCCTGGAACCGTTCTCCATCTTCTGGAATACGGGGCCCGGCAGGCTTTGCTCACCTGGAGCCCGTGCCTGGTTCGGGCGGCATTCGCCCGGCCGCGCGCCCGGTCGTGCTCGACTCGGCGAGTTTCGGCCTGATGTCCGCCGGCCATGTGCGGTAACCATGGTCGATGCGGTTCAGACGGAGGGACGCGGGCGAGCCGGGTGTGCCGACCGGGCCGGCTGTGGACGGGTTGAGCGACCTGGCCGACGAGGTGGCGCTGCGACGGGGGCCGGTCACGCCGGAGGCGGCCGACGCGGCCCTGCGGGCGGTTGAGGCCGCGGAACGGTTGCTGGAGCTGGACGGCGCGCTGCCGAACCGGCGGCGCCTGGCGCGGGCCTTGTGGCGGCGGCTGTCGACGTTCGCGATGCCCGCCGAGCGCGACGGCGTCGAGCGCACGGCGCTGCGCTGCTGGTCGTTGTGCGTCGAGATGCTCGACGCGGCGCGCGGCGATGCCGTGCTGTTCGACGATGTCGTCGGGGACGTGGGTATGTGGGCCGGGATGCTGGTGCCCGCGCTGGGTTCGGCAGGTCGGCACGCAGACGCGGCGCAGGTGTACGAGACAGCCGCGATCGCCGCCGGCCAGGCGTACGGCGCGCGCGGGCGCCAGGCCCGGGCACGGCTGATGGTCTTCCCGCTGGCCGCCACCGCCGACACGATGGCCGAGCAGCGCATCAAGGGCCTGTGGGACGCCGCGGCGGAGCAGGCGCTGGCCGACACGGTCACGGCATGTCATGGGGTACTCGACGTGCTGCGCGGCCATCTGCGCGACGGCGTGTTCGAAGTCGCCGAGGTGGCCCGAACGCTCCAGGTGCTCAGCCGCTTGCAGACGGTCGGCGGGCAGTTGCGGGAGGCTGTGGCCGCGCTCGACGAGGCGATCGCCCTGCTCGGTCCGGTGGCCGGCGAAGGACCACGGTATGCGGAGCTGATACGCGCGCTCCAGGCCGAACGCGACGGGTTTCGCCGCCCGCCGCCCGCCGCACCCGCCTCACGGGCGGCCGATGCGCCGACTGTCGTGCCCCGCCGGGCGTTTCTGCGCGCGGCGCGTGACGTGGGCATGGGCGCCGACGATCTGCCGCCGACCGACGCGCGCGCCGTCGTCGCCCTCGAGCGGATACGTGCGGCCGAGGCCGAGGACCCCGGCCGGTACGGGCCGGCGCATGGACTGCTGATGGCCTGGCGGGCGCGGCTGCTCGCCGAGAGCGGTGAAACGGAACCCGCCCGTGACCTGGCCGACCGCTCGGTTCGGCACCTGAGTCGCTACGCCGATCGACCGCAGCAGATCCAGGCCTCGCTCGTCGTCGCGCTGGCCGTGTTGCGGGGCGCGGCGAGCGCGTGCGGCCAGGCCGAGCAGGCTGCCCGCGCGGGTCAGCGTGCCGAGGTCCTCTACAAGACTCTCCTCGCACGCGACGTCACCTATGCCCACGACCTGGCCGGCGCGACCTAAGTGTGTTGCCCGGTGACGTCGAGGTCCCGGCGCGCACGGCTGATCAGGTTCTGGGCGTCGGTGCCGAAGACGGCTGACTCGCGGAGGGTGCGCCAGACCTTGAGGTGAGTCGCGACGCTGTCGGCGTCGTCGAGCCAGAGCTCGGCGTGCCAGTTCTCCACGACGACCTGATGTTCGTCGTAGACCCCAGAAGCCCCCGCCCGGCGGGATCTTCAGAGACGCGCCGAGGGGCACGATCCCGAGCTCCACGGTGTCCTCGGGTCCCGGCTGGGACGTCCGGGCGCACCGCGAGCACGCCGACGACGTCGAGCTGATCGACCCCGTCGCGGCCCGCGTCAAGGTCGGCGCCGGCGCGTCTTAACCTCCTGGAATCGCGCTCTCCATCTCCTGGAATACTGGACCGGGCATACTTTGTTCACCGGCTGAACTTAATGAACGTTCGACCTGTGATCCGCGACCCGCGCACACGGCTGTGCGCGGGCGTGTCCGTGCCCGCGGGTGTTCCCGCACGCCGCCCGCGCGCGTACGGAGCCCCGCTCGTCCCCGCTCCTTGGAAAGGCCCCTCATGCCTCTGGCCCTGCTCGCCCTCGCCGTGGGCGCCTTCGGCATCGGCACCACCGAGTTCGCCATGATGGGCCTGCTGCCCGACGTCGCCGACGACCTGCACATATCCATCCCGGCCGCCGGACATCTGGTCTCCGCGTACGCGCTCGGCGTCGTCATCGGCGCCCCGCTGCTCGCCGCGGCCACCGCCCGGATGTCCCGCCGCAAGGTCCTCATCGCCCTGATGGGTCTCTTCGTCGCCGGCAACGCGCTGTCCGCCCTCGCCCCCGACCAGAACTGGCTGCTCGCCGCCCGCTTCCTGAGCGGTCTGCCGCACGGCGCCTTCTTCGGCGTCGGCGCCGTCGTCGCCACCGGCCTGGTCGCCCCCGAGCGCAAGGCCCGCTCCGTGTCGCTGATGTTCCTCGGCCTGACCGTCGCGAACATCGCCGGTGTTCCGGCCGCCACCCTCGTGGGGCAGCACCTGGGCTGGCGGGCCACCTTCCTCGGGGTGAGCCTGATCGGCGTGGCCGCCATCGCCTCGCTGGTCCTGCTGATCCCGCACACCCCCGCGCACACTCCCGCCGGCGGCCTGCGCGGCGAACTCGCCGCCCTGCGCCCGCTGCCCGTCTGGCTCGCCCTCGGGACCACGGTCGCGGGCTTCGCCGCCCTCTTCTCCGCGTACAGCTACATCACGCCGATGCTCACGGACGCGGCCGGATACGCCGAGGGCAGCGTCACACCGCTGCTGGCGCTCTTCGGGGTCGGCGCGACGGCGGGCAACCTGCTGGGCGGGCGCCTCGCGGACCACGCGATGCGCCGCACCCTGTTCGGCGGCCTCGCCTCGCTGGTGGTCGTGCTGGCCGCCTTCCCGGTGCTGATGCGTACGGAGTGGAGCGCGGCCCTGGCGGTGGTGCTGCTCGGCACGGCCGCCTTCGTCACCGGCTCGCCCCTCCAACTCATGGTCATGGAGAAGGCCGCCGCCGCGCCCTCCCTCGCGTCCTCCGCCAACCAGGCGGCGTTCAACCTCGCCAACGCGGGCGGCGCGTGGATCGGCGGGCTCGCCCTGGCGGCGGGCTTCGGCGCCACCTCCCCGGCGCTCGCCGGAGCCGCCCTCGCCGTGCTCGGCCTGGCGGTCGCCGGAGCGGCGTACTCGGTCGACCGCCGCCGCGCGGCGGCGGTCGCGGGGGCACCCGGCCGCCTCGTCGCCACCCACCTGCCGGCGCCCACGGAACACGCGCACCGGTGAGGACGCCTGACGGCGTCGCCTGACGGCGGTGTCCCCGGGCGGCGCCGCCTCCCGGCCGGGTGAGCCACCCCGCCGGGCTGCCGCACCGGCTCGCCCCGCGCGGCCGGCAGCACGTAGCACCGGCCAGGGGCCGCATCCGGGGAGGTCGGCCGTTCCCGAGAAAGTCAGCCGTCCCCTGCGAAGGTCGGTGGACCTCGGGGGAAGGCCAACCTTCCCCCGCAGGAGTCAGCCTTCGGTCCCCGGGCCAGCCCTCGGACCCCGAAGAAGTCAGCCGTCCCGAAGAGGGCGGACGTCCCCACGGGAGTCAGCCGTGCCCGGTGAAGTCAGTCGTTCTCCGGGCAGCTCAGCGGTTCCCAGGGAAGTCGGCCTCTCCGGGGAGGTCGGCCGTCCCCCGCGGGAGGTCAGGCCTCGGTCTCCGGGGGGTCGAAGCGGGCCAGGTCGCGCAGCCAGACACGGGCCGAACTGTCGGACGGCGCGCGCCAGTCGCCGCGCGGCGAGAGCGAACCACCGGCCGAGACCTTCGGCCCGTTCGGCATGGCCGAGCGCTTGAACTGCGCGAAACCGAAGAAGCGGCGGCAGAACACCTCCAGCCAGCGCCGGATCTCCGGCAGGTCGTACGCGACCCGCTCGGCCTCGGGGAAGCCCGGCGGCCAGGCGCCCGCGTCCGGGTCGTGCCACGCGTGCCAGGCCAGGAAGGCGATCTTCGACGGCCTGAAGCCGTAGCGCAGCACGTGGAAGAGGGTGAAGTCGTGCAGCGCGTACGGGCCGATCTTCGACTCGGTGGACTGCATCTCCTCGCCCGGTACGAGCTCCGGGCTGATCTCCGTGTCGAGGATCGCGGCGAGCGTCCGGTCGGTGTCCTCGCCGAACTGGTGGCTGCCGATGACCCAGCGGATCAGATGCTGGATGAGCGTCTTCGGCACACCCGAGTTGACGTTGTAGTGACTCATCTGGTCGCCCACGCCGTACGTGGACCAGCCGAGCGCCAGCTCCGACAGGTCACCGGTGCCGAGCACGATGCCGTCGCGCTGGTTGGCGAGCCGGAACAGGTAGTCGGTGCGCAGTCCGGCCTGCACGTTCTCGAAGGTGACGTCGTACACGGGCTCGCCGGAGGCGAAGGGGTGGTCCATCTCCGCCAGCATCAGCCGGGCGGTCGGCGTGATGTCCAGCTCGGCCGCGGTGACGCCGAGGGAGCGCATCAGCTCGTGCGCGTTGCCCTTGGTGTGGTCGCTGGTGGCGAAGCCGGGCAGGGTGAAGGCGAGGATGTCGCCGCGCGGGCGGCCCGCCCGGTCCATCGCGCGGGCGGCGACGATCAGCGCGTGCGTGGAGTCGAGACCGCCGGACACCCCGATGACCACCTTCGGGCCGCCGATCGCCGCGAGCCGCTGCTGAAGCCCCGTGACCTGGATGTTGTACGCCTCGTAGCAGTCCTGGGCCAGCCGGTCGGGGTCCGCGGGCACGAACGGGAAGCGCTCGATACGGCGCCGCAGACCCAGGTCGCCGGTCGGCGGGTCGAGCCGGAACGACAGCGTACGGAAGTCGGCGGTGCGGGCGGCGTGGGTGCGCCGGTTGTCGTCGAAACTGCCCGTCCGGCTCCGTTCCTGCCGCAGCAGGTCGAGGTCGACGTCCGCCACGGCGAACTGGTCGTCGAGCGGGAAGCGGTCGGACTCGGCCAGCAGCGTCCCGTTCTCGTAGATCATGGTCTGGCCGTCCCAGGACAGGTCGGTGGTCGACTCGCCCAGTCCGGCCGCCGCGTAGACGTACGCGGCGATGCAGCGTGAGGACGCCGAACGGCACATCAGCTTGCGGTCCTCGGCCCGGCCGACGGTGATCGGGCTGCCGGAGAGGTTGGCGAGGACGGTGGCGCCCGCCAGGGCCGCCTCGGCGCTCGGCGGCACCGGCACCCACATGTCCTCGCAGATCTCCGTGTGCAGCACCAGGCCCGGCACGTCCTCGGCGGCGAACAGCAGGTCCACGCCGAACGGCACCGACTCCCCGCCGATCCGGATCGTGCCGCCGCGCTCGTCGTCGCCCGCCGCGATCTGCCGGCGTTCGTAGAACTCCCGGTAGTTCGGCGGGTACGACTTGGGTACGACACCGAGGATCCGGCCGCGGTGCACGGTCACCGCGCAGTTGTAGACCCGGTTGCGGTGGCGCAGCGGGGCGCCCACGACCAGGACCGGCAGGAGTTCCGCCGACCCCGTCACCACGGTTCGGAGCGCCTCCTCGACCTGGTCGAGCAGCGCGTCCTGGAGCAGCAGGTCCTCGATCGAGTAGCCGCACAGCCCCATCTCCGGGAAGACGGCGACGGCGACACCCTCACCGGCGCACCGGCGCGCCTGGCGCAGGACCGCCTCGGCGTTGGCGTACGGGTCCGCGATGACGGTGTGGCCCGTGCAGGCGGCGACGCGCGCGAAGCCGTGCTGATAGAGCGACCGGAAGTTCAGTGGAGGCACCCGGCCAGTGTAATCGTCAGAGCGACGCGATGGGGTGGCGCGGGGTGTGTGGCGGCCGCCTCCCACGGCGGAGAACGCGCGATGCGCCCGCCTCCACCGGGGAGGCGGGCGCATCGTCCGTCAAACGCCGGTCAGCGGCGGCTGAACGAGTCGACGTAGCCCGGGGCGGGGGAGCCCACACCGGTGACGTCGTCGTAGCCCTTCACGGCCGACAGCGAGCTGTCCTTGCCGAGGCTGCGGACGGAGACAGCCTGACCGCCCGAGGCGTCGAAGCCGTTCACGAAGTCGACGCGCGCCACGGCGAGTCCGGAGCCCGTGGGGTTGTCCGTGACGTCGTGGTACGCCTTCGAGCCGAACTTGGAGTAGATCGACGGGTTGGCGAAACCGATCGCCTTGCCGCCGCGCGCCTCCTGGGCGAGCGCCTGGACGGCCGCGATCACCGGAGCGGCCAGCGAGGTGCCGCCGATCCGGTACTCGCTGTACTGCTCCGACCCGTCCGGGAAGGTCTGCGTCTGGCCGACCTTGAAACCGGTGTTGGGGTCGGCGATCGCCGAGATGTCCGGGACGACCCGGTTACCCGCGGCGTTGTTGGCCTTGGCCAGCGCGTTCGGGACGACACCCTTCTGGTAGAAGGGCTCCGCCACGGTCTTGCTGGTGCCACCGCCCGCACCCGAGGTGAACGCGCCCGGGAACCCGGTCCAGCTCTTGCCGTCCGTGGACAGCGTGGCCTTCTCGGTGCCCCAGCCGGTCTCCCACAGGTACTTGTCGCCCTTGCCGACCGCCAGCGAGGTACCGCCGACCGCCGTCACCCACGCCGAGTTGGCCGGGGTGTCGACCTGCTTCGTACCGGTGTTGGCGACCTCGTCACCGTTGTCACCGGAGGAGAAGTAGAAGCCGATGCCCTCGACCGCGCCGAACTGGAAGGTCTGGTCGTAGGCGGCAGCCAGGTCCGGGGTCTGGTTGGCCTCGATGTCGCCCCACGAGTTGGAGACGATGTCGGCCAGGTGCCCGTCGACGATCTTGTTGAGCGAGGCGAGCAGGTCGTCGTCGTAGCAGGACGCGGCACCCACGTACGTGATGCTCGCGCCCGGCGCGACGGCGTGCACGGCCTCGACGTCGAGGGTCTCCTCGCCGTACCAGCCGGACGCTCCGCACTCCTCGGTCTTCGTGTACGTGTCGGGCAGCACCTGACGGAGCTGACCGCTGGAGTACGCGGCGTCGCCGTGCTTCCCGGCGTAGGTCGCCGCGTCGAAGGCGATGGTCGGCGAGGCGAACGCGTCCGTGATGGCGACGCGCACGTTCTTGCCGGTGCGCTTGCCCGCTCCGTACGCCGCGCGCAGCTGCTTGCCGGTGTACCCCTGGATCGCGTACGGGATCTTCTTCCCGTAGGCGTCCGGCAGGGTGCTCGCGGTGTTCGAGCCGTAGTACGAGGAGAACGGCCCGGAGTTCTTGAACACCGCGTCCGGACCCGGCAGTTGATCAGCGTGCTGCGCCTTGTGCGGAGCGTTGTCCAGGCCGGTGACGGTCAGGACGGCGCCGTTCAGGGCGGCGGGCGCGGAAGCCGTCTTCGACGGCGCCCGGTAAGTCTTGTTGCCCTTGGTGTAGTTGTGCAGCTGCGTGCTGAACGCCTTCTCGGCGGCGGCAACGTCGCCGGTCACCGAGACGTAGTGCTGCGTCGTTCCGGTGACCTTCAGGCCCGCCGACTTGAGCCAGTCGGTCACCGCGGTGACCTGGGCCTTGGTGGCGCCGAAACGTGCCTGCGCCTTCTTGGCGCTGAGGTATTTCCCGTACGAAGCCGAGTGCGGGTCGGACACGGACCTGGCGTATGCCGCCAGACCCTTGGCGTCCCGGCCGGCGAAGTACACCCGGGCCGAGAGCTGGGAGCTGTCGGACGCCGCTCCCTTGTCCGCCTTCGCCGTCGCCCACGCGGGCCTGGTGCCCGTGAGGGTGTCCCGGCTCGGGCCGTCCGTGGCGTGTGCCGCGGGTATGCCGAGCGCCAGCGCACCGGCGAGCAGAGGCAGTGTCGCCGCCATGCTCACTCCGGCGCGCGCGGTGGCGCGGTTGGATCTCATAGAACCCCCTGCGATGCGGTTCGTCGCATGTAGTGGTTGGTCGGTGATCCACGCGAGAGCCTCACTCCCTGTCAGAGCGTGAGGAATGGATCACAGATGGGGGTCACTCTTTCGGTGAACGGTTCATGTCAGGGGAATGGAAAAGCCAAGGAAAGACCAAGTGGCCGCGATTGGCGATCATTTGGGACGATTTGGAAGGGGCCCTTGCTCATAGTCAAGGGTTTTCCCTCGGTCCCGTTCCGGGCGCTGTAAAGAGGTGCCCGGCTTCTGTAAGCGGATCGAGTCCCCGCGGCGTGTTGGGGGTGTGAAGGAGCTGGAGTTCGAAGAGTTCTACCGGAGCGGACGGGACGTCTGCCTGCGGGCGGTCCTCGCCGCGGTGGGCGACCGGCAGCTCGCCGAGGACCTGGTGGCCGAGGCCTTCTCCAGGGCCTGGGCGGCCTGGCCCCGGGTCCGCGGCCATCCCGCTCCCCGCGCGTGGATCGTCCGGACGGCGCTCAACACCCGTATCTCGTGGTGGCGTCGGCGCCGGCACGAGGTCGCGCTCGGCGACCACGACGGGCGGGAGGCGGCCGTGGAGTCCGGCGGCGCGGGGCTCGACCCCGCGCTGCTGGCCGTACTGCGCGAACTGCCGCGCAGACAGCGGGAGGTCGTCGCCCTGCGGGTCTTCCTCGACCTCGACACCGCGACCACGGCGAAGACGCTCGGGATCGCTCCCGGAACCGTGACCGCCCATCTGGCACGGGCCGTCGGGACACTCCGCGGCCATCTCGTCACCCTCGACACACCGGAGGCAGGATCATGAACGGAACCGACGGCGACAGGGACGTCCTGGACGCTCTGAGGGGGTCCCTCGACGACATCACCATGGCGGTGCCCGTCGAGCGGATCGTGGCCGAGGGCCGCGCGGTCCGGCGGCGGCGCCGGCAGGTGGCCTCCGCGGCCGTGGGCGTCACGGCGGCCGTGGGCCTCGCGCTCGGCGCGCCGGGTTACGGCCACCCGTCCACCGCGCCGCCCACGGGCGGGAGCACCGAGGCCGTGGCGTTCACCGTCGCCAAGCGGTCGGACGGCACGGTCGCGGTGACCTGGACCAAGGAGCAGTACTTCAAGAACCCGGCGGGACTCCAGAAGGCGCTGCGCAAGGCGGGATTCCCCGTCCTCGTGAAGACCGGGGTGTTCTGCAAGGGCCCGGACGACCACACCCGGGTCGACCGGCACGGCTCGGGAGCGGGGGTCGACAAGGTCGTGAAGCGGGAGCGGCGGGCCGACGGCACCGTCGTCTTCATCTACGACCCGGCGGCCATGCCCGCCCACACCCAGCTCTTCATCGGCTACCTGAACCAGGCCCAGCTCGCCGTCACCCACGGGCGGCCCGGCTCGATGGAACGGCTCGTACCGACCGACGTCAGCCTGAAGTGCGCTACGGACTGGCGCAGTTGACCATACGGCGGAGGGGGTGAACGGGTCCGGGGCGCTGCCCCGGACCCGTTTCCGCAGTCCCGTCCGCCGGCCGTCGCGCTCCCACACGGCTACGGCGCCGTCGCCTTCCCGCGCCCCGAGCGCCGCGGCCCTTCTGCGACTTGAGCGACAGGTTCTAGTCGCGCGCCTTCGCGCCGCGCTCCTTCAGCAGGTCGGCCATCATCTTGATCTCCGACTGCTGGGCGTCGACCATGCCCTGCGCGAGGCGCTTCTCCACGCCGACGGTGCACTTGGCGACACAGCCCTCGGCCATGTGGATACCGCCCTTGTGGTGGTCGGTCATCAGCTGGAGGTAGAAGACCTCGGCCTGCTTCCCGTTGAGCGTGCCGAGCCGCTTCATCTCGGTGTCGGTGGCCATGCCCGGCATCAGCGAGCCGTCCTTGCCGGACGCCATGTCACCCATGCCCATCCAGGTCATCGGCGCGTCCGCGGACACCTTCGGCAGCTCCCACAGGTCGAGCCAGCCGAGCAGCATGCCGCGCTGGTTGGCCTGCGTCTGCGCGATGTCGTAGGCGAGACGCCGTACCTCCACGTCCTTGGTGCGGTCCCGCACGATGTACGACATCTCGACGGCCTGCTGGTGGTGGACCGCCATGTCCCGGGCGAAGCCCGCGTCCGCCGAGTCCGCGGCCGGTGCCCGCGTCCCGGAGTCGTCGCCGGCGGCGACCGCGTACGTGATCGCCCCCGCCGCGACGAGCACGGCCGCCGCGGTGCCCGCGATCCACCCGATGTGCCTCACTGGGACAGACCGTTGGTGCAGGCCGCGCCCGGCTCGGGCGTCTGCTTGCCCTGCACGAAGTCGGCGAAGAACGCGTCGACGTTCTTGTCGCTCGCGCCGGTCACCGTGCGCTGCTTGCCCCAGGCGCTGAGCATGATCGGGTCCTTCTGGTCCTCGACCGGGCTCATCAGCGTGTAGGGGGTCTTCTTGACCTTCGCCGCGAGCGCCTTCACATCGGCGTCGGACGCCTTGCTGTTGTACGTCACCCAGACCGCCCCGTGCTCCAGGGAGTGCACGGCGTTCATGTTGTTGACCGCCTTGGCGTAGACGTCGCCGTTGCAGTTCATCCAGACCTGGTTGTGGTCACCGCCGACCGGCGGCTCCATCGGGTACGTGACGGTCTTCGCGACGTGGTTGCGCGTCAGCGTGCCCTTCCAGGTCTTCACACCGTCCGCGCCCGTGACGAAGTGCCCCGACGCCGCCTTCGAGTCGCTCGCCGTGCTCTTCTTGCCGTCGTCCGACTGCGCGTGGACGAGCGCGACACCGCCGACGACGAGACCGGCGGCGACGACCGTACTGGCCGCGATCACGAGGATCCGGTTGCGCCGCTCACGGGCGCGCTCGGCACGGCGCAGCTCCTCGATGCGTGCCTTGCGCGATCCGGTGCTGGTGTTCTTGGCGGAACCCATGGTGAGTCCTTATGGGGATGGGACGGGCGGGTCCGCCGATCGTAATCGGGAAGGACGGGGCGTCGGCGGGTAGGGCAGCGGATTGGCCGAAGAAAGGGGAAGAAAGGGTGACCGGGGCCGGGTGCCCGGCGACCGCGGCCGGGCCGAAGGGGTGTCCGGCGGGAGACCGGCCGGAGAATTTGAACCGCAGATGCGCATTACCTACGCTGTCGGGTATGCGGCTGCTGCGATCCACCGACCTGGCCCTTCGTGTTCTGATGCGACTGGCCGTCGTCGGCGACTCGTCGCCCACCACGCGCGAGGTCGCGGACGACATGCGGGTCCCTTACACGCACACCGCCAAGGTCGTCGCCGAACTCCAGCACCTCGGACTGCTCGATGCCCGGCGCGGCAGGGGAGGCGGTCTCACGCTCACCGAGAAGGGGCGCGGGGAGTCCGTCGGCGCGATCGTGCGCTCCTTCGAGGGGGAGGGCGACGTCGTCGAGTGCGAGGGGGCCACGCCGTGCCCGCTCGTCTCCGCGTGCCGGCTGCGGGGTGCGCTGAGGCGGGCCCAGGAAGCCTTCTACGCCTCTCTGGACCCGCTGACCATCGCCGACGTGGTCGCCGAGCCGACCGGGCCCGTGCTGCTCGGCATCACCCGCAGGCCTTAGCGGTCCGGTTGCCCGTACGCGTCCCGCGCTGGTGCCCGTGCGTGCCGGGTGAGCGGGGTCCGGTGCGTGCCGGACCCCGTGGCTGCCGGGTGTCCCGGGAGCCGCCCGACAGGTCCTACGCCTGGGCCAGCCAGAGGTCCGGTCCGAACACCTCGTAGTGGATGTCGGAGGCGGGCACGCCCTTGGCGAGGAGCTGGGTCCGTACCGCGCGCATGAAGGGCAGCGGACCGCACAGGTAGGCGTGCGTGCCCGGCCGCACGGTCACTCCGGAGAGGTCGACCAGACCGGTCCGCTCGGCGGGGTGGCCCGGCTCGGCCTGCTCGTACCAGAAGTGGGTCTCCGCGTCGGCGAGCTTGCCCGCGAACGCCTCGTGGTCCGCGCGCAGCGCGTGCTCGGCGGGGGAGCGGTCGGCGTGCACGACGGTGACGGGGGCCTTGTGGCCGGTGATCGTCAGTTGCTCCAGCATGGCGATCACCGGGGTGACGCCGATGCCCGCGGAGGCGAGGAGGAGCGGGGCGTCCGTGTCGTCGAGGACCAGGTCGCCGTACGGCGCGGAGACCTCGAGGACGCTGCCCTCGCGGACGTGCGCGTGCAGATGGTTGGAGACCTCGCCCTCGGGGCTGGTCGCGCCGGCGTTCTCCTCCGCGCGGACCCGCTTGACGCTGATCTGGCGCACCGGGGAGCCGGGCGCGCTGGAGAGGCTGTACTGACGTATCTGGCGGGCGCCGTCCGGGAGTTCGACGCCGACGGAGACGTACTGGCCCGCGCGGAAGTCCGGCAGGGCTCCGCCGTCGGCCGGGCGGATCCGGAAGGTGGCGACGTCGGCGGTCTCCTCGACGCGCTCGGTGACCACCCACGGGTGCAGGGCCCCGTCGTCCGCGTTCTCGTCGTACAGCCGCTTCTCGAGGGCGATCAGGGCGTTCGCCATGAGCCAGTAGACCTCGTCCCAGGCGGCTGCGACCTCCGCGGTGACCGCGTCGCCGAGCACGTCGACGATGGCGGCGAAGAGGTGCTCGTGCACGACCTTGTACTGCTCGGGCGAGACGCCGAGGGAGGCGTGCTTGTGGGCGATGCGGCTCAGCATCGCGTCGGGCCGCTCGTCGGGGTGTTCGACCAGATAGGTGGCGAAGGCGGCGATGGATCCCGCCAGGGCCTGACGCTGGGTTCCCGCGGCCTGGTTGCCGCGGTTGAACAGGTCGCGGAGCAGCTCGGGGTGGGCGGTGAACAGTCCGGCGTAGAAACGCCCGGTGATCTCACCGATGGCGGCGCCGACCACGGGAAGGGTCGCGCGCACGGTGGAGGCGGATTGTTCGGACAGCATCAGGACTCCTCAAAGCCGGGGCGGGAACGGTGGGTTGCGCCCTGTCTGCATCGCACACTAATAAAACTTGCATCTGAGATGCAAATTAAAGCCCGTGGGGCGAGAGAGTTCAGGCCGGCCCTTACGGGGGCGCCTGTGAGCAGGCAGTATGTGTGACAGAGCAGGACACCTGCCGTACGCGAGGCGTTCAGACCGAGGTCGCCCGGCCGATCATGGTCCGCAACGCGCATGAAATGGTGTTGTGGTGGGATGCTCAGGTGCGCCGATCGTCTTCGAGGCGTGGGAGCAGGCGGCCTGACCAGCAAGGATGGGTGGAAGCGGAAGATGGACAAGCAGCAGGAGTTCGTGCTCCGGACGCTGGAGGAGCGTGACATCCGGTTTGTACGTCTGTGGTTCACGGACGTGCTCGGCTTCCTCAAGTCGGTGGCAGTGGCCCCGGCGGAGCTGGAACAGGCCTTCGACGAGGGCATCGGCTTCGACGGCTCGGCCATCGAGGGCTTCGCCCGCGTGTACGAGTCGGACATGATCGCCAAGCCGGACCCGTCCACCTTCCAGGTGCTGCCCTGGCGCGCCGAGGCCCCCGGCACGGCCCGGATGTTCTGCGACATCCTCATGCCGGACGGCTCCCCGTCCTTCGCGGACCCGCGCTATGTCCTCAAGCGCGCCCTCGCCAGGACCTCGGATCTGGGCTTCACCTTCTACACCCACCCCGAGATCGAGTTCTTCCTGCTGAAGGACCGCCCGCTGGACGGCTCGCGGCCCACCCCCGCCGACTATTCCGGCTACTTCGACCACACCCCGCAGAACGTCGGCCAGGACTTCCGGCGTCAGGCCATCACCATGCTGGAGTCGATGGGCATCTCGGTCGAGTTCAGCCACCACGAGGGCGCCCCCGGCCAGCAGGAGATCGACCTGCGCTACGCCGACGCGCTCTCCACGGCCGACAACATCATGACCTTCCGGCTGATCATGAAGCAGGTCGCGCTGGAGCAGGGTGTCCAGGCCACCTTCATGCCGAAGCCGTTCTCGGAGTACCCGGGCAGCGGTATGCACACGCACCTCTCCCTCTTCGAGGGCGACCGCAACGCGTTCTACGAGTCCGGCTCGGAGTACCAGCTCTCCAAGGTCGGCCGCTCCTTCATCGCCGGCCTCCTGAAGCACGCCGGAGAGATCTCCGCCGTCACCAACCAGTGGGTCAACTCCTACAAGCGCATCTGGGGCGGCTCCGAGCGCACCGCGGGCGCCGGCGGCGAGGCCCCCTCGTACATCTGCTGGGGCCACAACAACCGCTCCGCGCTCGTCCGCGTGCCCATGTACAAGCCCGGCAAGACCGGCTCGGCGCGCGTCGAGGTCCGCTCGATCGACTCGGGCGCGAACCCGTACCTCGCGTACGCGCTGCTCCTGGCCGCGGGCCTGAAGGGCATCGAGGAGGGCTACGAGCTCCCGCCGGGCGCCGACGACGACGTCTGGGCCCTCTCGGACGGCGAGCGCCGGGCCATGGGCATCGAGCCCCTCCCGCAGAACCTCGGCGAGGCGCTGAACCTCATGCAGCGCAGCGAACTCGTCGCCGAGACCCTCGGCGAGCACGTCTTCGACTTCTTCCTGCGCAACAAGAAGGCGGAGTGGGAGGAGTACCGCTCCGAGGTCACCGCCTTCGAGCTGCGGAAGAACCTGCCGGTGCTGTAGGCGCAGGTCAGAGGCATTTTTTGGCGTCCAGTACGCGGGGCCCACGGTCGGTGACCGTGGGCCCCGCGGCTGTCCTCACTGCCCCTGGGCCGTCTGTGGGCCGTCCGCCCCGGAAACGGTGCCGTCGTACAGGCTGTCTACGGCCCGCCGGGCGCGGCCTTCGCTGCTCGGCAGCAGGTGCGTGTAGACCCGGAGCGTGAAGCCAGGGTCCGTGTGCCCCAGGTAGCTACTCAACGCCTTAACGTTCTCGCCGGCGTCCAGGAGCACGGACGCGTAGAAGTGCCTCAGTGCGTGCATCCCGTGCTCTCGTGCCGCCTGGAAGCGGTCACCTGGTTCGGGGGCGGGGATGACGCCGGCGGCGACGAGCGCGGGCTTCCAGTAGCGGACGTTGAAGTCCGTGCGCCTAACAGCGCCGTTCCCGTCGGTGCGCAGGAACAGCAGACGCTTCGTCATGGGGTCACCGTCCGGACGAAGCCACGGCAGGGTGACCTCCACCGGCGGATGCGCGTCCATGTGGGCCTTGAGCGTGTGAGCGACCCGGTTCGGTAGCGGTACGTCCCGCTCCTTGTCGCGCTTGGGCGGGGCGAAGACGAGCTTTCCACCAGCGACCTTGACCTGATAGCCGATGTGCAGCCAGCCGGTGTCAAAGCGGATTTCGTCCGCGGGGAGCCCGAAGATTTCCCCCTGGCGCAGGCCGCAGCCGGCACCGAGATCGACCGCTGCCCGATATCGCCACGGCAGGGCGGCACGCACGGCGAACGTACGCTCCGCTGTCCACGGAGACACCCGGCGCTGGTTTGGAGCCGGAGCACGCACAGTGCTGGCCTTGCACGGGTTCCGGTGCAGGTGGTCGTCGTCCACTGCTGCGGTGAATACGGCCGACACGCTCGCGTAGATGACTCGGCGGTACGAGGACGCGGGTACGGCGCGCTCCAACTCACTGAGCCAATCGCGGATGTGCTCGGGCTTGAACGAACCGAGGGGGCGCGATCCCATGTAGGGAATGGCGTGACGGCGGAGCTGCACGTCTACGGACTCGCGTGTGGTCATCTCCGTTGTCTGTGCCGCAAGCCACCTCTCGGCGTACTGCCGGAAGGTAGTCCGGCCGGCGTTCGGGTCGATGTACCGGCCGCTGTCCATGTCGGCTTCGATCTTCGTCAGCCACTTCTCGGCGAGACGCTTTTGCCCGTCGAGGAAGCTTTTCGACTTCTCGGTTCCGTCGGGGCCGATGTATCGGGCGCGGTAGCGGAGGCCGGACCCGTGGCGTTCACTCTTCACACGGACGGTCCTGCCCGCGGCGTTGGTCTCGGTCTTGAACCAGCGGTCTTGGATGTGGCCTGCCATGCGGTGGCGTTCCCTTCTGGGCATGCGGAAGGGAGGGCCACGGTGTGGCCCTCCCTTGGGAAGCGATGCGGTGTCGCGCGGGGTCAGGCGACGGCCTGGTCGGCGGTCTTTCGTTCGGTGACGTAGGCGCGGACGTCGGCGGGGTCGTATCGAAGGTGCTTGCCGATGCGGAATCCGGGCGGTCCGGTGCGCTTCTTGCGCCACTGGTAGACGGTTTCCAAGGACACGCCGAAGATCACGGCGATGTCCTCGGGCTCGAGGTACCGGTCCGGAAGGCCACCCCGGAGGATGGCGCGGGGATCAGTCTCCGAAGGGAGGGGGAGCGGGCTCACAGACGTCCTCCACAGTTGGAATCACATTGGTCTGAGTCGCGACTCATCGCGACTCAGACCGGGTTGGCGGGTCCCTGAGTCGCGATGAGTCACGACTCAGGCAGATGTGGTTCGCGTTGGTTGAGAGTGATCCCGCTGTAGATGGCCACCTGCTGCCCGTAGGCGTCGCGGGGGCGTGTGCGGTTGAGCTGGGGGACCACGGAGAGCAGGTTGCGGCCGAACACCTGCTTGGTTCCGGGGCGGACGCCGTTGTCCTCGGCCCACTCGCGCCAGACCGTCCACAGCGTGTCCACGGGCACGCTGCATGCGGGTCCGGTGGTGCAGCGTTCGCGGACGAACGCGCTGGTGGGTGATGCGGTGTCCTGCATGGTGGTGACGGCTTCGCGGCTGGACTTGGGTTCGGTGATCCGGCCCGTTCGCTGGAGGCGGGCGAGGCCTTCCAGTGCCCAGTTGAGGATGCCGGGCATCTCCGCAACGAGCTTGTCCATGAGGGTCGGGTCTTCCTTGCCCAGCCACGACACCGTCATGTTGAGCAGCACGAACCGTTTGGCGATGACCCCGGAGGAGTCGCCGAACTGCGGGAGTTCGTTGGACAGGATCATCAGCCGGGTGGGCAGCTTGCCGGTCCACACGGCGCGGTATTTGCGATCGACGTCGATCGTGTCCTCACCGGAGATCGTCAACAACCGTTCCACGACCTGGCTGTTGTCGTTGCCGGACAGCCGGGCGTCCGAGATGACCGCGAGGGGCTTGCCGACGAGCGTGGACAGGCCGAAGTTGGTGCCGAGTCCGGCGAGGGTGGGCCCGGCAAGGTTCTCCTTGCCGACCAACTCTTTGAGGACGCGGGCAATGGTGCCTTTGCCGGAACGCGTGGGGCCGACCATGAGCAGGATCTTCTGCTGGTCGGTACGGCCGGACAGGACGTAGCCGAACCATTCCTGTACGGCGTGGATGGCGTCGGGGTCATTGGGCCAGAGCTGCGCCAGGAAGTGTTCCCACGTCGGTGCGACGGCGGTGGGGTCGTAGGTGAAGGGGACGGAGACGAGGTTGAAGAATCCGGGGCTGTGCGGCAGCAGCGCGCGGTCGCGGATGCGCAGCAGGCCGTTCTCGCACGCCACGATCGGCCCGTCGCCCTGCTCGCTCGCGCCCGCGCCGTCGAGCCATGCGGGGGCGTCCAGGTCAGTGGGCAGCAGGGTGATGGATCCGAGGGCGTCGAGCAGGTTGCTGATCTTCGGTTTCGTGGGGGCCCACGGATGCGGTTCCGGCTCACCCTTCTTGTTGAGCCCGACGTAGAGGGCGTACTCAAGGCGCTCGTACATGGCTTTGCGTACCTGAGCTTCGTCGATCTCGCGCCAGCAGGTGCCGTTCCAGCGAATCCAGGACGCGCGCCAGCGCCGGTAGACGAGTTGCCCGTCCTCGGTCTCCCAGTCGGGCAGCAGCCGGCGGCCCACGGCCATGGGATGGGAGGGCGGGGGCAGTTCCTCGGTCTGGGGGTCGGCGTCCGAGTGGTTCGTCATGCGGCCGTCCTCCCTTCCTGGGGAGTGCGGAGCGGACATTCCCCGCGGTGGTCGGTGTGCTCGGCGATCAGGGCCAGGACGCGAGACCTGCCGACCGCCCTGCGATCCCTGCCGCACAGGCACTTCGAGGTGGCGGTCGGGATGGCGTCGCGCGGGGCACAGATGGTGAGCCACGCGACCGGGTACGGACCGGCGCCGGGTGACAGGTCAGGGCGAACAGCAATGAGGACGCCTTCGGCGACGCCCTTCGGCTCGCCCACGGCCGTCGGGGGCAGCGCTGGTTCGGCGGGGCGGGGCGGGTTGGGGGTGGGTGTGGTGCTTTTACCTGCGGGGCGGGGTTGGGGGGCGGTCATGCCGTCTCCCGGGGCCAGGCGGTGCGGATGGAGTAGTCCAGGGCCTTGCGGATGGTGGCGCGGCACTCGGCCGGCGGCAGTCCCGTGGACTCGCCCCCGCAGGTAAAAGCCGCTTCTACGGTGGTGCGGTCGAGGTCGCCCCAGGCTACGAACCGGCCCACCGCCCGTACGGCGCGCAGGAGTTCGGCCTGTCGTCCGCCCTCGGGGGTGGTGGCCACGGCCGCTACCTCGCGTTGCAGGACCGCGGTCGCGTACCGGCTGGTGTCGCGGGTGGGAACGGGCAGGACTGGCACTGTGACGCGCTTCCGAGTGGCCGTCAGGGCTTGTTGGAGCCATGCGGGCAGGTCTGCCACGGGCGAGTCGTCCAGGAGCGTGTACGGGCCGTGTGATGTCTGGCTGCCGGGGGCGACGACCTGTCCGCCCCAGGCGCGGGTGTCGACCTTGGGGGTGAGGGTGCCGGTGGTGTTGGTGAAGCGGACGCCGGGAGGGGCGGTGAAGTACAGGTGTTCTCCGCCGCTGGGGGTCCGGATGCGGCGGGTGGTGGGCAGGGCCTGTCCGGCGCGCTCGCAGAGCGCCGTGAAGTTCGCCGCGCCGTCAGGCGTGCCCTCTTCGTCTTTGGGCTTGAGGGTGTCGAGGTCGACGACCAGCAGGCCGGCAGGGCCGGTGGCGATGCCGACGTTGAACGGGCCGGTGGCCCAGCAGCGTTCGATGCGGGCGGGGTCGGTGGTGGCGCGCTGCTCGAACGTGCGGTGTCCCTCGGCGCAGTCGCCGGTACGCGGGCAGCGGCGTTCGCCGTGCAGGGCGGGGACCTTGCAGCGCGGGTGCAGGGGGATGACGGGCCAGCCGCACGCGGCGGCGTCCAGCGCGGCGTGCAGCAGCGCGGATCGGGTGTGATGGGGCATGCTGGGTGACCTCCAACAGGTCTGTTGCGGACTGGTTGGCAGGGGCGGTCCCGGACTTTGGCGAGACGGGGACCGCCCTTGGCGTAGCTAGCGGCGGGTGGTGCTGGGCTCGTTCTCGATCAGGTCCGCGAGGCGGTTGTGGCGGTGTGCGGCGATCGTGTTGAGCAGGGCGGCGGGGTCGTCGTCGAATTCGTGCAGGGCGACCATGGCGGCGAGGATCACGTCGCACAGTTCGGTGGCGACGTCGCCGGGGCTGTGGGTGAAGCCCTTGCGGGGGTTCTGGCCCTGCATGCCGATGTAGGCCTGGGCGACTTCTCCGGTCTCTTCGGTGACCTTGAGCAGGCGCATGCCGGTCTCGTGCGCGTTGGTGCCGTTGGTGGCGTCCAGCCACGCGACCACCGTGCGCACGTGGGTCCACGGCATGACGCCGGTGGCGGTCTCGGGCTGGTGCTCGGCCCTGGCGTAGAGGCGGTTCCGGTGGCCGTCTCGGGTGGGGTGGACGCTCACGGTGCCGGTGGTGAAGGTGCTGTCGAGTGCGGCGACGACACGTTCGGTGTCCTGCGGGGCGCAGATGACGCGGATCTCGAACACGGGTTTCCTCTCCGGGGGTTCAGCCGTGGAAATGGCTGCGCTTGATGACGGCCTTGCGGATGTTGACCGTGCTGCCCTTGGCGCCGCTGATGGCGCGGGAGGGGGTGCGCAGGGCGAGGACGATGACGGCGACCCACACGAGGGCTCCGCCGCTGATTCCGGCGGCGGCGCTGACGACCTCGCCCACGCCGTAGCCGAGGCCGGCGGCGAGGGCGCCGCCCCCGAGTCCGGCGCCCATGAAGCGCTGGGCGACGGGGTCCAGGAGCGGGAGCGGGGTCAGGTCGCGCGGCTCGGGGGCGAGGACCGGGGCGGGGGCGAGGTGCTTGGGCATGGGGACCAGGCGGCCGTAGGCGTCGGGCACCCACACCACGGGCTGACGCTCGCCGTACGGGTCCAGCGCCACCGTCGGGGCCGGGTCGTAGGGCGCGAGGGGCTGTGGCTGATGGACGGTCACGGCCCGCTCTGCGGGCAGGTAGGCGGACTGTTCGGGGTACATGCGGAATCCTTCCGGTGCTCGGTTAGGGAGGCGAGGGCACACCCTTGGGAGTGGCCTGTGGAGGGGGTTTCGGGGTCTGAGCTGCGAGGTCTCCCCGCCTCCCCGAAGCAGCGTTTTCGCTGATCAACGTGGGGGAGGCGGTTCGGGGAGGCGGTTGGGGAGTTCTCCCCGCCTCCCCGGACCGGGAGGGTGCGCCTCCCCGCTACTGGGAGGCTGAAGCGGAACCGTCGGTGTCGCGGTCGGCGAGGGCGCGGGCGACGTCGTCGCGGCGGACGACCATGCGGCCGTGCGACTTGTACGGCTCGACCCCGGCGGACTCCAGCACGCGCTTGAGGTCGATGAACGACCAGTCGCCGTAGGCGTCCTCGTCGAAGATCCCGAGCCGCTTGAGGATGTCCTGGGTGTGCGAGCGTTCCGCGTCTCCGACGACGGTGAAGATGTCCGCGAGCGGGTCGCGGTCCTCGCCTCGCTCAACGGCGTGCAGGGTGGTGACCCCGTCCCGCAGGGCGCGGGCACGGTCGGCGATCTCCATTGCGGGTTCGTCGTCGATGAAGTGGGTGCGGACCGTGATGGACGACTGCCCCGTGGGCATGTCGATGCCGTCGGAGGCGACCACGAGGGTGCCCTTGTCCAGCCCCTGGCGGAGCATGTGCGGGGCCGCACCGTCCTCGACCGCCTTGTCGCCGAGCGCCATCTTGGCCTGCGACTCGGAGCCGAGCACGAGGGAGGCACGGGTGTGGGCGCCCTCGCGGACCATCTTGGGCAGGTTCTGATCGGTCGGGTCCTGCGTGCCCTGCCACATCAGCACGTCGACCGCACGGCCCTGGTTGTGGATGCTGCGGACTGCCATGAAGTACCGGGAGGTGGCCTTCGAGCCGCCGTAGGGCCTGCGCTGCTCATCGACCGACGGGCACATGAACGCCTTCTGCGCCTCGTCCACATTGACGATCAGTGGCGGGAACTTGACGTGCGGGTCAGCGAGACGCTCCTGAATGCGGCGGTTCATCTCGCGTTCGGCGTCCTCGACCATCTCGGTCGCCTGGATCACGTGCCCGTCGGAAGGGCCCTCGATCAGCACGTCGGCGATGCCGTTGAACATGCTCCAGTCACCAACACCCTTGAGGTCAGCGATCCAGAACTGAACCGAGGGGTCCAGCGCCAGCCACAGAGCCAGGGACCGCAGCGCGGCAGTCTTGCCCTGATTCGACCGGCCAGTGATCAAGAGGTGGCGCTGGTAGAGGCTTAGCTCTGCCGCGTCCCCGCGCAGATCCTGACCCCACGGGGCCTTCCCGGTCTTGTAGTTCGCGGTCACCGTGGTGTCCGTGACCAGCGGAGACGGGCCGATCGGCTCATCGAGCGCCCCGGAGTCCGCGATCCACAGCCGGACCGTGCGCGCGGCCTCGGGGATCGTGATGAATACCTCGTGCTCGTGCCGGGTCAGGTTCTCGGCGAGCTTGCGCCGCTTGCCCTGCACCTCGTTCGTCGCCACACCCGACGGGAGCGAGACGTCGACCTCGACACCGCATCCCGCGATCCGGATCGGACCGAGCATCGACGCGCCGGCGTCGCCCATCTCCTTGATCGCGTTGCGGAGCGCGGGCACTCCCAGGTCACGCATTGCCTTGACCACGATCGAGGGCGTGATCGGCTCGCCCTCACTACTGCGGACGTTGTCGGGCAGCGCCCACGCGGGTGCGGCCTGCTGCTTGCTGCCGACTGCCCACAGGGCGAGTAGGGCGAGGAACGGGCCGATCGCGAGGGCCGGTCCCCACACCACCTGAACGATGCTGATCAGCAGGTTGATGAACTCCACGGTGGCCATCAAAGGCGTGACGACGTGCGTGACGTCCTTCGTCGCGACCGCCATCACGACCCCGAGGGCGATCAACGATCCGATGCCCATGCCGGCGCCGACCGCAACGCCCTTGGCGGCGTCTACGGGTGAGTGGAGCAGGTCCATGCGGCGGCGGTGGCGGGCCTCGCGGAAGTGCTGCCCGCGCTCCTCCCACTCCGAGGCCATCTCGTGGTTCCCCGCGGCTTCGGCGGCACGGAACATCCGCTCGTAGCGAGAGGCGGTCCGACCGTCCCACGTCCGCTTCGCCGCGATCCTCGCGCCGCCGGCGACGTAGAGGGTGTGCCGGGCGACGGCGCGGGCGGTGGTCTTGGTCGTCTCGTGCGTGACCACGGTCTTGACCGCGCGACCCGAACGGATCCACAGCGGGACCGGTGCGGCAGGTGCCGGTTCGGGGACCACGGTCAGCGTGGTCACGATGACCGGCTCGGCAGCCGGTTCGGTGCTCTTGTGCAGGTGAACGACCTTCTCACTCATGGTGAAACAGACTCCTGACTGCCCCGGGTCGGGGTGAAAGTGAAGGGGTGAGTGCGGTGCGGGCGGGCGGCGCGGTGCGCGTTACCACCAGCCCGAGGACTTCTTGGCGGCCTTGGCGCGGGCGGCCTCGGTGACGATGCGCTGACGCTCGATCTGCAACGCGGTCATCTCCGCGATCAGCCGGGTCTCGGCGGAGGTGGAGACGGAGTCGATCCGGTTGTCCGCGCGGCCGGTGCTCTTGCCACGCATGACCCGGTAGGAGCCGCCGGCGAGCGCGGCGAGCATCGTGCGGCGCTCCGAGCCGGTCAGCGGCCACAGTTCGCCCCGGCGGACGGCTTCGAGCTTGCGGTTCGTCTCGCGGATCGCACGGTCAAGGCGACGGGTGTCGGGCTTTCCCATCGTCAGACCGTCCTTCCGGCGTGCGGGGCGAGGATGAGGTGGATGTCGGCGAGACGGCCCGTCGTGCCCTGGGACCCGAGCCAGGCCGCGACTTCGCGGGTGACGCGGTCCCAGCAGAAGGCGGCGGGGACGGTGACGGTGCCGTGGGCGAAGGCGCGTCCGTCGCCGGGGACGGTCACCCAGGCGTGCCACGCGTAGTCGATGGTGCTCGGAGCAGTGGTGCCGGCCACAGGTGAACTCCTAGACGTGGGAGGGGTGTTCATGCGCAGCACTGATCGTTTGGCGGTGGTGGGGGCGCTAAAGTCGCGCGCATGGGTGGGGAAACTGAGGCGCAGAGCGCCCGAAAGAGCGGTGCCCGCAAGTGCCTCAGGTGCGAGGAACCGTTGTCGCAGAGCCCGCGGCGAATACCCCGTTTGTTCTGCTCGCCCGGGCATGCGGTCCAGGCAGCGTTCGCGGTGATGCTTGCTGCCTTTGCGGCCGAGCGGTTCGGCCTGCGCTTCGCCCTGCACGTCGTGCGTGCAGGACTGCGCGTCGGGCACCTGCTGGGTTGGATTCACTCTCTGGACTGAGCTGGTGTTTCCTTGCGGTCTCACCGACGCGGGCCGGCGCAGGGCACGCAGGTCCCGAGCGAGTCGGGGATGACGTAGCCCGCATCACGGCGGCACTCCGGGCAGGTGCGGCGGGCGGCGTTGGCCTTGGCCAGCGCCGCCCACTTCGCGGCCGTCATCGGCCGCACCGGTCGAGCGAGGTCGATCCGGTACAGGTAGGCGACCAGCGGTCCACGACGGCGGCGCGGCCGTTCGAGCTGCGCCGCCACGGCCTGTCCGCCGGGTCGTAGGCCGCGCGCCCGGAGTTGGCGCCGGGTGGCGTAGCCGTCCGGGGCGAGGCGCCACCGGAACACCGGCAACGCGCCCATTACGCCACGCGCTTCCACGCCGCCCGCAGGCGGACCTCGGATGCGGAGTGGCCGGCCGTACGGAAGCGGGTCGCCATCTCCCGGTAGGACAGGGCGGGAACACGGCTGGTACGGATCTCGTCCACGACCGCGTCAAGCTCGGCGTCCGTGAGAGCGGGCCCGGATTCCAGGGCTGTCAGCGGTGCTGTCGGCCCCCAGACGGGGAGTTCCCATCGCGGCGTGACGTCGGGCGTGACGCGGGTCGTCACGCTGGTCAAGGCCCTGCCCGTGTCCTCGCCGGTCCGGGCCGCTTCCAGCGTCGACCACGCGTCGGAGAGCCGTTTGGCGGTTGTGGCCTGGACGCGTGCGACGCGCGCGCCGGCCTGCGTCACGGCCGTCAGCCGGGTCTCCTCCGTCGTGGCTTCGGCCCGCAGCCGGGCACGCGCCACGGCCGCTTCGTCACGGGCTTCCTGCTGGATACCGGTGATGGCGGTCAGTGCGTTCGGGGTGAGTGCGGTCCGCTCCCACAACCCGTGGACCAGCCACAGCGCCTTCGCCGCGAGCGGCAGCCACGCCACCGCCAGCCACGCGCCCGTGTCCGCCTCGGCGGTCAGCGCGTGGGCGACCAGGACACCGGTGGCGAGCAGGCCGAACGACCAGCCGACCGCCGTCACCGCGTTGGAGTGGTCGCCCTGCGCGGCGAGGCGCCGTTCGTAGGCGAGGGTGGCCAACCAGCCCCCGTCGATACCCAGACCGACCACCAGCGCGACCGGCCACGGCATCGCCGAACCCAGCCACATCACCACCACGGCCAGGGTGAGAACCAAAGACACCGCCGTCACGGCCACGGCGGGCAGAGCGGTCGGACGGGCCATCACGCCACCCCCGCCCTGTCGGGCACCTGCGTGTAGCCGGTCAGCTCGATGTCCGCGCCGCCGTACTTCGTCTGTGCACTCAGCACGCCGGTGCGGTGGTCGCACTGCACATGGAAGTCGACCGCGTCCGGGGCGATACCGAGCGCCGTCCGCCACGCCTCGAACGCGGTGAACCCGCCCTGCATGGCGTGCACGGACAGGGACAGTCGGTCCGGGTAGATCGCGGTGAGGTCGACCACCGGGGCCGGCAGGTCCGGGAAGTCGACCGCCAGCAGCCGCAGCGCCCGCAGTGGAGCCGACAGCGCGTCCAACGTGAGGATCGTGCTCATGCCGCACCCCCCGCCAGGGACGTGCCGGCCGTGCGGTTGGTCAGCTTGGCCCGTTCGGCGAGGACGCGGGCCAGGGCCCGGCGCACCCGGCGGGTGTCGACGTCGTTGGGGGCGTGGTCCATGGCGATGATCTGCGCGTCGATCAGGTCGACGTCCGCCAGGATCAGCGGCATCTCCAGCTCGATCGCGTCCAGCTCCGCGTCCGTGGGCTCCATGAAGTCGGCGAACGCGGTAACAGCTTCCTGAACAGTGACGATGGGACTCATTGGGTCGTGTTCCTCTCACGCAGGGAACGGCCCGAACAGCGGCCCGGTGTTACAGCACCGGGCCGCGCGCCGTTGAAGTCGGTAGATCCGGCTCCCCGCACTCCCGTCCGTACGACCAGCACGCGATGCACTGGCCGGACGGGCGGGAGAGGCAACCGGCCACAGCGTCAGCGCTGCGAAGCCAGGGAGAACAAGGACCGGGAAGCGTCTACTGGCGTCTGCCGGCCGGTCCGTCTCGGCGGCGCCCCACGCTTTCGTTGACGCATCAAAACTCCTGCTGGTCGGGCAGATCGGGTCTGCGTGGAAGAGGGAGAAGCACTGCAAGGGGGACCTGTGTCCCCACACTCCGGCCGTTGCTCGCGGTCACCGGGCCACCTCGCCAGTACGGGCCGAAACCCTGTTCTGCCTGGCCTTAGCGGGCGGTCTTGCAGCGTGGCCGCCCTATCCGGCGCCGCTCCTCACTGAGGAGGAGTGGCGCCGCATCAACAGACTGGACCGGTGGACCGGTCCAGTCAAGCGATGAAAATAGAGTTGGATGGCGATGGGTGGAGTTTGAGCAGGTCAATCGACGTGACGAGGCATCAAAAAAGCTGGACCGGCGGACCGGTCCAGCTTGGTTTGGGGGTGCCTACATGACGTAGGTGTCCACCTGCTCGAAGAGCGAGGAGGGAGTGACACCTTCCTCGCAGACCAGCGGACGACCTTCCTCGTCGTGTGCCGTATGGAGGAGCACGGCGACCGGGGTGGCCGTCGCTACGTTCAAGCGCTCCGCCTCCGTGTCCGTAGCGAGGCGCACGGTGGTGATGTCCACTCCCTCGGCCGGGAACCGTCCGGTCTGCCGACGGACGTAGCGTGTCGTGCCCTCGGCGATGGGAGCGGTGTCGGCGAGGCGAGGTGCGGCCTCCGCGATCTCCGGAGGAAACCAGGCCTCCACGCAGCTATTCGGGGTTCCGTCCGGGAGTTGGAGGACCCGGATGCGTCGGAGAGCCAGCACTCCGGGGGAGATCCCGAGTGCGACGGCGACGCGGGCGGGAGGCTCCGCCCAGTCGGGCGTACCGACGCGAAGGAACGGCATGCCGCCCAAGATGCGCGCCGACCCAGCTCGGCGGGCGCCGGCAGGGCGCGCCACGGGCGTCTCCGTAACGACGAAACCGGTGCCCTGCTTGGCCACCACCACACCGTCGTTGCGCAACACGTCCACGGCCTTGATGGCGGTGGCCCGTGACACGTCCCACTGCTCGGCCAGGTCGCGGCCGGAGGGGATGGTGGCACCAGGGGCGAACTCACCAGCAGCGATGCGGGCGCGCAGAGACTCGGCGATCTCTTCGTACTTCAGGACGGCCATGGCTTCCCCTACTCCGCGTGCTGGACTGGTCCACCGGTACACACGATACTGCGACCATGTCGAATCTCGAATTGGCACCCTCTGTGATGCGGTTCTACGGCGAGACAGTGAACGAGGACAGCCGCCTGCGTAGCTCGGCAGACGGACGTATGGAGTTGGTCAGGACTCAAGAGCTTCTCCGACGCTTCTTGCCCCCCGCGCCGGCGCGCGTACTCGACGTGGGCGGAGGGACCGGGGTTCACGCTGAATGGCTTGTGAAGGACGGTTACGACGTCACGCTCGTGGACCCCGTGCCCCGTCATGTCGAGAGCGCGGCAGCCGTGTGCTCGGCGATCGTGGGAGACGCTCGCGATCTGCGTGAGCCGGACGACAGTTTCGACGTTGTGCAGCTCCTTGGGCCCCTGTATCACCTGCCTGACCCCGATGATCGGCGTAGGGCGCTGGCGGAAGCCTGCCGCGTGGTGAAGCCGGGCGGACTGGTTGCGGCGGCTGCAATCAACCGTTACGCGTCGCTCTTTGAGCACGTCACATACGCTCACCTGCACACCGAGCGGATTCGTGACTCTGTCTCCAAGATCCTTGAGACGGCCGTCTATGACGGTGTACGAGGGTTCACCTTGTCCTACTTCCACCGCGCTGAAGAGCTTGTGGCGGAGTTGGTGGCGTCCGGGTTGACGGACGTGCAGGTTTTCGGGATCGAGGGGCCCGCATGGTCGCTCGTGAAAGCGGTCGAACAACAGCCGGGCGAGGGGCCCACAGACGAGCTGATTGCCTCAGCGATGGAGGCGGCGCGCATGGCAGAGCCGTACCCGGAGTTGCTTGCCGCCAGTTCGCACCTACTGGCCCTGGGCAGGGCTCCAGTTGACGTCAAGGCTTGACATCAACGGTGGCGGACATGGACAGACAGGGTTCACGAGCCGACTCGTATCGGAAGCGGCGCGATAGACCTTCTCTGCGGCAGCAAGGCTGCTTGCTCCGCTCTACAAGCACGGTGAGGGTGCCAGCCCGGCCTGCGCTCCTGCTGCCCCCGTTCCAGACCGGCTGCCATCCGCCGCGAGCAAAGCGATCAGATGCCTGATGCCAGAGAAGTGATTCGCAGCTCGGGCAGTCCGTTTCAAGGATTTTAACGAAGCGTCAAGTTTGTAGGACAGAAATTAACGCCTCAACTTCTCCTGTCTCTCCCACATGCGAGCTCGGGCAGTACGCCATAGTATAGATCTAAGCGCAATCGCTTTACAGGGCGGTGCAAAATGTCGGACGAGTCGGGCAGGATTGCAGCCGCAGCGCGCGGGCCGAGCGGCGTAATAGCGTTGCTTATCGGCTTGGGGGAAGTGCTTGTCACGACAGCGGCAATTGTGACGAGCGGTTGGATTCAAGGCATGTTCTCCGCATTCGCCATCGTGTTCATTGCCGCAATCGCCCTTGGTTTTTTTCACATCCTCAAGAGTAATCCACTAATTCTTGTTCCTCCGGATTCTTACACTCAGCACGCCACCTTGAACGATCTAGCGGAGGCTATGCGTAAGTATTCTGCGTACAGCAAGGAAACCCTGTCTCAAGCTACGCGAATGAGTGCTGAAAACGGTGCACGTCTGGCGTGGTCGCAGGCAAGTTCCGGTGGGCTTAGGGAGCTGGAAAACCTTGTTGATCACGCTGTAAAACTCACGGAAGACAGAGTGGCGCAATCCAGCGTTACTGTGGACATTTCCCAAATAGTGCCCGGAGAGACAGCAGGCGTATTTCTTCCAATAGAGGAAGAAACTGCAGTCTCGACCCTATTGAATCAGCTCTACGTGCAGATAAGTCCACACGTCAGGCCATTCACCTACGGCGATGCGTGGATTCTGAAAGACGCGAATGGGGAACGGTTGCGAGATATGGGTTCTTTGTGGGCCCGTGAACACATGCGTACACCTTTTGATCCTCGTCCTTTGAGTGATTTTGGCGTCAAAGCAGGTGCGCGACTTGCCGCGATAAAGCTTCCTGACAAGGGATGACATCGACTCGATGGCTGATATTCAGGAGTGGCGAGCATGGACTGGGAAACAGGACGCGCCGAACACCTGAAGCTGTCCGAAGCGGTCGCCGGTCAATATGATGAAATTTATGCAGAAGCGAATTTCGCAACCGGTAGCTATATGAATTATGAGATCCAAGTGCTCGATCAGTGGTCTCGTGAGGCACCCGATCACGATCTGGCTGTGGATCTGGGGTGTGGCACAGGACGTGACACATTTGTGCTGGCTAAGCGCTTTGATCAAGTTTACGCATACGACTTCTCTCCGAAAATGATCGAAGTGGCTACACGGAAGAAGATCAGGGGAGCAATTGGCAATGTCCTATTTGAGGTCCGAGATGTTGAGATGGATCCACTTGATCTACCCGCGGGCTGTGCGTCGCTTGTTAATTCGGCATTCGGGATGGGAAGCTTCGTGCAAAACGTGGAGGAATTTCTTCGCATCGTAAAAAGATTGCTAAAGCCTCAAGGCGTCGCCATCTTTTCGTTCTATAATTCTGCCGCTCTGGTGAACGAGCTTAATCTGCAATGGCGTCCGGCGCTAGCGGCGCGAGCGACGGATGGCGAAGATGCTCTACGCGTTGATTTTAGTGGTGAAGAGTACGTTGTCGCGGCGCGCGCGTACGCGATTCGGGAAATCAAGCGAAAGATAGAAGGAAACTTCAGGATTTTGAGTCTAACGACCTTCCCGACGCTATCTTCTCTGTTCCCGCAAGAGCTGTTTGCCGAATCGGAAGCCCGCAAGCTTTGCACAAACGTAGATCAACTTTTGGCGGGAAATCTCGACATAGCTGCTGGCCCCTATATTGTTGCTGTCGGGCGGCGGGAAGGGCGACCGCAGTGCAAGCCGGAGGTGAACGGGTATGAGTTGGTGGTCAGGCTACTTAACCGCCATAACATTCCCCATGACTTTCGCCATCACGCCCCCGTTAGAAACATGGAGGAAGTTGAGCGAACCATACAAGCCGATCGGGGTGAGCTCGTTAAATCTATCCTTGTGGCGGTTTCCGATGACCCGAAACGGGACGATCTGCATCCGCAGCTTTATCTGTTCGGGATCCCGGCTGACCGCAAGTTGGATTTTGGTAGGGTTGCTCGATACCTTGGGAAACCTAGGCGCTGTGTTATTGCGGCAACGCAATCTCACGTGGAGGAGCTAACAGGATTCACGCTGGGCAGTGTGCCGCCGTTCGGGATGCCGAAATATGTGCCAGTGATATTGGATGAGCGGTTGATTGAAAAGCGTAAGGTTTGGTGTGGGACGGGTAAAATAACGGAGTCTCTTCGGATATCGATCGAAGATTTGAGGCGGTTGAGCTCCTTTTCGGTTGCCGCCATATCGAAGCCTCTCTGAACGCGTTCTGCGCTTCACGCGCTGAGGGTCGCGTACCGTCATCGCCGAATGGCCGTAGTGGTAGTACCCCGAAAGTGTTGCTGCAGACAACGCCGACAGACATCGGCGGGCACCCACACATCTACGTAGGTTCACCTCGGCGGGGCCCGGCCCCCGTGGAATCTCCGTCCAAGTCGCTTCGGGCGAGGGCCACAGTCTCCGGCGATGATGCGGCAGCGGTCTCAGTCGCGCACCAATCCAGGAGCATTCACAACTGAAACAGGTTGGTGTCGGCCAACGCGCCGTGACAGCAGCCCGATCGACGTACCCAGCTTGGGCCGTGACTTGGGCCGTCTGTGGGCCGTCGAAGGGCGGCCAGCAGTGACCAACAACGACCGTGGACGGCCGCTTGATCGCAGGTCAGGGCCACCTCGGCGTGGATCGTTCGAGGGCCGTTCGGCGCCGAACAAGTTCCTGCGCAACAAGAAGGCGGAGTGGGAGGAGTACCGCTCCGAGGTCACCGCCTTCGAGCTGCGGAAGAACCTGCCGGTGCTGTAGCGCGGGTCGGCGCCGCTTTGCGTGACGCGGTACGCGGGGCCCACGGTCGATGACCGTGGGCCCCGCGGCTGTTCTCACGACCCCTGGGCCGTCTGTGGGTCGTCCGCCCCGGAATCGCTGCCGGGATCCGCGCAGGCCGGTGGACAACGCCGCCGGCCCGACCCTGGGCGCCCGTCGCGGGCGTCAGTAGCCGGTGCCGCGCTTGACCTGGGCCCGCTCGATCCCGTGGGTCGCACCCTTGGCGTCCAGAGTGCGACACGCGTCGGTGATGTCCTGGCTCAGGCGGTCGATCTGCTCGCGGCTCAGGGTCTCCTTGACCAGGGCACGCATGATCTTCACCCGCTCCGCGTTGGGCGGGAGCGTGTACGCCGGCACCATCCAGCCGCGCTCGGCCGAGAGCTGCCAGGCGACGTCGGACTCGTCGTAGGCGTGCTGGCCGGCGAGACGGAAGGCGACCAGCGGCAGTTGTTCGAGGTCGCTCCCGATCACTTCGAAGCGGCCGCTGTCGCGCAGGTTGTCCGCCAGTACGTGGGCGTTCTGCTGCAGCATCTTCATGACGTAGGTGTAGCCCTGGCGACCGAGCCGGACGAAGTTGTAGTACTGCGCGAGCACCATCGACGCGCCGGTGGAGAAGTTCAGCGTGAACGTCGAGTCGGTCTTGCCCAGGTAGTTCTCCTCGAACACGAGGTCCTTGGGCAGGTCGGACTCCTCGCGGAAGACCAGCCAGCCGATGCCGGGGTAGACCAGGCCGTACTTGTGTCCCGAGACGTTGATGGAGCGGACCTGTTCGAGCCGGAAGTCCCATTTCGAGTCCGGGTAGAGGAAGGGCCACACGAAGGCGCCGCTGGCTCCGTCGACGTGGATCGGGATGTCGAGGTCCCGCTTCTCGCGGACGTCCCGCAGGAGCTTGTCGATCCCGACGACGTCGTCCTTGTGGCCGGTGAACGTGGTGCCGAGGACCGCGACGACACCGATCGTGTTCTCGTCGAGGTGAGGCTCCACGTCCTCCGGGCCGATCGTGTACTTGCCCTCGGCGAGCGGCACGATCCGCGGCTCGACGTCGAAGTAGCGGCAGAACTTCTCCCACACGACGTGGACGTCCCCGCCGAAGACCAGGTTGGGTCGGTCGACCGACAGTTTGGCCGCCTGCCGACGCTGTCGCCACTTCCACTTCAGCGACAGCGCCCCGAGCATGATCGCCTCGGACGAGCCCTGGGTCCGGCATCCGGTCGTCCTGCCCGGCGCGTTGAAGAGGTCGGCGAGCATGCGCACGCAACGCTGCTCGATCTCGGCGGAGATCGGGTACTCCGCGTGGTCGATGAAATTGCGGTGGAGATTCTCGGCGATCAGCCGTTGCGCCTCCGGCTCCATCCACGTGGTGACGAACGTGGCGAGGTTGCGCTGCGGGTCACCCTCCATGGCGAGATCCACATCCACGAGCCTCATCGCGTCCGTCGCGGCCATGCCCTCCTCGGGGAAGGTCTCCGAGGGAGCGGGCAGGGTCAGGAAGCGGTTGCCGAACAGAGCCGTGGCGTCACTCTTTGTCATACCGGCGACTCAACCACGGTCGGAGCGGGAGCCGTGCTCAGAACCTGCGGACGGGGCTCGGGGTGTACGCGAACGGCGTACCTTCCCGGGCGATCGGCGCCGCGGGCCGGCGTCGGCGCGGCGGACACCCGGGTGACTCACCGGCGCACGTACGCGGGAGACACCGCCGCCGTGCTGATGCGCCGTGGCTTTCCGGTGCCGTCGGACGGGAGGGTCCACAGGTCCGCCCCGTAGTCGCCGGGGAGGGCGTAGACGAGGGTGTGGTCGTCGCGCCAGACCACCTGGTCGTCGACACTGCGGGGCTCGGCGAGCGGGGTCTCGCGCCCGGTGCGCAGATCGAGGACGTACAGATGCCAGGGGGCGTCCTTGGGAAGGCCCTTGACGCGCTTCTTGTACGCGATCCGGGTGCCGTCGGGGGAGAGGGACGGGCACTCGACGTTCGTGTGCAGGGCGGTGACGGTGCGGGCGGCCAGGTCGCCGCGGACCAGGTGGGTCGCGCCGTGCGTGGCCATCGTGGCGTAGAACGTGCGGTCGTCGCCCGCGAACGTCACGCCCCAGAAGTTGGTGTCGGCCGCGTGGTACGTCCTGCCGTCCATCACCACGCGGTACTCCTCCAGGGACGACGTCAGCTTCCCCGTGCGGGTGTCGACGATCGCCGCCCGGGTCGAGAAGTTCGTCCCCGCGTACGAGTCGCCGCCCACGAACGCCGTCCAGGCCGCGTACCGTCCGCTGGGCGAGACACGGGCGCGGGACGGGATGCCGGGCACGTCGTAGTGGGCCCGCACCCGCAGACCGGCGTCGAGGATCACCGCCCGGTAGGTGTCCTGGACCGCGCCGTGCACCGCCTGGAGGCACACCCCGGTGCCCGAAGCGGCGTAGAAACGGAGGCACTTGACCTTGGACGCGGTGCGCGGGCCCGAGGGGTCGGACGCCGGGACGGACGTCAGCTCGTCGCGGTGCGGGCCCCACGCCATGTTGCGGAACACCAGCCGCCGGGAGTCGGTCAGGGAGACGGGCCCCGCGGTGATCCGCGGGCCGCCCGGCTGGGCCTGGTTCCGGCGCTCCGCGCGGGCCGAGGCGTGCAGCACGGAGGCCGTCGCGACGCCCGCCAGGACGACCAGGGCGCAGACCAGGACCAGGATGCGGGTTCGCAGCGTCATACCAGGCCTTCTGAGGGGGTGCGGCGGACGGGGCGCAGGATCGTCGAGAACAGGGCGCACAGGGCGAGCGCCACGGCCGACGCCATGAGCGCCGTACGGTCGCCCCAGGCCGTCCAGGCCGCGCCGAAGGCGAGCGAGCAGACGAAACGGGCCAGCGCCTGACCCGTCTGGACCAGGGCGAGCCCGGACGACCGCAGTTCCTCGGGCACGTTGTCCGAGGCCGCGGCCATGAGCACACCGTCGGTCGCCGCGTAGAAGCCGCCGTGCAGGAACAGGACGGCGAACGGCAGCGCCGTGCCGTGCCAGGACGTGAGCAGCAGGCCGTACGCGAGGAGCAGGGCGCCGTGCCCTGCCAGGAACACCCGCCAGCGGCCCACCCGGTCCGCGAGCCGGCCGAGCGGGACGGCCAGCAGCAGGAACGCGGCGGCCGTGCCGATGGGCAGCAGCGCGAACCAGCGGTCCGGCACCCCCAGCCTGTGCTGGAGCAGCAGGAACATGAACGAGTCGCTGACCGTGGCGAGGCCGAGCAGCAGCGCGCAGAGCGCGATACCGCGCAGCTCCGGGCGGCGCAGGAGGGCGAGGGCGGCGCGCAGGGTGGGGCGCGGCGCGGCGGGGGCGGCGGGCGCGGCCGGCTCGTCCGGCACAGCCGTACGGGTGGACCGCGCGGCCGTACGCCCCGGCACGAACAGCACCAGGACCAGGACGCCCACGACGGCGACGCAGAAGCTCACCATGAACACCGCGTCGTAGCCGTCGACGGTCGCCCGCAGGATCAGGAAGGCGGCCAGCGGGCCCAGCAGGGCGCCCGCCGTGTCCATCGCGCGATGGACGCCGAAGGCGCGGCCCCGGGTCTCCGGAGTGCTCGACAGGGAGATCAGGGCGTCGCGCGGGGCCGTGCGCAGGCCCTTGCCGGTGCGGTCGGCGGCGAGGACCAGGCCGATGGGAGTCAGGGTCTGTGCCACCAGGAGCAGCGGTTTGCAGGCGGCGGAGAGGGCGTATCCGGCACCCGCCACCCACTTGTGGCGGCCGCCGCCCCGGTCGGCGAGATGCCCTCCGACCAGGCGGACCAGCGCCGAGAAGCCGTTGTAGATCCCGTCGAGGAGTCCGAAGCCGAGGGGGGACAGGCCGAGGCCCGTCACCAGGTACAGGGGCAGGACGGCCGTCACCATCTCCGAGGAGACGTCGGTGACCAGGCTGACCGTGCCGAGTGCCAGCACCGTGGGCGCGACCGCGGCGAGGCGCCGCCCGGCTCGTGGCCGGGCGGCGCTTTCCGCGGACGCCGCCGGAGTACTGGCGCGGCTGTCCGCTACGTACATGTCAGGACGTCCAGATGCCCGTGATGTCCTTGCCGGAGGCCGCGTTGCCGGCGTGCGTGAGGCCGTGCATGTCCTCCAGCGTGCGCAGCAGGTCGTAGTGGTTGTAGGTGGTGGTGGACGAGGACCCCGGAGTCACCTGCTGGCCGTACAGCACCGTCGGGATGTTGTTGCCGGCGAGCCGGTTGTCCTCGTCGAAGGTGACGACGAGCAGGCTGTTGTGGGCCTTGGCCCAGGTGGCGTAGGCGCTCAGGTTGGTCTTCAGCCAGGTGTCACCGGTGGACACCGAGCAGTCGTGCATGTCGCTGCACAGGTTCGGGACGACGAAGGAGACCTGCGGGAGCGTCGTGTAGTCCGTCGGGAACTGGGCGAACGTCTTGGCGCTGGACGTCGGTACGTTGCTGAAGCCGAACCACGGGTTGTGCTTACGCGCGTAGTTCCCGCTGCTGCACGTGGTCGAACCCTGGCTGGGCAGGGTCTCGTTGTAGCTGCCCCAGGTCCTGCCCGCGGCGATCAGCTCGGAGGCCAGGTTCGCGGCGGAGGAGAAGCCGGGCGTGTAGCAGCTGTCGTCCGTGATCCCTTGCGTGGAGCCGGAGAACAGGGCGAAGTAGTTGGGCTGGCTCGGATGGGTCTCGGCGAAGGACTGGGAGAGGTTGGCCCCGCCGGTCCTGAGCGAGTTGATGTACGGGGCGCTGGAGGAGCCGATCACCTGGCTGTAGGCGTGGTTCTCGAAGACCACGACCACGACGTGGTCCGGGGTCGGGACCGCTGCCGCGGCGTGCGCGGGGGCCGAGCCGGCGAACCCGGTCCACAGCCCGACCGCGGCCGCGGTGAAGGCGAGGGCGGATGCCACGACGGCACGACTGCGGGTGTACACGTTTCTGCCGGACACTTCAGACCTCCGGTGGGGGGAAGGCGACGGTGGCGGTGCGGACAGAGCATGCACACGCCAACATTCCCCGCGCTCACATCCCTCAACCGGCGGGATGAAGAGCCGATGAACTACTGCCTCCCCGTCCTTTGTACCGCCTCGCGCGGTTGTCGGCACGGGGCGCCACCGGGCGGACCGGGGTTACGCTCAAGCGCGTACGACCTTGATCGGACCAGAGGTACGGAACGGGGCCAGGTGTACGGGACGGGACCAGGTGTGCTGGACGGGACCGGGCGTACGACGTCGATCGACAGGAGGCCGGGATGACGGCGCCGGGGCGCAGGAGCAGTACCTTCACGCGGCTGCTGCGGCACGGCTTCACCGATCCGTCGGCCGCCGAGCGCCTCCTGGAGGGGCCCGAACTGGCACCCATACGATCCGACCCGGTCCTCCTGGACGCGCTGGGCGCCACCGCCGACCCGGACCTCGCGCTGCTCGGCCTCGTCCGGATCGTCGAGGCACAGGACGAGCACTCCCCCCGGCGGGAACTCCTCGACACGCTGATCGCGGCCAAGCCGCTGCGGGACCGGCTGCTCGGCGTGCTCGGCGCCTCCGCCGCGCTCGGCGACCATCTCGCCCGGCACCCGCACGACTGGCAGGCCCTCGTCACCTACGAGGCGCGGGACCTGCATCCCGGGGTCCCGGAGTTCGAACGCGGGCTGGCGCACGCGACGGACCCCGTCTCGCTGCGTGTCGCCTACCGCCGCTGCCTGCTCTCCATCGCCGCGCGCGACGTGTGCGGCACCATCGACCTCGCCCAGACCGCCGCCGAACTCGCCGACCTCGCCACCGCGACCCTGCGCGCCGCGCTCGCCATAGCCAGGGTCGCCGCGCCCGACGACGACGCGCTGTGCCGGCTCGCGGTCGTCGCGATGGGCAAGTGCGGCGGACACGAACTGAACTACGTGTCCGACGTCGACGTGATCTTCGTGGGGGAGGGCGTCGAAGGGGCCGACGAGCGCAAGGCCGTGCAGGCGGCCACCCGGCTCGCCTCGCACATGATGCGGATCTGCTCCGAGACGACCGTCGAGGGCAGCATCTGGCCGGTCGACGCCAATCTGCGCCCCGAGGGCCGCAACGGCCCCCTCGTGCGCACGCTCGCCAGTCATCTCGCCTACTACCAGCGGTGGGCCAAGACCTGGGAGTTCCAGGCGCTGCTCAAGGCCCGCCCGGTGGCCGGGGACCTGGAGCTGGGCGAGGAGTACGTCGCCACCCTGGCCCCGCTGGTGTGGCACGCCGCCGAGCGGGAGAACTTCGTCGCCGACGTGCAGAAGATGCGGCGCCGGGTCGTCGAGAACATTCCGGCCTCCGAGATCGAGCGGGAGCTCAAGCTCGGCCCCGGAGGGCTCCGGGACGTCGAATTCGCCGTACAGCTCCTGCAGTTGGTGCACGGCCGGGCCGACACCTCGCTGCGCAGCGGTACGACCCTGGACGCCCTGAAGGCGCTCGCCGCGGGCGGATACGTGGGACGCGCCGACGCCGTACAGCTCGACGACGCCTACCGTTTCCTGCGGTCGATGGAACACCGCATACAGCTCTTCCGGCTGCGGCGCACCCATCTGGTGCCGGAGGACGAGGCCGATCTGCGCCGGATCGGGCGGTCGCTCGGACTGCGCGTCGACCCGGTCAAGGAGCTGAACCGGGAGTGGAAGCGGCACGCGGCCATGGTGCGGCGGCTGCACGAGAAGCTGTTCTACCGGCCGTTGCTCGACGCGGTCGCCCAACTGGCGCCGGGGGAGACCCGGTTGAGCCCCGGGGCGGCCCGGGAGCGGCTCGTCGCACTCGGCTACGCCGATCCGGCCAGCGCCCGGCGCCATCTGGAGGCGCTGGCGTCCGGGGTCAGCCGCAAGGCCGCGATCCAACGGACCCTGCTCCCCGTGCTGTTGGGCTGGTTCGCGGACTCCGCCGACCCCGACGCCGGCCTGCTCAACTTCCGGAAGGTGTCGGACGCGCTCGGCAAGACCCCTTGGTATCTACGGCTGTTGAGGGACGAGGGCGCCGCAGCGGAGAACCTCGCGCGGGTGCTCTCGGCGGGCCGGCTCGCCCCCGACCTGCTGATGCGCGCTCCGGAGGCGGTGGCCCTGCTGGGCGACGGGGAGAGCGGCGGCCTCGAACCGCGCGGCCGGGACCATCTGGAGCAGGAGATCCTCGCCGCGGTGCGGCGGGCCGACGGCGGACAGCAGGCGGTGACCGCCGCGCGCGGCGTGCGGCGGCGGGAGCTGTTCCGTACCGCCGCGACCGACATCGTCGCCTCCTACGGGACCGAGGAGACGCCGGCCGTCGCCGATCAGGGGGCGCTCGTCGACCTCGTCGGCGCGGCGGTGTCGGATCTGACGGCGGCGACGATCGCGGGAACCCTGCGGGCCGTGGTCCGGGACGGCTGGGGCGACACCCTGCCCACCCGGTTCGCGGTGATCGGGATGGGCCGCTTCGGGGGCCACGAGCTCGGCTACGGCTCCGACGCGGACGTGCTCTTCGTGCACGAACCCCGCGAGGGCGTCGACGAGCAGGAGGCGTCACGGGCCGCGAACGCCGTGGTGTCCGAGATGCGGCGGCTGCTCCAGCTCCCCAGCGCGGATCCGCCGCTGCTGATCGACGCGGACCTGCGCCCCGAGGGGAAGTCCGGGCCGCTGGTACGGACCCTGAAGTCGTACGAGGCGTACTACCGGCGCTGGTCGCTGGTGTGGGAGTCGCAGGCGCTGCTGCGCGCGGAGGTCGTGGCGGGGGACACCGATCTCGGGAGCCGGTTCATCGAGCTGGTCGATCCGCTGCGGTATCCGGCGGAGGGGCTGGGCGACGAGGCCGTACGGGAGATCCGGCGGCTGAAGGCCCGGATGGAGTCGGAGCGGATGCCGCGCGGCGCCGACCCCACCCTGCACACCAAGCTCGGGCGCGGCGGTCTGTCCGACGTGGAGTGGACGGTCCAGCTCATCCAGCTCCAGCACGGCTGGGTCGAGCCGGGCCTGCGGACGACCCGGACCCGGGAGGCGCTGGCCGCCGCGTGCGCGGCGGAGCTGCTGTCCACGGAGGACGCGGCGACGCTGGACGAGGCCTGGGTCCTGGCCACGCGCGTACGGAACGCGGTGATGCTCGTACGGGGCAGGGCCGGCGACACCTTCCCCTCGGACGGGCGCGAGCTCGCCGCCGTGGGCCGCTACCTGGGGTACGACCCGGGGCACGTCGGAGACATGCTCGACGACTACCGGCGCACCACCCGGCGGGCCCGGGCGGTGGTGGACGAACTGTTCTACGGAGCGCGAGAGACGCCCTGACGGTCACCGTCCGTGACTACCAGGGCGTCATTCGGCTCGTTCGGCTCGTTCAGGGTTTCGCCGGCAGGGCCGGTGTCCCGCGGGTCCCGGGGACCCATTGCGGCAGCGCGTACGGCAGCGCTCCGTACCACAGGCGGGCCACCAGGAAGCCGAAGGCGAGGCAGAGCAGGCCGCCCACCGCGTCCAGCCAGAAGTGGTTGGCGGTGGCGACGATGACCACGAGTGTGGCCGCCGGGTAGAGGACGCCGAGGATGCGGGCCCAGGGGGCCGAGGCCAGCGCGAAGACGGTCAGGCCGCACCACACGGACCAGCCGATGTGCATGGAGGGCATCGCGGCGTACTGGTTGGACATGTGTTTGAGATCGCCGGAGGCCATCGAGCCCCAGGTCTCGTGGACCATGACCGTGTCGACGAAGTTGCCGCCGGTCATCAGACGGGGTGGCGCGAGCGGGAAGAGGTAGTAGCCGACGAGGGCCACCGCCGTGGTGGCGAAGAGCGCGAGACGGGCCGCCGCATAGCGGCCGGGATGACAGCGGTACAGCCAGATCAGCACACTCAGCGTCACCACGAAGTGCAGGGTCGCGTAGTAGTAGTTCATCCCGATGATCAGCCAGCCGACCGAGTTCACCGCGTGGTTGACGGACTCCTCGACCGCGAGACCGAGGTGGTGCTCCATCCGCCAGATCCAGTCCGCGTTGCGCAGCGCTTCGCGTCTCTGCTCCGGAACCGCGTTCCGGATCAGCGAGTACGTCCAGTAACTCATGGCGATGATCAGGACTTCGAACCAGAGGCGGGGGCGACGCGGGGCCCGCATCCGACGCAGGACTTTGTTACCCGCCTTCTCCTCCGCGACGGGTTGTGGAGTGGCCTTGTCCCGGCCTTCCAGTGTCGTCACGGTGTTTCACCCATAGGCACAGAGTCTGCCAGAAAAGCCTCAACTCACCGATCATCCCTCGGTCGGTTCCTGGCCGCACGTTCTACGCCCTGGGGAGTCCGAAAGCCCCTCTTGTCCTCCTACTCAGGGACGATTCCGCTCCCCGGGCGCCGAAGCGGTCGAACCACGCACCACCAGTTCCGGCATGAAGACGAATTCGCTGTGCGGCGCGGGCGTGCCGCCGATCTCCTCCAGCAGCGTGCGCACCGCGGCCTGGCCCATCGCGGGCACCGGCTTGCGGACCGTCGTGAGCGGCGGGTCGGTGAAGGCGATCAGCGGCGAGTCGTCGAAGCCCACGACCGAGATGTCCGTGGGGACCTCCAGGCCGCGCTGGCGTGCCGCCCGTATCGCGCCGAGCGCCATCATGTCGCTGGCACAGACGATCGCCGTGCAGTCACGGTCCATGAGCGCGCTCGCGGCGGCCTGACCGCCCTCCAGCGTGTACAGCGAGTGCTGGACCAGTCGCTCCTCGACGTCGGCGGGGGCGAGGCCGAGCTGCTCCTGCATCGTGCGCACGAAGCCCTCGATCTTGCGCTGCACCGGCACGAACCGCTTGGGGCCGAGGGCGAGCCCGATATGGGTGTGCCCGAGCGAGGCGAGGTGGGTGACCGCGAGGGCCATCGCCGCGCGGTCGTCCGGCGAGATGAACGGCGCCTGCACCTTCGGCGAGAAGCCGTCGACCAGGACGAACGGGACACCCCGGCCGCGCAGTTGCTCGTACCGCTGCATATCGGCCGAGGTGTCGGCGTGCAGACCGGAGACGAAGATGATGCCGGCGACGCCACGGTCGACCAGCATCTCGGTCAGCTCGTCCTCGGTGGAGCCGCCCGGAGTCTGGGTCGCGAGGACGGGGGTGTAGCCCTGGCGTGTCAGGGCCTGCCCGATGACCTGCGCGAGGGCAGGGAATATCGGGTTCTCCAGCTCGGGGGTTATGAGGCCCACCAGGCCCTCGCTGCGCTGCCGCAGGCGCACCGGGCGCTCGTAGCCCAGGACGTCGAGCGCGGCCAGGACGGACTGGCGCGTGGTCGCGGCGACGCCCGGCTTCCCGTTCAGGACGCGACTGACCGTCGCCTCACTGACCCCCGCCTGGGCTGCGATGTCGGCAAGCCGTGTGGTCACAGGATTGGACTGTACCGGTCGCATCTCACCCTGCCCACCAACCAGACGCCGTGTGCGGGCGGTTGATCGGCCCGCTCCGGGCTGCTGCGTCATCGCGCTCCCTCGTGTTCTGGTCGGCTCGGTGTCCCGTGCGTGCTCCGCGCGGGAAGGGGTGGCTCCTGCAAGGCGCTGACGGGCTGATGATCCCCGTACGCGACACCCGTGGCAAGAGCTTGCAGAGTCTTGCACAGAGGCCCGGATGTCTGCTGATCGGCCTGGTAGCAGGGTTTCGGGACGGCTGCCGCGAGGTCACGGCGGCGTAACTGTCGCCAGTTCTTGCACTTTTTTGCTGCAAGGTCTTTCGCGCCGCTTACAACGCTGTTACGTTCACGTCGCCCGGCGGACGCAACGGCGCAGTCGGCAAGTCGGCAGGGGAATCGGGCGGGACCGATTCCCCGCCCACTCGGGCTTTCACCCTCAAGGAGAACTCATGCGGCGTGGCATAGCGGCCAGTGCGCTGGTGGCGTCTTTCGCCCTCGCGGCGACGGCCTGCGGCGGCAGCGGCAGTGACAGCAGCGACAAGGCCAGTGGGCCCGTCACCATCACGTGGTGGGACACGTCCAACGCCACCAATGAGGCGCCGACGTACCAGGCCTTGGTCAAGCAGTTCGAGGCCGCCAACAAGAACATCAAGGTCAAGTACGTCAACGTGCCCTTCGACCAGGCGCAGAACAAGTTCGACACGGCCGCCGGTGCCTCCGGCGCCCCGGACATCCTGCGCTCCGAGGTCGGCTGGACCCCCGCCTTCGCCAAGAAGGGCTACTTCCTGCCGCTGGACGGCACCGCCGCCCTCGCGGACCAGGCCAAGTTCAAGCCCAACCTGATCGAGCAGGCCAAGTACGACGGCAAGACCTACGGTGTGCCGCTCGTCACGGACACCCTGGCGCTCGTCTACAACAAGGCGCTGTTCCAGAAGGCCGGCATCACCGAGGCGCCCAAGACCTGGAGCGACCTGAAGAAGGACGCGGCCACCATCAAGGGCAAGACCGGCGTCGACGGCTACTGGGGCTCGACCCAGGCCTACTACGCGCAGAACTTCCTCTACGGCGAGGGCACCGACACCGTCGACGCCGCCGCCAAGAAGATCACGGTCAACTCCCCCGCCGCGAAGAAGGCGTACGGCACCTGGCTGGGCCTGTTCGCCGGCAAGGGCCTGCACAAGGCGGACACCACCGCCGACGCCTACGCCCACATCCAGGACGCGTTCGTCAACGGCAAGGTCGCCGCGATCGTCCAGGGTCCCTGGGAGATCACGAACTTCTACAAGGGTTCGGCGTTCTCGGACAAGGCGAACCTCGGTATCGCCACCGTCCCGGCCGGCTCCACCGGCAAGGCGGGCGCCCCGACCGGCGGCCACAACCTCTCGGTCTACGCCGGCTCGGACAAGGCCCACCAGGCCGCGTCGCTGAAGTTCGTCAACTTCATGACCTCGGCGAAGTCCCAGGCCACCATCGCGCTGAAGAACTCCACGCTGCCGACGCGTGACGACGCCTACACCGACGCCGTCAAGGCCGACCCGGGCATCGCCGGCTACGGCACGGTCCTCTCCGCCGCCCAGCCGCGCCCGGCGCTGCCCGAGTACAGCTCGCTGTGGGGCCCGCTGGACACCGAGCTGCCCAAGATCGCCGGTGGCAAGGAGTCCCTGGACAAGGGTCTGAGCAACGTCGAGCTGGCCATCGCCAAGCTGGTGCCGGACTTCAGCAAGTGAGCCCGTGTGGCCGCCGGATCCTTCCCCGGCCCGACTTCGGTCGGGCCCGGGGGACCCCGACAGGGGAAACGGAACCGGCGGCCACCGGTTGTGTGCGCCCAACTCCTGATCTTGCAGAAGGTGTCGAACCATGACAGTCGCCATCGACCGCGCGACCGGCAAGCGCCGCGGTGACCGAGCACCGCGTCCCGGCCGGATGCAGCGTCTCAAGCACTCGTACCAGAAGTACTGGTACGCGTACGCGATGATCGCCCCGGTCGTCGTCGTACTCGGCGGATTGGTGCTCTATCCGCTGGTTCGGGGCCTCTACCTGACGCTCACGGACGCCAACAGCCTCAACTCGGCCCGCACGATCGGCGTCAACCACATCGACGCCACCTACAAGTTCATAGGCCTGGACAACTACAAGGACATCCTGTGGGGTCCGACGTCGTACGACCGCTTCTGGTCGCACTTCATCTGGACCATCGCCTGGACCGTCATCTGTGTCGCCCTGCACTACTGCATCGGCCTGGGTCTCGCGCTGCTGCTCAACCAGAAGCTGCGCGGCCGTACGTTCTACCGGCTGATCCTGGTGCTGCCGTGGGCCGTGCCGACCTTCGTGACCGTCTTCGGCTGGCGCTTCATGCTCGCGGACGGCGGGATCATCGACTCGATGCTCCACGCGGTGCACCTGCCGGCACCGGCCTGGCTGGAGGACACCTTCTGGCAGCGCTTCGCCGCCATCATGGTCAACACCTGGTGCGGTGTGCCGTTCATGATGGTCTCGCTGCTCGGCGGACTGCAGTCCATCGACGGCACGCTGTACGAGGCCGCCGAGATGGACGGTGCGAACGCCTGGCAGCAGTTCCGCTACGTGACCCTCCCGGGCCTGCGTTCGGTCAGCTCCACCGTCGTGCTCCTCGGCATCATCTGGACCTTCAACCAGTTCGCCGTGATCTTCCTGCTGTTCGGCAACACCGCGCCGGACGCGCAGATCCTCGTCACCTGGGCCTACTACCTCGGCTTCGGACAGCAGCCGCGTGACTTCGCCCAGTCGGCGGCCTACGGCATGCTGCTGCTGGCCATCCTGATCGTCTTCACCTCCTTCTACCGCCGCTGGCTGAACCGCAATGACCAGCAGCTCGCGATCTGAGGCAGGAGTCTCCATGAGCACCACCACACTTCAGACGCCTCCGGCCGAGCAGGCTCCCGGTAACGACGAGCAGCCCCGCCCGGCGCGCAAGCGCGGTCAACGCGGCCTCGCGGGCAGCCTCGCCTCCCACGGCATCCTGACCTTCGCGAGCCTGGTCGCGCTGTTCCCGATCGCCTGGCTCGTCTTCCTGTCCCTCGGACCGGGCGAGGACGACTACCTGCACCCCGGACGCATCTGGCACACGATGACGTTCGGCAACTACTCCTTCGTGCTCCAGCACACGAACTTCTTCGAGTGGATGAAGAGTTCGCTCATCGTGTCGCTCGGCACCACGGTGATCGGCGTGATGGTCGCCGCCACCACCGGCTACGCGGTCTCACGCATGCGCTTCCCCGGCTACAAGAAGTTCATGTGGGTCCTGCTGGTCACCCAGATGTTCCCGATCGCCGTGCTGATCGTGCCGATGTACCAGATCCTCTCGGACCTCCAGCTCATCGACTCGTACTTCGGCCTGATCCTCGTCTACTGCTCGACGGCGGTGCCGTACAGCGCCTGGCTGCTCAAGGGCTACTTCGACACCATTCCGTTCGAGATCGACGAGGCCGGCCGCGTCGACGGACTGAGCCCCTTCGGCACCTTCTTCCGGCTGATCCTGCCGCTCGCCAAGCCGGGCCTCGCGGTGGCCGCCTTCTACAACTTCATCACCGCGTTCGGCGAGGTCGCCTTCGCCTCGACGTTCATGCTGGACGACTCGAAGTACACCTTCGCCGTCGGACTCCAGAGCTTCGTCAGCGAGCACGACGCGCAGCGCAACCTCATGGCGGCCACCGCCGTGCTGGTCGCGATACCCGTCTCCCTCTTCTTCTACCTGGTGCAGAAGAACCTGGTGACCGGACTCACCGCGGGCGGCACGAAGGGCTGATCCGCGAGGACGCCCCCAGAACGCCCGAAGACTCCCGCGCGCTCCAAGCGCGCGGGTGGCGGCCGCGGTGCCCATCCGACCCCGCCGGTACCGCGGCCGCCTCATTCCTCTGCCCCGACATCTCTCGCCCCGACACTCTCGCCCCGAAGCCTCTCGCCCCGTGCTCCCGGCCTCGCGTGAGCAGGGGTCTGCCCCCACAGCCGAATTCCTCCCCACGCCCGACCGCGCTCGGACACGGGGACCCTCATCGCATCAAGGACGCCATGAGCCAGCACTCCGCCGACCAGGCCCCGAACTCCGTTCTCGCCACCGTCGCCGCGCATCGCGACTGGTGGCGCGACGCGGTGATCTACCAGGTCTATCCGCGCAGCTTCGCCGACAGCAACGGCGACGGCATGGGCGACCTGGAGGGCGTACGTTCCCGACTCCCGTACCTGCGCGACCTCGGCGTGGACGCCGTGTGGCTCAGCCCCTTCTACGCCTCGCCGCAGGCCGACGCCGGCTACGACGTGGCGGACTACCGGGCGGTCGACCCGATGTTCGGCAACCTGCTGGACGCCGACGCCCTGATCCGTGACGCCCACGGCCTGGGCCTGCGGATCATCGTCGACCTCGTGCCCAACCACTCCTCGGACCAGCACGAGTGGTTCAAGCGCGCGCTGCGCGAGGGCCCCGGCTCCTCGCTGCGCGACCGCTACCACTTCAAGCCGGGCAAGGGCGAGAACGGCGAACTGCCGCCCAACGACTGGGAGTCCATCTTCGGCGGCCCGGCCTGGACCCGGGTCACCGAGCCGGACGGCACCGCCGGCGAGTGGTACCTGCATCTCTTCGCGCCCGAGCAGCCCGACTTCAACTGGGAACACCCGGCCGTGGGCGACGAGTTCCGCTCGATCCTGCGGTTCTGGCTGGACATGGGCGTCGACGGGTTCCGTATCGACGTCGCGCACGGCATGGTCAAGGCGGCGGGCCTGCCCGACCTCGGCGACCATGACCAGCTGAAACTGCTGGGCAACGATGTCATGCCGTTCTTCGACCAGGACGGCGTGCACGACATCTACCGGCAGTGGCGCACGATCCTCGACGAGTACTCCGGCGAGCGCATCTTCGTCGCCGAGGCGTGGACCCCGACGATCGAGCGCACCGCCAACTACGTGCGCCCCGACGAGCTGCACCAGGCCTTCAACTTCCAGTACCTGGGCACCCATTGGGACGCGGCCGAGCTGCGCTCGGTGATCGACCGCACGCTCGACGCGATGCGCCCGGTCGGCGCCCCCTCCACCTGGGTGCTGTCCAACCACGACGTGACCCGGCACGCCACCCGGTTCGCCAACGAGCCCGGCCTCGGCACCCAGATCCGCACCGCGGGCGACCGCGCGCTCGGTCTGCGCCGGGCCCGCGCGGCGAGCCTGCTGATGCTGGCCCTGCCCGGCTCCGCCTACGTCTACCAGGGCGAGGAGCTCGGCCTGCCCGACGTCGTCGACCTGCCGGACGAGGTGCGCCAGGACCCCGCCTTCTTCCGGGGCGCCGGCCAGGACGGCTTCCGCGACGGCTGCCGGGTGCCGATCCCGTGGACCCGGGCCGGCTCGTCGTACGGCTTCGGCGACGGGGGCAGCTGGTTGCCGCAGCCCGCCGAGTGGGCCGAGCTGAGCGTCGAGGCGCAGACCGGTGCGGAGGGTTCCACCCTTGAGCTGTACCGCGACGCCCTCGCGGTCCGGCGCGAGCGCGCCGACCTCGGCGCGGGTGACGCCGTTACGTGGCTGACCGCTCCGGAGGGCGTTCTCGCCTTCCAGCGCGGCGAGTTCGTCTGCACCGCGAACACCGGCAGCGAGGCCGTGACCGTCCCCGCCTACGGCCGGGTGCTCGTCGCCAGCGCCGAGGTGAGCCTGTCGCAGGACGGCGAGGCGAAGCTGCCCGCCGACACGACCGTGTGGTGGGCGGTCTGACCCACACGTGAGCGGTGCCCCGGTCCTGACCGCCGGAGCACCGCTCGCCTGTCGGCCGGCCCGGCCTACGCGTGAAGGGTGCTCCGGTCCTGACCACCGGAGCACCCCTCACCTGATGGCCGGCCCGGACCGTGCGAGAGCGGTGCTCCGGAACCTGACGGCCGGAGCACCGCTTCCGTGTGCGGCCCCTTACTTCCAGGTGTCGCCGACCGAGTACCCGGCGCCCGAGCCGGTGGTGTAGGCCCGGTTGTCCCCGGACTCCCAGGTCACCGCGCCCGAGGCGTCCTTCTTGATGTACTTGTACGTGAACGACGTCGACTTGGGCACGATCACCAGCCGGCCCCAGTACGGGTACGACGCCGAGGACAGCGGGATCGCGTCGGCGGTGTTCCAGGAGCCGAGCGAGGGGACCGATCCGACGACGTAGACGTTGGTGCCGTAGACGGTGGTCGCGGTCACTCCGAAGGTCAGGTCCGTCGCGTCGGCGTCGGCCACGTTCCAGGAGTTGTCGGCCGCGACGGCCGCCGTGCCGGTGGTGAGGGTCCGGTTGGCGTTGGACTCCCAGGTGACGTTCCCCGAGGAGTCCTTCTTGATGTACTTGTACGTGATCGTGCTGTTCGCCGGCACCGAGACGTCCGTCTTCCAGACCGGATAGCCGGACGAGGACAGCTTGACCGCGCTCGCCGTGTTCCAGGCGCCCAAAGCGGCCACCGAACCGACCACGTACACGTTCGTCCCGGAGCCGGTCGACGCGTACTCGCCGAAGGTCGCCGTGACCGTGCCCGGATCGGTGCCACCACCGCCGCCGCCACCGCAGTCGACCGCGCAGACGTAGGCCGGGTCGTAGAACGCGACGGCGCCCTTGGCGGGCACGGTCAGGGAGGCCCTGCCGCCGGTGACCGTGACCGAGGTGGCACCGCCGTCGATCACGTTCGGGTAGGTGCCGTCCGCGAGACCGGTCGTGTACGTGTACGTGTTGGCGCCCGAGCTGTTGTTGATGGCCACGAACCCGGCGCCGCCCCGGCCGAAGTCGATCACGTTGGACGCGGGGGACTGCCAGTTGGCCACGGAGTACCCGGCGGCCGCGTTGTGCCAGCCGATCATGCCGGAGACAGCGGTGTCACGGTCGAGGCAGTACCAGCCGGAGGCGCAGTCGGTGTCGGTGACGAAGCCGCCGCCCGAGTTCGGCGGGGCCTGGTCGCTCTGGCTGAAGGTCCAGCCGGAGTACACGGACGGCCTGCCGTAACCGCGCGCCAGCTGGAAGACGTTGGCGAGCACGGCGGTGGCGCCGTCCTTGTAGCTGAGGGAGTAGCCGTTGCGCTCGGTGTCGTGGTTGGTGACGAAGGTGTTGGAGTTCGCCTCGGCCGCAAGCCCCCAACTGCTCCCGAAACTCGACAGGTTGGCGATGTCGCCCTGGAACTGGGACTTGATCTGCGAGGCGAAGGTGAAGTCGAGGACGTCACCGGTGCCGTAGTACTCGTCGGTCGAGGGCGGGGTGCCGGGATAGACCTCCTGGGTGATGTACGGCGCCGAGCCCGAGGTCGTGGTGTGCAGTCCGGCGACGATCGCGCTCAGGTCGGCGGCCTCGATGTGCTTGGCCGCGTCGATCCGGAAGCCGTCGACGCCCAGGTCGATCTGCGCGTTGAGGAAACCGGTGATCTTCGAGCGGACGTTGCTCTCGGCGGTGTCCAGGTCGGGCAGGCCGAGCAGTTCGCAGTGCTGCACCTGATAGCGGTTGGTCCAGTCGGTGATCGTCGTGGTGCAGTCGTCGCTGTCGGCCGGGTCGTAGTCCGGGGTGTCGTACTTGTTGGTGATGACCGTTCCGTTGTAGCCGGTGCCGGTCTGCGCGGCGGTGTGGTTGATCACCGCGTCGGTGTAGACCTTGATGCCGGCCGCGTGACACGTGTCGACCATGGCCTTGAAGCCCGCCGCGGTGCCGAAGCGGCTGTTCAGGTTGTAGGAGTAGGGCTGATAGACGTCCCACCAGTAGTAGTCGGCCTGCTTCAGCGACTCGGCGGGCGGGGCCACCTGGACCGCTCCGTACCCGGCCGGGTCGAGGACGTTCGTACACTCGGACGCGACCGACTTCCAGTTCCATTCCCACAGGTTGGCGATCACATCGCCGTTGGCGACACCGGTGTCCGCCGCCGCTGCCTGGTGGGCGGGCAGCGCGGCCAGTCCGCCGAGCGCCAGCGCGACGGTCACCAGCAGCCGGGAAACCCTTCTTCGTCGTAGGGCCATCGGGGGTGCGGCTCCTCTCCGGATCCGGTCAGCACGGCCGCGGGGCGCGGTGAGCCGACCCGTGTGGAGCGTGGGACCACTGAAGGGGGCTCGTCAATAAGGGAGTTGGAAGTTCTTTCGACATCTTGCTGAAACTTGACTGCAAGCGGTACGTTCCGATCCCCCCACCCGCACGACGAAGTGCAGGAGTACCCACACATGGCAAGGAAAACGCTTGCCGCCTCGTTCGCCCTCGTGGCGGGCCTGGCGGTCTCGGTGGCCGTTCCCCCCGGTTCCGCGGTGGCCTCGCCGCCCGGCACCAAGGACGTCACCGCCGTCCTGTTCGAGTGGAAATTCGACTCGGTCGCCAAGGAATGCACCAACACGCTGGGCCCCGCCGGATACGGCTACGTCCAGGTGTCCCCGCCCGCCGAGCACATACAGGGCTCGCAGTGGTGGACCTCGTACCAGCCCGTGAGCTACAAGATCGCCGGCCGGCTCGGCGACGCCACCTCCTTCAAGAACATGGTCAGCACCTGCCACGCGGCCGGTGTGAAGGTCGTGACGGACACCGTCATCAACCACATGTCCGCCGGATCCGGCACCGGCACCGGCGGCTCTTCGTACACGAAGTACAACTACCCGGGCCTGTACTCGTCCGCCGACATGGACGACTGCACGGCCACCATCAGCGACTACACCAACCGCGCCAACGTCCAGAACTGCGAACTCGTCGGCCTCGCCGACCTGGACACCGGCGAGGAGTACGTCCGGGCGACCATCGCCGGCTACATGAACACCCTGCTCGGCTACGGCGTCGACGGGTTCCGCATCGACGCCGCCAAGCACATCCCGGCGGCCGACCTCGCCAACATCAAGTCCCGGCTGAGCAACCCGTCCGTCTACTGGAAGCAGGAGGTCATCTACGGCTCCGGCGAGGCCGTCCAGCCCACCGAGTACACCGGCAACGGCGACGTCCAGGAGTTCCGCTACGCCTACGACCTCAAGCGGGTCTTCAACAACGAGAACCTCGCCTACCTGAAGAACTACGGCGAGGGCTGGGGCTACATGAGCAGCTCGGTCGCGGCCGTCTTCGTCGACAACCACGACACCGAGCGCAACGGCTCGACGCTCAACTACAAGGACGGGGCGAACTACACCCTCGCCAACGTCTTCATGCTCGCCTACCCCTACGGCGCCCCCGACATCAACTCCGGCTACGAGTGGTCCGACGCGGACGCCGGACCGCCCAACGGCGGTACCGTCAACGCCTGTTGGCAGGACGGCTGGAAGTGCCAGCACGCCTGGCCGGAGATCAAGTCGATGGTCGCCTTCCGCAACACCACCCGCGGACAGGCCCTCAGCAACTGGTGGGACGACGGCGGTGACGCCATCGCCTTCGGCCGCGGCAGCAAGGGCTTCGTGGCCATCAACCACGAGACCTCCTCGCTGAGCCGGACGTACAGCACCTCGCTCGCCGCGGGAACGTACTGCAACGTCCAGAACAACACCAGCATCACGGTGAACAGTTCAGGCCAGTTCACGGCCACGCTGGGTGCCAACACGGCACTTGCCATCTATGCGGGCAAGTCCAGCTGCTGAAAAGTCTTTCCGCACGTTGCAAGACTCTTGCTGTAAACCTTGCGTGAGCGATACGGTCACGCGGGCGTTCGGCATCGTGGCCGAAACGCTGCGCGGGGTCGGACCCGAGTACGCCGTAATCGCTAGGAGTTCACGACTGTGGACCTGATACCGAGAGGGGCGGCGCGCCGCATCGGCCGCCCCAGGCTGCGCGCAGCCGTCCTCGCCGCCGCACTGGCCGTATCGCTTGCGCAACCCATCGCGGCGCGGGCCCAGACCCCGCCCGCACCGCCGTCGGACGCGAAACTCGCCGCCGAGCCGGCGCGACACGACTCCACCCGTGACCAGTTCTACTTCGTCATGCCGGACCGCTTCGCCAACGGCGACACGTCCAACGACAAGGGCGGACTGACCGGTTCCCGCCTGTCGACCGGATACGACCCGACCGACAAGGGCTTCTACCAGGGCGGTGACCTCAAGGGCCTGACGAAGCGGCTCGACTACATCAAGGGCCTCGGCACCACCGCCATCTGGATGGCGCCGATCTTCAAGAACCAGCCGGTCCAGGGCACCGGCAAGGACGCCTCGGCCGGCTACCACGGCTACTGGATCACGGACTTCACCAAGGTCGACCCGCACTTCGGCACGAACAAGGACCTGTCGACCCTCATCTCCAAGGCCCACGCCAAGGGCATGAAGGTCTTCTTCGACGTCATCACCAACCACACGGCCGATGTCGTCGACTACAAGGAGCAGTCCTACAACTACCTCTCCAAGGGCGCCTTCCCGTATCTGACCAAGGACGGGAAGCCCTTCGACGACGCGGACTACGCCGACGGCACCCACGCGTTCCCCTCCGTGGGCACCGGCTCCTTCCCCCGGACGCCGACGGTTCCCGCCGCGAAGAAGAATGTGAAGGTCCCGTCGTGGCTCAACGACACGACGATGTACTCCAACCGCGGCGACTCCACCTATGCCGGTGAGTCCACCACGTACGGCGACTTCTCCGGCCTCGACGACCTGTGGACCGAGCGTCCCGAGGTCGTCAGCGGCATGGAGAAGATCTACGAGCGGTGGGTGAAGGACTTCGGCATCGACGGCTTCCGGATCGACACCGTGAAGCACGTGAACATGGAGTTCTGGACGCAGTGGGCGACCGCCCTCGACGCGTACGCCGCCAAGCACGGGCGCAGGAACTTCTTCATGTTCGGCGAGGTCTACTCCGCCGACACGTCGATCACCTCGCCGTACGTCACGCAGGGCCGCCTCGACGCCACCCTCGACTTCCCCTTCCAGGACGCGGCCCGCTCGTACGCCTCGCAGGGCGGCAGCGCGCAGAAGCTCGCGTCGCTGTTCGCGGACGACTACAAGTACACGACCGACAAGGCCAACGCCTACGAGCAGGTCACCTTCCTCGGCAACCACGACATGGGGCGCATCGGGTACTTCCTGAACCAGGACAACCCCAAGGCGACCGACGCCGAGCTGCTGAAGAAGGACAAGCTGGCCAACGAGCTGATGTTCCTCAGCCGTGGCAACCCCGTCGTCTACTACGGCGACGAGCAGGGCTTCACCGGTTCCGGCGGTGACAAGGACGCCCGCCAGACGATGTTCGCCTCCAAGGTCGCCGACTACCTCGACGACGACGAGATCGGCACCGACCGTACGCACGCGAGCGACGCGTACGACACGAGCGCACCGCTCTACGCCGAGATCAGCGCTCTCTCCAAGCTGCGCAAGGACAACCCGGCCCTCACCGACGGAGTCCAGACGGAGCGGTACGCCGCGGACGGCGCCGGTGTGTACGCCTTCTCCCGCACGGACGCGAAGACCGGCACCGAGTACGTCGTCGCCGTGAACAACGCCGGCGACGCGAAGTCGGCCACGTTCGCGACGGGCTCGGCGAACATGGACTTCCGCGCCGTATACGGAACCTCCGCCTCGGTGAAGAGCGATGCCGACAAGAAGGTCACCGTCACCGTCCCGGCCGGCTCCGCGATCGTCCTCAAGGCCGCGGGCCGGCTCGCCGCCCCCGCCACCAAGCCCACGCTGACGCTGAAGGCCCCCGACGCGGGCGCCACCGGCACCGTCGACCTGTCGGCGGACGTCACCGGCGGACAGCTCGACCGGGTCGTCTTCGCCGCCCAGACCGGCAACGGCGCCTGGCACACCCTCGGCTCCGCCGACCACGCCCCTTACAAGGTCACCCAGGCCATCGGCAAGGACGTACCCGCCGGAACCGCCCTGCGCTACAAGGCCGTTGTCATCGACTCGGCCGGACACACGGCGAGCGCGACGGCCGCCTCGGTCACCGGCACCGCGCCCGCCGCGGAGATCCCGACGGCCTCCTCGCGCGACTACGCGGTCGTCCACTACAAGCGCACCGACGGCGACTACACCGACTGGCGTCTGTACGCCTGGGGCGACATCGCCGACGGCGAGTCCACCACCTGGCCGGCCGGACACGACTTCGTCGGCCGGGACGCCTACGGCGCCTTCGCCTACGTAAAGCTGAAGCCCGGAGCCTCCAGCGTGGGCTTCCTGGTCATCGACAAGGACGGCAACAAGGACGTCGCGAGCGACCGCACGATCGACGTCACCAAGACCGGCGAGGTCTGGGTCGAGCAGGGCAAGGACACCGTCCTCACCGAGCGGCCCGACCTGCCCGCCCAGGACAAGACCAAGGCGGTCATCCACTACCACCGCGCCGACGGCGACTACGCCGGCTGGGGTCTGCACGTGTGGACCGGGGCCGCGACGCCCACGGACTGGACGAAGCCCCTGGAGCCGGTACGGACCGACGCCTACGGAGCCGTCTACGAGGTGCCGCTCGCCGAGGGCGCCGGCAGCCTCAGCTACATCCTCCACAAGGGCGACGACAAGGACCTGCCCACCGACCAGTCGCTCGACCTCACGGCGAACGGCCACGAGGTGTGGCTGCTGAACGGCCAGGAGAAGTACCTGCTGCCGCAGCCCGCGGGCAGCGCGGCCGCGCTCGACCTGACCACCTCCAAGGCGGTCTGGATCGACCGGGACACGGTCGCCTGGAACGGCTCCGACGCCGCCGTGTCCACCCAGCTCCTCTCCTCCCGCGACGGCTCGATCGCCGTCAAGGACGGCGGGCTGACCAGCGACGACGAGCGCTGGCTGCGGCTGGAGAAGACCACGCTCACCGACGCCCAGAAGGCGAAGTTCCCCTATCTGAAGGCGTACACCGCCTGGTCCGTGGACCCGCGTGACCGCGACCGGGTGCGTTCGGCGCTCGGCGGCCAGCTCGTCGCCTCGCAACGTGCCGCGAACGGCGCCGTGCTCGCGGCGACCGGCGTGCAGATCGCCGGCGTCCTCGACGACCTGTACCCCGCGACGAAGGCACAGCTCGGGCCGGTCTTCCACCACGGCGTTCCCACCCTGTCGGTGTGGGCCCCGACCGCCCAGTCGGTGCACCTCGACCTCGACGGCTCCAGCGTCGCCATGCGGCGCAACGACGCCACCGGCGTCTGGTCCGTGACCGGCAAGAAGTCCTGGACGAACAAGCCCTACCGCTACGTCGTCAAGGTGTGGGCGCCGACCGTCCGGAAGATCGTCACCAACAAGGTGACCGACCCGTACTCGGTGGCCCTGACCGCGAACTCGGGGCGCAGCCTGGTCGTCGACCTCGACGCCAAGTCCCTGGCCCCGTCCGGCTGGTCCTCGCTCAAGAAGCCCAAGGCCGTACCGCTGCGGGACGCGCAGATCCAGGAACTGCACATCCGGGACTTCTCGGTGGCGGACACGACCGTCCCCGCCAAGGACAAGGGCACCTACCTCGCCTTCACCGACAAGAACAGCGACGGCTCCAAGCACCTGAAGCAGCTGGCGAAGTCCGGCACCTCGTACGTGCACCTGCTGCCCGCGTTCGACATCGCCACCATCCCCGAGAGGAAGGCCGACCAGCAGAGCACCGACTGCGATCTCGCCTCCTACGCCGCCGACTCCCAGAAGCAGCAGGAGTGCGTGGCGAAGACCGCCGCCAAGGACGCCTACAACTGGGGCTACGACCCGTACCACTACACGGTCCCCGAGGGGTCCTACGCCACCGACCCCGACGGCACAGGCCGCACGGTCGAGTTCCGCAAGATGGTCAAGTCCCTGAACGAGGACGGACTTCGGGTCGTCATGGACGTGGTCTACAACCACACCGCGGCGAGCGGCCAGGCCGACACCAGCGTCCTCGACAAGATCGTCCCCGGCTACTACCAGCGGCTCCTCGCCGACGGCAGCGTCGCCAACTCCACCTGCTGCTCCAACACGGCCACCGAGAACGCCATGATGGGCAAGCTGGTCGTCGACTCGATCGTCACCTGGGCCAAGGAGTACAAGGTCGACGGCTTCCGCTTCGACCTCATGGGACATCAGCCCAAGGCCAACATCCTCGCGGTCAGGAAGGCCCTCGACGGGCTGACCCTCGCGAAGGACGGCGTCGACGGCAAGAAGATCATCCTGTACGGCGAGGGCTGGAACTTCGGCGAGGTCGCCGACGACGCCCGTTTCGTCCAGGCCACCCAGAAGAACATGGCGGGGACGGGGATCGCGACCTTCTCCGACCGCGCCCGTGACGCCGTACGCGGCGGCAGCCCCTTCGACTCCGACCCCGGCGTCCAGGGCTTCGCCTCGGGCCTCTACACCGACCCCAACTCCTCGACCGGCAACGGCACTCCGGCCGAGCAGAAGGCCCGCCTGCTGCACTACCAGGACCTGATCAAGGTCGGCCTGACCGGCAACCTGGCCGCGTTCCACTTCACCGACTCCGCCGGCAAGGAGGTCAAGGGCTCCGAGATCGACTACAACGGCCAGCCCGCCGGCTACGCGGCCGCGCCCGGTGACGCGCTCGCCTACGCCGACGCGCACGACAACGAGTCGCTGTACGACGCGTTGACGTACAAGCTGCCCGCGACGACGAGCGCCGCCGACCGGGCCCGGATGCAGGTCCTGGCGATGGCGACGGCCACCCTCTCGCAGGGCCCGTCCCTCTCCCAGGCCGGCTCCGACCTGCTGCGCTCCAAATCCCTGGACCGCAACTCCTTCGACAGCGGTGACTGGTTCAACGCCATCCACTGGAACTGCCAGGACGGCAACGGCTTCGGACGCGGGCTGCCGCCGGCCGCCGACAACGCCTCCAAGTGGCCTTATGCCACCCCGCTGTTGACCTCCGTCAAGGTGGGCTGCGCCCAGATCGACGGCACTTCGGCCGCCTTCCAGGACCTGCAGCGGATCCGTTCGACCGAGAAGGTCTTCTCGCTCTCCACGGCCGATCAGGTGCAGTCGAAGCTCTCCTTCCCGCTGTCCGGGAAGGACGAGACCCCCGGGGTGATCACCGTGCGCCTCGGCGACCTCGTGATCGTCTTCAACGCGACCCCCGGCAAGCAGGAGCAGACCGTCGGCTCCCTGGCCGGGACGGGATACAGGCTGCACCCGGTGCAGGCGGCGGGCGCGGACCCGGTCGTCAAGTCCTCGTCCTACGCCGAGGGAACGGGCACCTTCGCCGTTCCGGGCCGCACGGTGGCGGTGTTCACCCGGACACCGTGACAGCGGGCTGACCCGATGAGGGCGGAGCCGGAGACCGGGAGTTCGAGCCGGGATCCGGAGCCGCCCTCACCGGCGTCCACGCGCCCGGCACGGGGTCGTCCCGGTCTCCCGCGCGGCGGCTAGGGTGACCACGACCGTCCCCTGGAACAGGAGTGCTCATGCCGCAGATCACCGTCGACTACTCCGCGCCGCTCGAAGACGCCTTCGACCGGCACGGCTTCGCCCTGGCCCTGCACGCGGAGGTGGTCGAGACGGCGGCCGCGAAGATCGGCGCGTGCAAGACGCAGTTCCGCCGGACCGAGGACACCGTCGTCGGCGCGGACACGGGCGGGCACGCCGTCGTCCACGTCACGCTCGGTCTGCTCGCCGGGCGGACCGAGGCGGTCAAGGAGAAGCTGACCGAGGCCGTACTGGAGCTGCTGAAGACGTATGTGAAGCAGCCCGGGGGACTGGTGCTGCACGCCTCGGCCGAGGTACGCGACCTCGACCCGTCGTACCGCAAGTTCGAGGCGTAGTCCTGCCTAGGACTCCGGCGGCGAGGCGAGCGCGAGCAGCCGGACGACGAGGTCGGTGAACGGTCCGTCGCCCGGCTCGTCCCTGAGGCGCTTGCGCAGCAGCTCGGCGACCTCAGGGTCGTAGGCGGCGCTCACCGCGGCCAGGGCCGCGAAGTCGTGCACGAGCTGTACCTCCAGCTCACCGCGCGGAATCCGCCGTCCGTCCAGCCAGATCAGCGCGGTCGACTCGACGAGCGAGATCCAGGAGCGGATCACCAGTTCCAGCCGGGCGGGCGGGTTCTCGACGTCCAGATGCGACAGGATCTGGAGGTACGCCGCCTGCCGTACGGCGTCGACGAGCGCGTTGGTGGTCGACGAACCGACGGCCGGGCCGCCGCGCATCAACGCGGCGAAACCGGGTCCGTGATCGTCCACGAAATCGAAGAACCGGCGCATCACCCGCAGCAGCCGTGCCCCCAGGGGGCCTTCGCGGGACTCCACGAACCGGCCCGCGAGATCATCGGCGGCACGCTGCAAAGCCGCTTCGTACAGGCTGAGTTTGCCCGGAAAGTAGTGGTACACCAGCGGTCGCGAGATGCCCGCGGTCGCGGCTATCTCGTCGATGGAGACCTCGTCGGGCGAGCGTCGGCTGAACAGTTCGAGGGCGACGCCGATCAACTGCTGCCGTCGCTCCTCGACACCCATCCTGCGGCGTACCCCGGTTGTCATGCGAACACCTTACCGACCGGATCCGACCCGGTTCGGGCCGGTCCGGCCGACGGTGCGCACCCGAGTCCCGCGATGGACTCCCGCGAGCGCATCCCGCGCCCGACTCCCGCGATGTGTGCCGGCACCGTGTATCGGCCACAGGCGCGGGGGTGCTCAGCGCAGCCCGGTGATGCCCCGGCCGTCCGCCAGGGTGCCCTTCAGCTCGGCCCGCGCCCCCTGCTTCGTCCGTACGGTGAGCAGGGACCCCTCCGCCGACCCGCGCACCCCGCCCGTCGCGGCGACCGACGCCGTGTCCTTGCTGCCGGCCGCGAGGAGGTACCAGGCCCCGGCACCCGACTTCCACAGCACACCGGCCAGTACGTGCGGATCGCGGGAGCCGCACGCCGGGGAGTTCTCGGCCTTCGCGGCGACCGCCCCGTAGGTTCCGCCCGGGACGCGGAGCTGGGCCAGCACCCGGGTGTCGCCGCCCCGCCAGGTGTCGGCGCGCGTGCACACCCACGCGGCCGATCCGCTCCCGTCGGGCAGCGGCTGCCGCGCGTACTGCCAGGCGTTCACGGACCGCACGCCCTGCGAGCGCATGGAGGCCAGCGAGCACCCGAACGGCGCCCACTCCCGCAGGTTCTCGGCGCCCGCCGCCTCCTGGGGCGCGGCGGGCCGGCCCGCGGTGAGGTGGGCAGGGAGCAGCTCGCCGAGGTCGGTCAGCAGATGGGTGCCCGAACCGTCCTTGATCTGGAGCACGTTCCACGAGGTGCACGCGCCGGTCCGCGGCGGTCCGGCCAGGGGAGAGGTGGCGCCGTCCGCGGCCAGGGTGAGGTCCATCGCCCCGGCGGAGGGCTTCAGCAGGTCGAGTTCGGCGGCCTTGGTCACCCACGGCGCCGTCAGATAGCGGACGTTGCCGTCGGCCCGGCTCAGCAGCACCACGCTCGCCTCGGCCCCGCTCGCCCCGTCGGCCCGCGCGAAGTCGAGGGCCGCGCGGGCCGTGCCGTCCCTCGGCTCGGCGTAGCGCACGATCCGCAGACCGTCGTAGAGGAGCACCACGCGGGCCTGGTCGACCTCACCCGCGTACAGCAGCTGGGGTGGTCCGGGCGGGGCGCCGGTGGGCGTGTCGGGCGTCGCCGCGACCTGGACGGACTCGCCGGGCCGGGCCCAGACGGCGAGCGCGCGACGCAGCAGCGCGGTGTCCCGGACGAGGTTGCCGCGCGCGGGCCACACGGAGAAGTCGGTACGCGCGGAGGACTCCCAGGCCGTGGCCGGCACCCGCTCCAGCCGTGCCGGGGCGAGGGCGGCCTCGGCGGCCGGGTTCTGCGCGTAGGAGGGGGCCGCGGCGCCGTCCGGGCCCCAGCCGTCGCCGGGCAGTGCGATCAGCGCGCCGCACACGATCACGGCGGCGGTGGCGGCGAGCCCGGCCTTCATGTGCTGCCTGCGCCGCATCAGGTCGGTGGGCCGGGCGTGCAGCGAACAGGGGTCGAACTCGGGGGAGTCGAGCAGGGCGTCCCGCGCCTCGACGCCCGCGGCCTCCTTCAGCGCCGCGGCCGGGTCCTCGACGCCCGCCGCCGCCAGCACCTTGCGCAGATGCGCGTCGGGCAGCTTCTCCAGGCCGCGCAGCACATACGCGGCGCGGGCCGGTCCCGAGAGCGCGGACAGCCGCTGGTCCAGGGCGAGTTCGTCGGCGCCGCCCGAGCGCGGGAAGAGCCGCAGACCCCACACATGGGGGAGGAGGGGCGGGAGCTGGGACCGCTTGGGCCACGCACGCCGCTTCAGCGGCAGCCCCGCCTCCATTGCCGTCCGCACCACCTGGAGGCGTACGAAGGAGTAGCCCGGGTCGCCGTCGCGGCCGCCGCCGCTCTGCTGGGCCGGGATCGCCGACGCGTCACCCGACGCCCGGCCCCGCGGCAGCGCGCGCTGGGTGAGGGCGTGCGCGGTGAGCACCCTGCGATTGCGGCCGAGGCTCGGCGGAAGCACCAGATAGGCGAGCCGGACCAATCGCGGGTAGTGCTCGACGAGCGCGGCCTCGGCCTGCTCGACGTCGACGACCGCTCCGGCGGAGCCTGCTGGGCGCTGGGCTACATCCTGTGACTGCACGTTCAGCAAAACGAGCGAATCGATGGATGGTCACCGGCTCCGCCGAGGGCTCAGTCCCCGGATTCCCCGGGCTCCACGAGCAGGCGCGCGTAGTTCGCCATCGACCGCTGGTAGCGCGGCAGATGGGGAGCCAGGGCGCCGATCACCAGGGACAGGCCCTCGCGTTCGCGGCCGAGGTCGGCGAGACAGAGCGCCAGACACGCCCGCACCGCGTCGTCCAACTCGTCCGAGGGAGCTTCCAGCTCGGGGGTGAGGAGCTTGACGCCCTCGTCCGCCTGTCCGATGTTCCGCAGCGAACTGGAGAGCTGGATCTTCGCGCGCCGGCCGTTGTATCCGCTCAGACCGCGGGCCAGCGCCTCCCGGTACAGGGGCACGGCCTTGTCGGAGTGGCCCGTCGAGTCCCAGGCGCAGGCCTGCTCGAAGGGGCCGAGGGGGCTGTCCGCGGGCAGTTCGGCGACCAGCGCGTCGATCACCGCCCGGAAGTCCGCCGCCCGCTCCTCCTCGTAGTCGTCGAAGCCGGCCCAGGCCGCCGCCGTACGCTCTTTCCAGTCCTCGTTCACGGGTGCCACCCTCGCACAGCCGTACCTCCGGCGGTACCGGGTTCCCCACCCGTGACGACGGCCGATTGAGCACGGGACGGCCCGGAGCCGTATCGAAGGCAGAGCCCTCGCCGGGGCTCTCCTCGGCGTGAACGCCGACAGGTACCGGAGGAACGTATGAGGTTGACACGCGGGAAGCTTCTGACCGGGGCGGCCGTGGCCGCTCTGCTGGCACTGACCGGCTGCGGCGGCGGATCGGACGGCAAGGGCGCGGCGGCGAAGGAGACCGTCCCGCCCACGGCGACCGGCAGCCTGGAGGACCTGGCCGCCGAGGTGAAGTGCAAGCCGAGCATCCAGACCGACGCGGACGAGATCCGCCAGGGCGTCTGCCAGATCAGCACCGGCAAGTTCATCCTGGCGACCTTCGCCACCGACCGCGGCCAGCGCGAGTGGCTCAACGGGGCCAAGGACTACGGCGGTTCGTATCTCGTGGGTGCCAAGTGGGTCGCCGTCGGGGACCAGAAGATGGTCACGACGCTGCGGGGCCGGCTCGGCGGAACCCTCGAAGAAGGGGCCTCGCACGCCTCGCACTCCGGTCACGAGCACAGCGGCTGACCGCGCGGGCCGCGGGACCGACCGCGCGGCCACGCGGGTGAGGACACAAGACAACACAATGAGGGCACAAAAGAAAGCCGGTGGCGGGGAGTTCCCGCCACCGGCTTCCTCATGGGGGCTTACCTACAACGCTGGCCGTTGTTGATGCAGGTGACCATCTTGTTCATCAGGTTGTCGTCGAAGACGTTGATGAAGTCGTCGTGGTCGGTGGCCGGCTTGTGCAGCTGCTCCGGGAAACCGTCCACCGCGTAGGCGTTCTTGATCTGCCCGTTGGTGAGGGTCGGAGCCCGGAAGTTGTAGACGAGGCGCATCGTCAGCTGCGGGATCGCCTTGAACCCGTTGGCGCAGTTGCCCTGGGCGTCGGCGAAGGCCACGTGCGTGCGGTGGTTCGCGCTGTCGATGTTCACCCCGTCCCAGCAGCTCTGGAAGGCGAAGGTGCGGACCACGGTGCTGCCCCGCGGGCAGATCGGGTACTGCTGCGTCAGCTGCACCTTGTTCTCGAAGCCGGTGCAGCTCCAGTGGGCGTTGGCGTTGGCGAGACCGTTGGTCGTGGTCTTCGCGTCACCGGTGATGATGCGCAGGAACTTCGGCATCGCGACGACCTTGCTGGTCGGGCTGCCGACGAACTTGATCTGCGCCTGCCTCACCTGCTGGATCGCGCCGACGTTGCCTTCCTTGCCGCCGCCCAGGTTGTTCTGGTCGAAGTCCTGCGTACCGTTCTGGACACGCACGACCGGCCAGTAGTACGTCGACTTGTCCCCCTGGTTGGCGCAGGTCGTCTGGGCCGCCGCGAGCGTGTCGTTGGTGGCGAAGGCGTCGTTCGACTGGTTGCCGACGTAGTCGTGCAGGTGGTGCGCACCGTTGGTGACACCGGGCGCCACGATCACGTTGTCCGTGTTGAACTTCTTGTTCGCGTTGACACCACAGGCCGTCGAGAACACACCGGTCGAACCGGCCGCCCCGGCCTTGGCCTTGGCGGTGACGTTCGGCTGGACCTTCGTGATGTCGACGAAGTCGGTCGCCAACGGACCGTTCCCGCCCTGGCCGCCGTTCCCGGCCTGCGCGCCACCGGCAGGGGCGCTGGCACTCGCGGACGCACCGGCACCGGCACCGGCACCGGCACCCGCGCTGGCACTGGCGGACGGGCTGGCGGCGGCGCCGCCGTTGTTCTGTCCGCCGGCGTTCGTCTGGTCGGCGGGCTGTCCGGCGCAGGTGGAGAGACCGTCGAGCCAGCCAGGAACCTTTCCGCCGACGCGGCTGATCTCCAGCTTGATCCGGTCGATGATGACCGACCGGTTGTTCTTCAGCGGGCCGAGGATGGCGTTCTGGACGAAGCTCGCGTCCCTCGTCTGCGCGTCACGGGTGGTGGCGAGCCGCTGGTAGGCGGCGGTGATCTGCTGGTCGAGCGTCGCCAGCTCTCCGTCGACCTGGCCCCGCGCCTGGTTCGGAACGTTGGTCAGCTTCTGGCCGACATCCGGACAGGTGATGGTCGCGACCTGCGCGGTCGCGGCCTTGGTGGTGTTGGCGGCCGAGTGACTCTCGTGTGCCGAGGCGTAGAAATTCGCCCAGACCAGGCCACCCCCGCCGATCGCGAGCGCTGCCGACGCGGCAACCGCGCGAACGGCCAGCGGCGAACGGCGTTTTCGAATGTTGCGTCCCATGGAACTCCTCTGACTTCCTTGCGGGGCAGCGAGGCGCCCGACAGGAGTGAAGCGGCTCCTTTCCATACGCGGGAGGTGTGTGAGGTGTTCAGGGGTCCCGAAGAAAAATTAGAAGTTCCTGAGGCCAATTCGGGCACAATGGTCCCAGAAGCCCGCGAATTCACGAGAGTTGATCTCGCTATTCAGGTTTGAGGGCGCTTTTTTGACTGATATTCAGTAGGCGACCGCCCGAATGGGGTCGTCGCCGTGCGTCGACCGGTGCTCACACCGGGCTCCAACTCGCCGATCATGGAGCCAAGTTCGGAATCGGCCCCGACCGTCGCGGAGTCTCAAGGCCGTACGCCGGAAGCGGCCGGCCCCGACCGGCAGGCGCCAGGAAGATGCCCGCCGGCCTACGGGAACCGGTAGCCGAACCGAATCCCCCGACGGGCGGACCGACGCCACTCCCACGGCGGCCGGAACGCCCGGACCCGGAATTCCCGGGGGCTCAGATTCCGAGAACCTTCGCCTCCACCGCCGGATCCAGTCCCACCGCCGGGCGGTCGGCGCGCCTGGGTGCCGGACCGCCGAGCGACCCGAGCCAGCTCCAGGTGCCCGCGACGGTCTCCTGGACGGGCCGGCACCGCAGGCCCGTCCGCACCGCCCGGGAGACGTCCCCCGAGTACACCGCGGCATGAAGGTCGCTCCCGGCCGGCACCCACACCGGCAACTGCGTCCACGGCTCGATCCCGGCGCCGAGCACCACCTCGGGGTCGGTCCAGCGGAGCTCGGCCCGCGCCCCGGTCGCCTCCACGCACGCGTCGAGCAGCGCCCCCATCGTGCTGTGCCCCGGGGGACCGGCCAGGTTGTACGCCCCGTGGAGTTCCGCCTCCACCGCCCCGAGCGTCCACTGCGCGAGGTCGCGGACGTCGACGTACTGGAGCGGCAGATCGCGCGGCCCGGGAGCGAGCACGGGACCGCCCGCCGCGATCCGGTTCAGCCACCACGGCAGCCGCCCGATGTTCTCGTACGGCCCGAGGATCAGCCCGCAGCGCACGAGCAGCGAACGTTCCGGGCCGAAGGCCTCGACGGCGGCCAGTTCCCCGCCCCGTTTGTCCCGGGCGTAGTCGGTCGCGTGCGCGCCGGCCGACGCCCCTTCCACCAGCGGGGCGTCCTCGGTGTACCCGGCCGGCCGGGGCCACGCGTACACCGAGCAGCTCGACACGTACACATGGCGGGACACCCGCCCGGCCAGCAGACGGGCCGCCTCCCGGACGGCCCGCGGCGCCGCCGACCAGGTGTCGACGACGGCGTCCCACGTGTCCGTGCCGTCGGCGAGCGCCGCGAGCCCGTCCGGCGCGGTGCGGTCGCCCTGCAACGACCGCACCCCGGACGGGGGTTCATGCAGTCCGCGGTGGAAGACGGTGACCTCCCACCCCCGGGCGAGCGCCGCCTCCACGACGGCGCGCCCCACGAACTCCGCACCGCCCAGCATCAGAAGTCTCCGTGTCATGCGGACGACTCTGCACCGACGGCCCACCCGGTGGAACGCGAATCTGCCGACAGGAGATTCGCAGGGGTCAACGGCCGGTCGGCGGGGTGTACTTGTACCCCACCCGGCGCACCGTCTGGATCGCCAGCCGGTGCTGGGCGCCGAGCTTGCGGCGCAGCCGGGCGACATGGACGTCGACGGTCCGCCCGTCTCCGACGTGCCCGTAGCCCCACACCGTGGAGACCAACTGGTCGCGGGTGTGCACCCGGTGCGGATTCCGGACGAGATGCGCGAGCAGCTCGAACTCCAGGTAGGTGAGGTCCAGCACCCGCCCGTCGACCTCGGCGGTGCGCCGCACGCTGTCGATGCGCACCAGCGGGTCGGCGGCACTCTCGGCACCGCCGTCGGTGGCGGCCGGGGGTTCGGCCCGGCCCGTCGGCGCGACCGGCAACAGGGGCTGCCGGTCCGCCGGTACGAGGACCAGGTAGCCGATCATCGGCGGCTGCCCCGGCAGGACCGGCAGCGCGTGCTGGGGGGCGGGCAGCCAGGTGGCACCCGGCGGCAGGAAGTCGGCGACGTCGGTCCCCAAGCTCTCAACTTGGTTCGAGCGGGGGAGGCCCCAATCCTCGTCCCGGTCGACGGCACGCAGTCGGTGCCGTCCGGGATCGGTCGAGGGGGTGGGGGCCGTCGCGACGGAGGAGAAGGAACGTGTGGTCGCCATGAGAGGTCAGCTCTTTCGCGCGAGAAGTTCGTCGGGAAGGTCGACGACCGCGAGTTCGTGGTCGAGGCCGTCGAGGACGTACGTCGTGCGCGCTGGCCGAAGGCCGGGGTGTACGGCTTTAGAGGGCCCGCGCGTTTGTCGCGCGACAACACACCCGGTCGAAGTCGTGGTGCTGACGAGAGGGCCAGAAGGGCTCGAGGTCATGGCGACCCGTCGCGTCGCACTTCCGGAAGCTGGCCATGACCCTATTGAAGCAGAGTCCGGGGCCCGGCAGCAGCCTCATGGCAAGGGCCGGACACTTCCTTGGCGTGAACCCGGCCGTGTGAACCGCTGTGCGACCGGGCGCCTGTGCCAAGTCGGCCCCGGGACGCGGATCGTGGTCCCGGGGGAGCCGTTCCGGCGCGCGGACGTCCCGGTGGCGCGGGATGCGCCGAAGGGGGCGCCCACCGGTTCGGTGGGCGCCCCCTTCGTGGGTGTGCGCGGATCAGACCTGGCCGGCCTTCTCCAGAGCGGTGCAGCAGGTGTCGACGATGAGGCGCGTCACCACGTACGGGTCGACGTTCGCGTTCGGGCGGCGGTCCTCGATGTACCCCTTGCCGTCCTTCTCGACCTGCCACGGGATGCGGACCGAGGCACCGCGGTCGGAGACGCCGTAGCTGTACTCGTTCCACGGGGCGGTCTCGTGCAGGCCCGTCAGACGGTCGTCGATGCCGGCGCCGTAGTTCTTGACGTGGTCCATCGGCTTGGAGCCCTCGCCGAGCGACTCGCACGCGGTGATGATCGCGTCGTAGCCCTCGCGCATCGCCTTGGTCGAGAAGTTCGTGTGCGCGCCCGCGCCGTTCCAGTCGCCCTTCACCGGCTTCGGGTCCAGCGTCGCGGAGACGCCGAAGTCCTCGGCGGTGCGGTAGAGCAGCCAGCGGGCGACCCACAGCTGGTCCGAGACCTCCAGCGGCGCCAGCGGGCCGACCTGGAACTCCCACTGACCGGGCATGACCTCGGCGTTGATGCCGGAGATGCCGAGGCCCGCCTTGAGACAGTTGTCCAAGTGCGCCTCGACGACGTCACGGCCGAAGATCTCGTCCGCGCCGACACCGCAGTAGTAGCCGCCCTGCGCGGCCGGGAAACCGCCCTCGGGGAAGCCGAGCGGACGCGCGCCCTTGAAGAAGGTGTACTCCTGCTCGATGCCGAAGATCGACTCCTGCGCGGCGAACTGCTCCGCGACCTCGGCCAGCGCGGCACGGGTGTTGGACTCGTGCGGCGTCATGTCGATGTTGAGGACCTCGCACATGACGAGGATGTCGTCGCCGCCGCGGATCGGGTCCGGGAAGCTGGCCACGGGCTTGAGTACGCGGTCCGAGGCGTGACCCTCGGCCTGGTTCGTCGAGGAGCCGTCGAAGCCCCAGATCGGCAGCTCGGCACCCTTGGCGTCGCCGGCCAGGATCTTCGTCTTGGAACGGAGCTTGGCCGTCGGCTCGGTGCCGTCGATCCAGATGTACTCAGCCTTGAAGCTCACGGGCCACATCCTTCGGGGTGGGTCTTGATCGCACTTGCGGGTGCTGCGGCGCTGCGGCACTGGGGCGCCGCTGATATGCCGGGCAGCCTGTCAACCAGCGATTTCCCGAGCGTTGCCCGAATGTGAACCCCGTGTTACCTGGGCTGTGTGTGCTCGGTCTCACACGACCTGCACCTTCGCGGTCGTCCACGCGTGATCGTTCGCGACCGCGATCGGCCGGCCCGTCGCCCGGCCGGGTCCCGGGGGCCCGGCGGGGGACCGCTCGTATGCGATGCGCGTGGAAGCGGTACGGGGGATGTGGCCCGGTTCCGCCCCGGTTGCCTGTACGGGCGAGGGTGGCCCGTCCATGGGAAAGCCCTGCCGCTTCCGACCGGGAGGGGATCGGCGACGGCAGGGCCTTCGGTAGGGTCCGCCCGTTTATCCGACCTTCTCGATACGGGCCCTGCGGATGAGGAACTTGCCCGGCTCGCGGACCTGTTCGAAGGCCGCGTTGTTCAGCAGGACACAGCTTCCGGAGACCGAGGTGACCTGAACGGTCGTGGACTTGTTGTTGTCCAGGTTGGTGACCTTCAGCTTCGTTCCGGCCGGGAACTGGTTGCTGGACGCGGCCGGCGCGCCCGCCTCGCCGGAGAGCGTGACGGTCGAACCGGTGCAGACCTGCTGACCGGTGGCGGCGCCGGCGCCGGCGTTGTTCGCGGGGGCGGTCTTCGCCGGGGCCGCCGGGGCGGGCGCGGCCTTGGCCGGTGCGGACTGGGCCGGCTGCTGAGCGGTCTGGGAGTCCTGAGCCGATTCCCCGACAGCGCAGCCGGAAGCCTGCTGCTGAACCTTGATCTGTGCGATGACGGCCTGGCGGTTGGCGATCCTGGCCGCCGACTGCGAGTCCGGGTGGGCCTGCTGGTCCGCGATGAACGCCTGGTTGTTGCCGAGCGCGACGGCCAGGCCCTTGCACGCGATCGAAGTCTGAGCGGTCTGCACCGACGCCGCGTTCGAGGTGGCGGCCAGGGCGAAGGCCCCGCCGCCCGCCACGGTCGCCGCGCTGACCAGCAGAGCGATCTTCTTCTTGGTGCTGAGAGTCCTTCTCCTACGCGACATGCGCGCCTCCAGAGCGGTGGGGGGCGTTACGCCGCTATGTACGAGATGCCGAACGCGGTTACTCAACGGTTACCGCATTCACTTAAGTAACCTGGATCACACGGGAGTTGAGCCGGCCGGATGGGACCGACCCTGCGGGCGCCCGCTACCGGGACAGCGCGTCCCGTACCGCCTCCTCCGTGCGGCCGATCAGTGCCGTCCCGTCGTTCGCGGTGATGATCGGCCGCTGGATGAGTTTCGGGTGCTCCGACAACGCCTTGATCCACCGGTCCCGTGAACCGGCGTCCCGCGCCCACTCCTTGAGCCCCAGCTCCTTCGCGTCGGCCTCCTCGGTCCGCGTGATGTCCCACGGTTCGAGGCCGAGACGGTCGAGGACGCCGCGGATCTCGTCCTCGTCGGGCACGTCCTCCAGATAGCGGCGGACGGTGTACTCGGCGCCCTCGGCGTCGAGCAGACTGATGGCGCCGCGGCACTTCGAACAGGCCGGGTTGATCCAGATCTCCATGCCGCACACGTTACGGGAGACACCTCCGTGTCCTGCTGTCACGGCACCCCCAAAGCCCTTGTGGCCAGCGGCTTTTGTCAGTGCCCGGCGGTAGAATAGAAGCAGTGTTCGAGGGTGTCGCCGGGCGGTCCGGACGGCCCCCTGACCGCGACAGGAGGATGCCTGTGCCCGCTGCCGCACTGACGCCGCTGCCCACCCAGTCCACATCCAAGAGGGCGGTCCCGCTGGACCTGCCGTACGAGCCCGTGGAGAAGAGCCCGCTGCCGCCGGGGCGCCCCCGCGACTGGTACGTCACCCACAACCGCCGGCTCAAGGCGATGCGACTCGCCATCGCCCTGCTCGACTCCGGTGTGTACGTGCCGAACCTGGCCCGCGACGAGAAGATCCGCAGCACCGCCCAACTCATCGGCGTCCACCCGCCGTCGGACACCACGTGCCACATGGTGCGTGCGCTGATGAGGTACGCACGCTGAGGAACTGAGCGCCGCCGATCCACCGGTGCCGGGTGATTCCGCCCCGCCGCGGGGCACACCCGGCACCGGCCGCGGCGCGGACCCGACCTCGGCTCCGGCGCGGACCTCGACCTCGGCTCCGGCTCCGACCCAACTCCGGCACGGCGCCGATCCCGACCCGGCCACGGGTCGCGCGTCGGCACCGGGTCCGGCACCGGTCTCGGCAGTGACCCCGGAACCAACCCCGGCGACGGCGCCGACCTCGACCCCCGCACCGGGATCCACGGGGCCGCCGGGACCGGCGTTCGCGCCGGTCGTCGATCGGCCGGCGACTCCGCTCCCGCACCGACGCCGTCACCCCGCCGACAGCTCCCGTTCCAGGGGCGTCCGGAAGCGGGGAGTGATGCGGGTGTGGCCCACCCACGTCCGAAGGCGCCCGGCCTCCGCCGAGATCGCGTCCCGCGCCTCGCGCCCGACGCCCCCGGTGCCCAGCAGCCGCCAGACGATCTCACCGTCGGGCCGCTGCGCCCACCCCCCGACCACCCGGCCGTCCCACCACACCGTCGGTCCGACATTGCCGCTGCGGTCGAAGAGGGCGGCCCGCAGGGACGGGTCGAGATACCAGTCCCGCTCCTGCCGGCTCATCGGCGTCGGATCGAGGCCGGGCAGCAGGGCCGCCCAGGGCGCGACCGGCCCGTCCACCGGGTTCTCGTCGCCCGCGGCCACATACCCCGTGAGCCCGTCGTCCAGCGAGACGGCCACCGCCCCGATCGCGGTCAGCGTCCGCCGTACGTCGGTGACCTTCCACCCCGTCCACCACTTCAGGTCGGCCTCCGTGGCGGGCCCGCACGCCGTGAGCCAGCGGCTCAGCAGCTCGGACCTGGCCTCGGCGGGCGGGAGCGGGGGATGCGGCGGCGCGACCGCCCAGCGGAACTGGCTCGACGTCCAGGACCCGAGCGGGCGCCCCCGCACCACCCGGCCCTCGACGCCCAGCACCCGCATCAGCCGCGACGACACGGTCTGCGGACTCTCGTAGCTCTTCCCGGCCCCGTAGACGAACTGCTCCCTCAACCGCGGCTCGTCCCGGGTGAGTTCGTTCACCGTGGCCTGTCCGCGGCGGGCCAGCGCGGCGAGCGCGGACGCCTCGACCTCGTCGAGCCACGCCTGGGTCAGCCGCCCGTCGCTTCCGGTGACCATGTCCTTGACCAGTCCGGCCCGGGCCTTCGCGGCGATGTCGAGCCCCGTCGAGGCGTGCACGACGGCGGCCAGCCCGGTGGGGAGGACGAACACGGTGTGCCGCATGCCGTGCATCCGTACGAGTGACCGGTCCTCGTACAGCGCCCGGTCGACCTGCGCCACCGTCTCCCCGGCGTCCGCGAGACGCGCGCCCACCGCCAGATACACCGTCGCCGGGTCGGTGCCGTGCAGCGCGACCAGGGAGTCCGCCACCTCCTCGGGGGTCGCCGCCCGCGCGGCGCCCACGAGCCGCTGCCGCAGCCCGAGCCGTGCCCGCCGCTCCGCCACCCCGATGTGCCGCGGCTTCCCCGTCACGTCGCCTCCGTCCGGTCGCCTCGTACTCCGCGCTCCGTGCTTCGCGCTCCTCATCCTCTCGAACGTCCGCCCGTCGCAGGACGAGACTCACCCGTTCGACGTAGCCGGGCATGCGGCGGCCCCGCCCGCGCCCTTGACTGGGGCCACCGCGAGGAAGCGGGATCCGGAGGCGAACCAGGACCACGTGGGGAGAGACGATGCATCAGAGGAACGGCATACGCGGACCGGTCCGACTGATTCTGGCCGTGTTCGTGGTGGCGGCCCTGGCCACGCAGCTCGCCGCCTGCTCGGACGACAGCAGCCCCTCCGACACCGCCTCCAAGGCCGCGTCCGCCGCCTCCAAGGCCGCCTCCGCCGTCTCGCAGGCCGCGTCCGCCGCCACCCAGGCGGGTGACGCCCTCGCCTCCGCGACCGCCGAGGCCGGCCGGAAGTTCGACGAGTTCAAGGGCGGCGCGGACGCCAAGGACGAGGTGAAGATCGACGGGAACGCGAGCCCCGACTCCGACGGGCGCGCCACGGTCAAGGTGACCGTCACCAACCCCACCTCCTCGGCGAAGTCGTACGTCGTCCAGGTCGACTTCCGCGACCAGAGCGGCAACCTCCTCGACACGACCGCCGTGACGGTGAACGACGTCGCGGGGAACGGTTCCAAGGACGCCACCGCCCGCAGCAACCGTTCCCTCACCGGCGACGTCAAGACCACTGTCGCCCGCGCAGTAAGGCACTGACCGCCGTGCTCCGCAACAGCGTCACGGCCACCTCGGAGGACCGCGCCGCCCGGGGCCGGGCCGCCCGCAAGCGGGTCTCCCGTTCCGCGCACGGCACCTGGATCCCCGCCGCCGACCGCCCCGACCCGGTCGGCCTCCTGCAGACACAGGGCAGGGACCGGCTGCCGGAACTGCTGCCGATCCGGTACGCGCGGATGGCCGCGTCACCGCTCGCGTTCCTGCGCGGGGCCGCCGCCGTCATGGCGGCCGACCTGGCCGCACAGCCGCACACCGGGCTCACCGTCCAGCTCTGCGGCGACGCCCACCTGCTGAACTTCGGCCTGTACGCCTCCCCGGAACGCTCCCTGCTCTTCGACCTCAACGACTTCGACGAGACCTTCCCCGGACCCTTCGAGTGGGACGTCAAACGGCTCGCGGCCAGCGTCGCGGTCGCGGCCCGGGAGAACGGGCACAAGGACGAGCACGTCTTCGGCGCGGCACGGGCCGCCGCCGGCCAGTACCGCGAGGTCGTGCGACGGCTGGCCCGGCAGGGCGAACTGACCGTCTGGTACCAGCACATCGACGCCGATCTGCTGCTGCCGCTGGTCCGCTCGGGGCGACAGCGCCGGCGCGCCGAGGCGACCCTCACCCGGGCCCGCCGCCGCACCAGCCTGCAGGCGCTCGGCAAACTCACCGAGACCGTCGACGGACGCCGCCGCATCGTCCACGACCCGCCCCTGCTCGAACCGGCCGGATCCCTCGACACGGCCTCGCTCCGCAAGATCTTCAGCGACTACCGCTCCACGCTCCCCGAGGAACGCCGCCTGCTCCTCGACCGCTACCGGTTCGTCGACGCGGCCCGCAAGGTCGTCGGCGTGGGCAGTGTCGGCACCCGCTGCTTCATCGTGCTGCTCGCCGGGCGCGACGCCGACGACCCGCTGTTCCTGCAGATCAAGCAGGCGGGACGGTCCGTACTCGAAGAGCATCTGCCCAGCGGCCCGTACGTCCATCCCGGGCGCCGGGTCGTCGCGGGGCAGCGCCTGATGCAGGCCGCCGGAGACATCTTCCTCGGCTGGACGACCGGCCCCGAGGGGCGGGCGTTCTACTGGCGCCAGCTGCACGACATGAAGGGGTCCGCGGACATCGCCGGCATGAGCCCGGGCGAACTGCGCGCCTACGCCCGGCTGTGCGGCACCGCCCTGGCCCGCGCGCACGCCCGCTCCGGCGACCGGGTCGCCATCGCCGCCTATCTCGGCGGCGCCGACACCTTCGACCGCGCCGTCGCGGAGTTCGCGCTGCGCTACACGGACCGCAACGCCACCGACCACGCGGCACTGGGCGCCGCAGTGATCGCGGGCGTGGTCCCGGCGGCCCCCGGCGTGTGAGACACCCCGTCCCCCGAACTCCCGCCGCCGTCACACCTGTTCAGGCGACGGCGGCCGTGACGCGTCGGTCGCCGAGTCAGGAAGAGAGCATCTCCCCAATGGCGCACGCGGGTCGCGCCGCTCCCCGGGTGGGTGCGGCGCGACCCGGACGTCATGCGGGTGACGTGAGTGTTGGGCCGACTCCGTTTCCGGGACGGGTGGTTGACCGGCGACCGGCGGGACCGTCGGCTCAGGAGGAGGCGGGAGCGCCGCTCGCGTCCGGCTTCGTGGTGCTCACCGTCGGCGAGGCGGCCGCGGGGCCGGATCCGGAAGCGGCTGCGGCACCGGCTCCGGGGGTGGCTTCGGGGCCGGTGCCAGGGGTGGCCGCGGGGCCGGTTCCGGGGGTGGCCGTCGTGCCCGCTTCCGGAGCGGCCGTCGCACCCGCTGCCGGTGCGGCCGAACCGGCCGTCTCCGGCGCCGCGGCGCCACCGGCCGTCTTCGCCCGCGCCGCGGCGACCGCGTGGCGCAGCGCGTCCTCCTGCTCCTGGCTCAGCGAGGTCTGCACCAACTGGCCGCCGAACTCGGCGATCTGAGGGATCACCTTGTCCCCGGCCGCCTGCTTGACCAGCACGAACAGCGCGGCGGCGCCCGGCCGCAGATTCTGGCTGAGATCCTTCATGAACTTGTCGTCGATCCCCGTGTCCGTGATGGCGCCACCGGCGGCACCGGCCGCCGCGCCCACCGCCGCGCCGAGCAGCGGGGCCAGGAAGAGCAGCCCGATCACCCCGCCCCACAGCGCGCCCCCGGCCGCGCCGACGGCCGTGTGGCTGACCGCCTGGTGCAGCTTGATCCTGCCGTCCTCGCTCCGCTCGACGACGACCGCGTCCTCCAGCTCGACGAGATGCTGCTTCGACAGCTCGAACAGTTTGTCGCGCACCTGACTCGCGGTCGCGACATCGTCGTAGGCGATGACGAACAGATTGCTCATGAGGGACACCCCTTATGTCGATTCCGTTCGACTTTATAGCGATATGGGGTTGGGTGCAGTCGGGAGAAATCCAGATGCGTACGGTCGGTCACGCTCCCTACGCTGAAGGCGTGTTCCGGTGCGGCGGCACACCGGTTTCCGCCGGACGGGCATCAGTTGGCGGTCTCGGGGCTACTCTCTACGCACCGCCGGACGGCCGCCTCCCCCAGCGCCCCGCCGGCACATCCAGAAAGCCGTCAAGGCCTTTTCACTCACGCATACAAGGAGTCCCGTCATGGGCACCTTGATCTTCTCCGCGACCGCGATCCTGGTCGTCATGGGCTTCTCCAACCACACCCTGTGGCTCGCGGCGATCGTCCTGCTCTTCCTGTACGTCCGCTACGGCCGCACCGGGGGGAGCGCGTCCGCCGCGGGGTCCTCGGGCTCCGCCGCTCCGGGCTCCGGCGGAGCCGGGGGCCGCCCGGACACCAGCTACCGGGCGTACCGCGACCGCCGTGACCGCCAGGCCAGATGGGAGCGCCGCTACCGACGCGAACGCCCCCTCCAGACCCGCCGCCAGGAACGCCAGAAGTAGGACCTGCCCGGTCCTGACCCCAGCCCCGGGGCGTCACAGTCCCGGGGCACCCCAGATCGGGAACCAGCGGGCGAGGTCCTGCTCGATGCGCAGGTCGTCGACGAGCGCCGCCTTGATCTGGAGTTCCAGCGCGTTGTCGCGCCGCTCACCTTCGTCGCCGAGCGGCGAGAAGGGGTAGAAGGTTCCTCGTTTGTAGAGATAGACCAGGTCGAGCCGTCGCTGGGTGTTGTCCCTGAAACCCACCACGGAGCAGAGCAGCTGGGGTCCGAAGCCGGTGCTCTCCAGGGAGGTGTTGACCGCGTGCAGGTCGCTCACCAGGGCCGGCAGGTCGTCGGGTGCGCGACGGGAGACGAGCCAGGAGTATCCGTACTCGTCCTTGCTGAGTTCCACCGGCGAGCCCGTCCGCCCGCTGTCCGCGTCGAGCAGGGCCTGTGCCTCCTGGTACGCCTCGGCGAAGGCCGCGCCCTCGACCGACGAGAAGCACACCGCGCCCGTGCCGGTCGGGGTGAACCCGGCCGCCGCCTGGAGGGTCACGGCCGCCGACGGCAGGCCGAAGAGCTGGTCGAGGTCGGGTACGGCGGGCTTGCTGCGGCCGAGCAGGATGTCCAGGAACCCCATGCGGTCAGACGGCCTCTCCGGGAGTCGGGGTGCTCGCGTCCGGCAGTGCGGGCTCGCCCAGCTCGACGGAGATGCGGGCCAGTTGTTCGAGCCGCTGCTCCAGGCTCGGGTGGGTGGAGAAGAGGTTGGCGATGCCCGGCTGGGCGCCGAGCGCCGGCGTGAAGTAGAAGGCGTTGAAGGCCTGCGCGGTCCGCAGGTCCTTCGTCGGGATGCGGCCGATGTCCCCGGTCACCTTGGTCAGCGCGGACGCCAGCGCCGAGGGGCGGCCGGTGAGCAGGGCCGCGGAACGGTCGGCGGCCAGCTCGCGGTACCGGGAGAGCGCCCTGATCAGCATGAAACTGATGGCGTACACGGCCGCGGACACCGCCATCACCGCCATGAAGATGGCGACGGTGTTCTGGTCCTTGCGGCCCCGCCCGCCGAAGAGCTGCGAGTAGAAGGCGAACCGCACGATCAGCCCGGCGAGCACCCCCAGGAACGAGGCCACGGTGATCACGGCGACGTCCTTGTGCGCCACATGCGACAGCTCGTGCGCGAGGACGCCTTCGAGCTCATCGGGCTCAAGGCGGCGCAGCAGCCCGGTGGTCACGCACAGCACGGCGTGATCGGCGTTGCGTCCCGTCGCGAACGCGTTCGGCATGTCGATGTCGGACACGGCGACGAGCGGCTTGGGCATGTCGGCCACGGCGCACAGCCGGTCGACGACGCCGTGCAGCTGGGGATACTCCTCCCGCTCCACGATCCGCCCGTGCATGGCGTACAGCGCGATCCGGTCCGAGAACCAGTACTGCGCGATGAGCAGCCCGGCCGCGATCACGACGACGAGCACCCAGGACTTCAGCAGAACGATCAGCGCGGCGACGAAGGCCACGTACAGCAATCCGAGCAGGAACAGCGTGACCGTCATCCGCACGGTCAGCTGCCGATCGTTCCGGAATCGACTCTGCATCTCGCACCATCCCGCTGTCAGGCACTCGTCCCGCTTTCCATTGTGCGCCCGCGGTTCCCCATGAACAGGTGCCGATCGGCCCCGCGGTGGGCAAAGAACTTCCCTGTCAAGAACCCCTTACTTACGCGGAGCGGACGCACCGTCCCCGCGAAGTGGACGCACCCGGAGCGGCCTCGGCGTTCTCGTCGCCGGGAAAGCGCACCGGCCGTGCCCCTCCCGGAGGAAGGGCACGGCCGGTGGTGTGCTGCTGGAGCGACGGGCTCGCTCGTCAGCGACGGGCTTACACGTCGAAGTAGAGCTCGAACTCGTGCGGGTGCGGACGCAGCTGGAGCGGCGCGATCTCGTTCGTGCGCTTGTAGTCGATCCACGTCTCGATCAGGTCCGACGTGAAGACGTCGCCCGCGAGCAGGAACTCGTGGTCGGCCTCCAGGCGGTCGAGGACGGCCGGGAGCGAGGTCGGGACCTGGGCGACGCCCGCGTGCTCCTCGGGAGCCAGCTCGTAGAGGTCCTTGTCGATCGGCTCGGCCGGCTCGATCTTGTTCTTGACGCCGTCGAGGCCGGCCATCAGGAGGGCCGAGAACGCCAGGTACGGGTTGCCGGAGGAGTCGGGCGCGCGGAACTCGACGCGCTTGGCCTTCGGGTTCGAGCCGGTGATCGGGATACGCATGGCCGCGGAGCGGTTGCGCTGCGAGTACACCAGGTTGACCGGGGCCTCGAAGCCGGGGACCAGGCGGTGGTACGAGTTCACCGTCGGGTTGGTGAAGGCGAGCAGCGACGGGGCGTGCTTGAGGATGCCGCCGATGTAGAAGCGGGCGGTGTCCGACAGGCCCGCGTAGCCGGCCTCGTCGTAGAACAGCGGGTCGCCGTTGCTCCACAGGGACTGGTGGACGTGCATGCCCGAGCCGTTGTCACCGAAGATCGGCTTCGGCATGAAGGTCGCGGTCTTGCCGTTGCGCCAGGCGACGTTCTTCACGATGTACTTGAAGAGCTGGAGGTCGTCGGCCGCGGCGAGCAGCGTGTTGAACTTGTAGTTGATCTCGGCCTGGCCGGCGGTGCCCACCTCGTGGTGCTGGCGCTCGACCTGGAGGCCGGAGGCGGCCAGTTCCAGGGAGATCTCGGCACGCAGGTCGGCGAAGTGGTCGACCGGCGGGGTGGGGAAGTAGCCGCCCTTGTAGCGGACCTTGTAGCCACGGTTGTCCTCGACCGCACCGGTGTTCCAGGCGCCGGCCTCGGAGTCGATGTGGTAGAAGGCCTCGTTCTCGGAGGTCTTGAAGCGCACGCTGTCGAACACGTAGAACTCGGCCTCGGGACCGAAGTACGCGGTGTCGGCGATACCGGTCGAGGCGAGGTAGGCCTCGGCCTTCTTGGCCACGTTGCGCGGGTCACGGGAGTACTGCTCGCCCGTGATCGGGTCGTGGATGAAGAAGTTGATGTTGACCGTCTTGTCGCGGCGGAAGGGGTCGACGCGCGCGGTGGACAGGTCGGCGCGGAGCGCCATGTCGGACTCGTGGATGGCCTGGAAGCCGCGGATGGAGGACCCGTCGAACGCGAGTTCCTCGGTGGGGTCGAAGGCCTCGGCCGGAATCGTGAAGTGCTGCATCACACCCGGCAGGTCGCAGAAGCGGACATCGACGAACTTGACGCCCTCGTCCGCGATGAACTTCTTGGCCTCGTCGGCGTTCTGGAACATCCAGCTCCTCCTACTCCCGCCCACTGTGGACCGGGGTGGTAGTTCGTTCGTGCGGCCAGTGCGGTGGCACACGCTGGAGCCGACCATAGGGACGGGGGATTTCTCAAGCGTGACCCATTTGTTTCGCCCAAGTTAACCGACCCGGGTCGTCCCGGCCCCTCCTGTCCGTATGGCAAAACGGGCACAGTACCGTGGGCGGGTGGACAACAGGCAAGCAATCGGATCGTGGCTCTCCGGCCCCCGCGCGGCGGCGGAGGAAGCCGGTGCCGACTTCGGATACCGGGGCGAACAGCTCGGTCTCCCGGAGCACGGACCGGGCTCGATCGCCCGCCCCGGCCGCCGTCTGGGCGCCCTCGCCGTCGACTGGGGCCTGTGCCTCTTGATCGCATACGGGCTGCTCACCGACGGCTACGACCAGGCGACGGGCAACTGGGCCCTGCTCGTCTTCTTCGTTCTCGGCCTGCTCACGGTCGGTACCGTCGGCTTCACGCCGGGCAAGCGTCTGTTCGGTCTGCGCGTCGTCCCCGAGGGCGGCGGCCGACTGAACCCGCTGCGTGTCCTGGCGCGGACCGCGCTCCTGTGCGTGGCCGTCCCGGCGCTGATCTGGGACCGCGACGGCCGCGGCCTGCACGACCGTCTCGCCCGCACGATCGAGGTCCGTATCTGACGCGTCCGACCGCCCGCCGGGCCCCTCCCGTACGCCCCGAGGGCGCACGGCGACGGCGCGGAACGATCCTCCGCGAAGCGGGACGAGCTTCCGCGGCGCGGAGCGATCCGCTACGACGATGGGGCGGAACGATTCCCTACGACGACGATGGGGCGGAAGGATCCGCCAAGACGACGATGGGGCGCCCGGAGAATCTCCGGGCGCCCCATCGTCGTACAAGTGCCTAGTACCGCGTAGAAGGTCGTAGCTGGAGGGTCAGCCCTTCGGGCCGCCGCGCGGCATCCGCATGCCCTTGGGCATCGGGCCCTTCGGCAGCGGCATGTTGCTCATCAGGTCGCCCATGGCGCGCAGCCGGTCGTTGGTCGCGGTGACCTGAGGGCCGGCGAGCACGCGCGGCAGCTTCAGCATCGTCGTGCGGAGCTTCTTCAGCTCCACCTGGCCCTCGCCGGTGCCCACGAGAATGTCGTGCACCGGGACGTCCGAGACGATCCGCGCCATCTTCTTCTTCTCGGCGGCCAGCAGGCTCTTCACCCGGTTCGGGTTGCCCTCGGCGACCAGCACGATGCCGGCCTTGCCGACCGCGCGGTGCACCACGTCCTGGCTGCGGTTCATCGCCACCGCCGGGGTCGTGGTCCAGCCTCGGCCGATGTTGTCGAGCACCGCCGCGGCCGCGCCGGGCTGGCCCTCCATCTGCCCGAAGGCGGCCCGCTCGGCCCTGCGTCCGAAGACGACCGCCGTCGCGAGGAAAGCGAGCAGAAGCCCGAGAATCCCGAGATAGACGGGGTGGCCGATCAAGAAGCCGATCGCGAGGAAGACACCGAGGGTGAGAATTCCGACAGCCGCGAGTACAAGACCGATCTTGGAATCGGCCCTGCGGGTCATTTTGTACGTCTGAGCGATCTGCTTGAGTCGCCCGGGGTTCGCAGCGTCCGCTGCGGGTTCCTTCCTCGCCATGCCACGAGTCTACGTGGCCCGCGACGCGCCGACGACGGCAGTACCGGCGGGCGGGACCGCTGCACCGGGGGAGCGGCGGTCGGGAGTGCGTCGATCAGGAGTGCGAGACGGATTCCAGCACGCGCTGCGCCTCGAACCGGTCCTTGGCCCGGCGGCGGTCCTCCAGGACGGAGGTCCAGGCATTGCGGCGAGCGGTGCGCTGCCCGCTGCTCATGAGGATCGACTCGACGGCACGGAGTGCATCGGTGAACGACGGAATCGCGGTGGCGCGTACGGGCGCGGCCTGCATGATGGAGGTCCCCCCTCGGGATCGGCGGCTCGGACGGGGCGGTGCGTGACGTAGGACCAGGGTCACTGATTGGTGTTACCAGGGCGTGACCGACCGGTCAAACACCAGTGAAGCCTTGATACGGCGGGTCTTCTTGCTGAGCTGGGCCGTACGGTGTCTTCAACTGCACGGATGCCGAGGCGGATGTGAACGGCCCCTTGTGAAAGCAAGGCCGCTTGTGCCCGGATTCACACAAAAGCGGTGGCACTCGGTGCCACCGCTTTCGTTTCGCAACGTGATCCGTTCGGCCTATCAGACCGCCTGGGAGGCGACGTACGCTCCCCGCTTCTCGACGGCCATCTGGTACAGGCGGCCGGCCCGGTACGAGGAGCGGACCAGCGGGCCCGACATGACGCCGGAGAAGCCGATCTCCTCGGCCTCCTCCTTGAGCTCCACGAACTCGTGCGGCTTGACCCAGCGCTCCACGGGGTGGTGGCGCACGGAGGGGCGCAGGTACTGCGTGATCGTGATGAGCTCGCAGCCCGCTTCGTGGAGCTGCTGGAGCGCCTCGCTGACCTCTTCGCGGGTCTCGCCCATGCCGAGGATCAGGTTCGATTTCGTGACCAGACCGTAGTCGCGCGCCTCGGTGATGACCTTGAGCGAGCGCTCGTAGCGGAAGCCCGGACGGATGCGCTTGAAGATCCGCGGGACCGTCTCCACGTTGTGCGCGAAGACCTCGGGGCGCGAGGAGAAGACCTCGGCGAGCTGCTCGGGTTCGGCGTTGAAGTCCGGGGCGAGCAGTTCGACCTTGGTGCGGCCGGCCTCGCGGCCCGCGGTCTGCGCGTGGATCTGGCGGACCGTCTCGGCGTACAGCCAGGCGCCGCCGTCCTCCAGGTCGTCGCGGGCGACGCCGGTGATGGTGGCGTAGTTCAGGTCCATCGTGACGACGGACTCACCGACCCGGCGCGGCTCGTCACGGTCCAGCGCCTCGGGCTTGCCCGTGTCGATCTGGCAGAAGTCGCAGCGCCGGGTGCACTGGTCACCGCCGATGAGGAAGGTGGCCTCGCGGTCTTCCCAGCATTCGTAGATGTTGGGACAGCCCGCCTCCTGGCAGACCGTGTGCAGGCCCTCGCTCTTCACGAGTGCCTGCATCTTCGTGTACTCGGGGCCCATCTTCGCCCGGGTCTTGATCCACTCGGGCTTGCGCTCGATGGGGGTCTGGCTGTTCCGGACCTCCAGGCGCAGCATCTTGCGTCCGTCGGGTGCGACTGCGGACACATCGGCTCCCTGTAACTTCGATTCTTCGGCGTACACCAGGGTACGCCCGTGCGGTTCTCGGCCCCCGAGGTGGGCAACCTTCGGGAGCGGGGGTGCATTCCCGGGGGTTTCCCTCGGTGGGGGTGCGGGTCCTAGGCCGGCGCGGCTTCGATGACGCGCGGCTTCAGGTCCGCGTTCGCCAGGACGTCCCCGAGGTGCTTCTCGGCCACCGGGAGGACCTCGGCGATGGTCACGTCGCGGCCCAGCTCTCCCGCGAGGGAGGCGACCCCCGCGTCGCGGATGCCGCACGGGATGATCCGGTCGAACCAGGCGTTGTCCGGGTTCACGTTCAGGGCGAAGCCGTGCATCGTGACGCCCTTGGCGACGCGGATGCCGATCGCGGCGATCTTGCGGTCCTCGCGGCGCTGGCCCGCGTTGGACGGGGCGTACTCCGGGCCGTTGAGCCGCGGGTCGAACTCGTCGTCCTGCAGCCGGGGGTCGAAGTCCAGGGAGAGGCCCCCGAGCGCGGAGGGCCGCTCGGCGGGGTCCTTGGTGTCCCCGAGGATCCACACGCCGCTGCGGCCCTCGACCCGGCTCGTCTCCAGGCCGAACTCCGCGCACGTGCGGATGAGCGCCTCTTCCAGACGGCGTACGTGCGCTACGACGTCCACCGGGCGCGGGAGCTTCTGGATGGGGTAGCCGACCAACTGGCCAGGACCGTGCCAGGTGATCTTGCCGCCGCGGTCCACGTCGATGACGGGCGTGCCGTCCAGGGGCCGCTCGTTGTCCGCCGTGCGCCGGCCCGCGGTGTAGACCGGCGGGTGCTCCAGGAGCAGACAGGTGTCGGGGATCTCGTCCAGGAACCGGGCGGCGTGCACGCGGCGCTGCTCGTCCCAGGCCTCCTGGTACTCGACGGCCTCGGCACCGAATCCCATGCGGACGAACCGCAACTCACTCACGGCAAGCGCCTCCCTAGAAGCTTCCTCGGGCACGTGGTGGTCCCCGTGCGGGGCACGCGGAGGAACCTTTCGCCAGGTCCGTGGCGCGCCCACGCCACTGTACGTCCGTCCGATCCGCGTCAGCCCGACAGCTAATCCTCACACGATCGGATGAATGAATGTCGATCTGTGCGAAGCGGTGCTTACGCTCCGCTACATTCGCGCCGTTCACGAGGCCATAAGGGCTGCTCACAGGCAATCCGGGCACAAGGGCTCCTCGGGGGAGGCGCAAGCACGTTCCACGCCGCCCCGCGGCCCCTTGGGGACCCGAAGGCAGGAGACCGCACCGCAGATGACGGAACGACCCGCGCAGCGCACTCCCAATCGACAGCTCGCCGCGCTCATCGCAGAAGCGGGGTTCTCCAACGCAGGTCTCGCCCGTCGCGTGGACCAGCTCGGGCTCGAACACGGACTGGACCTGAGATACGACAAGACATCCGTCACCCGGTGGTTGCGGGGCCAGCAGCCCCGCGGGACCACTCCCGCGCTCATCGCCGAGGTCTTCACCCGGCGCCTCGGCCGGCGTCTGAGCGCGCAGGACCTCGGGCTCGACGCCTGCGCACCCGTGTACGCGGGGCTGGAGTTCGCCGCGACCCCCGAGGAGGCCGTGGACATCGTCAGCGGCCTGTGGCGCAAGGACTCCGGCAGCCACGCCGAGCTCCGCAAGATCGCCTTCACCCCGGCCGGGCTCGTCGTGCCCAGCCGGGACTGGCTGATCGGCCGGGCCGACGACCGGGTCTCCCGCGGCGAGCAGCCCTCCCGGGTGCCCGCCCAGGGCCGCCCGGCGTCGCCCAAGCTCACGGCACCGCCCGAGCAGGGGGGACCCTCGGCCCGGCAGCGCGGCCGGACCGAGCGGGGCCCCGGCCAGCGGGTCAGCGGCGGGGACATCGCCGCGCTCCGCTCGGTCGGCGAGCTCTTCCGCGCCCTGGACCACGCCTACGGCGGCGGCCACGCCCGCCAGGCACTGGTCCGCTATCTGGAGCACGAGGCCGAGCCGATGCTGCGCGGCACCTACGGGGAGCAGACCGGCCGGCACCTGTTCGCCGCCGCCGCCGACCTCACCCGGCTCGCCGGCTGGACGTCGTACGACATCGGCGCGCACGGGCTCGCGCAGCGGTACTTCGTCCAGGCGCTGCGCCTGGCGCAGGCCGCGGGCGACCGGGTGTACGGCTCGTACGTGCTCATCACGATGAGCCGGCAGGCCGTCTACCTCGGGCACGGGCGCGAGGCCGTGCAGCTCGCGCGGGTCGCCCAGCAGGGCCTCGGCTCGGGGGGCCCGCACGTGGTGCAGGCGCTGCTGCACGCCGTCGAGGCGCGCGGCCACGGGGTGCTCGGAGAGGTGCGGGCCTGCACGGCCTCCCTGGTCCGGGCCGAACGCGCGCTGGAGACGTCCCGGACCGGCGACGAAGTCCCGCAGTGGGCCCGGTACTTCGACGAGGCGCAGCTCGCCGACGAGTTCGGGCACTGCCACCGGGACCTTCAGCAGTTCCGGGCCGCCGCGCAGCACGCCGAACGCTCGCTGCAACTGAGGGCGCCCGGCTACGCCCGGAGCCGGCTGTTCTGCCGGGTGGTGCTCGCCTCGGCACGGCTCGGGCTCGGAGAGCTCGACCAGGCCTGTCTGCTGGGCGCGGAGGCGGCGGGGCAGGCGGCGGAGATGCGGTCGGCGCGGGCCGTCGAGTACGTACGGGACTTCGAGAAACGGCTCGAACCGTACAGGGACGCCGCGCCCGTGCGCGGCTATCGCGACAAGGTGGCCGCGCTGAACTGAGCGGGGCCGGGGCGTCCCCGGTCTCCGGCCTGGGGTACCGGAGACCGGGAAGCTCGATGCGCTCGCCCGGGGGCGCGGTCCTTCCCGCGGGGGGCGAGCTGTCCCTCGGGGGAGTCCGGCCCGTTGCAGGAGCCCTGTCCGTCCGCCGGGCCCCGGCCCGCCCGGCCGGGGCTCGACCTGTTCGCCGGGAGGGCCGGTGGGCCTGCCGGGAGGTCCGGTCCGCCCGGCCGGGAGGGCTGGTGGGCCTGCCCGGGACGGCCGGTCCGCCCGCCGGGAGGGCCGGTGGCCCCGCCAGGGAGGGCCGGTCCACCCGACCGGGAGGGCCGGTCCACCCGACCGGGAGGGCCGGTCCACCCGACCGGGAGGGCCGGTGGCCCCGCCCGGGAGGGCCGGTGGCCCCGCCAGGGAGGGCCGGTCCACCCGACCAAGAGGGCCGGTTCACCCGCCACGGACGGCCGGTTCACCCGCCGGGAGGGCCGGTCCGTTCGTCGGGGAGTGGGTTCCGTGGCTTCCGTGGAACGGCGTTGGTGTCTCCCCGGTGGGCAGGCGGCACCGGGGAGGCGCGCGGTTCCTGTGCCCCGGGTCCCGGGGTCAGGCGGCGGCGGACTCCAGGGGCTCCGCTAACGGGGCCGGGCGGACGTCCAGGTCCGTCAGGAGGGCGTGGGCGGCCCGCCGGGCCGAGTGCAGCGCGCCCTGCGCCGTGCTCGTGTCCCGGTGGTCGCCGCACACGTACAGGCCCGCGAGCAGCCGTACGGGGCGGCGCGGATCGTGCGGTGGCGGCATCGCCGGGACCGCCTCGGGTTCGTGATGGACCGCCAGCAGTTCCCAGCGGGACGTCGAGGTGCCGTAGAGGCGGGCCAGTTGGGCGCGGACCGTCGCGTCGAGATGGGCCGCGGCGGGCGGAGTGCCCAGCACGGTCGAGGAGATCAGGGCGCGGCCCGCGGGTGCCCGGGTGGGGTCGACCTGGCTGGCGACCGCCGTGTGCGCCACCGGACCGCTCCGGTCGGCGTCCAGGAGCAACACCGGTTCGGTGAGCGGGGGTTCGTCCGTGGTGTGGTGCAGAACGGTCACCGGATGGAAGGCGGGGACGTGCAGTCCGGGCAGGAACTGGGCGGCGGCGCGCGCCCCGGTCGCCAACAGGACGGCCCGGCAGCGGAGTTCGCCGTGGTCCTTCGTCGTCACGCGGGTCGTGGAGACGGCGGTGACCTCGACGCCGGTGTGCACGGTGCCGGGCGGAAGGGCGGCCGCGAGCAGTTCGGGGAGCGCGTCCGCGCCGCCCTCCGGCAGACACAGCCGGCCCGTCGCGAAGGAGTGCAGCGCGAGGTCGGCGCTACGGCTGGACGTCCGGAGCTCCGGGTCGCACAGCAGGGCGGCGAGGAGGGGGCGCAGGAAGGCGTCGACCGTGCGGGGCGGGAGGCCCCGGGCGGTCAGCGCCCGCGCCGCGGTGAGGTCGGGGCGGGCGAGCAGGCGCTCCGGCGGGGTGGCGGCCAGACGCGCGAGGGCCGTGCTGAGACGGGACTGGTCGAGGGGGCCGCCGAGCGGTCCGGGACGGGTGGTTCCGCGTGCGGGCCGGGGCAGCGGCAGCCGGGGGGCGCTCGCGAGGGCGCGCGCGGTGGTGAGTGCGCCCCTCGCGCTCCGTGGAGTGCCGGGCGTGCCCGCGAGGTGGCGCTGCCCGTCGCTGTGCAGCAGCACGCCCGGGGAGAACGGGCACAGGACGAGGGCGCCGAGGCCCGGGGTGTGGCGCAGTTCCGGGTACGAGGTGGACAGGAGCCGGCCGAGCCGGTCCAGCCGGAAGCCGTCGATTTTCTCCGTGGACATACGGCCGCCCACATGGGGGGCGGCCTCCAGGACGGCGGTCCTCAGCCCCGCCCCGGTCAGATGCCGTGCGGCCGCGAGACCGGCGACACCGGCTCCCACGACGACGACGTCCACGTCTTCCGCGATCTCCGCCATGTGCGCGGCTTGGCGTGCGGGCTCTAGCACGTGCCCCTCCTCGAGGTTGCGCGGCCGGTGGGGACGTCATGCCCCCAACAGGCTCCTGGGATACCCGAGTTCGGATCGAGGGTGCGAGGTGCGGACCCGAGGGGGAAGTCGCGCGGCGGCCGTGCACGGGAGCATGGGGGGTGCATGTACCCGCCCGGCGGGGCCGGCCGAACCCGCCGAAGGCGGCACACCCACCCCGGCCGTCCCCGTCACCGAGGCGACTGCGCCCCGCGGGGGAGGTGGAGGTGTTCCGGGGTTCCCCGGAGGGCCGGCGCTCAGTCCAGCGTGGCGCGCAGTGCTCCCTCGATCGAGGGGAACGCGAAGGTGAAGCCCGACTCCAGGAGGCGGGTGGGGAGGACGCGTTGGCTGCCCAGGATGTCCTCGGCCATGTCGCCCAGGGCGAGGCGCAGGAGCGGGGCGGGCGCGGTGAGGAGGGTCGGGCGGCGCAGCACGCGGCCCATCGCCTCGGTGATCTCGCCGTTGGTGAGCGGGTCGGGGGCGGTCAGGTTCACCGGCCCGGACAGGGACTCCGTATCGATGAGATGCCGGATCGCGGCCACCTCGTCGTGCAGGGCGATGTAGCTCCAGTACTGGCGCCCGTTCCCCATCCGCCCCCCGGCACCGGCCCGGAACAGCGGGATCAGCCTGGCCCAGGCCCCGCCCTCGCGGGCCACCACGAGCCCGGTCCTGGGCAGCACCGTACGCACCCCCGCCTCCTGCGCGGGAGCCGTCGCCTCCTCCCACTCCACGCAGACCGAGGGCAGGAACCCGTCCCCGGGCGGCGCCGACTCGTCCACCGCACGGCCGTCCGTGTCCCCGTAGAACCCGATCGCGCTCCCGTTGACGAAGACGCGTGGCGGTTCGTCGAGCGACGCCACCGCCTCCGCGAGCGTCGCCGTCCCGAGCACCCGGCTGTCCCGGATCATCCGCTTGTACGTTCGTGTCCAGGGCCGCGCCGCTACCGGGGCCCCCGCCAGATTGACCACCGCGGCACAGCCGATGAGACCGACCGCGTCGATCCGCTGCCGCTGCGGATCCCATCGGACCTCGTGCGCCGACCGCGGCTCCCGGCGCACGAGCCGGACCACCTCGTGTCCCTCGGCGCTCAGGGAACGAGCCAGTGCGGAGCCGATCAGGCCGGACGCGCCGGCGATCACGATGCGGGAACCCGGGGGCAGCGGTGATTCGCTCATGGGTCCATCCTGCCCGCGCCGCCGCGTACTTCACGGAACGGGCCCCAGCGCGGCGGAAGTACAGTGACCGGTATGTCAGCTGCTCCGCGGATACGCACCGCCACCCTCGACGACGAGGACGCCCTCGGCCGGCTCGACCGCGACACCTGGTCCACGCTGCACGCCGTCATGCCGCGCCCCCGGCCGCCGTACGAGCCCTTCTACAGCGAGCGGTTCGGCCCCCGGGATCATTTCGTCGCCGAGCTCGACGGCCGCCTGGTCGGGTACATCCGGCTCGGCTTCCCGACCCCGCTCGCCAGCAACGCGCACGTCCGGCAGATCCTCGGACTCGCCGTGGCCGACGAGGCGCGCGGTGCCGGGGTGGGCCGCGCGCTGCTGCGGGCGGCGCGCGAGGAGGCCGGCCGCCAGGGCGCCCGGCGCATCACGCTGCGCGTGCTCGGCCACAACACCCCGGCACGCACGCTGTACGAGTCCGAGGGGTTCGTCGTCGAGGGGATCCTGCCCGGGGAGTTCCTGCTGGACGGGGTCTACGTGGACGACGTCCTGATGGGGCGCCCGCTCTGATCAGTTCTCGTCGCGGGCGGGCAACGGGCGCGGGCCGCCGATGAGATGACGCAGACAGCGGACCGCCAGCTCGGAGGGTGAACCCGGTCCGTCGGCCGTCGCGTCCGTGGCCGCCCAGGTCTCCAGGGCGATCCGGATCGCGTCCGTGGCCGCGGCGGCCGTCAGCCGGGTCTCCAGCGGGTCCGCGCCGGTGCCGGACAGCAGGGCGACCACCGGTACCAGCCGTTCCTCCGACTCCTGGTTCACCCGGTACCAGACGGCGCGCAGCGCGGGATCGCCGACGGCTGCCCGCAGCAGGGTGCGGGTCTGCTCCAGCCGTTCGGCCGCGTGCGGGTCGGGGGCGGACAGCGCCTCCGCGAGCGCCCGCTCCAGCGCTTCCGGGAGCGCCGTTCCCGGCTCCGTCGCGGCGAGCAGCGCCCGCCAGCGGTCGCCTCCGGCGGCGAGCAGCGGGCCCACGGCGTCCTGCTTGTTGCGGAAGTAGCGGTAGAAGGTGCGCAGTCCCACGCCGGCCCGGCGGGCGATGTCCTCCGCCGTGGTGCCGTCCGGACCGTACTCCGTGAAGAGCTCCGCGGCCGCGCGCGCGATGTCGAGCTGGGTCGCCGCCTTGCGGCGCTCGGTCAGCGAGAGTGCGGGGGCTTCGGGCGCGCGGGACGGCTGGCTGCTCACGGGGAAAGCGTACGCCGGGCAGGGGGTCGGGGGCGCGTTTGGTCGACACGGCAAAACGTGCCACCGTGGGCAGGCTCCAGCGCCATCGCCCAGGGGCGTGTCCCAGCGCCGGCGTGCCGTGGTGTGCCCGAGCGCCATCGTGCCGTGGTGTGCCCGAGCGTCGCCGTGCCGTGGTGTGCCCGAGCGTCGCCGTGCCGTGGTGTGCCCGAGCGTCGCCGTGCCGTGGTGTGCCCGAGCGTCGCCGTGCCGTGGTGTGCCCGA
>NZ_JBIVVR010000001.1:252133-535993 GCF_044757755.1 Streptomyces sp. NPDC091209 | reverse complement strand
GAGCGCCATCGTGCCGTGGTGTGCCCGAGCGTCGCCGTGCCGTCGTGTGCCCGAGCGTCGCCGCTCCGCTGGGACCCACGCCGTGAGGGCCGTACCCCCGGGGCCGCGCCGGGGCGGCCGTACCCCCTCGGGCCTCGGGGGCATGTCGCGTTCCCCGGCCGGGAACATGGCGCGCTCCCCGCAGGGGCAGGCGCTGTTCCCCGGCCGGCGGCAGGTCGCGCCCCGTGGCCGGGGCCAGGGCCCGTCCGGGTCAGGAGGTGACGAGGTCGCCCGTGTTCACGCGGGCCGTGGCGTGTGCGGCCTTCTTGGCGTCGCCCGCGACCTCGTGCGCCGTCAGGACGTACCCCGTCTCGTTGTCCGAGGTCGAACGGGCGAAGACCACGCCGTACACCCTGCCGTCGGTGGTGAGGAGCGGACCGCCGGAGTTGCCCGGACGGACGGTCGAGCGGATCGAGTAGATCTCGCGGGTGACCGTGCCGGAGTTGTAGATGTTCTGGCCCGTCGCGTTGATGCGGTTCGCGACCGTGGCCGCCTGGAGGTCGAGCCCGCCGTCCTGCGGGTAGCCCGCGACCACCGCGGAGTCGCCGCGCGAGGCGACCCCGTCGAACGGGATGACAGGCGCCCGCAGACCCGGCACGTACAGGACGGCGACGTCCTTCTGCGGATCGAAGAGCACCACCCGCGCCTGGTAGAGGCGGCCGACCCCGCCCACCCGCACGGTGGGCCGGTCGATGCCAGCCACCACGTGCGCGTTGGTCATCACATGCCGGGCCGAGTAGACGAAGCCGCTGCCCTCCCGGCCCTGGTTGCCCGAGACGCCCTCGACCTTCACCGTGCTCAGCTTGGCGGCGTTCGTCGCGGACGGCGTCACGCTGTCCCCGGAGGGCTTGGCGACACCGGCCGTCGGTTCGTTCTCGAACGGGTTGAAGACCTGCGGGAAGCCCGCCTCCGTGAGTGCCGCGGTCGCACGCGAGAACCAGGTCGGCGTGGTCTCCGGCATCGTCTTCTGCACGGCGCCCAGCAGCGCCGAGTTGCGGATCGACTGCGTCACCACCGCCGAGGAGGACGCGCCGAGGACGCTCGCCGCCACCCAGGCCACCAGCAGCACGGCCAGCGTGTTCGCCGCCGCTCCGCCGATCCCGTCGGCCACCCGCAACGGCCCCTGGTCCAGTTCGCGGCGCAGCTTCAGCGCCAGCCGTCCGGCCAGCTCGTGGCCCACCACGCCGGGCACCAGCACCGTGAGCACCGCCGTCACCGTCGCCGCCGGTGTCCCCGCCGTGACCAGCTCCATCATCCAGGGCAGCACCCATACGCCGATGACGGCGCCGCCCACGAAACCGGCCAGCGAGACACAGCCGGCCACCAGGCCGCGGCGGTATCCGGACGCCGCGTAGACCAGGATCACCAGCATCAGCAGGAGGTCGAGCACGTCCACGGAGCCGCCTTTCTCTAGGGCCCCTTAGTACGCGTCGGGCGGGCCCAGTGATCAGCCACGCGCGTTCGGTGCCGCGGAAACGGCCACACACCCGTGGACCTGTAGAAACGTCCCGGACACGCCTGATGGTTCCACCAGGTGGCACACCACACATCGCGGGCCGCGCGGATCCGGGTCAGGGTGGCTCCATGCGTGTCTTCCGGAAGCCGCGGGGGCCTCGAATACGGAGCGGGGAGCGAGCGTCCCGTCCCGTGCGTCATGGGCGCCACGGACGGCCGGCGCCCCGGGGCCGCGAGGATCACACAGGAGCGGGGCGAGCGCCCCGTGCCTCCCTGCCGTCCGGCGTGCCCCGGCGTGCGCGGGTGGGGCCGCCGAGACCGCTGCTCATCCTCTTCGGGTGCGTACCGGGCCTGCTCGCCCTCCTGGCGCTGGTGATGGGCGTGGCAGGGGTGGACCGTACGGCACCCCGCGCGGCCGTCCCGGAACCGCCCCCGGTCGCGGCCCGGCTCTCCGTGCCCCGCCCTGTCGCCCGGCCGCCCATCGTGCCGCGGTCGAAGTGGCTCGACGCGGCGACCACGCGCGAGCAGCCGCCGCCCCGCTACGACGACCGGGTCGTCGCGGTCTTCATCCACCACACGGACTCGCCGAACGGCTACGACTGCGCCGACGTGCCCCGCATCATCCGCGACGTCTACGCGGGCCAGACCGGCGCCAAACAGTGGGACGACATCGGCTACAACTTCCTCGTCGACCGCTGCGGCACGATCTACGAGGGTCGCGCGGGCGGCATCGACCGGCCGGTCACCGGGGCGCACACGCAGGGCTTCAACCATCGCTCCGCGGGGATCGCCGCGATCGGCACCTTCACGGGGGGAGCGCCGGTGCCGAAGGCGATGACCGAAGCGATAGCCCGCCTCGTGGCCTGGAAACTCGGGCTCGCCGGCGTCGACCCCCGGGGCACGGTCCGCCTCGTCTCCAGCAACAGCCTCAGCCGGTACGCGGCGGGCACCGCCACCGTGCTCTCCACCGTCTCCGGCCACAACGCCGCCTTCATGACCAGCTGCCCGGGCGCCGCACTCACCGCCCGCCTCCCCCAGATCCGCGCCCTGGCCGCCCGCTACCAGGGCCGCTGACGGCCCCGTCGAGCCCCGCTTCGACAGTCACAGGTACGCCCCCGGCCGCTCACAGACTCCCCAGAGCCGCGCGTCCTACGGTCGGCGTACGCACTGACCGGAGGTGGGGATCATGAGGATCACTCGGACGGAGCCCGCGCGCCGCACGGAGAGCGGGGCGCACGCGGGGCGCACGGTGGGGTCCATCGCGGGCGTATGGGACACGGGGAACGCGGAACCGGCCGACGGCCGGGTGAGGAGCGCGCGCGGCCCGTGGGCGGTGGTCTGCGCGGTGGCGACGGTCGTCCTGGGCCCGGCGGCGGTCACGGCGTCAGCCCTGGACCAGGCCAACGCGGCCCCGATGCACCACACGGTGCACGCCGGACAGCCCCAGGCGTACATCCCCTCGAACCTCACCCGCCGACGCCCCGCGGCCTAGAGCCGACGGACCGCTGCCCGGGCTGACGGCCCGCTGCCCGGCGCCGACGAAACCACGGCCTGGCGTCGACGGACCACTGCCCGGGCAGACGGAGCGCTGTCCGGACTCGGTGAATCACGGTCGGGCGCCGGCGGAACTCGGTCTGAAAAGCGGGCCGGCGACGCCTGAGACGCCAGGCCCGCCGATCCCGCAGCCGTTCCGCGACCGGTCCCGCCGGTCCCGTCAGTCCTCCCTGAACCGTTCCCACAGTTTGGGGTAGCGCTCCGCGATGACGGACTCGTTCTCGAATTCGAGCGGGGTGCCCTCGGGCTCCGCCGCCGCGGCCGGGATGCCCAGGGCGGGCGCGACCGCACCGGTCAGCTGCTCGTAGGCCTCGTCGGCCGCGTACCCCAGTTCCTCGCCGTCGCCGTCGATCTCCTCGTCGAAGTCCTCCAGGAGCTCGGCGAGTGTGTCGGGGTCGTGCATCGCGCCCTCGAAGACCTCCCGGCCCTGGCCGATCAGCCAGCACCGGAAGAAGTCGAAGGCGTCGTCACTGGCCCCGTCGAGCAGTACCCAGGCCGCGCCCCACAGATCCCAGCGGTACGCGCGGTTGTAGCGGGACTCGAAGTGCCGGGCGAAGTCCAGGACGGAGTCCGGGTCGAGCTGGACGAGCCGCTCGACGAGCAGATCGGCCTGTTCCTCGGGGTCGCCCTCGGCAGTCTCGCGGGCCGTGTCCACCAGCTGCCAGAACTCCGTCTCGTCCATCACGGGTCCAGCATCGGGCCTGGACGGGAGGGACGCACGCGGAGTGGCGCAGATTGTTATGCATGCACATGCCCAAGGTAAAACCGCCGGGTTCGTACGGATTTCAAGCGGGTGACGCGGAGTGGCCTCACGGGACCCGCGGTCAACGGCGGAGCGCCGCCCGTCCGGCCGCGATCACCGGTAGAGCGCCGCCGATCCGGCCGCGTCCTCGGCGCACCGCTCCCGCAGGGCCGCCGGAGCGAGCACCTCCACCTCGGGCCCGAGCCCCCGCAGCTGCACGCGGGCGACCTCCTGCGACTCGACCGGCAGGGTGAGGGTCACCCAGCCCCGCCCGTCGGGGACACCGGACGTGCCGAGCCCCTCCTTCGCGGACACGGGATCAAGGGCGTACGGGAGCTGTCGTACGCCCTCCGGGGACAGCCGTACGACGACCTCGGACCGCAGGACGGACCGGGCGAACTCCTCGGCCCGTTCCTCCCAGAACGCGGGCAGGTCGAACCCGTCGTCCCGGCGGAACCGCTCCCCGCCGAGCGCGACCGCGGTGAACCGGTCGATCCGGTACACCCGGAAGGCATCCGCGTCCGCGACCCGCGCACACAGATACCAGAGGCCCGCCTTCAGGACGAGCCCGTACGGTTCGAGCGTCCGCTCCACCTCCGACCCGCCCCGCCGGTAGCGGGCGAGGACCGGGCGGTCGTCCCACACCGCGTCCGCGACCGACGGCAGCAGCTCCGGCGTGCGCGGCTCGCTGAACCAGGCGGGCGCGTCCAGATGGAACCGCTGCGCCGCCGTGCGCGAGGCGTCCCGCACGGAGGGCAGCAGCGCCGCCGACACCTTCAGCCGGGCCGCCGACGCGGTGTCCTCCAGGCCCATCTCGCGCAGCGCCCCCGGCACCCCGCTCAGGAACAGCGCCTCTGCCTCGCTGCGCGCCAGCCCCGTCAGCCGCGTCCGGTACCCGCCGACCAGGCGGTAGCCGCCGGTCCGCCCCCGGTCCGCGTACACCGGAACGCCCGCCTCCGACAGCGCCTGCGCGTCCCGCGTGATCGTGCGCTCGGACACCTCCAGCTCCCGCGCCAGCTCGGCGGCGGTCATCGACGCGCGGGCCTGGAGCAACAGCACCATCTTGATCAGACGAGCGGCACGCATGTGTTCATCATGCCGGGCACCACTGACAACGCGGAGGGAACGAGAAGCGGGGACAACGAGAAGGGGTACGGCGACCGCCGTACCCCTTCTCCGCGTTCCACTCCGGGTGCTACAGGCCGTAGCGCTCCCGGGCCTCCTTCACCGCGGACGCCTTGACCTCACCGCGGCGGGCGAGCTGCGCCAGCGCCGCGACGACGATCGACTGAGCGTCCACGCCGAAGTGGCGGCGGGCCGCCGTACGGGTGTCGGAGAGGCCGAAGCCGTCGGCACCGAGCGAGGACCAGTCCTGCTCGACCCACTGCGCGATCTGGTCCGGGACCTGGCGCATGTAGTCGGAGACCGCGAGGACCGGGCCCTCCGCGCCCTGCAGCGCCTGGCGGACGAACGGCACCCGCTCCTCGCCGCGCAGCAGGGCCGCGTCGGCCTCCAGCGCGTCGCGGCGCAGCTCGGTCCAGGAGGTCGCGGACCACACGTCGGCGGCCACGCCCCACTCCTCGGCGAGCAGCCGCTGGGCCTCCAGGGTCCAGTGGATCGCCGTACCGGAGCCGAGCAGCTGGATACGCGGGGCGTTCGCCGCGGCCACGTTCAGACCAGCCGACTCCGCCGTGTTGAAGCGGTACAGGCCCTTGAGGATGCCCTCGTCGACACCGGCCGGCTTGGCGGGCTGCGGCATCGGCTCGTTGTAGACGGTCAGGTAGTAGAAGACGTCCTGGTCCTCGCCCGGGGCCGCCTCGCCGTACATCCGGCGCAGACCGTCCTTGACGATCGCCGCGATCTCGTACGCGAACGCCGGGTCGTAGGACAGGGCCGCCGGGTTGGTCGCGGCGATGACGGGGGAGTGGCCGTCGGCGTGCTGCAGGCCCTCACCGGTCAGGGTCGTACGGCCCGCCGTGGCGCCGACCAGGAAGCCGCGGCCGAGCTGGTCGCCGAGCTGCCACATCTGGTCGGCCGTGCGCTGCCAGCCGAACATCGAGTAGAAGATGTAGAAGGGGATCATCGCTTCGCCGTGCGTGGAGTACGCGGTCGACGCGGCGATGAAGTCCGCCATGGAACCGGCCTCGGTGATCCCCTCGTTGAGGATCTGGCCGTCCTTGGCCTCCTTGTAGTACATGAGCTGGTCGCGGTCCACCGGCTCGTACGTCTGGCCCTTGGGCGAGTAGATGCCGAGGGACGGGAACAGCGACTCCATACCGAAGGTGCGGGCCTCGTCCGGGACGATCGGCACCCAGCGGCGGCCGGTCTGCTTGTCGCGGACCAGGTCCTTGACCAGCCGGACGAACGCCATCGTCGTCGCCAGGTTCTGCGTGCCGGAGCCCTTGTCGAAGGACGCGAACGTCTTGTCGGCGGGGGCGGGCAGCGGGGCCAGGGCGTGCGTGCGGCGGGCCGGGGCCGGGCCGCCGAGGGCCGCGCGGCGCTCCTGGAGGTAACGGACCTCGGGCGAGTCGGCGCCCGGGTGGCCGTAGGGCACCACGCCGTCGACGAACTGGCTGTCGGAGATGGGCAGTTCGAGCAGATCACGCATCTGCTTGAACTCGTCCGTCGACAGCTTCTTCATCTGGTGGTTGGCGTTCTTCGACGCGAAGCCCGGGCCGAGGGTGTGGCCCTTGACCGTCTGGGCCAGGATCACCGTCGGCGCGCCCTTGTGGGACAGGGCGGCGCGGTAGGCCGCGTACACCTTGCGTGCCTCGTGGCCACCGCGGGAGAGGTGGAAGCACTCGAGGATCTTGTCGTCGCTCAGCAGCTTCGCCAGCTCGACGAGCGCCGGGTCTCCGCCGAAGAAGTCCTGACGGATGTAGGCGGCGTCGCGGGTCTGGTACGTCTGCACCTGCGCGTCGGGCACCTGGCGCAGGCGGCGGACGAGCGCGCCCGTGGTGTCGAGCCGGAACAGCTCGTCCCAGGCGTTGCCCCACAGCGACTTCACGACGTTCCAGCCGGCGCCGCGGAACTGCGCCTCCAGCTCCTGCACGATCTTGAAGTTCGCGCGGACCGGGCCGTCGAGGCGCTGCAGGTTGCAGTTGATGACGAAGGTCAGGTTGTCCAGACCCTCGCGGGAGGCCAGGGCGAGGGCCGCCGTCGACTCCGGCTCGTCCATCTCGCCGTCACCGAGGAACGCCCACACGTGGGACGCCGAGACGTCCTTGACGCCGCGGCTGGTGAGGTAGCGGTTGAAGCGGGCCTGGTAGATCGCCGACAGCGGGCCGAGGCCCATGGAGACGGTCGGGAACTCCCACAGCCAGGGCAGCCGGCGCGGGTGCGGGTACGACGGCAGACCGTTGCCGCCCGCCTCCTGGCGGAAGTTGTCCAGGTGCTGCTCGCTCAGGCGCCCGTCGAGGAAGGCGCGGGCGTAGATGCCGGGGGAGGCGTGGCCCTGGATGTAGAGCTGGTCGCCGGACCCGTCACCCTCCTTGCCCTTGAAGAAGTGGTTGAAGCCGGTCTCGTAGAGCCAGGCCGCGGAGGCGAAGGTGGCGATGTGGCCGCCGACGCCGTGCTTCGCGCCCCGGGTCACCATCGCGGCCGCGTTCCAGCGGTTCCACGCGGTGATCCTGGCTTCCATCGCCTCGTCGCCGTCCACGGTGGGCTCAGCGGCGGTGGGGATGGTGTTGACGTAGTCGGTCTCGAGCAGCTTGGGCAGCGCGAGACCGTTGCCCTCGGCGCGCTCCAGCGTGCGGCGCATCAGGTACGCGGCACGGTGCGGCCCGGCCGCCTGGGTGACGGCGTCCAGGGAGGCCTGCCATTCGGCGGTCTCCTCGGGGTCGCGGTCCGGGAGCTGGTCGAGCTCGCTCGGCTGGATTGCGGTGGGGTCGGTCATTGCGCCGCCTTCCGGATGCGGAGGGGGGTTCCCTCATCGGCAAGGGGTGTTCGGGGGTGCCCTTGGTCTATGGCAGGACAGGGCGACGGGCTCTTGTAGGAGCCCGTCGAGGACTGTAACCCCCTGATCGATGATCGATCAAAGGATTCCGAGGGAAATCCTCTTCAGATCGGAAAGTCGGCACGGGGTGCCTTGGAGACAGGCACCGGGTGCCTTGAAAAGCGATGGTCTTCGCAGGTGGGAGCACGGTTGAGCGCGGGTGCGCTCCCCTGCGCCGGTGTCGTCCGGGCGTGCCTCACGGGCGCGGGGCGCATCCGAGGACATGGGCCTTCACGAGGTCGGCGATCAGCGGATCGCGCCGCCGGAAGGCGTCCACGAGGGCCTCGTGCTCCTCCGCGTACGACTGCTGCACGGTCCCGAGCCAGCGGATGGACAGGGCCGTGAAGACCTCGATGCCCAGGCCCTCCCAGGTGTGCAGGAGGACGGAGTTCCCGGCGGCCCGGACCAGCTCGCGGTGGAACCCCACGGTGTGCCGCACCTGACCGGTCCCGTCCGCCAGCCGGTCGGCCTCGTACAGCGCCGCCACGTGCGGTTCAAGGGCGGAGCAGTCCTCCGCCAGCCTGCCGGCCGCCAGCTCCGCCGCGATGGCCTCCAGACCGGCTCGTACGGGGTAGCTCTCCTCCAGGTCTGCGGCCGTCAGGTTCCGCACCCGGACGCCCTTGTTCGGCGCCGACTCGATCAGCCGCAGCGACTCCAGCTCGCGCAGTGCCTCCCGCACCGGGGTCTGGCTGACCTCCAGCTCGGTGGCGATCCGTCGCTCCACGATCCGCTCGCCCGGCTTCCAGCGCCCGCTGACGATCCCCTCCACGATGTGCTCGCGGATCTGTTCGCGCAGCGAGTGGACGACGGGCGCGGTCATGAAGGCTCCTTTGGGAGGGGCTGAATCCAATACTGCGGCCCGGAGGGCCTCGATGAGGGGCGGTGGTCGGGCGACGGGCGGGCCCCGAGGGCGTTTGACCTTTAGACAATAAGGCCGCGTCCCGGTCGGTGAGGGGTGCATGGCGGCGCTTTCCCGCAGGTGAGACGAGGCTTACACGCTGTCAGAGTGTTCCCTGCCGTACGGGCCCGTACCGGGTGAAGTCCGGATTCGTGCCGTCGATGTGACCGCCGAACCCGGGGTCCGGCGGAAGAACGGCGGCCGCGGGAACCCCGGCCCCGCACAAACACGGCACCCCCGTCCGGAGGTCCGGACGGGGGTGCCGAGTCAGCGTGCGAGCGGTGCTGTCTACAGGCCGAGCTCGACCTCGAACTCGCCCGCCTCCAGGATCGCCTTGACCGCGGTCAGGTAACGGGCCGCGTCGGCGCCGTCCACCAGACGGTGGTCGTAGGAGAGCGTCAGGTAGGTCATGTCGCGGACGCCGATGACGGTGCCCTCTTCCGTCTCGATTACGGCCGGACGCTTGACCGTGGCGCCGATGCCCAGGATCGCGACCTGGTTCGGCGGCACGATGATCGTGTCGAAGAGCGCGCCGCGCGAGCCGGTGTTGGAGATGGTGAAGGTCGCGCCGGACAGCTCGTCCGGGGTGATCTTGTTCGCCCGGACCTTGCCCGCCAGGTCGGCGGTGGCCTTGGCGATACCGGCGATGTTCAGGTCGCCCGCGTGCTTGATGACCGGGGTCATCAGGCCCTTCTCGGAGTCCACCGCGATACCGACGTTCTCGGTGTCGAAGTAGGTGATCGTGCCCTCGTCCACGTTGATCCGGGCGTTGACGGCCGGGTGGGCCTTCAGCGCCTGGGCGGCGGCCTTCACGAAGAACGGCATCGGGGAGAGCTTGACGCCCTCGCGGGCCGCGAAGGAGTCCTTCGCCTGCGTGCGGAGCTTCATCAGCCGGGTGATGTCGACCTCGACGACCGAGGACAGCTGCGCCTGCTCGTGCAGGGCCTTCACCATGTTGTCGCCGATGACCTTGCGGATGCGGGTCATCTTGACGGTCTGGCCGCGCAGCGGGGAGGCCTCGAGCGCCGGGGCCTTCCTGGCGGCGGCGGCCGGGGCGGCGGCCGGAGCCGGGGTGGCGGCGGCGGCCTTCGCGGCCTCGGCGGCGGCGATGACGTCCTGCTTGCGGATACGACCGCCGACGCCGGTGCCCTTGACGGCGGCCAGGTCGACGCCGTTCTCGGCGGCGAGCTTGCGCACCAGCGGGGTCACGTAGGCGCCGTCGTCACCAGCGGGCGCGGCGGGCGCCGGAGCCGGGGCGACGGGGGCGGGCGCGGCCACCGGCGCGGGGGCCGGAGCGGCGGGCGCGGCCGGAGCGGCCGGCTGGACCGGAGCCGGGGCGGCGACGGCCGGGGCGGCCGGAGCAGCGGGGGCCGGAGCCGGAGCCGGAGCCGGAATGGCGGGGGCGGCCGGAGCCGGAGCGGGGGCAGCCGGGGCGGCCGGCGCGGCGGCGGCCGGAGCCGCACCCGGAGCGCCGATGACGGCCAGCTTGGCGCCGACCTCGGCGGTCTCGTCCTCGCCGACGACGATCTCCAGCAGCACGCCGGCGACCGGCGCGGGGATCTCGGTGTCGACCTTGTCCGTGGAGACCTCGAGCAGCGGCTCGTCCTCCGCGACCTCCTCGCCGACCTGCTTCAGCCAGCGGGTGACGGTGCCCTCGGTGACCGACTCGCCCAGCGCGGGCAGTACGACATCGGTGCCGGAGGCGCCACCGGCCGGAGCGGCGGGGGCGGCGGCGGGAGCGGGAGCGGCCGGGGCCGCGGGGGCCTCGGCGACCGGGGCGGGGGCGGCCGGAGCGGCGACCGGGGCCGGAGCCTCGGCGGCTGCGGGGGCCGGAGCGGCGGCGGGCGCGCCCGTGCCGTCGTCGATGACGGCCAGCTCGGCACCGACCTCGACGGTCTCGTCCTCGGCGACCTTGATGGACGCCAGGATGCCGGCGACGGGAGAGGGGATCTCGGTGTCGACCTTGTCCGTCGACACCTCCAGCAGCGGCTCGTCGGCCTCGACGCGCTCGCCCTCGGCCTTCAGCCAGCGGGTGACAGTGCCCTCGGTGACGCTCTCACCGAGTGCCGGAAGGGTTACGGAAACCGGCATGGTTTCTGTTGCTCCTTATTGGGGTCTCCCCTGCTCGATCCGAATCGAGAGCTAGGGGAAGTGCGGAAGTCTGTGGTCGTCGTCGCGCCCTGCTCGGCGCGGGGACTGGGTACGGCCGACGGCCGGGCGGACCGGCCGGGGCTGATCAGTCGTGCGCGTGCAGCGGCTTGCCCGCGAGGGCGAGGTGGGCCTCGCCGAGCGCCTCGTTCTGCGTCGGGTGGGCGTGGATGAGCTGAGCGACCTCGGCCGGCAGCGCTTCCCAGTTGTAGATGAGCTGGGCTTCGCCGACCTGCTCGCCCATGCGGTCGCCGACCATGTGGACGCCGACCACGGCACCGTCCTTCACCTGGACGAGCTTGATCTCGCCGGAGGTGTTGAGGATCTTGCTCTTGCCGTTGCCCGCGAGGCTGTACTTGAGGGCGACGACCTTGTCCGCACCGTAGATCTCCTTGGCCTTGGCCTCGGTGATACCCACGGAGGCGACCTCGGGGTGGCAGTACGTCACGCGGGGGACGCCGTCGTAGTCGATCGGGACGGTCTTCAGACCGGCCAGCCGCTCCGCGACCAGCATGCCCTCGGCGAAGCCGACGTGCGCGAGCTGGAGCGTCGGGACGAGGTCGCCGACGGCCGAGACGGTCGGCACGTTCGTGCGCATGTACTCGTCGACCAGGACGTAGCCGCGGTCCGTCGCGATGCCCTGCTCCTCGTAGCCGAGACCGGCCGAGACCGGGCCGCGGCCGACGGCGACGAGCAGGAGCTCGGCCTCGAACTCCTTGCCGTCGGCGAGGGTGACCTTGACACCGTTCTCGGTGTACTCGGCCTTCGAGAAGAAGGTGCCCAGGTTGAACTTGATGCCGCGCTTGCGGAACGCGCGCTCAAGAAGCTTGGAGGAGTTCTCGTCCTCGACCGGGACGAGATGCTTGAGGCCCTCGATGACCGTCACCTCGGCACCGAAGGACTTCCACGCCGAGGCGAACTCGACGCCGATGACGCCGCCGCCCAGGATGATCGCGGACTGCGGCACGCGGTCCAGGACGAGCGCGTGGTCCGACGAGATGATGCGGTTGCCGTCGATCTCCAGGCCCGGCAGCGACTTCGGCACGGAGCCGGTCGCGAGGAGCACGTGACGGCCCTGGATCCGCTGACCGTTCACGTCGACGGAGGTCGGGGAGGACAGACGGCCCTCACCCTCGATGTACGTCACCTTGCGGGACGCGATGAGACCCTGCAGACCCTTGTACAGACCGGAGACGACCCCGTCCTTGTACTTGTGGACGGCGGGTACGTCGATGCCCTCGAAGGTGGCCTTGACGCCGAACTGCTCGCTCTCGCGGGCCTGGTCGGCGATCTCGCCCGCGTGCAGCAGGGCCTTCGTGGGGATGCACCCACGGTGCAGGCAGGTACCGCCGACCTTGTCCTTCTCGATCAGGGCGACGTCCAGGCCCAACTGCGCTCCGCGCAGCGCCGCGGCGTAACCGCCGCTACCGCCGCCGAGGATCACTAGGTCGAAAACGGTGCTGGCGTCGTTCGCCACGTCACGTCCTCCATGCATGTGCGCCGTAACGCCGGGCACCTTTGTCCCTTACGGGTGGTTGACCGGTCGGTCGGCTGGTGTCCGGCCGCTCTTTCTACGGCCCTGTGGTGGGGGCCCTGTCCTGCCGAGAACCCATCTTCGCACTTGTCGAGGGCGAGCGAGACGCCGGGCCGGTGTGTGGGACGTCTGATCCATCACGTCGACGGGGTACGGAGCCGGGTGAACCCGCGGATTTCGTCGAGGGCGAAACCTCCGTACGGCCATACGAGCGGCCCCGGGCGAGACGACGCCCGGGGCCGTGCGCGGTACGGGGGCTCAGCCCAGGTCGCCGGCCGCCGTCAGTTCGGCGAGACGGACCAGGGTGCGCACCGCGGAACCGGTGCCGCCCTTGGGGGTGTAGCCGAACGGGCCGGCCTCGTTGAACGCGGGGCCCGCGATGTCCAGGTGGGCCCAGGTGATGCCCTCGCCCACGAACTCGCGCAGGAACAGACCGGCGACCAGGCCGCCGCCCATGCGCTCGCCCATGTTGGCGATGTCGGCGGTGGGGGAGTCCATGCCCTTGCGCAGGTGCTCGGGCAGCGGCATCGGCCAGGACTCCTCGCCGACCTCCTCGGCGGCCTCGACGATCGAGGCGCGGAACGCGTCGTCGTTGGCCATCACGCCGAAGGTGCGGTTGCCCAGCGCCAGCACCATCGCGCCGGTCAGCGTCGCCACGTCGACGATCGCGTCCGGCTTCTCCTCGGACGCCTTCCACAGCGCGTCCGCGAGGACCAGCCGGCCCTCGGCGTCGGTGTTCAGGACCTCGACGGTCTTGCCGCTGTACATGCGCAGCACATCACCCGGACGGGTGGCGGAGCCGGACGGCATGTTCTCGGCGAGCGCGAGCCAGCCCGTGACGTTGACGTCCAGGCCGAGGCGCGCGGCGGTGACCACGGCGGCGAAGACCGCGGCGGCGCCCGCCATGTCGCACTTCATCGTCTCGTTGTGCCCGGCGGGCTTCAGCGAGATGCCGCCCGAGTCGTAGGTGATGCCCTTGCCGACGAAGGCGAGGTGCTTGGTGGCCTTGGCGGAGGTGTACGACAGCTTCACCAGGCGGGGACCGGCGACCGCTCCGGCGCCGACGCCGAGGATGCCGCCGTAGCCGCCCTTGGCCAGGGCCTTCTCGTCGAGCACCGTCACCTTGATGCCGTGCTCCTTGCCGGCCGCGGTGGCGACGGCGGCGAAGGACTCCGGGTTGAGGTCGTTCGGCGGGGTGTTGACGAGGTCGCGGGCGCGGTTGAGCTCCTCGGTCACGGCGGTGGCGCGTGCGACGGCCGCCTTGTACGCCGCGTCCCGGGGCTTGCCGCCGAGCAGCGTCACCTCGCCGAGCGGACCCTTGCCGCTCTTGGCGGCGTCGCCCCGGCCGGTCTCCTTGTAGGCGTCGAAGCCGTACGCGCCCAGGCGGGCGCCCTCGGCGACGGCACCGGCGTCGGCGGCGTCCTGGATCGGCAGCGCGAAGGCGGCCTTCTTGGCTCCGGCCAGCGCGCGGGCGGCGACACCGGCCGCGCGGCGCAGCACCTCGGCGTCGAAGCCGTCCTCGTCCTCGGGGACCGCTCCCAGGCCGACGGCCACCACGACGGGGGCCTTGAATCCGGACGGCGCGGGCAGCTTGGTCACCTCGCCCTCGGACCCGGAGGCGCCGAGGGTCTCCAGGATTCCGGCGAGCCCGCCGTCGTACGCCTTGTCCACGGCCTCGGCGCCCGGTGCGACGACCGGGCCCTTGGGGCCCTTCGCGACACCGACGACGATCGCGTCGGCCCGCAGACCTGACGCCGCGGCGGTGCTGAGAGTGAGAGCAGTCACGGTGGTGAAATCTCCGCTTCCATTGAAGTTCGTGTGGCCGAGAGGGATGGGTCGACCGGGCCCGACGGCTGACCCTAGATCCGTCCTCGGGGGCGGTCCTTGCCGGGGCCCCTGACAGGGCGGGCGAGTACCCGGGACGAGCCTACGCTCGGGGTCGGGTTTCGCTCATTTCTGCGGACGTTCACCCACAAGTGGCGCGGTGACGAATTCCCGCCCCTCACTCCTGGTGACCTGAGACACACTCATCGTGTTCCGGTGGGCAGGCGCCCACTGGTTTGCACGATTTCCACAGATCCCCCACGGTTTCCACCCGAAGGGGGATCTTCGAGGGGGAGGCGCAACACATGGCACAGAGTCTGCATCGGTGGAGAGGGACGGCCGCCGTCCTGGGGGCCGCCGGACTCCTGGCGCTGGGAGTGGGGGCACCCGGCGCGTCCGCGGCGGCAACGCCGCGGATCGATCTCAAGGTCCTGGTCGTCGACAACGGCGCGGGCCAGGTCGGGGCGATCACCGCGGAGCTGAAGAACTCCGGTGTCCCGTACACCACCGTCAATCTGGGTGACGCGAACCGACCGACCATCAGCGCGACATTCCTGAGCGACACCGTCAACGGCGCGCCGCGCGCCAAGTACCAGGGCGTCGTCCTGCCGAACGAGGCGCCGTTCGGCCCCGGTTCGGCCGAACAGACCGCACTGGAGACGTACGAGAAGACGTTCGGTATTCCCCAGGTCGACGCCTACACCTGGGCACACCCCGAGGTCGGTCTCGACTACACCGACCAGAACGGCGGCTGGTCCGGTGTGCTGGACGGGGCACGCACCCAGGTCACGGCGGCGGGCACGGCCGGCCCGTTCCGCTACCTCGACGGACCGCTGACCTTCGAGGACAACGACCCCGCCGTCCAGGAGACCTACGGCTACGCGGCCCACCCGAGGGACGGGTTCACCAGCTACCTGGACGCGCCCACCGGCGGTTCGATGCTCGGCCAGTACGCGCACGACGGGCGCCGCGAACTCGTGGTGACCTTCGCGTACAACCAGTACCAGAAGCAGTTCAAGGTCCTGGCGCGCGGGATCGTCGAATGGCTCACGCAGGGCGTGCACCTCGGACAGAGCAGGAACTACTTCTCCGTCCACGTCGACGACGTCTTCGCGCCCGACGCCCGCTGGGACTCCCAGCTCAACTGCACGCCGGGCGACATCGACTGCGCGGGCAGCAACGGCGAGGACACCACCACGCCGATCCGGATGACCGCGGACGACGCCGCCTACGCCGCCCAGTGGGAGGCCGACCACGGGTTCACGCTCGACATGGTCTTCAACGCCGGCGCGGGCGAGGAGTGGAAGACCGAGAACGGCGGCACGGACGCCCTCACGGACCGGCTGCTCGCCGACAAGGCCAAGTTCCGCTGGATGAACCACACCTACACGCACCTGTTCCTCGGCTGCGTCCAGGACACCACGACCGTCCCCTGGACCTGTTCGAAGAACGCCGACGGCTCGACGAAGTACGTGAGCCGGGCCGACATCTCCGCGGAGATCGCCAACAACAACAACTGGGCGGCCTCCCACGGCCTGTCCACCGACCGCACCGAGCTGGTGACCGGCGAGCACTCGGGCCTCAAGACGCTGCCCCAGCAGCCCGACGACAACCCGAACCTCGCGCGCGCCCTCTCCGCGAACGGCGTCAAGTGGACCGGGTCCGACAACTCCCGTGAGCCCGAGCAGCGTTCGGTCGGCAACGGCGTGATGACCGTCCCCCGCTACCCGATGAACATCTACTACAACGCCGGCAAGGCCGACGAGATGGCCGACGAGTACAACTACATCTACACCTCGAAGGCCGACGGCGGCAGCGGCCTCTGCGAGAACAACGCCACGTCCACCTGCCTGCCGGCCCCGCTGAACACGGCCACCGGCTACGCCGACTACATCGTCCCGGTCGAGGCGCGCAACGCCCTCACGCACGCCATCGGCAACGACCCCCGCCCGCACTACGTCCACCAGTCCAACCTGGCCGAGGACCGCATCCTGTACCCGGTCCTGGACAAGGTGCTCTCCGACTACAAGGCCATCTACGCCGACAACACCCCGCTGCAGAACCCCCGCGAGAGCGCGATCGGCACCGAACTGCAGCGCCGTACCGACTGGCAGACGGCCCTGGCGAGCGGCAAGGTCACGGCCTACCGCATCGGCAACACCGTCACCGTCACGGCCCCGTCCGGGACCCAGATCCCGGTGACCGTGCCCGAGGGGACCACGAAGCAACTCCTTGTCGGCACCACCGCGTTCGGCACGCCCTACGCGGGACAGCGCAATGACTGGACCAAGCCGGAGCTCCTTCAGTCCGCAGTGAAGCTGAACCTGCCCGCGTAAGCACGGCAGCGCCGCGGCTCGCGACGCGCACCCCGGCCCACCCGGCCGGGGTGCGCCCGCGAGCCGCGCGACGGGGGGCCGGGGGGCTCTCCGGAACAAACAGTCCCAGGGGGGAACCACACATGATGCGCACCGGCCGTCATGTCACCATGCTCACCGAAGGCACCTATCCACATGTCCACGGCGGGGTCAGCACCTGGTGCGACCAACTCGTCAAGGGCATGCCGGAGGTCGACTTCCACATCGTCTCGCTCACCGGCAGCGGCCGCGAACCCGTGACCTGGGAGCTGCCGCCCAACGTCTACCGGCACACCCGCGTACCGACCTGGGGACCACGGCCCGGGCGCGCGCGGCCGCCACTGGGCCGCGCCCTGCGCCGATTCTCCGAGATCTACGAACGCTTCCTGCTCTCCTTCCTCGATCCGGACTCGCCGGAGGACTTCGGCGACGCCCTCTACGAACTGGCCGGGCTCGCCCGCGACGGCCGCCTCTCGGCCGCCCTGCGCGGCGAGTCGGCGCTGCGCTCGCTGATGTGGATCTGGACGATGCCGCACCTGCCGACCGCCGCCGCACAGCCCACCGTGCACGACGCGCTCACCGCGACGGACCTGCTGGAGCACGCGCTGCGCCCGCTCGGCGTCCGGATCCCCGAGGACTCCGTCGCCCACGCCGTCAGCAGCGGCCTCGCCACGCTGCCCGCCCTCGCCGCGCGCCACCTGGACGGGGTCCCGTTCCTGCTCACCGAGCACGGCATCTATCTGCGCGAGCGCTACCTCGGCTACCGCGGCGCCGAACAGCGCTGGCCCGTCAAGGCGTTCATGCTCGGCTTCTACCGCGAACTGAACTCCCTGGGCTACCGCGCCGCCGACCTCATCACCCCCTGCAACCAGTACAACCGCCGCTGGGAGGAGCGCGGCGGCGCCGAAGGCGACCGGATCCGCACGGTCTACAACGGCGTCGACCCGCACGCCTTCCCGCACGCGGGACCCGAACCCGCCGTGCCCACCCTCACCTGGTGCGGCCGCGTCGACCCCATCAAGGACCTGGAGACACTCCTGCGCGCGTACGCCATGGTGCGCGCCGAACTGCCCGACACCCGGCTGCGGTTGTTCGGACCCGTGCCGCCCGGCGGCGAGGCGTACCGGACCCGTCTGGAGAAGCTCGCCGCCGAACTGGGCGTCACCGACGGGCTGAGCTTCGAGGGCCGGATCACCGAGGTGTGGCGCGCCTACGCGGCCGGCCATGTCGTCATGCTGTCCTCCATCTCCGAGGGCTTCCCGTTCTCGATCATCGAGGCGATGTCCTGCGGCCGTACGACCGTCTCCACGGACGTGGGCGGGGTCCGTGAGGCGGTCGGCGACACCGGCATCGTCGTCCCGCCGCGCGAGCCGGAGAAGATGGCCGCCGCCGCCCTCACCCTGCTGCGCGACGACGAACGGCGCCTGGACCTAGGCGAGTTGTCCCGTCAGCGGGTCATCGACCGGTTCACGCTGCGCCGTTCCGTCGACGCCTTCCGGACCGTCTACCAGGAACTGGCGGGCCGGCCCGAGGTGTACGAGCCCGCCGTGGAGACCGTCGCCGACTGGACCCTCGAACTGCGCGACCCCTGGTACCAGGCCGTCGCCACGGACGGGACCGGCTGGTGAGCGGCTCCCTGCGCACGCGGCCCGGGGCACCCGGGGCGACCCGTCCTCTGGTGCCCGGCCAGCGCCGCTCGACGAGTTGGGCACAGCCCGACCCGATCGACGAACTCGCCGAGAACCTGGGGGAGTCCGTGTCCGCCGCCGTCCACCCCGACGAGGTGGCCGCGCTCCTGGAGTCCGACGGCCTGTCGGACGACCAGATCCGCGAACGGTACGGCGTCACCGACTCCTTCGCCCTGGCCGAGGAGTTGTTCGGGCGCGTCGACCGGGACTATCCCGAACCGCCGGGGCCGGCCCACGACCCCTGGCGGATCGGTCTCCTCGGCTGTCTCCTGCGGGGCATCGTCTTCGCCCTCCCCGGCCTCGGCTATGGCCTGGCCGCACCGCTTCTCGCCGGGCCGCGGGGCGCGTTCGGACTCCCGGCCGGCACCGTCGCGATGCTCGCCGGGGTGCTGTGCGGCTGGACCTGGAACCAGGGGCTCGCGCACCGCGCGTACACCTGGATGGGACTCGGCGACCGCACCGCCGCCCGCCGCGCGCTGCTCGTCGGGACCCCGGCCGGGGTCCTGCTCGGCTCCCTGGTGGCCCTCGCGGCGGCGGGCTCGGCCGGCCGGGGCGCCGTCGCCTTCGCCGCCGGGCAGTCCGGCTATCTGGGCGCGGCCACCGTCCTGCTGGTGATGGGCAGGGAGCGCACCCTGCTCGCCGCCCTGGCGCCCATGACGGCGGGCGCGGTCGTCACCGTGTTCCACCCGGTTCCCGACCTGGCACGCGTGGCCCTGCTCCTCGGCTCGCTGGCAGCGGTCGCCCTCCTGGGCCTGCTCGAAGTAGCACCCGTCGTACGGGAGTTGGGCCAGGGCAAGTGGAGTGCGGGGCTGCTCGCGCTGCTGCCGTACGAGAAGCCGCGGGGCGGCGCCGAGCCGTCCGGGCGGACCGGTGAGCCGCGGGCGGCCTCCGCGGGCCGGCCGGCCGGGAAGCCCGAGACCGCCCCGGCCCGCCCGGGACCGGTCGCCGCGCGGCTGCGCACCCGCCGGTCCGCCACCCGCCCGCACGCCGGAACCCTTCCGTACGCCCTGTTCGGTCTCGGCAGCGGTGTCCTGGTGCTCCACGCGGCACTCGGAGACGTCCTGACGGGAGCCCGTACGGCTGTCGCCGCACCGGCCGCGGTCGCGCTGACCCTCAGCATGGGGCCCGCCGAGTGGCTGCTGTTCCGGTTCCGCAGCGGGAGTCTCGCCGGGCTGCGCTCCAGCACCTCGGCGAGGAGTTTCCGGCGGGCCACCGCCGGCACGCTCGTCCGGTGCCTGGCCGGATACCTCGCCACGCTGCTCGTGCTCGGCCTCGGCACCTCCGCGCTGTGGCCGCACGCGCCCGCGGCGGCCGAAGGGGTCCGGCTCGGCGGACTGCTCCTGCTGGGCGCGGTCATGTGGACCGGGCTGCTGCTCCAGTCCTTCGGCGCCGTCACCGGCACGGCGGCCGTCGTCTGCGGGGCCGCCCTCGCCCAGACCGCGGCGCTGGCCACCCGCACGGGCGACGCGCACTGGGTGGGCCTGATCGTGTACGGCGCGGCGGCCGTCGCCCAGACCGCGCTCCTCTGCGCCCGGCTGGGAAAGGTGACGGCCCACCGGTGAACCCGCTGAACCCGCCGGACACCGGCGCGCGCGGATCGCGAACCGCCCCCGCGGCGGCCCGTGCGCCCAACGCCACCCGTACGCCCGGCACTTCGAAGACCCTCCTCGTCCCCTACTACGAACACCCCGCCGTCCGCCCTGCCGAGTGGGACGCGCTCGTCGCCGCCGCGCCCCGGCTCCACGGCGTGGTGCTGAACCCCGCCAGCGGACCCGGCGACCGCCTCGACCCGGCGTTCGCGGCGGTCGCCGGGCGACTGCGCGCGGCGGACGTCCGGGTGCTCGGATACGTCGACACGGACTACGGCCGCAGACCGCTCGCGAACGTCCTGCGCGAACTGACCCGGCACCGCGACTGGTTCGGCGCCGACGGGACCTTCCTCGACCAAGTGGCAGTCACCGAAAGCGGGTTCGGCTACTACCGGCGGCTGGCGACGGCCGTCCGGGGACTCGGCACCGGCACCCTCGTCCTCAACCACGGCACGGCACCGCACCCTTCGTACGCCCGTATCGCGGACGTCCTCGTCACCTTCGAGGGCACCTGGGCCACCTACCGGAGGAGGCCCCCGCCGCCGTGGACGGGCGCCGGGGCGACTCTGTGCCACCTCGTCCACGGGGTACCGGCCGGCGTCGACACGGCGGCCCTGGCGCGGGAGCGCGGGGCCGCCCTGTACTGCGCGGTCCCCGGCCGGGGGGACCATCCCTGGGGCACCTTGCCGCACACCCTCGCCCCCGCCCCGTGACCGTGGTGATCAGCCCAGCGAGAGAACCACCAGCGCGGTCGTCGCCGCCGTCTCCGCGAGGCCGCCGAACACATCACCGGTGACACCGCCGAAGCGCAGCGTGCAGTGCCGCAAGAGCAGTTCCGCGGCCAGGCAGGAGACGCCCACCGCCACCGCGGCACGCACGAGGTCGTACGTCCCGACCAGCGCGCCCGCCCCGGCCGCCGCGCCGGTGACGGCCGCCGCCACCAGCAGCGCGCCGCGCACCGGCACGGTGCCCGCGACCGCCGCGCCCAGACCCTCGGGGCGGGCCGCGGGCACCCCGGAGCGGGCGGCGAGCGTGAGGGCGAGGCGGGCCGCGGTCGCCGAGACGACGGCCGCCAGGACGCCCCGGCCCCACGAGGCCTCGTACGCCTGGGAGAGTGCGGCCACCTGGGCGAGCAGGACGAACAGGAGGGTGATCACGCCGAACGGGCCGATGTCCGACTGCTTCATGATCCGCAGCGCGTCCTCGGCGGGCTTGCCGCTGCCCAGTCCGTCCGCGGTGTCGGCGAGACCGTCGAGGTGCAGGCCCCTGGTGAGCGCGGCAGGCACGGCGGCGGTGGCCACGGCCGCGAGCAGCGGGCCGGCGCCCATGGCCAGCAGCGCCACGCCCACCAGGGCCGCCCCCGCCCCCACCGTCAGACCGGCCAGGGGAGCGCACAGCATGCCGCCGCGCGCCGCGTCGCGGTCCCAGCGGCTCACCCTCACGGGGAGCGCGGTGAGCGTGCCGAAGGCGAAACGGAGGCTGTCGGCGAGGGAGGCCCCGGAGGCGGTCTTGGACACCGGCGCAGGGTACCCGGACGCCCGGAGGGCGGATACAGCGGTGCTGGATAAAGTTCACATATGGGTCATTGGCTGTATCGGAACATCGTCGAGCCCGGGAAGCTCCCCCAGTTGCTTGCGCTGGCCTCGTTCGTCGTGACCTTCGTGGTCACCCGCGTCATCGTGCGGCTCATCCGGGCCGGCAAGGGGCCTTTCGGCAACGTCAAGGCCGGTGATCTGCACATCCACCATGTGGTGCCCGGGGTCGTGCTCACGGTGATCGGCGGCTTCGGCGCGGTGGCCAGCAGCCGGTACGGGTTCGGGGCGTGCGCCAGCGCCGTGGTGTTCGGCATCGGCACGGGCCTCGTGCTCGACGAGTTCGCGCTGATCCTGCACCTCGACGACGTCTACTGGACCGAGGCGGGGCGCAAGAGCGTCGAGGTGGTGGTGGTCACGGCGGCCCTCGTCGGTCTGATGCTCAGCGGCTTCTCGCCGTTCGGCGTCAACGACGTCAGCAACCAGGAGGCGCAGGACCGGGCCGGCGCGATCGTGACCATCGCCCTGAACTTCCTCTTCGCGCTGCTCTGCCTCAGCAAGGGCAAGGTACGCATGGCCATCTTCGGGGTGATCGTTCCCTTCGTCGCCCTCATCGGCACACTGCGGCTGGCCAAGCCCGGTTCACCGTGGGCCAAGCGCTTCTACCGGCGCCGGCCGCGTGCCCGCGCCCGGTCGAGGCTGCGTACCTACCGGCACGACCGCCGCTGGGCGGGCCCCAGCCGCAGGGTTCAGGAGTGGATCGGCGGTAAACCCGACCCCGCGCCCGACCGCTCCCTTCCCGAACGGCGGTGACGCACCGCGGACAGGCAGCACACGACCAGCACGGCGGCGATGGCCGCCAGATGCTCCTTGCCCGCCAGGTTGTCCTTGACGAGCACCTCGGTCACCATCGCCCCGATCACCACCCCCGCCGTCACATACGCCCGGTAGCGCCAGCCCAGGAACACCGCCAGACCCACCACGGCAGCCGACGGCCCGGTGTCGACGACCAGCGAGTCCGCCCCGGGCAGCCCCAGCGGACGGTGCGGGCCGAGCGCGATGCCGACCCGGGCGTACAGCGTCCCGGCCAGCGTGGCGACGTACGCGAGGACGAGCGTGCGCCACCAGCCCAGACAGATCTCGGCGATCCCGAAGACGACCAGGATCTGCGCGAGCGCTCCCCACACGGGCAGATCCAGCGCCGGTACGAACAAGGAGAGCGGGGTGCGCAGCAGGGCGAGCCACAACGGGTCCTCGGCCCGCACGGCGCCCGTGTTCTGCACCAGCCGATAGCCCCAGGACTGGTTCTGGACGAACTGCAGGACGGCCGTCAGACACACCGCGCCGAGGGTCATCGGGACCGCCCGCCACCCCCTCGCCATCAGAGCCCGGCGCACGGTGGCGTACAGCAGACCCCACTCGGCGCGGGCCCAGCGGGCGAGTGTCCTCATCCGGTCGTCCCCACGGCTCTCCTCACGTCGGCCCTGACCGGTCCCGGCGGTCTCATCTGTGCGACTCCAGGTGCTTGCGGTGCAGCCACTTCGGCAGCCCCGGCGCCTCCAGGAACCCCTCGGCGCGCGCGGACGCGACACCGATGCGCAGCAGGTCCGCGCTCTTCTCGAAGAGCAGGAACCGCGGCTCCCAGATGGGCCGGTACTTGGCGTTGGCCCGGTACAGCGACTCGATCTGCCACCAGCGCGAGAAGAAGCTGAGCAGCGAGCGCCACAGTCGCAGCACCGGGCCCGCGCCGAGACGCGCCCCACGTTCGAAGACCGAACGGAACATGGCGAAGTTGAGCGAGACCTGAGTGATCCCGATCTCCCCGGCGCGCCGCAGGAGTTCGATCACCATGAACTCCATGAGCCCGTTCTCCGCGTCGCGGTCGCGCCGCATCAGGTCGAGCGAGAGCCCGCCGGGGCCCCACGGCACGAAGGACAGCACCGCCCTCAACTCGCCCTCGGCGTCCGTGCATTCGAGCATCACGCACTGCCCGTCCTCCGGGTCGCCGAGCCGGCCGAGCGCCATGCTGAAGCCGCGCTCGGTCGCGCCGTCGCGCCAGTCGTCCGCGCGCTCCAGCAGATACGCCATCTCGGCGGCCGGGATGTCCTCGTGCCGTCGGATGCGTACCCGGTACCCGGCCCGCCTGACCCGGTTGTAGGCCTGCCGGACGGTCCGCATGGCCCGTCCCTCCAGGGTGAACTCGGCGGTCTCGACGAGGGCTTCGTCGCCCAGCTCCAGGGCGTCGAGTCCATGACGGGAGTAGATGGTGCCCGCCTCCTCGCTCGCGCCCATCACCGCCGGGATCCAGCCGTGCTCCCGGGCCTCGGCGAGCCAGGGCTCGATGGCGCCGGGCCAGGCCTCGGGGTCGCCGATGGGGTCGCCGCTCGCCAGGGAGACCCCGCCCACCACGCGGTACGCCACCGCCGCCTTGCCGGTGGGTGACCAGACCACGCTCTTCTCCCGGCGCAACGAGAAGTAGCCCAGCGAGTCCCGGTCGCCGTTGCGGTCGAGCAGCGCGCGCAGCCGCTTCTCGTCGTCCTCGGTGAGCGGGTCGACGGCGCGCCGGGAGCGGAAGGCGGCGTAGAGGACGGCGAGCACCAGAAGGGTGCTGAGCACGTTGATGGTGACGTTGACCCAGTTCGGCGTCGCGATCCCCGGGTAGTGGGAGTCGTCGGCGGCGACCGAGACGAGCCGCAGGGTGCCGTAGCGCCAGCGGTCCAGGAAGGTCGAACGGTGCGCGTCGTGCGCGTTGTTGGTGACCGTGACCAGCAGCGCGGCGAGCAGCGAGGTGACCAGCAGCCCGCCGACCGCGACGGCCGCGGCGAGCTTCGGGTTCGACCGGTCGCCCTTGGCGTAGAACTCCCGGCGGCCCAGGACCAGGGAGCCCACGAAGGCCGCGGTCAGCGCGAGCGAGACCCAGTTCTGGGCGTACTGGCGGATCTCGGGGAACGCCATCGCGACGCCGAAGAGCAGCAGGAACAGCCCGCTGAGCACGGAGTTGAGGATCCACGCGGCCCGCTTGCGCCGCCGCATCGTGATGGCCAGGAACATCGTGAACACACCGGAGGCGAAGCCCGCGGTCAGCAGATAGGGCGTGAAGTAGTTCTCGGTGTTGTGCCGTCGGACGTCCTGTCCGAGCGACACCCAGGCGGCGCTCAGAAAGTTGATGAACGTGACCGCGCGCAGGTACCACACGGCGAAGGCGGCGGACCGCCGGGAGGAAGCCGTGGACCGCCGGTCCCCGTCACTCCGGCGGGCCGACGCCCGTTCCTGGTCAGCGGCAATTCGGGCATCTCCCATAAAGCGCGATGATATGGGGCGGGGTGGCCCGTGCGGGGGACTGGCGGTACGGGTGGTGCCCCGCCGGGCGGCGGGTCCTCGCCCTGCCGGCCCGCCCCGGCAGGGGTACCGGATCCGATGACACCCACCCGCCCGGCCCCGCCCCACTCGGCCACCGGCCCCGGCCGGGGTGGGGAGAACGACCGCCGGCCCTGGACGCCCCCTCGGGCCGAGTCACCCAGCCGCGGTCGCCCCGGTCGGTGAATCTCCCGGAAGGGGTCCGGAGGGCCTGGGGCGTGCGGGGTGCGTCGTCGGGGTCGGGGTCGGGGCGGGTGCGACCCTGGTCGGTGAATCTTGCGGTCGGCGTTCGGACTGCTTGGGTCGTCACCGGGGGTGCGTCGTCGGGGTCGGGGTGGCGGGCCCCGGAGTCGGTGGGTTTCCCGGTCGGGGTCCGGAGGGCCTGTGCCGTACGGGGTGCCCCTTCGGGCGCGAGGCAGCCCGGCTCGTCCAGCGAATCGCCCTCGCCCGGACCGGACGGTCGGTGTCGGGCTCGGGCGCTGCCCAGGAACGGGCCGGCCACTCGTCCCGGCCGGGGCCCGTGGAGTCGGGGTCGGGCCTGGGCGCGGCCTGAACGCCGGGGCGGGCCGGACCCGGCGTCAGGCCTTGGGCTGGATCCTCCGTCAGGCCTTGGGCTGGGAGTCGGCCTCGGTGTCGGTCTCTGGCTCGGTGTCGGATTCAGAGCCGGATGTGGCGCCGGATGTGGCGCCGGATGCGGCGCCGGATGTGGCGCCGGATGTGGCGTCCGGCTCGGAGTCCGGCTTCGGCTCCGCTTCCGGTGCCGACTCCGCCTCCGGGGCGGGGGCCTCCGGCAGGTCCGCGGCGAGGCTCGCCGCGGCCTGGACCAGGGGCAGGGCGAGCAGGGCGCCCGCACCCTCGCCCACCGTCACCCCGTGGTCGAGCAGCGGTTCGAGGGCCATCCGGTCCAGCGCCTTCGCCTGGGCCGGTTCCCCGCTGCGCTGCCCCGCCAGCCACCAGTCCGGCGCGCGGAAGGCGACCCGCTGTCCGACCAGCGCGCACGCGGCCGAGACGACCCCGTCGAGGATCACCGGCATCTTCCGTGCCGCGCTCTGGAGCAGGAACCCGGTCATCGCCGCCAGGTCGGCCCCGCCCACCGTCGCGAGCAACTGCAACTGGTCCCCGAGCACGGGCCGGGCCCGCCGCAGCGAGTCGCGCACGGCCGCGCACTTGCGCATCCACGCGAGGTCGTCGATGGCCTGCCCGCCCCGCCCGGTCACGACGGACGCGTCGGTCCCGCACAGCGCCGCGACCAGGACGGCCGCCGCCGTGGTCCCGCCCACGCTGATGTCGCCGAGCACCACCAGATCCGTACCGGAGTCCGCCTCCTCGTCCGCGATGGCGACCCCGGCCCGGAACGCGGCCTCCGCCTCCTCCAGGGTCATCGCGTCCTCGACGTCGATCCGGCCCGAACCGCGCCGGATCCGGTGCCGTACGACCTCGTCGGGCAGCCCCTCGGGATCGGCCTCCAGCGCCATGTCGATCACGCGCACCGGCACGCCGAGCCTGCGGGCCAGCACCGACGCGGGGCTCGCGCCCTCCAGGACCGCCCGCACCAGCCGGCCGGCACTGCCCGCGGGGCGCGCCGACACGCCGAGGGCGGCGATCCCGTGGTCGCCCGCGAACAGCACGGCACGCGGGCGCTCGATCGGCCGCACCGGCACCGCGGACTGCGCCGCCGCCAGCCACTCACCCAGGTCGTCGAGGCGGCCCAGCGCCCCGGGCGGCACGGTCCGGCGCTCCCGGTACGCCTCGGCGTCACGGCGTACGCCTCCGTCGGGACGCTCGATCAGATCGGTGAAGTCGTCGAGATTAAGCGAGCTCATTCGCCGAACAGTACCGGCAGCGATCGAACGCGTCCGCGCCACGTCGTTGCACTCCGGATCCCCCGGGGATACGTACCGTTTGTGTCGGATTGTCGTATGGCTCGTCCCCGACAGGAGCGCCCATGCCCAACACCCCGCAGCCGATCTCCGAACGCCGGGCCGCCTACGCGGCCGAACTCGCCCAGGGCACCGCGCGGTTCCACGAACCGCGCCGCGCCGACTGCCCCTGGTGCGGCTCGAAGCGCCTGCGCACCCGGCTGCGCACGCCGGATCTGCGGCAGCGCAAGCCGGGGACCTTCGTCGTCGACGAATGCGGGGACTGCGCCCACGCCTTCCAGAATCCCCGGCTCACCCCGGAGGGGCTGGCCTTCTACCACCGGGACCTCCGCGAGGACGCCCGCGACAGCCTCGCCGAACGGCTGCTCGGCGCCCGCGGCGGAGCCGGACGCCACCGCGCGGCGGCCCGCGCCATGCTGTCCTTCCCGGAGCCGGAGAGCTGGCTCGACATCGGCACCGGGCTCGGGTACTTCCCGGAGGCGGCCAAGGAGGTCCACCCGTACACGTCCTTCGACGGGCTCGACCCGACGCGGCGCGTCGAGCGGGCACGGGCGGCGGGACGGGTGGAGGAGGCGCACGTCGGGCGGCTCACCGACCCGCGGATCGCCGAGCGGCTGCGGGCCCGCTACGACGTCGTGAGCATGTTCCACCATCTGGAGCACACACCCGACCCGCGTGAGGAACTGCGCGCCGCGCTCGAGCTGTTGCGCCCCGGCGGACATCTCCTCGTCGAAGTGCCCGACCCCGACTGCGCGTTCGGCCTGCTGCTCGGCAAGTGGTGGGTGGCGTACGGCCAGCCGCGCCATCTGCATCTGATGCCGCTGCCCAATCTGCTCGGCGAGCTGGAGTCCCTCGGCTGCGTGGTCGTCGCGACGGACCGCCGGGAGCCGCACGTTCCCCACGACCTGTCGGGCGCCCTCGCCCTGGCGCTCGGGCGCGCCCTCCCCGGCCTCGACGCCCCCTGGCGTCCGGCACCCCCGACCCCTTTCCAGCGCACCGCGCGCCTGGCGCTGACCCGGGCGTCCGCCCCGCTTCTCGCCTCGACCGCCGCGCTGGACCGCCTGATGGCCCCCCTGCTCCGCCGCACCCGCTTCTCGAACGCGTACCGCGTCGTGGCCCGCAGGGAGCCCTGAGCCCGCCGTCGGCCGCCCGCCGCCCGCAGTGAGCCGGGGGCGGGCGGGAGCGAGCGCGGGACGGACGGTGGCGCGTGGGATGGGCGAGTGCGGGACGGACGGGAAGCGGGCCGGGGTCAGCCCCGCAGTTTCAGGGCCTGTCCCGCCACCACCAGCAGCACGTGCTCGCACTCCCCGGCGAACGCCGCGTTCAGCCGCCCGAGTTCGTCGCGGTAGCGGCGTCCGGAGGCCGTGGCGGGGACGATGCCCGAGCCGACCTCGTTGGACACGGCGACGACCGCGCGGCGGGTGTTCCGGACCGCGCCGACGAGCTCCTCCACGCGGGCGCGCAGGGCGCGTTCGCCGCCGCCGGACCACTCGGCGTCGTCCCAGGCGTTCACCGAGTCCATGGCGTCCGTCAGCCACAGCGACAGACAGTCGACGAGCAGGGGCGGCCCGTCCCCGGCGAGCAGGGGGGCCAGGTCGCAGGTCTCGACGGTCCGCCAGGAGCCGGGCCGCCGCTCACGGTGGACGCTGACCCGCTGCGCCCATTCGGAGTCGCCGCCGCGCGTACCTCCCGTGGCGACGTACAGGACGTCCGGGAAGGCCTCCATCCGTCGTTCCGCCTCGACCGACTTGCCGGAACGCGCCCCGCCGAGCACCAGCGTCCTGCGCGGCACATCGGGTACGTCCTCGTAGACCCCCACGTCGAGCGTCGTCCCGTCGGGCACGGCCCGGGCGCCCGCCGCGGCGAGCCGCCGCCGCAGTTCGGGCCCCGGGGGCACGTCGTGGTCGAGGTGCACCGCGATCACGTCCGTCGTCGGGTCGACCGCGCCGACCGCGCGCAGCTTCGCCAGGGCGTCCGGACGTCCCACCACGTCGAGGAGGACCATGTGGTAGGCGTCCCCCTTCTCGTCCAGACCGGCCGGCGCGGCGCCCGGAGGAAGGTACAGCAGCCGCTGCCCGTCCGGGCCGGTCACCGCGTACCCCGTGCCGGGAGCGTCCATCGGCACCGCCCGCACCCGGTGTCCCGTCAGCAGCGCCAACTCCCGTCCGTCGGGCACCCGGCCGGGCTGCGGCAGCCCGGCCGGCACCTCCACGGCGGGCCCGTCGTGCGGATGCGAGAGCAGTACCTGCCGTACGCCGCCCAGCGAGTGTCCGGCGCGGGCGGCCGCGAACGCGGCGCCGGGGGTGAGGTCGAGCAGCAGTGTGCCGTCCACGAGCAGCGCGGTCGCCGCCCGCGCCCTCTCGCCGAGCGCGGTCGCGCAGGAGGCGCAGGGACAGTCGGGGCGGGGCAGGCCCGCGGGGGCTCCGGTGCCGAGCAGAGTCAGTTCCACGCCGCCGATTTTTCCGTGTCCCCGCAGGTCTTGCGCGTCCGGCTAGGCTTCTGACGGAAGACGGATCTTGTCCGGCTTCCGCTGTGCAGTGTGCTCACACCTTGGAGGCGTACATGGCGGCATGGACGTGGCGGTTCGAGAAGTCCGACGGGACAGAGGTCCAACCCGCGGTCCAGCCCGAGGAGTTCACCACTCAGGGCGACGCCGAGTCCTGGATCGGCGAGGTGTGGAAGGACCTTCTGGCGGGCGGCGCGGACCAGGTGTTCCTCTTCGAGGACAGCACACAGATCTACGGTCCGATGAGCCTGCACGCCGAACCGGAGTAGGCCGGTAGGGGTTGCCGGGGCCACACCCCGGCAACCCGCCACCGAGGCTCCACCGGAAGGAGCCGGCCGTCCGGATCCACCCGAGCGGAGGTGGATAGCCCCGTTCCGAAGGTGTTGTCTCGGAGCGCCCGGAGAGGGTCAGCCCCGCCCGGAAGGGGCCGGCCCCGTGCCGAAGGGCTCGTCCCAGTGCCCCGGGCGGGAATAGCCCCGCCCGGAGGGGGATGGCCCCGTCCGGGCGAGTTGTCTCGGCCCCGCCCGAGGGGAGCAGCCCCGCCCCGCGGGTTCAGCCCCGTACGCCGCACAGGTGCAGCAACGCCGCCACCTGGCGGTACGGATCCGTCCGCCCGGCCCGCTCCTCCGCGGCCAGCAGCGTCTCCGCGTCCGGCGGAACCGGCGCGCCGTCGGCCGCCGTGTCCGTGAAGACGCGCACCCCGTACCAGGCGTGCAGCGGAGCCCCGATCCCGGCGAGCGTGCCGGTCAGCGTGGCGAGCCGGTCCGCGCGGACGCCGAGACCGAGCCGGTTCGTGTACGCGGTCGTGTCGAACGAGGCCAGCGTCGTCGCCCAGTCCCCGCCGATTCCGGGCCGCATGGCCAGCGCGTCCGCGTTGCGCACCAGCAGCGAGAGCAGCCCGCCCGGGGCCAGCATCCGCGCCAGCCCCGCAAGCAGCGCGTCCGGCTCCTCGACGTACATGAGCACGCCATGGCACAGCACCACGTCGAAACTGCCCGGCAGGAAGTGCACACCGGTCTCGCGCCCGTCGCCCTCGATGAGGCGCACCCGGCTCCGGATGCCCTCGGGTTCGGCGGCCAGCGCCTGACGGGCCATGGCCAGCATCGTGGTGTCCTGCTCGAGCCCGGTCACCTGGTGACCGGCCCGAGCGAGCCGCAGGGCCTGTGTGCCCTGGCCCGTCCCGACGTCGAGCACCCGTAGGCGCTGCCCCACCGGATACCGCCCGGTTATCTGCTCATCGAGCTGCCGGGCCACCAGCTCCTGCCGTACGACATTCCGCAGCCCGCCCAGCTTGCTCAGCCAGGCATCCGCCGCGCCCCCGGAGAACGACGTAGTGCTCAGGGCTTCTCTCCGCGCTTGACCTGCGGCTTCGGAAGCCGGAGTCGACGCATCTGGAGAGTACGCATCAGCGCGTAGGGAACCGCGCCCTTCTTGGGCTGGTCCGGGAAGCGCGCGGTGAGCTGCTTCCTCAGGCGGATCGTGATGCCGATCGAGTCGACCACGATCATCACGATGATGACGAGCCAGAGCAGCAGCGCGACGTTCTTCAGCGCGGGGATCGGCACCACGCTGAGGACGAGGATGATCACGGCCATCGGCAGGAAGAACTCGGCGATGCAGAACCGCGAGTCCACGAAGTCGCGCGCGAACCGGCGCACCTTGCCCTTGTCGCGCGCGGGCAGATAGCGCTCGTCGCCGCTGGCCAGCGCCTGGCGCTGCCTCTCCATCTGGACACGGCGATCGTCACGCTGCCGCTTGGCCGCCTCCTTGCGCGTCGACGGCGTCTGGGCGACGCTGCGGCGCTGGGTCTGGGCCTCACTGCGCTTGGGCGTGGGGCGGCCCTTGGGGGCCTGAGGGTCACGGGTCATCTTGGAGTCGGTCACCGGCGCCTTGTCGGCGGGGGCCTTCTCTTCCTTCGCACGGCTTCGGAACACAAAACCCAAGGGTACGGGGTCGGCGGGCATGGACGTCGATCGAGTGGGGAACGATCCGGCAACACCGTGCGTCTGTAGTGGGACAGAGGGGATGTCGTCCCCGGGCGGACCCCGGGTACCACCTACTCCTTACGCCGGAGCGGTGGCGGCCGCAGTCGTCCTTGGGGATGAGCGCATCCGTCCCCGAACAGTGCGGTAATGGATGCAGGGCCCGTACTGTGGGTCCTGTTGCAGTACCTGGAGCTGGAGTCCGTCAGAAGGGGGCGCGCGAAGCCCATGAGCGGTGTCATGAAGCGTATGGGGATGATCTTCCGCGCGAAGGCGAACAAGGCCCTTGACCGGGCCGAGGACCCGCGCGAAACCCTCGATTACTCATACCAGAAGCAGCTGGAGCTGCTCCAGAAGGTCCGGCGCGGTGTCGCCGACGTGGCGACCAGCCGCAAGCGCCTCGAACTGCAGCTGAACCAGCTCCAGAACCAGTCCACCAAGCTGGAGGACCAGGGCCGCAAGGCCCTCGCGCTCGGCCGCGAGGATCTCGCCCGTGAGGCGCTGTCCCGCCGCGCCGCGCTCCAGCAGCAGGTCACCGACCTGGAGACGCAGCACCAGACCCTGCAGGGCGAGGAGGAGAAGCTCACCCTCGCGGCCCAGCGTCTTCAGGCCAAGGTCGACGCCTTCCGTACGAAGAAGGAGACGATCAAGGCGACGTACACGGCGGCCCAGGCTCAGACCCGGATCGGCGAGGCCTTCTCGGGCATCTCCGAGGAGATGGGCGATGTGGGGCTTGCCATCCAGCGTGCCGAGGACAAGACCGCGCAGCTCCAGGCGCGGGCCGGCGCGATCGACGAGCTGCTCGCCTCCGGAGCGCTCGACGACCAGTCCGGGCTCGCCAAGGACGACATCCAGAGCGAGCTGGACCGGATCTCCGGTGGTACGGATGTGGAGCTGGAGCTGCAGCGCATGAAGGCGGAGCTGGCCGGTGGCTCCTCGTCGCAGCAGCAGGCGCTCGAGGGCGGCACGGGTCAGGCCCAGTCGTCGACGCAGCCGCAGGACACTCCGCGCTTCGACAAGCAGTGACCTGAGCGGGCCCATGCCTGAGGAGGGCGACATGATCGTACGGATCATGGGGGAGGGGCAGGTGAGGCTGGACGACGGCCACCTCACCACCCTGAACAAGCTGGACAACGAACTGCTCACCGAAATGGAGAGGGGCGACGAGTCCGGCTTCCGCCGTACTCTCGGAGCACTCCTGGACGCGGTGCGCGGCGCGGGGACCCGGCTCCCCGACGACTCGCTGGAGCCGTCGGAGCTGATCCTCCCGTCTCCGGACGCCACCCTCGAAGAGGTCCGCGAGATGCTCAGCGACGACGGCCTGATCCCCGGCTGACTCCTGCGGTACGCCGACCCCGCTTCCCGACCCTGCGGGAGAGCGGCCCGCGGCACACCCGCCCCGAAGCCGAGACAACCACCGCCCGCCGGGCAAGCACACCCAGCCCCCGGACCCCGCAACCCCGATCCGCCCGGCCCCGGGCCCGGTGCCCCTGCTCGTCCGCCCCGGGTCCGGCGAGCCTCCATCGTCCGCCCCCGGCCCGGTGATCCCGATCGGCCCGCCCCGGGGCCCGGTGACTCCGCATCGCCCGTCCGGGGTCTGGTGACTCCGCACCGGCAGTGCCGGGTCCGGTGAGCCTGCACGGCAGTGCCGGGCCCGGCGAGCTCGATCGGCCCGTCCCTGGGTCGGTGGCTCCGCACGTCCGTTCCCCACCCGGGGAGCCGCGCGGTCGGCTTCCCGGGTGGGGAACGGCGTCGTACCGGCCGGTCTCAAGCCCGGCAGGGCCCCGTACCGTGGACCGGGTGAGCACCCTGGAGCGCATGAGGGACTGGCTGCGGGCCCACCCCCTCGCCCTGGACGCCGCGCTCGCCGCGGGCGTCCTCGTCAGCATGGTGGCCGGCTCCTTCGTCGATGCGCACGGTCCCGACGGTACGACCTGGGGCGTCCGGACCCCGGACGCCCTCAGCCTCGCCCTCATGGTCCTCGGCTCCGCGGCCCTGGTCTTCCGCCGCCGCTCCCCGATGAAGGTCCTCGCGGCGACGGTCGCCGTCTCCCTGGTGGAGCTGGTGACCGCGGACCCCCGCGCCCCGGTCGCGATGTCCGCCGTCGTCGCCCTCTACACCGTGGCCTCGGCCACCGACCGCCCCACCACCTGGCGGGTCGGCCTGGCGACCATGACCGTCCTGACGGCCGTCGCGATGCTCGCAGGACCGCTGCCCTGGTACGCGCAGGAGAACCTCGGCGTCTTCGCCTGGACCGGCATGGCCGCCGCTGCGGGTGACGCCGTCCGCAGCCGCCGCGCCTTCGTGTACGCGATCAAGGAACGGGCCGAGCGAGCCGAGCGCACCCGCGAGGAGGAGGCGCGTCGCCGCGTCGCCGAGGAGCGGCTGCGGATCGCCCGCGATCTGCACGACGTCGTCGCCCACCACATCGCGCTCGTCAACGTGCAGGCCGGAGTGGCCGCCCATGTGATGGACAAGCGCCCCGACCAGGCCAAGGAGGCCCTCGCCCACGTACGGGAGGCCAGCCGGTCCGCGCTGAACGAACTGCGCGCCACCGTGGGCCTGCTGCGCCAGTCCGGCGACCCCGAGGCCCCGACCGAGCCCGCTCCCGGACTGGCCCGGCTCGACGAGCTCGCCGACACCTTCCGCAACGCGGGGCTCCCCGTGGAGGTGGCCCGTTCCGACCACGGCACCGCTCTGCCCGCGGCCGCCGACCTCGCCGCGTACCGGGTGATCCAGGAAGCCCTGACCAATGTGCAGAAGCACGCGGGACCGGCGGCGAAGGCCGAGGTGAGTGTGGTCCGGGTCGGACCCGTGGTGGAGGTGACCGTCCTCGACAACGGCCCCGGACGCGACGACGACCCCGGACAGGACACCGCCCCGCGGGACGGCGGCGGCCACGGACTGCTCGGCATGCGGGAGCGTGTCACCGCGATCGGCGGGAACTGCACGGCCGGTCCCCGTTACGGAGGCGGCTTCCGCGTCCATGCGATCCTTCCGGTCAAGAACCACGCGCCTGCCCTGGGGGACCCCGTATGACGATCCGTGTCGTGCTCGCCGACGACCAGGCGTTGCTGCGCAGCGCGTTTCGCGTGCTGGTCGACTCGGAGCCGGACATGGAGGTCGTGGGAGAGGCGGCCGACGGCGCCCAGGCCGTGGCGGTGACCCGGGACGAGCGGGCCGACGTGGTGCTGATGGACATCCGGATGCCCGGGACCGACGGTCTCACCGCCACCCGGCTGATCACCGCCGACCCGGGCCTCGCGCACGTACGAGTCGTGATGCTGACGACCTTCGAGGTCGACGAGTACGTCGTGCAGTCGCTGCGGGCCGGCGCGTCCGGGTTCCTCGGCAAGGGCGCCGAACCCGAGGAACTGCTGAACGCCATCCGGATCGCCGCGGGCGGCGAGGCGCTGCTGTCCCCGGCGGCGACCAAGGGCCTGATCGCCAGGTTCCTCGCGCAGGGCGACGGCGCGGACGACGGGCGCGCCGCCGCCCGCTCCGAGCGGCTCGACGCGCTCACCGGGCGCGAGCGCGAGGTGCTCGTCCAGGTCGCCGCGGGCCACTCCAACGACGAGATCGCCGAGCGCCTCGAAGTGAGTCCGCTCACGGTGAAGACGCACGTCAACCGGGCCATGGCCAAGCTCGGCGCCCGTGACCGGGCACAACTGGTCGTCATCGCCTATGAGTCCGGCCTGGTACGCCCGAGGGTGGACTGAGCGTTACCTGCTCGTACTGCGCCTGGAGTAGGTTCCGGGTAAGGAAATGGACCCAGGGGCTACGGATCACCGCCCGCTCATGGCCCAGGGTGTGACATGGGGAGTTCCCCCGTCCCCCGTATTCCGCTCGAACCACGGAAGAGAGACCCACCACCCATGTCCTGGCTGTCCAGATTCAGCCTCGCGCAGCGGGCCCTCATAGGGCTGATGTCGATCATCGCGCTCGTCTTCGGGGCGATAGCGATCCCCCAGCTCAAGCAGCAGCTGCTGCCCACCATCGAACTGCCCGTGGTGTCCGTGCTCGCGCCGTACCAGGGTGCGTCTCCGGATGTGGTCGAGAAGCAGGTCGTCGAGCCCGTCGAGAACAGCCTCAAGGCCGTCGACGGCGTCACCGGTGTCACCTCCACCGCCAGCGAGGGCAACGCCGTGATCATGGCGTCCTTCGACTACGGCAACGACACCAAGCAGCTCGTCGCCGACGTCCAGCAGGCCGTCAACCGGGCCCGCGCCCAGCTCCCGGACGGTGTCGACCCGCAGGTCATCGCCGGTTCGACGGACGACATCCCGACCGTCGTCCTGGCCGTCACCTCCGGCCAGGACCAGCAGGCCCTGGCCGACCGGCTCGACCGCACGGTCGTCCCCACCCTCGAGGGCATCGACGGCGTCGGCCGGGTCGATGTCGCCGGTGTGCGGGACCTCCAGGTCACCGTCACGCCCGACGACAAGAAGATGGCGAAGGCCGGTCTCAACCCGGCGGCCCTCGGCCAGGCCCTCCAGGCGGGCGGGGCGACCGTCCCGGCCGGCTCCTTCGACGAGGCCGGCAGCAACCGCACCGTGCGGGTCGGCGGCGGCTTCACCTCGCTGCAGCAGATCCAGGACCTGATGGTCACGGGGCTGCCCGGCAAGAAGCCCGTGCGCCTCGGCAGTGTCGCCACCGTCAGGCAGGAGGAGGCCAAGGCCGACTCCATCACGCGCACCGACGGCCGCCCGAGCCTCGCCGTGACCGTCACCATGTCCCACGACGGCAGCGCGGTCGCCATCTCCGACGCGGTCAAGAAGAAGCTGCCCGGCCTGCGGGCCGACCTGGGCGCGGGGTCGGCGATCACCGTCGTCAGCGACCAGGGCCCGGCGGTCTCCAAGTCCATCCACGGGCTGACCACCGAGGGCGCCCTGGGCCTGCTCTTCGCGGTCCTGGTCATCCTGCTCTTCCTCGCGTCGATCCGCTCGACGCTGGTCACCGCGGTGTCCATCCCGCTGTCCGTGGTGCTGGCCCTGGTCGTGCTGTGGACCCGTGACCTGTCGCTCAACATGCTGACGCTGGGCGCGCTCACCATCGCGATCGGCCGGGTCGTCGACGACTCGATCGTCGTCCTGGAGAACATCAAGCGGCACCTCGGATACGGCGAGGAGCGCCAGGAGGCGATCCTCACCGCGGTCCGCGAGGTGGCCGGCGCGGTCACCTCCTCGACGCTCACCACGGTCGCCGTCTTCCTGCCGATCGGTCTGACCGGCGGCATGGTCGGCGAACTGTTCGGCTCCTTCAGCCTGACGGTCACGGCGGCGCTCCTCGCCTCCCTGCTCGTCTCGCTGACGGTCGTCCCGGTGCTCTCGTACTGGTTCCTGCGCGCCCCCAAGGGCACCCCGGCGGACGCCGAGGAGGCCCGGCGCCTGGCCGAGGAGAAGGAGGAGCGCAGCCGTCTCCAGCGCTTCTACGTCCCCGTCCTGCGCTTCGCGACCCGTCGCCGGCTGACCAGCGTGCTGATCGCGGCCGCGATCCTCGTCGGCACGTTCGGCATGGCGCCCCTGTTGAAGACGAACTTCTTCGACCAGGGCGATCAGGAAGTCCTCACCGTCAAGCAGGCGTTGAAGCCGGGCACCAGCCTGGCCGCGACCGACGCGCAGGCGCGGAAGGTCGAGAAGGTCCTCGCCGGCGTCAAGGGCGTCAAGGACTACCAGGTCACCATCGGTTCGTCCGGCTTCCTGGCGGCCTTCGGCGGCGGTACGGACACCAACCAGGCGTCGTACCAGGTCATGCTGCAGGACTCCGCGTCCTCCAAGGACGTCCAGGCCCGTATCGAGAAGGGGCTCGGCGGGCTCTCCGGCGCCGGCACCCTCACGGTCTCGGCCGGCAACGGGTTCGGCAGCCAGGACCTCAAGGTCGTCGTGAAGGCGGCGGACGGGGACGTGCTGCGCAAGGCGGCCGGCCAGGTCCGCGACGAGGTCGCGAAGCTCGACGGCGTCACCGACGTCACCAGCGACCTCTCCCAGAGCGTGCCGCGCATCTCGGTCACGGCCAACTCCAAGGCGGCGGCGGCCGGTTTCAACGAGGCCACACTCGGCGCGGCCGTCACCCAGGCGGTCCGCGGCACGACCAGCGGCAAGGCGATCCTGGACAACACCGAGCGGGACGTCGTCATCAAGACGGCCGAGCCGGTCGGCACGCTCCAGGAGCTGCGCGGGCTGCGGCTCGGCGCGGTGAAGCTCGGTGACATCGCCGACGTGAAGCTGGTCGACGGGCCGGTCTCGATGACCCGGATCGACGGCCAGCGGGCCGCCACGATCACGGCCAAGCCGACCGGTGACAACACCGGCGCGGTCAGCGCGGATCTCACGGCGAAGCTCAAGACGCTGAAGCTGCCCACCGGCGCCACGGCGGCGATCGGCGGTGTCTCGTCGGACCAGAGCGACGCGTTCAAGAACCTGGGCCTGGCGATGCTCGCGGCGATCGCGATCGTCTTCATGCTGCTGGTGGCGACCTTCCGCTCGCTGGTCCAGCCGCTGATCCTGCTCGTGTCGATCCCGTTCGCGGCGACCGGCGCGATCGGCCTGCTCGTCGTCACGGGCACCCCGATGGGTGTCCCCGCGATGATCGGCATGCTGATGCTCATCGGCATCGTGGTGACGAACGCGATCGTGCTGATCGACCTCGTCAACCAGTACCGCGCCCAGGGTTACGGCGTGGTCGAGGCCGTCATCGAGGGCGGCCGGCACCGGCTCCGCCCGATCCTGATGACGGCGCTGGCGACGATCTTCGCGCTGCTGCCGATGGCGCTGGGCGTGACCGGCGAGGGCGGCTTCATCGCGCAGCCGCTCGCGGTGGTGGTGATCGGCGGTCTCATCACGTCGACGCTGCTGACGCTGCTGCTCGTTCCGACGCTCTACGCGATGCTCGAACTGCGCAAGGAGCGCCGGGCGAAGAAGCGGGCGGCGAAGCGGGAGTCGGCGGCGAAGGACGCCGAGTCCGGCGAGAGCGCCGTGGGCGACGAGGACAAGTCCCCGGAGCCGGCCGGAGTCTGATCCGGTTCCAGGAAAGGGCCCCCACCCCGGTGTTCACGCGCCGGGGCGGGGGCCCGCTTCTTTTCGGCCGCACCCGGGTCACTGGGATTCCGGCCACTTCGCAGCCTTCCGGAATTGGTCCATACCAAAGCCTTGACGCCGCTTTGCTTGCGCCTTAAAACGACTGATGAACACCTCTCTTTCGGCCCCCCCACCGGAACGTCCGGAGCACACATCGGCGAAAGGTATGACATGGGCATGCAAATTCGATGGCGACGTGCGGCGGTCGCCGCGGTCGGCACCCTTGTCCTCGGGCTGCTCAGCGTGCTCCCGGCCTCGCCGGCGGCCGCCGCCACGGGGCAGATCAGCGGCCTCGCGGGCAAGTGCGTCGACGTGGCCGGCGCGGGCACCGCCAATGGCACGGCCGTACAGCTCTACGACTGCAACGGCACCCCCGCACAGCAGTGGAACGTCGGCGCGGACGGCACGATCCGGGCGCTCGGCAAGTGTCTGGACGTCACCGGCAACTCGACCGCCTCCGGCGCCCAGCTCCAGCTGTGGGACTGCACCGGCGGCCCCAACCAGCAGTGGGTCGTCACCGCCGCCCGGGACATCGTGAACCCCCAGGCCGACAAGTGCGCCGACGTCACCGGGAACAACTCGGCCAACTCCACCCGGCTGCAGATCTGGACGTGCACCGGCGGCGCGAACCAGAAGTGGACGGCTCCGGCCACCGGCGGTGGCGGCACCCCGAGCGGATTCGTCGTCTCCGAGGCCCAGTTCAACCAGATGTTCCCGAACCGGAACTCCTTCTACACGTACAGCGGCCTGACCGCCGCGCTCGGCGCCTACCCCGCCTTCACCACGACCGGCAGCGACACGGTCAGGAAGCAGGAGGCCGCCGCGTTCCTCGCGAACGTCAACCACGAGACCGGCGGACTCGTCTACGTGGTGGAGCAGAACACCGCCAACTACCCCACCTACTGCGACTGGAGCCAGTCCTACGGCTGCCCGGCCGGACAGGCGGCGTACTACGGGCGCGGCCCGATCCAGCTCAGCTGGAACTTCAACTACAAGGCCGCGGGTGACGCGCTCGGCATCGACCTGCTGGGCAATCCCTGGCTCGTCCAGAACGACTCGGCGGTGGCCTGGAAGACCGGCCTCTGGTACTGGAACACCCAGTCGGGCCCCGGCACCATGACCCCGCACAACGCGATGGTCAACAGCGCGGGCTTCGGCCAGACCATCCGCAGCATCAACGGCTCGCTGGAGTGCGACGGCAGGAACCCCGCGCAGGTGCAGAGCCGCGTGGACGCCTACCAGCGCTTCACGTCGATCCTCGGCGTCACGCCGGGAGCCAACCTCTACTGCTGACCGCCCTACGACAACGGCAAGGGGCGCCCCTCATGACCGAGGGGCGCCCCTTGCAGTTGAACCGTCGGGTCTACGGGAGCGCCAGCATCCGCTCCAGCGCCAGCTTCGCGAACGCCTCGGTCTCCTTGTCGACCTCGATGCGGTTGACGAGGTTGCCCTCGGCGAGGGACTCAAGCGTCCACACCAGGTGCGGCAGGTCGATGCGGTTCATCGTCGAGCAGAAGCAGACGGTCTTGTCGAGGAAGACGATCTCCTTGCCCTCGGGCGCGAAACGGTTCGCCAGACGCCGTACGAGGTTCAGCTCCGTGCCGATCGCCCACTTGGAGCCGGCGGGGGCGGCCTCCAGGGCCTTGATGATGTACTCCGTGGAGCCGACGTAGTCCGCCGCTGCGACGACCTCGTGCTTGCACTCGGGGTGCACGAGGACGTTGACGCCCGGGATCCGCTCGCGGACGTCGTTCACCGAGTCCACGCTGAAGCGGCCGTGCACGGAACAGTGGCCGCGCCACAGGATCATCTTCGCGGAGCGGAGCTGCTCCGTGGTCAGCCCGCCGTTCGGCTTGTGCGGGTTGTAGAGCACACAGTCGTCCAGGGACATGCCCAGATCGCGGACGGCGGTGTTGCGGCCGAGGTGCTGGTCGGGCAGGAACAGCACCTGCGAACCCTGTTCGAAGGCCCACTCAAGGGCCCGCTGGGCGTTCGACGACGTGCAGATCGTGCCGCCGTGCTTGCCGGTGAACGCCTTGATGTCGGCGGACGAGTTCATGTACGAGACGGGCACGACCTGCTCGGCTATGCCGGCCTCGGTCAGTACGTCCCAGCACTCGGCGACCTGCTCGGCGGTGGCCATGTCGGCCATCGAGCAGCCCGCGGCGAGGTCCGGCAGGACGACCTTCTGGGCGTCGCCCGTGAGGATGTCCGCGGACTCCGCCATGAAGTGCACACCGCAGAAGACGATGTACTCGGCCTCCGGACGGGCCGCCGCGTCGCGGGCCAGCTTGAAGGAGTCACCCGTGACGTCCGCGAACTGGATGACCTCGTCGCGCTGGTAGTGGTGGCCGAGTACGAAGACCTTGTCGCCGAGCTTCGCCTTGGCCGCACGCGCGCGCTCGACCAGGTCCGGGTCGGACGGCGAGGGCAGGTCGCCGGGGCACTCGACACCCCGCTCGCTCTTCGGGTCGGCCTGGCGGCCGAGCAGCAGCAGGGCGAGGGGCGTCGGCTGTACGTCGAGCTCCTGGGTCTGGGCGGTGGTCACGACACGCACCCTTTCTGTTCTGCGGGTCGCCGGGCCCGTAAGGGAGCGGGCCCGGCGTATCGATGCCTTTTCGTCGAATTGACGCTATCTATCATAACCGCTTCACGTCACGTTGACGATGGCCATAGCGTCCATGTGACGTGAATCCCGGTCGCCTCTCCGGCGGGTGACACCCGGGTGTCCGTGGGGTTGTCCACAGGCCGGTGTTCGTGCGCGGGCGTATGTGCGAGCATGAAGAGAGAAGGCACAAGACATGAGCTCGGCCCCGGAATGAATCCGCGGCCCCGCCGGTTGCAACCAGCGGCAAGCAGTCTCCGTACAACCCGGGAGAGAAGCAGATGTCCGTATCGGACGAGACCACCACCGTGAGCGACGGCATCATGCTGTCCGACGCCGCCGCGGCCAAGGTCAAGGCCCTGCTCGACCAGGAAGGCCGCGAGGACCTGGCGCTGCGCGTCGCCGTTCAGCCCGGCGGCTGCTCCGGCCTGCGGTACCAACTCTTCTTCGACGAGCGTTCGCTCGACGGCGATGTCGTCAAGGACTTCGACGGTGTGAAGGTCGTCACCGACCGCATGAGCGCCCCGTACCTGGGCGGCGCCTCGATCGACTTCGTGGACACCATCGAGAAGCAGGGCTTCACGATCGACAACCCGAACGCGACGGGCTCCTGCGCCTGCGGCGACTCCTTCAGCTAGTCCGGGAACCGGCGGGGGCCCGAGATCGTTCCGGGCCCGTGTTCGGCCGGCCCCGACTGCCACTGAGCCGAGCCCGCGGCTCACGGTTCCGGCCGACCGCGTGCGCGCACGCCGAGTACGGACGAAGGCGGCGTCCCCCTCCGAGGGGGACGCCGCCTTCGCGTATCCGGGACCGGGCAGCCGCTACCGGGTCCCCGCCGACGCCGTTCCGGACGTCCCGGGGAGGTCGACGCTGCCGTGGTGGACCGTCTTGCCGTCCGTCCCCACGACCTCGCGGCCGCCGAGCGGCGCGTCCAGGCGCACCGTCTTCTCGTAGATCTTGGCGATCATGATGCAGATCTTGTTCTTCCAGGGCCGCTCCGTCACGGTCACGGTGACCTTGCCGGCGCTCTCGCTCGCCGACGCCGTGTAGTCGGCGCACACACCGCCGGTGAAGCTGACCGTCAGGTCCTTGCCGTCCGCGGTGTAGCCCTGGACGTCGACGTCACGGGTGGCCGTCGGCGAGGACGGCTCGCTCGACGGCACGGTCGGATCCGGACTCGGCTGTGCCGAGGAGGCCGGCGAGGCCAGGAACTTCGGGTCGACCGCGGGATGCGTCACGGTGTAGGTGTTGTCCGCGCCGGGCGACCGCACCTCGAACAGCCAGGACGGCACCAGTGCCTGCCGCCCGTTCGCACGGTGCGCCGCCAGTCCGAAGGTGGCCTTCACGACCGTCACCGACTCCGGCCTCAGCGCCGGGGACGGGTGCCCGCACGGCATCTCGTCCCGGTCCTTCAGCGGTACGGGACTGGCGCAGCCGCCGATGCCCATACGCGGGTCGTGCGTCGCCGGCGCCGACCCGCTCATCAGGTCCAGCGTCTTCTGCGCGCCGACGACCGGGTACGCGTCTCCCTCCACCGGCGTCTTCAACTGGCCGCTTCCGCCGATGACTTGACCTTCCACGTTGATCTGGAGGCCGGTCGTCCACCCGTAGGTGGGCAGTCCGCCCACCACCGGGTCGGCGTTCACCACCCGTACGCGGCCCATGAGTTGGCTCGCGTCCAGCTTCGCGTCGTCCTGGCCCACCGCCTTCAGCACGGGAGCCGCCGCCTTCTCGGCCGTGGCCTCGCTCACCGGGCCCGGGCCCGTCCCGGCCAGGGAACCGGAGCCGACGGGCCGGCACATCTTGCCCTTGGCGCAGTTGTCGGTCCCCGGGATGTAGGAAAGGAAGGTCCAGTTCCCCGGGGCGTCCGCGTTCACCCGCAGGTTCGGCTCGGCGCCGTCCTTGGTCGTGCCGACCGTCCAGGCGTTCCCGTCGAGCCGGGGTGTGCCCGCCAGGTCCAGGGCCTTCGCGAGCCGGGCCACCTCGGCCCGGGTCACCTTGCCCTCGGCCCACTGGACGTGCGCCGAGCGCGGTCCCGTGGGGAGCGTGCCGACCACGTGATAGGTCGCGCCGTAGGGGTCGGGCTCGCCGGGCGCGATGCCGGCGGTACCGCCCGTGGTGCCGGTGCCCGCGGTACTCCCGGTGTAGCCGTCGAGGGCCAACTGCGGGGGAGTGGCGTCGGCGCCGGGCGTCCCGGAACGGCCGCCGGACGCCGTCGCGGCGAAGTACGCGCCGCCGCCCCCGACGAGCAGCACGGCGGCGACGACCGAGGCGACGGCCGCCGGTGTGCGCCGCCGACGCCCCCCACCGGCCCCGGCCCCCTTGCCGTGACTCCCGACGATCTCCGGAACAGCCCCGCCGAGCGCCCCTTCGCCCTGCTCACCGCCGGACCCACCACCAGCACCCACGACAACACCATCGGCCTGCCCGCCGAGCGCGCCCCTGGCCTGCCCGTCGCCAGTGCTTTCGGCATGCCCGTCGGCAGCGTTTTCTGGGTGCCGCTCAAGCGTGTTTTCGGCGTGCCTATCGAGCGTGCCCCCAGCGAGCCCGTCGGCAGTGCCTTCGCCAGGACTCTCGACGCCGCCTTCGGCGGTACCCGCGACAGCACCTTCGCCCGGACCCGCGACGCCACCGGCGGCGGGAGTCTCCGCTGCGGCTTCGGCGAGACCCGCGACGGGGCGTTCGGTGTCACCTTCGCCGGGGCTCTCGGCGGAAGTGTCGCCGGGGCCCTGCGCGTGACCTCCGACGGGGGCCCCACCGGAACCCGCGTCGGAACCGTCGAGGTCGCTTTCGGCGGAGCCCTCCGCGGAATCCGCGCCGACCTCCTCGGCGTCCCTTGCGACACCGCTCTCGGCGGGACCTTCGGCTGCTCCGTCGCCGGAACCTCCGACGGCGCCCTCGGCCGAGTGTTCGCCGGGGTCTTCGCCGGTGCCCTCGGCGGAAGCGTCGGCTGTCCGCTCAGCGGTCACGCCGCCGGCGTCCTCGCCTGGGCCCCCGCCGACGCCCTCGCCGGGACCGTCGGCGGAAGCCCCGCCGGTCCCCTCGACGGTCACGTCGACGGCTTCCTTGGCGGGACCTTCGCCGGTGCTCTCGGCGGGACTGTCGGCGGAAGCCTTGGCGCTCCCCTCGCCGGCCCCCTCGACGGCGTCCGCGCCGGGACCCGCGTCGGCGCCCTCGGGCGTACTCTCGCCGGGGCCCTTGCCGGGGCCCTCGTCGGCGGTCTCGCCGGAAGCCGCGACGGAGCCCGGGGTGGTTCCGTCCGCGGAACCCTCCACCGTCTCGTCGGCCGCGTCGGCGGGACCTGCGTCGGCGGGACCCGTGACGGCGTCCTCGACGGGACCCCTGGCGTGACCCTGGACGGGATCGGTCGCGTCGTAGTCGGGTCGCTCGGTGCTCACCGCATCGCTCCTTCGGCTCCACTGCTGTCGCATGACCCGGCCCTGTCAATGACGGGCTCTCCAGGGTCGTATAGCGCATCCCCCATACAGGGGACGGCGATGGGACGCAGCGGGGGAGCGCACGGTTCCCTGCGAGCGCACTCCGTCTTCACCCGTTCGGCGCCGCCGGGGCTCTCACCCGTACGGCGGCACCGCGCGGGCCACCGCCGGTCAGTCGCCGTAGTCGGACATCGCGTCCAGCATCCGTGCCGAGGTGGGCGGAACGGTCACGCCGTGGATGAGGGAGAGGGAGACGTGGAGGGGAGGGACCGGTGCGGGAGCCGACCAGTGCCCGGCCATCCGGGCGCAGTCGCCGCGCAGCGACGCCAGATCGCCTTCCAGGTCACTGACCGGGCCGAGCGGAGCGGTGTCATGGACCTTGAGGTTCGTCATACCGGAACCGTATGCACCGTTGCCGTCACGAAGAAAGATCTACTATCGGGTAGTTTTGGCCCTTCAGGGGTCGTGTGCGGACCCGGTAGCGTTAAGTGTCAATCCCCCTCCCCTCGCAGGAGCGTGTCCTAGCCGTGCGTATCGCAGTCACCGGCTCCATCGCCACCGACCACCTCATGACCTTCCCCGGCCGTTTCGCCGACCAGTTGGTCGCCGATCAGCTGCACACGGTCTCCCTCTCCTTCCTGGTCGACAACCTCGATGTCCGCCGGGGCGGGGTCGGCGCGAACATCGCGTTCGGCATGGGCCAGCTCGGTACCCGTCCGATCCTGGTCGGGGCGGCGGGCTCCGACTTCGACGAGTACCGCGCCTGGCTGGACCGGCACGGGGTCGACACCGCCTCCGTGCGCATCTCCGAGGTGCTGCACACCGCGCGCTTCGTGTGCACCACGGACGCCGACCACAACCAGATCGGCTCCTTCTACACGGGCGCGATGAGCGAGGCCCGCCTCATCGAGCTCAAGGCCGTCGCGGACCGGGTCGGCGGTCTCGACCTCGTCCTGATCGGCGCGGACGACCCCGAGGGGATGCTCCGCCACACCGAGGAGTGCCGCTCGCGCGCGATCCCCTTCGCCGCCGACTTCTCGCAGCAGATCGCGCGCATGAACGGCGACGAGATCCGGGTCCTGCTGGACGGCGCGACGTACCTCTTCTCGAACGAGTACGAGAAGGGACTCATCGAGTCCAAGACGGGCTGGACCGACGAGGAGATCCTCTCCAAGGTCGGCCACCGGGTGACCACCCTCGGCTCGCGCGGTGTCCGTATCGAGCGCGCGGGCGACGACCCGATCGAGGTCGGCTGCCCCGAGGAGGAGCTCAAGGCGGACCCGACGGGCGTCGGTGACGCGTTCCGGGCCGGCTTCCTCTCCGGTCTCGCCTGGGGTGTCCCCCTGGAGCGCGCCGCCCAGGTCGGCTGCATGCTCGCCACCCTGGTCATCGAGACGGTCGGCACGCAGGAGTACCAGCTCAGCCGCGCCCACTTCATGGACCGCTTCACCAAGGCGTACGGCGACGACGCCGCCACCGAGGTCCGGGCGCACCTCTCCTAGTCGCGGACACCCGACCCGGGTCCGGGCCCGCCTTCCGTCCGGCGGAGGCGGGCCCGTGCTCTTGTCCGGCGGAGGCCGGGCCCCGGTGCGCGGGTTGCCCTAGGACAGCCGGCGGACGACATACGCCGAGCCGTGGTCCGCCGGCTCCTCCCCGACGTACTCCTGGCCCCGCATCTCGCACCACGCGGGGATGTCGAGGCGGGCCGCCTCGTCGTCGGACAGGACCCGGACCGTGCCGCCGACCGGCACGTCCCCGATGACCTTGGCCAGCTCGATGACGGGGATCGGGCAGCGCCTGCCCAGCGCGTCGACCACCACGGTGTCGGCCGATGCGGGGACCTTCGTCACCGTCGTCGGCGCCCCCAGCTTCTCGCGGACCCCCGCGACCACGGCCGGGAGGACCGACAGGAAGCGGTCGACGTCCTCCTCCGGCGTGCCGGGCGGCAGCGACACCCGCACATTGCCCTCGCTCAGGACACCCATGGCCTTGAGGACATGGCTGGGGGTGAGGGTGCTGCTCGTGCAGGACGAGCCCGAGGACACCGAGAAGCCCGTGCGGTCCAGTTCGTGCAGCAGGGTCTCTCCGTCGACATAGAGACAGGAGAAGGTGACGATCCCCGGGAGCCGCCGGACCGGGTCGCCGACCACCTCGACGTCCGGCACCAGAGCGGGCACCCGCGCGCGGATCCGCTCCGTCAGTTCGCGCAGCCGTGCCGCCTCCACGGCCGCCTCCGCGCGGACGGCACGCAGCGAAGCCGCCGCGGCCACGATCGCCGGGATGTTCTCGAACCCCGCCGCCCGCCCCGACTCCCGCTCGTCCGCGGGCCCTTGGGGCGCGAACCGTACCCCCTTGCGTACGACGAGCAGCCCGACGCCCGACGGGCCGCCCCATTTGTGGGCACTCGCCGTCAACAGGGACCAGTCGCCCTCCACCCGCCCCCAGCCCAGCGACTGCGCCGCGTCCACCAGCAGGGGCACCCCCGCCCCCCGGCACATCTGTGCCACCTCGGACACCGGTTGCTCCGTGCCCACCTCGTGGTTGGCGGACTGCAGGCAGGCCAGCGCGGTGTCGGGGCGCAGGGCCGCGGCGTAGGAGGAAGGGGACACCCTGCCCGCGCGGTCGACCTGAACCAGGGTCACCGCACCGCCCGACGCCTCGTGGACGTCCGCCGAATGGAGTACCGACGAGTGTTCGACGGCTGACACGATCAGGTGGTGTCCGACGCGCCGCCGGCCCGCCAGGGCACCCGCGATCCCGGAGTGCACCGCGCGGGTGCCGGAGGCGGTGAAGGCCAGTTCGTCGGGGCGGCAGCCCACCGCGTCGGCCGCCGCCTCGCGCGCCGCGTCGAGGAGCAGCCGGGCCCGCCGGCCCTCACGGTAGAGACGGGCGGGATCGGCCCACCCCTCGTCGAGCGAGGCCTGCAGGGCCTGTCGGGCGACGGGGTGCAGCGGGGCCGCGGACGCGGCGTCGAAGTAGGACACGCCACCACGCTAGCCCGTCCTCCCAAGGGGGCGTCAGAAGCCAGCGGACTGGGGCATTCCAGGTGTCCTGACATGGCCTTGCGGGCGAAACAGCACTCCTTCGGGGAGTCGGGCGGCGCGTTGGGCACCCTCCCCGCGCGACCCCAAATAGCGTCCAGTAGGGTTTGGTCCGCATAAACATCCAAACCCCTGCCCGACGCAGGGCGGCGACCGGACCAGCGAGAAGGCCGCAGCCAACAGCGCGGGCGAGACTCTCGGGAAGGCGCTACGTGAGTCCCAACGGCTCCGACCGCTCGCCGCGGCGCCCGATGCGGCGGAAGCTGCTGCAGGCAATGACTGCGGGCCTGGTCCTGGCGACAGCCACTGGTTGCTCGTACAACTGGGAAGACTTCCCCCGCCTTGGTATGCCCACCCCGGTCACGGAGCAGGCTCCGCGGATCCTCTCCCTCTGGCAGGGCTCGTGGGCGGCCGCGCTCGCCACGGGCGTGCTGGTCTGGGGCCTGATCCTGTGGAGCGTCATCTTCCACCGGCGCAGCCGGACCAAGGTCGAAGTTCCTCCGCAGACCCGGTACAACATGCCCATCGAGGCGCTGTACACGGTGGTCCCGCTCATCATCGTCTCGGTGCTGTTCTACTTCACCGCCCGTGACGAGACGAAGTTGCTCAGCCTCAGCCCGAAGCCCGACGTCACGGTCAACGTGGTCGGCTTCCAGTGGAGCTGGGGCTTCAACTACATCGAGAACGTCCCCGGTTCTTCCGGGAACGCCAAGATCGACCCGAACCTGGCCGCCATTCCGGACCGGTTCAAGAAGGACTTCCCGCCGAACGCCGGTGGTGTCTACGACGTCGGCACGCCCGCCACGAAGAACCCGCAGACGGGCAACCCCGGTCCGACCCTCTGGCTCCCCGAGGGCAAGACGGTCCGGTTCGTCCTCACTTCGCGTGACGTCATCCACTCCTTCTGGGTGGTGCCGTTCCTCATGAAGCAGGACGTCATCCCGGGGCACACCAACTCCTTCCAGGTGACCCCGAACCGTCAGGGCACCTTCCTGGGCAAGTGCGCCGAGCTGTGCGGCGTCGACCACTCCCGGATGCTCTTCAACGTGAAGGTCGTCTCCCCCGAGCGCTACGAGGCCCACCTCAAGCAGCTCGCGGCCAAGGGACAGACCGGTTACGTCCCGGCCGGCATTGAGCAGACGGGCCACGAGAAGAACCGGGAGACGAACAACCTGTGAGCATCCTCAACGAACCCCAGGGTGCCGCCGCAGCCGAAGACTCGTACGAGAACGAGCTGCCGGTACGGCGCAAGCAGCCCGGCAGCGTCGTGATCAAGTGGCTCACCACCACTGACCACAAGACGATCGGCACGCTGTACCTCGTGACGTCGTTCGCGTTCTTCCTCATCGGCGGCGTCATGGCGCTGCTGATGCGTGCGGAACTGGCGCGTCCCGGACTGCAGATCCTCTCGAACGAGCAGTTCAACCAGGCGTTCACGATGCACGGCACGATCATGCTGCTGATGTTCGCGACGCCGCTGTTCGCCGGCTTCACGAACTGGATCATGCCGCTGCAGATCGGCGCGCCCGACGTGGCGTTCCCGCGGCTGAACATGTTCGCCTACTGGCTGTACCTCTTCGGCTCGTCGCTCGCGGTCGGTGGCTTCCTCACCCCGCAGGGTGCGGCCGACTTCGGCTGGTTCGCCTACAGCCCGCTGTCGGACGCGGTCCGCTCGCCGGGCATCGGCGCCGACATGTGGATCATGGGTCTGGCCTTCTCCGGCTTCGGCACCATCCTCGGCGCGGTCAACTTCATCACCACGATCATCTGCATGCGCGCTCCCGGCATGACGATGTTCCGTATGCCGATCTTCGTGTGGAACGTCCTGCTCACCGCGGTTCTGGTGCTGCTGGCCTTCCCCGTCCTCGCGGCGGCGCTCTTCGCGCTGGAGGCGGACCGAAAATTCGGTGCGCATGTGTTCGACGCGGCAAACGGCGGAGCCCTGCTCTGGCAACACCTCTTCTGGTTCTTCGGCCATCCAGAGGTGTACATCATCGCCCTGCCGTTCTTCGGCATCATCTCCGAAGTCATCCCGGTGTTCTCGCGCAAGCCGATGTTCGGTTACATGGGCCTGATCGGCGCGACCATCGCGATCGCCGGTCTCTCCGTGACCGTGTGGGCGCACCACATGTACGTCACCGGTGGCGTTCTGCTCCCGTTCTTCTCCTTCATGACGTTCCTCATCGCCGTACCGACCGGCGTGAAGTTCTTCAACTGGATCGGAACGATGTGGAAGGGCTCGCTGTCCTTCGAGACACCGATGCTCTGGGCCGTCGGGTTCCTCATCACGTTCACCTTCGGTGGTCTGACCGGCGTCATCCTGGCCTCGCCGCCGATGGACTTCCACGTGTCCGACTCGTACTTCGTGGTGGCGCACTTCCACTACGTCGTGTTCGGCACCGTGGTGTTCGCGATGTTCTCCGGCTTCCACTTCTGGTGGCCGAAGATGACCGGCAAGATGCTCGACGAGCGTCTCGGCAAGATCACCTTCTGGACGCTGTTCGTGGGCTTCCACGGCACGTTCCTGGTGCAGCACTGGCTGGGTGCCGAGGGCATGCCGCGTCGTTACGCGGACTACCTCGCGGCCGACGGCTTCACCACGCTGAACACGATCTCGACGATCAGCTCGTTCCTGCTCGGCCTGTCGATCCTGCCGTTCCTCTACAACGTGTGGAAGACGGCGAAGTACGGCAAGAAGGTCGAGGTCGACGACCCGTGGGGCTACGGCCGTTCGCTGGAGTGGGCGACCTCCTGCCCGCCGCCGCGGCACAACTTCCTCACCCTGCCGCGGATCCGCAGTGAATCCCCGGCGTTCGACCTGCACCACCCGGAGATCGCCGCTCTCGACCAGCTCGAGAACGCCGGTCACGGTTCGTCGGCCCTTCCTGGCGGAAAGGAGGCCGGCAAGTGAAGGTCCAAGGCAAGATGTTCCTCTGGCTGGCCGTGTTCATCCTCATCATGGGGATCGTCTACGGCGTGTGGTCCAAGGAGCCGGCCGGTTCGACGGCCCTCTTCATGGGCTTCGGCCTTTGCGTGATGATCGGCTACTACCTGGCCTTCACGGCCCGGCGGGTCGACAAGCTGGCGCAGGACAACAAGGAGGCCGACGTCGCGGACGAGGCCGGCGAGGTGGGCTTCTTCAGCCCGCACAGCTGGCAGCCGCTCTCGCTCGGTGTCGGTGGCGCGCTCGCCTTCACGTCCGTCGTCTTCGGCTGGTGGCTGCTCTACTTCTCGGCACCGCTCATCGTGCTCGGCCTGTGGGGCTGGGTCTTCGAGTACTACCACGGTGAGAACCGCACCCAGTAGCACGCGCTGAACGCCCGGGAGCCCGGACACTCCGTCAGGAGAGTCCGGGCTCCCTCGTTTGCCGCGGCTTCTGTCCCTCACTCGGCTCACTCGGCGCGCCGTGCTTGACGAGCGTTCATAACGTGAGCTCATGAACCACTCACCGCGAATCCGCACGGTCGTCAGCTGCACCGCGCTGGTGGTCGCCCTCGGAGCGGGCGCCACCGCCTGCGGCTCCGACGGCCACCCGCTCTCGGCGAAGCCGTACGACGCGGCGGGACAGATCTCGTTCAAGGGCCTCTCCGGAGACAGTGGCAAGTCGACGAGGGTGGACCCCGACAAGCCCCTGGAAATCACCTCCGAGAGTGACGCCGGGCGCATCACCGACGTGACCGCCACGGACGCGTCAGGACGCTATGTCGTGGGCGAACTGGCCGCCGACGGCAGCCGCTGGCACAGCACCTCCCCCCTCGCCGCAGGCGCCCACTACACGGTGCGCGTGAGCACCGAGGACGAGGACGGCGCCCCCGGCCGCAAGGTCATCGGCTTCGACACCAGCACGCCCAAGACCAAGAAGCTGCTGAACGTCGCGTTCGGGCCCACGACGGGCAAGTACGGCGTCGGCCAGCCCATCACGGCCGAACTGAGCGCCCCCGTCAAGGACAAGGCGGCCCGCACCGTCGTCGAGCGCGCCCTCAGGGTCGACTCCACCCCCGCGGTGGACGGCACCTGGCACTGGGTGGACGACAAGACGCTGCACTACCGCCCCAAGGACTACTGGCCCGTCCACGCCACGATCACGGCGCACAGCAACCTCGCCGGCGTCAGGATCGGAGAACGCCTCTGGGGCGGCGACGCCAAGCCTGTGAAGATCACCACGGGCGACCGCCTGATCGCCGTCACCGACGCCGCCACGCACTCGATGACCGTCTACCGCAACGGCGAGGACATCAAGGAGATCCCCGTCACCACCGGCAAGCCCGGCTTCGAGACCCGCAACGGCGTCAAGGTCGTGCTCGGCAAGGAGTCCCTCGTACGGATGCGCGGGACCAGCATCGGTATCGCCGAGGGCAGTTCGGACTCCTACGACCTGGAGGTGCGCTATGCGACAAGGGTCACCTGGAGCGGCGAGTACGTGCACGCCGCGCCCTGGTCGACCGGCTCCCAGGGGTACGCCAACGTCAGCCACGGCTGCACCGGTATGAGCACCGAGAACGCCGAGTGGTTCTTCGACACGTTCAACGAGGGCGACATAGTCAAGGTCGTCAACTCCGACGGCAAGACGATGGACGCGTTCGGCAACGGGTTCGGCGACTGGAACCTCGGCTGGAAGAACTGGCGCGCGGGCAGCGCCCTGGTGGGCGGATCCCCGGACGCCCCGAGCCCGGCCCAGCGCGCCAGACTGCGCCCCGAGAGCGTGTGAGGCCGCGTCCCACGGCCTGTCCGCCCCATCCCGTCCGCCCTTCGGGCGACGACGCGCAGGGTCGGACAGGCCCTCGCGGGGCGCGGGCTCGTCAGGCGCTCTGCAGGTTCCTGCGGCGCAGCAGGGAGGCCAGTGAGGCGGCGAACTCCACCGGGTCGACCGGAAGGGTCACCGCGGCGTCCGCGCGGCTCCAGGTGGCCAGCCAGGCGTCCTGAGGGCGCCCGATGAGCACCAGCGCGGGCGGGCAGTTGAAGATTTCGTCCTTGATCTGCCGGCACACCCCCATGCCGCCCATCGGCACCGCCTCGCCGTCCAGCACGCAGACGTCGATGCCGCCCTTGTCCAGCTCCTTGATGACGGCGGCCGGCGTCGCGCACTCCAGGAACTCGACGAGGGGAACGTCCGGTGCGGGCCTGCGCCCGGTGGCGAGCCGCACCTGTGCGCGGGTGTTGGAGTCGTCGCTGTAGACCAGCACCGTGGCGGTCGGCTGCATTCTTCCTCCGAGACGTCAGCGTCGTACGGACAGCACGCGATCGGGCTGATCGTCCCCGGCCCGATGCGCGGATGCTACTCCCTTGAACACCTCGTCAACACCGGTTCGGACAGGGCTTCGATGGGCCATACGGGCTGGACACACCCCGTCAACACCCCGAACGGCACCCCCCGGGGTGAGGGCGGGATAAGCGACCGACATAATGTCGGTCGTGGCGACAGCAACGACAGTAGAAACCGGGCACGCGCACCCGTCGGTCAATCGGCCGAACCTCACCAGCGTCGGAACCATCATCTGGCTGAGTTCCGAGCTGATGTTCTTCGCGGCCCTCTTCGCGATGTACTTCACCCTGCGATCGGTGACCGGGCCGGATCACTGGAAGGAGATGGCTAGCCATCTCAACCTTCCGTTCTCGGCGACGAACACCACGGTCCTGGTGCTCTCCTCCCTGACCTGTCAGCTCGGCGTGTTCGCCGCCGAGCGCGGGGACGTGAAGAAGCTCCGGATGTGGTTCATCGTCACCTTCGTCATGGGTGCGATCTTCATCGGCGGTCAGGTCTTCGAGTACACCGAACTGGTCAAGAAGGACGGGCTCTCGCTGTCCTCCGACCCGTACGGCTCGGTGTTCTACCTGACCACCGGCTTCCACGGACTGCATGTGACGGGCGGCCTCATCGCCTTCCTGCTGGTCCTCGGTCGCACCTACGCGGCTCGGAGGTTCACTCACGAGCAGGCAACCGCCGCCATCGTCGTGTCCTACTACTGGCACTTCGTCGATGTCGTCTGGATCGGCCTTTTCGCCACGATCTACCTGATCAAGTAATCGGGCGCACCGCCCGAAACATCCAGAAGCACCGACGCAGAAGATCCTGACACCGGGGTAATCCGTGAAAAAGCTCTCCGCACGACGACGCCATCCGCTGGCGGCGGTCGTCGTCCTACTCCTCGCGCTGGCGGCCACCGGGGGGCTGTACGCCGCGTTCGCACCCGCGAGCAAGGCGCAGGCCGATGAAACCGCCCAGTCCCTCGGTATCACCGAGGGCAAGAAGCTGTACTCCGTGGGCTGCGCAAGCTGCCACGGATCCGGCGGTCAGGGCAGCTCCGACGGGCCGAGTCTGGTGGGTGTGGGCGCCGCGGCGGTCGACTTCCAGGTCGGCACCGGCCGTATGCCGGCCCAGCAGCCGGGCGCTCAGATCCCGCGCAAGAAGGTCATCTACACGCAGGCCGAGATCGACCAGCTCGCGGCCTACATCGCCACGCTCGGCGCCGGCCCCTCGATTCCGACCAAGAACCAGGTCAGTCCCGAGGGCGCGGACATCGCCAACGGCGGTGAACTGTTCCGCACCAACTGCGCCCAGTGCCACAACTTCACCGGCAAGGGCGGCGCGCTGACGTACGGCAAGTTCGCGCCGAGCCTGGAGGGTGTCGACCCCAAGCACATCTACGAGGCCATGCAGACGGGCCCGCAGAACATGCCGTCCTTCCCCGACACCACGCTGACGGAGAAGAACAAGCAGGACATCATCGCGTACCTCGACGCGGTCAACGGTGACGACACCGTGAGCCCGGGCGGACTTGAGCTGGGCGGCCTCGGGCCGGTCAGCGAGGGCCTGTTCGGCTGGGTCTTCGGTCTCGGAACCCTGGTCGCCGTCGCCGTCTGGGTCGCCGCTCGGACCGCAAAGGCCAAGAAGTCATGAGTAGCCAAGACATTCCAGAAGAGAACGTGCCCGCAGAGCGGGCCTCCGACGACCACACCGAGCACGGTGGTCATGGCGCGGTAGCCGTCGCGGACGAGCAGAACCCGTTCGCGGACCCGGGGCTGCCGCCCCACGAGCACCGCATCCAGGACATCGACGAGCGGGCCGCCAGGCGGTCCGAGCGACTTGTCGCCATGCTCTTCGTGCTGTCGATGGTGGCCACCGTCGGCTTCATCGCCTCGTACGTGGCGATCCCGAACGACAAGTCGATCTTCGTCTTCCCGCTCGGGCACATCAGCGCGCTGAACTTCGCGCTGGGCATGTCGCTCGGTGTGGCGCTCTTCGCGATCGGCGCGGGCGCGGTCCACTGGGCCCGCACCCTGATGTCCGACGTGGAGATCGCCGACGAGCGTCACGCGATCGAGGCGGAGCCCGAGGTCAAGGCCAAGGTCCTGGCCGACTTCAAGCAGGGTGCCAAGGAGTCCGCGCTCGGCCGCCGCAAGCTGATCCGCAACACGATGTTCGGCGCGCTGGCCCTGTTCCCGCTCTCCGGCGTCATGCTGCTGCGCGACCTCGGCCCGCTGCCCGGCACGAAGCTGCGCCACACGCTGTGGTCCAAGGGCAAGCTCCTCGTCAACATGAACACGAACGAGCCGCTGCGTCCCTCGGACGTGGCCGTCGGTTCGCTCACCTTCGCCAAGCCCGAGGGCCTGGAGACGAGTGACGAGGACTTCCAGACGGAGATCGCCAAGGCTGCCCTGATGGTCATCCGGCTCCAGCCGGACAACATCAAGGACAAGCAGGAAGTCGAGTGGTCCTACGACGGCATCGTGGCTTTCTCGAAGATCTGCACCCACGTCGGCTGCCCGATCTCCCTGTACGAGCAGCAGACGCACCACGCGCTGTGCCCTTGCCACCAGTCCACCTTCGACCTCTCCGACGGCGCCCGGGTCATCTTCGGCCCGGCGGGTCACGCCCTGCCGCAGCTGCAGATCGGCGTGAACGCTGAGGGCTACCTCGAGGCGCTCAGCGACTTCACGCAGCCCGTCGGTCCTGCATTCTGGGAGCGCGGATGAGCACTACCACCACCCCCGACTCGCGCTCCTCGCGCGAGAAGGCGCCCGCCGGTGAGCGGGTCGCCGACTGGGCCGACGGCCGTCTGGGGATCTACTCCCTGGCCAAGTCCAACATGCGCAAGATCTTCCCCGACCACTGGTCGTTCATGCTGGGTGAGATCTGCCTCTACAGCTTCATCATCATCATCCTCACGGGTGTGTACCTGACGCTGTTCTTCCACCCGTCGATGAACGAGGTGGAGTACCACGGCAGCTACATCCCGCTGCAGGGCCAGCTGATGTCCGAGGCGTTCAACTCGACCATGCACATCTCCTTCGATGTGCGCGGTGGTCTGCTGATCCGGCAGATCCACCACTGGGCGGCGCTGATCTTCCTCGCCGGCATGTTCGTGCACATGATGCGCGTGTTCTTCACGGGTGCGTTCCGCAAGCCCCGCGAGGTCAACTGGGTCTTCGGATTCCTGCTGTTCGTCCTCGGCATGTTCACCGGCTTCACCGGTTACTCGCTCCCGGACGACCTGCTCTCCGGCACCGGTGTCCGCTTCATGGAAGGCGCGGTCCTGTCCGTGCCGATCGTGGGCACGTACCTGTCGTTCTTCCTGTTCGGCGGTCAGTTCCCGGGCGGCGACTTCGTGGCCCGCTTCTACTCGGTGCACGTGCTGCTGCTGCCGGGCATCATGCTCGGCCTCGTGGTGGGCCACCTGATCCTGGTCTTCTACCACAAGCACACCCAGTTCGCGGGTCCCGGCAAGACGAACAACAACGTCGTCGGCATGCCGCTGCTGCCGGTCTACATGGCCAAGGCCGGAGGCTTCTTCTTCCTGGTCTTCGGTGTCATCGCGGCCATCGCGGCGATCGCCTCGATCAACCCGATCTGGTCGATGGGTCCGTACCGTCCGGACATGGTGTCCACGGGCGCCCAGCCCGACTGGTACATGGGCTTCTCCGAAGGCCTGATCCGTGTCATGCCGGGCTGGGAGATCAACCTCTGGGGCCACACGCTCGTCCTGGGCGTGTTCATCCCGCTGGTGATCTTCCCGCTGGTCCTGGTCGCGATCGCGGTCTACCCGTTCATCGAGTCCTGGGTCACCGGCGACAAGCGCGAGCACCACATCCTGGACCGCCCGCGCAACGTCCCGACCCGGACCGCGTTCGGCGCCGCCTGGATCAGCTGGTACTTCGTGCTGCTCGTCGGCGGCGGCAACGACATCTGGGCCACGCACTTCCACCTGGCGATCAACTCGATCACCTGGTTCGTGCGGATCGCCTTCTTCGTCGTGCCGGTGCTCACCTTCATCGCCACCAAGCGGATCTGCCTCGGCCTCCAGCGCCGGGACCGGGACAAGGTGCTGCACGGCCGTGAGTCGGGCATCATCAAGCGCCTGCCGCACGGTGAGTTCATCGAGGTCCACGAGCCGCTCAGCCAGGACGCGCTGCACACGCTCACCGCGCACGACCAGTACAAGCCGGCCGAGATCGGCCCGACGGTCGACGAGAACGGTGTCGAGCGCAAGGTCTCGGGCGCGAAGAAGCTGCGCGCCAAGATGAGCCAGGGCTTCTACGGGGAGGACAACCAGATCCCCAAGCCCACCGTCGAGGAGTACAAGGAGATCACGAGCGGCCACGGCCACCACTGATCCCCTGCTGTTCGCCACGGCAGGAGCCCCGTCCATGCAATGGACGGGGCTCTTTGCCGTCTCCCGGGCTGGATAGGGTGGACTCACCCCGTGGTGCGGGGTGATCCACCCCGCGTCACTACGACCGCGTCACCGACGACCGCGTGACCGACGAACCCAGGAGCGACCATGAGCGCTGTGAACCCCGCTGGAGGCGACACCGCGGCGGGCCGTTCCTGGCCGGCGGTACTGAACGGCCTGCTCGACGGCCGCGACCAGAGCGCGGACGACACGGCCTGGGCGATGGACCGCATCATGCGCGGCGAGGCGACCGACGCGCAGATCGCCGGGTTCGTGGTGGCCCTGCGGGCCAAGGGCGAGACCGTCCAGGAGATCACCGGACTCGTCCGGGCGATGTACGAGCACGCCAATGTGATCGAGGTGCCCGGACACACCGTCGACATCGTCGGAACGGGCGGCGACGGCGCGAAGACCGTCAACATCTCCACCATGTCCTCGATCGTCGTGGCGGGCACCGGCGCCAAGGTCGTCAAGCACGGCAACCGGGCCGCGTCCTCGGCGTCCGGCTCGTCGGACGTCCTGGAGAAGCTCGGCGTCAATCTCCAGCTGACGGTGAAGCGGGTCGCCGAGGTGGCCGAGGAAGCCGGCATCACCTTCTGTTTCGCGGTGAAGTTCCACCCGGCGCTGCGTCATGTGGCGGCGGCACGCGGCCAGTTGGGCATCCGCACGACCTTCAACGTGCTCGGCCCGCTGACGAACCCGGCCCGGGTGAAGGCCCAGGCGGTCGGCGTCGCCGACCCCCGTATGGCGCCGATCGTGGCGGGCGTGTTCGCCGAGCGCGGCAACTCCTCGCTGGTCTTCCGCGGCGACGACGGCCTCGACGAACTGACCACCACCGCGGGCTCCCACGTCTGGGTGGTCCGCGACGGCTCGGTCACCGAGGAGCGCTTCGACCCGCGGGACGTCGGGCTCGACATCGTCCCGGTGGAGGCCCTGCGCGGCGCCGACGCCTCGTACAACGCTGAGGTCGCCCGGCGCGTGCTCGACGGCGAGCGCGGGCCCGTACGGGACGCGGTCCTGCTGAACTCGGCGGCGGCCCTGGTGGCTCTGTCGCCGACCGGCGCGCCGCTCGCGGACCAGCTCCGCGCCGGGATGGAGAAGGCGGCCGAGGCGATCGACTCCGGCGCCGCCAGGCGCACCCTGGACCGCTGGGTGGCCGCCAGCAACGCCTGACCGACCCGCGCCACCGGGCAGGGCGCAGTCCAGAATCCGGACTGCGCCTTGCGCGGGGAAGATCCTCTGGCAAGATGCTGTACCAGGTCATGAGTGACAGCCATCAGGCCCCGGCCGGCTGTCCGGCAACCCTCCGTCCGTGGCGGGGTGCCCCGGGTGAAGACCAGGTCGTAGGCAGCGAGGCCTACGGCAAGCGCGGACCCCTCCCGCCCTCCGGGCGGACGCAACCAGGGGTCCTGGTCGTTCGAGGGAGCCTTCTGTGAGCAAGCGAATGCGATAGGGCGTAGAGCCCCGCCCCCGCACACCCTTTTCACCCTTTCCTGCGCTGAGCCCTGCCTCCGGGCGGCCGGCTCGCGCGGTGATCCCGCCTGCCTCTCACAGGAGCTCGCCATGTCTGTCTCCACCGTTGCCGCCGACCAGTCCGTTTGCCCTGACACTTCGGGGGCTCTGGCCGTTCTGGGCCGGGATGTCACTGTTCCGCTCGTGACCGGCGGCGAGGTCACCTACGCGGCCCTCGACTACGCCGCCAGCGCGCCCGCCCTGCAGCGGGTGTGGGACGACGTGGCCGCGTACGCGCCGTACTACGGCAGCGTCCACCGGGGCGCCGGCTATCTCTCGCAGCTCTCCACCGACCTCTTCGAGAACGCCCGCAGGACCGTCGAGGAGTTCCTCGACTGCCGTGCCGGCGACCAGGTGGTCTTCACCCGCTCCACCACCGACTCGCTCAACCTGCTCGCCGCCGCGCTCCCGGCCGACTGCCAGGTCTTCGTCTTCGAGACCGAGCACCACGCCTCGCTGCTGCCCTGGCGCGACGCCCGGGTGACCTACCTGAACGCCCCGCGCACCCCCGGCGAGGCCGTCGACACCCTGGAGCACGCCCTCGCCGCCCGTGACCCGTACGGACCGGCCCTGGTCTGCGTCACCGGCGCCTCGAACGTCACCGGGGAACTGTGGCCGGTGCGCGAGCTGGCCGCCGCCGCGCACGCCCACGGCGCCCGTATCGTCCTCGACGCCGCGCAGCTCGCCCCGCACCACCCGGTGTCGGTCCAGGACCTCGACGTCGACTGGGTCGCCTTCTCGGGGCACAAGCTGTACGCGCCCTTCGGCTCCGGCGTCCTCGCGGGCCGCTCCGACTGGCTGCTCGCGGCCGAGCCGTACCTCGCGGGCGGCGGCGCCAGCCGCAAGGTCACCCGGCGCACGGACGGCGGCGTGGACGTGGAGTGGCACGACAGCGCGGCCCGGCACGAGGCCGGCTCGCCGAACGTCATCGGCGCCTACTCCATCGCCTCGGCCTGCAAGGCGCTCACCGACGCGGGCTTCGACAACCTCGTCGCCCGTGAGCAGCACCTCATCCGGACCGTCCGCGCGGGTCTCGCCGAGGTCCCCGAAGTCCGGGTCCTGTCGCTCTTCGGTGACGGCGCCCCGCGGGTCGGCGTCATCTCCTTCGTCGTCGAGGGCTGGAACAGCTCGCACTTCGCGGCCGCGCTCTCCGCCGAGTACGGCATCGGCGTCCGCGACGGCCTCTTCTGCGCCCACCCGCTGGTCCGCACGCTGCTCGGCAGCGACCCGGAGACCCAGGGGGAGTGCGGCGCCCCCGAGGCGGCCCCCGGCGAGAAGTCCCTCAACGCCATCCGCGTCAGCTTCGGGGCCGGTACCCCCGACGAGCACGTCGAGCGGTTCGTCCGCGCGGTGCGCGAGCTCGTCAGGGACGGCGCGCGCTGGCAGTACCGCACCGAGGGCGGCCGCTGCGTCCCCGCGGTCTGACGCGGGAAGGGGTTCCGCCCGGAGGCGGTGTTCCGTCGGTCAGGAGTCGAGACCGATCGCGAACGCCGCCTCCAGGTCGTGCTGGGAGTACGTACGGAACGCCACGTGCGTGTCCGTCCCTTCGACGCCCGGGATCTTGCTGATCTTGCCGGGAATGACGTCCGCGAGGTCGTCGTGGGCCTTGACCCGGACCATCGCGATCAGGTCGTAGGTGCCGGTGACGGAGAAGACCTCGCTGACGCTCTCCAGCGACGCGATCGACTCGGCGATCTCGGGGATCCGGTCCACGCTGGTCTTGATGAGGACGATCGCGGTGATCACGGCTGGTTCTCTCCCTAGGGGCCGCTGCTGGGGATCTCACCCTACTCGCGGTCCACCTGACCCGGCTGTTCGACCGGGGGCCCCGGGAGCGGCCCCGGAGAGGGCGCGACGGCCGTACGGTGACGGAACCGCGCCCAGGCGTAGACGAAGCCCAGGGAGAAGCCCACGAGGTGGGCCAGATAGGCGACCCCGGGGCCCGAGGGGCTGCGGCCCGCCGCCAGCCATTGAAGGGTGAACCAGAACGGCAGCACCACCCAGGCCGGAAACCGCAGCGGCAGGAAGAACAGGAACGGGAAGAGACTGGTCACCCGGGCCTTGGGGAACAGGTACAGGAACGCGCCGAGCACCGCCGAGATCGCCCCGGAGGCGCCGACCAGGGACTGCTGCGAGCCGGCGTTGGCGGCGGCGTAGCCGAGCAGGGCCAGATATCCGCAGCCCAGATAGAAGAGGGCGAACTCCAGATGACCCATGCGTTCCTCGGTCATCAGCCCGAAGACGTAGAAGAAGAGCATGTTGCCCAGGAGGTGGAGCCAGCTGCCGTGGATGAACAGGGCGGTGGCGGGGGTGAGCGCCTCGCGCGGGGCCCCGCCGAACAGCTCGGCCGGCACCACGCCCCAGCGGCGGAAGTACGCCCGCTGGGCGACCAGCAGTTCGTCCCCGGTGCCGTACGCGGGATCGAGGCCCGAGGCGGGGCCGATCACGAAGATCAGACAGCACAGGACGATCAGCCCGTACGTCACCGGCGCCGACCGATCCCGCAGCGCCCTGCCGACCGCCGTACTCCAATTGCCGATCATGGTGCAGAGCATGACGTAACCACGCCGATGCGCACAGACCGCCTCGCCGCCGGGGACGGCCGAGCGTCGAGTACCCGCCAGGCCGTAGGGTTACGAGCCACATGCACCGGGAGACCGGCGCCGGACGGACACTAGAAGGAAAGCGACTGCCCTATGACAGTTCCCCTGCCCGACGCCAAGACCCGCTGGCGCTGCGCCCTCTGCGGCAACCTCACGCGTTTCGACGTCACCCGCTCCTCGAAGGTCGTCGAGTACGTACACCTCGACCTGGCCGGTGAGCCGAAGGTCGAGGAGCGCGAGGTGGTCAGTGAGACCATCGAGTCGGTGCGGTGCCGCTGGTGCAACGCGGTGGATCAGGTCGAACTCGTGGACAGGCCGGGCGCCGGCTCCTGAGGGAGCGGGCCCCGCACGGATATTGGGGTGAACGGATGGTGGAGACCACAGGCGGGGAGCCGGACGACGGCACCGCCGAGGTGCTCGACCGTCCGCTGCCCGACGGCGTGCGCCGACGCGTCGTGCAGATCGTCTCGGACGGCTTCGGCGGGCTGACGATGGCCGAACTGCCCGTCCAGCTCAGGCAGTACGCCCGGTTCACGCCGAGCCGGCGGGCCAAGTTCGCCGGCAACGCGATGGCCGCGGCGCTGGAGACGGACCCGCTGTTCAGACAGCGCATCGCCGAGAAGCTCAGAGAGTCCCAGCCGGAGCTCGTCGGAGCCCTCGACTCCGGCGCGCCGCCCCCGGCCGCGGATCCGCTCGACGTGGCGGCCGCGGCCTATGTGCTGCGTCCCACGGGCTGGGTGAAGCTGGTGACCGCCGCGGGCGAGGAGGCCCTGCGGGCGGACGCCGAGCGCGCCGGCGAGGAGAGCCGCGCCGAGCTGGAGCGGCTGCGGACGGAACTCGCGGAGGCCCGCGGGCAGACGCGGACCGAGACCGAACGGCTGCGCACGGAACTGGAATCGGCCAGGAAGGAAGCGGAATCGCTTCACCGCAAGCTGCGCAGTGCTCTCAGTGACATCAAGCGCGGCGAGGCGGCCCTGCGCAAGCTCCAGGCCGAGACGGACACGGCGAAGGCGGAGGGCCAGGCCCAGGTGTCCGCCGCGGAGAGCGAGAGCCGCCGTCTCAAGGCGCGCCTCTCGGAGGCCGAGGCCGCCCTGGAGGCCACCCGCAGGGCGGCCCGCGAGGGGCGCAGCGTCGAGGACATGCGCGTGCGCCTGCTGCTCGACACCGTCCTGGAGGCGACCCAGGGCCTGCGCCGGGAACTGGCGCTGCCCCCCGTCTCCGTCCGCCCCGCGGAGACCGTGGAGGCGGTCGAGCCGGGACAGATGACGCCCAAGGACATCGCCGCCCGCGCGCTGTCCGAGAACGACCCCGCGATCCTGGACCAGCTGCTCGCGCTGCCCCAGGCGCATCTGGTCGTCGACGGCTACAACGTCACCAAGACCGGCTATCCCCAGATGCCGCTGGAGAAGCAGCGGCTGAGGCTGCTCGGGCAGCTCTCGCAGCTCGCCGCGCAGACGGGCGCCGAGGTCACCTGTGTCTTCGACGGGGCCGAGCTGGCCGCGCCGGTGCTGCTCGCGCCGCCGCGCGGGGTGCGGGTGCTGTTCTCCAAGCCCGGCGTCACGGCGGACGAGCTGATCCGTCAGCTCGTGCGGGCCGAACCGCCCGGCCGGCCGGTCATCGTCGTCTCGACCGACCGCGAGGTGGCCGACGGCATCGCCAAGGCGGGCGCCCGGCCGGTGGCGTCCGTGGTGCTCCTCAAGCGCTTCTCGCGCGGCTGAGCAATCCCTTTCGTTCCTTTTCTCCTTTGTATCGGCTGACGCCCCATCGCGCCCCTTTCGTTCGTCTTTGGGGGTGTCATTTTCCGTTCCCGGTCCGGGGGTTCACGAGGAGAGGTGATCCGGGTCCTAAGTCGCATGAGCCCCGTACGTACCATGCGTGACCTGTGGGCCCGATGCCCGAATTCGCCGGACCTTCACGCGACGTAGTGTCAAGCGGACATCACTGCAGGTGAGTTGATGGCAAAGAATGCGCTCGGTGACAAAGAATTTTCAGGTTTGGATTTGAACTGATCACAAGAAGGTCACTAGGGTCAGGCCTCGAACCTCCAACTAGGGTGATCACTCATGGGGAGTGACGGTGGAGGGGCACCGCCCGTCGGCGTTCTCGGCAGGCGGCTGGAGGAAGAAGGAGCTCGCCTTCGTGGCGTCCCACCGTCGACCCAAGCAGCCGAGCCGCGCCCGTGTGACCGTGCTCACTACCGCCGCCGCTGCCGCTGTTGTCCTCAGCGCCAATGCCGCCAACGCGGCGCCGTCCGAGAAGCCCAACAAGGACGAGGTCAAGACCAAGGTCGACAAGCTCTACCAGGAGGCCGAGCAGGCCACGGAGAAGCTCGACGGCGCCAAGGAGAAGCAGCAGGAGCTGCAGAAGCAGATCAGCGCTCTCCAGGACAACGTCGCCCGCGGCCAGCAGGAGCTCAACGACCTGCGCGACGGCCTCGGTTCGATGGCCAGCGCCCAGTACCGCACCGGCGGCATCGACCCCTCCGTGGCGCTCTTCCTCTCCTCGAACCCGGACGACTTCCTGGACAAGGCCTCGGCCATGGACCAGCTGAGCGCCCAGCAGGTCGGGTCACTCAAGAAGGTCCAGGAGAAGCAGCGTTCGCTCGCCCAGCAGCGTGCCGAGGCGTCCGCCAAGCTCAAGGACCTCGCCGACACCCGGGCCGAGCTCGCCAAGAAGAAGAAGGAAGTCCAGAGCAAGCTGGGCTCCGCGCAGAAGCTCCTGAACTCGCTGACGGCGCAGGAGAAGGCGGCGCTGGCCTCCCAGGAGCAGGCCCGGGCCACCCGCGCCAGCGCACGCGTCGACCTCGGCAACACCCCGGCCGCCTCGGGCCGCGCCGGCGCCGCGTTCGCCGCCGCGCAGAGCGTGATCGGATCGCCGTACGTCTACGGCGCCTCCGGCCCCAGCGCCTTCGACTGCTCGGGTCTCACCTCCTGGGCCTACGCCCAGGCCGGTGTCTCCATACCGCGCACCTCGGAGGCCCAGGCCAACGCGGGCACCCGCATCTACTCGCAGAGCGATCTGCAGGTCGGTGACCTGGTCATCTTCTACGGCGACCAGCACCACGTCGGCCTCTACGCGGGCAACGGCCAGGTGCTGCACGCCCCGCACACCGGCGCGTCCGTCCGCTACGAGTCCATCGCCAACATGCCCTTCCAGTTCGGCGTCCGGATCTGATCCGGACGGGCGGTCCGGACCGGACGTCCGCCGCCCGCAGGGACCTTCTGCCACTCCGCCCAAACGGGCGAATTGTGACAACTCCCGCTGACCCCACGCCCCGTCGGTGACCTGCGTCTCCGGCGGGGCGTCACTTTGTGTGCCCGTGGGGGCCTTTGGCCGGTGTGTGGTCGCGCGGCTACTGTCTGGCGCGATCCCCCGACGGCGGGGGACCGTCAGCGGAAGGGAGAGCGGCCACCCGTGGGGTTCCATCGCCGCCTTGCACCGACCGGCTTCGACCGGGGCGCCGGCGCCTTCGGCGTCGCCGCCTGCGTGATGTCCGCGGCGGCCGCCGCACTCGGCGCCCTGCCCGCCTCGGCGGCACCGCAGGACGACACCCGGGCCGACGTGGACCGCCTCTACACGCAGGCGGAGCGGGCCACCGAGGCGTACGACAAGGCCGACGAGCGCGGCCACGCGCTGCGCGAGCAGATCGGCGCGGCCCAGGACCAGATCGCCCGGCAGCAGGAGCGCGTCAACGCCATGCGGGACGCGCTGGGTTCGCTGGCCGGGGCGCAGTACCGCTCCGGCGGCCTCGACCCCTCCCTCGCGCTGCTCTTCTCCGACAGCCCGGACGACTACCTCGACAAGGCCACCGCGCTCGACCGGATCGGCACCCGTCAGGCCGGCGAGCTCAAGGACCTCCGGTTCGCCCTGCGCGATCTCGCCCAGGAGCGCGAGGAGGCCGACGGGAAACTCGCCGAACTGGAGCGCAGCCGTACGGCCGTCGCCCGGAACAAGCGGGTCATCGAGGGCAAACTGGCCAGGGCGCGGCACCTGCTCGACTCGCTGCCGTACGCCGAACGCGCCGCCTACGACCGGGCGTCCCGCTCGACGCGGGCCGACCTGCCCGGCCTCGGTGACACCGTCGCGTCCTCGTCGCGCGCGGCCGTCGCCCTCGCCGCGGCCCGCTCGGCGCTCGGCCGCCCGTACGTGTGGGGCGCCAACGGGCCCGGCGGCTTCGACTGTTCGGGCCTCATGCAGTGGTCGTACGCGCACGCCGGGGTCGGTCTGCCGCGCACCTCGCAGGCCCAGCGGTTCGCCGGACGGCAGATCCCGCTCTCCCAGGCGCAGCCCGGTGACCTGGTCACCTACCGGTCCGACGCCAGCCATGTCGCGATGTACGTGGGCAACGGCCAGGTGATCCACGCGCCCTACCCCGGCGCCCCGGTGCGCTACGACCCGGTCGGGATGATGCCGATCTCGTCCGTCACCCGGGTCTGACGGGGCGCGCGACCGGCTCCGGGCGGGTCCGGTGGGCGGACGCGGGCACCGTACGATCGGGAGGATGGCTGGTCGAAGGTGTGCGTCGCGAGCGGGACTCTCACTGGTGCTGCTGCTCGCCGCGCTGGTCGGATGCGGCGGCCGGGCGCCGTCGGACACCGCGGCGGCGGACGTGCAGCGGGTCCTCGACCGGCGGGCGGCCGCGGTCCTGGACCGGGACGCGGCGGCCTTCCGGGCCACCGGGGCGTCGGCCGGCGCCGCGACCGGCTTCGCGAACCTGCGCCAGGTGCCGCTGGCGGGCTGGTCCTACCGGCTGACGGATCTGCGCCGTTCCGGCGACCGGGCCACCGCCGACGCCGAACTGCGCTACCGCGTCGAGGGCTACGACGCCGCGCCGGTCAAGGCGGACCGCACCCTGCGGCTGACCCGCGCCGGCGGAACCTGGCGCGTCGCCTCCGACGAGCCCGCGGGCAAGGACGGTGCCCAGCTCTGGGACCAGGGGGCCGTGACGGCCGTACGGGGTGAGCAGAGCCTCGTTCTAGGGGTCGGGCAGTCCGGCGAGCGGCTGCGTTCCTTCGCGGAGCTCGCGGACCACGCCGTGCCCGCCGTGTCGGAGGCCTGGGGCACGGACTGGTCGCGGCACGTCCTCGTCCTCGTACCGAAATCGCTGGAGGGGATGGCCGGGCTGCTCGGGTCTCCGGCGTCCGGGTACCGGGGGATCGCGGCGGTCACCATCGGCGAGGCGAGCCAAGCGAAAGGGGGGAGTCCCCGGCCGGAGGCGGGGGGAGGTTCGGCGAAGGCGCCCGCGGACCGGATCATCGTCAACCCGGACGCGTACGGCGTCCTCGGCGACTTCGGCAAGCAGGTCGTGCTCACCCACGAGACCACGCACGTCGCCACCCGTGCCCACACCACGGCCGCCACCCCGCTGTGGCTCTCCGAGGGGTACGCGGACTGGGCCGGCTACCGGTCCGGCGGGCGGGCGCCCGGGCAGATCGCGCCGGAACTGGAGCGAGCGGTGGCCGAGGGGCAGGTTCCGGCCGCGCTGCCCGACGACGGGGACTTCGGGTTCACCTCCGACGCGGGCCGGCTGGCGCGGGCCTACGAGGGCGGCTGGATGGCCTGCCGGCTGATCGCCGACCACTGGGGCGAGGTCCGGCTGAACGACTTCTACCGGGCGGTGGGCGACCACGGGCGGCGGACGGGTGCGGTCGACGGCGCACTGCGGGACGTGCTGCACACGACGCCGGAGCGGTTCACCGAGCTGTGGCGGGAGTACCTCAAGGACCAGCTCGGCTGACGGGCAAGGTTGTTCACCCCTCAAGCCGGTGGATGGCCTCCGCGAGCCAGGTCCGCTCCGCCTCGCCGGTCGCCCGCGCCACCCGCAGCATGCCCTGCCGGAACAGGTCGTCGGCGTCCTCGGCGCGCACGGGCCGGCCGTCCCGGTAGAAGAAGCTCGCCGGGGTCTCCAGGAACTCCTGACGGCGGCGCAGCACCGCGGCCTGCTCGCGGGGGTCGTCCAGGTGGCGCAGGAACGCCAGCAGGGTGTTGAAGCGGACCTGGTCGGTGATCTCGGCCTGCCGGGGGCGGCGCAGCCGCTCCAGGAGGCCCTCACGGCCCTTGTCGGTGAGCGCGAGGACGCGCCGCGGGGCCGCGCCGCTGCCGGGCTCGGTGTGCTGGTCGAGCAGGCCCGCGGCGACCAGGCGGGTGATCGCCGGATAGAGGGCGCCGTCGCTGACCGGGCGGACATGGCCGCTGAGGGCCTTGATGCGCTCCTTCAGCTCATAGCCGTGCAGGGGCTCCTCGTACAGAAAGCCCAGGATCGACAGCTCCAGCATCCGGTCGGCTCCTCGTTCGTGGGTCGTGACCGTACGACGCGCAGGCCGTACCGCCGATCGCCCTCCCGCTTGCCGCCCCGCTGACGGACGCCCCGCAGCTTCGCACGAGTCCTGATCCTTGCGGGGTTTCGGGTCCTCATGCTACCTCTTATCGAGCTATCTCGAAAAGAGGTAGCTCGTGTCGAGGGAGGCTTCGTGAACGCCCATCGCCGGCAGCTCATAGCGCTCGCCCACCCCGTCTACCTCTCGCTGCTCGCCTCCGTCGCCGCCGGAATCATCAACACCGTCTGGGTCTCACGGCTCGGCGGTGACGCCGTGGCCGCCGTCGCCGTCGCGACGAACACCGAGAACGTGCTGCTCGGCGTCGCCCTGGTCTTCGCCTCCGGCACCACCGTCCTGGTCGCGCACGCCCGGGGCGCCCGTGACCCAGGCGCGGTCCGGGCGGCCGTACGCGGAGGCTGGGCGTTGTGCGCCGCCGTCACGCCGGTGATCGCCCTCGGCGGCTACCTGCTGCGTGAGCCGCTGGCCCGGCTGGTGCTCGGCGGCGACGGACGCGCGCTGACCCTCGCCGTCCAGTACTTCGGCGTCTCCCTGCCCGGCATCGCCGTCTTCTTCGCGCAGAACCTCGTCGACGGCGTCCTCAAGGGCGCCGGCGACACCCGCACGCCGATGCGCCTCGCCCTGCTGGCCAACGGACTGATCCTCGGCCTCGACCCGCTTCTCATCCACGCGTACGGCGTCCGGGGCGCCGCCGTCTCGACCGTGCTGTGCCGCTCGGTGGCCCTCGTCGCCGGACTGCGCGCTCTGCGCCGGAACGCCCTGCTGTCCCAGGCGGCCGCCGCGCTGCCCGCCGAGACCACCGGCGCCGCGCTGCGCCGCACCCTCGCCACCGGTCTGCCCATGTCCGCCGACTTCACGGTGCGGCAGGGCGGCGCCCTGGTGCTGGTCGCGATCGTGGCCCGGCTCGGGACGACGGCGGTGGCGGCCTACGCGATCGCGTACAAGGTCATGTACATCGCCACCATGGCGTTCTACGCCGTCCGGCAGGCCGCCTCGATCCACACCGCGCACACCCGGGGCGCGGGCCGCGACGAGCGGGGTGCCATCGGACGCCAGGCCGTCCTCGTCTCGGGGACCGTCGGACTGCTCGCCGCGGGGCTCCTGAGCGCCCTGGCCCCCTGGATCATGCGGGCCTTCGGCGCCGGACCCGCGGTCGCCCACGACGGCACGCTGTTCCTGCGCTGCGTCGGCCCCTACCTGCTGCTGATGGCGTGTTTCATCGCGCTCGGCGGAGTGTTCGAGGGCAGCGGCGGAGCGCCGGTGCTGCTTCGTGTGACGCTGGTCGGCACGGCGGTCCAGCTCCCGCTCGCCCACACCCTGTCCGGACCGGGGCTGCCGGGCATCTGCCTGGCCCTCGCGCTGTCCATGACGGTGCAGTGCGCCGCCCTGTGGTTGTGGGCCGGACGGATCGGGCGTCAGGAGGACGCCAGGGTCTCCTTGGAGCGGGCCGCCTGAGCGGGGAGCGCCGGCGTCGGCTCGGAGACCGTGCTGCGCCACAGCTCCCGGGCCGCCAGCGCCGCGGCGATCACCAGCAGGCCGTTGCGGACGACGAGGAGGGTGATGCCGAGCGACGTGCTGCCCACGACGTCCGCGAACCAGATCGGGAACTCCAGCACGGTCACGAAGCACGCGATCAGCACCAGGCAGGCGGGCCACGTCATGCGGCTCGCCCGGAAGCACAGACAGACCGCGGCGAGCCCGACCAGCCACACCAGGTACTGCGGGCTGATCACCCGGCTGGTCGCCGTGAACATCAGGACGGCGACGAACGCGGCGTCGGCGAGCGTGTGCGGCAGGAACCGCTTGGCGCACAGCCGCCACAGCAGCAGCCAGCCGAAGGCGAGCGCGCTCAGGAACAGGGCCGCCGTGCTCACCAGGTCGACATAGGGGCCGACGAACTCCACCGAGCCGTAGTTGAGCAGCACCCGCCCGTTCCAGCCGTGGTGCCGGGCCACGTGGAAGACGAGGGAGCCGAGCGACTCCACCTCGGTGCCGCGGTCGCGCTGGGAGGTCAGGAAGGTGAACGCGCCCGGCATCGTCATCCAGAACAGCGCCGCGATCCCGGCCACCGTCGCCGCGGCCGAGACCCAGGCCCGGCGGCGCACGGCACCGAGGAGCAGCAGCACCGGCCACACCTTCACCATCGCGCCGAAGCCCGTGAGCACCCCCATCACCCGGGGATGGCGGGCTCCGGCGAGCAGCGCCGCGACCACGACGGCCGTCACCATCACGTCGTAGCGTGCGTACACCGTCGGCCCGAGCAGCGGAACCCCGATCATCCACACCCAGGCGCCGCGCAGTGTCCTGCCGGAGCGCGAGCCCGCGAACAGGAGCAGCCCGAACACCGCCAGGTCGGCGACGAAGGCCAGCACGAAGAAGGCGTGCGGGTAGTCGAGGAACGGCAGCAGGCCGGGGGAGAGGATCGCCAGCGAGGCGGCCGGCGGGTACTGCCAGGTGACGTCGTTCAGCGGGAAGGTGCCGTGCCGCAGCACGTCGTACCAGCCGTGGTAGATCACGGCCACGTCGCTCGTGACGTCCGGGCCGGGGAACACGTACACCTTGGCCACGAAGAGCAGCAGTATCAGCCTGGTCAGACCCCAGGTCCCCAGCAGTACGGCCACGCCCCCCGGGAACCTCGCGCTCCGTGCCCCCGTCATGCCACCTGGTCCTCTTCGTCCGGAAACCGTGTGCGTCGCCGCCGTGCTTTTCGCGGACCCAGAGTCACGCGCCGGTCTGTGTACGAGCCGTCAAGCGCGGCCGTGCGGAGCTGTGAGTATAGATTCGATAGTGTCGAACACGATGCACAAGACCCTGATCGTGACGAACGATTTCCCGCCCCGCCCCGGCGGCATCCAGGCCTTTCTGCACAACATGGCACTGCGTCTGGACCCCGGGCGGATCGTCGTCTACGCCTCGACGTGGAAGCGCGGCAGCGAGGGCGCCGAGGCGACCGCCGCGTTCGACGCGGAGCAGCCCTTCACCGTCGTACGGGACCGCACGACCATGCTACTGCCGACGCCGGGCGCCACCCGGCGGGCGGCCGGGCTGCTGCGCGACCACGGCTGTACGTCCGTGTGGTTCGGGGCGGCGGCCCCGCTCGGCCTGATGGCTCCGGCCCTGCGCAGGGCGGGCGCGCGGCGCATCGTGGCGACCACGCACGGCCACGAGGCCGGCTGGGCCCAGCTCCCCGCCGCCCGCACGCTGCTGCGCCGGATCGGTGAGTCCACCGACACGATCACCTACCTCGGGGAGTACACGCGCTCGCGGATCGCCTCCGCTCTCACCCCGGAGGCAGCCGCGCGCATGGTCCAGCTCCCGCCCGGTGTCGACGAGCGGACCTTCCACCCCGGCTCGGGCGGCCAGGAGGTCCGGGCCCGGCTCGGCCTCTCGGACCGGCCGGTCGTCGTCTGCGTCTCCCGCCTGGTGCCGCGCAAGGGCCAGGACACCCTCGTGCTCGCGATGCCGCGGATCCTGGCCAAGGAGCCGGACGCCGTGCTGCTGATCGTGGGCGGCGGGCCGTACGAGAAGGACCTGCGCAAACTCGCGCACGACACCGGTGTCGCCGGCTCGGTCCGGTTCACCGGGGCGGTGCCCTGGGCGGAGCTGCCCGCGCACTACGGAGCCGGGGACGTCTTCGCGATGCCGTGCCGGACCCGCCGGGGCGGACTGGACGTCGAGGGGCTCGGCATCGTGTACCTGGAGGCGTCGGCGACGGGTCTTCCGGTGGTCGCCGGCGACTCGGGCGGCGCGCCCGACGCCGTGCTCGACGGCGAGACGGGCTGGGTCGTACGCGGCGGCTCGGCCGAGGAGGCCGCCGACCGGATCGTCACCCTGCTCGGCGACCCGGAACTCCGCCGCCGGATGGGCGAGCGGGGACGCGCCTGGGTCGAGGAGAAATGGCGCTGGGACCTCTTGGCCGAGCGCCTGCGCGAGCTGCTCTAGCGTCACCGGCTGCGCCTACGGGGCCGCCACTCGCGGCCCCGTAGGCGCCTGCGGTCGCCTTCACCTGGCCACGCGGTTCCCCGCCCCCTGACGGGCGCCCCGTCAGGGGCGCGGGGAACCGCGCGAGCAACCACGGTGCACCCTCCGCCGGGGACGGACCCGCACCGCCTACGGCGGTTCCCGGCGATCCCCGAAAACACCTCGGCCGGTACGGAAAAACGGCTCGGCCCCCTCCAGTGAAGGGGGCCGAGCCGTTGTTCCCGGCCGGGGTGGAACCCGGTCGCTCGGGCATCAGCCCCGATAAAGTGCCTCGATCTCGTTCGCGTAATCCTTCGCGACGACGTTGCGCTTCAGCTTCAGGGACGGCGTGAGGTGCCCCGACTCCTCGGTGAACTGGTGGGCGAGGATGCGGAACTTGCGCACCGACTCCGCCTTGGACACCGCCGCGTTGCCGTCGTCGATCGCGTCCTGGATCGCGGCGATCAGGTCCGCGTCCTCGCGCAGCGACGCCGCCGTCGACCCGGCCGGCTTCCCGTGCTCCTCGGCCCAGCGGGCCAGGAACTCCTCGTCGATCGTGACGAGCGCGCCCACGAACGGGCGTCCGTCGCCGACCACCATGCACTCCGCGACCAGCGCGTGGGCGCGGATACGGTCCTCGATCACGGCCGGGGCGACGTTCTTGCCGCCCGCGGTGACGATGATCTCCTTCTTGCGGCCGGTGATGCGGAGGTAGCCGTCCTCGTCGAGGGTGCCGATGTCACCGGTGTGGAACCAGCCGTCGGCGAGCGCCTCGGCGGTCGCGGCCTCGTTGTTCCAGTACTCCTTGAACAGGTGCTCGCCGTGCAGCAGCACCTCGCCGTCGTCGGCGATGCGGATCACGGAGCCGGGCAGCGGCTGGCCGACCGTGCCGATCTTCGTACGGTCCCACGGGTTGAAGGCCGTGGCCGCGCAGGACTCGGTGAGGCCGTAGCCCTCCAGGACCGTGAAGCCGATGCCGCGGAAGAAGTGGCCGAGCCGCTCACCCAGCGGGGCGCCGCCCGAGATCGCGTACTCGCCGCGCCCGCCGAGCACCGCGCGCAGCTTGCTGTAGACGAGCTTGTCGAACGTCTTGTACTTGATCTTCAGACCGAACGACGGGCCCGCGGGGGTGTCCAGCGCGCGGCTGTACGCGATCGCCGTGTCCGCCGCCTTGTCGAAGATCTTGCCCTTGCCGTCGGCCTGCGCCTTGGCGCGCGCCGAGTTGTAGACCTTCTCGAAGACGCGCGGCACACCGAGGATCAGCGTCGGCCGGAACGCGGCCAGCTCGTCGGTGAGGTTCTTGATGTCCGGGACGCAGCCCAGCTTGATCGGCGCCATCATGGGCGCGACCTGCACGAGCCGCCCGAAGACGTGCGCGAGCGGGAGGAAGAGCAGGACGGAGCACTCGCCCGTGCGGAACAGCGGGCGCAGCCGCTCCACGATGTTGCCGCACTCCGCGAAGAAGGCGCGGTGGGTGAGGACACAGCCCTTGGGCCGGCCGGTGGTACCAGAGGTGTAGACGATGGTCGCCGGGTCGTCCGCCTTGGCGAGCGAGCTGCGCTCCTCGACGGCGGCGTCGCTGACGTCCTTGCCGAGGCGCCCCAGCTCCTCGACGCCGCCGGCCTCGATCTGCCAGACGTCCTTCAACGCGGGCAGCCCGTCGCGCACCGACTCCACGGAGGCCGCGTGCGTCGGCAGCTCCACGATGCAGGCGGTCGCGCCCGAGTCGCCGAGGATCCACGCCACCTGCTCGGCGGAGCTGGTCTCGTACACCGGCACGGTGACGGCGCCGGCGCTCCAGATCGCGAAGTCGAGCAGCGTCCACTCGTAACGGGTACGGGACATCAGGGCGACCCGGTCGCCGGGCCGCACGCCCGAGGCGATCAGGCCCTTGGCCGCGGCCAGCACCTCGGCGAGGAATGTGGTGGCGCTGACGTCCGTCCAAGCGCCGCCCACCTTGCGGGCGATCACGGCTACGTCGGGATGCTGCGCGGCGTTTCGACGGACGATGTCGGTGAGATTTCCGTCCGCAGGGACCTCGTACAAAGCCGGAAGGCTGAACTCGCGCAAGACTGCTGCTCCTCATAGGGCGCCGACGCCACGACTCTGTGTGACGCGCCGGTGCGGTCCAAGGCTCGGGCAGGTACTCAAGATCGCTTGTTGAAATCCTGAGTACGACTGGACTGCCCGGACGTTACCCGCCGGTATGGCTTCTTCGACAGGGGGTCCCGGCGAGATGTTCTATGCGTCACACGTGTTGGCGTTCCTTCGCGCACAGTAGTCCACGCCCTTCCTGACTAGCCAGTAATCGCAGGTCCGGCCGCCTCTGTTCACGTTTGCCGCACAGGCCTACGCTTGATCGTCATGGCATCCACACCGGTCGGGCGTCCGAGGACGCGCATTCACGTGGTCAGTGACGTACACGGCAACGCCCGCGACCTGGCCCGCGCGGGCGACGGCGCCGACGCCCTGATCTGCCTCGGTGACCTGGTCCTCTTCCTCGACTACGCCGACCACGCGCGCGGCATCTTCCCGGACCTGTTCGGCGAGGAGAACGCCGACCGTCTCGTCGAGCTGCGCACCGCCCGCCGGTTCGAGGAGGCGCGCGTGTTCGGCGCCCGGCTGTGGTCGGGCATCGGCACCGACCGGGCCGCCGCGATCGAGAAGGCGGTACGCAAGCAGTACGCCGAGATGTTCGCCGCGTTCCCGACGCCGACGTACGCGACCTACGGCAATGTCGACATGCCGACCCTGTGGCCGGAGTACGCCGGACCCGGCACCACCGTCCTCGACGGCGAGCGGGTCGAGATCGGCGGCCGGGTCTTCGGTTTCGTCGGCGGGGGACTGCGGACACCGATGCGGACGCCGTACGAGATCAGCGACGAGGAGTACGCGGCCAAGATCGAGGCGGTCGGCGAGGTCGACGTCCTGTGCACGCACATTCCGCCGGAGGTGCCGGAGTTGGTGTACGACACCGTGGCGCGCCGCTTCGAGCGCGGATCCCGTGCCTTGCTGGACGCGATCCGGCGTACGCGCCCCCGTTACGCGCTCTTCGGCCACGTCCACCAGCCCCTCGTCCGCCGGATGCGGGTCGGGGCGACGGAATGCGTGAATGTGGGGCACTTTGCCGGGTCGGGCCGGCCCTGGGCGTTGGAGTGGTGAGCCGCGGGCCGTGCTGAACGCCGGGCGGGGTGACGGCGCCCGCGGCCGTGCGCGGTAGCCTTCACGCTGCACACACGTGCGCACCACCCTCCCTCACCGGACCGCATCTGGAGGAGCCACCGCGATGGCGGAACACACCAGTTCGAGCATCACGATCGAGGCGGCACCGGCTGACGTCATGGCGGTGATCGCCGACTTCGCCCGCTACCCGGACTGGACGGGTGAGGTGAAGGAGGCACAGGTGCTCGGGACGGACGAGAAGGGCCGCGCCGAACAGGTCCGCCTGGTCATGGACGCCGGCGCCATCAAGGACGACCAGACCCTCGGCTACACCTGGACCGGCGACCACGAGGTCTCCTGGACCCTGGTCAAGTCCCAGATGCTCCGCTCCCTGGACGGCTCGTACCTCCTCAAGCCCGCGGGCAAGGGCGCCACCGAGGTCACCTACCGGCTGACCGTCGACGTCAAGATCCCCATGCTCGGCATGATCAAGCGCAAGGCCGAGAAGGTCATCATCGACCGAGCCCTGGCGGGCCTGAAGAAGCGCGTAGAGGAAACGGTCTAGCCACCCACGGGCGCCCGCCCCACACCCCCGGGCGTCAGCCCGGCGAGCCCCCGGAACGCGCCCCGCACCCCGGGCGACGACGACCCCGGCAAGACCCACAAGGCGCCCACCGGAGCCACAACACTTCTTCCGCCCCCGCTCCTCAAACGCCGGAGGGGCTGAATCCTGCCCCGGCCGGGGCTGAAGTGGTGGGCCACCACGACGCACCCGCAGCCGGGTACGCGCGGGAGGAGACGTGCCGGTACATCACATGCCCGCAGGCCGGACGGATCATCACCCACGCCCACTTCGCAAAGCCGCCGGGATCCGTCCGGATGCGGGCGGATGTACCGGCACGGCCCCGGCCCACCCACCGGACGGGACCGCGGATGTACCGGCGCGGCCCACCCACCGGACGGGACCGCGAATGTACCGGCACGGCCCACCCACCCACCGGACGGGAACCCGAAAACCGCCGAGGCCCCCGCACCGGTAGCGTTCACCCCCATGCGCACCATCCTGATCACCGGCCAAGGCGGCACCGGCCGTACCACCGTCGCCGCGGCCACCGCGCTGCGGGCGGCGAGGGAAGGCACCCGCACCCTGGTGCTCACCGCCGACCGCACCGACACTCTCGGTGCCGTCCTCGGCGTCCCCACCGGTCCGGACCCCGTGGAAGCCGCCCCCGGCCTCACGGCCTGGCGCCCCGACGCCGCCGCCCGCTTCCGCGACGACCTCACCGCCTTCCAACGGCGCGCCACCACCGCCCTCGACCTGCTCGGCGCCTCCCGTCTGGACGCCGAGGAAGTCACCCCGCTCCCCGGCGCCGAGGAACTCGCCCTGCTGCGCGCCCTGCGCGACGCCGCGCTGTCGGAGGCGTACGGACTGCTCGTCGTGGACCTTCCCCCGGCGCCCCAGGCACTCGCCCTCCTCGCCCTGCCCGAGGAACTCCGCCGCTATCTGCGCCGCCTGCTCCCACCGGAGCGCCAGGCGGCCCGCGCCCTGCGTCCCGTCCTCGGGCGGCTCGCGGGTGTGCCCATGCCCGCCGAGTGGCTGTACGAGACGGCGGGGCGCTGGGACGTCGAGCTCGCCGCCGTGCAGGCCGTCGTCGAGGACCGCGCCACGACCGTTCGACTGGTCGCCGAGCCCGGACCGGCCGGCAGTGACGCCGTCCGCACCGCCGCCACCGCACTCGCCCTGCGCGGCCTGCCCGTCGACAGCCTGGTCGCGAACCGGGTGCTGCCCGGCGTCACCAACGACGCCTGGCTGGGAGCCCTCGCGGCCGAGCAGCGCAAGGTCCTGGACGAGTGGCAGGAGACGTACGACGTCCACGAGGTCCCGCACCGCGGCCACGACCCCCGCGGCACGGACGACCTCGCCGCGCTCACCGTGCCCGGCGTCAACACCGCGCCCACCCCCGTCGAGTGGCCCGTCACCGACCATCTGGCCGACGACGGCGTGCTCGTCTGGCACATCCCGCTGCCCGGCGCGATACGCGATGAACTCGACCTCATCCGGCGCGGCGACGAACTCGTCGTCACCGTCGGCCAGTTCCGCAGGATCGTCCCGCTCCCCTCGGCACTGCGCCGCTGCACGGTGGCGGGCGCGGCCCTGCGCGAGGGCGAGCTGCGCGTCCGCTTCACGCCCGACCCCGGTCTGTGGCCGCGCGAGAAGTGACCGTGCCGTGATCCGGGGCACCGGACACGGTGAACGGGGTACCCCCGTTCGGGTAACGTCGAAGGCACGAAAAAAGTAGGCAGGAGTCCCGCCATGAGCGAAGAGCGCCCCCCATCCGACGCCGCTCAGGAGGAGACGGCCGACGAGGTGCGCGTCGAGGAGACGCACGCCACCGACGCCGACGCCTGGGCGACGGCCTGCGCGGAGGACCTCGCCGCGGAGAAGGCCCGTCGCCGCGCCCAGCACGGCCCGCCGCCCGGCTCGGCCGCCGAGGAACTGCGCAAACTCGTCGACGCCGTCGCCGACAAGCTCTCCGGGCTCCAGTCGCCGCTGTTCGGCGCGGTCGCCTCCGGCACCGCCCAGCAGATGGTCAACCAGGTCGTGCAGCAGGCCAAGGCCGCCGTGGAACCGGTGCTGGAGCGCAACCCCGAGGTGTTCGACCATCTCGCGGCCGCGGGTACCGAACTGCTCGCCGCCTACCGTTCGGCCGTCGAGAACCAGGAGCGCCGCTGGACCACGCGGGGCACCGGATCCCGCGACGACGAGTCCGGTCCGGGCGAACACATCGACTTGGACTAATCGCCCCTCGGGTACGGTTGGCCGTAGCGGGGCTCGACCGAAACTGAGGGATTCATGGGACTCACCATCGGCGTCGATATCGGCGGCACTAAGATCGCGGCCGGTGTGGTCGACGAGGAAGGCAATATCCTCTCGACGCACAAGGTGCCGACCCCCAGCACGCCGCAGGCCATCGTGGACGCCATCGCCTCGGCCGTGGAGGGCGCGCGCGCCGGTCACGACATCGTCGGTGTCGGCATCGGTGCCGCCGGATACGTGAACCGCCAGCGCTCGACGGTCTACTTCGCGCCGAACATCGACTGGCGCAACGAACCGCTCAAGGCCGAGGTCGAGCAGCGCGTGGGGCTGCCGGTCGTCGTCGAGAACGACGCGAACGCGGCCGCCTGGGGTGAATACAAGTTCGGCGCCGGCAAGGGCCACCGCAACGTCATCTGCATCACCCTCGGCACCGGCCTCGGCGGCGGCATCATCATCGGCAACAAGCTGCGCCGCGGCCACTTCGGCGTGGCCGCCGAGTTCGGCCACATCCGGATGGTGCCGGACGGTCTGCTGTGCGGCTGCGGCTCGCAGGGCTGCTGGGAGCAGTACGCCTCCGGGCGCGCCCTCGTCCGCTACGCCAAGCAGCGGGCCAACGCGACCCCGGAGGCCGCGGAGGTCCTGCTGGGCCTCGGCGACGGCACCCCCGACGGCATCGAGGGCAAGCACATCTCCATGGCGGCCCGCCAGGGCGACCATGTGGCGGTGGACTCCTACCGCGAGCTGGCCCGCTGGGCCGGCGCGGGTCTGGCCGACTTGGCCTCGCTCTTCGACCCGTCCGCCTTCATCGTCGGCGGCGGTCTCTCGGACGAGGGCGAGCTGGTCCTCGACCCGATCCGCAAGTCGTACAAGCGCTGGCTGGTCGGCGGCAACTGGCGCCCGGTCGCCGACGTGATCGCCGCCCAGCTGGGCAACAAGGCGGGTCTCGTCGGAGCGGCGGACCTGGCCCGGGAGCCCGACCCCATCATGTAGCGCCCGCACATCCTGTCGCACGGCAGCGCCCGCCGCACCCCCACGGGACGGCGGGCGCCGCCGTTCCCGCCCCCACCCGATCGAGGGACCCCAGCGCCACGAGAGCGCGGCTCCGGCTCCCCGGCCCCCGCGTGAGCCGGCACCCGGCGCCCGGTTGCGCGGGGCCGCGGCGTACGGGGGAGACAGGCGCGGGCGTGAGATGAGGGCCCGGAGAGAAGCGACCGCCCCTGCCGGATCCGGATCCGGATCCGCACCGCACCGGACCCGGGCAGGCCGGTCGCCCCGGCACGGGACATCCCCCGCCCGACCCCGGGAACGCCGTGCCCGTGTGCCGGTGCAGACCGCAGGAAGGTGGCGGACCGCCTGAAGGCGGCGGAGTGCGGTGGAGCGCGGCGGAGTCGTGTGGTCCTTCGCCCTTTCCGGCGGGCTTCGAGCGCGTATGTTGATCGCCATGCCGACCAGCCCTTCAGCCAGTCCGCTGCCCGCGTCCCGTACCGAATCAGACGGTTCGGCCGTCATCCGCGTGCTCAGCTACAACATCCGCTCGATGCGCGACGACACCGCCGCGCTCGCCCGGGTGATCAGCGCCTGCGCACCGGATCTCGTCCTGGTCCAGGAGGCGCCGCGCTTCTTCCGCTGGCGCAAGAAGCTCGCGCGTCTCGCCGCCGCCTCCGGCCTGGTCGTCCTGTCCGGCGGTGCCACCGCCTCCGGCCCCGCCCTGCTGTGCACCCTGCGGGCCACCGTGGAGCGCACCGAGGACGTGCTGCTCCCGCTCACGCCGGGCCTGCACCGGCGCGGCTTCGCCACGGCGGTCGTCCGCTTCGGGGGAGCCCGGCTCGGCGTGCTGAGCTGTCATCTGTCGCTCCAGAAGGACGAGCGCCACCAGCAGAGCGGCATGCTCCTCGACCGCCTCGCCGGTCTGGGCACCCCGTACGCCGTCGCGGGCGGCGACCTCAACGAACGTCCGACAGGGCCGACGTTCCGCCGTCTGGCGGGCGCGCTCCAGGACGGCTGGGCGACCCGCCCCTGGGGCGGGGAGCACACCTGGACGTTCGCGGGGCCCGACCGGCGCATCGACGCGATCTTCGCCACGCCCGGCATCGAGGTCCTCGGCTGCGGGGTGCCGCTCGGCCTTCCCGGTGTCACCGGGGCAGACCTGAGGGCGGCCACGGACCATCTGCCCGTGCTGGCCGCCCTCAAAGTGCCCGCGTCCTGAGAACCCCGTACCGAGAACCCTGTCGTGAGAACCCCGTCCTGAGTACCGCGCCCTGACTGCCCGCCTCCCGGAAACCGGGGGTCAGACGACCGCGCCGCGCCCCGGGTCGTCGAGGTCCTCGTCGTCGCCCTTCATCCGCGTCACCAGGGTGGCGAAGCCGCCGAGGAAGCCGCCGATGCCGAGCGTGGTGAGCCACCAGGTCATGTCCCAGCTCAGCAGGACAGCCAGCAGGAGCAGGGCGGGGCCGCCGAGCACGCCGAGCCAGGCGAACTTGGAGGTCGTGTCCGCGGTCGGCAGGGGAGGCGGCTCGGGCGGTACGAAGTGGCCCTCGTCGTCCTCGTCGAAGTCGTCCTCGGCCGGCTCGGGCGCACGGTAGTCCCGCGGGCCGCCGACACCGGGCGCGAAGGCGATCGAACTGCCGAGGGGCTTGATGGCGGAGGGCCCGTCGCCGACGGTGCCCTCCGGCTCCGGCGGGGCTCCCGGTGCGGGGGTGTCGTCGCCCCCGTCCGTGCCGTCCCCGGCGCCCTTGGCGCTCTTGCCGCCGGTCTCGGGCCTCTCGTCCGTACCGGGCTCCGGGAGCGCGAGGTCCTCCACCGATCTGAAGGGCCGCGAGCCGGGCGGGTCCGGCGGCTCCTCGCCGTATCCCTCGACGATCGACTGCCAGGCGGCGTCCTCGTCGAAGGGCACGCTCTGCTCGTCGCCGAGGGACTCCCCGCGGGCGTCACCGGGCGACTCTCCGAGCGGGTCCCCCGCGGACTCGCCGAGCGCGTCGCCGAGCCCCTCGCCGAGAGCCCCGTCCAGGGGCTCGCCGACGGGTACGCCCTTCTCCTCGGAATCGCCGCGGTCCGCGTCGTGCTCAGCCACCGGCTGCCGTCCCTTCCTGCCGACCCACCTGACCCGCGTCGGCCTCCTTGCCGGCACCGGGCGCGAGCCGGGTGACGAAGGAGTGGCTCTCCTCGAAGATCCGGTCCGCGTCGTGGTCCAACGTCGCGACGTGGTAGCTCTGTTCCAGCACGATCTCCGTCACGTCCGTGGACGACACCCGGCCGAGGATGCGCGCCGAGTCGGCGGGGGAGACCACATGGTCCTGGAGGCTGTGCAGCAGCAGGAGCGGCTGGGTGACCTGCGGCAGCTCCGCGTCCACGACCCCGCACAGCTTCCGCATCGAGTGCGCGGCGTGCAGCGGTACCCGGTCGTAGCCGACCTCCTCGGAGCCTTCCTTCGCGATGTCGCTCGCGATGCCCTTGACGGACGGAACGAGGTGACGGAGCACGGGCAGGGCGTGCGCGGCCAGGCCCTGCACCTTGTTCAGCGGGTTGACGACCACGACGCCGGTGATCTCGTCGCCGTGCCTGGCCGCGAGCCGCAGCGCCAGCGCGCCGCCCATCGAGAGCCCGAAGACGAAGACCCGCGAGCAGTTCTCGCGCAGGGCGCGCAGCTCGCGGTCGACCTCGGCGTACCAGTCCTGCCAGCCGGTGAGCTGCATGTCCTCCCAGCGGGTGCCGTGCCCCGGCAGCAGGGGCAGCGCGACGGTGAGACCGCGCTCGGCGAGATACTCCGCCCAGGGACGCAGCGACTGCGGGGAGCCGGTGAAACCGTGGCAGAGAAGGACGCCGACGTCTCCGCCCTCGTGGCGGAACGGCTCGGCTCCAGGAAGGACCGGCACCTCGGTCTCCTGTTCATGAGTTGGGCGGAAAACGACTCCAGGTGTGCTTCACCGTACGCGACCGTACTGACACCGACCAGGGTCGTCGGGTCCTTTGACGGTGCTCCGGGTTAAGGTCTGATCTACGACACAGGAGGCACTCGGGTGATCTACGGCGCAATGAAGTTTTCCATCGGAGGGCCGTTGAAGCTCGCCTTCAGGCCCTGGGTGGAAGGCCTCGAGAACATCCCCGCCGAGGGCCCGGCCATTCTGGCGAGCAATCACCTGTCGTTCTCGGACTCGTTCTTCCTGCCGGCGGTCCTCGACCGCAAGGTGACCTTCATCGCGAAGGCCGAGTACTTCACGACCCCGGGCATCAAGGGCCGGCTGACCGCGGCCTTCTTCAAGGGCGTCGGCCAGCTCCCGGTGGACCGTTCCGGCGCGCGCGGCGCGGGCGAGGCGGCCGTGAAGAGCGGTATAGACGTGATCGAGCGCGGTGAGCTGTTCGGCATCTACCCGGAGGGCACGCGCTCGCCCGACGGGCGTCTCTACCGGGGCAAGCCCGGTGGACTCGCGCGCGTGGCCCTCGCCACCGGCGCGCCCGTCATCCCCGTCGCGATGATCGACACCGAGAAGATCCAGCCGCCGGGCAAGGTGATGCCCAAGCTGATGCGTCCGGGCATCCGCATCGGCAAGCCGCTGGACTTCAGCCGCTACAGCGGCATGGAGCACGACCGGTTCGTGCTCCGCGCGGTGACCGACGAGGTCATGTACGAGATCATGAAGCTCTCCGGCCAGGAGTACGTGGACATCTACGCGACGGCCGCCAAGCGGCAGATCGCGGATGCGGCGAAGGCCGAGAGGGACGCGGAGAAGGCGGCCAGGGCGGCGCTCGCCCAGGCCGAGAAGCAGGCGGCCAAGGAACAGGCCGACAAACAGGCGGCGGAGCAGCAGGCCGCCGAGCACCAGGTTGCCGACGAGCAGGCCGCGGAGACGCCGGCCGAGGAGCGGGCCGACGACAGGGCCGGCGAGCGGTCGGCCGAGGAACGCACCGACCAGCGGACCGAGGAGCGGACCGGGGGGCAGGCTGTCGAGGATCGGGCCGGGGAACAGGCCGGTCCGTCGACGGGGCAGCCGGCCGCCGGGGAAACCGGACCGGCCGACGGGCAACGATCCGGCTCCTAGAAGCGTCCGTAGGGACGTCGGCAGGGTGGGGTGGGGGGGGGCATGGCCAAGCGCGAGAGAGTCATGAGGATGTCGGTCGAGCAGCCGCTGTGGCGTGCGCTGACCGGGTACCGGGTGCTGACCGTGCTGTACGCGATCGGGCTCTTCGCCACCGCGTACGACACGTTCGCCCGCCCCTGGGTGGCCGTCGCGTACTTCGCGTTCCTGCTCGTCTGGACGCTGGCCACACTCCCGAGAGTCTCCGGCGCGGCCAACTGCACCAAGCGGTTCCTCGCCGCCGACCTCACGGTCGCGCTGGCCGGCATCATGCTCACCCGGGTCGCCGACTCCGCCGCGCGCATCGACTCGGGCGGCCCGACGCTGCCGTCGATATGGACGGCGGGTGCCGTCCTGGCCTTCGCGATCAAGGGCGGCTGGCGGTGGGCGGCCTTCGCCTCCACGCTCGTCGCCGCGGTCAACCTCATCGAGCGCGGCTCCCCGACCCGGGACACCGTGCACAACGTGGTCCTCGTCTGGGTCGCCTCCATCGCCATCGGCTACGTCGTCGAGGTCGCCCGCGCCTCCGAGCGCACCCTCGCCCGTGCCCTGGAGATCGAGGCGACCACCCGCGAACGCGAGCGGCTCGCCCGGGACATCCACGACGGGGTGCTCCAGGTCCTCGCCATGGTGCAGCGGCGCGGCAGCGCGCTCGGCGGCGAGGCCGCGGAGCTCGGCCGGATGGCCGGTGAGCAGGAGGTGGCGCTGCGCACGCTGGTGTCGGGCGGTCTGGTGCCCGTCTCCCGGGTGTCGGAGGACGCCGCGCTCGGCGCGGTCGTTCGCGCCGTCGACGAACCCGACGACGAGGACCCCGCGGGCCCCGTCGACCTGCGCGCCCTGCTCGCCCCGTACGCCACCGCGCGCGTGACCTTCTCCGAGCCCGGCGCTCCGGTGCCGCTCGACCCGCCCGTCGCGCGGGAACTGGCCGCGGCCGTCGGTGCCGCCCTGGACAATGTCCGTAAGCACGTGGGCGCGGACGCCGCCGCCTGGATCCTGGTCGAGGACGAACCGGACGCGGTGATCGTGACGGTGCGCGACGACGGCCCCGGCATCCCGGAGGGGCGGCTCGCCCAGGCCGAGGGCGAGGGGCGGCTCGGAGTGGCACTGTCGATCCGCGGCAGGCTGCGCGAGCTGGGTGGCGCGGCGGAGCTGATCTCGGTCCCGGGGCAGGGCACGGAGGTCGAGCTGAAGGTGCCGAAGGGCGTGCGGGGGAAGGCCAGGACGCGATGACGAAGGCGACGGTACGGCGATGACGGGCGGGACGGCGGCGGAGCCGCGGGCGGGCGAGGACCCCATCAAGGTCATGGTGGTGGACGACCACCCCATGTGGCGTGACGCGGTGGCCAGGGACCTGGCCGCCGCCGGGTTCGACGTGGTCGCCACCGCGGGGGACGGCGAACAGGCCGTGCGCCGCGCGCTGGCGGCGGCTCCCGACGTCCTCGTCCTCGATCTGAACCTGCCCGCCAAGCCCGGTGTCCAGGTCTGCAAGGAACTGGTCGGCGCCGATCAGACCCTGCGCGTCCTGGTCCTGTCGGCCAGCGGCGAGCACGCCGACGTGCTGGAGGCGGTGAAGTCCGGCGCGACCGGCTACCTCCTGAAGTCGGCGTCCGCGGAGGAGCTGACGGACGCGGTGCGCAGGACGGCCGTGGGCGACCCCGTGTTCACACCGGGCCTCGCGGGCCTGGTCCTCGGCGAGTACCGCCGGCTGGCCTCGGAGCCCGTCACCGCCACGGGTACGGACGGGCCGAGGGCCCCGGAGCTGACCGACCGGGAGACCGAGGTGCTCCGCCTGGTCGCCAAGGGCCTGAGCTACAAGCAGATCGCCGAGCGCCTGGTCATCTCCCACCGCACCGTCCAGAACCATGTGCAGAACACCCTGGGCAAGCTCCAGTTGCACAACCGCGTCGAGCTGGTCCGCTACGCCATAGAGCGCGGACTGGACGAGGCGTGACCCGCGCGGATACGACCCTTCGGGTGATCCGTACCGGTCAACTGGCCGACATTTCACCGGAACAGCCCTTCCGCACCATGCCGAAGTGACCTGGATCACTATTAGCGTGAGTCCGACAGCCAACCGTGGCGAAGGGACTTTCCATGCGGGTCGGAGTACTGACCGGAGGCGGCGACTGCCCCGGGCTCAACGCCGTCATCCGAGGCATCGTCCGCAAGGGCGTGCAGGAGTACGGCTATGACTTCGTCGGCTACCGTGACGGCTGGCGGGGGCCGCTCGAAGGCGACACCGTACGGCTCGACATCCCCGCCGTGCGCGGGATCCTGCCGCGCGGCGGCACCATCCTCGGATCCTCGCGCACCAACCCCCTCAAGCAGGAGAACGGCATCCGCCGGATCAAGGAGAACCTCGCCAAGCAGGAGGTCGACGCGCTCATCGCGATCGGCGGCGAGGACACTCTGGGCGTCGCCGCGCGGCTGGGCGACGAGTACGGCATCCGCGTCATCGGCGTCCCGAAGACCATCGACAACGACCTCTCGGCCACCGACTACACCTTCGGCTTCGACACGGCGGTCAACATCGCGACCGAGGCCATCGACCGCCTCCACACCACCGCCGAATCACATATGCGCGTCCTCGTCTGCGAGGTGATGGGCCGCCACGCGGGCTGGATCGCCATCCACTCGGGCCTGGCCGGCGGCGCGAACGTCATCCTCATCCCCGAGCAGCGCTTCGACGTGGAGCAGGTCTGCGCCTGGGTGACCTCGCGCTTCAAGGCGTCGTACGCGCCGATCGTGGTCGTCGCCGAGGGTGCCATGCCCAAGGACGGCGACATGGTCCTCAAGGACGGCACCCTGGACTCCTTCGGCCATGTCCGGCTCTCCGGAGTCGGCGAGTGGCTGGCCAAGGAGATCGAGCGCCGCACCGGCAAGGAGGCCCGCACCACGGTCCTCGGGCACGTCCAGCGCGGCGGGACACCCAGCGCCTTCGACCGCTGGCTCGCCACCCGCTTCGGGCTGCACGCCATCGAGGCCGTCCGCGACGGTGACTTCGGCAAGATGGTGGCCCTGCGCGGCACCGACATCGTCCGCGTTCCGATCGCGGAGGCCACCGCCAAGCTGAAGACGGTCGACCCCAAGCTGTACGAGGAGGTCGGGGTCTTCTTCGGCTGACGGCGGCGCCCGCGCGCCTGCGCGGCTCTGTGTCTCCGCGCCTCCGTGTCTCTGCGTCCTCGGGGTATGGGTCGTATATTCGGCCCATACCCCCAGAACGGGAGAAACCGGTGGAGATCCTGGCGTTCGGCGTCCAGTCCGACGAGAAGCCCCTGATCGAGCGGGCCTTCGCGGGACGCCACGAGGTCCGCTGCCTCGGCGTCTTCCTCACCGAGGACACCGCGCCCATCGCCTCCGGCTACGAGGCCGTCTCCACCAGCGTCAACTGCGGCCTGGGACACCGCGTTCTGCAGATCCTGGCGGCCGGCGGCACCCAGCTCGTCGCCCAGCGCTCCACCGGTTTCAACAACATCGACCTCGAGGTCGCCGAGCGCCTCGGCATGACGGTCGCCCGGGTCTCGTCCTACTCGCCCTATTCGGTCGCCGAGTTCGCCTGGACCCTCGGCATGGCCGTCAACCGCCGTATCGTGCGCGCCGCCAACCGCACCCGCGACTTCGATTTCCGCCTCGACGGACTGATGGGCCGTGACATGCACGGCCGCACCGCGGGCGTCATCGGCACCGGGAAGATCGGCGAGGCCTTCACCCGGATCGCCCACGGTTTCGGCATGAACCTGCTCGGCTGGGACATCGCCGAGAACCCGGCCTGTGCCGGACTCGGCATGGAGTACGTCTCCAAGGAGCGCCTCCTCGCCGAGTCCGACCTGGTCACCCTGCACGTCCCGCTGATACCGGAGACCCAGCACCTCATCGACGCCGACGCCCTGCGCCTGATGAAGGACGACGCGATCCTGGTGAACTCCAGCCGCGGCGGCCTGATCGACAGCCGGGCCCTCGTCGTCCAGCTGCGCGAGGGCCGCTTCACGGGCGTCGGCCTCGACGTGTACGAGGCGGAGGCCGGGCTGTTCTTCCTCGACAAGTCCCTCGAGACCGTCGAGGACGACACCCTGGCCCGCCTCGTCACCTTCCCGAACGTCCTGGTCACCTCGCACCAGGCCTACTACACCGGTGACGCCGTCGGCCAGATCGTCGACACCACCGTCGGGAACGTCCTCGCCTACACCGAGGGCCGCCGCTCGGAGAACGTGCTGGTACCCCGGAGCTGACCCGTCAACTCCCGTACGACGGCGGCGCCGTTGAGCGTCAGCACCGACTCCGGGTGGAACTGCACGCCCGCGAACCCGGGACCGCGCAGCGCGTGCACCTCGCCGTTCGCGGCCCGGCTGACCTCGACACCGTGCGCCCGCAGCTCCACCAGAGCGTCGTCGTCGCAGCGCGCCGCGAAGCTGTTGTAGAAGCCGACGGTCTCCGCCCGCCCGAAGAGGTCGATGCGGGTCTGCGCGCCCTGGTACGGAACGTCCTTGCGGACGATGTCCAGCCCCAGTTCGGCCGCGATCAGTTCGTGCCCGAGGCAGACACCGAGCACGCCGTGCCGGTGCCCCCGGAGCACCTCGGCGGTCAGCGTCCGCAGGAAGCGCATCTTGGGGTCCGCCGGGTCGGAGGGGTCGCCGGGACCGGGACCGAGGACCACCGGCCCCTCGTGCGCGAGGACCGCCTCGCGCAGCCCCGGCTCGTCGTAGCGGCGCACGGTCACATCGAGCCCGGACGACCGCAGCAGGTGCGCCAGCATCGCGGTGAAGGTGTCCTCCGCGTCCACGACCAGCGCGTGCCCGGCGAGTTCCTCGGACCGCTCCTGCATCCGCAGCCAGAACGGCGCCAGCGAGGCCCGCCGCCCGTCCAGCGACGCCCGCACCCGCGGATCGTCGCCCAGCTTCGGCCGTACGCCGTCCTGGCGCGGCCTGCCCGGCCGCACCCCCAGCGCCGCCAGCACACCCGCCGCCTTGGCATGCGTCTCGGCGACCTCGCCCGCGGGGTCCGATCCCCGTACGAGGGTGGCACCGACCGGCACCCGCAGCCGCCCGTCCGCGTCGATGTCGGCGGTCCGGATGAGGATCGGGGAGTCGAGGGTCTGCGCCCCGGCCCCGCCGTCCGGGCCGTCCCCCGGCTGCCGCCCGACCAGCGCCAGCGCGCCCGCGTAGTAGCCGCGCCCGCCGACCTCGTGCCGCTCGATGACCCGGCAGGCGTTCTGCACCGGCGAGCCGGTGACGGTCGCCGCGAACATGGTCTCCCGCAGCACGTCCCGCACGTCCAGCGAGGAGCGGCCCCGCAACTCGTACTCGGTGTGCGCGAGATGGGCCATCTCCTTGAGCCGCGGCCCGATCACCACGCCGCCCATGTCACCGACCGTGCACATCATCTTGAGCTCCTCGTCGACGACCATCGAGAGCTCCTCGATCTCCTTGCCGTCGGAGAGGAACGCGAGCAGGTCCTCGGGCGTCGGGCCCCCGGCCGGATAGCGGTACGTCCCGCTGATCGGGTTCATCACGACCGTCCCGGCGGACATCCGGACATGCACCTCCGGGCTCGCCCCGACCAGCGTCCGCTCCCCGGTGTGCACGACGAACGTCCAGTACGCGCCCCGCTCACCGACCAGCAGCCGGCGGAACAGCGCCAGGGCGTCGGCCCGTCCGAACCCCGGGATGCGTCCCTCGTACGTCCGCCGGATCACGAAGTTGGCGCCCTCGCCGCGCCCGATCTCCTCGCGCAGCACCCGCTCGACGATCCCGGAGTACTCCTCGTCGCCGACGTCGAAGCCGCCGCCCTCGACCCGGACGTCGTGCGCCGGCAGTTCCTCCAGCGCCTGTGCGAGCGGCAGTTCGTGGCGCTCCTCGGGGGTGAGCACCGAGAGCGGGGTCCCGTCGTCGCGGACGTCGAAGCCGCGTTCCCGGATCTGCCGGAACGGGATCAGCGCGAGTCCCTCGTCGGGGATGTCGGCGAGGCGTTCCACCTCGCGCACCGGCCCCAGCAGCAGTTCCACCACATCGTGGTCGCGGCCCGGGGTGCGGCGGCGCAGCAGGGCGAAGGGACGGGGATCGTCCAGCAGGTCGAGCAGATTCACGGGTGCGGTCCTTCTCTCGAATCGTGCATCTCGGAGAGGAACGACCCGGGTCCGCAAACACCGAAGGCCGCCCCTCGGGCGGCCTTCGCGACGTCGTGTCTACGCGCAGTCAGTGGGCCGCCGGATGAGCGGTCCACCACCAGTTCTGGTTCGCATGCGCTGACATGCGCCGCACATTACCCGACGCGGCGGGGCGGGCAACAGCGTGAACCGTTCCCGCGGGGCGTTCCGACCGCCCGGTCACCGGCCATGGATGGCCAGACAGCTCGACAGCCGGACGGCCCGACCGCCGGACGGCCCGACAGTCCGAACGCACCGAGAAACGAGAGTCATGCACGCAGTCCGTTCCCCCCAGACCCGCCGGACCGGCGCCCGCGCCCTGACCGTGCTCCTCGCGGCGGCCGCCCTCGCCGCCGGGCCGCTCGGCCCCGCGAGCTCGGCCCCGCGCCCGGGCGACTCCGAGGACCTGACCCAGGTCGCCTACCGCGGCCACATCTTCACCGTCCCCGCCTCCTGGCAGATCGTGGACCTGAAGAAACATCCCGACACCTGCGTCCGCTTCGACCGGCACGCCGTCTACCTCGGCACGCCCGGCAGCAACCAGAACTGCCCGGCCAGGGCCAGCGGACGTACCGAAGCCCTGCTGGTCCAGCCCGCTGCCGCCGCCGACCGGGCCGTCACCGAGAACGCCACGGCCCGCACCTACCGGGCCACCGGCGACCGCATCACCGTCACCGCCGCCTACGGCTACGACCGCACCCGTATCCAGGACGTCCTGCGCAGCGCCGGACTGCCGGTGGCCGCGGCACGGCCCGAAGGGTCCGCGGAACAGCCCAAGACGGCCCCGCTGCCGACCGACGCGACCTCCTACCAGGGCGAGGGCTTCGACGCCTGCACCGCTCCGAGCCAGTCGGCGATGGACGCCTGGCGCGACGACTCCCCGTACGGCGCCATCGGCGTCTACATCGGCGGCCTCAACCGCGCCTGCGCCCAGCAGCACCTCACCGCCGACTGGGTGCGGACGCAGTACACGCACGGCTGGCGGTTCTTCCCGCTCTACGTCGGCCGGCAGCCCTCCGCCGACGGCGGGAGCTGCGGGGGCGGCTGCTCGGCGATCACCAGCCCGGAACCGCAGGGCACCGCTGCCGCCGACGACGCGGTCAAGCAGGCCGCCGCGCTGGGCTTCGGCAAGGGCACGGTGATCTACAACGACCTGGAGCACTACGAGCCCGGCGGCAAGATCACCGACCAGGTGCTCTCCTACCTCGAGGCCTACACCGTGCGGCTGCACGCGCTCGGCTACCGCTCCGGCGCGTACGGCAACACCTCGTCCCTGGTGTCCGACCTGATCGCCAACCGGGGGGACGTCACCCTGCCCGACGTGATCCACTTCGCCCGCTGGAACGGGGTGTCGAGCACGTCCGACTCCTCGATCCCCTCGACCCTGTGGAGCAAGCACCAGCGCATCCACCAGTACGTGGGCGACACGACCGAGACCCACGGCGGTGTGAGGATCTCCATCGACCGCGACCGCCTCGACGCGGACTAGCTAGCGGATTCCCTCTCCGGGCGGCCGCGACGCCACGTCGTACGGCCGCCCGGAGTGGTGCCGATCGAGCGGGGTTCGTCTCAATTGATGAGCATGTGAAGGGACCTCGGACACGACCCCGTAATGTTGTCGGGGTGACCGTGAACGCTAAGTCCAGCGCGAGCGCTGGCAACACCTGGCGAGACCTGCCCGCGGCGCAGCAGCCCGAGTACCCCGATGCCGAGGCTCTGCGCGATGTGATCGCGGACCTCGGGTCGTATCCGCCGCTCGTCTTCGCGGGCGAGTGCGACCAGCTGCGCGCCCGGATGGCGTCCGTCGCCAAGGGAGAGGCGTTCCTTCTCCAGGGCGGCGACTGCGCCGAGGCCTTCGACGCCGTGTCGGCCGACCACATCCGCAACAAGCTCAAGACCCTGCTCCAGATGGGCGCCGTCCTCACGTACGCCGCCTCGGTGCCGGTGGTGAAGGTCGGCCGGATCGCCGGCCAGTACTCCAAGCCGCGCTCCAAGGGCACCGAGACCCGCGACGGCGTGACCCTGCCGACGTACCGGGGCGACTCGGTCAACGGCTTCGACTTCGACGAGAAGTCCCGGATCCCGGACCCCGAGCGCCTGAAGCGGATGTACAACGCGTCCGCCTCCACGCTCAACCTGGTGCGCGCCTTCACCACCGGCGGTTACGCCGACCTGCGCCAGGTGCACGCCTGGAACCAGGACTTCGTGAAGTCGTCCCCGTCCGGCCAGCGCTACGAGCAGCTCGCGCGCGAGATCGACAACGCGATGAACTTCATGCGGGCCTGCGGGACCGACCCGGAGGAGTTCAAGACCGTCGAGTTCTACGCCTCCCACGAGGCGCTGCTCCTCGACTACGAGTCGGCGCTGACCCGCGTCGACTCGCGCACGGGCCACCTGTACGACGTCTCGGGCCACATGGTGTGGATCGGCGAGCGCACCCGTCAGCTCGACGGCGCGCACATCGAGTTCGCCTCGAAGATCCGCAACCCCGTCGGGATCAAACTGGGCCCGACGACGACGGCCGAGGAGGCGCTGCAGTACATCGAGCGCCTCGACCCGGACCGCGAGCCGGGCCGGCTGACCTTCATCGTCCGCATGGGCGCCGACAAGGTCCGCGACAAGCTGCCCGAGCTGGTCGAGAAGGTCACCGCCTCCGGCGCGACCGTGGCCTGGGTGACCGACCCGATGCACGGCAACACCTTCGAGGCGGCCTCGGGCCACAAGACCCGCCGCTTCGACGACGTGCTCGACGAGGTCAAGGGCTTCTTCGAGGTCCACAAGGGCCTCGGCACGCACCCGGGTGGCATTCATGTCGAGCTCACCGGTGACGATGTCACCGAGTGCGTGGGCGGCGGCGACGAGATCTTCGTCGACGACCTGCACCAGCGCTACGAGACGGCCTGCGACCCCCGTCTGAACCGCAGCCAGTCCCTTGACCTGGCGTTCCTCGTCGCCGAGATGTACCGCGACCAGTAGCAGATCAACAGGCGCCGCGCCTGTTACCGGCACCTGAAGTGGGGCGCGGATCACATACGATCCGCGCCCCACGCCACTTTTGTGGTTCCTGGGTGACGGGTAAGGTTAGGTTAGCCTCACCGATCATCGGGACGGCACTACCCAGCGATTCCGGCGGGAGGTGAACCGCGTGTACGTCTGCAGTTGCTTCGGGATCACCGAACAGCAGGTGAAGAAGCACGCGGAGAACGGTGCCTGTACTCCTCGGCAGATAGCCTCGGCCTCCAAGGCGGGCACGGACTGCGGTTCGTGCGTCCGCCGGATCCAGGCACTGCTGGGCAGGGGCTCGTGTCCGCGCCGTGAGCTGGCCGACCAGGGCATGCCGGTGCTCTCCGACGTCCTCGGACAGACCGAGACCGCCCGCCTCGAAGCCGTCGAGTACGGGACCGCCGGGCGCGAGGCCGCCTAGCTCTCCGGCTGTTCGACGAGCTGTGCGATGTAGAGCGCCTCACCGAGCTTCTCGACCAGTTCGAGCTGGGTGTCCAGATAGTCGATGTGGTGTTCCTCGTCCTCGAGGATCGACTCGAAGATGTTCGCGGACGTGATGTCGCCCTTCGACCGCATCACCTCGATCCCGCGCTTGAGGCGGTCGATCGCCTCGACCTCCACCTGCCGGTCCGCCTGGAACATCTCGGTGACGGTCTGCCCGACCCGGACATGGAAGAGCCGCTGGTAGTTCGGTAGCCCGTCAAGGAAGAGAATCCGGTCGGTCAGCACCTCCGCGTGCTTCATCTCGTCGAACGACTCGTGCCGGGTGTACTTCGCGAGCTTCGTCCAGCCGAAGTTCTCCTGCATCTTCGCGTGCAGGAAGTACTGGTTGATCGCGGTCAGCTCACCGGTCAGCTGCTCGTTGAGGAATTCGATGACCTCGGGGTCGCCCTGCATCGCAGAGGCTCCTTCCAAGCGGGGGACTGGGCAGATTGCGCCGCATCTTCGCACCGGCACCGAAGAGCGTCCAGTAAGTACATGCTTACTAGGAGTTGCCCGAATTCGACCCGCGCTGGTCATGGGCACCGTTCCGGGTCTGTCAGGATGGAGTCATGGGTCAGCCGGTGGAGCGCGAATCTGGAGAAACAGCACAGTCGGAGCTTCCGCCGGGACAGCGACTCCAGCGCGGCTGGCCGGTCACCCACTACGGGCCCGTCCCCAAGTTCCGCCCCGAACGCTGGGAATTCAGGGTCTTCGGCGCCACCGCCGACGGCGGGAAGCAGTGCTGGACCCACGACGAGTTCACCGCCCTCCCGTACGCCTCCGTCGTCGCCGATCTGCACTGCGTCACGAAGTTCAGCATGCTCGGGGCCGAATGGGGTGGCGTCCCCGCCCGTACGATCCTGGAGATAGCCCCGCCCGCACCCACCGTCACCCATGTGATGGTCTGGGCCGAATACGGCTTCAGCTCGAACCTGCGCCTCGCTGACTTCGCCTCCGAGCGCACCATCTTCGCCACCCACAAGGACGGCGAACTGCTGACGGCGGAACACGGCTTCCCGCTGCGCCTGGTGGTCCCGCATCTGTACGCGTGGAAGGGGCCCAAGTGGGTCCGCGGCGTCGAGTACATGACCGCCGACCGCCGCGGCTTCTGGGAGGAGCGCGGATACCACAACGTCGGCGACCCCTGGCGCGAGCAACGCTACTCCTACCAGGAAGAGCCCGGGGACGGCCCCGAGCTCTGAGCCCGTCGCCGCCGCCCGGGTGTCCCTGCCCCGGCGTCCCGCTCCCGACCGGTCAGTGGTGGTACCGGTGGACCACCGCGTGCCCCTTGCCCCGGCCGATCAGCCACTTGTTGACGGGCGTCGTGACCGCGAAGGCGGTCACCAGGGAGACGGCCAGCGAGAACCAGAAGACCGCGTCCGCCAGTTTCGCGTCCATCGCCGCCGGCCACAGCACGATCACCCCGTTGTCGATCAGTTCCATCACGGCGATCGACAGGGTGTCCGCGGCCAGGGCCACCCGGAACGCCGTCCGGAAGCCGACTCCCGCCGCCAGCACGCCGCGCAGGGTGAGCGAGTAGCCGAAGAAGAAGGCCAGCGCGATGGCGAGGACCGTCGTGGGCGTGTTTCCCCAGCCGAACGCCGTGCCGATCACCATGCCGAGCACCTCGCCGATGGCACAGCCGGTGAGGCAGTGCAGGGTCGCCCGCGCGGCCGTCGACCAGGTCGCCCCGGCCGCCGTTGGCGCGTGCACGGGCGCGTGCGGGTGTCCGTGCGCCGCGTGGTGCGTGTGCGCCTCGGCGGCGTGTCCCGCGTGAGGCGTCCGCCCCGCTTGCTGCGCCTGCGTCTCGTTTTCCATGAGGGGCCCCCATGCCAGGTGGTGGTTCCTGTCTCCTACAGGAACCATATACCCCCCTGGGGTATTCCCTCATGCGTCCGCTCCGTGCCGGGCGGCCCTTTCCTCAGCCGTCGCGGAGCTTCTTCAGTCGTTCCACATCGGCCGCGTGCCCCTCTTTCCCACCGGGCGTCTCGATGATCAGGGGGACGCCCTCCGTGGCGGGATGCGTCATCAGGGCGCGGAACGGGTCCTCGCCTATGTGGCCGGAGCCGATGTTCTCGTGACGGTCCTTGTGCGCGCCGACGACGTCCTTGGAGTCGTTGGCGTGGATCAGTTTGAGCCGCCCCTCACCGACCGTGTCGACCAGCAGGTCGAGGGTCTGGTGCATTCCGCTCGGCCCGGTCAGATCGTGGCCCGCCGCGAAGATGTGGCAGGTGTCGAGGCAGACGCCCAGCCTGGGGTGGGCGTCCAGGGCCTCGAAGTACGGTCCGAAGTCCCAGGTGCGGGAACAGAGGGAGGCGCCCTGGCCGGCCGTCGACTCCAGCAGGAGGAACGGGTCGTCGTCATGGGTCAGTTCGTCCAGCAGCGGCAGCAGTCGGTCGCGCACCTGCTTGAGGGCGACGGACCGCTCCCGGCCGCCGGTGGCGCTCCCGGTGTGCACGACCACACCCAGGGCGCCGATCTCCCGCCCGCGCCGCAGTGAGTGCCGCAGCGACTCCACCGACTTGTCGACCGTCGCCTCGGTGTGCGAACCGAAGTTGATCAGATACGGGGCATGGACGTACGCGGGGATCGACCCGGCCGCGCACGCCGCGCGGAAGTCCTCGTCCTGCTTCGGGTTCCCGGCGGGCGTCGCCCAGCCGCGCGGGTTGGCCACGAAGACCTGGACGGTCTCGGCCGCGAGGTCACGGGCATAGGCCAGGCCGACGGAGTGGAGACCGCCGGCCACGGGCACATGGCCGCCGACAGGGTTGCGGAGCTGCTTGCTGGTCACACCCGCCAGGGTGTCACGCGCCGCCGAGCGCCCCGCGGGCGGACCTGTGGGCGGACCCCCGCGGGCGGACGCGCGCGTGGACCTCGCGGGGAAGCGGCCTCCGGGCGGTTGGCCGTCGGAGGCCGTACGTCCGCCGGGTTCAGCGGATCTGGATCGTGATCGTCGAGCCCTTGGGCGCCGTGTCCCCGCCGTGCACCGACTGCTTCTTGACCGTGTCGCCGAAGAGTCCGAGCAGTCCGCGGTCCTCGTTGACCTGGAACCCGGCATCCTCCAGGGCCGTCTTCGCGTCGTCCACGCTGTCGCCCACGACGTCCGGGACCTCGACCATCTCGGGGCCCTTGGAGACCGTCAGCGTCACGGTGTCGCCCGTGGCGGCCTCGTGGCCCGCGCCCGGCGTCTGTTCGGCGACCTGCCCCTTGTCGAAGTCCGAGTTGACCTGCTGCGCGGCGATCCGCACCTTCAGGCCCGCGCCCTCCAGCTGCGCGGTGGCGTCCTCGACCGACGAGCCGGTCACGTCGGGCAGTTCCACCGGGGCGCCCTTGCTGACGACGATCGCGATCGCCGAGCCCGAGTGCCGCGGGGTGCCCGCGCCCGGATCCGTACCGATCACGAAGCCCCTGGTCACGTCCTCGCTGAACTCCCGGGTGACCATGCCCGCGGCGAGCCCGTCGCCCTTGAGGACCTCCTTCGCCTTGAACAGCGCGAAGCCCTTCAGATCGGGCACCTTCACCGTCTGGGGGCCGTCGGAGACGGTCAGCGTCACGGAGTCGTTGTCGCGGATCCGCTCGCCGACACCGGGATCGGTGCTGATGACCGTGCCGCGCTTCACGGTGTCGCTGTAGGCGTGTTTGACCCGCTTGACGTCGAGCCCGGCGTTGTGGAGCTGGGCCGTGGCCTGCTGCTGCGTCTTCGCCAGGACCGGCGGGACCTTGGTGAACTGGCCCGAGTTGATGTACCAGACACCGGCGCCGAGGCCGAGCACGAGCACGATCGCGGCGACGACCATCAGCATCCCGCGCCGCGGGCGCGTACCCGGGGGCCGCGCCGGCATGGCCGGGGTGGCACCGAAGGGACTGCTCTGCTCGAACCGGCTGGTCCGGTCCAGAGCGCTGCCGTCCTCGTCGTTCACGGGCAGCGGACGGGGGACGGACAGCGAGCGCGGGATCACGCTCGTACGGTCGCCGGCGTTGTCGTGGCCCACGGACAGCGCACCCGGCGGTACCGCGTCGAGCTGCTCGGCGCTGAGGCCGGCCCGTGCTTCGAGGACCCGGCCGAGCAGTGCCACCGCGTCGGCCGGGCGGACATCGGGATTGCGGGCGGTGGCCGCGGTGACCAGCTCGTCCAGCGGGTACGCCAGGCCCGGCACGACGGCCGACGGAGGCGGCACGTCCGCGTGGAGGTGCTGGTACAGCACCTGCGCGGGGGAGTCCGCGGTGTACGGCTTGGCGCCGGTGAGCATTTCGTAGAGGACGACTCCGCAGGCGTAGACGTCGACCCGGGTGTCGGAGGTGCCGTGCTCGATCTGCTCGGGGGCGAGGTACGACACGGTGCCGAGAACGGCACCCGTCGTGCTGGTCACCGTGTCCACGGCGCGGACGAGGCCGAAGTCCGCCACCTTGACCCGGCCGTCGTCGCCGATCAGCACGTTCTCCGGCTTCATGTCGCGGTGCACGAACCCGGCGCGGTGCGCGGCGCCGAGGGCGGCGAGCACCGGCTCCAGGATGTCGAGCGCGGCCCGGGGCTGCAGGGCGCCGCGCTCGCGCAGCACGTCCCGCAGGGTGCATCCGGCGATGTACTCCATGGCCAGATAGACGTACGACCCGTCCGCCCCCTGGTCGAAGACCTGCACGACATTGGGGTGCGCCAGCCGGGCCACCGACTTGGCCTCGCGGATGAACCGCTCGACGAACGAACCGTCGGCGGCCAGCGTCGGGTGCATCACCTTGAGCGCGAGCACGCGGTCGAGGCGGGTGTCCAGGGCCCTGTAGACCGTGGCCATCCCGCCGACCGCGATCCGTGCGTCGACGCGGTAGCGCCCGTCGAGCACGTGTCCGACAAGGGGGTCCTGAAGGGTCGTATCCACGCAGGTGAGTCTACGATCCGCCACTGTCACGACGCCCCGTTCGGCGGATACAGGGGCCCGACTGCAGCCGAGCTGTGACGCACACCGCACGCACGAAGGTCCGTTCGGCGTACGGATGTCCGATCAGACCCTGTTCGAAGCCGCAAGGCCACAACGCGACAACCTGCGCCGACGCGCAGAGCGGCCCGCGGCAGGCAGCACGCGGGACCGCCCGGTCCGCCCCATGACGTCAGGTGCACGTCACATCGGTCGCACGCGGGCGCGCGGACACCTCACGCCCATCGCACCCGCCGACGGCGGGCCTCCCGCGGGAGGCCCGCCGTGCCCGTCCGGCCGGAAACCGACGGCACGACGCTACGCGGGCGGGCGATCAGAACGCCGGGCGCTCCGGGTCGAGCGCCGCCATGCCCTCCGCGGGAGAGGACGCGTGGGCGAAGTGCCGCCGCGGGATGCGCCCCGCCCGCCGCGCCAGGCGCCCCGCCTCCACCGCGTGCCGCATGGCCTCCGCCATCAGCACCGGCTCCTGCGCCCGCGTCACCGCCGAGGCGAGCATGACCCCCGCACACCCCAGCTCCATCGCGAGCGCGGCGTCCGACGCCGTACCCGCCCCCGCGTCCAGGATCACCGGCACGCGCGCGTGCTCGACGATCAGCTGGAAGTTGTGCGGGTTGCGGATCCCGAGCCCGGACCCGATGGGCGAGCCGAGCGGCATGATCGCCGCGCAGCCGACGTCCTCCAGCTTGCGCGCCAGCACCGGGTCGTCGTTCGTGTACGGCAGCACGGTGAAACCGTCGTCGACCAGCGTCTCCGCCGCGTCGAGCAGTTCGATCGGATCGGGCAGCAGAGTGCGCTCGTCGGCGATGACCTCCAGCTTGACCAGGTCCGTGCCCAGCGCCTCACGCGCCAGCCGGGCGGTCAGCACGGCCTCACCGGCGGTGTAGCAGCCGGCCGTGTTCGGCAGGACGCGGATGCCGAGCCGGTCGAGCACCGACAGGACCGAACCGTGCACGGACGCGTCCACGCGCCGCATCGCGACCGTCGTCAGCTCCGTACCGGACGCCACCAGGGAGCGCTCCAGCACGTCGAGGCTGGGCGCGCCGCCCGTCCCCATGATCAGCCGGGACCCGTAGGTCGTACCACCGAGGACGAAGGGATCGTCGGCCATGGGTCAGCCTCCTTGGACGGCGGTGAGGACTTCCACGCGGTCGCCCTCGGTGAGGGAGGTGGACGACCACTGCGCGCGCGGGACGACGGTTTCGTTCAGGGCGGCGGCCACCCCGGCCGGTGCCGGGGTGAGGGTCGCGACGAGCGCGTCGAGCGCGGTCCCCGCGGCGATCAGCCGCCGCTCCCCGTTGACGACGATGTTCATACGGGCAGCTCCGTGAGGGCGGTGGCGCCGAAGCGCAGGGGGGTGAAGGGGAGGGCCTCGGCGGGGAGTGCGCCGGTGGTCAGGGCGTGGGCCATCGCGTCGCCGGTCACGGGCGTCAGGAGCACCCCGTTGCGGAAGTGACCGGTGGCCAGCAGCAGCCCGTCCAGTGCGGTCGGGCCGAGCAGCGGCGCGTTGTCGGGCGAGCCGGGGCGCAGCCCCGCGCGGGTCTCGGTGAGCGGCAGCTCGGTGATCCCGGGGACCAACTCGTGTGCGTCGCGCAGCAGTTCGTACACACCGCCCGCCGTCACGGTGGTGTCCCAGCCCAGTTCCTCGCTGGTCGCGCCCACCACGAGCTCGCCGTTCTCGCGCGGCACCAGATAGACGTGGCTGCCACGCACCACGGCCCGCACGGTGCGGTTGAGGAAGGGCGCGTACCGCCGCGGCACGGTCAGCCGCAGTACCTGCCCCTTCACCGGGCGCACCGGCGGCACGACGTCATCGGGGACGCCCCTCAACCGCCCGCTGAGGCTGCCCCCGGCGAGCACCACCTGGCCCGCGAGGAGTTCGGTGCCGTCCGTGGTGACCACTCCGGCGGCCCGGTCCCGTACGACCGTCAGACACTCCGCCCACGTCCGGTGCAGCACCACTCCGGCCCGCTCGCACGCCGTGACCAGGGCTCCCGCCAGGCGCCGCGGGTCGATCTGGTGGTCGCCGTCGACCCGCAGACCCCCGCGCACGCCCGGCGCGAGCATCGGCTCCAGACGGCGGCACTCACGGCCGCTCAGCCACTCCGACTCCAGCCCCGAGCGGACCTGAAGGGCGTGCAGTTCCCGCAGATGGGCGCGGTCGTCGGCGTCCAGCGCGACGGCCAGCGTGCCGCACCGGCGATAGCCGAGGTCCTGGCCGGTCGCCTCGGTCAACTCGGTGGCGAAGTCCGGATAGCGGCGCGCGGAGGCGAGGTTGAGACCCAGCAGGGTCTCCTCGCCGAAGTGGAGTTCGGTGACCGCGGCGAGCATCCCGGCCGCGACCTGGGCGGCCCCGCCGCCCGGCTCCGGGTCCACGAGCGCGGTGGTGAACCCGCGTTGCGCGGCCCGCCAGGCCGTCACCAGACCGATGATTCCGCCCCCGATGACGAGGACGTCCGACGAACGTGCAGACGGCATGGGCGTCCAGCCCCTCCCTTCGCCGGCATGACCCGGATCAGGTTCGTACGGTCGGAGGCCGCCCCAGCCTCCCTCTCAGCCCGGTGCGTCCGGGCTCCCGCGAGTGCTTTACGTTGGCCACCCTAGCCCGCCCCCGACCGTCTCAGTAAGGGAGCATCCGACCATGGCGCGACCCCTCGACGGCCTTGTCCTCGTCCCCGTCGCCGACCAGGCGCCGGGCCAGGTGGGCACCCGCACCCGGTTCGCCTACCACGAGCGCGACGGCACGGTCTGGGCCGACTACACGGGCGGCGACATCGTCCGCGGACACCTCGTGGGCACCCGTGAGGGCGACCGCCTCGACTTCCGCTACGTGCAGCTCATGCACGACGGGACCACCGCCTCGGGCCACTGCGTGTCCCTCGTCGTGGAACTGCCCGACGGCCGCGTGCGACTGGAGGAGACCTGGACCTGGGAGTCACGGGAGGGCACGGGGACGAGCGTGGTGGAAGAGCCGCGCGCGACCGATTGTCGTCCCGCTTCTCATGATGGCCACAACGAGACGTACAACACTCAGGTGACCCTTCAGGTCGAGTACCACGGACGCTTCAGCGAGGCCGGAATCGCAGACTCGGGCAACACCGTGATCGACTGCTGAAGTCCGTTCACCCGTAACGGTCTGCCGGATCGATTCGGTAGGCCGTTTTCGGCTTCGGTCGCACAGATGAAGGTGAGACAGCAGCATGCACGTTCATTTTGAAGCATTAGACCCAGAGAAAATGATCAGGTTCTGGGGCGGCATCCCGGGTTGGGGTGGGTGCAGCGTCGGCGAAGCGGAATCTCCGGCTGTGCTACCGGTCGTCACCGTCCTTGTCGGAACGATCGCCGAACAGGTTGAGACGCTGATCGCCAAGGGCGCCTCTCTCGTGAAACCTCACGATTCCATGCAAGCCCTGATGACGGATCCGGAAGGCAACAGGTTCATGGTGGTGCTCGACCCCGATCACGAAGCATGAATGCCCAAAAGGAGCGGCGTACAGCCGCACGACCCTTGGCAGCTCGCTACGCTCGCGCGGCAACGCCCTGGACTCCGACGGCCGTTGCACCCCTGCGGAAACAACCTCCTTACCGGGCCCTGATCTCTACCGGGGTCCCGAGCGGCTTCGGTCGCTGGCGGGGCCGCTGACGTTAGCGGCCCCTCGGGGGCCGAGACCGGGCCGTCTGTGGGCCGTCCGAGGGTGGCCGACCACGACAGGCAACGACAGACGACGAGCGCTTCATCCCCGGTTACCGGGGCGCCGAGTACCCCATTTGCAGGTAAGCGATGCCTGTCACGTGTCTATGGTGATCAGGTGAGCGAGCAGACGCAGGCACAGTCGCAGGGGCCCACGGTACGGAGGGTCGTCGTGGTGGGCGCGGGCATCGCCGGAGTGCAGACCGCGGTCGCCCTGCGCGAGCAGGGCTTCCCGGGCACCGTCACGCTGATCGGCGCGGAGCCGCATCAGCCGTACGACCGGCCGCCGCTGTCCAAGGCCGTCCTGCTGGGCAAGGCCGAGGGTTCCGCCTTCGACATCGACTTCGAGGCCCTGGACATCGACCTGAGGCTCGGTCGCGAGGCGCTCGGGGTGCGCCCCGACGACCACGAACTGGACACGGCCGCGGGACCCGTCCCGTACGACGTCCTGGTCGTCGCCACCGGCGCCGAGCCGATCCAGCTCCCCGGCGCCGAAGGCGTGCCCGGGGTGCATCTGCTGCGCACCCTCGACGACGCCGACCGGCTGCGTCCCGTCCTCACGCAGCAGCACGACATCGTGGTCGTCGGCGCGGGCTGGATCGGCGCCGAGTTCGCCACGGCCGCCCGCGAGGCGGGCTGCGCGGTCACCGTCGTCGAGGCCGCCGACCGGCCGCTCGCCGGCGCGCTGCCCGCCGAGGTGGCCGCCCCGATGGCCGCCTGGTACGCGGACAGCGGGGCCACGCTGCGCACCCACGCGCGCGTGGAGCGCATCGAGCCGGGCGCGGTGATCCTGGACGACGGCTCCCGGGTGCCCGCGGGCGCCGTCGTGGTCGGGATCGGGGCGCGGCCCGCCACCGCCTGGATCGCCGGCTCCGGCATCGAACTCGGCGCCCACCGCGAGATCGTCGCCGACGACCACCTGCGCACCTCCCTGCCCGACGTCTACGCGGTCGGCGACTGCGCCTCCTTCCCGTCGGGGCGCTACGAGGACCGCCTCCTCGTCCATCACTGGGACAACGCCCTCCAGGGCCCGCGCACCGTCGCCCTGAACATCGTCGGAGCGGCCCCCGCCGCCTACGACCCGGTGCCGTACTTCTGGTCCGAGCAGTTCGGCCGCTTCGTGCAGTACGTCGGCCACCACACGCCCGCCGACACCCTGGTCTGGCGCGGTGACTCCTCGGGCGCCTCCTGGTCGGTGTGCTGGCTCCGCGAGACCCGTCTCGTCGCCCTTCTGGCGGTGGGCCGGCCGAGGGACCTCGCCCAGGGCCGCCGGCTCATCGAAGCGGGCGCACGCATGGATCCGGAGCTGCTCGCGGACCCGTCGAGGCCCCTGAAGGGCGCCACGGCCTGATCCGTCACCCCAGGTCGGACGCCCTTGGCTTCCGACTGTCGGTCCGGGATGGCAGGCTTGTCCCGTGACCGAGATTGACGCAAAGATCGATGCTCTCGTCCCCGCCTGGCTCACCCTCCCCGACATCGCCGAACAGTTCGGCGTCGAGGTGACGCGCGTCCGGCAGCTGGTCAAGGACGGCCAGCTGATCGCCGTACGCCGTGGTGAGAACCGCGCGCTGCACATCCCCGCCGAGTTCATCGACGCGGACGAGCAGAAGGTCGTCAAGGGCCTGGCCGGGACCCTGACGCTCCTGAGGGACGACGGCTTCTCCGACGAAGAGGCCCTCGAATGGCTCTTCACCCCCGACCCGAGCCTGCCCGGCACCCCCGCGCAGGCTCTGAGCGAGAATCGCGGCACGGAGGTGAAGCGCCGCGCCCAGGCGCTCGCCGTCTGACCTGAACGCGACCGTCCGGCACGGGGAGCGCGGCGGCCGGGACCATCCCGGCCGCCGCGCTCGCCGCGCACCGACCCACGGGGGATCCACGCATGCCCGAGAACGCCGCCACGACCGCGCGGGGCCGGCTCGCCGACGCCCGCGTCTACCTGTGCACCGACGCCCGCAGGCGTCAGGGCGACCTCGCCGAGTTCCTCGACGCGGTCCTCGCGGGCGGCGTCGACATCGTGCAGCTGCGCGACAAGGGCATGGAGGCGGGGGAGGAGCTGGAACACCTCCAGGTCCTCGCGGACGCCTGCGCCCGGCACGGCAAGCTCCTCGCCGTCAACGACCGGGCGGACGTGGCCCACGCGGTCCGCGCCGACGTACTGCACCTGGGGCAGGGGGACCTCCCGGTTCCCGCGGCCCGCGCGATCCTCGGCGACGAGGTGCTCATCGGCCGTTCCACACACGCCGAACACGAGGCCGCGGCCGCCGCGGTCCAGGAGGGCGTGGACTACTTCTGCACCGGCCCCTGCTGGCCCACCCCCACCAAGCCCGGCCGCCACGCACCCGGCCTCGGCCTGGTCCGCAGCACGGCTGCCCTCGGCACCGACCGTCCCTGGTTCGCGATCGGCGGCATCGACCTCGGCCGGCTCGACGAGGTGCTCGAAGCGGGCGCCCGCCGGGTCGTCGTCGTACGGGCGATCACCGAGGCGGACGACCCGGGCGCGGCGGCGGCGGAGTTCGCGAAGCGACTGCGGACGGCGTAGCTCCGTGCGGTCCGCCCGCGAGGAGCGTTCCGGCACGGCCGCCCTCCGCGGGTGTCCGCCGCCGTGCGCGGCTGTCCGCACGTACCGTCGGGCGCCCGCGGGTGTCCGCCGGTGTCCGAGGGGTGGACAAGAAGTCGACAGATCGGACAAATGGCAGCGGTTCGGTTGGGGGACCGACGCCCTCTGACTAACCTGCGAGTATGGCCCTCGGATCTGCTTCCACCAGGACTGATCGCGCACGCACCGTGCGCGACATGCTCGCGACCGGCAAACAGACCTTTTCCTTCGAGTTCTCGGCGCCGAAGACCCCCAAGGGCGAGCGGAACCTGTGGAACGCCCTGCGGCGGGTCGAGGCCGTGGCGCCCGACTTCGTCTCGGTGACCTACGGAGCCGGCGGCTCCACCCGGGCCGGCACGGTCAAGGAGACCGAGCAGATCGTCCTCGACACGACCCTCACCCCGGTCGCGCACCTCACCGCGGTCAACCACTCCATCGCCGAACTGCGCAACATCATCGGGCAGTACGCGGACGCGGGCATCCGCAACATGCTCGCCGTGCGCGGCGACCCGCCCGGCGACCCCATGGGCGAGTGGGTCCCCCACCCCAAGGGGCTGACCTACGCGGCCGAACTCGTGCACCTCATCAAGGAGTCCGGCGATTTCTGCGTCGGGGTCGCGGCCTTCCCGGAGATGCACCCCAGGTCCACCACATGGGACCTGGACGTCTCCCACTTCGTCGACAAGTGCCGGGCCGGCGCCGACTACGCCATCACGCAGATGTTCTTCCAGCCGGAGTCCTACCTCCGCCTGCGGGACCGCGTCGACGCGGCGGGCTGCGCGACACCGGTCATCCCGGAGGTCATGCCGGTGACGAGTGTGAAGATGTTGGAACGGCTGCCCAAACTCTCGAATGCTTCGTTCCCGGACGTCCTGAAAGAGCGGATCCTCACAGTCAAAGACGATCCGGCGGCTGTACGCTCCATTGGGATCGAGTTCGCGACGGAGTTCTGTGCGAGGCTGCTGGCCGAGGGAGTCCCCGGACTGCACTTCATCACGTTGAACAACTCCACGGCGACGCTGGAAATCTACGAGAATCTGGGCCTGCACCACCCGCAGCAGGCCTAGACCGGTCGCACCCACGTACGACACACTGCGTAGCGGCCACTGGGAGAGGGGCGTACATGGGCTTGACGGTCCTCTATCTGGCATTCGGCATCGTCGCACTGTGGCTGCTCGGCGAGGTGCTGTTGCAGTACAAGGCGCGGCTGCGGTTCCGGCTGCTCGCGTTCGTCGGCTTCCTCGGTGTGGTTCTCGGCGTCCTGATGCACTCGGTCGTGGTCATCGGCCTGGGCGCGGCCGCCTTCACGGTCGGCCAGACGTATGTGACGCTGTCGTTCCGCCAGGGCTTCGCCCAGGGCTGGGCCATCAACGGCCGCTCCGCGCCCGCCAAGCCCAGCAAGCGCCGCCGTGGCGAGCCGGAGGACCCGGAGAGCGACGACCTGTCGGCCGAGGGCTCCGACCTCGACGCGGTCGAGGAGGCGGCCTACCGCCGCGACGACTCGTACGCCAACGCCGAGGACGACGTCTTCACGCCCGCCGCGTCCGACCGGTTCATGCCCCCGGAGCCGGCCGAGCCCGCGGCCGCCGAGTCCACCTCGGTGTACGAACCGCAGCCCCTGCCCGAGGACACCGGCTCCTACGGCGTCTACAACGGCGCCGCCTACGCCGGCGCCAACGACCAGTCCTACGCCGGCGCGTCCCCCTCCCAGGACCAGCAGGCCTACGCGACGGGCCAGGACCAGCAGGCCTACGCGGCCGACGGCCAGGGCCAGCAGGCCTACGCGTACGACGGCTACACCGGTTACGACCAGCAACAGCAACAGCAACAGCAACAGCAACAGCAACAGCAGTACGGCTACGACAACAGCCAGCAGCAGTACGCCGCCTACTCGGACCCGTACATCGGCCAGCAGACGTACACGGGCACCTCGTACGACAACACCGGCTACAGCGGCGGCGACCAGCAGTACGCGCAGCAACAGCAGAACTACGGCCAGGACCAGTACGCCACCGGCACGTACGGCGGCGAGACCCCGGCCGGCGGCGTCTGGGTGCCGCAGCAGCGCACCGACGAGTACGGCGCCGAGATCCCGCCCGAGCAGCAGCAGTACCCGTACCAGGGCAACAGCCAGGGCAACGGTCAGGGCAACGGCAACGCCGGGTACGACGAGCAGTACCGCTACTGACCTGCCGGTCGGCGGCCGACGGCCTCCGCGCACCGCTGTCCCCCGTACCCGATTCCCAGGCGCCCACGGCAACCGGCCCACCGGCGCGTCGTGCCCTGCCGCCGGTTCGTGCCCCGGCCGCCGCCGCTGCCCGCCGGGCCGCTCACTGCGAGCCCTGGAACTCCGGTCCTTCCACGATCAGCCCGGCCACCAGCGCGCCCGACATGCCCGCGTGCGCCAGACCGCCGCCCGGGTGCGCCCATCCCCCGGCCACGAAGAGCCCGGGTATCCGCGTGCTGTTCGACGGGTGCAGCAGCCGTCCGTCCGCCGCGGCCAGCGCGGGGGCGGGGACCGCGCCGCCCGCCGCACCGGTCGCCCCCGCGATGTCGGCCGGAGTGCGAACCTCGTGCCACAGGAGCCGGTCGCGAAGCCCGGGCAGGGCACGTTCGGCGGTGTCCAGGACCCGGTCGACGTCCGCCTCGGCCACCCGAGCGCCCGACGGCACCGTGACGGTCAGCGTGACCGCCTCGTGCTCCGCGTCCGGTACGAGCGCGGGGTCGTCGGGGCGTGACACCACGACGGTGGGCGCCGCGGGCACCCCGGGGCGCTCGCCGAAGAGCCGGTCCAGCTCGCCGTCGCGGTCGAGCGTGTGGACCACCGTCCTGTGCGCCACCCCGGAAGGGCGCCCGCCGCGCAGCGCGAGCAGCACGGTCAGCCTGCTGGACGCCCCGGGCTGCGGCGGGACCTCGTCACCGCCCCGGAGCACCGCCCCGGGGAGGAGGCCGCCCAGGACGCCGGGTGCCACGCCCGCGACCACGAAGTCCGCCTCCGCGAACGCGCCTCCCCCGGATCCGGCCGGCCCGGGTCCGTCCTCGGGGCCGGAGGGCCCGGAGCCGCCCCCGGACAGCTCCACACCGACGACCCGGCCGTCCTCCTCGACGATCCGCTCGACGGCGGTGGAGAAGCGGAACTCGACCTTGCGCTCCACGCACCGCTCGTACACCGCGCGGGCCAGCTCCCGGATGCCGCCGCGCACGTACCAGGTGCCGAAGGCGTGCTCCATGTACGGCAGCACGGCGGCGCTCGCCGGGGTGACGCGCGGGTCCAGCCCGTACGCCAGGGCGTGGCTCTCCAGGAGAGCCGTCAGACGCGCGTCGCGCAGCTCCCAGGCGGCGACCTCGGCGAGGGTGCCTGCCAGGCGGGTGCGCAGCAGCTTCTTGTGCGGCACCGAGGGATACGGCTCACGCTCGGCCAGCACCGCCCAGTTGGGCCACAGCGGCTCCTCCAGGAGCGGTCTGCGCGAGCGGTCCCACGCCTCGCGGGCCCGCACCAGGAAGTCGCCCCACCGTGCTCCCGCGTCTCCGCCGAGCGCCTCGTCCAGCGCGGTGAGCACACCCGCGCGCGAGGCGTTCGGAAGGGACACCCGCGTGCCGTCGGCGAAGACATGGGCGGTCGACGGATCGACCTGTATCAGCTCGACGCACTCCTCCAGCGGCCGCTTTCCCGTCTTGACGAACAGGTCGCGGTAGACCGCGGGCACGGGCAGCAGCCCCGGGCCCGTGTCGAAGGCGAAGCCGTCCCGCTCGAAGCGGCGCACCGCGCCGCCGTACGTCTCCGTCCGCTCGTACACCACCACCCGGTGGCCCGCGACGGCCAGCCGGGCGGCGGCCGCCATCGCGCTCATCCCGGCGCCGATCACCGCAATCCGTCCCATGCCGCGACTTTATCGGCCCCCACCGACAGTCCCGTCCCTGAGGTCGGGAAGGTCGGGAAGCCCTCCCTGGAGGTGAGGGCGGTCAGGTCCCCGAGGGTCGGTCAGCCGCGGTCGGCCCGCGGCGCGTGGCCCGGCGGCGGCGTGTGGCCGGGCGGTGGCGCGTGGCCGGGCGGTGGCGCGTGGCCGGGCGGTGGCACCGCCGTCGTGGACATCCGCCGCTCCTGCCGGCGCCGCGCCCGGCGGCGCAGAAACCGTCTGATCCGCGAGACGAGGAAGTAGAGCAATCCGAGCCCGGTGAACAGCAGGACACCGGCGACGACCGCCGCGGCCACGGGATGGAACATCGCCAGCGTGAGGACGCCCGCGACGCCGAGATCCTCGGCGGTGCTCATCACGAGATTGCTGAACGGCTCAGGCGAGGTGTTGATCGCCATCCGTGTGCCGGCCTTGACCGTGTGGCTCGCCAGCGCCGTCGAGCCGCCGATCAGGCCGGCTGTCAGATCCGAGACCGAGCCGCTCTGTCCGGCGAGCAGCGCCCCGACCCACGCGCCCGCCGCCGGCCGGATCACGGTGTGCACGGAGTCCCACACCGAGTCGACGTACGGGATCTTGTCGGCGACCGCCTCGCAGAGGAACAGAACGCCGACTGTGACCAGGATCTCAGGGCGTTGCAGGGCCTCGGGGACCTCGTCGCTCAGCCCGGTCGCGCCGAAGAGACCGAGAAGCAGCACCACCGCGTACGCGTTGATGCCGCTGGCCCAGCCGCTGGTGAAGACCAGGGGGAGTACGGACACGGGGGCGATCGTAGCCAGTTCGCGACGGGGCGTCCTGGGTCTGAGCGCGTATGCCTGAGTATCCGTACCTACAGGGTGAGATGAGTAGCCGCACGGATGGGTCCGACCTGCGCGAACGACAGAGTGGAGACACGGAGAGGGGCGCGGCTCCGGCACCGCCGACACGGGGCGGCGGAACGGAACTCGCGCCCTTGGCCGCTCCTTCCGCCGACGCGCTCGGCGGGAGTGAGGCACGGGGGAACCCGGGGGACGACCGAACGGGGGCCCAACGCGGGGTACGGGGGAGCACGACGAAGCGCCGGCACGGACGGCCCGCGGGGGACGCGGCTGTCCGGACCGGCGCTTTCGTGTTCGCAACGCCCGCGCCCGGTGCGATGGGAGGTCCGGGGAGCCGGGCGCCGCGGTCGCCGCCCCGGCTCAGCCGTGGCCGCTCACACGCCCCTGGAGGAGCCGGGACAGCGCCGCGTGGACGTCGTCCAGGGAGCGTTCCGGCTGGAAGGCCTGCCAGTCCAGGGCCGCCACCAGGACCATCCCGACCAGCGCCGCCGCCGTCAGCGGGATGTCGATCTCGTCGCTGAGTTCCCCGCCCGCCACCGCGTCGCGCAGAACGCCCTCGACGACCGCCACCGCCTGCTGCCGCACCACCATCAGCGTGGACTGCCAGGCCCGGTTGGTGCGCCAGAGCTCCGCCACGTACAGCTGGGTGAACGCCGGATAGCGGTTGATGAAGACGAGCCCGGCCCGGATCATCGCGTCCAGCGCGTCGACGTTGCTGCCGCCGTCCCTGGCGGTCTGCTCCGCCGCCTCCCGCAGCGAGGCGGTGAGGAGCCCCACGCCGTGCCGCAGCAGCTCTTCGAAGAGGACCGATTTGCTCGCGAAGTTGTAGTAGACCGTGCCCTTCGCGACCCCGGCCCGCTCGGCGATCTCGTCCACCGTGGTGGCGGAGAAGCCCTGTTCGGCGATCAGGGTGACGGCCGCTTCGTAGAGTTTCTGCCGGGTCGCCTCGCGGCGGCCGCCGCCGCCCGCCGTGGTGCTGCTGCTTTCCATGGCTCCGATTGTCACAGGAGCACCCGCGCGCGCGGTCACAGGCTCAGGTCCGGGTGCAGCCGGTCGAGGGTCCACACCTGCCTGCGGCGCGCCGTCAGGGCGGTGAGCGCGAGGGCGCCCACCGTGAAGGCCGTCAGGACGGCGCACGCCGTCCGCACCGGCTCCAGGCCGCCGCCGGTGATGAGTCTCCGGAGAGCCTCGACGACGTAACTCATCGGCAGGAAGGGGTGGATCGCGTTGAAGAAGCCCGGACTGGTCTGGACGGGGTAGGTGCCGCCCGCCGACGTGAGCTGGAGCATCAGGAAGGCCAGGACGAGGATCCGGCCCGCCGCTCCGAAGCGCGCGTTCAGCCACTGCACGATCGCCGCGAAGCAGGCCGCCACCAGGAACAGGAAGCCCACCGTTCCGGCCGCCCGGGTCATCTGGAGGCCGATCGCCCAGTGCAGCACCGCCATCAGGGCGGCCGTCTGGAACACACCGACGACGGCGACCGGCAGCCAGCCCGCCAGCGCGATGCGCCACGCCGAGGCGCCAGCGGCGAGCGCGCGCCGGTTCAGCGGCTGGATCAGCATGTACGCCACCATCGCGCCGACCCACAGGGACAACGGGATGAAGTACGGGGCGAATCCGGTGCCGTAGTTGGGCGCCTTGTGCAGGTCCCTGGAGGCCATCTGCACCGGGTCGGCCATGACCTGGGTGCGCAGGTCGCGGTCGGGCTTGTCGTAGTCGGGGATCCGCCCGGCGCCGTCGTGCAGGCCGCCCGCCAGCTTCCCGGAGCCGCCGACGAGCTTGTACAGTCCGCCGTCGAGGTCGGTCGCGCCGGTCTTCAGCCGGCCCACGCCCTTGTCAAGGCCGGCCGCGCCGGTGCTGGTGGTGCCGAGACCGGAGTGCAGCCGCTTCGCGCCCCGGGCGACCGCGGTGGCCCCCTCGTTCAACTTGTCGATCCTGGAGACGGCGTCGTCGAGGTCCTCGGAGAGCCGCGGCGAGCGGTCGGCGAGGGCGCGCGCCTGCTTCTCCAGCGTCGCCAGGCTCTTGTCCAGCCTGCCGAGATCGCCGTCCTGGTCGCCGATCAGCGCGTTCACGTCGTCGGCGACCGCGACGACGTCGGAAGCCGCCTCCTTGGCCTTCCTCAGTTCGGGACACGCCGGGTCGGGGACCGGCAGGTTCTCGCACCGGTCGCGGTGGACGGTGTTCAGCGCGTCGGACGCGGCGTGCGCGCCCTTGGCGGCGGCCGGAGCCGTCTTCACCAGGGTGTCGAGGTTGTGGCGGATCCCCGCGGCCGAGTCCGCGACCAGCCGGGCCGTGTCACCGATCGACTTCTCGTTGTCCTTGAGGAAGGGGCCCGCCTTCTTTGCGACCCCGTCGACCTCGGCGGCCAGCGCCCTGGTGCCGTCCGCGACCTGGCGTGAACCGTCCTCCAGGTCAGCCGCGCCGGTGGTGAGCTTCCGCAGCCCCCCGGAGAGCTTTCCGCTGCCCTTCTTGGCCTCCTTCAGACCGTCCACGAGGTCCTTGGAGCCCTTCTTCGCCGTGCCGAGACCGCTGCTGAGCCGGTCGGCGCCCTCGGCCGCCCGCACGGTCTTCCCGTGGATGTCCGAGAACGAGACGAAGATCTTGTCGAGGAACGAACGCGAGGCCTTCGTGGACGCGGCCGTCCGCACCTCGCTGAACACCGTGCGGGAGATCTGCCCGACGATGTAGTTGTTCGCGTCGTTGGTCCGCACCTGGAGCGCGCTCGTCTCGGGGGACGCCCCGGAGCTGGACGCGATCCTCTCGCTGAAGTCGCCCGGCATGGTCAGCGACAGGTAGTACGTGCCGTCCTCCACACCGCGGTGGGCCTCGGCGGAGCTCACCTCGTGCCACTCGAAGGTGCCGCTGTCGCGCAGCCCCTCGGTGATGGTGTCCCCGAGGGTGACCTTCCGGCCGTCGGTTGTCGCCCCCTTGTCGTCGTTCACCAGCGCCACGGGGATGCGGTCGAGACGGCCGTACGGGTCCCAGAACGACCACAGATACAGGGCGCCGTACAGCAGGGGCAGCAGCAGGAGCGCCACCAGCGCGGCACGCGGGAGTTTGCCCCGGCCGAAGCGACGGAGTTCGAGAAAGGCCAGTTCAGACGAGCGCATCGGCCGTCTCCTTGCCGTGCTTCCCGCTGTCGCTGTCGCTGTCGCTGTCGCTGTCGCTGTCGCTGTCGGGGTCGGGGCTGGGGTCGGGGTCCTGGCCCTCGGCGGTCTTCGACGTGTCGCACGGTGCGGTGGACACGACGACGGCGCCCTCCGGAGCCTCGCTGCACACCGCCACGACCGTGGTGCCGGACGCGGCGAGAGACGCCAACAGGGCCCAGACCTCGGCCCGTTCGGCGTCCGAGAGCTTGAGGTCGGTGTCGTCGACCCCGAGCAGCCGTGGGCGCCCGATCAGGGCCAGCGCGAGGGAAAGCCGCAGCGCTTCGAGCCGTTCCAGATCGCGTACGGCGGTTCTCGGCCCCTTGGGCAGCGTCCGCGGGTCGAGTCCGGCGGCTGCCAACGCGGCGTCGATCCGGAGCCCGGTCTCGCTCACGCGCTCGCCGCGAGGCCGCAGCAGAGCGCGCAGTGAACCCCCGAACCGCCGCTGCAGCAGGGCCCGTTCCCGCAGGTGCTCCCCGACGGTCAGGGCGGGGTCGAGGTCCGTGACCCCGGGCACGTGGGCGAGCGCGCTCGCCCGGCGCACGGCGGCCATCTGCCTGGGCAGCCCCGACGAACCCACGGCCGCCGTCCCCTCGGTGGCCTTCATCCGGCCCGTGAGGGCGAGCAGCAGGCACGTGCGGCCGGAACCGGACGGCCCCTCGATCGCGATGAGCGATCCGGGCTCCGCGTCGAGACGGACCCCGCGGAACGCCCACCCGCGGGGCCCCTCGAGTCCGAAGTCCTCGGCCGTGACGCCCAGTCCGTGCGGACCGTCCACAGCTCCCCCATCCCCTGAAACACCATCGGACTGCTTTTGAACTGACTGGTCAGTGCAAAAACTATCCCGAACCTTCGATCGAAGCAAAAGCGCAGGTCAGAACGGATTGTCAGTGGCATACCGCACGATGGGCACATACGGCCACAGTGCCGTCACACGACGACAGGAGGTTCGTCATGGCCAGCTCGTCCGCAGCCGCCGCCCGTCGGCGCCGCGCCACCGGCCCTGCCCCCTCACCGACCGGACCGGCGGGCGACGTGCACCCCGTGCTCCGCCGGGCCACGGCCCCGCCCGCCGCCCTCGACCTGCTCTCCCAGGCCCGCGCCGGACTCGACGAGGCGACGGCTCTGGAAACCGCCAACGAGCGGTACGCGACAGCCCATTTGGCCGCCCTGCGCACCGCCGCCGCCGTCCTCGCGGCGCGCGCCCGCCCGGAGCCCGCCTCCCGGCGCAGGGCCCGTATCCGCAGCGCCTGGGAAGTCCTCCCCGAGATCGCCCCCGAACTCACCGAGTGGAGCGCGCTGTTCGCCTCCGGGGCCACCCGCCGTGCCCGCGCGGAGGCGGGCATCCAGGGAGCCGCCACCACCCGCGACGCCGACGACCTGATACGCGACGTCGCCATGTTCCTGCGCCTTGTCGAGCGGATGCTGGTGCTGCAGCCCGTGCTGCCCCAGCCCCGGCAGGACGGGGGCCGGGACATGGCGGACAGGGGGGTTCCGGACGCGGGTTGACCGACGGGGGAGCCCGGGGCGGAACCCGGGCCGACAGCGGCCCGGCGTCCGTCGGGCATCCGCTCCTCACCTGATCCGGCGCACGGTTGTCGGGCGATCCGGTACCCGCTCGTCCCATGATCCGGCGCACGTGAGACGGAGGCTCGGTGACGGCGGCGGAGGCAATAGGGTGGACGCGCCTGCTGCCTCCCCTCCGGGAGGCCCGAAGACCGCTCCGCCGTTCACCAGGCGGTGCCGCACCGAGGAGTCAACTGCCGTGTCGGACCCGATGCGCCCCCGCGCTTCTCTCCGTACCGCCGTGGTCTGGGAGGTCCTCAAGGACGCCCTGGACCGCCGGGTCAAGACCGCCGGGCGGGAGTCGCTCGACGTACTGGACACAGGCGGCGGCAGCGGCAACTTCGCCGTGCCCGTGGCCCGCCTCGGGCACCGTGTCACCGTCGTCGACCCCAGCCCGAACGCGCTGTTCGCGCTGGAGCGCCGCGCCGCCGAGGCAGGCGTCGCCGACCGCGTGCAAGGCGTCCAGGGCGACGCGCACGGCCTGTTCGACGTGGTCGAGCGCGGCCACTACGACGCCGTGCTCTGCCACGGCGTCCTGGAGTACCTCGACGAACCCGCGGAAGGCGTCCGCAACGTGGTGGACGCGCTGCGGCCCGAGGGCGTGCTCAGCCTCCTGGCCGCCGGCCAGGGCGGAGCCGTGCTGGCCCGCGCCCTCGCCGGGCACTTCAAGGAGGCCCGGCACGCGCTCGACGACCCGGACGGACGCTGGGGCGAGGGTGATCCTGTTCCGCACCGGTTCACCGCCGAACAGCTCACCTCCCTGGTCGCGGGCGCGGGCCTGCACGTCGCCGCCGTGCACGGCGTACGGGTCTTCGCGGACCTCGTGCCGGGGGTCCTGGTGGACACCGAGCCGGGTGCCCTGGAGGCCCTCCTGAAGCTGGAGGCGGCGGCGGCCGAGCTCTCCGCGTTCCACTCCGTGGCCACACAGCTCCATGTGCTCGGTGAGGCCCGAGGGGCTGCCGAGGACTGAGCTGCTCCCGTGGTGCGCCGCTGATCAGGGGCTCGGCAGCAGATGGAGTACGCCACAGACCACCCGATCGAGTGCTCGGCGCCGTATGATCGGGGGAGACCGTCCGGCATGACGGACCGTTCGCTGGGGAATGCACGCCTCAGCGCATCGGGGTGCCATGACGGGTTCCGGTTGGCGAATTGGCGTAGAGGGGCGGGTTTCACGGGGGCGATTCCCTGCCTATCCTGAAGGGGACCCCCGGTCGCCCCGGCGACTGCACGATGAGGAGGACTCCGTGCCGCTCTCGGAGCACGAGCAGCGAATGCTCGAGCAGATGGAGCGAGCGCTGTACGCCGAAGATCCCAAGTTCGCGACAGCGCTTGAGGGAAGCGGGCTGCGTACGTACACCCGGCGACGGGTTTACCAGGCGGTCGCGGGCTTCCTGGTGGGTATCGCGCTCCTCATGGCTGGAATGGTCGCAGTTCAGATCTGGCTGAGCGTTGTGGGCTTCCTCGTCATGCTGGGCTGTGCGGTGCTTGCCGTCACCGGTTGGCGCAAAGCTCCCAAGCCGGGTGAACAGCCGGCCGCGTCGGGCTCGCCCGCCGCTCGCCGTCAGGTCCGGCAACGCCGTTCCGTAATGGATCGAATCGAACAGCGCTGGCAGCGTCGTCGCGACGAACAGGGCGGTAACTGAGCCTCCGGCGTCGCAGCCGCAGACATACGCATGAGGGGGCGTCCACCCGGATCAGGGTGGACGCCCCCTCACGCGTACGCGCGGTCGGACAGCCGCCGCGTACCCGGCCACGGGCCGGCGTCGGGCCGGCCCGCGTCAGGATGGCCCCGGGCCGCCCGGGGCCTGCGTCCGGCCGGCCCCGGGCGGCCCAGCTCTCGCCGGGTCACCTGGGCCGTTGGCGCTCAGGCATGGGCCGGCGCCCGGTGCCCGGCCGTCAGCCGTTCTGGCTCGACGGGCGGTGGAACAGGGACTGCCGACGAGCCGACAGGCGTGTTCTCAGGGTTGTCATGAAGGCCGACGCCGCCCAGATCACCCGGACGGCCGAACGAGGGGCGAGAAGAGCACGCAGCCGGGCGGGATGGCTCGCGGAGATCCAGAAGGCCTGCCCGACACGGCGCGCGTCGTTCGCGAGGCCCGCCTCCGGCCTGGGGTGCGGAGCGTAGAGAACCTGCTCCACGGCCGCTGCCAGCCGGTGCACGGAGACCGCGGCCAGTGGATCCAGGTGCCCCAGCGCGACGATCCGCTCGGCGGCCTTCCTCGGCGTCTGCGACTCCTCCGGCACGATCCCGTAGTCCCACGCCGAATCGGTCACCTCCAGCCAGGCCCCCAGCGTGTACGCCGCCACGTCCGCCTCGGTGCGGCCGTGGCCGCCGAGCCGGACGGCCCGTACCCGCAGCCGCCACAGCATGGGCAGCAGCAGCGGCAGCAGCACCACTCCCACGACCAGGAGCACGGCCAGCGTCAGCCAGACGGCCGAGGACCAGAACCCGCCGTCGTCCTGGGGGCCTACCGCCACCGCCGAGGACTGGCTGGGACAGGCCGCCATCCTCCGCAGCTGAGCCGAGCAGGTCTCGCCGGCCGACGGCGCCGTGGAGGGCGCCGCGGACGTCGAGAACGACGGCTTCGGCGCGGCCGGCACGTCGTTGCCCGGCGTTTTCGTCTGCGTGTACGACGGCACCGTGCCCCGGCTCGGGGTCGGCTCGAAGCGCGTCCAGCCCACGCCCTCGAAGTACAGCTCGGGCCAGGCGTGCGCGTCCCGCAGACCCACCGACATCGAACCGTCGGCCTGCGGAGTCCCGGGCGTGAAGCCGACCGCCACGCGGGCCGGAATGCCGAGCGTCCGCGCCATCGAGGCCATCGCGAAGGAGAAGTGGACGCAGAAGCCTTCCTTGTCCTTCAGGAAGTTCGCGATCGCCGTCGAGCCGCTGCCGGCCTGCACCTGGGTGTTGTACCGGAAGTTGCCGCTGACGGCGAAGTAGTCCTGGAGCTTGACCGCCTGTTCGTAGCGGTTGGCCGAGCCCGCCGTGACCTTGCGGGCCGTGGCCGCCACCACCGCGGGCAACGACTCCGGAACCTTGGTGTACTCGCGCTTCATGGCCGGCGAGGGCTCCGGGGCGTTCGCCAGCTGCTGCGCGGTCGGCTCCACCATCAGGCTCGTGACCTGGTACCGCACACCGCGCGTGTTCTGTCCGTGGTCCCCGACGAGGGTGCGCCCCACGGGCTCGTAGCGCCAGCTCCCGTTGATGTTCACCTTGCTGGCCGGATACGGCATCGGCAGCCAGTCCTGCGCGTACCAGTCGGCCGCCGCGATACTGGTCTGGATCGTCGCCCGCCTGACCTGGCCGGAGAGACCGATCGGCGCCGGGAACGTCTTCGGCACGTCCACGATGTGGCGCTGGGCGGGCTTCCACGCCGTCCCGTCGAAGTCGTCAAGCGAGACGATCCGCAGATACAGGTCCTGCGTCTGCGCCGTGTTGGTGCGGTACGTCATGACCGTGCGGTCCTCGTCCACGTTCAGACTGTCGCGGAGCGAGACCAGCGGGTTCACCGCGGAGATCGTGCCGCCGCCCCCCGTGCCGTTGCCGAGACCGCGCCCGCCGCCCAGCAGGCCGGCACCGAGCGAGGGCATGACGAACGGCACGAACAGGGCGACGACCAGCGCGACCGCGCCGATCCGCCACCCGGTGCTGACGGGCGCGACGGCGCCGCCCGCGGACTCCGGTCCGGACGCGCGGGCCGCTCCGCCGGAGCCGCCGAAAACGCGGCCCCACTGCGCGAGCCGGTCCCGGCCCTCGGCCAGCAGCAGCATCAGATAACCGGTGGCCGCGAGCAGGAACCACAGCCAGCCCACGCCGTCGTTGGAGAGGCCCGCGGCGACCGAGTACAGGGCGAGCAGCGGAAGGCCGGCGGGCGCTGCGCTGCGGTAGGTCACCGCGAGGGTGTCCACCGCGAGCCCGATCACCAGGACACCGCCGACCACCATCAGCCGGATCCCGTCCGACAGCGGGGCCGGAATCGAGTATCTGCCCACGTCGTCGGTGCCCGCCTGGAGCAGGTCCGAGAAGTGCTGGAAGGCCTCGGGCCCGGGGACGATCCCGGCGACGGCCTGGTCGTGGGCGAAGACCAGCGTCAGCAGCATCAGCGTCACCAGCGCCTGCGCCGCCACGGTCAGCGGCCGGGCCAGCGGAACCCGCCGGGTCAGCGCGCCCACACCGGTCTGTACGGCCAGCAGGAACCACGCCTGGAAGATCCATGTCGCCGGGCTCACCAGCGGCAACAGCGCGCAGGACGTCATCATCGTGGCCGCCGCCGCGCACAACGCCAGTCGGGCTCGCCCGCTCATACGCCACCACCCCCCGCGGTAGTCCCCGTCGACGCCACGTGCGTGCGCTGGCGGTCCGCCTCGCGCCACAGGTCGGCGAGCGACGCCCCCCGCGGCACCGTCACGGCGGTCCAGCCCGCCTCGCGCAGCATGCGCAGCCGGTCCACGCTCCTGTCCAACGGGCCCGGCACCTCGGTCGGTTCCCGCACCCAGGACTCACTGTCCAGCAGAAACGCGACGGCGCCCCCGCTGCGCTGACGCATCCTGCCGAGCACCGTCGCCTGCTCCTCGTCGAGATCGCCGAGGAAGGCGATCAGCAGTCCCTCGTTGCCGCCGCGCAGCACGTCGTAGGCCCGGGACAGGCCCGTGCCGTCCGAGTGGTCGATGACGGCGAGCGTGTCCATCATCATCCCGGCGGCGTCCGCCGACTCCTGACTGGCGCCCGCGAACCCGTCGGCGCCCTCGCCGGGCACCGAGGTGCCGGTGTCCGTCAGAAGGCGGACCGAGAAGCCGCGTTCGAACATGTGCACAAGCGTCGACGCCGTGCCCGAGACGGCCCACTCGAAGGCCGAATCGGGGCCCGCGCCCTGGAAGGCGATGCCCCGGGTGTCGAGCAGCACGGTGCAGCGGGAGCGCTGGGGCTGTTCCTCGCGGCGGACCATCAGCTCGCCGTAACGGGCGGTCAGCCGCCAGTGCACGCGGCGCAGGTCGTCGCCGTAGCGGTACCCGCGCGGAATGATGTCGTCCTCGCCGGCCAGGGCCAGCGAGCGCTGCCGTCCGTCGCCGTATCCCTTCGCCTCGCCGGTCAGCCGCACCGGCGGCAGCGCCTCCACGCGCGGGATGACCGTCAGGGTGTCGTACGTCGAGAAGGCGCGGGTCAGCTCGCACATGCCGAACGGGTCGGTCAGCCGCAGCTGCAGCGGGCCCAGCGGATAGCGGCCGCGCAGGTCCGAGCGGACCCGGTAGGACACCTCGCGGCGGCCGCCCGCCTCCACCCGGTCCAGCACGAAGCGGGGGCGCGGACCGAGGACGTACGGAACCTTGTCCTGGAGCATCAGCAGGCCGGTGGGCAGCCGCGAGATGTTGTCCATGCGCAGATGCACGCGGGCCTCGGAGCCGGCGGGTACCCGCCCGGGGGAGAGCCTGCGGCTGCCCGCGACCCGGTAGCGGGTGCGGTACAGCACGGTCGCGCAGAGCAGCGGCACGATCGCGAGGAGCAGGCCGACCCGGAGCAGGTCGCTCTGTCCCAGGACGTACGCGCAGATCATGGCGGCCACACCGGCGGCCAGGAACGAGCGACCGCGTGTGGTGAGCCCGGCGAGCGCGGTGCGCAGCCCGCCCTTGTCCCCCTCGGCGGTGTGCCCCGTGCTCGCCTGCGTCATCACAGCCTCCGGGGCGGCTGCTGACCGAACGTGGGCGCGCCCCGGCCCATCGAGAGGCCGGACTGCTGGGGCGCGGCGGGCACCGGGGTGCGCTGGATGATCTCCTGGACGACCTGCTCGGCCGTGCGGCGGTTCAACTGCGCCTGGGCCGTGGGCAGCAGGCGGTGGGCCAGGACCGCGACGGCGAGCGCCTGCACATCGTCCGGCAGCGCGAATTCCCGGCCGCTGAGAGCGGCGGACGCCTTCGCCGCGCGCAGCAGATGGAGCGTGGCACGCGGCGAGGCGCCGAGTCTGAGGTCGGGGTGGGTGCGCGTGGCGGCCACCAGTTCCACCGCGTAGCGGCGCACCGGGTCGGCGACGTGGACCGTGCGGACCGCGTCGATCAGTTTCACGATGTCGTGGGCGTGGGCGACCGGCTGGAGGTCGTCGAGCGGGTTCACCCCGCCGTGGATGTCCAGCATCTGCAGTTCGGCTTCCGCGCTGGGGTAGCCGATGGAGACACGGGCCATGAAGCGGTCGCGCTGGGCCTCGGGCAGCGGGTAGGTGCCCTCCATCTCGACCGGGTTCTGGGTGGCCACCACCATGAACGGGCTGGGCAGTTCGTAGGTCTGCCCGTCGATGGTGACCTGCCGCTCCTCCATCGACTCCAGGAGCGCGGACTGCGTCTTGGGCGAGGCGCGGTTGATCTCGTCGCCGATCACGATCTGCGCGAAGATCGCGCCCGGCTTGAACTCGAAGTCCCGGCGCTGCTGGTCCCAGATGGACACCCCCGTGATGTCCGAGGGCAGCAGGTCCGGCGTGAACTGAATGCGCCGCACCGAACAGTCGATGGACCGTGCCAGCGCCTTGGCGAGCATGGTCTTGCCGACGCCCGGGACATCCTCGATCAGAAGATGACCCTCGGCGAGCAGCACGGTCAGCGAAAGCCGTACGACCTCAGGCTTGCCTTCGATCACTCCTTCCACCGAACTGCGGACACGCTCCGCAGTGGCGGTCAGATCTGTAAGGCTCGCTCGATCGTCATAGGTCGTCACCCGGCCCTCCTCGGCCCGTTCGGGCCGACGCCCTGTGCGGACCGGCCCACCCCGAAACACGGACACCACGCGCGAAAGGTTCCGCGTGACGCCACACCCGCATTCTTGTTGCCGTTACCGGTTCGTGTCATCCGCCTGTGGACAAGTGGCCGCGATATGTCAGTTCTTACGGCTCTTTGGGCACCGGGCTGCCGGGGTTTTTTGTGAAGAGAGGGTCCCACGAGCTGCGGAGGGCCTGCGACCGGGGGGTCCGACGGGGCCGGTCAGGAGGGGTCTATCTCCCGCAGCAGTCCGGTCGTGACGTCGAAGACGAAGCCGCGCACGTCGTCGGTGTGCACCAGGAACGGGGAGGTGCGCACGCGCTGCATCGACTGCCGTACGTCCTGTTCGACGTCCCGGAAGGCCTCGACCGCCCACGCGGGGCGCTGGCCGACCTCCATCTCCAGGTCGTGCCGGAAGTCCTCGGTGAGGGACTCCAGGCCGCAGCCGGTGTGGTGGATGAGGACCACGCTGCGGGTGCCGAGCGCCCGCTGGCTGATGGTGAGGGAGCGGATCACGTCGTCGGTGACCACACCGCCGGCGTTGCGGATGGTGTGGCAGTCACCCAGTTCCAGGCCGAGCGCGGAGTGCAGGTCGAGCCGGGCGTCCATGCACGCGACCACCGCGACCCGCAGCACGGGGCGGGCGTCCATCCCCGGGTCGGTGAAAGCGGCGGCGTATCTCTCGTTCGCGCCGACGAGACGGTCGGTAACCGTGCCCTCCGCCGCTATGGCGCCTTCGGGTTCGGTGGGAACAGATGCGGAAGTCGTCATACCCATGACGGTACTGGTCACGTATGACGCGGTCCTGCTGTGGGAGGGGACAAAGAATGTCATCGCGGCTTGTTGTGAGGTAATCCACACGGGCGGTGACGACGTGCCCGTTCGGGTGATTCTTCCGGATCCGCGGCTTCGGTCCGAGCGTCGTCCGCGACGCGCATGCCGGTTGATTGACCGCGAGACACCGTGGACTAAAGTGACGCGAAGCGGGAGGCGAGGCTCTCCCCGCTGGACAGTTTTCCCCTGGAGACCCGGCGACTTTCCGGAGTCTCCCCGCGTGCGCGGCGCGTACGTACGGCTCGGCCTCCTCCCGCTCCCGGTCGGCTGACGCCACTCATCCGGCGCCAGCAGACCTCCCCTTCCCGAGCGGGTGGGGACCCGGCGGTGCGTAGGGCCGCGCCGGACCTGAGAGGGCCCGGAATGCAAGGGCGCGAAGCGCTTCCCGACGAGGGCGACAGCGGGCGACCGGAGGACGGCGGGCAGCCGGACGGGCGGAGTCGGCACGTCCCGGTCATGCTCAAGCGGTGCCTGGACATGCTGGCCCCGGCCCTCGCGGAGCCGGGAGCCGTGGTCGTCGACTGCACGCTCGGGCTCGGCGGTCACAGCGAGGCACTCCTCACCCGCTTCCCCGAAGCGCGGCTCGTGGCCCTGGACCGTGACAAGGAGGCGCTGCGCCTGTCCGGGGAGCGGCTCGCCCCCTACGGCGACCGGGCCTCCCTGGTGCACGCCGTCTACGACGAACTCCCCGACGTGCTCGACCGCCTGGACATCCCGCGCGTGCAGGGCGTCCTGTTCGACCTCGGCGTCTCCTCCATGCAACTCGACGAGGCGGACCGGGGGTTCGCGTACGCGCAGGACGCCCCGCTCGACATGCGCATGGACCAGACGACCGGCATGAGCGCCGCCGAGGTGCTCAACACCTACCCGCCGGGCGAACTGGTGCGGATCCTGCGGGCGTACGGCGAGGAGAAGCAGGCCAAGCGGATCGTCTCCGCGGTCGTGCGCGAGCGCGAGAAGGAGCCCTTCACCAACAGCGCGCGGCTCGTCGAGCTGATCCGTGACGCGCTGCCCCAGGCGGCCAAGCGCACCGGGGGCAATCCCGCCAAGCGCACCTTCCAGGCGCTGCGCATCGAGGTCAACGGTGAACTGAGTGTCCTGGAGAGGGCGGTTCCCGCGGCCGTGAAGGCGCTCGCCGTCGGCGGCCGCATCGCCGTGCTGTCGTACCACTCGCTGGAGGACCGTCTCGTCAAGCAGGTGTTCGCGGCGGGCGCCGCCAACACCGCGCCGCCCGGGCTGCCGGTCGTCCCCGAGCGCTACCAGCCCCGGCTCAAGCTCCTCACCCGCGGTGCCGAACTTCCCACCGAGGAAGAGGTCGCCGAGAACCGGCGAGCGGCTCCCGCCCGGCTGCGGGGGGCACAGCGCATCCGCGAGGAAGCCGCCGAGTGAGGCGCGGGGAGAAGGAGGGGCCGTGAGCCGGAAACCCGAACTCGCACCAGGTCGCGCGCCCGCTTCGCGGACCCGCCGGACGGCGGAGGCCGGGAATCCGGACGCCCGACGCCTTCGTGGGTCCGGGAACCGAACCCGCGGCTGCTTCGTGAGTACGGGCACCGAACCCATGGAGCGGCCGTGAAGCCGGCACACCGGACCCACAGGGAGGGCGCGTGAGCGGCAAACCCGAACTCAGGGGGCGGGCCGCCCGGCTCGCGCGGCTCCTTCCGGCCGGGGCCGGGCAGGCCGCCCGCACCCCGTTCGTCCTCCTGGTCGTCCTTCTCCTCGGCGGCGGTCTCATCGGGCTCCTCGTGCTGAACTCGGCGCTCAGCGAAGGGGCGTTCCGTCTCGACGACCTGCAGAAGCAGACCAAGAGCCTGACCGACGAGGAACAGGCCCTCCAGCGGGACGTGGACGCCTACTCCGCCCCTGACGCCCTCCAGCGCCGCGCCCGCGAACTCGGCATGGTCCCCGGCGGCGACCCGGCCTTCCTCAACCCGAACGGCACGGTCAAGGGCGTTCCCGGAGCCGCCGGCCAGGGGTCCGCCGCGCGGGCCCCGATGATCACCCCGCCCGAGGTCCTCGCCCCCGTGGCGACCCGCACCCCGGCCGCGACCGCGGGCCCGGCGCGGAGCGTGGCACCGTCCTCCTCCCCGGCGTCCGCGCCGCGGCAGCCGTCCCCGGGCGCGCTCACCACCCGGGCCCCCGCCCCGTCCACACAGCCCTCCACAATCCCCGGCAGGTGACGGAAGTGTCCGACAGGGAACCGCCGCGCCGCCGAGTACCCGGCCCCGCCAGGCCCGTACGGCCCGGCGGCCGGAGCCGTCCGGGGCCGGGCGCCCGCCCCGTACGCCGCCCGGCCGCGAACCGCTCCTACGGCCCGCGCGTCATCCGGCTCGGCAGCCCCCGCCCCCGGCTGCGCATGGTCAGCCTCGCGCTGACGCTGGTGATGATCGCGTTCGTCGTACGGCTGCTCCAGGTGCAGGCCGTGGACGCGGGCACCTACGCCGCGAAGGCGGAGCAGAACCGGTACGTCGGGCGCACGCTGGCCGCCGAGCGCGGTGGGATCACCGACCGCGACGGCGTCGAACTGGCGACGAGCGTGGACGCGTACGACATCACCGCGGACCCGACGATGTTCACGCGCGCGGCCACCGGGATCGGCGACGCTCCCGAACAGGCCGCCGCGCTCCTCGGCCCGATCATCGGCCAGGACGTGGACACCGTCGCCAGGAGACTGCGGACGGCGAACACCCGCTACACCCTCCTCGCGCACCGCCGCACCCCCCAGGTCTGGCAGCAGATCAAGGACCTGAAGAGCACGCTCGGGACCAAGGCGGAGACCGACAAGAACACGGTCAACGTCCTCGCGGGCGTCCTCGCGGTGCCGGCCAGCAAGCGCGTGTACCCGAACGGCGATCTCGCCGCCGGGATACTGGGCTGGGTCAACGCCGACGGCAAGGGCGGCGGCGGCATCGAGCAGCAGCTGAACAAGGAGCTCACCGGCAAGGACGGCAAGATCCGCTACGCCCAGTCCGGGGGCCGTCAGGTGCCGACCGTGGGCTCCACCGAGACACCGGCCGTGGCCGGCTCCGACGTCGAGCTGACCATCGACCGGGACATCCAGTGGGCCGCGCAGGACGCCATCACCCAGCAGGTGAAGACGTCCGGGGCGGACCGCGGCTACGTGATAGTGCAGGACACCCGGACCGGCCAGGTCCTCGCCATGGCCAACTCGCCGGGCTTCGACCCCAACGACCTCACCCAGGCCAACGCGGCGGCCATGGGCAACGCGGCCCTCCAGGACGCCTACGAGCCCGGCTCCACCGCCAAGCTGATGTCGATGGCCGCCGTCCTGCAGGAGAACGTGGCCACCCCCGAGACCCATGTCGTCGTGCCCAACCGGCTGCACCGCGGCGACCGGCTCTTCCAGGACGACGTCGACCACGCCACCTGGAACCTCACGCTCAACGGGGTGCTCGCCAAGTCCAGCAACATCGGCACCATTCTGGCGACCGGCCAGCTCGGCAGGACCCAGGAACAGGCCAACCAGGTCCTCTACTCGTATCTGCGCAAGTTCGGCATCGGCAGCGACACCGGGCTCGGATTCCCCGGCGAGACGGCGGGCATCCTCGCGCCCGCCGGCAAGTGGTCGACCTCGCAGCAGTACACGATCCCTTTCGGCCAGGGCGTGTCGATCAACGCGATGCAGGCGGCGTCCGTCTACTCGACGATCGCCAACGGCGGCGTCCGGATCGAGCCGACCCTGGTGCGCGGCACGAAGGGACCCGACGGCCGCTTCACGCCCGCCGCCGCGCCCAGGAAGACCCGGGTCGTGAGCGAGAAGACGGCGAAGACCCTCGCCCAGATGCTGGAGTCCGTGGTGGACGACGAACAGGGCACGGGCATCAAGGCGCGCATCCCCGGGTACCGGGTCGCGGGCAAGACGGGTACGGCCAACCGCGTGGATCCGGCCACCGGCAAGTACAACGGCTACACCTCGTCCTTCGCCGGATTCGCCCCCGCGGACAAGCCGCGGATCACCGTCTACTGCGCGATCCAGAACGCCACGAAGGGCAGCCACTACGGCGGCCAGATCTGCGGACCCGTCTTCAAGCAGGTGATGGAGTTCGCCCTGAAGACCCTTCAGGTCCCGCCCACCGGCGTCCACGCCGCCCGGCTGCCCGTCTCGTTCACGCCGTGACCGCCCCCGACCGCACGCCAGGCTCAGCACCCACGCACAACGGACCAGGAACCACTCGTGACAACGATCACTCCGGACCCCGGGGAGCACTCCGCCCCGCACACCCCGTCCGCGCCCTCGCTTCGCCCCGGCGGGGGTGAGCCCGGTACGCTCACCGCCGTGCCACAAGCTGATCAGTCCCAAACCACCCAGAAGGGCGTTCCTGTGACATATCCGGGGCCGCCGCGTCCGGTTCACGTCTCCGCCACCCCCCTCGCGGAGCTGGCCGATCAGCTGGGCGCCGAGAGGCCGGGGAGCGACGTCGGGGTCACGGGCATCACCCATGACTCCCGCGCGGTGCGCCCCGGTGACGTGTACGCCGCACTGCCCGGCGCACGACTGCACGGCGCCGACTTCGTGACCCAGGCGGCCGGCCTCGGCGCCGCCGCCGTCCTCACCGACCCGACCGGCGCCGGGCGCGCCGCGGCCACCGGTCTGCCGGTCCTCGTCGTCGACGACCCGCGCGGCTCGATGGGCGAACTGGCGGCCACCATCTACGGCCACCCGGGGCGCGATCTCCTCCAGATCGGCATCACCGGCACCTCCGGCAAGACCACGACGGCCTATCTCATCGAAGGCGGTCTGAGGACGGTCCACTCCACCGGCCTGATCGGCACGGTCGAGATGCGCATCGGCGACGAGCGCATCAAGTCGGAGCGCACCACGCCCGAGGCCACCGATCTCCAGGCCCTGTTCGCCGTCATGCGCGAGCGCGGGGTCGACTCGGTCGCGATGGAGGTCTCCAGCCACGCGCTGGTCCTCGGCCGCGTCGACGGCTGCGTCTTCGACGTCGCCGTCTTCAACAACCTCAGCCCGGAACACATGGAGTTCCACACCGGCATGGAGGACTACTTCCAGGCCAAGGCGCAGCTGTTCACGGCCAGACGCAGCCGGCTCGGCGTAGTGAACCTCGACGACGAGTACGGCCGCCGACTCTCCGGGGAAGCCACCGTCCCGGTCATCACTTTCTCCGCCGAGGGCTACCCGGACGCCGACTGGCGCGCCGAGAACGTCGAAGTCGGCCCGATGGACTCGACGTTCACCGCGGTCGGCCCCAAGGGCGAGCGGATCACCGCCCGCTCGCCGCTCGCGGGCCCCTTCAACGTGGCCAACGCCCTCGCCGCGATCGTCGCCCTCGCGGCCGCCGGACTCGACCCGCAGACCGCCGCGGACGGTGTCGCCGCCGTCCCCGGGGTCCCGGGACGGCTGGAGCGCGTGGACGCGGGCCAGCCGTACCTCGCTGTCGTCGACTACGCCCACAAGACCGACGCCGTCGAATCCGTCCTGCGCGCCCTGCGCAAGGTGACCGAGGGCAGCCTGCACGTGGTGCTCGGCTGCGGCGGCGACCGTGACAAGACCAAGCGCAAGCCGATGGGCGCGGCCGTGGCCCGGCTCGCCGACACCGCCGTCCTGACCTCCGACAACCCCCGCTCCGAGGACCCGTTGGCGATCCTCGCCACCATGCTCGCGGGCGCCGCCGAGGTACCGGCGCACGAGCGCGGCGAGGTCCAGGTCTTCGAGGACCGGGCCGCCGCGATCGCCGCGGCCGTCGCGCGCGCAAAGCCGGGCGACACGGTACTGGTCGCGGGCAAGGGCCACGAGCAGGGCCAGGACATCGCCGGGGTGGTGCGTCCCTTCGACGACCGCCAAGTGCTTCGCGAAGCTATCCAGCAGACCCAGGGATGAACTTGTGATCGCCCTCTCTCTCGCCGAGATCGCAGCAGTCGTCGGCGGGCAGACGTACGACATACCGGATCCGGCGGTACAGGTCACCGGACCGGTCGTCAGAGACTCCCGTGAAGTGGAGTCCGGCAGTCTCTTCGTCGCCTTCGTCGGCGAACGGGTCGACGGCCACGACTACGCCGAGGCGGTGATCGCAGCCGGCGCGGCCGCCGTCCTGGCGTCCCGCCCCGTCGGCGTGCCCGCCATCGTCGTCGACGACGTGCAGACGGCCCTCGGCGCCCTCGCCCGCCATGTCGTCGAACGGCTCGGCGCGACCCTCGTGGCCCTCACCGGCTCCGCGGGCAAGACCAGCACCAAGGACCTGATCGCCCAGGTGCTGCGGAGCAAGGCGCCGACCGTCTTCACGCCCGGTTCCCTCAACAACGAGATCGGACTGCCGCTCACCGCGCTCAGCGCCACCGAGGAGACGAAGTTCCTCGTGCTGGAGATGGGCGCCCGCGGTATCGGCCACATCCGCTATCTCACCGGCCTCACCCCGCCGAGGATCGGTCTCGTCCTCAACGTCGGCACCGCCCACATCGGCGAGTTCGGCGGCCGCGAGCAGATCGCGCAAGCAAAGGGCGAGCTCGTCGAGAGCCTCCCCGAGGACGGCGCCGCGATCCTCAACGCCGACGATCCCCTCGTACGCGCCATGGCCTCGCGCACGAAAGCGCGCGTGATCCTCTTCGGAGAGTCCGGCGAAGCGGACGTACGGGCCGAGAACGTCCGGCTCACGGAGAGTGGACAGCCTTCCTTCAGTCTTCGCACACCCTCCGGGTGCAGTGATGTGACCATGCGCCTGTACGGTGAGCACCACGTGTCGAACGCGCTCGCCGCGGCCGCCGTCGCCCATGAGCTGGGCATGTCCGCAGACGAGATCGCCCGCGCGCTCTCCGAGGCGGGCTCCCTCTCCCGCTGGCGGATGGAGGTCACCGAGCGTCCGGACGGCGTGACGGTCGTCAACGACGCCTACAACGCGAACCCCGAGTCCATGCGAGCCGCCCTGCGCGCGCTCGCGGCGATGGGCAAAGCCCATCAGGCACAAGGGGGTCGTACGTGGGCGGTGCTCGGTCAGATGGCCGAGCTCGGGGACGAGGCGCTCGCCGAGCACGACGCGGTCGGACGGCTTGCCGTCCGGCTCAATGTCGGCAAGCTCGTCGCGGTCGGGGGCAGGGAAGCGTCCTGGCTGCAACTGGGCGCATATAACGAGGGTTCGTGGGGTGAGGAGTCGGTGCACGTGTCCGACGCACAGGCGGCTGTCGACCTGTTGCGCAGTGAGCTGCGCCCAGGGGACGTCGTGCTCGTGAAGGCGTCCAGGTCCGTCGGGCTGGAACGGGTGGCGCTCGCGCTGCTCGCCGACGGTACCGAGGGTGAGGTTTCCGCCCGATGATGAAGCAGATCCTGTTCGCGGGAGTCATTGGCCTGTTCCTGACTCTGGTCGGCACTCCGCTGCTGATCAAGCTGCTGGCCCGCAAGGGCTACGGCCAGTACATCCGCGACGACGGCCCGCGTGAGCACGCAAGCAAGCGCGGTACGCCGACCATGGGTGGTATCGCCTTCATCCTCGCGACGATCATCGCGTACTTCATGTCGAAGGTGATCACGGGCTACGCGCCCACGTTCTCCGGCCTGCTGGTGCTCGGCCTGATGGCGGGCATGGGCCTGGTCGGCTTCCTGGACGACTACATCAAGATCATCAAGCGGCGTTCGCTGGGCCTGCGGGCCAAGGCGAAGATGGCCGGACAGCTGATCGTCGGCATCAGCTTCGCGGTGCTGGCCCTGCAGTTCGCCGACAACCGCGGCAACACCCCGGCCTCCACGAAGCTCTCCTTCGTCCAGGACTTCGGCTGGTCCATCGGCCCGGTGCTCTTCGTGGTCTGGGCGCTGTTCATGATTCTCGCCATGTCGAACGGCGTGAACCTGACGGACGGTCTGGACGGCCTCGCCACCGGCGCCGCCACGATGGTCTTCGGTGCCTACACCTTCATCGGCGTCTGGCAGTTCCAGGAGTCCTGCGCCAACGCGACGACCCTGACCAACCCGGCCGCCTGCTACGAGGTACGCGATCCACTCGACCTCGCGGTCGTCGCCTCCGCCCTCATGGGCGCCTGCTTCGGCTTCCTGTGGTGGAACACCTCGCCGGCCAAGATCTTCATGGGCGACACCGGTTCGCTGGCCCTCGGCGGCGCGCTCGCCGGACTCGCGATCTGCTCCCGCACGGAGATCCTGGTCGCCCTGCTCGGCGGCCTCTTCGTCCTCATCACCATGTCGGTGGTCATCCAGGTCGGCTCCTTCAAGCTGACCGGGAAACGCGTCTTCCGCATGGCGCCACTCCAGCACCACTTCGAACTCAAGGGGTGGTCCGAAGTCCTTGTGGTGGTCCGCTTCTGGATCATCCAGGGCATGTGCGTGATCGTCGGACTCGGCCTCTTCTACGCAGGATGGGCAGCCAAGAAGTGACCAACTGGCAGGGCAAGAACGTCACCGTCGCCGGCCTCGGCGTCTCGGGCATCCCGGCCGCCAAGGTCCTGCACGGCCTCGGCGCAGTCGTCACCGTGGTCAACGACGGCGACGACGAAAGGGCCCGGGCGCAGGCCGCGGACCTGGAGGCGCTCGGTGTCACCGTGCGCCTCGGTGACGGCGCCACCCTGCCCGAGGGCACCGAACTCATCGTGACCGCGCCCGGCTGGCAGCCGGACAAACCGCTGTTCGCCGCGGCCGCCGCGGCGGGCGTCCCGGTCTGGGGCGACGTCGAACTCGCCTGGCGGCTGCGGGAACTGGACGGCAGGAAGGCCGCGCCCTGGCTCGCGGTCACCGGCACCAACGGCAAGACCACGACGGTCCAGATGCTCGCCTCGATCCTGAAGGCGGCGGGCCTGCGCACGGCGGCCGTCGGCAACATCGGCGTCTCCCTCCTCGACGCCGTCCTCGGCGACGAGGAGTACGACGTCCTCGCGGTCGAACTCTCCAGCTACCAGCTCCACTGGGCGCCCTCGCTGCGCGCCCACTCCGCTGCCGTGCTGAACCTCGCGCCCGACCATCTCGACTGGCACGGCTCCATGGAGGCGTACGCCGCCGACAAGGGCCGCGTCTACGAAGGCAATCGGGTCGCCTGCGTCTACAACGTGGCCGACAAGGCCACCGAGGACCTGGTGCGCGCGGCGGACGTCGAGGAGGGCTGCCGGGCTGTCGGCTTCACCCTCGGCGCTCCCGGGCCGTCCCAACTCGGCGTCGTGGACGGCATCCTGGTCGACCGCGCCTTCGTCGAGAACCGGCAGAAGAACGCCCAGGAGCTGGCGGAGGTCTCCGACGTCCGTCCGGCCGCCCCGCACAACATCGCCAACGCCCTTGCCGCGGCGGCCCTCGCGCGCGCCTTCGGGGTGCCTCCCCGGGCCGTACGGGACGGGCTGCGGGACTTCACCCCGGACGCGCACCGGATCGCGCACGTCGCCGACGTGGACCAGGTCGCCTACGTCGACGACTCCAAGGCCACCAACACGCATGCCGCGGAAGCCTCCTTGGCGGCCTACGAGTCGATCGTGTGGATCGCCGGCGGACTCGCCAAGGGCGCGACCTTCGACGAACTGGTCGCCCGGTCGGCGAAGCGGCTGAGGGGCGTCGTCCTGATCGGCGCGGACCGCGCGCTGATCCGCGAAGCCCTGGCGCGACACGCACCGGAGGTACCCGTCGTCGACCTCGACCGGACCGACACTGGGGCGATGCTCGCGGCTGTTCAGGAGGCCAGGAGGCTCGCCGAGCCAGGAGACACGGTGCTGCTGGCCCCGGCCTGTGCGTCCATGGACATGTTCGCCAACTACAACAAGCGCGGTGACGCGTTCGCGGAGGCGGTCCGCGGACTCGGCGCCTGACCCGGTTGCCTGGCCGGGCGAACCTGGGAGGGACGGACGCGTGACATCGCTGTGGCCCGGAGACGCCGATGCCCACTAGCCGGACCGGCCGGCCTCCCGTGCGGCGGGCCGGCCGACGGCCCGCCGTCGCCGGGGTGCCGCGCGACAACCCCGTACGCCGTCTCCTCACGCGCGCCCGCAAGGCCTGGGACCGGCCGCTGACCGCGTACTACCTGATCCTCGGCGGCAGCCTGCTGATCACCGTGCTGGGGCTCGTGATGGTCTATTCGGCCTCGCAGATCACGGCGCTCCAGCTCTCGTTGCCCGGGTCGTTCTTCTTCCGCAAGCAGTTCCTGGCTGCCCTGATCGGCGGTGTCCTGCTGTTCGCCGCCTCCCGGATGCCGGTGAAACTGCACCGGGCGCTGGCCTATCCGATCCTGGCGGGCGCCGTCTTCATGATGGTCCTGGTGCAGGTGCCCGGGATAGGGATCTCGGTCAACGGCAACCAGAACTGGATCTCGCTGGGCGGCTCGTTCCAGATCCAGCCCAGCGAGTTCGGCAAGCTCGCGCTCGTGCTCTGGGGCGCCGATCTGCTCGCCCGCAAACAGGACAAGCGGCTGCTGACCCAGTGGAAACACATGCTGGTGCCGCTCGTTCCCGTCGCCTTCATGCTGCTCGGCCTGATCATGCTCGGCGGCGACATGGGCACGGCGATCATCCTCACGGCCATCCTGTTCGGGCTGCTGTGGCTGGCCGGAGCCCCCACCCGGCTCTTCGTGGGCGTGCTGTCCATCGCCCTGGCGATCGGCTTCGTCCTCATCAAGACGAGTCCCAACCGCATGTCGAGGCTGGCCTGCATCGGTGCGACCGAGCCGGGCCCGCACGACACCTGCTGGCAGGCCGTGCACGGCATCTACGCCCTCGCCTCCGGCGGGCTCTTCGGTTCCGGCCTCGGTGCCAGTGTGGAGAAATGGGGCCAACTGCCCGAAGCGCACACCGACTTCATCTTCGCCATCACTGGGGAGGAACTGGGCCTCGCGGGGACGCTGTCGGTGCTCGCCCTCTTCGCGGCTCTAGGCTATGCGGGTATCCGCGTGGCCGGACGCACGGAGGACCCCTTCGTGAGGTATGCCGCGGGAGGCGTGACCACCTGGATCACGGCCCAGGCCGTGATCAACATCGGTGCGGTGCTCGGTCTGCTGCCGATCGCCGGTGTCCCGCTCCCGCTGTTCTCCTACGGGGGTTCCGCCCTGCTGCCGGCCATGTTCGCCATCGGGTTGCTGATCGCCTTCGCGCGTGACGACCCCGCTGCGCGGGCGGCTCTCGCGATGCGGCAACCCCGCTTTGGCAGAAAGCGGGGTGCGGTGAGAGAGTCCGCAAGGGCCGCGGGGCCCCGGAGATGGAACACGATGCGACGGCGTGCCTCTGCGGCGCGTTCGTCCGGAGAGCGGTGAATTTCGGTGCATGTCGTACTCGCCGGCGGGGGGACCGCCGGCCACATCGAGCCCGCGCTCGCCCTCGCGGATGCCCTGCGCAGGCAGGACCCGACCGTGGGAATCACGGCCCTGGGCACGGAACGCGGACTCGAGACCCGGCTCGTACCCGAGCGCGGCTACGAACTCGCGCTGATCCCCGCCGTGCCGCTGCCGCGCAAGCCCACCCCCGAGCTGATCACCGTCCCTGGACGGCTGCGCGGCACGATCAAGGCTGTCGAGCAGATCATGGAGCGGACCAAGGCGGACGCGGTCGTCGGCTTCGGCGGCTATGTCGCCCTGCCCGGCTACCTGGCGGCCAAGCGCCTCGGTGTGCCGATCGTCATCCACGAGGCCAACGCCCGCCCCGGCCTCGCCAACAAGATCGGATCGCGGTACGCGGCCCAGGTCGCCGTCTCCACGCCCGACAGCAAGCTCCGGGGGGCCCGTTACATCGGCATCCCGCTGCGCCGCTCCATCGCCACCCTGGACCGCGCGGCGGTACGGCCCGAGGCGCGCGCCGCGTTCGGGCTCGACCCGAACCTGCCGACGCTCCTCGTGTCGGGCGGCTCGCAGGGCGCCCGCCGCCTCAACGAGGTGGTCCAGCAGGCGGCTCCGTACCTCCAGCAGGCCGGGATCCAGATCCTGCACGTGGTGGGTCCGAAGAACGAACTGCCGCAGGTGCACCAGATGCCGGGAATGCCCCCGTACGTCCCGGTATCGTACGTGGACCGGATGGATCTCGCGTACGCCGCGGCCGACATGATGCTCTGCCGCTCGGGCGCGATGACCGTCGCCGAGCTCTCCGCCGTCGGACTGCCCGCCGCCTACGTCCCGCTGCCCATCGGCAACGGCGAACAGCGGCTGAACGCCCAGCCGGTGGTCAAGGCCGGCGGTGGACTGCTGGTCGACGACGCGGAGCTGACCCCGCAGTGGGTGCAGCAGAACGTGCTGCCCGTGCTCGCCGACCCGCACCGGCTGTACGAGATGTCGCGTGCCGCCAGCGAGTTCGGCCGCCGGGACGCCGACGACCTGCTCGTCGGCATGGTGTACGAGGCGATCGCCTCGCGCCACCGCTAGGACCGCATGAGGGAAGGCAGGGAGCGTGGCCGGACCGACGACCGCCGAGCGCGGTGAACGGCAGAAGCTGGAGTCCGGCCCGCCCCGGCCGCCCCTCATCGGGCGGCTCCGTCGCCTTCATAGGCTCATCATCCTTTTGATCGCCGTGGTGTTGGCCGGGTCCGCCGCGGTGTGGATCGTCTACGGCTCCGCCTGGCTGCGCACGGAGCGTGTGGCGGTTTCCGGGACGCGGGTGCTGACGGCCGGCCAGGTGCGGGAAGCGGCCGAGGTTCCGGTCGGATCCCCGCTGATCTCCGTCGACACGGACGCGATCGAGGCGCGATTGCTCAGGAAATTGCCCCGAATTGACGCGGTTGACGTTGTTCGATCGTGGCCGCATGGAATCGATCTGAAAGTGACCGAACGTACTCCGGTCCTGATCGTCAAAAAGGGCGCAAACTTCATCGAAGTGGATGCCAAGGGGGTGCGGTTCGCGACGGTTCCCGATGCCCCGAAGGGCGTGCCCGTACTGGAATTGGCGGTGTCGAAGCGCGCCGCGCCGGGCCGCTTCCCCGTCGACCGGCTGGTGCGGGAAGCCGTGCGGATCGCCCAGGACATTCCGGATGTCGTCGCCCGTGACACCCGTACCGTCAAGGTCCGTTCCTACGACGCCGTCTCGCTGGAACTGGCGGGCGGCCGGACCGTCGACTGGGGCAGCGCCGAGAAGGGCCGCGCGAAGGCCAGGACGCTCCTTGCTCTCATGAAAGCCGATCCCGGGGCCCGGCACTTCGACGTAAGTGCCCCCACCGCCCCCGCATCGTCGGGCAGTTGACCCGCATCGATGCAGGCCAGCACCCTGGTTGGGCACTGCTGCGCCTGATCACATAGGGTGAAAAGAAAAACGGGAGGTTCGGCGTGTTCGTTGAACGTGCGCCACTTGTCGACTTAGTGTCCTGTTCGGAGAGTCCAAGGAACAGACACACTGGTAACCCTAAACTTCAGCGTTAGGGTTCGGGTCGGCGTTCGGACCGTCCCATTCGGCATCAGTCGTCGGATCGCGAGCGTGCGAGGCGACGACACGTAACTCGAGGCGAGAGGCCTTCGACGTGGCAGCACCGCAGAACTACCTCGCAGTCATCAAAGTCATCGGTGTCGGCGGCGGTGGTGTCAATGCCATCAACCGGATGATCGAGGTCGGTCTCAAGGGCGTCGAGTTCATCGCCATCAACACCGACGCTCAGGCGCTGTTGATGAGCGACGCCGACGTCAAGCTCGACGTCGGCCGGGAACTCACGCGCGGCCTCGGGGCCGGAGCCAACCCGGCAGTCGGCCGCAAGGCCGCCGAGGACCACCGTGAGGAGATCGAGGAGGTCCTCAAGGGGGCCGACATGGTCTTCGTGACGGCCGGAGAGGGCGGCGGCACAGGAACCGGCGGCGCGCCCGTCGTGGCCAACATCGCCCGCTCGCTGGGCGCCCTCACCATCGGCGTGGTCACCCGCCCGTTCACCTTCGAGGGCCGGCGCCGCGCCAACCAGGCAGAGGACGGCATCGCGGAACTCCGCGAAGAGGTCGACACCCTCATCGTCATCCCGAACGACCGGCTGCTGTCCATCTCGGACCGCCAGGTCTCGGTCCTCGACGCCTTCAAGTCGGCGGACCAGGTCCTGCTCTCCGGTGTTCAGGGCATCACCGACCTCATCACCACGCCCGGTCTGATCAACCTCGACTTCGCCGACGTCAAGTCCGTGATGTCCGAGGCCGGTTCGGCGCTCATGGGCATCGGCTCGGCCCGCGGCGACGACCGCGCGGTGGCGGCGGCCGAGATGGCGATCTCCTCGCCCCTCCTCGAGGCCTCCATCGACGGCGCCCGCGGCGTCCTGCTCTCCATCTCCGGTGGCTCCGACCTCGGCCTGTTCGAGATCAACGAAGCCGCCCAGCTGGTCAGCGAGGCCGCGCACCCCGAGGCCAACATCATCTTCGGCGCGGTCATCGACGACGCCCTCGGCGACGAGGTGCGGGTCACCGTCATCGCCGCCGGCTTCGACGGCGGCCAGCCGCCGGCCAAGCGGGACAACGTCCTCGGCTCGACCTCCACCCGACGCGAGGAGCCCGCTCCGTCGCGCCCCGCCGAGAGCCGCCCGTCCTTCGGGTCGCTCGGCAGCGTGACGCCCAAGGAGGTCGCCCCGGAGCCCGCTCCGGAGCCGGTCAGCGAGCTGCCGGTGTCCCCGCCGGTCCCGCCGTCCCGCTCCTACTCGGACAGCGCGGCCGAGGAACTGGACGTGCCGGACTTCCTGAAGTGATAGGACAGCGCTCCGAAACGAGCACCGTGGGCGGCGCCCACTTCGCCTTCACCGACAGGTGGGGCGGGGTGAGCGCCGTTCCGTACGAGGAGCTCAACCTCGGCGGAGCGGTCGGCGACGACCCCGACGCCGTACGTGCCAACCGGGAACTGGCCGCGAAGGCGCTCGGGCTCGACCCGGCCCTGGTCGTCTGGATGAACCAGGTGCACGGGCCGGACGTGGCCGTCGTCGAGGCGCCCTGGGGCGCCTCGGAGATCCCCTCCGTCGACGCGGTCGTCACGGCACGGCGGGGGCTCGCGCTCGCGGTCCTCACCGCCGACTGCACGCCCGTCCTGCTGGCCGACCCCGTCGCCGGTGTGGCGGCCGCCGCGCACGCGGGACGGCCCGGCATGGTCGCCGGTGTGGTCCCCGCGGCCGTACGGGCCATGGTGGAACTCGGCGCCGATCCGGCCAGGATCGTCGCCCGCACCGGCCCCGCCGTCTGCGGAGGGTGCTACGAGGTGCCGGAGGCGATGCGCGCCGAGGTCGCCGCCGTCGAGCCCGCGGCATACGCGGAGACCCGCTGGGGGACACCCGCGGTCGATGTGACCGCCGGAGTGCACGCGCAGTTGGAACGGCTCGGAGTGCGCGACCGGGAGCAGTCGCCGGTGTGCACGATCGAATCGGGGGACCACTTCTCGTACCGACGGGACCGCACCACCGGGCGGCTCGCGGGCTATGTCTGGCTGGACTGATGGGACATGACGGACCGTAAGGCTCAACTCGCCGCGAACCTGGCGAAAGTGGAAGAACGTATCGCGGCGGCATGCGGGGCCGCCGGGCGCAAGCGCGAAGAGGTGACCCTGATCGTGGTCACCAAGACCTATCCCGCGAGCGATGTGCGGATCCTGTCGGGACTCGGTGTGCGTCATGTGGCCGAGAACCGGGATCAGGACGCGGCACCCAAGGCCGCGGAGTGCTCGGACCTGCCCCTGTTGTGGCATTTTGTCGGTCAATTGCAGACCAACAAGGTGCGTTCTGTGGTCGGTTACGCGGATTTCGTGCAGTCCGTCGACCGTTCCCGACTCGTCGCGGCCCTGTCGAAGGAAGCGGTGCGGGCGGAGCGCGAAGTGGGGTGCCTCATCCAGGTCGCGCTGGACGCGCAGGAGAGCGGCCGGGGCGAGCGGGGAGGAGTGGGGGTCGGCGGGATCGAGGAGTTGGCCGACCTCGTCGCGGGGGCCCCGGGGCTCCGGCTCGACGGACTGATGACCGTCGCTCCGCTCACCGGGGAGTACGCGGGGCGCCAACAACAGGCGTTCGAGCGGCTGATGGATTTGTCGACTGCCGTGCGCCGGGCTCATCCGGCTGCGAACATGGTCTCGGCAGGGATGAGCTCGGACCTCGAACAGGCTGTGGCAGCCGGAGCGACACATGTACGCGTCGGTACTGCGGTACTCGGAGTCCGACCCGGCCTCGGGTAACGTCGCCAAGAAGTCGGACCACAGCAGAAAATATGGTCATTACCGCCAAATGCGGGCATAACGACCTCGTGGATCGCGGGCACTTGGCAACTCGTCAGCCGATCCACCACAGAGCGGAGGACTCAGAGCATGGCCGGCGCGATGCGCAAGATGGCGGTCTACCTCGGCCTCGTGGAGGACGATGGGTACGACGGCAGGGGATTCGACCCCGACGACGACTTCGAGCCCGAGCTGGACCCGGAGCCCGAGCGGGACCGGCGACGGCATGAGCCGCCGCACCAGTCACATCAGGCGCACTCGTCCCAACGGGACGAATCGGTACGAGTGGTACAGCCCCCGGCGCCGCGCGACCCGGTGCCGCATTCCGCCTCGCTCGCCGCGGAGTCCGGGCGTCCGGCGCGCATCGCCCCCGTGGCGTCCATCACACAAGAACGTCAGAGCCTGGAGAAGAACGCCCCGGTGATCATGCCCAAGGTCGTGTCGGAACGAGAGCCGTACCGGATCACCACGCTGCACCCCCGGACCTACAACGAGGCCCGTACCATCGGGGAACACTTCCGTGAGGGCACTCCGGTGATCATGAACCTGACGGAGATGGACGACACCGACGCGAAGCGACTTGTCGACTTCGCGGCCGGTTTGGTGTTCGGGCTCCACGGCAGCATCGAGCGGGTGACGCAGAAGGTGTTCCTGTTGTCGCCTGCTAACGTCGATGTCACGGCGGAGGACAAGGCCCGCATCGCAGAGGGCGGGTTCTTCAACCAGAGCTGAGACGCAGGACCGGAAACACCGCATGGGAAACAGGGGAGAGGGAAGCACGGATCATGAGCGTGGTCGGGCAGGTTTTCTACTTCGCGCTGATGTGCTTCCTCATCGTGCTGATTTTCCGGTTGGTCATGGACTACGTCTTCCAGTTCGCCCGCTCATGGCAACCCGGCAAGGCGATGGTGGTCGTTCTGGAGGCCACCTACACTGTCACCGATCCACCGCTCAAGCTTCTGCGGCGGTTCATTCCGCCGCTGCGTCTCGGGGGCGTGGCGCTTGACCTGTCCTTCTTCGTACTGATGATCATCGTCTACATCCTGATCTCCGTCGTGAGCCGGCTGTGAACGATACGGTCTTGCCGAATGCCGACGACTACGTTGAGGTGAAGAGATGCCGTTGACCCCCGAGGACGTGCGGAACAAGCAGTTCACGACCGTCCGCCTCCGAGAAGGCTATGACGAGGACGAGGTCGATGCCTTCCTCGACGAGGTCGAAGCCGAACTGACTCGCCTGCTCCGCGAGAACGAGGACCTGCGCGCCAAGCTGGCCGCCGCCACGCGCGCGGCCGCGCAGAACCAGCAGCAGCAGGGTATGCGCAAACCGCCCGAGCAGCAGGACCAGCAGGGCCCGCCGCAGGGTATGCGAGGGCCCGGCGCTCCTGTGCCCGCCGGCATATCGGGCCCGCCGCAGGGAATGGGGGGCCCCATGGGTGGCCCGCCCCAGCTCCCGAGCGGTGCGCCGCAGCTTCCCCCGGGCCCCAGCGGCCAGGGCGGCCAGCAGGGCCAGGGCCCCATGGGTCAGGGTCCGATGGGTCAGGGTCCGATGGGCCAGATGGGTCAGGGCCCCATGGGTCAGGGTCCGATGGGCCAGGGTCCGATGGGTCAGGGTCCGATGGGCCAGGGCCAGATGGGTCAGGGCCCCATGGGTCAGGGTCCGATGGGTCAGGGTCCGATGGGCCAGGGCCCCATGGGTCAGGGTCCGATGGGTCAAGGCCCCATGGGCCAGGGTCCCGGTCAGATGCAGCAGATGCAGCAGATGGGCGGCCCGATGGGCGGACCCATGGGTGGCCCCATGGGCGGCCACGGCCAGCAGATGCCGCAGCAGGGTCCCGGTGGCGACAGCGCCGCTCGTGTCCTCTCGCTGGCTCAGCAGACCGCCGACCAGGCGATCGCCGAGGCGCGCTCCGAGGCCAACAAGATCGTCGGTGAGGCCCGCAGCCGCGCCGAGGGTCTGGAGCGCGACGCCCGTGCCAAGGCCGACGCCCTGGAGCGGGACGCGCAGGAGAAGCACCGCGTCGCGATGGGCTCCCTGGAGTCCGCCCGCGCCACGCTGGAGCGCAAGGTCGAGGACCTGCGCGGCTTCGAGCGCGAGTACCGCACGCGTCTGAAGTCCTACCTGGAGTCGCAGCTGCGCCAGCTGGAGACGCAGGCGGACGACTCGCTCGCCCCGCCGCGCACCCCGGCCACGGCTTCCCTGCCGTCGTCCTCCGCGCCCTCCATGGCTCCCGCGGGCGCCGGTCTGCCGTCCTACGGCGGCAACCCGGGCATGGGCGGACCGTCGCAGGGCGGACCGTCGTACGGCGGGCAGCAGCAGATGTCTCCCGCGATGACCCAGCCGATGGCTCCGGTGCGGCCCCAGGGCCCGTCGCCGATGCAGCAGGCACCCTCGCCGATGCGCGGGTTCCTCATCGACGAGGACGACAACTGACGGCCGTGAGCACGCCTTAGGCGTCGGCAGCGTTCAGGGCGGGGCCCCCGGATTCCGGGGGCCCCGCCCTTTTGTGCGGTCCACCGGCGCGTGTACGGGGCCAGCGGGCGCCCGTACGGGCTGTGCGGGGCGGCAGGGCGCCAGGGGCCTGCCGTACGGCTCTCGTACGAGGTGCCCGCGGCGCGTGTCACAGGAGCGCGGAGCGCCGAACCCGGGGATCGTCCGGGTCACAGGGTCGTCCCGGTCACAGAGTCGTCCGGGTCACAGGGTCGTCCCGGTCACACCCCCGAAGGTCCGGGTTCAGCCCGGAGAAGCGACGCCGAAGGCCCCGGCTCGGCCCGGACGGACGGCGAAGGCCCGGGGCCACCAGGACATCCTGGTGGCCCCGGGCCTTCCGGGGCGAGTGAGCCGGTCCTCGCTACGCCTTGCGGAGGCGGAACACCAGGGACAGACCCTCGTCGGTGAACGGCTCCCCGTAGGCGCCGTCGGCCTCGCCCTGGGCGAAGTCCGTGGCGAGCACCTCGTCGGCGATGAGACCGGTGTGCTCGCCGAGTGCCGCGATGACCGCCGGGTCCGTGGAGGTCCAGCGGAGCGCGATGCGGTCGGCGACGTCCAGGCCGCTGTTCTTGCGGGCCTCCTGGATCAGCCGGATCGCGTCACGGGCCAGGCCCGCCTGCCGCAACTCCTCGGTGATCTCCAGGTCGAGGGCGACGGTCGCGCCGGAGTCGGACGCCACCGACCAGCCCTCGCGCGGGGTCTCTGTGATGATGACCTCGTCCGGGGCCAGGGTCACGCTCTCGCCGCCGACCTCGACCGACGCGGTGCCCTCGCGCAGGGCGAGCGACAGGGCGGCGGCGTCGGCCCCGGCGATGGCCTTCGCCACATCCTGGACGCCCTTGCCGAAGCGCTTGCCCAGCGCGCGGAAGTTCGCCTTCGCCGTCGTGTCGACCAGTGAGCCGCCGACCTCGGAGAGCGACGCGAGGGAACTCACGTTCAGTTCCTCGGTGATCTGCGCGTGCAGCTCGGAGTCCAGCGTCGCGAAGCCGGTCGCGGCGATCAGCGCGCGGGACAGCGGCTGACGGGTCTTGACGCCCGACTCCGCGCGCGTGGCCCGGCCGAGCTCGACGAGACGGCGTACCAGCACCATCTGGCGCGACAGCTCCGGGTCGATGACGGACAGGTCCGCCTCCGGCCAGGTCGACAGGTGCACGGACTCGGGGGCGTCCGGGGTGACCGGGACGACCAGGTCCTGCCAGACCCGCTCGGTGATGAACGGGGTCAGCGGGGCCATCAGCCGCGTGACCGTCTCCACGACCTCGTGCAGCGTGCGCAGCGCGGCCTTGTCGCCCTGCCAGAAGCGCCGGCGGGAGCGGCGGACGTACCAGTTCGAGAGGTCGTCGACGAACGCCGACAGGAGCTTTCCGGCCCGCTGGGTGTCGTACGCCTCCAGGGCCTGCGTCACCTGGTCGGTGAGCGCGTGGAGTTCGGAGAGCAGCCAGCGGTCGAGCACCGGACGGTCGGCCGGGGCCGGATCGGCCGCGCTGGGCGCCCAGTTGGAGGTGCGGGCGTACAGCGCCTGGAAGGCGACGGTGTTCCAGTAGGTGAGGAGCGTCTTGCGGACGACCTCCTGGATGGTGCCGTGGCCCACGCGCCGGGCCGCCCACGGGGAGCCGCCGGCCGCCATGAACCAGCGCACCGCGTCGGCTCCGTGCTGGTCCATCAGCGGGATCGGCTGGAGGATGTTGCCCAGGTGCTTGGACATCTTGCGGCCGTCCTCGGCGAGGATGTGGCCGAGGCACACGACGTTCTCGTACGAGGACTTGTCGAACACCAGGGTGCCGACGGCCATCAGCGTGTAGAACCAGCCGCGGGTCTGGTCGATGGCCTCCGAGATGAACTGCGCCGGGTAGCGGCTCTCGAAGATCTCCTTGTTCTTGTACGGGTAGCCCCACTGCGCGAACGGCATCGAACCCGAGTCGTACCAGGCGTCGATGACCTCCGGGACGCGGGTCGCCGTCAGGCCGCAGCCGCCCTCGGGGCACGGGAAGGTCACCGCGTCGATGTACGGGCGGTGCGGGTCCAGCTCCGACTGGTCGGTGCCGGTCAGCTCGGACAGTTCGGCGCGCGAGCCGATACAGGTGAGGTGGCCCTCCTCGCAGGTCCAGAGCGGGAGCGGGGTGCCCCAGTAACGGCTGCGCGAGAGCGCCCAGTCGATGTTGTTGTTCAGCCAGTCGCCGAAGCGGCCGTGCTTGACCGACTCGGGGAACCAGTTGGTCCCCTCGTTCTCCTCCAGGAGGCGGTCCTTGACGGCCGTGGTGCGGATGTACCAGGACGGCTGCGCGTAGTACAGGAGCGCGGTGTGGCAGCGCCAGCAGTGCGGGTAACTGTGCTCGTACGGCACGTGCTTGAAGAGCAGGCCGCGGCTCTGGAGGTCCTCGGTGAGCTTTTCGTCCGCCTTCTTGAAGAAGACGCCGCCCACGAGCGGGACGTCCTCCTGGAAGGTGCCGTCGGTGCGGACCGGGTTCACGACCGGGAGGCCGTACGCGCGGCAGACCTTGAGGTCGTCCTCGCCGAAGGCGGGGGACTGGTGGACCAGACCCGTACCGTCCTCGGTCGTCACGTACTCGGCGTTGACCACGAAGTGGGCGTCCTCGGGGAACTCGACGAGCTCGAACGGACGTTGATACGTCCAGCGCTCCATCTCGGCACCCGTGAAGGACTCGCCCGTGGTCTCCCAGCCCTCGCCGAGCGCCTTCTCGACGAGCGGCTGCGCGACGACGAGCTGCTCCTCGCCGTTCGTCACGACGACATAGGTGACGCCGGGGTGGGCGGCGACCGCGGTGTTGGAGACCAGCGTCCACGGCGTGGTCGTCCACACCAGGAGCGCGGCCCGGCCGGCCAGCGGACCGGAGGTGAGCGGGAAACGGACGTACACGGAGGGGTCGACGATGGTCTCGTAGCCCTGGGCCAGCTCGTGGTCCGAGAGGCCCGTCTCGTCGCGCGGACACCAGGGCGCCACGCGGTAGTCCTGGACCAGCAGGCCCTTGTTGAAGATCTCCTTGAGCGACCACCACACGGACTCGATGTACTCGGGGTCCATGGTCCGGTAGGCGTCGTCGAGGTCGACCCAGTAGCCCATGCGGTTCGTCAGCTCGGTGAACGCGTCGGTGTGGCGGGTCACGGACTGGCGGCACCGGTCGTTGAACTCGGCGATGCCGTACGCCTCGATGTCCTGCTTGCCGGTGAAGCCGAGTTCCTTCTCGACCGCGAGCTCCACCGGGAGGCCGTGGCAGTCCCACCCGGCCTTGCGGCCCACGTGGTAGCCGCGCATGGTGCGGAAGCGCGGGAAGACGTCCTTGAAGACGCGCGCTTCGATGTGGTGGGCGCCCGGCATGCCATTGGCGGTGGGCGGACCTTCGTAGAACACCCACTCCGGCCGGCCCTCGGACTGCTCAAGGCTCTTGGCGAAGATCTTCTGCTCGCGCCAGAAATCGAGCACGGCGTGCTCGAGGGCGGGCAGGTCGACCTGGGCGGGCACCTGGCGGTACGTCGGCGCTGTCATCGGCGAGCTTCCTCCAACGGACTTTCTGCCTTCCGTCGGAGGGACGAGAGCCGTCTTGCTACGGACGCCGTGTGCGGCGCGCTCCCGCGGTACCACCCTCCTTGGCTCCCCGATGCGCCGTTCGCGTCGGTGAGCCCCCTCATTGGGGTCGCGATGCCGGGTCTACTGGCCCCAGAGGGGTGTTCTTCCGGCGGCTCCGGGGTGATCTTCACGTCGCGCTCGCCCCCGGGCTTCCACCGTCCCCGGGTCGCTCCTGGCCGCGTACGCCGCTACTCGTCCCCATCCACGCTTCTCGCTCCGCCCAGTGTACGGCGCGCCGGGGACAGCGGCCGACCGGTTTTCCCGGGCATCGCCGTGGCCTGCGCGGTGACCCGAATGGCGAGGCGCGCGCGTCCGGATCCCGGGACAACGGGTCCGGCGGATTACCCGGCGGGGAGCTGGGCACAACGCATGCAGACTCGCCGTGCGGGGCTCGCATGGCGGGCGAATCGTGGGCGGGCCCCGTTGCCGCGGGCCAGAAGTCGATTTATCGTCCCAGCACGATTCGCGAGCAAGATCACAATATGTGAAGGGGCCGCGGCCATGGTGGCGAAGAAGACCGCCGTACAGCAGTCGGCGTCCGGCAGATCCACGAGTGCGGCGGCCAGGAACGAGGGTGGGAAAGACGCGCGGACGGCCCCCGCGACGGGCGAGGCGATGTCCTTGAAGACGGCTGCCACGAAATCGGCGTCCCCGAAGACCCCGTCCTCGAAGGCGGCGGCCAAGAAACCGGCCGCCAAGAAGACCACCGCGAAGAAGGCGGCCACAGCGGCGGGGAAACCCGCGTCCAGGAAATCCGCGGCCGGGAAGACCAGCGGCACGGCGAGGAAGAGCACCGGTACGGCCAAGAAGGCGGCCGCTTCCGCGGCCCAGGGCGCGGCCGAGGCCGCGAAGACGACGGGAGCCACGACAGTGGTTGCGAAGAAGACCCGTGGCACGGCCACGGCCGCGAAGAAGGCCACTGCGGTTCCCAAGGCGAGGATCGCCGCGCTGGAGCCCGGCGAGCTCGCGGTGCGGCCTGGGGAGGACCCCTGGACACCGGAGGAGGTCGGGGCGGCCCGCGCGGAGCTCCAGTCGGAGGCGCTGCGGCTGCGCACCGAGATCTCGTCGTCCGAGGAGGCGCTCGCGGGACTGATGCGGGACTCCGGTGACGGCGCGGGCGACGACCAGGCGGACACCGGCACGAAAAACATCACACGCGAGCACGAGATGGCGCTCAACTCGAACGCGCGCGAGATGCTGGAGCAGACCGAGCGCGCCCTGGACCGCCTCGACGCGGGCACCTACGGGCTCTGCGAGAACTGCGGCAACGCCATCGGGAAGGCCCGCATGCAGGCCTTCCCGCGCGCCACCCTGTGCGTCGAGTGCAAGCAGAAGCAGGAACGCCGGCACTGAACCCGGGGCACCGCGCGGGAGCGCCGCCGCCTCGCCGTCCGTGAGCGCTCCTGAGCATGTGGGCCCAGGAGCGTGTGCCGTACCCTCGTCCTCAGTCAGGAACCTAGGTCGAGGGACTCACTCACGTGGCAGAGGCGGAGCGCATCATCGGTACGCCGGACATTCCAGGGGCGGCGGGGGCCGGGCCGGAGCAGTCCGACGGGAACGCGGCGTCCGGCGACCGGTCCGGCGCCGGCGCGCCGGACCCGGCGGAGCGGCCCAGGGGCAAGCGCAGGATCGCCGTGCTCTTCACGGTGGCCGTCCTGGCGTACGCCCTCGATCTCGTCAGCAAGATGATCGTGGTGGCGAAGCTGGAGCACCACGACTCGATCGAGATCATCGGGGACTGGCTGAAGTTCGAGGCGATCCGCAACGCGGGCGCCGCCTTCGGATTCGGCCAGGCGTTCACGATCATCTTCACGGTGATCGCGGCGGCGGTGATCGTCGTCATCGCCCGGCTCGCCCGCAAGCTCTACAGCGTGCCGTGGGCCATCGCCCTGGGCCTGCTGCTGGGCGGCGCGCTCGGCAATCTGACCGACCGGGTCTTCCGCTCGCCCGGCGTCTTCGAGGGCGCGGTCGTGGACTTCATCGCACCCAAGCACTTCGCCGTCTTCAACCTCGCCGACTCGGCGATCGTCTGCGGCGGCATCCTGATCGTGCTGCTGTCCTTCCGGGGCCTCGACCCGGACGGCACGGTCCACAAGGACTGAGACACGGTCCACAAGGGCTGACGTACGCCGTCCCGCGGGCCGCTCGCGGCCCGTGTACGGGGCCGCCGGGCGGGTCTCCCCGGGCACTGGCGTTCGGGCTGTGGTCCGGCGGTGTCCGAGCCGTCCGGCATACTCGACGGGTGAGCACCGTTCCCGAGATCCGCACCCTGCCCGTGCCCGACGGCCTGGAGGGCGAGCGTGTAGACGCCGCCATCTCCCGCATGCTGGGCTTCTCCCGTACGAAGGCCGCAGAGCTCGCCGCGGCGGGGAAGGTCACGGTCGACGGCTCGGTGGTCGGCAAGTCCGAGCGGGTGCACGGCGGCGCCTGGCTCGAGGTCGAGATGCCCGGGGCCCCCGCGCCCGTCCAGATCGTCGCCGAGCCCGTCGAGGGCATGGAGATCATCCACGACGACGACGACGTGCTCGTGATCGTCAAGCCCGTCGGCGTGGCCGCGCACCCCAGCCCCGGCTGGTCGGGACCGACCGTCATCGGCGGTCTCGCGGCCGCCGGCTACCGGATCTCGACCTCCGGAGCCGCGGAGCGCCAGGGCATCGTGCACCGCCTCGACGTCGGCACCTCGGGCCTGATGACGGTCGCCAAGTCGGAGTACGCGTACACCTCGCTCAAGCGCCAGTTCAAGGAGCGCACGGTCGACAAGCGCTACCACGCGCTCGTGCAGGGCCACCCGGACCCGACCAGCGGCACCATCGACGCTCCGATCGGGCGCCACCCGAACCACGACTACAAGTGGGCGGTCACGGCCGAGGGCAAGCCCTCGGTCACCCACTACGACATGGTCGAGGCGTTCCGTGCCGCCTCCCTGCTCGACATCAAGCTGGAGACCGGGCGCACCCACCAGATCCGCGTCCACATGGCCGCCCACCGCCACCCCTGCGTCGGCGACCTCACCTACGGCGCGGACCCCACGCTCGCCAAGCGCCTCGGCCTCACCCGCCAGTGGCTGCACGCGGTGCGGCTCGGCTTCGAGCACCCGGGGGACGGGAGCTGGGTGGAGTTCGAGAGCGACTACCCCGAGGACCTGCAGAAGGCGCTCGACAGGGTCCGTGAGGAGAGCAACGCGTGAGCGGCGGTCCGGACGGGGCGGCGGGCGCCGGCCCGGCGGTGCGAGGCATCGCGTACGAGGTGCGGGTCGCCGAGGACCCCGCCGACCGTGAGGCCTGCTTCGCGGTGCGCAAGGACGTCTTCGTCGGCGAGCAGGGCGTCCCGGAGGACATCGAGTACGACGCGTACGACCCCGGCGCCCTGCATGTGCTGGCGGTCCGCGAGGACGGCGTACCGCTCGGCACCGGGCGACTCCTGGAGGGCGAGGCGGCCGCGGCCAAGGCCGGCGGGGATCTGACCGTCGGCTCGCTCGGGCGGCTCGCCGTGACGCGCGAGGCGCGCGGGCTCGGCGTCGGCGCCGCGCTCGTCCGTGCCATCGAGATCGCGGCCCGCGCGCGTGGCCTGGCCGCCGTGGACCTGCACGCGCAGACCCACGCGCTGGGGTTCTACGAGCGGCTCGGGTACGTGGCGTACGGCCCGGAGTTCGCGGACGCCGGACTGCCGCACCGCGCGATGCGCAAGGCCCTGTGAGCGGGGATTGCCGTAGGGGCGTGGCACGCTTGGGGTCTGGTTCGTCTGTGATCGTCTAGACCCCGCCGGAGCGCTGACCGTGGATCAGTTGGCCCTGCTGTTCGTGCTGCTGCTCGGGGCCGTGATCAGTGTCCCGGTGGGAGAGCGGTTCGGGCTTCCCGCGCCGGTCCTGATGACCTTGCTCGGCATAGTGCTGGCCGTGCTGGATTTCGTCCCGAACGTGGACATCCCGCCGGAGTTCATCCTGCCCGCGCTGCTGCCGCCGCTGCTGTACGCCGCGGTGCGGCGCACCTCGTGGAGACAGTTCGCCGCGAACAAGCGCCCGATCTTCCTGCTCGCCGTGGCGCTGGTGTTCGTCACCACGCTGGCCGTGGCGGCCGTCGCGAGCTCGATCGTGCCGGGCCTGCCGCTCGCCGCCGCCTTCGCGCTCGGCGCGCTGGTGGCGCCCCCCGACCCGGTCGCGGCGACCGCCGTCGCGGGCCAGCTCGGGCTGCCGCGCCGGCTGGTGTCGATCCTGGAGGGCGAGGGGCTCTTCAACGACGTGACGGCCATCGTGCTGTACCACGTCGCGATCGCCGCCGCGGTCAGCGGGAGCTTCTCGCCGTGGCGGGCCGGACTCGACCTCGTCCTCTCCGCCGTCGTCGCGCTCGTCATGGGAGTCGCCCTCGGGTGGGCGGCGAACAGACTGATGACCATCGTCGGCGACGCCACCCTCCAGATCGGGCTGACCCTGCTGGTGCCGTACGCCGCCTACGTGCTGGCCGAGGAACTGCACGGGTCGGGGGTGCTCGCCGTGCTCACCACCGCCCTGTTCCTCGCGGAGTACGCCACCGACGCCGACGACGTCATGACCCGGCTCGCCGGGTCGACCGTCTGGGACGTGGTGGACACGCTCGTCACCGGCGTCGCGTTCGGGCTCATCGGGCTCGAACTCCACAACGCGATCCGTACGGCGGCGGGACGCTGGGGCGAGATGCTCGGCTGGGCCGCCACCATCGTGGTCGTGGTCGTGCTCGTACGCCTGGCCTGGCTGCTGCCCGCGACCTGGCTCACCAAGCGGCTGCACGCCAAGCGGGACTACGACGAGGAGATCCCGACGTCGTGGCGGGAGACCGTGGTCATGTGGTGGGCCGGGATGCGCGGGGTCGCCTCCGTGGCCCTGGCGCTCGCCATTCCGCTGAAGATGGACGACGGGTCACCGTTCCCCGACCGGGACGAGATCGTGTTCATCGCGTTCGGAGTGATCATGGCGACCCTGGTGATCCAGGGGCTCACCCTGCCGTGGCTGGTCAGAAAGCTCGGGGTGCGGGCCGACGAGGACGTGGAGAAAGCCTTCGAGAAGGAGCTGGCGGTACGGGCCGCCAAGGCCGCGAAGCGGCGGCTGCGGGAGATCGAGGAGGTGGAGGAGCTGCCGGAGGAGGTCTCCGAGCAACTGCTGCGCCGGGCCTTCGAGATCGGCGTGCGGATCAGTCCCGACATGGGGGACGAGGAGCGGCGCGAGGCGCATGAGCAGCGGGTCCGGCGGATGAAGCGGATGCGTCGGATCCAGGGGGAGATGATGAGCGCCGCCCGTCACGAGGTGCTGTCCGCGCGCAGCGAGCCCGGAGCCGACCCGGAGATCGTGGACCGCGTCCTGAGACACCTCGACGTCCGCAGCCTCCGCTGACCGCCCACCGGCCGCCAGCTCTCGCCCGCCGCCCACCGGCCGCCAGCTCTCGCCCGCCGCTCGCCGACCGCCGGCTCTCGCTCGCCGACCGCGCGCTCTCGCCCGCCGACCGCTGGTCACCACCCGCCCGCCGCCGGCTTTCGCCCGTCGGCCCCGCCCGCCTCCGCCCACCGATCGGTCCGGTCGGGCAGGTCCGGGTTGTCCGCTAGGTCGGGCAGGCCCGACGGGCAAGGCGGATCAGGCCGGCGTGCGGGTCGGCCGGGGGCTGCGGGGCGGCAGGTCCCGGGACCAGGGGGTCAGCCGCGGCCCGGGCCTGTCCGGGGAGGTTCGTGGGTGTGGCGGCCGTGGTTCGCGCGGGCCGCCGCGCCGTCCGGCTCCGCGCGCCCCTGGCGGCCGATCCGCCCCGGGGGCAGCACCGCGTCGGCCGTGTTGACGCGGGGCAGCGCGTAGGGGTGCTGTTCGGTCAGCCAGCGGATCAGCTCCTCGCGGACGGTGACCCGTACCTTCCAGATGTCGTCCGCGTCCTTCGCGGTGACCAGGGCGCGCACCTGCATGGTGTTGGGCGTCGAGTCGGTGACGACGAGGCCGTAGTCGCGGCCGTCCCAGGCGGGGCACTCGCGCAGGATGTCGCGCAGCTTCCCGCGCATCGCCTCCACCGGAGCGGAGTGGTCGACGTGCAGGAAGACGATGCCGGTCATCTGCGGGGTGCCGCGCGACCAGTTCTCGAACGGCTTGGACGTGAAGTACGACACCGGCATGGTGATCCGGCGTTCGTCCCACGTCCGTACGGTCAGGAACGTCAGGGTGATCTCCTCGACCGTGCCCCACTCGCCGTCGACCACCACGGTGTCGCCGAGCCGCACCATGTCGCCGAACGCGATCTGCAGTCCGGCGAAGAGGTTCGCGAGAGTCGACTGCGCGGCGACACCGGCGACGATGCCGAGGATCCCGGCCGAGGCCAGCAGCGAGGCCCCGGCCGCGCGCATCGCCGGGAAGGTGAGCAGCATCGCGGCGATCGCGACCACGCCGACGACGGCCGTGACGACCCGCTGGATCAGCGCGACCTGGGTGCGGACCCGGCGGACCCGCGCCGGATCGCGGTGCGCGTTCGCGTAGCGGGTGTACGAGGTCTCGACGACCGCCGTGGCGATGCTCACCACCAGCCAGGCGGCGGCGCCGATGAGGATCAGGGTCAGCGTCCGGCCGATGCCGATCCGGTGTTCCACCAACAGTTTCGCCTGGTCGTACGAGCCTCTGAGCAGGGCCGCGAACAGGACCAGTTGGAAGGGGACACGGCCGCGGCGGAGCAGACCCCACAGGGAGGTCTCGCTGTGCCGGTCGTCCGCCCGACGCAACAGGCGGTCCACGGACCACCCGATGAGCAGCGTGAGCACGACCGAGCCGCCGACGACGATCACCGGGCGCAGTACGTTCTCCATGCCTGAGAACGTATCCGGCCACGGACGTCATGAACCTGTGTTCTCGGGGCGGAACGGGGTATCCGGGCGGACCCGGCACGGGGGTACGGGGCCCGGCGCTGTCGGTGCCGGCTGGCACCATGGGGTCCATGAACATCATGCTCTTTCACTCGACCTACGGTCTGCGGCCGGCGGTGCGCGCGGCGGCGGAGCGGCTGCGGGCCGCGGGACACGAGGTGTGGACGCCCGACCTCTTCGAGGGGCGCACCTTCGAGACCGTCGAGGAGGGCATGGCCTTCAGCGACGAGATCGGCAAGGACGAGCTGCTCAAGCGGGCGGTGCTGGCCGCCGCGCCCTACTCCGAGCGCGGCCTGGTCTACGCGGGCTTCTCCCTCGGCGCCTCGGTCGGCCAGACCCTGGCCCTCGGGGACGAGAAGGCCCACGGGCTGCTCCTGCTGCACGGCACGTCGGACATCGCCGAGAGCGCGTCGGTGGACGACCTGCCGGTCCAGCTCCATGTCGCCGAGCCCGACCAGTTCGAGACGGACGACTGGCTGAGCGCCTGGTATCTCCGGATGCAGAGAACCGGAGCCGACGTGGAGATCTACCGCTACGCGGGCGCCGGGCACCTCTACACCGACCCCGGCCTGCCCGACTACGACGCCGAGGCGGCCGAGGCCACCTGGAAGGTGGCGCTCGGCTTCCTCGAAAGTCTGTAGCCAAGTCACCGGCGGGCGCCGGGCCCGTCCGGCCGACGGACGGGCCCGCGCTCCGGACTCCCGGGAGACCTACGCCGGGTCGTACGTCCGCTCCACCGTCTGGGTGCCGCTGCGCGTTCGGTACGAACGGGCCCAGGACGAGGTCGCGCCGGGGTCCGTGCGGTCGGAGAGCACGTAGTAGTCCATCTGCGCGCGGTCGGCCGTGATGTCCAGGACGCCGTAGCCGTGGCGGTCGGTGTCGACCCAGTGGACATGGCGGTTGGCCGCGCGGATGACCGGGGAGGCGATGGCGGAGACGACGCCCTCGGGGACCTTGACGAAGTCGTCGAGGTTGTCGGAGGTCACCGAGGTGACCACGAACTCCGTGGCGGCGGAGGGGGACAGCGGGTACGTACCGGCGTCCACCGGCACGTCGTTGGCCCAGGCCATGTGGATGTCACCGGTCAGGAAGACCGTGTTGCGGATGGCGTTGGAGCGCAGGTGCGCGAGCAGTTCGCGGCGGTCGTCGGTGTAGCCGTCCCACTGGTCGGTGTTGAGAGCGACGCCCTCCTGCGGGAGACCGAGCAGCTTGGCGAGCGGCTTGAGCAGGTCGGCGGAGAGGGAGCCCACCGCGAACGGCGAGATCATCACCGAGTTGCCGACCAGACGCCAGGTGGTGTCCGAGGACTTGAGCCCGGACTTCAGCCAGTCGAGCTGGGCGCGGCCGGTGATCGTACGGTCCGGGTCGTCGACCGAGCCGCTGGCCGTGGACGCCTGCTGCGACCGGAAGGAGCGCAGGTCGAGCAGCGCGAGGTCGGCGAGCTTGCCGAAACGGAGCCTGCGGTAGGTGGTGCCCGCGATGGCCGGGCGGACCGGCATCCACTCGAAGTAGGCCTGCTTAGCGGCGGCCTGACGGTCCGTCCAGGCACCCTCGGCGCCCTCGGTGTGGTTGACCGCGCCGCCCGACCAGGAGTTGTCCGCGAACTCGTGGTCGTCCCAGATCGCGACGACCGGCGCCTTGTGATGCAGGGCCTGGAGGTCCGGGTCGGTCTTGTAACGGCCGTGCCGGGTGCGGTAGTCGGCGAGGGTGAGGATCTCGTTCGCGGGGGAGTGCGGCCGTACGACCGTGCCACGGGTCCCGAACTCGCCGGACTTGTACTCGTAGATGTAGTCGCCGAGGTGCAGCCAGGCGTCCAGGTCATTGCGCGCCGCGAGGTGACGGTACGCCGAGAAGTAGCCGGCCTCCCAGTTGGCGCAGGAGACCACGCCGAAGCGCAGCCCCGGCACGGCCGCGTCCGCCGCCGGCGCGGTGCGGGTGCGCGCCGCCGGGGAGTCGGTGCCGCCCGCCGAGAAGCGGAACCAGTAGTCGGTGGCGGGAGCGAGGCCGCGGATGTCGGCCTTCACGGTGTGGTCGGAGGCGGCCGTCGCGACGGTGGAACCCTTGGTGACGATCGTGGTGAACGCCTTGTCCCTGGCGACGGTCCAGCTCACCTCGGTGTCCGGGCCGAGTCCGGAACCCGGTATTGCCTGGGAGCCGGGCGTCACCCGGGTCCAGAGCAGGATGCCGTCGGGCAGCGGGTCGCCGGAGGCGACGCCGTGCAGGAAGGCGGGCGCCTCGGCGGCGCGGGCGGGCAGAGCGGCCGCGAGCGGGGCGGCGAGGACGGCGGTGGCGGCCGCGGCCTTGACGACCGTACGGCGGCGCGGGGCGCGGGAGTTGAGGTCTCCCGCGACGTCGGATGATCTCTGTCGACTGGTCACGGGCGATGAGGTTACCGAGCAGTACAGGCCAAGAGCGGGCGAACTGGAAAAGTTCGCCCGCTCTTCGGCTTTTCGCCGCTCAGGTCACTCGGCCCACACAGGTCTCAGGTCGACCGGCCCGTCGCGCCGGACGGTTCGGGACCTGCCGCGACGCCCGGCCGGACCTCGACGGCCGCGCCGGTCAGGCCTTGAGGGCCGCGCCGATCGCCGTGGTGAAGTCGGCGACCGTCATCGGCGCGTTGCCGTCCGCGCCGGTGACCTTCTTGCCGTCCATCACCAGGCTCGGCGTGCCGGTGACGCCGTCCTTGTTGGTGTTCCACGTCTCGGACATGGCCAGCGCCCAGGCGTCGTACGTGCCGTTCTTGACGGCGTTCTGGAACGTGGTGTTGTTCTTGAGCGCGTCGACCGTGTTCGCCACCTTGATCAGGTAGTCGTCGCTCTTGAACTTGTCGGTCGTCTCGTCGGGGTGGTACTTCGCCGAGTAGAGCGCGGTCTTGTACTCCAGGAAGGCTTCCTGGCTCACGTTCAGCGCGGCACCCATGGCGCTCATCGCGTTCTTCGAGCCCTCGCCGCGGGAGCCGATCTGGATCTTCCCGCTCTTGTCGGAGTCGCCGTCGAGGAACGTGCCACCGATGTACTGGATCTTGAACTTGCCGTCGTCGAGGTCCTTCTTGACGGTCGGGCCGACGGTCTGCTCGAAGGAGGCGCAGATCGGGCAGCGCGGGTCCTCGTACAGCTTCAGGGTCTTCTTCGCGGTGCTCTTGCCGATGACGACCGTCGTGCCGTCCTTGCCCGTGGTGTTGGCCGGGGCGACCACCTTGTCGCTCGCGACGGCCTCCCACTGGGACGGCTTGTTGTTCTGCACGACCGCGTAGCCGATGCCGCCCGCTATCGCGAGGACCGCGACCAGGCAACCGGCCACGATCGCCTGGCGCTTGATCTTGTCGCGCTTGGCCTGGCGCTCGCGTTCGAGGCGCAGCCTCTCGCGCGCCGCCGTCTTCGACTCCTGGCTGTTCCGCTTGCTCATGGTGGTGATCTCCATCGGGGACGCGCACACGTGGTACGCGGAATACGTAAGGGGGACTGCTGGTGCTCAGTGCCGCACTCGGGAACGTGCGCTCGGCCGCCGGCGCACGGAAGCGTGGCGGGTGAGCCGTGGCCCGGGGCGGTCGCTCGGAGGGAGCGGCTCGGGAACCGCCGCTCAGGCGGGAACGGCCGGGCGGGGCGGTCCGCGTCGTCCCAGCGAGTGCACGAACAGGCGGGTACGGGCCGCGGTCGACCGGCGCGCGGTGCGCGGCAGCGGACGGGCCGGGGCGAGCCGTACGGTCACCGCGGCGACCGCGATCAGCAGCGGCCGGAAGGTCGAGGCGGCCACCGCGCGCAGGAGCTGGTCCAGGGCGCGCTCGCCGCGGCGCAGCCAGGCGGCCGCGAGCAGGCCGACGGCGACATGGGCGCCGAGCAGCAGCCAGGCGGCGGCCGGGTCGGCGTGCGCCAGCAGGGCGGCGGCACGGTCCGGGGCGCCGCCGGTCACCCGGGACAGCGGGGTGCCCACACTGCCGCCGCCGCACAGCATGTCGAGGCCGACCGAGCGCAGCGGGCCCGTGACCGGGCCGCCCGCCCGGCCGTAACAGACGTGCTGGCCCGTGGTGAACACGGTGTCGGCGGCCAGTTCCAGCGGGACGAGCAGGGCGGCGATCCGGCCGAAGCCCCGCTCGCGGCCCGCCAGCGCGAAGGACAGCGCGAAGACCGCGGCGGTGATCGCGGCCACGGTGGTCAGCGGCAGGGGCATCCGGGACAGCAGCACGTGCGACGCGGCGGAGAGCGTCACGACGACGGCCGTGAACACGGCCGCGCGTACGGCTCTGAGCTGGGTCCCGGATATGTCCATAGCAGAGGTGAGTCTCCCACGCGCTCCCGTAAGCGTCCCCTAAAGGGTTCCTGTGCGTTACGGGAGCGTTGTGAGACGGCCGGTCGCGCGGCGTCGGCCCCGCGACCGGCCGTGCGTCCTACAGCCCTGGGATCCGTCCGTTGCGGAACAGGTCCACGAAGATCTGGTGGTCGCCGCGCGCGCGGGTGCCGTAGCTGTGCGCGAAGTCCACCAGGAGGTCGGCGAAGCCGTCCTCGTCGGCCGCGATGGCCGCGTCGATGGCCCGCTCCGTGGAGAACGGCACCAGCTCCGAGTGGCCGCTCTCGTCGTCCGCCGCCGCGTGCATCGTGGCGGTGGACCGGCCGAGGTCCGCGACGACCGAGGCGATCTCCTCGGGGTCGTCGATGTCGCCCCAGTCCAGGTCCACCGCGTACGGGGAGACCTCGGCGACGAGCTGGCCCGCGCCGTCCAGCTCGGTCCAGCCCAGCCACGGGTCGGCGTGCGCCTGCAGGGCGCGCTGCGAGATCACCGTGCGGTGGCCCTCGTGCTGGAAGTACCCGCGGATCGCGGAGTCCGTGACGTGCCGGGAGACGGCCGGGGTCTGCGCCTGCTTGATGTAGATCACCACATCGTTCTCCAGGGCGTCGCTGTTGCCCTCCAGGAGGATGTTGTACGACGGCAGCCCGGCCGAGCCGATGCCGATGCCCCGGCGGCCCACGACGTCCTTCACCCGGTACGAGTCCGGGCGGGTCAGCGAGGACTCCGGGAGCGTCTCCAGATAGCCGTCGAAGGCCGCGAGGACCTTGTAGCGGGTGGCGGCGTCCAGCTCGATGGAACCGCCGCCCGGCGCGAAGCGGCGCTCGAAGTCGCGGATCTCGGTCATCGAGTCGAGCAGCCCGAAGCGGGTCAGCGAGCGGGCGTCGCGCAGCGCGTCCAGCAGCGGACCCTCGGCGGTGTCCAGGGTGAAGGGCGGCACCTCGTCGCTCTTGGCGCCGGTGGCCAGCGCGTGGATGCGCTCGCGGTAGGCGGCCGCGTACACCCGCACCAGCTCGGTGATCTGCTCGTCACTGAGCGCCTTCGCGTAGCCGATGAGGGCCACGGAGGCGGCGAAGCGCTTGAGGTCCCACGTGAAGGGGCCGACGTAGGCCTCGTCGAAGTCGTTCACGTTGAAGATCAGACGGCCCTGGGCGTCCATGTACGTGCCGAAGTTCTCGGCGTGCAGGTCGCCGTGGATCCACACGCGCGAGGTGCGCTCGTCCAGGTACGGACCGCCCCGCCGGTCCTGGTCGAGGTCGTGGTAGAAGAGCGCCGCGGTCCCGCGGTAGAACGCGAACGCGGAGGCCGCCATCTTGCGGAACTTCACACGGAACGCGGCCGGGTCGGCGGCCAGGAGCTCGCCGAAGGCGGTGTCGAAGACGGCGAGGATCTGCTCGCCGCGTTGCTCGGCGCTGAGCTGCGGGACCGACATCGCTGGGTGCCTCCTGGTGCAGGTGGTGCATGGCTGGCAGGGCGGGCGCGCCGCCCCGGGGACAAGGGTCCGTCCACTTCCAACGGACGAAGATACGCGGGAGTGCCCGGGTTCCGGCGGCGAACACCCACCCGGTTTCCGCGCCCCCGCATGAAGGTACGGATGATCCTCCGCCGAGTGTCAGTCCGGCGTCATAGACTTCGACGCTGACCCCCCAGACTGTCCGCAGCCTGTCACCAATGGTTCTTCCTGGAGGCCGAAACCGTGTCGAAGCCGCCGTTCACGCACCTGCACGTCCACACCCAGTACTCGCTGCTGGACGGTGCCGCGCGGCTCAAGGACATGTTCGACGCGTGCAACGAGATGGGCATGACCCATATCGCGATGAGCGACCACGGCAACCTCCACGGGGCCTATGACTTCTTCCACACGGCGAAGAAGGCGGGCGTCACCCCGATCATCGGCATCGAGGCGTACGTCGCCCCGGAGTCCCGGCGCAACAAGCGCAAGATCCAGTGGGGCCAGCCGCACCAGAAGCGCGACGACGTGTCCGGTTCGGGTGGTTACACGCACAAGACGATCTGGGCGTCGAACCGGACGGGCCTGCACAACCTCTTCAAGCTCTCCTCGGACGCGTACGCCGAGGGCTGGCTCCAGAAGTGGCCCCGGATGGACAAGGAGACGATCTCCAAGTGGTCGGAGGGGCTCATCGCCTCCACCGGCTGCCCCTCCGGCGAGCTCCAGACCCGGCTGCGCCTCGGCCAGTTCGACGAGGCCCTGAAGTCGGCCGCCGAATACCAGGACATCTTCGGCAAGGACCGCTACTTCCTGGAGCTGATGGACCACGGCATCGAGATCGAGCGCCGGGTCCGCGACGGACTCCTGGAGATCGGCAAGAAGCTCGGCATCCCGCCCCTGGTGACGAACGACTCGCACTACACGTACGCGCACGAGGCGACCGCCCACGACGCCCTGCTGTGCATCCAGACCGGCAAGAACCTCTCCGACCCGGACCGCTTCCGCTTCGACGGCACCGGCTACTACCTGAAGACGACGGACGAGATGTACGCCGTCGACTCCTCGGACGCCTGGCAGCAGGGCTGCGCCAACACCCTCCTGGTGGCCGAGCAGATCGACACCACCGGCATGTTCGAGGCGAAGAACCTCATGCCGAAGTTCGACATCCCGGACGGCTTCACCGAGGTCACCTGGTTCCAGGAGGAGGTGCGCCTCGGCATGGAGCGCCGCTTCCCCGGCGGCGTCCCCGACGACCGTCAGAAGCAGGCCGAGTACGAGATGGACGTCATCATCCAGATGGGGTTCCCGGGGTACTTCCTCGTCGTCGCCGACTTCATCATGTGGGCCAAGAAGCAGGGCATCGCGGTGGGCCCCGGCCGTGGTTCCGCGGCCGGCTCGATCGTCGCGTACGCCATGGGCATCACCGACCTCGACCCGATCCCGCACGGTCTGATCTTCGAGCGCTTCCTGAACCCCGAGCGCGTCTCCATGCCCGACGTCGACATCGACTTCGACGAGCGTCGGCGCGTCGAGGTGATCAGGTACGTGACCGAGAAGTACGGCGCCGACAAGGTCGCCATGATCGGCACGTACGGCAAGATCAAGGCGAAGAACGCCATCAAGGACTCCGCGCGCGTGCTGGGCTACCCGTACGCGATGGGCGACCGGCTCACCAAGGCGATGCCCGCCGACGTCCTCGGCAAGGGCATCGACCTGAACGGCATCACCGACCCCTCGCACCCCCGCTACAGCGAGGCCGGCGAGATCCGCGGGATGTACGAGAACGAGCCGGACGTGAAGAAGGTCATCGACACCGCCAAGGGCGTCGAGGGACTGGTCCGGCAGATGGGTGTGCACGCCGCCGGCGTGATCATGTCCAGCGAGCCCATCGTCGACCACGCCCCCATCTGGGTGCGGCACACCGACGGCGTGACCATCACCCAGTGGGACTATCCCCAGTGCGAGTCGCTGGGCCTGCTGAAGATGGACTTCCTGGGCCTGCGCAACCTCACGATCATGGACGACGCCATCAAGATGGTGAAGGCCAACAAGGGCGTCGACCTGGAGATGCTCGCCCTCCCGCTGGACGACCCCAAGACCTTCGAACTGCTCTGCCGCGGTGACACCCTCGGCGTCTTCCAGTTCGACGGCGGCCCGATGCGCTCGCTGCTCCGCCAGATGCAGCCCGACAACTTCGAGGACATCTCCGCCGTCTCGGCCCTGTACCGGCCGGGTCCGATGGGCATGAACTCGCACATCAACTACGCGGAGCGCAAGAACAAGCGCCAGGAGATCACCCCGATCCACCCGGAGCTGGAGAAGCCGCTCGAAGAGGTGCTGGCGGTCACCTACGGCCTGATCGTGTACCAGGAGCAGGTCCAGAAGGCCGCCCAGATCATCGCCGGGTACTCGCTCGGCGAGGCCGACATCCTGCGCCGCGTGATGGGCAAGAAGAAGCCCGACGAGCTGGCGAAGAACTTCGTCCTCTTCCAGGAGGGCGCCCGCAAGAACAACTACAGCGACGAGGCGATCCAGGGCCTGTGGGACGTGCTGGTCCCGTTCGCCGGCTACGCCTTCAACAAGGCGCACTCCGCCGCGTACGGACTGGTCTCGTACTGGACCGGCTACCTGAAGGCGAACTACCCGGCCGAGTACATGGCCGCGCTGCTCACCTCGGTCAAGGACGACAAGGACAAGTCGGCCGTCTACCTGAACGAGTGCCGGCGCATGGGCATCAAGGTGCTGCCGCCCAACGTGAACGAGTCCGAGCAGAACTTCGCCGCCCAGGGCGACGACGTGATCCTCTTCGGCCTCTCCGCCGTCCGCAACGTCGGTACGAACGTGGTGGAGTCGATCATCCGCAGCCGCAAGGCCAAGGGCAAGTACGCCTCCTTCCCCGACTACCTCGACAAGGTCGAGGCGGTCGCCTGCAACAAGCGCACCACGGAATCCCTGATCAAGGCCGGCGCGTTCGACACGATGGGGCACACCCGCAAGGGACTCACCGCGCAGTTCGAGCCGATGATCGACAACGTGGTGGCGGTCAAGCGCAAGGAGGCCGAGGGCCAGTTCGACCTCTTCGGCGGCATGGGGGACGAGGACACCAGCGAGCCCGGCTTCGGACTCGACGTGGAGTTCACCACCGACGAGTGGGACAAGGTCTACCTGCTCGCCCAGGAACGGGAGATGCTCGGCCTGTACGTCTCCGACCACCCGCTCTTCGGCCTGGAGCACGTCCTGTCCGACAAGGCGGACGCGGGCATCTCCCAGCTCACCGGAGGCGAGCACGCGGACGGCGCGGTCGTGACCATCGGCGGCATCATCTCGGGCCTGCAGCGCAAGATGACCAAGCAGGGCAACGCCTGGGCGATCGCCACCGTGGAGGACCTCGCGGGCTCCATCGAGTGCATGTTCTTCCCGGCGACGTACCAACTGGTGTCGACCCAGCTCGTCGAGGACGCGGTCGTCTTCGTCAAGGGGCGCCTCGACAAGCGCGAGGACGTGCCGCGGCTGGTCGCCATGGAGCTCCAGGTCCCCGACCTGTCGAACGCGGGCACCAACGCGCCCGTGATCCTCACCATCCCGGCGCTGAAGGTGACTCCGCCCATGGTCAGCCGCCTCGGCGAGATCCTCAGCCACCACAAGGGCGAGAGCGAGGTCCGCATCAGGCTCCAGGGCCCGAGCAAGACCACGGTGCTGCGGCTCGACCGGCACCGGGTGAAGCCGGACCCGGCGCTCTTCGGCGACCTGAAGGTGCTGCTCGGCCCGGCCTGCCTGGCCGGCTGACGACCGCACGGCCGGGCAGGGCCGTACAAGGGGAAACACCACGCACCGAGGGGCGCATCCGATACCGGGTGCGCCCCTCGGTGCCTGCCTGGGCCTCAACAGCCCGCGCGGCGGCCTCAGTTGTGGCCGAAGCGCTTCTGATGCTTACGGGCAACATCAGCGGGGCTGCCCTGGGCCTGCGACATCGGCGACTGCTGTGCCTGCGCCGACGACCGCTGTGCCTGCTCCTGCGCACGCTCGGCCTGCGAGGAGCGGTCCTGCTGGCCGCCCTGCTTGCGATTCTTGTTCTTGGCCATGGTGATCTGCCTCCTGAAGGGGATCTAGGGGCCAGGGCCGCGACCAGATTCACATAGGCTGGCAAGTGGCGCATTTCGTAGAATTACCGTGCGTAATAAGACCTGTCGGTAGGTGTTCCTTCGATCCGCCACGCCGAAGATCGAGTTCCGGCCGTTAACCTCCGCACGGTCGGGCAGACTCCAAGGAAGCCCGAAGCAAACCTCCCGGAAAGAGGGTGGATCGCGTGGACCGCTGCATCGTCCTGGTGGACGCCGGGTATCTGCTCGGGGCCGCTGCCAGTCTCCTCGCCGGGGAGCCTTCGCGATCCCGGATCACCGTGGACCACACCGCCCTCATCCAGGGCCTTCGCGAGCGCGCCGAATCCGACACGGAGCGGCCCCTGCTGCGCATCTACTGGTTCGACGGCGCCCCGGACCGTGTACCGCAGCCCGAGCACCGCAGGCTGCGCGTGATGCCCCGCGTGACGGTGCGCCTGGGCGCCCTGACCCGCAGCGACGGGCGGTGGGCGCAGAAGGGCGTGGACGCCGCCATGCACGCCGAGCTGACCGAGCTGGCGCGCAACCGCGCCTGCTCCGACGTGGTCCTCGTGACCGGCGACGGGGATCTGCTGCCGGGCATGATGGCCGCCAAGGAGCACGGCGTCGCCGTACACCTGTGGGCCGTGCAGGCCGCGGACGGTGACTACAACCAGTCCGAGGACCTGGTGGCCGAGGCCGACGAGCGGCGGGTGCTCGACCGTGCCTGGATCACCAAGGCGGTCCGTGCCAAGGACTTCGGCGGGATCTGCGCCCCTTCGCCCGTGCCGCGTCCGGAGATCGCCGCCATCCTCTCCGCGCCGCTCCCCGAGTCGGCGCTCGCGGCGGCGGCCGAGCGCTCCGTCCGGGAGGCCGAGCACCACCAGGCGGCCGAATCGCAGAACGGCACCCAGGAGCGGGTGCCCACCCCCAAGGGGGTCCCCACACCGAAGGACCTGGCCGCGCTCCGCGGACCGGGCACGCAGGCCGCCCAGCACCCCGCGAACGCGACGCTGCGCTGGTCCTCGGACAAGGGCTGGGTGGACCGGCCCGGCGGCGCCATGGAGTCACCGGAGGCCGCCGCGCTGCCCACGCTCGCCCAGCTCACCTCCGCGGAGCAACGCTGGGCGGACCGCGAGGAGGACATCACCACCGTCGGCGGTGACCCCTACGAGGTCGGCCAGGTCTTCGCGCGCCGCTGGATGGGGCGCCTCACCGACCCGAGCCATCTGCAGAAGCTGTCGGCGATGTACCCGCGGGTCCCGCACCGGGTGGACGGCGAGCTGCTGCGCTACGCGGCCCGCTTCGGCCTGCTCGCGCACAAGGACGACCAGATCGACGAGCACGACCGCTATGCGATCCGGGCCGGATTCTGGCGGGAGATCGACGTGCGCACCGCGACGGAGCACGCGCCCGTCGGAGAGTGATCCGAAGCCGTCGGCGAAGGTCCGCGGAGGCCTCTGCCCGGGGTCCGCCACCGCCCCGATCGCGTGACAGGCCATCGGACCACGTACTCTCGTCCTTCGTGAGTACGCGCACGGCACAGGCAGTCCGAATGGGGCACAGGGGCGATGTCGTGTGCGCCGTGCGAGGTCTCACCAAGACCTATCCGGCGGTCCGCGGCCGTCGTGGCACGCCGGCGACACCCGAGGTCAGGGCCACCGACGGGGTACGTCTGGACATCGGCCGGGGCGAGATCTTCGGACTGCTCGGACCGAACGGCGCCGGCAAGTCCACCCTCGTACGCCAGCTCACCGGGCTGATGCGTCCCGACAGCGGCAGCGTCGAGATCCTCGGGCACGACATCGTGCGCCATCCCGAGCGGGCGGCCCGGATCCTCGCCTACCTCGGGCAGGAGTCGACCGCCCTGGACGAGCTGACGGTGTCCCTCGCCGCCGAGACGACCGGACGGCTGCGCGGGCTCGACCTGCGCGCGGCGCGGGCCGAGCGGGACGCCGTCCTCGACGAACTGGGCCTGGCCCCGCTCGCCTCCCGCCCCCTGAAGAAGCTCTCCGGCGGACAGCGCAGGCTCGCCTGCCTCGCCGCCGCGCTCGTCGGCCGGCGCCCGCTGCTGGTCCTCGACGAGCCCACCACCGGCATGGACCCCGTCGCCCGGCGCGCCGTCTGGGCCGCCGTCGACAGGCGCCGCGCGGAGCACGGCGCCACGGTCCTGCTCGTCACCCACAACGTCATCGAGGCCGAGACCGTCCTCGACCGGGTCGCCGTCCTCGACGAGGGCCGGGTCATCGCCTGCGACACCCCGGCCGGGCTCAAGGAACGGGTCGCGGGCGAGGTGCGGGTCGAACTCGTCTGGCGCGAGAGCGCCCCGCTGCACGTCCCCGAGGTCGCCGCGCTGCGCGCCCGCGCCGTCGAGTCGGGCCGTCGCTGGACGCTGCGGCTCGCGCCCGAGGAGGCCCGCGCGGCCGTGGCCACGGTCACCGGCGGGGCCGCCTTCGCCGCCCTCGACGACTTCACGCTGGCCACGCCTAGCCTGGAGGACGTGTACCTCGCGCTCGGCGGCCACGCGACGCAGGGGCTGGTGAAGGCGTGAGCGTCCGGGGTGTGGAATCCGTACGGGAGAGGGGCGTCGTACGTGTGCGGAACAGGACGGCTGCCGGAGTGAAGGGGAGCAGTTCGACGTGAGTGTCGTACCCGCTGGAGTTCTGCCGGGCAGCGCGCTGCCGCTGGCCGGGGACGCCGGTGCCGCCGCGGAACTGGGGCCGCGCGCGCGGCTGTGGCCGTCGCTGGCCGCCGTGTACCGCGCGCAGCTCTCCCGCGCCCGCGTCGCGCGGATCCCGCTGCTGTTCGTGGCCACCTTCCAGTCCGTCGGCATCATGATCATGATGCGAGGGGTGGTGGACGGCGGCGCCGAGGCGCGTGCCGTGGTGGCCGGGTCGACCGTCCTGGTCGTCGCCTTCGTCGCCCTCAACCTGCTCGCGCAGTACTTCGGGCAGCTCCGGGCGAGCGGCGGGCTCGACCACTACGCGACGCTGCCGGTGCCGCCGGCGGCCGTGGTGCTCGGCGCCGCGGGCGCGTACGCGTCCTTCACGGTGCCCGGAACCGTGATCACCGCCGTCTTCGGGTGCCTGCTCTTCGGGCTGCCGCTGGCCCATCTGTGGGTGCTCGCCGCGGTCGTCCCGCTCGCGGGTGCCGCGCTCGCCGGCCTTGGGGCCGCGTTCGGGCTGCTCGCGCCGCGGCCCGAGCTCGCCACCCTGCTCGGCCAGATGGGCATGTCCGCGGCGCTGCTGCTGGGCGTTCTCCCGGCGGACCGGATGCCGACCGCGGTGCGGTACGCCCGGGATCTGCTGCCCTCGACCTACGGTGTCGAGGCGTTCGCGCGCACGTTCGGGGCGCATCCCGACTGGGCCGTCGTCCTCGGCGATCTGGCCGTCTGCGCCGGAGTCGGGGTGGCCTCGCTGGCCCTCGCGGCCTGGGCCTACCGCCGGGCGGCCGTCCGGTGACGCGGCCGACAGCGGGGCCTGGCACGATGGCAGAGTGACCGCTCCGCTGACTCCGCCTCCGCCGCCGCACGAACAGTCCCCGCAGGACCGGCAGCAACCGCACCCTGCCTGGCAGGCTCCGCACGCTCCCGGCCCCGCGGGTTATCCCGTGTACCCGGCCGCGTACGAGGCCTCCTACGGACAGGACGGGCCCGGGATGAAGACCGAACTGCGGGAGGCCGCCGTGATCACGATCGCGGTCGCGCTCGCGGGAGCTCTGCTCGGGGTGCTCTGGTCGTGGCTGACACCTCATGTGCCGCTGATCGCGGACGCCACCGCGGTGTACCTCAAGGACACCGAGGGGGAGCAGGCCATCGGCGTCGACGGAACCTTCACTCTCCTCGCGCTGGGCTTCGGAGCCCTGAGCGCGCTCGTCGTGTTCCTCGTACGACGGCGCGGCGGTGTGCCCCTGGTGATCGCGCTCGCCGTCGGAGGCCTGCTCGGATCGTTCCTCGCCTGGCGGGTCGGGATCTGGCTCGGGCCGATGCAGAACGTGGTCGCGCACGCCAAGGCCGTGGGCAAGGGCGTCACGTTCTCCGCGCCGCTGAAGCTCGGGGCCAAGGGCGCGCTGCTGGCGTGGCCCCTGAGCGCCCTGGTGGTCCACCTCGGCCTGATGGCCCTGTTCGGCCCCCGGGACCCCGACCCGTACGAGCAGAACCCCTACCCGGCCACGCCGCCGGGACCTCCCTCCGCGTAGGCGGGCGGCCAGGCGGAACAGGGCCGGCCGGGAGCCTCGCACGAGGCTTCCCGGCCGGCCCTTCGGTGTGGAACGAGGATCATGCCGGACGGCGGCCGTGGTTCGAGCGGCCCTTCCTGACGCGCCATTTGCGTTTCCGCGTTTTCTTCGACATGCCACTCGTGCTTAACCGAGGCCGGGACATCCGTCGAGGGCCCATACGCGCCACGACGGGCGCGCCCGCCGGGACCCCCACCCGCCCGAGCGACCCGTGCGGAGACGGCGCGAGCCCGCTCGCCGGGAGCGGAGGGCCGGGGGTCGTGTACGCCGGGACGGGCAGGGGCGTCGAGAGGTCCCGTTCGCCCGGACGGGCGCGGGTGTCGAGGGGGGACGCCCGCTCGCCGGGACGGTAGGGGCGTCGACCGGTTGTGGTCGCCCGGCAGGCACGTGTTTCGAGGGGTCGTGCCCGCCCGGACGGTAAGGGTTACGCGGGCGTCGGCGGCGAGGGTTCTGCGCGGTCGGCGGGCGTACGGTGTCGGGGCTCGCGCGTCCGGCACGGGCGCCGGTGTCGAAGGACTACGCGCGCCCCACGGGCGCGGACACCGCTTCTGTGAGCTTCGCGAGGTCGGTGGGGGAGAGTTCGACCTCCAGGCCGCGGCGGCCCGCCGAGACGCAGATCGTGGCATGGCCGGAGGCCGAGGAGTCCAGCACGGTGCGCAGCTTCCGGCGCTGGCCGAGCGGCGAGATGCCCCCGCGGACGTACCCCGTCGTGCGCTCGGCGGCCGCCGGGTCGGCCATCGCCGCCCGCTTGCCGCCCACCGCCGTGGCGAGGGCCTTCAGGTCCAGGGAACCCGCCACCGGGACCACCGCGACCACGAGCGCGCCGTCCACGTCCGCCACCAGGGTCTTGAAGACCCTCTCCGGCGACACGCCCATCGCCTCGGCGGCCTCGTCGCCGTACGAGGGGTGGGACGGGTCGTGCTCGTAGGCGTGCACGGTGTACGGCACGCCCGCCTCCGTCAGCGCCACCGTCGCCGGGGTGCCTCCGGGCTGCTGCTTCTTCGCCTTCTTGGCCATCGACCTTCTCGCAAGCGTCAGTTCAGGCTCGTCGGGCCGCGCGTCAGTTCCGACGCGGGCAACGAGGGCAGATTACGGATGATGGCCGTCTCCGCGCGCAGCACCTTCAGCTCCTCGCGCAGCCGGGACGCCGTGTCGGAGGCCTGCAGCAGCCGCTGTCTGGCCGGGACGTCCAGCATCACGGCGGCCGCGACGAGGTAGGAGACGACCGCCGGTTCGTCCGGCAGGTCCGCGCCGGTCGACAGCGAGCGCTCGCGCGCTCCGGCCAGCCGCTTCTGGTACTGCCGGAAGGCGCGCAGGACGCCCTCGGCGAGCGCGCCGGCCTCGTCCCCGGGGTCCTCCGGGAGTTCCTCCAGCTCGGCCGTCAGGAACGCGCCGGAGGCGTCCACCGACAGCAGCCGGACCCGGGTCGTGCCGGTCGCCAGCACCTCGAAGCTGCCGTCGGCGCGCTCACGGACGGTCGCCGCGTCCGCGACGCAGCCCACCTCGTGGAAGGCCTTGAGCGGATCGTCGCCGAAGCCGGCGGCGGGCCCGCGCTCGGGCACGGCGGTCCCGTCGGGCATACCGGGCGCGCTGAGCGAGACCTCATGGCCGTCGCGGATGGCGACGACGGCGAATCGGCGGGGTTCGTCCTCTGGCGTCTTGAGCAGATCGCGCATCATGGCGCGATAACGCTCCTCGAACACGTTCAGAGGAAGCACGAGCCCGGGGAACAACACCGAGTTCAGGGGGAAGAGCGGGAGCCGGACGGTGGTCACGACGCGAAAGCCTAATGGTCGACGGAGGGGATGCGTCCGCCGTGCCCACTCCATGGATGCCGAACGGGGACGGGATCACGCAGCGGAAGCCCCGAGGCGACCTCCAGACGGACACCGTCGCGCAGCTCCAGGAACCGGGCGAGCGGGTCCTCGGAGACCCGGTCCCAGGGGAACGAGGTCACGTACGGGCCGATGAGACGCAGCTGCTCCAGGGCGTCCTGCCAGCGCTCCAGCCGGACCAGGACGTACGTCAGCAGGTTGCGCACCTCGGCGGGCCACGGATCGGCGGCCGCGTAGGTCGCGGAGACCGAGATCGCGAGATCGGCGGCGGCGTCCAGGCGCCCGCGCGGCACCTGGGGACCGCCGCCCTCGGTCAGATAGGCGAAGGCCGCGCGCACCGGCAGCGCCTGGACCAGGGAGCCCGGCAGCGCGTCCTGAGCGGCCGGCTCGGCGAAGTCGAAGCACTCGCTGTGCGAGCCGTACCAGGCGGCCGAGAGGTACTGGAGAGCGGCCACATGGCAGCCGTAGTGGTGCGGGGAGCGCCGGACGGCCTCCGTCCACAGCTGCTCGAACTCGGTGTGCCCGACGTTGGTGCCGCGGGCGTGGTCGAGCGCGATCCGCCACGGCACCGGGTCGCGCGGATCGCCCTCGGCGGCGGACATGATCAGCGGGCCGACCTCGCGCAGCAGTTCCACCCGTGCGGGCGACTCCCAGCCGCGGCGGACCGCCAGTTCGGCCCTGACGAGCAGGGCGTCCGGGTCGTGCGGGTCGGCCGCCTGCCATTCCCTGAGCCATTCGTCGCGGGAGCGCGCGAAGGCGGCGAGGCGCATGGCGTACCGGTCGCGGTTCTCCCACTCGGCGGACTCGCGGGTGGCGGCCAGCAGCTCGGCGGCGGGCACGTAATCGCCCCTGGCCGCCGCCACGAGCGCGGGGCCCAGCCGGTGGTCGGGGGCGTCGAGCAGCACCTCCTCGTCGGCCGGCAGTCCGGCGGCGAGGCGTGAGGTGTTCCGTGCCATCCGGGCCGTACGGAGGAGCGCGCGCAGCAGTGCCATGGTGTCGACCATTGAAAACCGCAGGTCGGAGCTGTGCCAGAGGTGTGCGGTGACGCTTTCGTAAATGCCGTTTGGTTGTACGGTATGCGGTCAAGGGCGAGTAAAAGGGTCGTGAGGATCCCGTGTGCGACGCCCGCACGGGGTGTTTCTCAGCCCCGGCGCAGCAGCCGGGTGGCCCCCGCGGCCACCGTCGTCGCCAGGATCCAGCCGAGGAGGATCACCACCGCGGCCAGCCACTGCCAGCCGCCGTGCAGCTCCCAGGAGCCGGCCTGGCCCAGGTCGATGACCGGCAGCAGCAGATCAAGGGCGTAGAGCGAGGCGTTCCACGGCGGGTGCCCGTCGCGGTTGACGGGCTGATGGCCGGCGTGCGCGAAGGCGACCGATGTCGTCGCCCACAGCACCGCCATCCACAGGGCGGCCCGGCCGGGCCGGTACCCGTAGGCGACCGTCCAGTCCTGCGCGTAGCCCCAGAGCTTGGCGGCCAGCGGCAGCGTCTCGCGGCGGCGGCGCTGCTTGGCGAGCAGCACCTCGCGGGCGTCCTCGTCCTCACCGGAGTCGCGCAGCACGGCGGCGAGGCGCTCGTACGGTTCCGGGGCGTACTCGGCGGTCGCCGCCGCCACCCACTCCAGCCGCCGGGTCAGCGGGAAGGCCCCCTGCGGGACCAGGTTCTCGTACGTGAAGCCGCCCATGTGCAGGCTGCCGGGCCCCGGCCAGCTCGACGCCCGGTCGACCAGGTTGACGATCCGCGCGCCGGACAGCACGACCGTGCCGCGCTCGGGCCGCTCGCCGAGGAAGCGCAGCTCGGGCGTCTGGACCCGGAGCAGCGACAGCCCCTGGTCGTCGTCGAAGGTGAAGCGGGCCCGGTCGAAGTCGATCGCGTCGCCGAACCGCCCGTCGTCCAGGCGGATGCCGCCCTGGCACTCGAACCGCTGCACCAGCGTGCCGCGCGCCGGTGTGGTGCCGTTGGTCATCAGCGGATTGCCGAGGCCCGCGGGGGTCATGTAGAGCGTGCGGTTGACGGTCAGCTGGGGGGCGTTGAGGGCGAGCCGGGTGTACGGGTTGTTCAGCCTGCTGCCGCGCAGGCTCAGCGACACGCCGACGGTGGCGCCGCGCAGGCTCAGCTCGCCGTGCGACTCCAGCATCTCGGCCTGGAGGTCCTGTCCGACGGTCATGCCGTCGCCGGTGATCGAACGCCCGCGCCGGTCCCGGTAGACCACGGCCTGGTTGAGCAGCAGGTCCGTGCCGATGTGCGCGTCGGTCAGCCGTACCCCGTTGTGGAAGTGGCAGCGCGGCAGATGCAGATCGCCCTCGGTGTGCAGCCGGGCCGCCTCCAGCCGCGGCACCGCGCAGTTCACCAGCCGTACGGTCGTGAACCGGGTCTCCGGCAGCAGGACCTCCTTCTCGAACCGGCAGCCCTTCAGCTCCACGTACGGCACCACCGTGCCGCCCGCGAGATCGAGCACATCGGTGATCCGTACGCCGGTCAGCTTCAGGGAGGCGACCCGGCCCTGGAGGGCGGGCGGCCCGTCGAGCAGCAGCCAGGCCACTATCCGGGCCCGGACACTGCGCTCGGGTCCCCAGGGATGGCCGCCGTGCGGATCGTCGACGGTCGTGTCCCCGCTGCGCAGGTCGTACACGCTGCCGTTGCGGAAGGCCTGCCACATCCCGGCCTCGGCGGCGGTCAGTTCGTCCGGCAGGTCCCCGGTGCGGAGACCGGCACCCTCGGTCACGTCACGTCCCTTCCTCCCCAACTACTCACGGGTTTCGTACGTTCGTGCAATGCCCGCTCAGTGACGGCCCGAACGCTACTGGTGACGAGGATCTTCCGTGGAACCGAAGGTGGCTTGTATCAGCCATTGATACGCGCGTCCGGCGCCTCGGCGCCGTCTGAGAGAATTGTCCCCGTGCTGCAACATTTCGCGATCACTCGAATCGATCTGCGCGGCGACGCCCTCCCCGAGGGCCCCGCCCTGCGCGACCTGCTGCCCCGAGCCGACTTCGACGTCTCGGTCGCCCTGGAGAAGGTGCGACCGATCTGCGAGGCCGTGCATCATCGGGGCGACGCGGCGCTGATCGACTACGCGGAGAAGTTCGACGGAGTACGCCTGGAGTCCGTACGGGTTCCGGCGCAGGCCATCGCCGACGCCCTGGAGCAGCTCGACCCCGCCGTGCGCGCGGCCCTGGAGGAGTCCATCCGCCGCGCCCGTCTCGTCCACCGCGAACAGCGCCGCACGACGCACACCACGCAGGTCGTGCCCGGCGGCTCGGTCACCGAGAAGTGGGTGCCGGTCCAGCGGGTGGGGCTCTACGCGCCCGGCGGCCGGTCCGTGTACCCGTCGTCCGTGATCATGAACGCCGTCCCGGCGCAGGAGGCCGGCGTCCCCTCCATGGCGCTGGCGTCCCCGCCGCAGAAGGAGTTCGGCGGCCTCCCGCACCCCACGATCCTCGCCGCCTGCGCGCTGCTCGGCATCGACGAGGTGTACGCGGCCGGAGGCGCCCAGGCCGTCGCGATGTTCGCGTACGGCACCGAGTCCTGCCCCGCGGCGCCCATGGTCACGGGTCCGGGCAACATCTGGGTCGCCGCCGCCAAGCGCTACTTCACCGGGCGGATCGGCATCGACGCCGAGGCCGGCCCGACCGAGATCGCGGTCCTCGCCGACGACACCGCCGACCCGGTGCACGTCGCCGCCGACCTGATCAGCCAGGCCGAGCACGACCCCCTCGCCGCCGCCGTCCTGGTCACCGACTCGCCGGCCCTCGCGGACGCCGTGGAGAAGGAGCTGGAGCCGCAGGTCGCGGCCACCAAGCACATCGACGACCGGATCGTCCCGGCCCTGAGCGGCAGGCAGTCCGCGATCGTCCTCGTCGACGGCATCGACGAGGGCCTGCGGGTCGTCGACGCGTACGGCGCCGAGCACCTGGAGATCCAGACGGCGGACGCGGCCGCGGTCGCCGACCGGGTCAGGAACGCCGGAGCGATCTTCGTCGGCCCCTGGGCCCCGGTCTCGCTCGGCGACTACGCGGCGGGCTCCAACCACGTCCTGCCCACCGGCGGCTGCGCCTGCCACTCCTCGGGCCTGTCCGTCCAGTCCTTCCTGCGCGGCATCCACATCGTCGACTACACGAAGGACGCGCTCGCCGACGTCGCCCATCACGTGGTGACGCTCGCGGAGGCGGAGGATCTGCCCGCGCACGGCGCGGCGGTCAAGGCAAGGTTCGGCTGGAAGGTACCCGAGGGCAAGTGACCGGCATCGACGATCTCCCCGTACGGGACGAACTGCGCGGCAAGACCCCTTACGGGGCGCCCCAACTCGACGTCCCCGTACGCCTGAACACCAACGAGAACCCCTACCCGCTGCCCGAACCGCTCGTCGAGCGGATCGCCGAGCGGGTCCGCGAGGCCGCCCGCGGACTCAACCGCTACCCCGACCGGGACGCGGTCGAGCTGCGCACCGAGCTGGCCGCCTATCTGACGAAGACCGGCAGGCACCCGGTCACCACCGAGAACGTCTGGGCCGCCAACGGCTCCAACGAGGTCATCCAGCAACTGCTCCAGACCTTCGGCGGACCCGGCCGCACCGCGATCGGCTTCGAGCCGTCGTACTCGATGCACGCGCTCATCGCGCGCGGCACGGGCACCGCCTGGATCTCGGGCCCCCGGAGCGAGGACTTCACCATCGACCTCGCCGCCGCCGAACGGGCGATCGCCGAGAACCGGCCGGACGTCGTCTTCATCACCACCCCCAACAACCCCACGGGCAACGCGGTCCCGCCCGAGACGGTCCTCGCGCTCTACGAGGCCGCGCAGGCCGCGAAGCCGTCGATGGTCGTGATCGACGAGGCGTACATCGAGTTCAGCCACGGCGACTCGCTGCTGCCGCTGCTCGAAGGACGGCCGAATCTCGTCGTCTCCCGGACGATGTCGAAGGCCTTCGGCGCGGCGGGACTGCGCCTCGGCTATCTCGCCGCCCACCCGGCGGTGGTCGACGCCGTCCAGCTCGTACGGCTTCCGTACCACCTGTCGGCCATCACCCAGGCGACCGCGCTGGCCGCCCTGGAGCACACCGACACCCTGCTCGGATACGTGGAGCAGCTCAAGGCCGAGCGGGACCGGCTCGTCACCGAACTGCGCGCGATGGGCTGCGAGGTGACCGAGTCCGACGCCAACTTCGTGCAGTTCGGCCGGTTCGCCGACGCCCACGCCGCCTGGCGGAAGATCCTCGACCAGGGCGTCCTGGTCCGGGACAACGGCGTACCGGGTTTCCTGCGGGTCTCCGCCGGAACCCCGAAGGAAAACGACGCGTTCCTCGACGCGGTACGTGAACTACTGGGCTCTGCGGGAGACACCCCCGCACCCCCGAAGGAGCAGAGCGCATGAACCGCGTAGGACGCGTGGAGCGGGTGACGAAGGAGACGTCGGTCCTCGTCGAGATCGATCTCGACGGCTCCGGCAAGGTCGACGTGGCCACCGGCGTCGGTTTCTACGACCACATGCTCGACCAGCTCGGCCGGCACGGTCTGTTCGACCTGACCGTCAAGACCGAGGGCGACCTGCACATCGACTCGCACCACACCATCGAGGACACCGCCCTCGCGCTGGGAGCCGCCTTCAAGCAGGCACTCGGCGACAAGGTGGGGATCTACCGCTTCGGCAACTGCACGGTCCCGCTGGACGAGTCGCTCGCCCAGGTGACCGTCGACCTGTCCGGCCGCCCCTACCTCGTGCACACCGAGCCCGAGAAGATGGCGCCGATGATCGGCGAGTACGACACGACGATGACCCGGCACATCCTGGAGTCCTTCGTCGCCCAGGCCCAGATCGCCCTGCACGTGCACGTACCCTACGGACGCAACGCGCACCACATCGTGGAGTGCCAGTTCAAGGCGCTGGCCCGTGCCCTGCGTTACGCCTCCGAGCGCGACCCGCGCGCCGCCGGAATCCTCCCCTCCACTAAGGGCGCACTGTGACAGGCCTTTCCAGCATTCTCATCGTCGTCGGTCTCTTCCTCGCCGGAGGGATCTACTCCTTCGTCAAGCAGGACATGCCGAAGAGCCTGGTCGTGCTGCTCTCCATCGGCGCCGCGATGTGTCTCGTCGCGGGCGTCATGAGGCTGGAGGTGTGGAGTTGAGCGCACCCAAAAAGGTCGTCGTCTTCGACTACGGCTTCGGGAACGTACGGTCGGCCGAGCGCGCACTCGCCCGCACGGGCGCCGAGGTCGAGATAACGCGTGACTTCGACACCGCGATGAACGCGGACGGCCTGCTGGTGCCGGGCGTCGGCGCCTTCGCGGCCTGTATGAAGGGCCTCAAGGAGGCGCGCGGCGACTGGATCATCGGCCGCCGGCTGTCCGGCGGCCGCCCCGTCATGGGCATCTGCGTCGGCATGCAGATCCTCTTCTCGCGCGGCATCGAGCACGGCGTGGAGACCGAGGGCCTCGACGAGTGGCCGGGCACGGTCGGGCCGCTGCAGGCCGACATCGTGCCGCACATGGGCTGGAACACGGTCGAGACCCCGGCCGGCTCGCAGGCCTTCGCGGGCCTCGACGCAGACGCCCGCTTCTACTTCGTCCACTCCTACGCCGTCCACGACTGGTCCCTGGAAGTCGGCAACCCGCTGCTGCGCGCCCCCCTGGTGACCTGGTCCACACACGGCGAACCCTTCGTGGCGGCCGTCGAGAACGGCGCCCTGTGGGCCACCCAGTTCCACCCCGAGAAGTCCGGCGACGCCGGAGCCCAGCTCCTCACCAACTGGATCGGAACACTGTGAGCAAGCTCGAACTCCTCCCCGCCGTCGACGTCCGCGACGGCCAGGCCGTCCGTCTCGTGCACGGCGAGTCCGGGACCGAGACCTCCTACGGCTCCCCCCTGGAGGCCGCGCTGGCCTGGCAGAGCGCGGGCGCCGAGTGGCTGCACCTGGTCGACCTGGACGCCGCGTTCGGCACCGGCGACAACCGGGACCTGATCGCCGAGGTCACCGGGGCGATGGACATCAAGGTCGAGCTGTCCGGCGGCATCCGCGACGACGCCTCCCTGGCGACCGCCCTCGCGACCGGCTGCACCCGCGTCAACCTCGGCACCGCCGCCCTGGAGACCCCCGAGTGGGTCGCCAAGGTCATCGCCGAGCACGGCGACAAGATCGCGGTCGGCCTCGACGTCCGCGGCACCACCCTGCGCGGCCGCGGCTGGACCCGCGACGGCGGCGACCTCTACGAGACGCTGGAACGCCTCAACTCCGAAGGCTGCGCCCGCTATGTGGTGACGGACATCGCCAAGGACGGCACGCTCCAGGGCCCGAACCTGGAACTGCTGCGCACCGTGTGCGCGGCGACCGACCGCCCGGTGGTCGCCTCCGGCGGGGTGTCGTCGCTGGACGACCTGCGCGCCATCGCCGAACTCGTGCCGCTCGGCGTCGAGGGCTCCATCGTCGGCAAGGCCCTGTACGCCAAGGCGTTCACCCTCGAAGAGGCCCTGGCGGCGGTAGCCCGGTGAGCGCCGTTCGCCGCGTCGCGACCGGCGCGCCCTGGGAGGACACCTTCGGGTACTCCCGCGCGGTGGAGCTGCCGAACGGACTGGTGCTGGTCTCCGGCTGCACCTCCGTGATCGACGGCCAGATCGCCGAGGGCGACCCGTACGAGCAGGCGCTCAACTCCTTCAACTCCGCGTTCGCGGCGCTGGGGCAACTCGGCCTCGGCCGCGACGACGTCGTCCGTACGCGGATGTACATCACCCATGCCCGGGACGTGGAGGCCGTCGGCCGCGCGCACAAGGAGCTGTTCGACGGCGTCCGCCCCGCGTCGACGATGATCATCGTCGCGGGTCTGGTGGACTCGCGTCTGGTCGTCGAGGTCGAGGTGGAGGCGTTCCGTTCGGGCGAGAACGCCGCGGAGCAGTCCGGTGAAGAGCACACAGAGCGGGGAGAAGCGCAGTCATGACCCTGGCGGTCCGAGTGATTCCCTGCCTGGACGTGGACAACGGCCGGGTCGTCAAGGGCGTCAACTTCCAGAACCTGCGGGACGCGGGCGACCCCGTCGAGATGGCCAAGGTGTACGACGCCGAGGGCGCCGACGAGCTCACGTTCCTCGACATCACGGCTTCCTCGGGCAACCGTGAGACCACGTACGACGTGGTGCGCCGCACGGCCGAGCAGGTGTTCATCCCGCTGACGGTGGGCGGCGGTGTCCGCACCGCCGAGGACGTCGACAAGCTGCTGCGGGCGGGCGCCGACAAGGTCGGCGTCAACACGGCCGCCATCGCCCGGCCGGACCTCATCCGGGAGATCGCGGAGCGGTTCGGGCGGCAGGTGCTCGTGCTGTCGGTGGACGCGCGCAGGACCGAGGGCGGTTCCTTCGAGGTGACCACCCACGGCGGCCGCAAGGGCACCGGCATCGACGCCGTCGAGTGGGCCCACCGGGCCGCCGAGCTGGGCGCGGGCGAGATCCTGCTCAACTCGATGGACGCGGACGGCACCAAGGACGGCTACGACATCGAGATGATCGAGGCCGTACGCAAGCACGTCAGCGTTCCGCTGATCGCCAGCGGTGGTGCCGGCCGGCTCGACCACTTCCCGCCGGCCATCGCGGCGGGCGCCGACGCGGTGCTGGCCGCGTCCGTCTTCCACTTCGGTGACCTGCGGATCGGCGAGGTCAAGGAGACCCTGCGAGGAGCGGGGCATCCCGTCCGCTGACATCCCGTCCGCTGACACCTCGCGCCACCGTTCACGTCCCGCGTGACCGTTCACGGCCCGCACCCGGCGGTTTGCGCCGCCGGGTGCGGGCCGTGTTCCGTGGGGAGCTGTATCGGCGGGGAAGGCGCGTCAGTGCGGAGCACGACGTTCGTGGCGCCGGGTGTCCGCGGGGCCGGGTGTCCGTGGCGCCGGGTGTCCGTGGCGCCGGGTGTCCGCGGGGCCGGGTGTCCGCGGGGCCGGGTGTCCGACGTCGGTTTTGGCGCGCGGGTTCGGTGGGGGAGCGACAGGGCGACGGGTACGGCGGGCCAAGACCGGTGATTCTGCCGATGTACGGGCCGGGTCCGGAGCGGACAGTTGCCACCGCAACCATCGAGACGGACCCCCGCCGTTTCGCGGCGTGCGCCTTCACCACCCCATGCCGGGGCGGCGCTTCGACCGCGGCGCGGGTCCGTCCTCCCTCACCGAGAGGACGCACCCACCGTGCAGCACCCGAACCGCGCACTCCCCGCCGCACCCGTCGGCCCCGAACCGTCCCGCCGCCGCCCGCACCGGCTCACGAGCCGTCTGGTACGCGCCGGTCTCGCGGTGCTCCTGGCCGCGGGCGGCCTCGTCGCCGCGCAGGCCACCGGGGCGCAGGCCATCGGCGCAGCGGCCGTCTCGACGCAGGCCGCCACGAACCCGTACGAGCGCGGCCCCGCGCCCACGAACGCGAGCATCGAGGCGGCCACCGGTTCCTACGCCGTCTCCCAGACCACCGTCTCCGCGCTGTCCGTGAGCGGCTTCGGGGGCGGCACCGTCTACTACCCGACCTCGACCGCCGACGGCACCTTCGGCGCGGTCGCCATCGCACCCGGGTTCACCGCCTACCAGTCGTCCATCGCCTGGCTCGGGCCCCGACTCGCCTCCCAGGGCTTCGTGGTGTTCACCATCGACACCCTCACCACTCTCGACCAACCCGCCAGCCGGGGACAGCAGTTGCTGGCCGCGCTCGACTACCTGACCCAGAGCAGTTCCGTGCGGACCAGGATCGACAGCAGCCGGCTCGGTGTCATGGGCCACTCGATGGGCGGCGGCGGCACGCTGGAGGCCGCGAAGAGCCGCCCCTCGCTCCAGGCGGCGATCCCGCTCACCGGCTGGAACACGGACACCACCTGGCCGGAGATCAAGACGCCGACCCTGATCGTGGGTGCCGACGGTGACACGATCGCGCCGGTGGCCACGCACTCCGAGCCCTTCTACGCGAGTCTGCCGAGCACGCTCGACAAGGCGTACCTGGAGCTCAGGGGCGCCACCCACTTCACGCCCAACAGCTCGAACACGACGATCGCGAAGTACAGCATTTCGTGGCTGAAGCGGTTCATCGACAATGACACCCGCTACGAGCAGTTCCTCTGCCCGCTGCCGCAGGCCTCGTCGACGATCGCCGAGTACCGGGGCAACTGCCCGCACACCTCCTGACCGCCCCGCACGGTCCGACCCGTGCGGGGGTGACGGCCGCCGTCTCCGGCGGCCGTCACCTGCGTGCGGGTCCGGGGGCCGCGGCGCGGTGTTGGGGCGCGGTACTTGTGCGGGCGCACAAGCCTTGCCCGCCGGGCCTGGGAGCACGCCCAGCCGCCATCCCCGCGAGGGCCTTGTCCGCCCAGGTCGGAGGGGGTTTCAGGGCTCGCGCGGGCCGGCGAACGCGGGACTTCCGCCTTCGTTTACGCAGAAGTAACGTGACGGTCGTGACTGGAAACGCGACTGCGCGAAGTCCCCTCCGGACGGTCGGCCGGAGCTCGTTACCGCCGCCCGCCCGGGGTGCGTCGAACGACCCGGGCCAGAGCCGCGGCCCCGGTCGGCCGCCCGCCCCCGGGCACGAGCCGGACCCCCTCTCGGCGCCGGGTTCCACGGCGCCGCCGCCCCCTGGCCCGGGCCCGGCGACGGTCCTCCGCGCCGCGGTCCGCGGCGGCGGAAACCGGCGCCGGTGGCCGGAGCGTCCGGAGCCCCGGGCCGGTCGCGCCCGTACGACCGCCGTACGCGCCGACACCTCCGCGGTATACGACCCCGGCGCGGTCGGCGCGGTCGGCGCGGTCGGTGTGACCGGCTCGACCCGCTCGATCGGCGCGATCGGCCCGGCCAGCCCGGCCAGCGTGGTCGGCGTCCCGGTGTCCGTGGCCGGGGAAGCGGCTGAACCTGGTGTGTCTCCCGGCGTGGACGGCGTCGCGGGCTCGGGTTCGGGTGCCTTGGGCGGTGCTCCGGCGGGTCTGTTGCTGCTGGTGGCGGCCGAGCGGGAGCGGGACGCGAGGGCCGCCGGGGCGGACGCGGCGGTGATTCTCCGGGCGGCCGGGGCGGGGGGACTCGACGCCGGTGCCCTCGACACCGCCGAGACCGCGGGACTTCTCCAGCTCACCCGGGGCCGTATCCGCCTCGTCGATCCGTGCCTGGCCCGCACCGTCTACGTGACCGTCCCGCCCGCCCGCCGACGTGCGGCCCACCGTCTGCTGGCCGATGCCCACGCCGGAGGCCCGCGCGCGCTGCCCGTTCTCTTCCACCGGGCCTCGGCAGCCCGCGCCCCTTCACCCGGCCTCGGAGACGCGCTCGCCGCCGCGGCGGCGCTGCCGGACGGCGGACCGACCCACGCGGAGCGCTCGGTGGCCTGGGCACGGTCGGCCGAACTCGCCACCGACGGGGAATCGCGCGCCGTCCGCCTGATCAACGCCGCCGATCAGGCCCGGCTGGCGGGACTGCCGCACCGCGCGCGGGAGTTGCTCGCGCAGGCGGGGTGCGAGGGTCCGCACGGCGCCGTGCGCGGCGCGGCCCAACTGGTGAGCGGTCAGCTCGCCCTCCAGGACGGCCCGGTCGCCGACGCCCGCGAAGCGCTGTTGCTGGCCGCCGAGTTGCTGGCCCCCGCCGACGCGGACCTCGCCCTGGCCGCCAGGCTCGCCGCCGTCGAGGCGTCCTGGGCGATGGGCGACGCGGCGGCGTGCGTGGAAGCCCTGGATCACACCCCGGTCCGGCCGGACCACATTCCGGCCCGGGCGGACCACATCCCGGTGCGGCCGGACAACATCCCGGCGCAGCCGGAGAACACCACGGCGCAGCCGGAAATCACCACGGCGCGGCAGGGCCGCATCCAGGCCCGGCCGGACCACATCCCGGCGCGGCGGGGTCGCATCCAGGCCCGGCCGGACCACACTCCGGTGCAGCCGGACAACATCCCGGCGCAGCCGGAGAACACCGCGGCGCAGCCGGAAATCACCGCGGCGCGGCAGGGCCGCATCCAGGCCCGGCCGGACCACATCCCGGCGCAGCCGGAGAACACCGCGGCGTGGCCGGAAGCCGATCGACGTCTCGCGGCGTACCGGGCGGGGATGTCCGAGGTGATGCACGGCCGCCTGGACACCGGACGGGAGCCGTTGCGGGAGGTGGTGGCCGGATCGGGGGAGGCCGGAATCCTCGACGGCCCGGAAGCGCTGCTGCGGGCCGGGGGCGCCGCCCTCGTCGTCGGTGACCTCACCGCCGCCTGCCGCGCCAACTCCCGTGCGCTCGCCGCCGCCAGGGCCCGAGGCCCGTACATCCTGGTCGCCAAGGCGCTGGAACGCCTGGCGTACGGAGAACTGCGCGCGGGCCGCCATGCCCGCGCCCGTGCCCACGCCGAGGACGGCCTGCGTACGGCCCGCGGTGCCGGTCAGGACAACCTCGCGGCACATCACCACGCGATCCTCGCGCTGGTGGCGTCGGTCGAGGGCTCTTCGGAGGCCGTCGTGGCGCACGCCGACGCCGCCGAACGTGTCGCCGCGTCCCACGGTCTCGCCCAGGCGGCCACACTGTCCCAGTGGGCGCGGGCCCGTGCCGACCTGGCCCGCGGCCGGCTCCCCGAGGCCGCCGCGCGGCTCGGCCCCCTGGTCGGCTCCGGCCCCCGCCGCGGTCACTTCGCGGTCCGGATGCTCGCCGTCCCCTGCTTCGTGGAAGCGGCGGCCCGCACCGGACAGACGGAGGCCGCCCGGTCCGCGGTGGCCGAGTTCGCCCACTGGGCCGACCAGGGCGCCGATCCCCAGGCCCCCGCCCAACTGGCTCGCTGCCGAGCGCTGTTGAGCGGACTCGAGGAATGCGAGGCGTTGTTCACCACCGCGCTGGCCCGACACGAGGAGGCGGCCGGGGACTTCGAACGCGGACGCACCCAACTCCTCTACGGGGCCTGGCTGCGACGCCGGCGCAGACCGGGCGAGGCCCGTGGCCGCCTGCGGGACGCGCTGGTGTCCTTCGAGCGCGGCGGGGCGCTCGGCTGGGCCGCACAGGCGAGGGCCGAACTGCGGGCCACCGGGGACGCCGGACCGGGTGAACCGGCCGGTCCGCTCACGCTTCTGACGCCCCAACAGCTACGGATCGCCCGCTGCGTCGCGGAAGGGGCCACCAACCGCGAAGTGGCGCTGCGCCTGTCCGTCAGCCCCCGCACCGTGGATCACCACCTGCGCAATGTCTTCGCCACCCTGGGGGTCCGCTCCCGCGTCGAGCTCTCCCGCTTGGTGGGCCGGGCCGAGAAGACCGCCGCACACCCCTAGGTACCGACCAGGCGGTATGTCATCCTGCGGGATCAGGAGGTCCGAGCACCCGGGTGCCGCGCGTCGGCCCACCGGGCAGCCCGGACCGAGCCGACCCCGGTGGAGGACAGCGATGCAGCACCTCGTACCCGCCCACGTCCGGTCCCAGCCCGGACCGCGGCCCCCGGTTCCGGCCGCCCGACCGGCCGTCGACGCGGAGGCCCTCTCGGTCCTGCACCGTGCCGCCCACGCGCTGATGGCGGGGCTGCCCGAACTCACCGAACGCCTGATGGACCTCCTGAAGGAGCGCGAACCCGCGTACCGCACGGCCATGGAGGCCGACGCGGAGAGCGTGCGCGACGAGGTGCGGCGCTCGCTGCGGCTGAACGTCGGATCCCTGATCCGGCCCGGTGAACTGCGCGAGGCCGCCCATCGCTGCTCCTGGGCCATCGGGCGGGCCCGCGCCGAACGCGGCCTTCCGCTGGACGCCCTGCTGCGCGCCTTCCGGCTGGGTGGCGGCATGATCTGGCAGGAGCTCGTCGACGAGACGACCCGCCGCCACCCGGCCGACGCCCGGCTGCTCGTGCATGTGGCCGCCGACGTCTGGAACTTCGTCGACGACCACTGCGCCGTCGCCGCCGACGCCTACCGCCAGACCGAGCGCGAGCTGATGTGGCGCCGGGAGAACCGGCTGCGGCTGATGACGGCCGCGCTGCTCGACGGCACCGCGCGGATCGCCGATCTGCCGGCCACCGCCGCGGCCTTGGGGCTCCCCGAACAGGGCCGCTACGCGGTGGTGCTGGCCCGCCTGCCCGTCGGCCGGGCGTCCGCGGACGTACGGGGCCGGGTACGCCTTTCAGGCCTGCGGGTGCTCTGGTACCGCGACCGCAACCGGGACAGCGAGGGCAGCTACGGCATCGTCCTGCTCGGCGACCACCGGTACCACGCTGACCACCCCTACGGCGCCGACCACCGCTGTGACGGGGACCAGCCCCACGACGCCGACCGGCCCTGTGACGGGGACCGGCCCTACGATGCTGACCGCCCCTGTGGCGGGGACCGGCCCTACGACGCTGACCAGCCCTGCGACGGGGGCGGGTCCTGTGAAGGGGGCCGGTCCGGCCTCGGCCGCGGGAGAGGCCTCCTCGGCGCGGGCGTCGAGCCGTCCTCGCCCGTCCCGGCGGGCGAGGACGGTTCGGACGGCTCGGGCGGCCGTGGCGGGAGGCGCCCCCGGACGCACGGGCTCGACGTGGACGCCGGGGAGATCGCCCGCCGGCTGACCGCCCCGCCGGTGGCCCGGGTCGGAGTGAGCCCGGTGGTGGAAGGTCTCGCGGCGATCGGTGACGCCCGCCGCCTGGCCGACACGGCGCTGCGGGCCTGCCCGCGCTCCGGTGGAACCGTCGTACTGGAGGAGCATCTGCCCGCCGCGCTCGTCGTCTCCGCGCCGGTCCTGGGCGCCGCGCTCTCCGAGCGGGTTCTCGGTCCGCTGCTGCGGCTGGACCTGTCCGACCGGGACGTCATGCTGGACACGCTGACGGCGTGGCTCGCCTGCGACGGTTCCGCCCAGCGGGCCGCGGGCCGCCTCTACTGCCACCGCAACACGGTCCTGAACCGGCTGCGCCGCTGCGAACAGCTCACGGGCCGCTCCCTGACCAGGCCCGCGGACGTCGTGGAACTGTCCCTGGCCCTGGCCGCCCACACGCTGCTCGATCCCTGATCCGACGGACGCGCAGACGTGAAAGAAAAGTTGCGCAATTTTAGTTGCGCAACTTTTCTTTCGCATCTAGGGTCGGATCATGGCAAGCAAGGAGAACCGCCGGATCACGGATGTGGGCACGCTCAAAGCCCTTGGGCACCCACTGCGGATGCGGCTGTACCGCGCTCTGAACGTCGCCGGTACGGCCACCGCGTCCCAGCTGGGCGAGCAGGTCGACGAGGCGCCCTCGCTCGTCAGCTACCACCTGCGCAAGCTCGCCGAGCACGGGCTGATCGAGGAGGCCGAGGCGCGCAGCGGAGACGGCCGCGAGCGGTGGTGGCAGCCGGCCTCGGACGGCGTGAGCGTCCGGGGTGTCGATTTCCGGGACGCGCCGGAGAAGGAGGCCGCCCATCTCGCCTTCACCCGGCTCTACCACGACCAGCGCAGCGAGCTCTACCGGCGCTACCTCGACGAACGGGCCACCTGGTCGACGGAGTGGAACGACGCGTCCGTCGACGCGGAGGCGACCTTGCGGCTGACCGCGGTCCAGCTGGGCGAATTGCAGGACGAGTTGCTCACCGTCATCAGGAAGTACGACGAGAAGGGCCGCGCGGACGAAGCGGCCGGTGACACCGAAGGGCGCGAGAACGTCGCCCTGCACGTCCACGGATTCCCGTTCCGTGTCTGATCCCCAGAGCGCGCCCGACCCGAGAGGACTCGATCCCGTGACCGCGACGACCGTCATACCGACCCCCGGACAGGCCCCCGCCGAGGCTCCCCCGCAGGCCCCCGGCAGGCCCGCCCACCGCGACGGCAACGTCCTGCGCTGGCTCGGTGCCTACACCTCGTCGATGATCGGCGACAACGTCTTCTACATCGCGCTGTCCTGGGCCGCCGTCCGGGCCGGGACGCCCTCGCAGGCGGGAATCGTGATGGCCGTCAGCGCCGTGCCGCGGGCGCTGCTGATGCTGGGCGGGGGAGTGGTCGCCGACCGCTTCGGGCCGAGGAAGGTCGTCATCGGCAGCGACGCGGTGCGCTGCGCGGCCGTACTGACGGTCGCCGCGCTGCTCTTCGCGACCAGCCCCGGGCTGTGGCTGCTGGCCCTGCTCGCCGTCGTCTTCGGCATCGTCGACGCCGTGTTCATGCCCGCCGTGGGCGCCCTCCCCGCCCGGGTCACCGGCCGGGACCAGCTCGCCCGGGTGCAGGGCATGCGGGGTCTCGCGATCCGCTTCGCCAATGTGCTGGGCGCCCCGCTCGGCGGCCTCGCCGTGGCCCTCGGCGGCTCGGCGTCCGCGTTCGCGCTGGCGGGCGGGCTCATCGCCCTGTCGGTACCGCTGCTGATCTCCGTACGCATGCGGGAGCTGCCCCCGGACGACACGACGGACCCGGCGGAACGCACCGCCTGGCGCGACCTCCTTGACGGTCTGCGCTACATCCGCGGCCACCGCGTCCTCGCCCCGCTCATCGTCGCCATCGCCCTCGGCGACCTCGGCTTCGTGGGCCCGCTGAACGTGGGACTGGCCCTGCTCGCCGACCGGCGCGGCTGGGGCGCGTCCGGGATGGGCTGGGTGATCGCCGCGTTCGGCGTCGGCGCGGGAGCCGCCGCACTGCTGCTGACCCTGCGCGGACGGCTCCCGCGCGCGGGAATCGTCGCCGCACTGGCCATCCTCGGCGGCTCCGTGGCCATCGGCTCGCTCGCCTTCGTGCCGAGCGTCGCCGGGGCCGTCGGCGTCGCCCTCGTCGTCGGGCTGCTCGCCGGGCTCAGCGGCGCCCTGTGCGGCGCGTTGCTCCAGACCCGGTCCGACCCCGCCTACCTGGGCCGGGTCACCGCCGTCGCCGGCATCGTCAGCCTCGGCCTCGCCCCGCTCAGCATGCCGCTGACCGCCGCCGCGATCGGCTGGTGGGGCACCGGGCCGGTCTTCGTCACCAGCGCCGCCGTGTGCGGCCTCGGCGGAGTCCTCGCCCTGTGCGTACGGGACCTGCGCCGCGCCGAACTTCCCGGCTGACCCCGGCCGCCGACCGCCCGGCCGACCGGCACGACGGAACGGGCCGGACGCCGACCGTGCAGGGCCGGCGACGCGGCGGCTAGATTCCCAGCTGCTTCGCCTCGTGGAGCTTGGTGATCGCGTCCTTGTCGCCGTCCAGCTCGACGTCCGCCACGCTCTGCCGGCCGAACGCGAACAGCAGCAGCTCCGAGGGCTCGCCGGTCACCGTCACCACCGGCGTGCCCTTGTTCAGCACCGCCGTCTGGCCGTTCGGCCGGCGCAGGACCACGCCCGTCGGGGCGCCGCGCCCCATCAGCCGGGCCGTGCGCTCCAGCCGCGACCACAGGGCCTCCTGGAACACCGCGTCCAGTTCGCGCGGCGACCAGTCCGGCTGCGCGCGCCGTACGTCCTCGGTGTGGACGTAGAACTCGACCACGTTCGAGGCCTCGTCGAGCTGCTTCAGGTTGAACGGCGAGAAGCGCGGCGGCCCCGTACGGACGAGCTCGATCAGCTCCTCGTACGGCTTCTCGGCGAACTCCGCCATCACCCGCTCCAGGCGCGGCGCGAGCTGCTTGACGACGAGACCGCCCGCTGCGTCGGGGCGGCGCTCCCGCACCACCACGTGCGCGGCGAGGTCCCGGCTGTTCCAGCCCTCGCACAGGGTAGGGGCGTCCGGGCCCACGGCTTCCAACAGATCGGCGAGGAGGAGCCGTTCGCGCTTCGCATGGGTCGACATGCCAGCCAGCCTACGACCGGCCGGCCGGTCCGCCCAGTGGAGGGCGCGCCGGATCCCGTCGCGTCCGGCCTGTGGACAACTAAGCGGTCCGGCTTGTGGACAACGGCCGGGTAGGACGGTCCGGCGCGGCACAATGGCACCCATGACCAGCACGCCTCCCCCCAGCAGCCTGGACCCCGGGATCGCCGCCCGCCTCAAGCGCGCCGCCGACGGGCTCGTCCCCGCCATCGCCCAGCAGTACGACACCGGTGAGGTGCTGATGCTCGGCTGGATGGACGACGAGGCACTGCACCGCACCCTCACCACGGGCCGCTGCACCTACTGGTCACGCAGCCGCCAGGAGTACTGGGTCAAGGGCGACACCTCCGGCCACTTCCAGCACGTCAAGTCCGTGGCCCTGGACTGCGACGCCGACACCGTCCTGGTGCGGGTCGACCAGGTGGGCGCCGCCTGTCACACCGGCGCCCGCACCTGCTTCGACGAAGACGTGCTCCTGAAGGACGCGGGCGACGGGCCCGAGGGCGCCGATTCCGGTGCACCGGCCGGGAATCAGTAAGGTCAGCCGCCATGGACCTCGAGACGTTCCGCAAGCTGGCCACCGACCGCCGCGTCATTCCCGTCAGCCGCAAACTGCTCGCGGACGGCGACACGCCGGTCGCGCTCTACCGCAAGCTGGCCGCCGAGCGCCCCGGCACGTTCCTGCTCGAATCCGCCGAGAACGGCCGCACCTCCCTGTCCTGGTCGCGCTACTCCTTCGTGGGCGTCCGCTCCGCCGCGACCCTCACCGAGCGGGACGGACAGGCGCACTGGCTCGGCACCCCGCCCGTCGGTGTCCCCGTGGAGGGCGATCCCCTCGCGGCCCTGCGCGCCACCATCGAGGCGCTGCACACCCCGCAGGGCGAGGGACTGCCCCCGTTCACCGGCGGCATGGTCGGCTATCTCGGCTACGACATCGTGCGCCGCCTGGAGAAGATCGGCCCCGGCGAGCGCGACGACCTGAAGCTGCCCGAGCTGACCATGCTGCTCACCAGCGACCTGGCCGTCCTGGACCACTGGGACGGCTCGGTCCAGCTCATCGCCAACGCGATCAACCACAACGACCTGGACACCGGAGTCGACGAGGCCTACGCGGACGCCGTCGCCCGTCTGGACGCCATGGAGGCCGACCTCTCGCGCGCGGTGTCCCAGCCGCCCGCCGCGCTCCCGCCCTCCGAACTCCCCGAGTACACCGCGCTCTGGGGCGGCCCCGACTTCCAGGTCGCCGTCGAGGACATCAAGGAGCGCATCCGGGCCGGCGAGGCCTTCCAGGTCGTCCCTTCCCAGCGCTTCGAAACGCCGTGCACCGCCAGCGCGTTGGACGTCTACCGGGTCCTGCGGGCGACCAACCCGTCGCCGTACATGTACCTGTTCCGCTTCGACGGCTTCGACGTCGTCGGCTCCTCCCCGGAGGCCCTGGTCAAGGTCGAGGGAGGGCAGGCGATGGTGCATCCCATCGCGGGCACCCGGCCGCGCGGCGCGACCGTCCAGGACGACCAGGCCCTCGCCGACGAGCTGATCGCCGACCCCAAGGAGCGCGCCGAGCACCTCATGCTCGTCGACCTCGGGCGCAACGACCTGGGACGGGTCTGCGAGCCCGGCTCCGTCGAGGTCGTCGACTTCATGTCCATCGAGCGGTACTCGCACGTGATGCACATCGTCTCCACGGTGACCGGCAGGGTCGCCGCGGGCCGTACGGCCTTCGACGTGCTCACCGCCTGCTTCCCCGCCGGCACCCTCTCCGGCGCGCCCAAGCCGCGCGCGATGCAGATCATCGACGAACTGGAGCCGTCCCGGCGCGGGTTGTACGGCGGCTGCGTCGGCTACCTCGACTTCGCCGGCGACTCCGACACCGCCATCGCCATCCGTACGGCCCTGCTGCGGGACGGCACGGCGTACGTCCAGGCCGGCGCCGGCATCGTCGCCGACTCGGTCCCGGCCTTGGAGGACGACGAGTGCCGCAACAAGGCGGCGGCGGTCCTGCGCGCCGTCCACACGGCGAACCGGCTCGGGCAGTAGCGCGAGGAGCGGACTCCGGCCCGGGCGCGCCCGTGCCGGACCGGAGCCGGGCAGCTGGGCGGCGAACCGGCCGGCGCAGTCGGGTGACGAACCGGCTCGGGCGGCCGGGCGGTGGACCGGCCGGCGCGGCCCGGTGGCGAAACGGCAGGTGCGGCCGGGTGGCGGACCGGCCGGCGCGGCCCGGTGGCGAAACGGCAGGTGCGGCCGGGTGGCGGACCGGCTCGGGCGGCCGGGCGAGGGGCAGTTGGCGTACCGCCCGACCGTGCCCGGGGCCGTACGACCGCGGGCGAAACGCAGCTAATGGCCGGTCAATAGGACGAGGCTCACGTAACCCCGGATGCGGGTTCGCCCGGGGTTCAGGCGATAGTGGGGTCTGTGACTGCTGTACCTCACCCCCGATCCGAAGCCGCGGGACCCGCCCGGTCCGGCCGCCGCAGCCTCGCCGTGACCCTGCTGAGCGGCGCGCTCGGCGCGGCCGTGGCCCTGCTGTCCACCCGGCAGAGCTGGGCAGAGGGGACCGCGACCGTGGCCGGTGGCGCCTTCCCCCTCACCGCCAAGGGCAGCGACGTCACGGGTGTGCCCGCGGCGCTCGCGATAGTCGGCCTCGCCGCGCTCGTCGCCGTCTTCGCCGTCCGCCGCTCCGGCCGCCTCCTGGTCTCCGCTCTGCTCGCGCTCTCCGGCGCGGGCACGATCGTCGCCGCCGTCCTCGGCGCAGGCGACAGCTCCGCCCTCGACGAGCGGGCCGCCGCCGCCTCCGGCGACACCGCCGCCACCGCCGCCGGGATCGACCACACCCTCTGGCCGTACGTGGCCGCGGCGGGCGGCGTGCTCATCCTGCTCGCCGGGCTGCTCGCCCTGCGCTACGGACGGCTGTGGCCCGGCATGTCCGGCCGCTACGAGCGGGACGGCAGGCCCCGGCCCCGCAAGGTCAAGCCGGTCGACCCGGACCGCCCCGAGGACCTCTGGAAGGCACTCGACCGCGGCGAGGACCCCACCGGTCCCGACCCCGACCCCACCGGTCCCGACCCCGTCGGGACCTAGGCCCCGGCAAGGACCCGGTCCTTGGGCCCGGGTCCTTCGTCCCGACTCGGCCGGAACGACGCGCGAGCGGCCACCCCCCGCACACGGCGGGTCCGCGCGTACGGGACAATGGACGTGAGCGTCCGACTCACACACGCATACAGCAACGAGGAGCAAGTCATGGCGGGCAGCAGCCACGGTCACACCCCGGCCGCCTGGACCGGTGTCATCATCGCCTTCATCGGTTTCTGCATCGCGGGTGCCTACATGGTGATGGCCGAACCGCTGGGCTTCTGGGCCGGCATGGTCGTCGTCGTCCTCGGCGGTGTCGTGGGCATGGTCATGCGGAGCATGGGTCTCGGCCAGCCGAAGACCTCCGAGGCGCACCCCGCGAACACCGCGCGCTCGACCGTGAGCGCCGACGCCTGACCCACTGAGGCTTCACGGAAGGCGGCCCCGGCACACCCGCCGGGGCCGCCTTCCGCGTACGCGGGCGAGCGCCCGCCCCGCGCGCGAGGCAGAATGCGTCGGGTGAACGCCGAAATCCAGAGGGTGACGCGGAGCGGGCCGGGCGCCGGTGACCTGGTGCGGCGGCTCGCCGTTCCCGGCGCGACGCTCGCGGCCGTCGCCGGGGCCTTCGCGTACGTCGGGGCTGTCGACCCCAACCAGCCCGGCCACTACCCCGTCTGTCCGCTGCTGCGCCTCACGGGCGTGTACTGCCCCGGCTGCGGCGGGCTGCGCAGCGCGCACGCCTTCGTGCACGGAGACCTCGCCGCGGCGCTCACGGACAACGCGCTCGCCGTCGGCGGCTACCTGGCCTTCGCCGTGCTGTGGGCCGTATGGGTGATCCGCGCGGTGCGCGGACGGCCCGTGCGGCTCGATCTCGGACCGGTGCACCTGTGGAGCCTGGGCGCGTTGGTGCTGGTCTTCACCGTTGTCCGGAACCTGCCGTCCGGTGGCTGGCTGCATCCTTGATCAAATGACAAATGTCCAGGTAATGGGACCGGCGTCAACCGGATGCGAGGGCTACGCCTTCCTCCGGATACCATCGCAGTGACCCGACTTTTCCGTCAGGGACGGTGAACCCGGGTCGGCTGCTCGACCGCTTCAACCGTCCACCGCAGGGAAGGGGGCCGCTCGCGTGAGTGTGCTCGACGAGATCATCGACGGAGTCCGTGCCGACCTCGCGGAGCGGCAGGCGCGCGTCAGCCTCGACGAGCTCAAGGAGCGCGCGGCGAAGGCTCCGGCGGCCAAGGACGGCGTGGCCGCCCTGCGCGGCGACGGCGTCAAGGTCATCTGCGAGGTCAAGCGGTCCAGCCCCTCCAAGGGCGCGCTCGCCGCGATCGCCGACCCGGCGGCCCTGGCCGCCGACTACGAGGCGGGCGGCGCGGCCGTCATCTCCGTCCTCACCGAACAGCGCCGCTTCGGCGGTTCGCTCGCCGACCTGGAGGCCGTCCGCGCCCGGGTGGACATCCCGGTGCTGCGCAAGGACTTCATCGTCACGTCGTACCAGCTCTGGGAGGCCCGCGCGTACGGCGCCGACCTGGCGCTGCTGATCGTCGCGGCGCTCGAACAGCCCGCCCTGGAGTCCCTCATCGAGCGTGCCGAGTCCATCGGGCTCACGCCGATCGTCGAGGTGCACGACGAGGACGAGGTCGAGCGCGCGGTGGACGCCGGCGCGAAGATCATCGGTGTCAACGCGCGCGACCTCAAGACGCTGAAGGTCGACCGTACGACCTTCGAGCGGGTCGCCCCCGAGATCCCCGACAGCATCGTCAAGATCGCCGAGTCCGGTGTCCGCGGCCCGCACGACCTCATCGCGTACGCCAACGCGGGCGCCGACGCGGTCCTGGTCGGCGAGTCCCTCGTCACCGGCCGCGACCCGAAGACCGCGGTCTCCGACCTGGTCGCGGCGGGCGCCCACCCGGCCCTGCGGCACGGACGGGACTGACCTGCCGGTGTCCGCCCCGACCTCCGCCGCCGCCGTACCCCGTCCGGGCCACCGCCCCGACGGCGTAGCGGCGCGCGCGGGGTCGGCCGTACCCCGTCCGGCCGAACAGGCTCCGGCTGTGCCAGGTCCTGCCGTACCGGCTTCGGGCCCCACGGCTCCGGCCGTACCGGTTCCGGGAAGTCCGGTCCCGTCGCCGCGTGCCGGATCGCCCGTGGTGAGGGTGGACGGCCGGCACGCGTGCCCGCCCGTCGCGTCCGGTACGCACCTGTCCCCTCCCGGGGGCCCGCACGCCGGGCACCCCTGTGTGCCGCCCGGCGCAGTGCTCCCGGCGCCCTCGGCGGCACGTGACCCCTACGCCCGCCTCGCCCGCGGCTGCAGGCCGCGCGGCTGCCGGGCGCCCGCACGCCGTGTGCACGGGCGCCGGGTCCGTTACGTCATCGGCGACGAGCCGGGTCAGGTCAACGGCATGCGATGGCCCGAGCGCGTACGCGCGCTCACGCCCTCCCCGGCCTAGTCCCCCCTCGCGGGCGGACCGGGCCGATCCACCGCCCGCGTGGAGCCGAGTCCCCCGCAAGCGTGGATCGGTCCGGGTCCACCGCACGCGTGGACCGAGCCGGCTCCACCCGTGCGGGGACCGATCCGGTTCCGCCCATGCGGGAACGAGCCGGCTCCACCCTGTACAGGGACCGAGCCGATTCCGGCACACCCCGGTCCTCGCGACGGCGCGTCCGTCGCGTCGGCAGGGGTGGACCCGCGGTGAGGGCGGGCGGTGTCACCGACGGGCTCGTCGGTGACCGCGGAGCGCGGGTGCGTCCGGCTTCCGTGACCCCTGTCCGATCCCGTAACCGGGGCTGTCGCCCCTGCGAGGTATCCGCATGCCCAGCGAGTTCTTCATTCCCGACCCCGACGGTCAAGTCCCCAGCACCGAAGGCTACTTCGGCGCGTTCGGCGGCAAGTTCATCCCCGAGGCGCTGGTCGCCGCCGTGGACGAGGTCGCCGTCGAGTACGACAAGGCGAAGGCGGACCCCGAGTTCGCCCGCGAGCTCGACGACCTGCTCGTCCACTACACCGGACGCCCGAGCTCCCTCACCGAGGTGCCGCGCTTCGCCGAACACGCCGGTGGCGCAAGGATCTTCCTCAAGCGCGAGGACCTCAACCACACCGGCTCGCACAAGATCAACAACGTGCTCGGCCAGGCCCTGCTCACCCGGCGCATGGGCAAGACCCGTGTCATCGCGGAGACCGGCGCCGGCCAGCACGGCGTCGCCACGGCCACCGCCTGCGCGCTCTTCGGCCTCGAATGCACCATCTACATGGGCGAGATCGACACCCAGCGCCAGGCACTGAACGTGGCCCGGATGCGCATGCTCGGCGCCGAGGTCATCGCCGTGAAGTCCGGCTCCCGCACCCTCAAGGACGCCATCAACGAGGCCTTCCGCGACTGGGTCGCCAACGTCGACCACACCCACTACCTCTTCGGGACCGTCGCGGGCCCGCACCCCTTCCCCGCCATGGTCCGCGACTTCCACCGCGTCATCGGAGTGGAGGCCCGCCGGCAGATCCTGGAGCGCGCCGGACGGCTGCCCGACGCCGCCGTCGCCTGCGTCGGCGGCGGTTCGAACGCGATCGGCCTCTTCCACGCCTTCATCCCCGACAGCGGCGTGCGCCTGATCGGCTGCGAGCCCGGCGGGCACGGGCTGGAGACCGGCGAGCACGCGGCGACCCTGACCGCCGGCGAGCCCGGCATCCTGCACGGATCACGCTCGTACGTCCTCCAGGACGAGGAGGGCCAGATCACCGAGCCCTACTCGATCTCGGCCGGACTCGACTACCCGGGCATCGGCCCCGAGCACTCCTACCTCAAGGACAGCGGCCGCGCCGAGTACCGCGCGGTCACCGACGACGCGGCGATGCAGGCCCTGCGGCTGCTCTCCCGCACCGAGGGCATCATCCCGGCGATCGAGAGCGCCCACGCGCTCGCCGGGGCCCTGGAGGTCGGCAGGGAACTGGGCGAGGACGGGCTGATCGTCGTCAACCTGTCCGGGCGCGGCGACAAGGACATGGACACGGCCGCCCGCTACTTCGGCCTCTACGACAACGGCGTCGACGCCGTCGTCGCCGCGGACGCCGACAGCGAGAACGCCGAGATCGAGGGGGACGTCAAGTGAGCGGCAACATCCGGCTGTTGAGCGACACCCTCGCCGCGGCGAGGACGGAGGGGCGGTCCGCCCTCATCGCGTACCTGCCGGCCGGGTTCCCGACCGTCGACGGCGGTATCGCGGCGATCAAGGCCGTCTTCGAGGGCGGTGCCGATGTCGTCGAGGTCGGGCTGCCGCACAGCGACCCGGTCCTCGACGGCCCCGTCATCCAGACCGCCGACGACATCGCCCTGCGCGGCGGCGTCAAGATCGCGGACGTGATGCGGACCGTCCGGGAGGCCTTCGCGGCCACCGGAAAGCCCGTCCTCGTGATGACGTACTGGAACCCGGTCGACCGCTACGGCGTCGAGCGCTTCACCGCCGAGCTCGCCGAGGCGGGCGGCGCGGGCTGCATCCTGCCCGACCTGCCCGTGCAGGAGTCGGCGCTGTGGAGGGAGCACGCGGAGAAGCACGGTCTCGCGACCGTCTTCGTCGTCGCGCCCAGCAGCAAGGACGCCCGGCTCGCCGAGATCACCGCGGCGGGCAGCGGCTTCGTGTACGCGGCCTCGCTGATGGGGGTCACCGGAACCCGGGAGTCGGTCGGGAACCAGGCCCAGGACCTGGTCGCGCGCACCAAGGCCACCACCGACCTGCCCGTGTGCGTCGGCCTCGGCGTCTCCAGCGCCGCGCAGGCCGCCGAGGTGGCCGGCTTCGCCGACGGCGTGATCGTCGGCTCGGCGTTCGTGAAGCGGATGCTGGACGCCCCTGACGAGGCGGCCGGCCTCGAAGCCGTACGGGCGCTCGCGGCCGACCTCGCGAAGGGCGTGCGCGGAACGGCGTAACGCCACCACGTGGATCAGCGCGTACGTCACCACGCGGATCCGCGCGTAACGGACAATCCGCTCACTCGAACGAGTGGACCTTGGACCGGGGAGGCGCGCTGCGCCTCCCCGGTTCGTTCTGCCGGATGTGAGCGAGAAGAACCGTGACGGAAAGCGCAACGCCCGCGAGCGGCTGGCGGTCGAGCGAGAGAAGCAGAAGGCCGGGGAGAAGCGCCGGCGCGCGCTGATCGTGGGGGCGTCGGTGGTCTGCGTCCTCGGTCTGGCCGCCGTGATCGGCGTGGTGGCCGCCAACGCAGGCAAGGACAAGAAGAGCGGCGCCTCGGGCCCGGTCGTGTCGCCCTCGGGCGCCACCGGCAAGGACAGTCTCGCGATCCCCGTCGGCAAGGACAGCGCCAAGTCGACCCTCACGGTGTGGGAGGACTTCCGCTGCCCGGCCTGCCAGGCCTTCGAGACGGCCTACCGCCCGACGATCCACGAGCTGACCGACTCCGGGCAGATGAGGGTCGAGTACCACCTCGTCACGCTGATCGACGGGAACCTGGGCGGCAGCGGCTCCCTCAAGGCCGCCAACGCCGCCGCGTGCGCGCAGGACGCCGGGAAGTTCCGCGACTACCACGACGTGCTGTACGAGAACCAGCCCAAGGAGACCGACGACGCCTTCGCCGACAACGCCAAGCTCATCGAGCTCGCCGGCAAGGTCGACGGTCTGGACACCCCGGCCTTCCGCGGCTGTGTCAACGGCGGCACCCACGACTCATGGGTGCACAAGTCGAACACCGCGTTCCAGAACAACGGCTTCACGGGCACCCCGACCGTGCTCCTGGGCGGCAAGAACATCTACGCGGACCAGACGATGACCCCGGCCAAGCTCAAGCAGATGGTGGAGGCGGCCAACAAGGGCTGAGCCGTCCGCACACCCCGGCGCCCCCCGCCTGTTCGCAGGCCGGGGGCGCCGCACGTTATGGACCCGTTGCGGGGCTGCCCGCCGTCGGTGGCGTCCGGCACGGTAGCGTCGACCTTGCCATGGAACTTGCCTACATTCCCAGCCCGTCGCACGGTGTGCTGCACCTCGGCCCCATTCCGCTGCGCGGCTACGCGTTCTGCATCATCATCGGCGTCTTCGTAGCCGTCTGGCTCGGCAACAAGCGCTGGATCGCCCGAGGAGGGCGGACCGGCACGGTGGCCGACATCGCGGTCTGGGCCGTGCCCTTCGGCCTCGTCGGCGGCCGGCTCTACCACGTGATCACGGACTACGAGCTGTATTTCAGCGAGGGCCGTGACTGGGTGGACGCCTTCAAGGTCTGGCAGGGCGGGCTCGGCATCTGGGGCGCCATCGCCCTCGGTGGGCTGGGCGCCTGGATCGGGTGCCGCCGCCGGGGTATCCCGCTGCCCGCCTGGGCCGACGCCCTCGCGCCGGGCATCGCCTTCGCGCAGGCGATCGGGCGCTGGGGCAACTGGTTCAACCAGGAGCTGTACGGCAGGGCCACGGACCTTCCGTGGGCGCTGCACATCACGTCCTCCACGGACGGGCGCGTTCCCGGTTACTACCACCCGACGTTCCTGTACGAATCCCTGTGGTGCGTCGGCGTCGGATTCCTGGTCATCTGGGCCGACCGCCGCTTCAAGCTCGGTCACGGGCGTGCCTTCGCCCTGTACGTCGCCGCCTACTGCGTCGGCCGGGGCTGGATCGAGTACATGCGTGTCGACGACGCCCACCACATCCTGGGCCTGCGTCTCAACGACTGGACCGCGCTGGTGGTCTTCCTCCTCGCGGTGCTCTATTTCGTGCTCTCGGCCCGGCTGCGTCCGGGGCGTGAGGAGATCGTGGAGCCGCACGCCGACGAGGACTCGCCGGCCGAGGACGAGGCGACCGCAGCCACCGAGGACGAGGACGCGGCCGAGGACAAGGCCGGCGACCAGGACAACGGCGGGGACAGGAGCGAGGGCGGGGAGGCTGCCGACGCCGGGACCGAGGACGACTCCGTCGACCTCGACAAGCCGGCCGTCGCCGAGTCCGCCCAGTCCGCCGAGTCCCCGGAGTCCGCCGGATCCGCGTCCGGTACGGGATCGGAGTCGGAGGACGACGCCGAGCCCGACGCGGAGTCCGTGTCGCGGGACGAGGCCGGGTCGGCCAAGAAGGGCTGAGTACTTCTCGTACGCAGAGGGGGGCGCCGCGTCCAGGACGCGGCGCCCCCTTCGTTTTGTCCCGGCCGTGTGCCGTCCCGGGCCGTTTCCGGAGGAGACCGTCCCTCAGGTCGCCCCGTCTCAGGCCAGGCGCTGGGCGAGGGCGAGGGTGCGGCGGGCGCCCGTGACCACCGCCGCGTCGACGAAGCGGCCGTCCGGCAGGGCCTGGGCGCCCGGGTCGGAGGCGGCCGCCCGGATGACGGCCTCGGCGGAGTCGACCTCGGCCGGGGTGGGGAGGTAGGCCCGCTCGATGATCGGGAGCTGGCGGGGGTGGATGGCCGCGCGCCCGAGGAAGCCGAGGGCGCGGCCGTGCGCGCAGGACGAGGCCAGGCCCTCCACATCGCGGATGTCGGGAAAGACCGACTGGACCGGCGGGGGCAGTCCGGCCGCTCGGGCGGCCACGATCAGGCGGGCCCGGGACCAGTCGAGGCCCGCTTCGTCGCGGACGCCGAGATCGGCCCGTAGATCACTCTCGCCGAGCGCGATACCGCGCAGAGCACGATGGGACGAGGCGATGGAGAAGGCCTGCTCCACGCCCAGAGCCGTCTCCAGCAGGGCGTAGAGCGGGATCGCGTCGCCCTCCGCGGGGGTCGCGCTCTCCGCCACCCGTACGACGTCTGAGCGCGAGGTCACCTTGGGCAGCCGCAGACCGGACAGGCCGCGCAGCGGCGAGAGCGTCTTCAGATCGGTGTCGGCGAAGGGGCCGTCGAGAGCGTTGACCCGGACGTGGACCGGGACGGGCGGCGCTTCGGCGAGCAGGTCGGCGGTGGCGGAGCGCGCGTACTCCTTGCGGTGCGGTGCGACCGCGTCCTCCAGGTCGACGAGGACGACGTCCGCACCGGAGCGCAGGGCCTTGGCCACCACCTCGGGACGGTCACCCGGCGCGTACAGCCAGGTGAGGGGCAGGAGGTCCGCGGTCACAGCGCGCCCTCCGCTCTCAGCGCCTCGATCTCGGGTCCCGTCAGGCCGAGCTCGGTGAGCACCGCGTCGGTGTCCGCGCCGTGCGGCCGACCCGCCCAGTGGATCGCGCCGGGCGTGGCGGAGAGCCGGAAGAGGACGTTCTGCATGCGCAGCGGGCCCAGTTCGGGGTCGTCGACGGTGGTGACGGTGTCCAGGGCCTGGTACTGCGGGTCGGTCATGACGTCCCGGACGTCCTGGACGGGGGCGATCGCCGCCTCCGCCTTCTCGAAGGCGGCGAGGACCTCGTCCCGGGTGCGGTCGGCGATCCACGCGCCCACCGCACCGTCCAGGACGTCGGCGTGCAGTGCCCGGTCCGCGCCGGTCGCGAACCACGGCTCGTCGATCACGTCCGGGCGGTCCACCAGCCGCATCACCCGCTCGGCGATCGACTGCGCGGAGGTCGAGACCGCGACCCAGGAACCGTCCGCCGTGCGGTAGGTGTTGCGGGGGGCGTTGTTCGCCGAGCGGTTGCCGGTGCGGGGCTGGACATGGCCCAACTGGTCGTACCAGATCGGCTGCGGGCCGAGGACGGTCAGGATCGGCTCGATGATCGCCATGTCGATCACCTGGCCCTCGCCGGTGCGGTCGCGCGCGGTCAGCGCGGTCAGCACGGCGTACGCCGTCGCCAGTCCGGCGATCGAGTCGGCCAGGCCGAACGGCGGGAGGACCGGCGGTGCGTCCGGTTCGCCGGTGATCGCCGCGAAACCGCTCATCGCCTCCGCGAGGGTGCCGAAGCCGGGGCGGTGCGCGTACGGGCCGAACTGGCCGAAGGCGGTGACCCGGGCGAGCACCAGACGGGGGTTGGCCGCGGACAGTTCCTCCCAGCCCAGGTCCCACTTCTCCAGGGTGCCCGGACGGAAGTTCTCGATGATCACGTCGGCGCCGGCGGCGAGCCGGAGCAGGGTCGCGCGGCCGCCGCGCTTCGACAGGTCGAGCGTGATCGTGCGCTTGTTGCGGCCGAGGAGCTTCCACCACAGGCCGATACCGTCCTTCGAGGGGCCGTGTCCCCGGGACGGGTCCGGCTGGGCGGGGTGCTCGACCTTGACGACCTCCGCGCCGAAGTCGCCGAGCATGGTGGCGGCGAGCGGCCCCGCGAACAGGGTCGCGAGGTCGAGGACGCGCAGGCCGTGCAGGGGGCCGTCCTCGGTGTGGCCGGTCATGCGCCGGCCTGGGTGTCGATCTCGGAGCGGTACGGCATCGAGGACGACGCCCCGGGCCGCTGCACCGACATCGAGGCCGCCGCCGACGCCCACACCATGGCCTCCGACATCTCCCGGCCCTCGGCGAGGGCCACCGCGAGGGTGCCGACGAACGTGTCGCCCGCGCCGGTGGAGTCGACGGCGGTCACTTTGGGAGCGGGCACCGTGATGGGTTCGGCGCCCCGGGCCGCGTACAGGCTGCCCTCGGCGCCCAGCGTCACGACGACCTCGGGGACCTGTTCGAGGAGCGCGGCGGCGGCTCCGCGCGGGTCGGTGAAACCGGTGAGTGCGGCGGCCTCGTGCTGGTTGGGCACCAACAGGTCGATGGTGGAGAGCAGTTGGGGCGACAGGAACTGCGCGGGGGCCGGGGTCAGGATCGTCCGGACGCCGTGCCGGCGGGCGGCCTCCGCTCCGGCGAGCACGGCCTCCAGCGGGATTTCGAGCTGGAGGAGAAGCGCGTCGGCGCTGGCGATGAGGCCCTCGTCGCCGGGGGCGAGGGCGATGACGGTGCCGTTGGCGGCGGGGATGACGACGATCGCGTTGCCGCCCTCGTCGTCCACCACGATGTGCGCGGTGCCCGACGGGCCCTCGGTGGTGCGCAGATGGTCGGTGTTCACGCCGAAGTGCTCCAGCGTGGAACGGAGTTGGCTGCCGAAGGAGTCGGCGCCGACCGCGCCGACGAGGGAGACGTCGGCGCCCGCGTGCGCGGCGGCCACCGCCTGGTTCGCGCCCTTGCCGCCGGGGACCGTGCGGAACTCCCGTCCGGTCACGGTCTCTCCGCGCTGCGGGGCTTTGGCGACATACGCGACGAGGTCCATGTTCGTGCTGCCGAGCACGACGATATGCGTCATGGGCGAACGGTCTCCCGTTGTGTGAGGTGGGCGAGGGCGTCGAACCCGATGCCGTTGAAGTCGGCGACGGAGGTGGCGAGCCGGTTCTTGAGAGGGGCCGTCCAGCGGTCGGACAGTTTGCCGGGGTCGCCCGTGAGCAGACCGGCGATGCTTCCGGCCGTCGCCCCGTTCGAGTCGGTGTCCAGACCGCCGGACACCGCCCGGCAGACGGAGCCGCCGAAGTCGCCGTCGGCGTGGGTGAGGGCGGCGGCGATCAGCGCGGTGTTGGGCACGGCGTGGACCCAGTGACAGCCGCGGTGGGTGGCGTGCAGTTCGTCGACGACCGTGTCGAAGTCCGGTGTCGTACGGGCGAGCCGGACGGCGTGGCGGACCGCTCGGGCCAGCCGGGAGCCGGGCGGTACGACGCGCAGTCCGGCGCGCAGGCAGTCGTGGACGTCACGTGTCGCGGTGGCCGCCTCGGCGATGGCGGCGGCCGTGAACATGGCCGCGTAGACGCCGTTGGCCGTGTGGGTGAGGACGGCGTCGCGGTACGCCTGTTCCGCCGCCCGCGCCGGGTCGCCCGGGTTGGTCCAGCCGTGCACGTCCGCGCGGATCAGGGCGCCGATCCACTCGCGGAACGGGTTGTGCCGGCGTGCGGTGTCCGGCGGTTCGATGCCGCTGAGGAGGTTGCGGTAGGCGACGCGCTCCGCGGTGAAGGTGCGGCCGGCGGGGAGTTCGTCCAGCCAGAGGCGGGCCACGTCCGCGGTGGTGAAGTCCCGGCCGTGGCGCTGGAGCAACAGCAGGTTCAGGAGCGGGTAGTTGAGGTCGTCGTCCTCCGGCATGCCGTCGATGTTCTCGGCCAGGGAGGTGGTGGCGGAGCGCCGGTTCCAGGGGTGGGCGTCCAGGAGTTCGCGGGGTACGCCCCGCTCGGTGAACCAGCCGCGCAGGGGCCAGTTGCCGGAGGCTCTGGCCAGTGCCCGGATCGCGTCGAGGGGGAGCTTCTCCACGGGTTTGCCCAGCAGACAGCCCACGGCCCGGCCGAGCCAGGCCGCTTCCAGACGGGTCCGGTCGGGAGCGGGCACGGGCGCGTACCGCGGGGGCGGCCAGGCGGGGCACTGGGCCTTGATCAGTGCCAGATCCGTGGGTTCGTCGTCCGCCAGCCTGCCCGGCAGGGCGGCGAGTTCGTCGAGGAGTTCGGTCGCGAGGCGGCGCAGGGACGGTGAGGCCGGGGTCGCCGAGGCGCCCGCGCGCAGCGGGGCGGGCCGGCCGCCCGCCGCGTGCCAGCGGGCGGCGACGCGGGCCGGCTCGCGGCCGTCCTGGACGGCCTGGTGGAGTTCGTGGCCGAGGAGGTCCTCGGGCTGGACCCAGGTCAGTCGGAGCACGGTGTTCCCGCCAGCGCGGCGTACGCCGCCTCGTGGGCCCGGCGGCGGTGGACGTCACGGCCGAAGATCTCCCGGGTCACCTCGGCGAGCGTACGCGCCGGGGCGTCCAGGTCGAGGCGGCTGGACTCGGCCACCGTCTTGGCCCAGTCGTGGGGGACCTCGCCGCCCAGCGCGCCGGCGATGGCGCCCGCCATGGTGGCGATGGAGTCGCAGTCGCGGCCGTAGTTGACCGAGCCGAGGACCGCGTGCCGGAAGTCGCCGCCCGCCACCAGCAACATACCGAGCGCCACGGGGAGTTCCTCGATGGAGTGGAGCCGGGAGGGACGGCGGGCGCCGAGCGAGGGGGAGCGGTAGTCGGCTCCGACCGTGTCGTACGGGGCCACCGCCCGGCGCAGCGGGACGAGCGCCGACTCGAAGTCCGTGTGCCGCGCGGCGACTTCGCAGACCGCCTCGACGGCGGCGCGGGTGCCGTCCTCGGCCAGCGACAGACACGCGGCGACCACCGAGTCGGGGGTCGCTCCGGGTGAGCAGGCCGCCGCCACCGCCGCCGCGAAGACGCCCGCGGCCTCGCGCCCGTACGAGGACTGGTGGGCGCCCGCGATGTCCAGCGCCTCGGCGTACGCGCCCGCCGGGTTCGCCGCGTTGACCAGGCCGACCGGGGCCATGTACATCGCGGCACCGCAGTTGACGATGTTGCCGGTCCCGGCCTCCCGGGGGTCCACATGGCCGTAGTGGAGGCGGGCGACCAGCCACTTCTCGGCGAGGAAGATGCGCTGGAGGGGGAGGGCCTCGGCCTCCAGTTCCGGGATCCAGCGGGGGGTGGTCATCAGGTCGGGGACCAGGTGCTCGGCGACGGCGTAGGCGTCGAGGTGGTCGCGGACGGTGGCGTACACCCGGACCAGGGCGTGGGTCATCAGGGTGTCGTCGGTGACGTGTCCGTCGCCCTTGTGGTACGGGGCGACGGGGCGGGCGGTGGGCCAGTCGGCGCCGTTCCAGGGGCCGACGACGCCGTGCACGCGGCCGCCGTGGCGTTCGGCGATCTGCTCGGGGGAGTACCCCTCGACGGGACCGCCGAGGGCGTCACCGACGGCGGCTCCGACGAGGGCTCCGCTGATCCGTTCGTCGAGGGTTCCCGTTCCTTCTCCTTTGGGCGTCATGCCCGAATCATCCCTCCGGGGCGGCCAGTTCCGGGGAATCGAGCGGGTCGGCGAGTCCTGTGGCCTCCAGGAGTTCGGCGAGCCCGATGAGATCCGTCCCGGTCAGCCGGGGCAGCGCGCAGCCGGACAGGGTGCGGCAGGCGTCGCGCCACGAGGCGGGGATCGCGGCGGCGCCGCCGAGCGCCCCGGTGAGCGCCCCGGCCAGGGCGGGGGCCGAGTCGGCGACGCGGGACAGGCAGGCGGCGGACGGTACGGCCTCGGCGATCCGGCCGCGCGCGGCCAGCGCCAGGGCGAGGGCGACGGGGACGGTCTCGGCGGCCGCGATGCCGTAGCTGTACACGTGGTCGACGATCTGGTGTTCCAGCAGCGGCACCAGGGCGAAGGCGCTCTCGCTGCCCCGGGCCAGCGCGAGGGCGTGCCGGGCGTTGCGGCCGATCTCCGTCGTGGCGGGCAGTTCGGCGAGGGCCGCCGCCACGCAGGTGTCGACGCCGTGCCCGGCGAGGGCCAGCGCCACCGCCGCGGCCATCGCGCGGGCGCCGTGCACCCCGTCGCCGTCCTGGGTGTAGCGGGCGTCGAACTCGGCCAGTTCCGCGGCGAGTCGGGGGTCTCCCGGGTGTGCCGCGGCGAGGACGCAGGCCCGTACGCAGGCCGCGTCGTCGAAGTAGTGCGGGTTGTCGTGGCCGGTGGCGGGCGGGCGCAGGCCGGTGGCGAGGTTGCCGAGTCCGGCGCGTACGGAGATCCGGGCGCGCAGCGGGAGCAGGGCGGACTCGACCTCGGGGGCGCGGTCCGCCGCGGCGGCGACCTCGCTGGCCACGGCGTTCCAGGACAGGTCGATGGACGCGCGCATCCTGCGGTCCAGGCTCAGATCGCCGAGCGCCTTGGTCTCCCCGGCCCGCAGTACGGCCTCCGCGGCGAACGCCGCCCACTCGGCGTCGTCCGAGGGGCCGAGCCGCAGTGGCTCCGGCGGCTGGTTCAGCGCGATCGGCACGGGCAGCGTCGTCGTGGCGTTCTGCTCCGCGAAGGTGTCGAGCTCGCGGGTCAGCCGCCGGGTCCACTCGGGCATCCGCGCGGCCCGGTGCCGGGCGGCGGGCCACCCCGCGGCATCCCCCGCGGCCAGTCCGAGCAGCAGCCCCTCGATGCGACGGGGGCCCGCCGCCACGGGCGCCTCAGCCCGGGAGACCCCCCGCTCCCGGGCCGCCCGCCCGCCCGCCGTGGGTCCGGCCCCCGCGGCGAGCCGAACCGGCTCGGCGGCCCGGCCGACCGTCACCGGGTCCACGCGTCCGGCGAGGGCCACCGGCCGCGGGCCCTCGGTGAGTGCCACAGGCCCGGCTCCCTCGGCGAGCGGTGCAGGGGCCGTCGCGGCGGCGCGTGCCGTGGGCTGTGTCCCTCCGGCGGGCGCGGCCTGTCGGGCGCCCGCGGCGGGCGACGGCCGTTCCGCCTCCGCGGTGAGTCCCGCCGGCTCGGCCCGTTCGGCGGCCGCCACCGGGCCTCCGCGTCCGGAGAGCGTCGTCCGCCGCGTGCCCGCGGCGAGCTCTACCCGCTCCGCTCGCGCGGCGTGGTGCACCGACCCGGCCTCCGCGGTGAACGCTCCCGGCTCGGCCCCTGCCGGGAGTGCCACCGGGTCGGGCTTCTCGGCGGGCGCCGCCGGTTCCGCCGCTGCCGCGGGTGCCGCCGTCCCCGGATGCCCCGTGACTGCGGCATGTACGGGTGGCGGGGTGCGGGGTGCGTGGGCGCCCCGGGGCGGTTCGTCCGTCTCCGCCGGGGTGGGCGGCGGCGGTTCGGGGGGTGTCGCCGAGGCGGCGCCCTCGCCGGTTCGTTCGCCGGGCTCGTCGCCGGCCAGGCCGGGGCTCACCGGCGTGCCCCGGCGTCATCGGACGGCGCCTCGAACGCGTACGCGTCCGGGGGCGGAGCCGCGTGCGGCTCGGGGGCGGGCGGTACGCGCTCCCCGGCGCCCCACTTCTCCCCGTTCTCCGGGGTCAGGAGTTCCGCGACGTCAAGGATGTGGTGGCCCTCCATCGAGGGGAGGCAGCTGCCGCGGGCCGGTCCGATGGCCGCCGCCCACTCGGCGGGGATCGAGGACATGCCCCGCGTCGCGCCCGCCAGCGCTCCGGCCACCGCGGCCGTCGTATCGGCGTCGCGCCCCATGTTCACCGCGGTGAGCACCGACTCGGCGAACTCCCCGTCCGCCGCCGCGTACGCCCCGAAGGCGAGGGCCACGGCCTCGGGCGCCAGGTCGGTCCACGGGTAGCCGCCGATCACCACCGCGGACCGCACCGCCCGTTCGCCGCGGTGGGCCACCGCGACCGCGCGGCGCAGCGAGCGGGCCGTCCACGAGTCGTCCGGGACGACGGCCAGGGCGGAGGCCACGACCGCGATGGTGGGGGCGCCCGCCATCGCGGCGGCGACCCCCGCCGCGACCGCCTGGCCGCCGTAGATGCCCTCGCCCTCGTGGCTCACCGAGCCGTCGATCGCCACCAGCCGGGCCGCCTCGGCGGGCCGGCCGGCGGCGAAGACGCCGAAGGGCGCCGCGCGCATGGCGAGACCGTCGCTCCAGGCGTGCCGGTGCTGGGCGGAGATGGGAGCCGCGAGCCCCCTGCGGAGGTTCTCCAGTGTTCCTCGCTCACTGAATCCGGCCCCGCGGAACGGCCCCTCGTCACGGTCCGCGATCCACTGGTGCCAGGCCGATTCGACATGGGCGACGGTCAGCGCCGAGCCGTGCCGGGCCAGCAGCAGCCCCGAGAAGATCGCGTACTCGGTGTCGTCGGTCCCGGCCGGATGCTCGGCGACGTACCCGGTGATCCGGCCCCACCTGGCGCGGATCTCCGACGGCTTCATGTTCTCGGCGGGTGCGCCCAGCGCGTCCCCGACGGCGAGCCCGAGCAGTGCGCCGCGGGCCCGGTCGCGGAGACCGGCGGCGTTCCCGGGCGCCGGTGCCGAGGGAATGCAGGCGATGGAAGCCATACGTGCCTCTCCTCTCAGGGCCACCGCGGGTGCGCGGAATGCGGCGCGCGGAACCCTTTGCGGATCTGTCCCACCTTGGCGGTTGACAAGAGCCTTACGGGCCCCACTGTCACCCGGTCGACATATGTGCATGACATGCCACGGATGAGCGTCGAACGACAAAACCGCAGGTTAGCCCAGCCTTTCCTTGCTGGCGGCGGGGAATGTGGAGGCGTACTTTCGTAGTTGTCGAAAAGTGGAAACAGTCCAATCACGCACTCCGGGGGACCCGCATGGCCATCATCGAGACCGAGGCGACGCTGCACGCGGCGCACCGCGACAACCACACCCACCGTGATGTCAACGGCGGATGGCTGCGCCCGGCCGTGTTCGGCGCGATGGACGGCCTGGTCTCCAACCTCGCCCTGATGACCGGCGTCGCCGGAGGATCCGTCTCCCAGCAGACGATCGTCATCACCGGACTCGCGGGCCTCGCGGCCGGTGCCTTCTCGATGGCCGCCGGCGAGTACACCTCCGTCGCCTCGCAGCGCGAGCTCGTCGAGGCGGAACTCGCTGTCGAGCGCCGCGAGCTGCGCAAGCACCCCAAGGACGAGGAGCGCGAACTGGCCGCCCTCTACGAGTCCCGCGGCGTCGAGCCCGAGCTGGCCCGGGAGGTCGCCCGGCAGCTCTCCCGCGATCCCGAGCAGGCCCTGGAGATCCACGCGCGCGAGGAACTCGGCATAGACCCCGGCGACCTGCCCTCCCCGGCCGTCGCCGCCGTGTCCAGCTTCGGCTCGTTCGCGCTCGGCGCGCTGCTCCCCGTACTGCCGTATCTGCTGGGCGCGACCGTACTGTGGCCGGCGCTGCTGCTCGCGACGCTCGGGCTCTTCGCGTGCGGTGCCGTCGTGGCCAGGGTGACCGCGCGGTCCTGGTGGTTCAGCGGGCTGCGGCAGCTCGCTCTCGGTGGTGCCGCGGCGGGTGTGACGTACGCCCTGGGCAGTCTGTTCGGTGCGGCCGTAGGATGAACCCTCGATCACCTATGCAAGGGACTGCATAAGTAGTCGTTACCCGGCGGTTTCGATTCCTTAACCACTGGGCATGAGCCGTAAGCGCCGCAGGCAATGACGCCTGCTCCGCTTTTCTCGCGGCGGATCACGATCTCCGCCGCGAACCGGGCCGACGGTCATTGATCTGTCCGCTTAGGCCCCGCTTAGGTCCCACTTGGGTTCCCGTACCTTCCACCGCCGAGCGCGGTACCCCGCCGCGACCCCGTGGTGTCCGCATGTTGGAACGCGGTATCCGGTTCCCGAGAATCGCTCCATCATGTAACCTGCACGAAATTTTGCACCAACAGAGGGCCAACGTCGTCCCTCGGCAGCTGTCTCCCCCCTGAGCCGCAAGGGCCTGGGAGGGACCCCCCGCCCCGACGACGACGGGAGAGCCGATGCGTACGCCGCGCCAGCCGTCCCAGCACTCCACGAACGACCAGAAGTGGTCCTTCATGGATGCTCGCCCTGCTGCGCAGGGTATGTACGACCCCCGCAACGAGCACGACGCCTGTGGCGTCGGCTTCGTGGCCACCCTCACCGGCGAGGCGAGCCACGCGCTGGTCGAGCAGGCGCTCACCGTTCTGCGCAACCTGGAACACCGCGGTGCCACCGGCTCCGAGCCCGACTCGGGCGACGGCGCGGGCATCCTGTCCCAGGTCCCGGACGCCTTCTTCCGCGAGGTGGCCGGATTCGAACTTCCCGCAGCCGGCGCGTACGCGGTGGGCATCGCCTTCCTCCCCGAGGACGGCACGGCCGACGCCGTCTCACGCATCGAGACGATCGCCGCCGAAGAGGGCCTCACCGTCCTCGGCTGGCGCGAGGTCCCGGTCGCCCCCGAGCTCCTCGGCGCCACCGCCCGCTCGACGATGCCGGCCTTCCGCCAGATCTTCGTGAGCGACGGCGCCAGCCAGGGCATCGACCTCGACCGCACCGCGTTCGTGCTGCGCAAGCGCGCCGAGCGCGAGGCCGGCGTCTACTTCCCCTCGCTGTCCGCGCGGACCATCGTCTACAAGGGCATGCTGACCACCGGCCAGCTCGAACCCTTCTTCCCGGACCTGTCCGACCGCCGCTTCGCCTCCGCGATCGCGCTCGTGCACTCCCGGTTCTCCACCAACACCTTCCCGAGCTGGCCGCTCGCCCACCCGTACCGCTTCGTCGCGCACAACGGCGAGATCAACACGGTCAAGGGCAACCGCAACTGGATGGTCGCCCGCGAGTCCCAGCTCGCCTCCGACCTGTTCGGCGACAACGACAAGCTGCAGCGGATCTTCCCCGTCTGCACCCCGGACGCCTCCGACTCGGCCTCCTTCGACGAGGTGCTCGAACTCCTGCACCTCGGCGGCCGCTCGCTCCCGCACTCCGTGCTGATGATGATCCCGGAGGCGTGGGAGAACCACGCCTCCATGGACCCGGCCCGGCGCGCCTTCTACCAGTTCCACGCCACGATGATGGAGCCCTGGGACGGCCCGGCCTGCGTCACCTTCACCGACGGCACCCAGGTCGGCGCGGTCCTCGACCGCAACGGTCTGCGCCCCGGCCGCTACTGGGTCACCGACGAGGGCCTCGTCGTCCTCGGCTCCGAGGTCGGCGTCCTCGACATCGACCCCGCAAAGGTCGTCCGCAAGGGCCGCCTCCAGCCCGGCAAGATGTTCCTCGTCGACACCGTCGAGCACCGCATCATCGAGGACGACGAGATCAAGGCCGGCCTCGCCGCCGAGAAGCCCTACGCGGAGTGGCTGGAAGCCGGCGAGATCGAGCTCTCCGACCTGCCCGAGCGCGAGCACATCGTGCACACCCACGCCTCGGTCACCCGCCGCCAGCAGACCTTCGGTTACACCGAGGAAGAGCTGCGGATCATCGTCGCGCCGATGGCCAAGGCCGCCGCCGAGCCGATCGGTTCGATGGGCACCGACTCGCCGATCGCCGCGCTCTCGCAGCGCCCGCGTCTGCTGTTCGACTACTTCACCCAGCTCTTCGCCCAGGTCACCAACCCGCCGCTGGACGCGATCCGCGAGGAACTGGTCACCTCCCTGCGCTCCTCCCTCGGCCCGGCGAGCAACCTGCTGGAGCCGACGGCCGTCTCCTGTCGCAGCGTCACCCTGCCCTTCCCGGTGATCGACAACGACGAGCTGGCCAAGCTCATCCACATCAACGCCGACGGCGACATGCCCGGCATGAAGGCCGCGACGCTGTCCGGCCTGTACCGGGTCTCCGGCGGCGGCGACTCCCTCGCCGCCCGCATCGAGGAGATCTGCACCGAGGCCGACGCCGCCATCGAGAACGGCGCCCGGCTGATCGTCCTGTCGGACCGCCACTCCGACGCCGAGCACGCGCCGATCCCCTCGCTGCTGCTCACCGCGGCCGTCCACCACCACCTCATCCGCACCAAGCAGCGCACCCAGGTGGGTCTGCTGGTCGAGGCCGGAGACGTCCGCGAGGTCCACCACGTCGCCCTGCTCATCGGCTTCGGCGCCGCGGCCGTCAACCCGTACCTCGCGATGGAGTCCGTCGAGGACCTGGTCCGCGCCGGCACCTTCCTCCAGGGCATCGAGCCCGAGCAGGCCATCCGCAACCTGATCTACGCGCTCGGCAAGGGCGTCCTGAAGGTCATGTCCAAGATGGGTATCTCGACCGTCGCCTCCTACCGCGGCGCCCAGGTCTTCGAGGCCGTCGGCCTGGAGAAGGCCTTCGTCGAGAAGTACTTCAACGGCACGGCCAGCAAGATCGGCGGCGCCGGCCTCGACGTCGTCGCCAAGGAGGTCGCCGCCCGGCACGCCAAGGCCTACCCGGCCTCCGGCATCGCGCCCGCGCACCGCGCCCTGGACATAGGCGGCGAGTACCAGTGGCGCCGCGAGGGCGAGCCCCACCTGTTCGACCCGGAGACGGTCTTCCGCCTCCAGCACTCGACGCGCTCCGGCAGCTACGAGATCTTCAAGAAGTACACCGGCCGCGTGAACGAGCAGTCCGAGCGCCTGATGACGCTGCGCGGCCTGTTCGGCTTCACCTCGGACCGCACCCCGATCTCCCTCGACGAGGTCGAGCCGGTCTCCGAGATCGTCAAGCGCTTCTCGACCGGCGCCATGTCGTACGGCTCCATCTCCAAGGAGGCGCACGAGACCCTCGCCATCGCCATGAACCAGTTGGGCGGCAAGTCCAACACCGGTGAGGGCGGCGAGGACGCGGACCGGCTGTACGACCCGGCCCGCCGCTCGTCGATCAAGCAGGTCGCCTCCGGCCGTTTCGGCGTCACGTCCGAGTACCTCGTCAACGCCGACGACATCCAGATCAAGATGGCGCAGGGCGCCAAGCCCGGCGAGGGCGGCCAGCTGCCCGGCCACAAGGTCTACCCGTGGGTGGCCAAGACCCGTCACTCCACCCCGGGTGTCGGTCTCATCTCCCCGCCGCCGCACCACGACATCTACTCCATCGAGGACCTGGCTCAGCTGATCCACGACCTCAAGAACGCCAACCCGAAGGCCCGCATCCACGTGAAGCTGGTCTCCGAGGTCGGCGTCGGCACGGTCGCCGCCGGTGTCTCCAAGGCCCACGCGGACGTCGTCCTGATCTCCGGCCACGACGGCGGCACGGGCGCCTCCCCGCTCACCTCCCTCAAGCACGCGGGCGGCCCCTGGGAGCTCGGTCTCGCCGAGACCCAGCAGACCCTGCTGCTCAACGGCCTGCGCGACCGCATCGTCGTCCAGACCGACGGTCAGCTCAAGACCGGCCGCGACGTCGTCATCGCCGCGCTGCTCGGCGCCGAGGAGTTCGGTTTCGCGACCGCTCCGCTCGTCGTCTCCGGCTGCGTCATGATGCGCGTCTGCCACCTCGACACCTGCCCGGTCGGCATCGCCACCCAGAACCCGGTGCTGCGCGAGCGGTTCGCCGGCAAGGCCGAGTACATCGTGAACTTCTTCAAGTTCATCGCCGAAGAGGTCCGCGAGATCCTCGCCGAACTGGGCTTCCGCACCATCGAAGAGGCCGTCGGTCACGCCGAGAACCTCGACGTGGAGCGCGCCATCACGCACTGGAAGGCGCAGGGCCTTGACCTGTCCCCGCTCTTCTACGTGCCCGAACTGCCCGAGGGCGCGTCGCTGCACCAGGTCATCGAGCAGGACCACGGCCTGGAGAAGGCGCTCGACAACGAGCTGATCAAGCTCGCCGCCGACGCGCTGGCCGCGGACTCCGCGACCGACGCCCAGCCGGTCCGCGCCCAGGTGGCGATCCGCAACATCAACCGCACGGTCGGCACCATGCTCGGCCACGAGGTGACGAAGAAGTTCGGCGGCGCGGGCCTGCCCGACGACACCATCGACATCACCTTCACGGGCTCCGCCGGCCAGTCCTTCGGCGCCTTCCTGCCCCGCGGCATCACGCTGCGCCTGGAGGGCGACGCCAACGACTACGTCGGCAAGGGCCTCTCCGGCGGCCGGGTGATCGTCCGTCCCGACCGGGGCGCCGACCACCTCGCCGAGTACTCGACCATCGCGGGCAACACCATCGCGTACGGCGCCACGGGCGGCGAGCTCTTCCTGCGCGGCCGCACCGGCGAGCGCTTCTGCGTCCGCAACTCCGGCGCGACGGTGGTCTCCGAGGGCGTGGGCGACCACGGCTGCGAGTACATGACCGGCGGTCGCGCGGTCGTCCTCGGCGAGACGGGCCGCAACTTCGCGGCCGGCATGTCCGGCGGTGTCGCCTACGTGATCGACCTCGACCGCGACAACGTGAACGTCGGTAACGCGGACGCCGTCGAGGAACTCGACGACACCGACAAGCAGTGGCTGCACGACGTCGTGCGCCGGCACGCCGAGGAGACCGCCTCGACGGTCGCCGAGAAGCTGCTCGCCGAGTGGCCCGCGGCCGTGGCCCGCTTCAGCAAGATCATTCCCAGCACCTACAAGGCAGTGCTCGCCGCCAAGGACGCCGCCGAGCGAGCCGGACTCGACGAGTCCGAGATCACCGAGAAGATGATGGAGGCGGCGACCAATGGCTGATCCCAAGGGCTTTCTGAACCACGGCCGTGAGGTCGCCAGGTCCCGGCCGGTCGAGGAGCGGCTCAAGGACTGGAACGAGGTCTACGTTCCGGGCTCGCTGCTCCCGATCATCTCCCAGCAGGCCTCGCGCTGCATGGACTGCGGCATCCCGTTCTGCCACAACGGCTGTCCGCTGGGCAACCTGATCCCCGAGTGGAACGACTACGCGTACCGCGAGGACTGGCAGGCCGCCTCCGAGCGCCTGCACGCCACGAACAACTTCCCGGAGTTCACGGGCCGGCTGTGCCCCGCCCCGTGCGAGTCGGCGTGTGTGCTCGGCATCAACCAGCCCGCCGTGACCATCAAGAACGTCGAGGTCTCGATCATCGACAAGGCGTGGGACACGGGCGACGTCGCCCCGCAGATCCCCGAGCGCCTGTCGGGCAAGACCGTCGCGGTCATCGGTTCCGGTCCCGCCGGTCTCGCCGCCGCACAGCAGCTCACCCGTGCCGGTCACACGGTCGCGGTGTACGAGCGCGCCGACCGCGTCGGCGGCCTGCTGCGCTACGGCATCCCCGAGTTCAAGATGGAGAAGCGGCACATCAACCGCCGCATCGAGCAGATGCGCGCGGAGGGCACCCGCTTCCGCACGGGCATCGAGATCGGCCGCGACCTCAAGGCGACGGACCTGCGCAAGCGGTACGACGCCGTGGTCATCGCCGCCGGCGCGACGACCGCCCGTGACCTGCCCGTCCCCGGGCGGGAGCTGACCGGCATCCACCAGGCCATGGAGTACCTGCCGCTGGCCAACAAGGTGCAGGAGGGCGACTTCGTGGCGCCCCCGATCACCGCCGAGGGCAAGCACGTCGTGGTCATCGGCGGCGGCGACACGGGCGCGGACTGCGTGGGCACCGCCCACCGCCAGGGCGCGGCCTCGGTCACCCAGCTGGAGATCATGCCGCGGCCGGGCGAGGAGCGGAACCCGGGCCAGCCCTGGCCGACGTTCCCGATGCTCTACAAGGTCACCTCCGCGCACGAGGAGGGCGGTGAGCGGGTCTACTCCGTCAACACCACCCACTTCGAGGGCGACGAGGACGGCAACGTCCAGTGGCTGCACCTGGTCGAGGTAGAGTTCACCGGCGGCAAGCTGAACCAGAAGCCGGGCACGGAGCGCAAGATCCCCGCCCAGCTGGTGACGCTGGCGATGGGCTTCACCGGCACGGACGTCGAGAACGGCGTGGTCTCCCAGTTCGGCCTGGAGCTCGACGAGCGCGGCAACATCGCCCGCGACGCCGGCTTCGCGACCAACGTTCCCGGTGTGTACGTCGCCGGTGACGCGGGCCGCGGCCAGTCCCTCATCGTCTGGGCCATCGCGGAGGGCCGCTCGGCCGCCCGTGGTGTCGACCGCTTCCTCACCGGAGCGAGCGACCTGCCGGCCCCGATCCGTCCGACGGACCGCTCGCTGATGGTCTGACCCCTGAACGCGTGACCTGACGGTCACTCACAAGCGTCCCGCACAAAGGCGTGCGGAACACGAGACGGCGCCTGCCTCACTGTCCCCGACCGGACGACCTGGCAGGCGCCGCCGCATGCCCCGGTGTTTCTCCCGCTCACGGCACGCGGTACGTCTCGCCGTACACCTTCCACCGCAGCGGTGTGTGCAGGTCGAGGTTCCCGTCGTAGAGGAACTGGCGCTGGGCCGTGTCGATGCGGGTGGTGTCGCGCTTCGGGTTCTTGGACTTCATGGCCTCACGGCGGATGTCCAGGAAGATGTCGAGGTACGCCTTCTCGTCACCGCCGTCGGACGGCAGGTTCGCCTCGCGCAGGGCGCGCTCGCGCAGCCCGTAGAAGCCGTCGGCGCTGGTGCCGGGACCGTGCATCACCATGGCGTCGTAGTAGATGAACTGGCCGAGCGTGCCGAGCCCGTCGAGCTTGGCGAGCCGGACGGCGGGGTCGAAGTAGACGCTGTCGCGTTCGTGGTCCTGGGCCGCGCGGAACGCGGCGAGGCCGGCCTCGTGGCGCCAGGCCGCGGGAAAGCCCGGGTCCAGGCCCTCGTGGGAGTCGGTGCCGTCGACCTTGCGCAGCGCCGGGAGATAGCGGGCGAGCCCGTTGTCCGGGTGCTCCTTGGTGTAGCGCTCGACGAGGGTGAGCAGGTCGTGGGTGCCGGTGCAGAAGCCGATGATGCCCGCCGTGTAGCCCTGGCCGTCACCGATGTCCTCGATGTAGCCGTACGCCTCGTGCCACTTGAGCGTGGAGTTCTCGGCGCTCGCCACGATCTCCTGGGCCAGCTCCTTCTTGTCCGGAGCGGCGAGGCCCGCCGGCACGTCGTGCACGACCTCGTTGTCGGCCGCCCGCTCGGCCTTGGCCTTCTCACGGGACTGCTGCGAAACGGAGGCCGGGCCCTTGGCATCGGCCGTGGCCGTGCGGTCGGGCGTGGCGAAGTAGACCGCCGACGTGACCAGTACGGGGACGACGGCGAACAGCAGGCAACCCGCACGTTTCATCAGGTGTCCTTCGTGGATACCCCGGCCTTCAGGCCGGGGTGGGGGTACCTCCCGCTTGCGGGGGAGAAATGAAGCTCCTGTGGAGCAGGGCGGGGAAGGCGATTTCCCGCCGGGGCGGATCGCCGCTCACCACCGAAAGTCCGCGGGCAGTCACAATCTGTTGTCGTAGTTTGTGAGCTATGGCCGTGCACGTGAAGCGGGCGTTCAAGTTCCGCTTCTATCCGACGGATGCGCAGGCGGCAGAGCTGTCGCGTACTTTCGGATGTGTACGCAAGGTCTACAACCTGGCTCTCGAAGCCCGTACCGTCGCGTGGTATCAGCGGCGGGAGAGGGTCAACGACAACGCGACCTCGACGATGCTCACCGCGTGGAAGAAGACCGAGGAGCTCGCCTACCTCTCCGAGGTGTCCTCGGTGCCCCTGCAGCAGTGTCTGCGGCACCTGCAAGGAGCATTCACCGGCTTCTTCGAGGGACAGGCGCAGTACCCCCGCTTCAAGTCGCGGAAGAAGTCCCGCCGGTCGGCGGAGTACACCAGCTCGGCGTTCCGCTACCGCGACGGCAGGCTGACGCTCGCCAAGATGAGCGAGCCGCTGGACATCATGTGGTCCCGGCCGCTTCCCGACGGTGCGCAGCCGTCCACGGTGACCGTGTCCCAGGACGCGGCCGGGCGCTGGTTCGTGTCGCTGCTGTGCGACGACACACTCTCCCCGGCACCGGCCACCACGCACGCGGTCGGGATCGACGCGGGGGTCACCTCCCTGGTGACCCTGTCCACCGGGGAGAAGATCACCAACCCCCGGCACGAACGCCGTGACCGCACCCGCCTCGCCAAGGCGCAACGGGAGCTGTCCCGCAAGGAGAAGGGCTCCGCGAACCGGGCCGAGGCGCGCCGCAAGGTGGCCGAGGTCCACGCCCGGATCGCCGACCGGCGCCGCGACCACCTGCACAAGCTCGCGTCTCGACTCGTCCGTGAGAACCAAACGGTCGTGATCGAGGACCTGACCGTCCGCAATATGGTCAAGAACCGCGGGCTCGCCCGGGCCATTTCGGACGCGGCCTGGCGTGAGCTGCGGGAGATGCTGGAGTACAGGTGCGCCTGGTACGGGCGCGACCTCGTCGTGGTCGACCGATGGTTCCCCTCCAGCAAACTGTGCGGGGCCTGCGGCACGATCCGGGCGAAGCTGCCGTTGAACGTCCGTGAGTTGACCTGTGACTGTGGCATGGTGCATGACCGCGACGGGAATGCGGCGAAGAACGTTCTCGCGGCCGGGCTGGCCGTGTCTGCCTGTGGAGACGGTGTAAGACCTCAACGGGAGTCCTCCCGGACGGGGCATTCGTCGACGAAGCAGGAACGCCAGCGGGCGACCGCTGGAACCCCCCGTTCTTGGACGGGGGAGGAAGTCAAGAGGCACAGGGTACGCGTGGATGGCGTACGGCTGAGGGAGCCCTGGTGCCGCACGGATGCAGCACGCCTGTGCCCCTCGGGCACGGCACGCGTGCGCCGCGCGAATACGCCACCCGTGAGCCACCCGGGCCGAGGCCGGTCCGGCGTTCGGGCGGGGCCTGCGCGTTGCTGGGCCCTGACACGGGGGTAGGGGGCTGTTGCTTGCCTGCCGGCCCGGGGTCACGGCCCGCGCCGCGGCAGGCCCGGCCACCGCCCGACGCCGAGTTACACCGCGCCGGTTCTCAGCGCCGACACCTTCAGCACCGTGAGGACCACCAGTACTGCGAGGAGCCCCACGCACACGGCCGCCTGGATCGGCGCCCGCAGACGGCCGCGGGGAGCGTACGCGTAGGCCGCCGTCACGACTCCGCCCGCCAGCAGCCCGCCCAGGTGGCCCTGCCAGGACGTGAGCCCCGCAGAGATCAGCAGCCAGATCAGCAGGCCCCCCATGAACCGGTTGACGTTCCCCATGTCCGCGCCGAGCCGCCGGGCCATCACGTAGTACGCGGCGCCGATGCCGAAGATCGCGCCCGAGGCGCCGAGCGTCTGCTCCTGCGGTGCGAGCAGCAGCACGAGGACCGAGCCGCCGAGCGCCGACAGCAGATACAGCGCCAGATAGCGGACCCGGCCGAGCTGGGCCTCGACGGTCCGGCCGATGTTCCACAGCGCGAACATGTTCATCGCGATGTGAGCGATCCCGAAGGTGCCCTCGGTGGGTGGCAGATGCAGGAACGCGCCGGTCAGCAACCGGTACCACTCCCCGTTGACCAAGCCCTCTGCGTGGTAGTCAGGGGAGTACGCGGCGTCCCAGAGGTAGTGACCCCCGTCCGTGCCCACCAGACCGGCGCCGAGCATCGCGAACCGGTCCACGACCGAGGAGCGCAGCAGTTCGGCCAGGTAGGCCAGCAGATTGAGACCGATGAGGGCGTACGTCACCGCCGGCACCGTCGAGATCCGGCCGCCGAAGGCCGTGCGGGCCTGCCGGACGGACTTCGCGCCCTCCTTCACGCACTCCACGCACTGATGGCCGACGGCGGCCTCGCGCATGCAGCTCGGGCATATGTAGCGGTCGCAGCGGGTGCAGCGCACATGCGACTCCACCTTGGGGTGGCGGTAACAGGTGGTGACGGCGGACTCGGACTCCACGGCCGGCTCCTCGGAACGCACGGGCAAGGGATGACGGTGAGCCGGTGGGGACGGCGAAGATCAAAATAGCGACACTCCGGGCGCAGGGGAACGGCAGGGTCCGGGAGGCGGACGGGCCGACACCGTGACGTAATCTCGGCGTTCCGTGACCCTCGCGCGACGGGAGCCCCGTATGGCCGGAATCAGCCTCACCAAGGTCGAGGAGACCGCGCCCGCGCTGGTCGGCGCGTACAAGAGCGCCGGGGTCTGCCTCACCAAGCACGGGCTGAGCGGACAACGGGCCGCCGTGTACCTGGTGGTCGACTACTCGGGCTCGATGAAGCCGTACTACGACGACGGCAGCGTGCAGGCCCTCGCCGACCAGGTGCTCGGTCTGTCCGCCCACCTGGACGACGACGGCACCGTCCCGGTCGTCTTCTTCTCCACGGACGTCGACGCGGTCACCGACATCGCGCTCGACAACCACCAGGGGCGGATCGAACGGATCGCGGCCGGGCTCGGCCACATGGGCAGGACCAGCTACCACCTCGCGATGGACGCCGTCATCGACCACTACCTCGACAGCGGCTCCAGGGCCCCGGCCCTCGTCGTCTTCCAGACCGACGGGGGGCCGATCAACAAGCTCGCCGCCGAACGGTACTTGTGCAAGGCGGCCCGGCTGCCGCTGTTCTGGCAGTTCATAGGGTTCGGTGACCCGGGCAGCCGCCAGTTCGACTTCCTGCGCAAGCTCGACGAGTTGGCCGTACCGCAGAAGCGGGTCGTCGACAACGCCGGTTTCTTCCACGCCGGTTCGGATCCGCGGAAGGTGACCGACGGGGAGCTGTACGACCGCCTGGTGGCGGAGTTCCCGCAGTGGCTGGCGGCGGCGCGGGCCCACGGGATCGTCGCGTGACCGCGGACCTGCTGCCCGCGGCGGGGCGGACCGCTGTGCCCTGGAAGAACGGCGGCGGGGTCACCCGGGAGATCGTCGTCCGGCCCGAGGGCGCGGACATGTCCGGCTTCGCGTGGCGGGTGAGCCTGGCCGACGTCGATGCCGACGGGCCGTTCTCGGCGTTCACCGGGGTGGACCGGATTCTCACCATGGTCGAGGGCGTCGGCATGGACCTGACCGTCGGCGGCGAGCACCGGCGCGTGGACACCCGGTATGTGCCCCAGCGCTTTCCCGGGGACCTGCCCACCGACTGCCGGCTGCTCGCGGGCCCGGTCATGAACCTCAACGTCATGTGGCGCCGGGACGGTCCGCCGGCGCCGGAGGTCGAGGTGCTGCATCCCCGGCTGCCCGTCCTCGTCCCGGCGGGACCGGCCGTGCTGGTCGTCGCGCTCGGAGAGTCCGCCGAGGTGAGGGGCCGGGTGCTCGGGCGGTACGACGCCGTGCTGCTGACCCACGACGACGCCGCACTCCGGGCGCCGGGTCCCGTCGCCGTGATCCGCTCGGCCCCATGAGCGTTTCCTCGCCTTGGCGTACGTCGCACCGTTGGCTTCCGGGAAGGGGCGTGCCACCCTGGTGGGCCGAGGGGGCGGCTTATGGGTGCGCGAGAGATCAACTCAACCCGGAACGACGAGACTTCAGGTACCCGGCGACGAGCCGAGACCGGCAAGGGTGAGCGGCTCGCCGACTGGGCCGACGGACGACTCGGCCTCTACTCACTGGCCAGGGCCAATATGCGCAAGGTCTTCCCGGACCACTGGTCGTTCATGCTGGGAGAGGTCTGCCTCTACAGCTTCCTCGTCCTGATCATCACGGGCGTCTACCTCACCCTGTTCTTCGAGCCGAGCGGCGTCGAGGTCGTCTACCACGGCTCGTACGTCCCGCTGAACGGCATCACCATGACGCGGGCCTACGAGTCCACGCTGCACATCAGCTTCGACGTGCGCGGCGGACTGCTGATCCGGCAGATCCACCACTGGGCGGCGCTCGTCTTCCTCGCCGGGATGCTCGTCCACATGATGCGGGTGTTCTTCACCGGCGCGTTCCGCAAGCCGCGCGAGGTCAACTGGCTGTTCGGCTGGACCCTGTTGATGCTCGGCCTCATCACCGGCCTGACCGGCTACTCGCTCCCCGACGACCTGCTCTCCGGGACCGGCGTCCGCTTCGCGCAGGGCGCCATCCTGTCGATCCCCGTCGTGGGGACGTACATCTCCTTCTTCCTCTTCGGTGGCGAGTTCCCGGGGCACGACATCATCCCGAGGTTCTTCCCCGTCCACGTCCTGCTGCTGCCGGGCATCATGCTGGGACTGGTCGTCGCCCATCTGATCCTGGTCTTCCACCACAAGCACACGCAGTACCCGGGGCCCGGACGCGACCAGAAGTCGGTCGTCGGCATGCCCTTCATGCCCGTCTACATGGCCAAGGCCGGCGGCTTCTTCTTCCTGGTCTTCGGAGTCCTGGCGATCATGGGCGCGATCGCCACCGTCAACCCCGTATGGGCCTTCGGTCCCTACCGCCCCGACCTGGTGACCACCGGCGCACAGCCCGACTGGTACCTAGGCTTCTCCGAAGGGCTCATCCGGGTGATGCCGGGATGGGAGATCAACGCCTTCGGCCACACGCTCCAGTTGGGCGTCCTCATCCCCTTCACGCTCTTCCCGCTCATCATGACCGCCATCGCCGTCCACCCGTTCATCGAGGCATGGGTCACCGGGGACCGGCGCGAGCACCACATCCTGGACCGGCCGCGCAACGTGCCCACCCGCACCGCCCTCGGCGTCGCCTGGCTCACGCTGTACGCCGTCCTGCTGGTCGGCGGCGGCAACGACCTGTGGGCCACCCACTTCCATCTGTCGATCAACGCGATCACCTGGTTCGTCCGCGTCGCCGTGTTCGCCGGGCCCGCGCTCGCCTACGTCGCCACGAAGCGGATCTGCATGGGGCTGCAACGCGCCGACCGCGACAAGGTGCTGCACGGACGCGAGTCCGGCACGATCAAGATGCTGCCGCACGGCGAGTACGTCGAGGTCCACGAACCGCTCACCCCGGCACAGCGGTTCACCCTCACCCAGCACGAACAGGCGCCGCCCTACGAGATCGGCCCGCTCGTCGACGCGAACGGCGTGGCCCGACGGGTCGGCCCCGCCCACAGACTGCGCGCCCGGCTGGCCCGCGCCCTCTACGGGCCCGACACCCGGATCCCGAAGCCGACAGCCGAGGAGTACCGGGAGCTCACGAGCGGGGACGACCACCACTGAGACCGGCCAGCGCCTCGGTCCTGCACGCGGCCGGGGTGCCCCAGGCCGTCCGCAGGGCGCGAGCCTTGGCGAACCAGAGGGACAGGTCGTACTCGGCCGTGTAGCCGATCGCGCCGTGCAGCTGCAACGCCGTCCGGGCCACGGCGTACGCGGCCTCGCCCGCCGTGACCTTCGCGGCGGCCACGTCCGCCGGTGCCATCGACAGCGCGGCCCCGAACAGCAGCGGACGCGCGAACTCCAGGGCGATCAGCGCGTCCGCGAGCCGGTGCTTGACCGCCTGGAACGAACCGACGGGAACCCCGAACTGCGTGCGCTGCCCGACGTAGCCGACCGTCCGGTCGAGGAGTGCGAGACCGACCCCGAGGGCCTGGGCGGCGGTGGCGAGCCGGGCCCAGGTCAGGGCCCGGCTCGCGGCGCGGGTGACCTGCGGGCCGGTCGCCAGGAGTTCGCCGCCCGTCTCCGGCAGGGCGAGCCGACGGGCCGGGTCCGTGGACGCGCGCACCGGGCCGTGGCCGGGCGCGAGCCACAGAGCGTCGCCGTCCACCGCGAGCAGCACCGTCGCCGCGTCCGCGTCCAGCGCGTACCCGCCGGCCGGGGCCAGCGTGGCGACGCTCTTGCCCGAGGCCAGCCCCGGCAGCAGCCGCTCGGCCGGACCCGGCTCGCCCGACCCGGCCAGTTCGCTCAGCAGGACGGCCGAGGCGACCGTCTCCACCACCGGACCGGGAACCGCGTGCCGCCCCAACTCCACGAATCCGAGGGCCAGTTCCACGGGCAGCGGGCCCACCCCTTCGTACGCCTCCGGGACCGCAAGGGCGAAGAGCCCCGCGTCGGTGAGCCGCGACCACAGGGCCCGGCCGGGCCCGTGGTCGCCGCCGGCCCACGCCCGCACCGCCGACGGCGTGTCCGCCGACGTCAGCATCGCGTCCAGGGAGGCGGCGAAGGCGCGCTGTTCGGGGTCGAGGAGGAAGCGCATCAGCGGCGGCCCTTCGGGAGGCCGAGCAGCCGCTCGGCGATGATGTCGCGCTGGATCTCGTTGGTGCCCGCGTAGATGGGGCCCGCGAGCGAGAAGACATGCCCCTCGGACCACTCGGTGTCCGCCAACTCGCCCTCGGCGCCCAGCAGATCGAGCGCCGTCTCGTGCAGCGCGATGTCGAGCTCCGACCAGAACACCTTGTTCAGGCTGGACTCCGGCCCGATCCTCTCCCCGTCGAGGAACCGCGAGGCGTTGGCGTACGTGAAGAGCTGATAGGCACGGGCGCCGATCACCGCGTCGGCCACCCGGTCGCGCAGGGCCGAGTCGGACGGGTCGCCGTGGGCGCGCCACAACGCGGCCAGCCGGTCGGCGGAGGCCAGGAAACGGCCCGGCGACCGCAGCGTCAGGCCGCGTTCGTTGCCCGCCGTCGACATCGCCACCCGCCAGCCCTGCCCCGGCTCGCCGATCACGTCCTCGTCCGGGACGAACACCTCGTCCAGGAACAGCTCCGCGAAGGCCGGCCTGCCGTCCAGGCGCCCGATGGGGCGGACCGTCACGCCCGGCGCGCGCAGGTCGAACATCACATACGTCAGGCCCTGGTGCGGCTTCGCGAGGCCCGGCTCACTGCGGAACAGGCCGAACGCGCGGTCGGCGAACGCGGCCCGCGACGACCACGTCTTGTGTCCGCTCAGCCGCCAGCCGCCGTCCGCGCGCACGACCCGCGAGGTCAGCGAGGCCAGATCCGAACCCGCCTCCGGCTCGGACCACGCCTGCGCCCAGACCACCTCGCCCGTCGCCATCGGCGGCAGCACCCGGGCGCGCTGCTCCGCGGTGCCGTGGTCGAAGAGGGTCGGCGCGAGCAGGCTGACGCCGTTCTGCCCGACCCGGCCGGGCGCGCCCGCCGCGTGGTACTCCTCCTCGAACGCCAGCCATCCCATCAGGTCCGCGTCCCGGCCGCGGTACGCCGCCGGCCACGACACCACCGACCAGCGGTCCGCGGCCAGTTCGGCCTCCCACTCGCGGTGCGCGGCGAACCCCTGAGCGGTCTCCAGGGAGGGCAGCGGGACCGCCGGGACATGGGCGTCCAGCCAGGCACGGGCCTCGGCGCGGAACGCCTCGTCGGCGGGGGAGCGGGTGAGATCCATCGGCGGCACCTTTCGGCGGCGGGCTCCGGACGGCGGTGGGCTTCGCAGGGCGGTGGGCTTCGAACGGTGGTGGGCTTCGCAGGGCGGTGGGCTTCGGACGGTGGTGGGTTCCGGGAGTGGGCGACAAGCTTCCCTAACAAGTGTTTGGTAGGTTAGCTTGGAGTCATGAGCGACGTCGAGAGTCCGGCGTACGTACCCGGGCACGGGCTGCTGAAGGGCCGCACCGCCGTCATCACCGCCGCCGCTGGCGCAGGCATCGGCGGCGCCACGGCACGCAGATTCCTGGAGGAGGGCGCGCGCGTCCTGATCAGCGACGCGCACCCCCGCCGGCTCAAGGAGACCGCCGAGACCCTCGCGACGGAGTTCGGCACCGGCACGGTGACCGCACTGCCCTGCGACGTCACCGAAGAGGACCAGGTCCAGGCCCTCTTCGACACCGCCACCGACCTCCACGGCCGACTGGACATCGTCGTCAACAACGCGGGCCTCGGCGGCACCTCACCCCTCGTCGACATGACCGACGAACAGTGGTCCAAGGTCCTCGACGTGACCCTGACCGGCACGTTCCGCTGCACCCGCGCGGCACTGCGCCGGCTCAAGGAGCGCGGCGAGGGCGGAGTCGTCGTCAACAACGCCTCCGTCGTCGGCTGGCGCGCCCAGGCCGGACAGGCCCACTACGCCGCCGCGAAGGCGGGCGTCATGGCGCTCACCCGCTGCGCCGCGATCGAGGCCGCCGCGTACGGGGTGCGGGTCAACGCCGTCTCGCCCAGCCTCGCCATGCACCCCCACCTGGTGAAGGTCACCACTCCCGAGCTGCTGGAGGAACTGACCGCCCGCGAGGCCTTCGGCCGGTACGCCGAACCCTGGGAGGTGGCCAACGTGATCGTGTTCCTCGCCTCCGGCTACTCCTCGTACCTGACCGGCGAGGTCGTGTCCGTGAGCAGCCAGCACGCCTGAGGCGACAATGACCGTGTGCCTACCAAGAAGAAGCCCCAGGTGACCGCCACCCCGGAGCGCCGCCGCGAACTGCTCGGCACCGCCGCCGAGGTGTTCGCCGAACAGGGCTACAACGCCACCACCGTACGCAGGATCGCGGACGAGGCCGGGATGCTCGCGGGCAGCCTCTACTACCACTTCGACTCCAAGGAATCGATGCTGGAGGAGATCCTGCGGACCTTCCTCGACGAGCTCTGGGACGGCTACGACACCGTCCTGGACTCCGGACTCGGCCCCCGGGAAACCCTGGAGGCCCTGGTCACCGAATCCTTCCGGGAGATCGACCGGCACCGCGCGGCCGTCGCGATCTACCAGAAGGAGGCCCGGCACCTCGCCGCACAGCAGCGCTTCGCGTTCCTCGCCGAGTCCCAGCGCAACTTCGAGAAGGCGTGGCTGAGCACCCTGGAACGCGGAGTCGACGCCGAGGTCTTCCGGGCCGACCTCGACATCCGCCTCACCTACCGGTTCGTGCGCGACACCGTGTGGGTCGCCGCCTCCTGGTACCGGCCCGGCGGTCAGCACAGCCCGGAGGAGATCGCCCGGCAGTACCTGTCGATGGTGCTCGACGGCATCTCCGTCCGCGAGGAGCCGTAAGGGAATCACCCGCGAACCATCCATGTCAGCGAGGGAGTCGTCATGGCCGAGGCCTACATCGTCGAAGCGGTCCGCACGCCCGTCGGGCGGCGCGGGGGAGGGCTGAGCGGGGTCCACCCGGCCGACCTCGGCGCGCACGTGCTCACCGCCCTGGTCGAACGGTCCGGCGTGGACCCGGCGGCCGTCGAGGACGTCGTCTTCGGCTGCCTGGACACGGTCGGGCCACAGGCCGGGGACATCGCCCGCACGAGCTGGCTGGCGGCCGGACTGCCCGAGGAGGTGCCCGGTGTCACCGTCGACCGGCAGTGCGGGTCCTCCCAGCAGGCCGTGCACTTCGCCGCCCAGGGCGTCCTGTCCGGCACCCAGGACCTGGTCGTCGCCGGCGGCGTGCAGAACATGAGCCAGATCCCCATCGCCTTCGCCTCCCGCCGGGCCGCCGAACCCCTCGGCCTCACCGAGGGTCCCTTCGCGGGCAGCGAGGGCTGGCGCGCCCGCTACGGCGACCGCCCCGTCAACCAGTTCCACGGCGCCGAACTGATCGCCGCCAAATGGGGCATCAGCCGCCGCGACCAGGAGGAGTTCGCCCTCCGCTCCCACCAGCGGGCGGTCCGCGCCGTCGACGAGGGCCGCTTCACCCGCGAGACCGCCGCCCACGGCGAGGTCACGGTCGACGAGGGGCCGCGCCGGGACACCACCCTGGAGAAGATGGCGGCCCTGAAGCCGGTCGCCGAGGGCGGCACCATCACCGCCGCCTGCTCCTCCCAGGTCTCCGACGGCGCCGCCGCGATGCTGCTCGCCTCCGAGCGGGCGGTCCGTGAACACGGCCTGACCCCCCGCGCCCGCGTCCACCACCTCTCGGTGCGCGGCGAGGACCCCATCCGGATGCTCTCGGCCCCCATCCCGGCCACCGCCTACGCCCTGAAGAAGACCGGCATGTCCATCGGCGACATCGACCTCGTCGAGATCAACGAGGCGTTCGCCCCGGTCGTCCTCGCCTGGCTCAAGGAGACCGGCGCCGACCCGGAGAAGGTCAACGTCAACGGCGGCGCGATCGCCCTGGGCCACCCCCTCGGCGCCACGGGCGTGCGCCTGATGACGACGCTCCTGCACGAACTGGATCGCACCGGCGGCCGGTTCGGCCTCCAGACGATGTGCGAGGGCGGCGGCCAAGCGAACGTGACGATCATCGAGCGGCTCTGACGAGGCCGGTGTACGGAGTGGTCCCCCGCCCGCACCGGGCACCGCCGCCTCGCGAAGCCGAGTCCCCGGGAGCCGCGCTTCCCGGACGGACTTCAGCCGCCGAGCGCGAAGCCCAGCAGGACACCGGCGTGGACCTCGACCATGCCCGGGGCCAGATCGCCCTCCGAGCTGCCACCGCCGCCGCCGTGACCCCGATGGCCGCGGAACTCCCAGGACTCCGCGTCCACATCCTGCACATGGAGGACTGCCCCCAGCGAGACGCCCGCCGCCTCCGCGTACACCGTGGCCTTGCGGCGGGCCGCGGCGACAGCCCTGCGCCGCGCCTCGTCCCGCATCGCGGGCTTGTCGAGCACGTCGAAGGTGACCTCGTCGACACGGTTGGCGCCCGCGTCGACCGCGTCCACGATGAGCTGCTGAAGATCGTCGACCGCTTCGATCTCGATGATGTACGACGCCTGGCAGCGGTAGCCGAGGAACTTGCGGCCCGTTCCGTACCCGTCGTACTCGGAGTTGAGCTTGAGCCTGGAGCCGGAGACCGACGCGTCCGGTATCCCGTGCCGGCGCACCGTCTCGCGCAGCCGGGACACCGCCGTCCCCGCCTTGTGGAACGCCTCGTCGGGTGAGGGCTCCTGGACGTCTACGGCCAACTTCACCCGCACCAGCTGCGGTTCGGCCCGTACGCTTCCGGCGCCGAAGACACTGAGGCCCCACGGATCTCTGATCGACTGATTCATTCAGGCATTCAATCACCCCTGATCGCAAGGGTGTTGAGAGTCTCCCGGGCCTCCGCCATCACCCGCTCGACCAGCTCTCCGCACGACGGCAGATCCTCGATCACTCCCGCCACCTGCCCCGACGCCATCGCGCCGAGATCCGTACGCCCGTCCACCATCGACGCCTTGAGGAGCATCGGGGTGTTCGCGGCGAGCAGCACCTGGCTCCAGGACAGGTCCCTGCCGTGCTTCATGGCGAGGCCGTCGCGGATCATCCGGGACCAGGACAGGCCGGAGATCCGCCGGAACCCGGCCGCGCGGCGCACGGCCTGGACGAATGCCCTCGTACGGCCCGCACTCTCCAGGGCGTCGACGAGTTCACTGCGCAGCATGCGGTGCGGCAGCCCGTCGACGGCCGTCGTCACGGTGACGTCCTTCACGGTCGCCGCCAGATACCTCGCCTTCACCGCGTCGGGGACGGTCGAGTCGGAGGTCAGCAGGAAACGCGTGCCCATCGCGATGCCCGCCGCCCCGTAGGCCAGCGCCGCCACCAGCCCCCGCCCGTCGTGGAAGCCGCCCGCCGCCACCACCGGGATGTCCACGGCGTCCACCACCTGGGGCAGCAGCACGCTCGTCGCCACCTCCCCCGTGTGACCGCCGCCCTCGCCGCCCTGCACGATCACCGCGTCGGCCCCCCAGGCGGCCACCTTCTCGGCGTGCCGCCGGGCGCCGACGGACGGCACGACGATCACACCCGCCTCCTTCAGCCCGGCGATCAGCTCGCGCGAAGGGGCGAGCGCGAACGACGCGACGCGCACGCCCTCGTCGACGATGATCCGCACCCGGTCGCCCGCGTCCCCCGCGTCGGCGCGCAGATTCACGCCGAACGGCCGGTCCGTACGGGACTTGACCTCCCGTACCGCGTCGCGGAGCTGGTCGAGTGTCATCGTCGCCGAGGCCAGGATGCCCAGCGCGCCCGCGTTCGCCGTCGCCGAGACCAGGCGGGGCCCCGCCACCCAGCCCATGCCGGTCTGCACGATGGGATACCGGACACCGACGAGTCCGGTCAGTGCGGTCTCCATCAGCGCCCACCCCCGCGCGACGGGCCGGGGGCACCCCGGTCCCGCGCGCCGCTCTCCGGGTCGGGCACCTCCCGGTTCCGCAGTCCCCTCGGGTCGATCACCGTGCGGATCAACTCCAGCTCCTCCAGGGTCGGTTCGCGCGTGAACGGCACCTCGTCCGGGACCGTCAGCCCGAACCCCGTCGCCTCCTGGACCTGCTCGGCGGTGACACCCGGGTGCACGGACACCAGCCGCATGGAGTGGTCGGGCGTCGCGAAGTCGAGGACCGCGAGGTCGGTCACCACGCGGGGGAGGCGATGGAAACGGGTGGCGCTCGGGCCCGCGGCGGCGGCCCGGTCGTACCCCACACCGCACACCATGTCGACCCGCTCCACGAACACGCGCGGGGAATGTCTGGGGATCCAGTAACTGGTCGGATTGTTCAGGGTGTTGACCGGGGCGCCGCGCACGCCGAGGAGCTGGCGCCGGGGCCGGGACCAGTCGCCGACGCACGAGATGTTCTGGTTGCCGAAGCGGTCGATCTGACTCGCGCCCATCATCACGTGCCGCCGCCCGCCGGTCACCGTCGTCAGATGTCTGCGGTACGGCAGCCAGCCCTCCGGGGTGCCGTCGAGGCCGACGAGCAGCGCCTCGCCGTCGGTCAGCAGCAGATCGGGCGAGAAGGTGCGCCGGGCCAGCCGGGCGCCGATGGACGGGATCAGGCCCATGGGACTGGCGAGCACCTCCCCGTTGTCCCGCCAGGCCTCGGCACAGGCGATCACGCAGTACTCCGCTCGGTCGGCGCTCACAGGTCCCGCTCCTTCCGCCAGGCCTGGACGGCGCTCTGATAGGCGTGTTCGCCGCCGCCCAGGAACCGCTCGGCGAACTCGGCGTACGGCGTGCTCGCGTACAGCTTCTGGAAGGCCTCGTCCCGCCCGTAGTCCGGGACGCACGAGGTGAAGTGCGCGCCGTTCGGTGTCTCCACGACGCCCGTCACGGACGACCGCTGGAGCAGCAGGGTCTGCGGCGCGGCCTCCTTGGTCAGCTCCGCCGTGTCGACGATCCGCTCGCAGGAGACGTACGCCGTGTCCGCCGCCTCGCAGAACAGGTCGTCGAAGTACGGGTCCGGGCCCAGGTACTGGCCGTTGCCCAGCCGGTCCGCCCGGTTCATGTGGACCAGCGCCGCGTCCAGGCGCAGCGCGGGCATCGCGACGAGCTCCTCCCGTATCCCCGATTCCGGGTCGGGATACGGTGAAGTGACCGTCCGCAGGCCCGGGTTGACCCGCATCACGTCCGAGCCGAGCCCCGCGCGCACCGGCAGGAACGGCAGCCGGTTCGCCGCCGCGTGCAGCCCCCACATGAACATCGCCTCGTCCACCTCCGTCAGCTCGAACGCGCCGCGCTCGCGGGCCGCCCGATAGTGCGGTTCGAGCGGGATGGAGTCGAGCGTCGCGAACGCGGTGACGAGGGTGCGGATCCGTCCGGCGGCGGCGAGCAGGCCGACGTCCGGGCCGCCGTACGCGACGACGGTGAGATCGGTGATCCCGGTGCGGAGCAGCGCTCTCACCAGGGCCATCGGCTTGCGGCGCGAGCCCCAGCCGCCGATGCCGAGGGTCATCCCGCTCTCCAGCCGGCCGACGACGTCCTGCGCCGACATGGTCTTGTCGCTCACCGGGGGGCCTCCTTGCCGAAGGTGTCACGGACGCGGTCGGCCACTCCGGCGAGATCGGCCTCGAAGGTGAAGCCCTGCTCGAAGCGGTAGCTGCGGCGCACGTCGACGGGATCGATGCCGTTGATCGCGGCCTTGGCGAGCCGGATGAGCTGCCCGTCCTTCGCCGCTATCTCGCGCGCCAGCTCCAGCGCCGCCGCCCGCAGTTCCTCGCGCGCCACGACCCGCCACACCGATCCGTGCGTATGCAGCTCGGCCGCGGTCGCCGTGCGCGAGGTGTAGTACAGGGCGCGCATCAGATGCTGGGGGACGAGACGGGACAGATGCGTGGCCGCGCCGAGCGCGCCGCGGTCCAGCTCGGGCAGGCCGAAGGTGGCGTCCTCGCTCGCCACGATCGCGTCCGCGTTCCCCACGAGTCCTATGCCGCCGCCCAGACAGAAACCGTGCACCGCCGCGACGACCGGCACCTCGCACTCGTACACCGCCGCGAAGGCCTCCGCGCAGCCGCGGTTGGCGCCGATCAGCGCGCCATGGCCGGTGGTGTCGCGCTGCATCTCCTTGATGTCGACACCCGCGTTGAACCCGCGCCCCTCGGCTCCGAGGACGACACAGCGGATCCCGGGGTCGCGGCCCGCCGCGCGCACGGCGTCGGCGAGGTCGAACCAGCCCCGCACCGGCAGCGCGTTCACCGGCGGGAAGTCGACCGTGACGACGGAAATCCCCTTTTCCGGGGACGAGGTGGAGACACCCATGGGCACATCAGCTACCTTTCCACCAAACGTTTGTTAGGTGTGATGCGAAGCTAGCAGCGATCGCGGCCGCGCGGGAGGCCCTGTGGACAACGTGGACACCGAGGACGCCGAGGAGCGCGAGGGTGCCCCCGTGGACCTCGGCGGCCGGACCGTCGTCGTCACCGGCGGCACCCGAGGGGTCGGGGCGGGGATCGCGCGGGCCTTCGCGCGGGCCGGCGCGCACGTCGTGGTCTGCGCCCGCCGGCCACCCGAAGTCCCCCTCGAGGGCGCCGACTTCGTCCCCGTCGACCTGCGTGACCCGGCCGCCGTGCGGGCCTTCTTCGACGCCCTTCCCCGGCTCGACGTCCTGGTCAACAACGCGGGCGGCGCCCCCTACCGCCCGCTCGCCGAGGCGGACGCCGAGCGGCACGCCCGGGTGATCGAACTCAACCTCACCGCCCCGCTCACCGCGTCGATCGCCGCGTACGAACACCTCAGGCGGGCCCGGGGCTCCATCGTGATGATCGGCAGCGTGAGCGGATCGCGCCCCTCGCCCGGTTCGGCGGCCTACGGAGCGGCCAAGGCGGGACTGGAGAACCTGGCCCGTTCGATGGCCGTCGAGTGGGCGCCCCGGATCCGGGTCAACACCCTGGTCGTCGGCATGGTCCGCACCGAACTGGCCCATCTGCACTACGGCGGCGAGGACGGCCTCGCCGCCGTCGCCCGCACCGTCCCGCTGGGCCGCCTCGCCCAGCCGTCCGACGTCGGCGCCGCCGCCGTCTTCCTCGCCTCCGACGCCGCCGCGTACATCAGCGGCGCCTCGATCCTCGTCCACGGAGGCGGCGAGCGGCCCGCCTTCCTCGACGCCGCCACCGCGAACAAGGACCAGCAGGGAGAAGTGGGATGAGCGCACGATTGCTGTGTGACGGGCGGGTCGTGATCGTCACGGGTGCGGGCCGCGGGCTCGGCAGGGCGCACGCGCTGGCCTACGCCGCGGAGGGCGCCCGGCTCGTCGTGAACGACCTCGGCGTCGGCCTGGACGGCACCCCCGCGGCGGACAGCCCGGCCCGTCAGGTCGCCGAGGAGATCCGCGCGGCGGGCGGCGAGGCGGTGGCCCACGGCGGTGACATCGCGACGGCCGACGGCGCGGCCTCCGTCGTCCGCGCCGCCCTGGAGACGTACGGACGTCTCGACACACTGGTCAACAACGCCGGGTTCCTGCGCGACCGGATGCTGGTCAACCTCGACGAGGACGACTGGGACGCCGTGCTGCGGGTCCACCTGAAGGGGCACTTCCTGCCGCTCCGGCACGCGGCGGCGCACTGGCGGTCCGAGGCGAAGGCGGGCCGCGCGCCCGATGCCCGGGTCGTCAACACCAGCAGCGGAGCGGGCCTGCTGGGGTCGGTCGGGCAGGGCAACTACAGCGCCGCCAAGGCCGGCATCGTCGCTCTGACGCTGGTCGCGGCGGCCGAGATGGGACGGTACGGCGTCCAGGTGAACGCCATCGCCCCGGCCGCCCGTACCCGCATGACCGAGCGGACCTTCGCCGACACGATGGCCGCCCCCGGCAGCGGATTCGACGCCATGGCCGCGGGCAACGTCTCGCCGCTGGTCGTCTGGCTCGGATCGGCCGCGAGCGCCGGGGTCACCGGCCGCGTCTTCGAGACCGAGGGCGGCCGGATCACCGTGATGGAGGGCTGGCGCCCGGGCCCGAGCGCCGACAAGGGCTCCCGGTGGACCCCGGCGGAGGCAGGCGAGACGACCCGGAAACTCCTGGCGGAGGCGGAGACCCCGGGGGCGGTGTACGGCACACCGTAGGACGCTCGACGTGCCCCGCCCGTCCGGCACCGGGCCCCCGGGGCGGGGCTGCGTCGGAGCGGGGACAGCGGTCAGGGACGGGTGGGCACTCGGGTCTGCGGCTGGACCGCCCGCCGGGCCGGCGTTCAGCGGCCGGGGCGTGTCGTGCTTGCCTTCAGCAGGGTGATGATCTCCGTGTGGCCGGTCTGGAGGTCGTCGCCGGCGAAGGGCCGGCCCTGGGCGTCGAGGAGCTGGACCTCGACGGTGATGCCCTCGGGGGACGGGTGGCGCTGGGTCACGCAGGGGTGGCCGGGGCCGTGCGTACGGGCCAGGCTCGCCAGGAGTTCCGCCTCGACGCCCACGCCGAGCAGCCGGCGGGCCTCCGCCAGCGCCTCGCCCCGGGCGCCCGCCCCGTGAGCGAGCAGGGCCCGTACGCAGCCCACCGAGCCCCGGTGCGCGGCCGACACCAGCGGGGGCTCGCCCGTCGGCCCGGGCCGGTCGGGATTCGCGCCCGCCAGAAGGAGCGCCTCCGCCACGGCGGTGTGACCCCGCCGCAGGGCCCAGGTCAGCGCGGTGAAACCGAACGCCTCGACGGTGTCCGGGTTCGCCCCGGCCGCGAGCAGCGCGCGTACCACCTCCGTGTGACCACCGCAGGCCGCGCCGCACAGGGGAGCGTCCGTGCCCAGGCTGAGGCGGTCGGGCTGGGCGCCGGTGGCCAGCAGCAGCCGGACGACGCCCGGCCGGTCGCTCACCGCCGCGAGATACAGCGCGCTCTGGCCGTCCTCGTCGACCGCCTCGGCGCTCACCCCGGCGCGCAGCAGCCGTACGACCGCGTCCTCGTCCCCCTCGTACACGGCGGGGAAGAGTTCCGCGGTGGGGTCGTTCGTGCTCATCCTTCGACCCTCGCTCGCCACGGACACGCGAGGCAAAGACTTTTGGGGTGTTCTGCCTCACCACCCTCACCCCGCGGGCGCCCGCCCTCCCCTCGGGCCGCCCGCGGCGCGGCCATTACGTGTCGCACTCCAGCACCGTCCGGCACAGCGCGCACCGTGCCCGCACCCGGCCGCGTACCGGCACCCGGATGCGCTGGTGGCAGGTCGGGCACGGGAAGGACACGCGCAGCGGGCCGCGGGCGTCGGGCGCGAAGACGTAGGGGACGCCGGAGTGGTCGGGGGCGCGGTGGTCCTGGGCGTGGCGGCGGTCCCTGGCGTAGCGGCGGCGGCCCGCCCAGCCCGCCGCGGTCAGCGGGGGCTGCTGCTCGTCGAGGCGGGCCCGCGCCATGCCCTTGGTGTACGCGGTGTACGCCTGCGGGCTGGTGAACCACACCGAGGGGTCCTCACCGAAGACCAGGGCTCGCTTGGCGAGGACGTATCCGAACTCCTCGGGCGTCAGATAGCCGAGCTTCTGCGAGGACGTGCCGTCCTCGCGGTAGGCGTCCAGGAGGAGCCAGCCCGCGCCGAGGTAGGCGGCGGCCGTGTCCGTGAGGATCTCGTTGTCGCGGGTTCCGGGGAACTCCAGGTCCAGACGGTGCAGATAGACGTGCATCACCTCGTGGGCGAGAGCGGCGCCGATGTCCCTGCGGTGGGTGCGGAAGCGGTCGTTGAGCTCGATGAAGTACTCGGGCCCCGCGGCGAGTTCGACGTGCGCCGCGTGGGTCATCTCGCGGAAGCCGACGATCATCCGGGCGTCCGGCAGCCGGTAGTGCAGCACCATCTCGCGGGCCACGCGCTGGGCGCCCAGATGCAGGTCGTCGACATCGGCGAAGGCCACGTCGGCCGGGGCCACGCTGGTCGCGAAGGTGTGGATGGTGTCGTACGAGAGCCGCTTGTAGAGCGCCGTGATCGACGCCCGCACCGTGTCCAGATGCGGGTAGCCGTGCTCGACGGGTCCGCCGTTCGCCACGCCCGCACCCCCAGAAGACGCCGGAACTCCTCTCCACTGTAAGCGGGGTTCCTCCCGGTGGCGGGGGAGCGGAGGCGGGCAGCGGCACGGGTCGGACGGCGACTGGCCGGAATGCCGCTCTTGCCCGGTACGGCGGCCGGTCCCCATACTCCCCACCAGCTTGGCAGGAGCATGCCATAAACCGTTTCCTGTGCGCCTGCCCTGCGGACAACCCCCCACGAAAGGAAGCGCGTTGAAGTCTCCCAAGAAGCTCGGCGTCATCAGAAGACTGCTCGCCGTCGGAGCCGTCGCACTCGCCGCCGTCTCCCTCCAGCCGCTGTCCGCACACGCCGCACCCGAACCCGTCGTCGGCGGCACACGCGCCGCCCAGGGCGAGTTCCCGTTCATGGTCCGCCTCTCCATGGGCTGCGGCGGAGCCCTCTACACCAAGAGCATCGTCCTGACCGCCGCGCACTGCGTGAACGGCTCGGGCACCAACACCTCCATCACCGCCACCGCCGGCGTCGTCGACCTGCAGAGCGGCAGCGCCGTCAAGGTCAAGTCCACCAAGGTGCTCCAGGCCCCCGGCTACACCGGCAAGGGCAAGGACTGGGCCCTCATCAAACTCGCCAAGCCCATCGAGCAGCCCACCCTGAAGATCGCCACCAACACCGCCTACAACAACGGCGACTTCACCATCGCAGGCTGGGGCGCCGCCCGTGAAGGCGGCGGACAGCAGCGCTACCTGCTCAAGGCCACCGTCCCCTTCGTCGACGACGCCACCTGTCAGCAGGCGTACGGCAGCGACCTCGTCCCCAGCGACGAGATCTGCGCCGGATTCGTCGCCCAGGGCGGCGTCGACACCTGCCAGGGCGACTCCGGCGGACCCATGTTCCGCAAGGACGACACCGGCGCCTACCTCCAGGTCGGGATCGTCAGCTGGGGCCAGGGCTGCGCGGAACCCGGATACCCCGGCGTCTACAGCGAGGTCTCGACCTTCGCCGCAGACATAGCCAAGGCGGCCGCCGGCCTCTGACCCCGCAACCCGTACCAGCACCAGCACCACATGCACCAGTGGGCGCCCGTGACCCCGGTCGCGGGCGCCCGCCAGGACGTGCGCTTGCACAAGGTGCTCGCCGGACCACGACCGTGAGGACTTCCCCCTTCGGCGTGTCCCGCCGGACGGTGCCGCCCATGATCGGACCGCCGCGGGCCGCGTAGGGTTGGATGCCATGACCACCAGCAAGCCCCAGGAAGTCGATCCCGCCGTCCGCACGGAACTCGCCCGCCTGCGCGACAGCATCGACAACATCGACGCCGCCGTCGTCCACATGCTCGCCGAGCGCTTCAAATGCACTCAGCAGGTCGGCCACCTCAAAGCCGCCCACCAGCTCCCGCCCGCGGACCCCTCCCGCGAGGCCCACCAGATCGCCCGGCTCCGCAGCCTCGCCGAGAACGCCAAGCTGGATCCGGCCTTCGCCGAAAAACTGCTGAATTTCATCATCGCCGAGGTCATCAGGCACCACGAGCGCATCGCGGACGACGCGGGCACCGTCACGGCCGACCCGGGGGAGTGACACCAGGGGCCCACAGAGGGCATCCTGCGCTGTGCACTCCCGCACACTCCACTCCGCACACTTCCCGCCCAACACACAGCGCCCGTGGGCCCCGTCGAGCACGCCACGCCCGTCCTCGACGACGAGCACCTCCGCCACCACCACGGGCCCGCGTCGTGCGTCCGTACGGGCATAAGCTGGTATGCCCAAACGAGGGGACGTCGGGCCATGCCGTCGGATGCCAAGATCCTCATCGTCGACGACCACGAGGCCACCCTGTACGCCCTCGAGAGCGCCCTGGCCCCGCTCGGCCACAAGGTCGTACGGGCCACCGGCGGCGACGAGGCGCTCAAGGAACTCCTGCGCGGCCAGGTCGCCCTGCTCCTCCTCGACGTACGCATGCCCGGCGTCAGCGGCCTCGACGTCGTCCGCTACATGCGACGCCTGGAACAGACCCAGCACATCCCCGTCATCCTGCTCACCGGCTTCGGCCCGGACGCCGGACTCACCGCCACCGCCTTCGCCCTCGGCGTCGCCGACCTCCTCATGAAACCGGTCGGCCCCTGGGCCCTGCGCACCAAAGTCCGCTACCTCTACGAAGCCCAGTGCCGCCACCAGGCCCTCGAAGCGGAACTGCGCGAACTGCGCGCCCTCGTCAAAGAACACACCCCCGACCCCGCCCTCGCCCACCCCGACGCACGCGTCCCCGCCCGGCGCCGCCCCGAGCAGACCCCGCACCAGCCGCAGGAGAACCGGCTGGAACAGGGCCGCACGCCGTAACCGCACCCCGTGACCGGGTGGCCGCAATGCGCATATACCGGACCACCCCTGTGTCCTGTCCGCACCATCGGGCAGCATGTCCTCATGTCCGTACTGACGCGCGACGAAGCGCAGACCCGTGCCAAGCTCCTCGACGTCCACCACTACGGGATCGAACTCGACCTGACCGGAGGGGACGAGACCTTCGGCTCCCTGACCGTCATCCGGTTCACCGCCCGCGCCGACGCGGACACCTTCGTCGAGATGAAGCCCGCCGAACTGCGCTCCGTCACCCTCGACGGCCGGCCCCTCGACCCCGGGACCCTCGACGAGAACCGGCTGCCCCTCAAGGGCCTCAGCGCAGGCGAACACGAACTGCGCGTCGACGCCGCCATGCGCTACTCCCGCACCGGCGAGGGCATGCACCGCTTCACCGACCCCACCGACGGCGAGACCTACCTCTACACCCAGCTCTTCATGGAAGACGTCCAGCGCGTCTTCGCCGCGTTCGACCAGCCCGACCTCAAGTCCGTCTTCGAGCTCTCCGTCACCGCCCCCGAAGGCTGGACCGTCCTCGCCAACGGCATCACCGAACACCTCGGCGACGGCCACTGGAAAGCCGCCCCCACCCCGCTGATCTCCACCTACCTCGTCGCCGTCGCCGCCGGCCCCTGGCACTCCGTACGCACCGAGCACAGCGGCCTCCCCTTCGGCCTCCACTGCCGCCGCTCCCTCGCCCCGTACCTGGACGCCGACGCCGAGGAGATCCTCGACATCACCCGCGCCTGCTACGACCGCTACCACGAGAAGTTCGACGAGCCCTACCCCTTCGACTCCTACGACCAGGCGTTCGTCCCCGAATTCAACGCCGGCGCCATGGAGAACCCCGGCCTCGTCACCTTCCGCGACGAATTCATCTACCGCTCCGCCGTCACCGACACCGAGCGGCAGACCCGCGCCATGGTCATCGCCCACGAAATGGCCCACATGTGGTTCGGCGACCTCGTCACCCTGCGCTGGTGGGACGACATCTGGCTCAACGAGTCCTTCGCCGAGTACATGGGCTACCAGACCCTCACCGAAGCCACCCGCTTCACCGACACCTGGGTCGACTTCGGCGTCGCCCGCAAGTCCTGGGGCTACGACGCCGACCAGCGCCCCTCCACCCACCCCGTCGCCCCCGACCCGGACGCCGTCCCCGACACCGCGTCCGCCATGCTCAACTTCGACGGCATCTCCTACGCCAAGGGCGCCTCGGCCCTGCGCCAACTCGTGGCCTGGCTCGGCGAGAAGGACTTCCTCGCCGGCATCAACACCCACTTCGCCCGCCACAAGTTCGCCAACGCCACCCTCGCCGACTTCATCGACAACCTCGCCTCCGCCACCGAACGCGACGTACACGCCTGGGCCGACGCCTGGCTGCGCACCACCGGAGTCGACACCCTCAGGCCCGAGATCACCGAAGCCGACGGCCAATGGCACCTCACCGTCGGCCACGAAGGCAGCCGCCCCCACCGCGTCACCGTCGGCGCCTACGACACCGTCCCCGGCGAGGACACCCGACTGGTCCTGCGCGAACGGTTCGAACTCGACGTCCCCCAGGGCGACTCCGCCACGCGCCGCCCGGGCCGCCGCCCCGACCTGGTCCTCCTCAACGACGGCGACCTCACCTACGCCAAGGTCCGCTTCGACACCAAGTCCTTCCAGACCGTACGAGCCGCCCTCTCCGGCCTCCCCGACCCCCTCACCCGGGCCGTCGTCTGGAACGCCCTGCGCGACGCCGTACGCGACGGCGAACTGCCCGCCACGGCCTACATCGAGGCCGCCCGCACCCACCTGCCGCGCGAGCGGGACCTCGCCCTCGTCCAGGGCGTCCTGTCCTTCGCCACCGCCCACGTAGCCGACCGCTACCTGAGCCCCGAGCAGCGGCCCGCCGCCCTCGCCACCCTCACCGACCTGTGCCGCGACCTCATCCGCCGCACCGAGGACGGCTCCCACCCCGGCCTGCGCCTCACCGCCGTACGCCACCTCATCGACGTCGCCGCCCACCCCGACACCATCAGCGCCTGGTTCTCCGAGGGCACCGTCCCCGGCGGCCCCGAACTCGACCCCGAACTGCGCTGGCGCATCCTCGGCCGGCTCTCCGTCCTCGGCGCCGTCGACGACGCCGTGATCGACGCCGAACTCGTGCAGGACCCCAGCGCCACCGGCCAGGAAGGCGCTGCCCGCTGCCGCGCCGCACTGCCCGACCCCCAGGCCAAACAAGCCGCCTGGGACGCGATGTTCGCCACCGACGACCTCTCCAACTACCTGTTCACCGCCACCGCCCAGGGCTTCTGGCAGCCCGAACAGACCGACCTCGTCCGCGCGTACGTCGAGCGCTACTGGTCCGACGCCGTGGCCGTCGCCGAGCGACGCGGCCCCGCCATGGCCGAAGCAGCAGGCCGCTGGGCCTTCCCCGCCTACGCCGTCACCCCCGAGACCCTCGCCCTCGGCGAGAGCTGCCTGAGCGACACCGACCCCATCCCGGCCCTGCGCCGCAAACTCGCCGACCAACTCGACGACCTCGCACGGGCGTTGAAGGTGAGGCAGGCCTAGACACCACCCGGACACCCCGGGCGCGAACCCGAACGCCGGACGGCTGCCCCGCAGCCCTCCGGCGTTCGGGCAACCCGGCCCGGACCGGCCCCTCTCCCACATTTCCTCCGTACGGCAGTACCCCCGCCCGGCTCGAATCGTTGTCCTTGGCGGGCGCACCTGCCCAAAACGCGTACACGCCGGGAAAGACCCCGCCGCGCGTCCACCGGAGGACACCCATGAGCACGCCGCCCCTCGCCTCAGGTCCCCAAGGCCCCCACGCGCTGCGGCCGTTGCTCGACACCGTCCTCCACGCACTCGCCGAAGGCACCGCCGCACGCGGAGGACCCCTCCCCGCCGGAGGACCCGAACACGTCGCCCGCCGCCTGCGCGCCGCCCTCGGAGACCCCCTGCCCGACCACGGCAGCGCCGACGCCCTGCACACCCTCGTCCGCGCACTCGCCGAAGGCGCCGCCGACCCCGCCGACCCCCTGTGCGCCGCCCACCTGCACTGCCCACCCCTCGCCGTCGCCACCGCGGCCGACCTCGCCGCCTCCGCCCTCAACCCCTCCCTCGACTCCTGGGACCAGGCCCCCGCCGCCTCCGAACTCGAAACCCTCGTCACCCAGGCCCTCGCCCACCAGATCTACGACACCCAGGGCGACGCCCTCGTCACCACCGGAGGCACCGAGTCCAACCAACTCGCCCTCCTCCTCGCCCGCGAGAGACACGGCGGCGTCCAACTCGTCTGCGGAGCAGGCGCCCACCACTCCCTCCACCGCGCCACCTGGCTCCTCGGACTCCCCGAACCCGTCGTCGTCCCCGCACCCGCCGGCACCCTCGACCCCGCCGCCCTCGACAGCGCCCTCACCGACCTGCGCGGCCCCCTCCTCGTCGCCGCCACCGCCGGCACCACCGACGCGGGCCTCATCGACCCACTGCCCGACATCGCCGAACTCTGCGCCACCCACGGCGCCCGCCTCCACATCGACGCCGCCTACGGCGGAGGCCTCCTCTTCAGCGACCGGCACCGCCCCCGACTCGACGGACTCGCCCGCGCCGACACCGTCACCCTCGACCTGCACAAACTCGGCTGGCAGCCCGTCGCCGCCGGACTCCTCGCCGTACGCGACCCCGCCGACCTCACCCCACTCGCACACCGCGCCGACTACCTCAACGCCGACGACGACACCGAAGCAGGCCTCCCCGACCTGCTCGGCCGCTCCCTGCGCACCACCCGCCGCCCCGACATCCTCAAAATCGCCGTCACCCTCAAAACCCTCGGACGGCACGGCATCGGCGAACTCGTCGACCAGGTCTGCGCCCACGCCCACCACCTCGCCGACCTCATCGCCGCCCACCCCGGCTTCGAGCTCTACGACCGACCGGTCATCAGCACCGTCCTGTTCCGGCCCACCGGCGCCACCGACGACACCGTCGCCGCCGTACGCCGCGCCCTCCTCGACGAAGGACGCGCCGTCCTCGGCCGCGCCACCCTCGACGGCCGCCGCTGGCTCAAAGCCACCCTCCTCAACCCCCACACCCGGCCGGGCGACCTGGCCACGCTCCTGAAACTGGTGGAAGGACACACCCCCCAATGAGACCGTCACCCCACCCCCAGCGCCCCGCCGCCGAAACCCCCCGCGACCTGGTGGGCATCGGCATCGGCCCCTTCAACCTCTCCCTCGCCGCCCTCGCCCACCCCCTCACCGAACTCGACACCGTCTTCTACGAACAACGCCCCGGCTTCGACTGGCACCCCGGCCTGCTCATCGACGGCGCCACCCTCCAAGTCCCCTTCCTCGCCGACCTGGTGACCCTCGCCGACCCCACGAGCCCCTGGACCTTCCTGAACCACCTCAAGGACCGCGACCGCCTCTTCCCCTTCTACTTCGCCGAGCGCTTCCACATCCAGCGCGCCGAATACGACGCCTACTGCCGCTGGGTCGCCGACAACCTCCCCGGACTCCACTTCGCCCACCAGGTCGACGCCGTCCGCTGGAACCCCGAACACGACCTCTTCGAAGTCGACTTCACCAGGCTCGACACCAACGACGAAGCCCAAGCGCTGGGCCGCACGCACACCCGCAACATCGTCCTCGGCGTCGGCACCGCCCCCCACATCCCCGAACCGCTCAAACCACTCGTCGAAGCCCCCGGCGTCCCCGTCATCCACGCCGCGGACTACCTCAGACACCGCGACCAGTTCCTCACCGCCGAACACATCACCGTCATCGGCGCCGGCCAGTCAGGAGCCGAAGTCTTCCTCGACCTCCTCCGCAACCGCCCCACCGGAAAAGAAAAGATCCACTGGCTCGCCCGCACCGAAGCGTTCGCCCCCATGGAGTACTCCAAACTCGGCCTCGAACACTTCACCCCCGACTACACCCGCTACTTCCACGCCCTCACCGAACCCGTCCGCGACCGGCTCGTCGCCGCCCAGTGGCAACTCCACAAAGGCATCGACGCCGACACCATCGCGGCCATCCACGACGAGCTCTACCGCCGCACCCTCCACGGAGGCTGGCCCGACGCCGTCCTCACCCCCGCCGTCACCGTCCGCACCGCGGGACGCATCGCCACCACCAAGATCGAACTCCACCTCGAACACGGCCAGCAAGGCACCCGCTCCCGCCTCACCACGAACGCCGTCGTCCTCGCCACCGGCTACCGCGAACGCCCCATCGCCCCACTCCTCGCCGGACTCGACCCCTACCTGCGCCGCGACAACTCCGAACGCCCCGACATCGACAACCAGTTCCGCCTGATCCTCGACCCCGCCGTCACCGGCCGCGTCTACGTCCAGAACGCCGAACTCCACACCCACGGCGTCGGCGCCCCCGACCTCGGCCTCGCCGCCTGGCGCAGCGCCACCATCCTCAACTCCCTCACCGGCAAAGACCCCTACCCCCTCCCCGGCCGAACCGCCTTCACCACCTTCGGCCTCGAACAGACCCCCCGCGTCCCGAACGCCCGCCAGGGCCGGGAAACCCGGACACTCACCCCGCTCGTACCGTTGATCCCTCTGATGGAGGGGAGATGAGGGAACAGCGGGACAGAACGGACCCGCCGGCGCGAACGCCCGCAGGCTCGCCGGCCTGAACACGAACGGTGCGCGAAGCGTGCTGTCGATCTGTGTCGGGCTGCTGCTCTTCGTCGGCATGGTGGTCGGCGGGAGCTTCGCGTCCACGCTGAACATGGTGCTCGGCGTGCTGTTCATCCTGAACGGCTTCCTGTACCTGGGCCTGCTCGGCACGGACTCGAACTTCCTGGCCTTCGGGATCCAGAACGTGCTGTTCAGTTTCGTGGTGGGCCTCGTGCTGATGGTGTTCGGGATGTACAGCAGGGTCAGCACGAACCTCCCGCACGACAACCCGTACTGGCGGGCCCGCCACCCCGAGGCGGAGCAGCGGGCCGGATCAGAGGCTCAGGTGCGGTAGAGACTGCCGCCTGGCAGTCCGTGTTGCAGCCGCCCCTGCCTGCCCGACGGCCGGCCCCGCGGAGCCCGCCGCCGCGGCCGTTGCCGCCGTGATGACGAGGACGCCGCTCGGCAGTACCGGCAGGAAGACGTCCAGCAGGACCGAGACGGCCACCGCCGCGTAGATCCATGGGCTGCCGGTCATCGGCCCCACACTCTCCACTACCGAAACTCCGCTGTACCCCCGTTGGCACGACCTCGCCGCCGCGTCCCGGGGGAGCAGCGAACCACGGCAAACCGAAAGAACGCCGGGCCGTACAGGGGGGACGGCCCGGGAAGACGAAATCTTCCCGGGCCGTCCGGTCATGGCAGGACAGTGCCGATGGAGCGCCGCCCGGTCAACTGCGCAGGTGACGGATCAGCTCCGCCAAGCCGCCCGCCGCCGCGCCGCCACACAGGCACACGAGGAGCGACCGCGTCGACGGCAGTCCTCTGTGGGTGATGAAGCCCTCGATCAAAGCGCCACAGACACCGGCGAGTACGAAAAGCAGAATGCGTCCAGCGCTGGATGCCATCGTCACCTCACCAGTATCCGTAGTAGACGAGGTAGATGTAGGGCCAGGGAATGCCCCACTTTCGATGAGTGCCGTACTTGAAGATGAACACCTTCTGCCGGGGCGACCAGTGGTCGCCGATGTACGAGCTGAGGAGGCCCGCGACGGCGCCCGCGAAGAATCCGCCCGCCGCTCCGGCGATGCCCCAGACCGCGCCCTGCACGATCGCACGCTGGTCGGCCGAGTTCAGGACGAATGCGATGTACGGCTTGTTCCTGTAGATCTTGAACAAGCCATTCAGGTCAAGGGCGTTGACCGGATCTTGGCTCACATAATCGTAGGCGTTGGCACTGCCTCCGAAGACCGGGTCGGTGCTAAGGAACCGTCCTGCGGTCGGTACGTAGAGGCGGGCGCCCATGAGAAGGTCTCCGGTGGGCGTCTCGCTGGAGCGCTGCTTGCCGCCCAGCCAGCCATAGCGCGAGGTGCTGGTACCGGTGAGCGGATTGCCGTACTCGTCGGCCGCCATCACCAGGACCGGGGTGGCGCTGTCGTCGATGGGCAGCACCATGTTGATGTCACCGTGCAGATTGGTGAGTTGCAGCAGGAAGTGCCCCGTCGCCGAGGAGTAGATGGCGCTGAGGTCTCCAGCCATGTCGTTGATGTTGCGCGTGTAGGCGCTCGTGCTCTCGCGAATCCAGGAGGGCGAGTCCGAGGTTCCGTCGTAGTGGTTGGTGCGGGCCGCGCTCTGGGTCCAAGTGCCGGATGTGTTGGTTTCCGACGTATAGGACCGGATGCGGCCTGCGGGGTCCAGCTGCCAGGTGACGCGGCTGGTGCCGGAGGTCTGCTGATAGCCCAGGTCGTTGGCGTAGTACGCGGTCGTCGTCCCACTCGGTTCAGCGGTCGTGCGGCCGAGGGCGTCGTAGGTGTAGCCGCTGTCGACCAGACGGTCGGCACTGTCGTAACTGTGGCTGACCGTGGTTCCGCCACTGGTGGGGCAGGCCGCCTTGGCAGCACCGACGGCCGTGGTCAGGCCCGTGCGGTTGGAGTCCTTGTCGAAGGCGTAGTGCCGCGTGGTGCAGGTACTGGTCGCGCCAGTGGTGGTGCTGGTGGTGAGGACGGTCTGGCTGACGTCCGATAGGCGCGCCGCGGCGTCGTAGGCGTACGTGTTGTTGAGGCCGAGGCCTCCGGTGGTGGACTGGGCCCGGCTGACCTCCAGCCCGGTTCCGGAGTACCCCGCCTGGTCGGAGAGCAGCACGTTCCCGTTCGCGTCGGTGTAGACACGGGAGGTGGCCTGTCCGGTCTCGTCCGTGGTGATCTTGAGGGTGATCGAGCCCGGCAGGGACTCCGTACTCAGGTTGCCGTCGGCGTCATAGGTGGCGCCGAAGGCCCCGGCGTTGGAGTCGGTCTGCGTCGTCGGCACACCGCGCGGGTCCTTGCTGGTGTCGTAGGCGTAGGTGGTGGTCGACGGTGCCGTGTCGGTGGTCTGCGTGGGGCGGTCCAGTGCGTCGTACTGGACCGCGACGGTGTTCCCGTCCGCGTCGGTCGACGACATCCCACGGCCGAGTTGGTCGTAACTCCAGGTGTTCGAGGCGCCGTCCGGCGTCGAGACCTTGGACTGCTGACCGTTGCTCGCGTTGTATGCCGTGGTCGTCGTCTGCACAGCCTGGCCGACACCGCCGGAGACCGCGACCGTGCTCTTGCGGCCCGCCGCGTCGTAGGTGGTGGTGCTGATACGGGTGACGCTGTTGGCGGTCTGGGTCACCGTGCTCGGCGAGCCGTACAGGTTGTACGTGGTCGTCGTGGTGGCCCGCTGGCTCGGGTTGGAGCCACCACCGGTGATGGCGCCGGCGGGAGCGGTCCGGCAGACCAGGTCGGCCCACTCGGGGTGGCCTCCGCAGGGACTGCTTCCGGTAGCGGTGTAGTAGGTGGTCGTGGTGGTGCCGGCGTCGGAGCCGGTGGAGGACGGCTGGGAGTTGGAGATCACCTTGCCGGCGGAGTTGTACCCCGTCGCGGTGGTGATCGCCAGGCCTGCCGGGTCGACCGTGGTCTTGGTCGCCTGTCCCAGCGTCCAGTCGTAGGTGGTCTTGGTGGTGCGCGTGTCCGCGTCCGTGGCGTAACCCGCGATGGCGCTGCCGGTGACGGCCGTGGTCACCAGACCGGACGCATTCGCGGAGCCGTCGGTGGGACGGCCTTCGTCGTAGGTGTTGTGGACGTGTGTCCGGGCGGCGACGACGGAGCCGGCCGCACGGGCGGCGCTGGTACCTGAGGCGGCCAACGCGTGCTCCAGAGTGACCTGGTGCAGCGGGCCGTACATGTCGGTCAGGAGCTGGCCGCTGCTGTCGCGGACGTTCACCGTGGACAGCAGGTTGGCACGCTGCGCGGTGGTCATCGCTGCCAGTCCGAGCACGTTGAGCTCGGTGTTGGTGCTCGCGGCCAGGGCGAGTTCGCGGTTGGCGGCGCTGAGCTGGCGAGCGGCGTTCCCGAGAGCGTCGTAGTCGGTTGTGGTGATGTGCCCACCGGGAGTGGCGGTGTTGGATTCGCGCCCGTTGACCTCCAGGTAGTGGATCTCGGCGCGGGTGTAGGAGCTGGAGGTGAGGTTCCCGGATCCGGTGTTGGAGGTGGGCACCTGATCGGCGGGGAAGATCGCCGTGGCGTCGGTCGGCACATCGGCCTGGGCCAAGGAGGCCACGTCCGAAGCGCTCATCCCGTAGGGGCCGCCCGCCGAGGTGGTGAGGGGCACGTCGTAGACGACGGTGGTGGTTGCCGTGCCGTTGGTCGACGACGCGGAACCCGGGGTGAGGGTCGGGCGGGAGACGCTCAGCAGGCGTCCCGCGTTGGTGTCGCCGTTGGTGCCCGCGGTGCCGTAGGCGAACGTCCAGGGGAGCTGGCCCGGAGGCGTGAGTGTGGCCACCCGGCCGGCCGAGGTGTAGGTGTACGCGGTCACGAGGTTGGGTGTGATCTGCGGGTTCCACTCCTGGCGGAGGGCGCCGGTGGAGTCGTACGCGTACTGGGCGACGACCTTGGAAGTCTCCGTACCCGTGGACGGGTCGGTGGCCCACATGACGATCATGCTGACCTGGCCGGCGTAGTCGCCGAACGTACCGCTGGTCGTGCCCGTCGCGGTGGTTGCGGTGGCATAGCTCAGTTGCAGGACCCGGCAGCCCACTGCCGGCGTCGTCGGGGTGAGGCAGGACGTGTTGGTGTCGGAGATCGCGGACGTGGGCGCGGCCATCCGCGCCAGACGCATCGTGGTGGTACTGCCGCTGGTCACGGAGTCGAAGCGGTAGCGCACCGAGGTGCCGCTGCCGGCCGGGCTCGACGAAGCGACAGCCCACACACCCGCCGTGGTGGAGGACTTGGCGAAGACCGTCGTCGTTCCCGAGGTGTCGGTCAGCGTGTAGGTGTCCGCGGAGCTGCTGTAGCTGAGCGTGTACGCCTCAGCGCCGGGCTCCGGGGTCCAGGACCCGCTGCTGGTCTTGGTGAACGAGACCTGTGTGCCGGCTGCCCCGACGAGTTGCACAGCGGTGGAGGTCACCGGACGGATCTCGGTGAAGTCCGTCAGCGCCGTCGCGGAAGCGCCCGCCAATTGCCAGCCGGGCCCGAAGGGCGCCGTCTGACCGGCCGGCGGGGTCCCCTGGGGGGTGCGGGAATCGAGTGTCTGGCCGATCGACATGCCGAAGGCGGCGGTTGCCGGGCCGGACAGGGTGTAGTTGCCGGTCGACAGGTTGAGCGTGCCCGGGCCGACCGCGGCGGTGGCGGTCTGTGTTGCCGCGCGGTCCAGGGTGACAGTCACGGCGGAGGTGTCGTGGCTCGCCGAAGAAGTGTCCGTGAACTCGGCGCGGACCTGGACCGAGCCGTCGTCGCCCAAGGTGCTGGAAACGTCCCAGACGAGCGGGGAGTTGGCACCGCTCGTGACGGCCACCGGCCAACTGCTCACCGCGTTGCCGCCGGACGTCACGTCGCCGACCGGAATGGTCGTCCAGCTGTCCGTTGCGGATCGCCGGTACTGGAACTTCACCGACTGCCACGTCGATGACGCTGCGGCGGCGGTCAGCGTGACACGCCGCGCGGTCCTGGTGCCGTCGGTGGGCGAAGTGACGGCGCCGTTACCCGCGTTGAAGCTGTAGACCGTCGACGCGGACAGGTTGCCGGCATTGTCGCGGGTGGAGACGGTCAGGGTGTGCGGGCCGTCCGCGGACGGGGTGACGCTGACGCTCACAGCGGTACCGGCGGTCGCCACCGAGTTCTGGGCCCCGGAGTCGAGCTGCCAGACGACACCGGAGGTGTCCGTGCCGCCGGAGGGCGGGGTGATGGTGAACGCGCCGCTCTGTCCGGCGCCCTTCCCCCAGCCGCCGGAGGGGTAGTCCGTGGAGGCGACCGTCGGTGCGCCGGGCTTGGTGGTGTCGATCGTGAAGACCAGTCCGTTCGGGACGGTCTGACGCGACCACAGGGAGCCGTCGTACCCGTAGGGCCACGCGGTGTAGGTGTGACCGTTCACCAGTGTTCCGGACGGGACGGAGGCGCTGGAGATGCCTCCGGAGGCGGTCCAGCTGCCGTTGAGGTTGGAGATGACCTTGGTGTTCGCGCCACCGGTGGTGTCGTAGACGTTCCACTGGGCCATGACGTTGCCGCCGTCGGCGTCGGTGACCGTCGACTGGAGCTGCGGGGTGGTCGTGTTGGTGTAGAGAGTCGTGGTGGAGCCGGAGACCGAGGAGACACCGGGCGCCACGGTGGGGGCGGACGGCATCGGGTACGAGTTGTAGGTCACCGACAGGTAGGGCACGTTGGCGGAGGCGTTGGCGGAGTAGAAACGCTTCCAGCTGTTGCTGTCCGTCTCGTCGGACGCCCTCAAGCCCATGTAGGCGACGTCGTAGCCGTTGTCACCGGCGTACTGGAGGAAGGTCGAGGGGTCGATGGAGACCCAACCCTCCGCGCTGGAGGTGGTGCAGTCGCTGGAGTAGCCCTTGGTCTGGGTGGTCGTGGCGTACTTCGACTTCCAGACGGGCTGGTTCGACCAGACCGTGTCCGTGGAGGACTCTCCGGACTCCCACAGTTCCCACGGCGACTGGACGCAACCACCGGCCCAGTACTCGTAGAGGTTCAGCGACGAGGACAGGATCTGCGTGTTGTCGAGCTGGAGGACCGGGAACTCCAGGAACGAGCGGGCGACGTCCGTGCCGCCGTCGTAGGTGCCCAGCTTCAGGTCGGTGGACGTGTACTCGGGGGTCGTTTCGGTGTTCTCCACGAACGTGTCCAGCAGGGGAGAGAGGCTCGTGGAGGGGTCCACCGTGACCGGGTACTGCGTCTTGGGGTCGGCCAGGAACTTCGCGTCCGGGGCGAGGGTGAGTTCGACCGTGTCACCGGACTGCGTCATCGACATCGCCACCGGCGAGCGGCGGGTGTGTTCCAGTGACCTCTTGTCGATCGTGGCATCCCACATCGCCGGCGCCGGGATGGTTCCGGCCACCTTGCCCTTGGCGTCGGTGAAGGTGATCGAGCCCTTCTTGTTCTGCTTGGCCTTCAGCCCCTTGGCCGAGACCGGGATGGTGACCCTGTAGCCTTTCGCGGGCCGGGACTTGAGGACAACGTTTTCCTCGAAGCCGCTCCGGGTCACCTGCACGGTCACGTCCGTGCCCGGACTGACGTTCGTGTACTTGGCGGTGTCACCGTGAAGCGAGGGCTTGGGCAGGCTCCCCTTCCACCCGACGGTTACCTTGTGCTTGCCGGTTCCCTGGGCTGCCAGGGCGGGGTTCTTGCCGCCACCAGTCAGCTGCGGGCCGTTCGGCTGCGCCTTGGGAGCGATCGCGCCGTCGGATCCGCGCTGCAGTGTCGTGTCGATGTCCAACCACTTGCCGTCGCGCTTGAACCGGATCGGCGCGGCATAGGACCTGGTGGTCAGCGTCCCCTTCGGATTGGCCCACGTGGTGGTGCGGTCGGTCCGCTGATCGAGGATCTCCACCTTGCGCTTGCGTAACCGCGCCGTCGCGATGGCCGACGCCGCGTCGGGCGCGGTCAGCGGACCGGTGGATTTCTTCGCGGACGACGCTGACTTGTGCTGCCGTGTCTGCGGCTTGACGCTGTCCGCCATGACCAGGCCGGAGCCGCTGACCGTGACAGCCGCCTCCCCCACCAGTACGAGCACCAGCGTGCAGGCTAACCGTAAGCTCCAGCGCCGTCGCAGCCGGACTAATTCTCTTCGATCGTTTCTTCCACGCCCGTCGGGCATGAACAACTCCCTTCCCGGAAACTCGAAGACGACATGTCCCCAGAGTTCGAGAAGTGATCTTCCTCAGGCTGACGATCCGGAGCTAGAGCGCCTCCTGTGACCAAGAACACTCCGCCGGGCGGGCGGCTTGCGGAGGGAGCGGAGCGTGACCCCGCGTCCGCAGCGATCGACATCTTTATCCACACATGACAACTCTTGCGGTCATGGCGCAGCCGCTGCCGGTGATCGGCAGCGGCTGCGACCACCGAAGACCGTTATTCAATCGCAACATAGGCGGTCGCCGGGCAGCGAAAAGGAGTTGCGGCCAGGTTGCCGCACAGAGGCTGGCAGTGCAGATGGAACACAAGGCTGGGGCCGCGAAACCGCCCCGGCGACCACCAGCCCACCTCCCGGACCTGGGGCCGACCCCCGGGCCCGGGGTCGACCCACACGGCCAACTCACCTACGGCGGCGCCGATACGTATACACCGCTTGAGCGATCCAGCCCTAGAACACCGGCGAACCTTCCCGCGTCAACCTCCAGTCCACCGAAGCGAACTCCTTCGGGTCCAGCACACCCTTCGCCGTCACCCACTCCGCGATCCGCGTCCGGATCTCCGTCGACTCCGACCACACCTCGGTCGCCGAAGCGACATGCGGGAACGCACCGCCGCCATTCGCACGGTAGTTGTTCACCGCGAACACGAACTGCTGCGCGTCATCCAGCGCCGCACCCTTGTACGTCAGGTTCTTGATCCGCGAACCCTCCGCCTGCGCGATGTCGATGTCGTACTGAAGCCCCGACACGTAGTCGTAGTTGTAGTCCGGACGGTTGTTCGCGTTCGTCAGCTTCTCCGTGTCGACCACCGCACCCGCGGCCGTCTGCACGAAGTAGTTCGCCGAGTACTCCAGGTACGCCCGCACCTGCGCACCCGACAAGACCTTCGCCACCAGCGTGTTGTCGTACACATAGAGGCTCGACAGATCCCGGATCGTCACATCGCCCGCCGGGATCTCCGAGGTCCGCGAGAACGGCGACGCCTGCGCGATCACCGGCAGCGACGCGTACGGCGTCCCCACCAGCGCCGCCCGGACCACATCCTCCTGAACCCTGGTGATCAGATCGATGATCGGAGCGTCCTTGTACCGCGCCTCCACCGTCGTCAGCGTGTCCGTCGCCGTACCGACCACCTGATTGACGTACGCCACCACCACGTCGTGCTCGTCCTTCAGCAGCCGCGTGATCCTCGGGTCGTCCGCCACCGAGTTCGTGTTGCGCACCGACGCCGCCACCGACTCGACCGTCCAGCGGCCCTTCTCGAAGACCAGCTCGAAGTCGAACACCGACATCCGCTCGGCGTACGCCAGCGGCTCCGACAACACCACCGTCTTCCCCGACGCCGTGTTCGTGACCTTCAACTCCGGGATCTCCAGGTGCGCGTGACCCACCAGGATCGCGTCGATCCCCGGCACCTGCTGAGCCACCAGCGCCGCCGAGTTCTCCACATACGGCACCTGGTCACCGTACGAAGAAGTCCCCGACGCACCCGAATGCGCCGACACGACCACCACGTCCGCGCCCATCGACCGCAGCTTCGGCACCCACTTCGCCGCCTGCTCCTCCAGACCCGGGAACGTCAACTTCCCCTGCACATACGCCTTGTCCCAGATCGTGATACCCGGGTTCGTCAGACCCAGCACCGCCACCTTCACCGGCGGAGCGCCGTGGACGTGGAACTCCTTCATGAAATACGGAGGGAACGCCGGCTTCAGCGTCCTCGCGTCCAGCGCGTTGGCACCGAGAAGCGGGAAGTGACACTGCGACTCGAACTTCCGCAGCGTCTCGATCCCGTAGTTGAACTCGTGGTTCCCCAGCGCCACCGCGTCATAGCCGATCGCGTTCATCGCCTGCGCCATCGGATGCACCGGACCACCCTTGGCGGTGATCGGATCCACCTTCGCGTAGTAGTACGTCAGCGGAGTGCCCTGGATCGTGTCACCCGCGTCGATGAGCAGCGTGTTGCAACGGCCCCTCTCCGTACGGATGTTGTTCACCAGCGTCGAGATCCGCGCCAGACCCTGCGCGTTACCCGCCTTGTCCGCGTACTCCGCGTCCTTGAAGTAGTCCCAGTTGAAGACATGACCGTGCAGATCGGTCGTCCCCATCACCGTCAGCTCGTACCGCTTCACCGGCCTCGGACCCCCCTTCCTCGCCTCCGCGGCCTGCGCCGCCGGAGCCGCGCCCGCACTCGCGAGCGCCACCCCCGCACCTGTCACGGCGGACTTCCTCAGAAACTTCCGGCGGTTCAACGGCATGTCTCGATCTCCTCGGGAAAAGGTCAACGACGCGCGTAGATTCTGACCCAACACCCGCCCCCGCAACAGCCCCTGGAGGTTTCCATCCGATGACCTGACAGCACCACGCACCCCCCGCCCAGTGACAGAGTGGGACGTATGACCCTCAACACCGACCCCACCGCCCGACAAACCCAACCCGCCGTCCCCTACGGCACCCCCGACACACCCCGCATCGCCGTCCGAGGCGAAGCCCACCTCGAAGTCGACCCCGAAATCGCCCGCATCGGCATCTCGGTCACCGCCCGCGGTAAAGACCGCCGCGAAGCCCTCGCCGACCTCACCCGCCGCAACGCCCTCGCCCTCGACCTCGTCAAAACCTACGGCGACGCCGTCGAACACCTCGAAACCGGCGCCTTCACCATCAGCCCCGAACTCGGCCGCCACGGCCGCGGAGAACGCGTCCGTACCCACCACGGCCACGTCCACATCACCGCCGAACTCAACGACTTCACCGCACTCGGCGAACTCACCACCGCCCTCGCCGACCTCGACCTCACCCGCGTCGACGGCCCCTGGTGGGCTCTCCGCCCCACCTCACCCGCCCACCGCACCGCACGCCAACAAGCCGTCCGCGAAGCCGTCCAGCGCGCCCGCGAATACGCCGAAGCTCTCGACACCACCCTCACCGCCCTCGTCGAACTCGCCGACATCGGCGCCGAAGACACCCAGCGCCACACCCCCACCGCCCAAGCCACCCGCTCCCGGCGCGCAGCCGCCCCCGGAGCGGGATCCTTCGAGGACGAACCCGCCCCCCTCGACCTCGAACCCCAGCGCCAGCACGTCCACGCCCAGGTGAACGCCCGCTTCACCATGGCGCCACCACGGCTCTAGCCGCTCATGAAACCGTCACGGAAAGTCACCCGCCGACTCTCCCGGGCACTCACGCCACCCACCGCACAGCCGGACGGATACTGGACGGACGCGGGCAGATAAATGCACCAGTCGCACCGGGCGCCATTCTGCTCATCGGAGCACCCCGGCGCACAATTCAACAGTCGTCAATAACCCTTCACGCAAAGGTTGTTGAGTAGTCATGCGCGACCAATTCTCTACCGACCGGTAATGCCTAGGCTGGAATCATGCGCCGAGCAAAGATCGTCTGTACCCTGGGCCCCGCCACCGACTCGTACGACCAGATCAAAGCCCTGGTCGAAGCCGGAATGGACGTAGCCCGCTTCAACCTCAGCCACGGCACCCACGCCGACCACGAGGAGCGCTACCGACACGTGCGAAAGGCCTCCGACGAGACCGGCCGCAGCGTCGGAATCCTCGGCGACCTTCAAGGCCCGAAGATCCGACTCGGCCGCTTCACCGAAGGCCCCGTACTCCTTGAACGCGGAGACACCTTCACCATCACCGTCGAAGAAGGCGCCGAAGGCGACCGCGAACACTGCGGAACCACCTACGACGGACTGGCAGCCGACGTCACTCCCGGTGAACGCATCCTCGTCGACGACGGAAAAGTCTGCCTCGAAGTCACCTCCGTCGACGGCCCCCGCGTCCACACCGCCGTCATCGAAGGCGGCATGGTCTCCGACCACAAAGGCCTCAACCTCCCCGGCGTCGCCGTCTCCGTCCCCGCCCTCTCCGACAAGGACGAGGACGACCTCCGCTGGGCCCTGCGCACCGGCTTCGACGTCATCGCCCTCTCCTTCGTCCGAAGCGGCAAGGACATCGACGACGTCCACCGCATCATGGACGAAGAAGGCCGCCGCCTCCCCGTCATCGCCAAGGTCGAAAAACCCCAGGCCGTCGACAACATCGACGGCATCGTCGCCGCCTTCGACGGCATCATGGTCGCCCGCGGCGACCTCGGCGTCGAAATGCCCCTGGAACAGGTCCCGATCGTCCAGAAGCGCGCCATCAAACTCGCCAAGCGCAACGCCAAGCCGGTCATCGTCGCCACCCAGATGCTCGACTCGATGATCGAGAACTCCCGCCCCACCCGCGCCGAAGCCTCCGACGTCGCCAACGCCGTCATCGACGGCACCGACGCCGTCATGCTCTCCGGCGAGACCAGCGTCGGCAAATACCCCGTGGAAACCGTCCGGACGATGTCCCGCATCGTCGAAGCCGCCGAAGAGGACATCCTCGCCAAGGGCCTCCCGCCCCTCACCGAACGCAACAAACCCCGCACCCAGGGAGGCGCCGTCGCCCGCGCCGCAGCCGAAATGGGCGACTTCCTCGGCGCCAAATTCCTCGTCGCCTTCACCCAGTCCGGCGACACCGTCCGCCGGCTCTCCCGCTACCGCTCCCCGATCCCCCTCCTCGCCTTCACCCCCACCCCCGCCACCCGCTCCCAGCTCAACCTCACCTGGGGCGTCGAGACCTTCCTCGGCCCCCACGTCGACTCCACCGACGCCATGGTCGACCAGGTCGACGAACTCCTCCTCAAGTACGGCCGCTGCGCCAAGGGCGACATCGTCGTGATCACCGCGGGCTCCCCGCCCGGCGTCACCGGCTCCACGAACCTGGTCCGCGTCCACCACGTGGGCGAGGACGACAGCCCCAAGTAGCCGGCAGAGGGGCCCCTTCTCCGTCGCCGGTCAGTACTTGGGGCCGACGTGGGTGTCCATGAGGGCTACTGAGGCCTTCTTGGCGACCGAGATGTTGTACGGGTTCCCGTGGCGGGTGCAGTGCGTCCAGTCGATGCCGAGCTTGTCCAGGGTGCCGGTGAAGAGCTGCCTGATGTCGTCGGAGACATTCGTGAAGAAGTACCGGGGGTACTCGTAGCGCTTGCGCTCACCGCCGACGAGCCGGGTCGTCCAGTTGGTGATGCGACACCCGTCGGAGTGGATGAGCCCCCGGACGAACTCCCAGGGGTGATCATCGACGATGTCCTGCTGCCAGGGTTCGAGGACGATCGGGCGCTCGTGCTTCTTGCCGGGGCCGTGCTGGGGGAACAGGCAGGGCAGGTGCTTCGAGTAGACCTTCACGTTGAGGCAGCCGGTCTTGCGGACGCGGCAGACGGAGTTGTCGGGAAAGACCGCGCGCATGGCTTGCTCGCAGTCGTCCAGCAGGCCGGGCCATGAATCGCAACAGGTGATCATAAGGTTGGGCACGCGGTGCTCGGAGTAGTGACTGATGTGCCCGTCGCCCAGGTACAGCCCAAGTAGATAGCTGTACGCGGGTGTGTTCAGGCTCCGACCGTGGCATCGCGGGCACTTCGGGTCGTGCTTTCCGGGGCACTCGCCGCGCTTCGCTCGATCCAAATGCTTCCAGTAGCCGATCGTCCCCAGTGGAACGCCGAACGTCCGGGCCACGTCTGCGTTCCTGGCGCCCTCGCGGAGCAGGGACAGTACCTTCTGTCGCACTTCAGTTCCCTGAGTGTTCACGTGAACACCGTGTGTCACTGATCGCCACCGTGTGCAGCAAAAAGCGGAGGTCCACGCGAACGTGAAGCTCCGCTTTGCGGTGAACTGTGCCGGGTGCGGGATTCGAACCCGCAAGCCCTCTCAGGCAGAGGTGTTTGAGACCTCCGTGTATACCCTTCCACCAACCCGGCGGGACTGGCTCTGCGGAAGCATACCGGGTCATCGTGGCCCGCCGCCGCTAGGTAGTCTTCTTAAGCAGCACAACCTGCCCGGCCCGCAACGAGGAGCCCCCGTGACCGCCCCCGAGTCGCCCCAGCCCGTAGACGCGCCCGACGACGACAAGTCGCACGTGCCTCCGCTGACGACCCGTGTCGTCATCGCCGAGGACGAGGCGCTGATCCGTCTCGACCTCAAAGAGATGCTGGAGGAGGAGGGCTACACCGTCGTAGGTGAGGCGGGTGACGGTGAGCAGGCCATCGAGCTGGCCCGGGAGCACAAGCCGGACCTCGTGATCCTCGACGTGAAGATGCCGAAGCTGGACGGCATCTCGGCGGCGGAGAAGATCGCCGAGGAGTCCATCGCCCCGGTCCTGATGCTCACCGCGTTCTCGCAGCGCGACCTGGTCGAGCGGGCCCGTGACGCGGGCGCGATGGCGTACCTGGTGAAGCCGTTCAGCAAGAGTGACGTGGTGCCGGCCATCGAGATGGCCGTGTCCCGGTTTGCGGAGCTGAAGGCGCTGGAGCAGGAGATCGTCGACCTCACGCAGCGTCTGGAGACGCGGAAGCTGGTCGACCGGGCGAAGTCGGTCCTGCAGACGGAGTACGGCCTGACGGAGCCGGCGGCGTTCCGGTGGATCCAGAAGACGTCGATGGACCGTCGTATGTCGATGCAGCAGGTCGCCGAGGCGGTCATCGAGGACGCCGAGGAGAAGAAGGCGTCGAAGGGCTAGTTCCGCGCCCTGTCGAAGAGAGTGTCGAAGAGCTCGGGTCCGCGTCGTAGGCGCGGATGAGAGCGGACGGAAGAGGCCCGCACCCCTGACGGAGGTGCGGGCCTCTTCGTGCGACCGCGGCGGTCGCGGAGGATCAGTCCTCGCCGAGGTACGCCTTGCGGACGGACTCGTCGTGGAGCAGGTCCTGGCCGGTGCCGGAGAGGACGATGTTGCCGACCTCCATGACGTGGGCCTGGTCGGCGAGGGAGAGCGCCGCCTGGGCGTTCTGCTCGACGAGGAGGATCGTCGTGCCGGCCGCCTTGAGTTCGGCGATGGTCGCGAGGATCTTCTGCATCATGATCGGCGAGAGGCCCATGGAGGGTTCGTCGAGCATGAGCAGCTTGGGCTGGGACATCAGGGCGCGTCCCATGGCGAGCATCTGCTGTTCGCCGCCCGAGAGGGTGCCGGCGGCCTGCTTGCGGCGCTCTCCCAGGATGGGGAAGAGGTCGTAGGCGCGCTGGATGTCCTTCTCGATGCCCGCCTTGTCGCTGCGGAGGAACGCTCCGAGCTGGAGGTTCTCCGCGATGGTGAGGCGGGGGAAGATGTGGCGTCCCTCGGGGGAGTGCGCGAGTCCGAGGGCGACGATCTTGTGGGCGGGGACGTTGGCCAGGGGCTGGCCGTCGAAGAGGATGCGGCCTCCGCTGGGCTTGAGGAGCCCGGAGAGGGTGCGCAGGGTCGTCGTCTTGCCGGCGCCGTTGGTGCCGATGAGGGTGACGATCTGGCCGGCTTCGACGGTGAAGGAGATGCCCTTGACGGCTTCGATCTTGCCGTAGGCGACCTTGAGGTCTTCGACCTCGAGCAGTGCGGTCACTGGGCGTTTCCTTCCTTGCTGGTGCTGCTCGCCGCGTCGGGGTCGTCGGTCGCGGCGGGGGCCTCGGGCGCCTCGGAGGTTTCGGGGGCGTCGGACGTTCCTTCGGCCTCGGCGGCTTCCTCGGTTGCCGCGGCCTCGGGGGCCTCTTCGGCCTCCGTGGTCGTTCCGGCTTCCTCGGTCGCGGTGGCTTCCGCCGCGTCCTCGGTGTCGGTCGCTGCCGGGGCCTCGACGGCTTCGTCGGCCTCGGTGGGTGCCGCGTCCTCGGGCTCGGCGGCGATCGCCGCTCCGGTGGCTCCTGCCGCTTCGGCGGCCTCGACCTCGGCGAGTTCCTCCTCGCCGGGGGCGCCCTCGAAGGGCGTGCCGAGGTAGGCGGCGATGACGCGCTCGTCGCCCTGGACGACCTCGGAGGTTCCCTCGACGAGCTTCTCGCCCTGGACGAGGCAGGCCACGCGGTCGGACAGGTTGAAGATGAAGCGCATGTCGTGCTCGATGACGAGGACGGCGATGCCGCGGTCGCGGATGGCGAAGACGAGGTCTTCGGTCGCGCGGGTCTCCTGGGGGTTCATGCCGGCGGTGGGCTCGTCCAGGAGGAGCAGGCCGGGCTCGCTGGCCATGGCGCGGGCGATCTCGAGCTTGCGCTGCTCGCCGTAGGGGAGGTTGCGGGAGAGGTGGTCGGCCTTGTGGTCGAGGCCGATGAACTCCAGCAGTTCCATGGCGCGTTCGCGTGAGGTCGCTTCGGCCTTGCGGAAGCCGGGGCCGCGGAGGAGGGCGGACCAGAGGCCTTCCTTGGTGCGGGTGTGGCGTCCGACGAGCACGTTTTCCAGGACGGTCATGTTGGCGAAGAGCCGGATGTTCTGGAAGGTGCGGGCGATGCCTGCGCTGGTGACGAGGTGCGGCTTCGGGGGCAGCACCGTTCCCTTGTAGGCGACCTTGCCCTCGGTGGGGACGTACAGACCGGTGAGGCAGTTGAAGAAGGTGGTCTTGCCCGCGCCGTTGGGGCCGATGAGGCCGACGATCTCTCCGGCGTTGACGGTGAGGTCGACGTTGCGTACGGCGGTGAGGCCGCCGAAGCGCATGGTGACGCCGGTGGCTTCGAGGACGGGGCTGGGGGCTGTGGTGGTGGTCATGTTGGTTACGCCCCTGCCTTGGTGACGCCGACGGTGGAGTCGGGCAGGCCTTGTTCGGGGATGTGGATGGCGTCGTCGCTCTCGTGGAATTCGAGCTGGCGGCGACGGTTGGCGATGATGCCTTCGGGGCGGAAGCGCATGAGCACGACGAGCGCGACGCCGAAGGCGAGGAGCTGGTACTCCTTCAGGAAGCTGAGCTTCTCGGGGAGGAGGTAGAGCAGGGTGGCGCCGAGGATGGGTCCGTTGACGGTGCCCATGCCGCCGAGAACGACCGCCGCGAGGAGGAAGGCGGAGTTCGGGGGCACGGAGCCGGCGAACTGGTACGGGGCCGGGTTGACGCTGTAGCCGACGTGGGCGCTGACCGTGCCGGCGAGGCCGGCGAGGGAGGCGCCGAGGGCGAAGGCGATGAGCTTGACGCGGAAGCCGTTGATGCCCATGGCGGTGGCGGCGGTCTCGTCCTCGCGGATGGCGATCCAGGAGCGGCCGATCCGGGAGTCGGCGGCGCGGTTGAACACGACGACGACGAGTCCGGTGATGAGCAGCATCAGCAGGAAGTAGTTCGCGAAGCGGCCGAGGGCGAAGCCGAGGATGTTGTGCTCGGCGCCGAAGTTGAACCCGAAGATGTTGAGGTCCGGGATCATGGAGATGCCGTTGGGGCCGTTGGTGAGGTTGGGGCCGGAGGTGCCGTCCATGTTGTTGACGGCGATGCGGAAGATCTCTCCGAAGCCCAGGGTCACGATGGCGAGGTAGTCGCCGCGCAGTCGCAGGGTGGGGGCGCCGATGAGGACGCCGAAGACGAGCGACGCGGCCATGCCGGTGAGCATGGCGGCCCAGAAGGGGAACTGGACGCCGGAGAAGCGGGAGAACTCGGAGCCGGAGACGAGGGCGGCGGCGTAGGCGCCGACGCCGAGGAAGGCGACGTATCCGAGGTCGAGGAGTCCGGTGAGGCCGACGACGATGTTGAGGCCGAGCGCGACGGTGCCGACGACGAGGATGTTCACGCCGAGGTTGGAGTTGTGCTCGTTGTTCGCGACGAAGGGGAAGATCGCCGCGGCCAGGAAGGCCATGGTGGTGGCGAATCCCTTGTGGCGGGCGTTCAGGTGGGCGAAGCGGTCGAAGAGTCCGGCGCTGTGCAGGGCCCAGGTGCCGAAGACGACGAGGAGCAGGTAGCCCAGGAACGTTTCGCTTGCGTCGGGGTCGACGCCGATGCCGTAGGTGAAGACGATCAGTGCGACGGCGGTGGCGGCGGTGATGACGAGGCGCTCGACCCAGCCGGGCAGTTGGGCGGCCGGCGGGATGAGGTCGGGCTTGGTGACGTAGTCCTTGAAGGTGTCACCGGGCTTGGGGAGTGCCAGGGTGCCGAGGAGGGCGATCAGCGAGCCGACGGCGGCGACGTAGGCGCCGGGGTCGAGTGCGACGAGGCCCTTGAGGTCGACGGCGATGGCGATGGCGCTGAACCAGCTCACGGCGAACGCGGAGGCGGCGGCGAGGACGACGGGCTGGGTGGCGCCCGCCGGGTTGAGCCAGCCGAGGCCGCGGACGTTCCAGAGGGTCAGCGCGAAGAGCAGGGTGAGGACGCCGGCGACGATGTCGAGGACCTGGAGTCCGGCCGGGGAGCCGTAGTACGTGAGGTCCCCGGGGAAGTCGGACGTGTAGGTCCAGGACATGAAGGTGCTGGCGATGGTGGCGACGGCGCCGATGGCGATGAGGACGCGGGCGGCGCTCTCGGGGAGCGGGATCAGGCCGCGCTCGGGGGTGGTGGTCTCGGTGGTTGCCATGGTGCTCACGCCCTGTCCGCGACGCGTTCGCCGACGAGGCCTTGTGGCCTGAACAGCAGTACGAGGATGAGGAGTACGAAGGCCCAGACGGAGGACCAGCCGCCGCCGCCGAGCTGCTGCATGCCCGGGATGCCGTCGATGTAGCTGGTGGCCATGGTCTCGGCGAGGCCGAGGACGAGGCCGCCGACCATGGCGCCGTAGATGTTGCCGATGCCGCCGAGGACGGCGGCGGTGAAGGCCTTGAGGCCCATCTGGAAGCCCATGTCGTACTTCACCGTGCCGTAGCGCAGGCCGTAGGAGACGGCTGCGACGGCGGCGAAGAAGCCGCCGATGGCGAAGGCGATGACGATGATGCGGTTGGTGTCGATGCCCATGAGCTGTGCGGTGTCAGGGTCCTGCGCGGTGGCCTGCATGGCGCGGCCGGTGCGGGAGAGGCTGACGAACAGCGCGAGGGCGGCCATGCAGAGCGGGGCGGCGACGATGACGAAGACGGAGCCGCTCTGGATGCTGACGGAGCCGATGTGCCAGGGGCCGAAGGGAAGTTGGGGGAACTTCAGGTCGGTCTTGGCGTTCGGGTACGTGTTGAAGACGATCTGCTGGAGGGCCAGGGACAGACCGATGGCGGTGATGAGGGGGGCGAGGCGTGGTGCTCCGCGCAGTGGTCGGTAGGCGAAGCGTTCGGCCCCGACGGCGATGAGGACGGAGACGATGCCGCCGCCTATCAGCATCGCTGGGAGGGCTATCCACATGGATGTGCCGTTTGGCAGAACGTAGAGGTAGACCGAGAGTGCGCCGAAGCCGCCGGTCATGAAGATCTCGCCGTGGGCGAAGTTGATGAGCTGGACGATGCCGTACACCATCGTGTAGCCGATGGCGATCAGCCCGTACATCGAGCCGAGGAACAGCCCGTTGGCCAGCTGCTGCGGCAGGGTGTTCACCGCATGGCCTCCATGTGGTGGGGAGAATTGAGCAGGGCGTATGGAGCGGGCCGCGCGGTGACGTGTGGTCGTGGCCGCGCGGCCCTGGGGTTGTGCGAGGGCCTGTCCGGTGGATCGGACCGGGCGCATGGTGCCGGTTCGGGCGCCGTGGCCTGGTGTCGGACCGATCCGCCGGAGTGGCCCGGGTGGTGCGGATCAGCCGCTGAACGTACCGCTCTTGACGGCCTTCCACTTGCCGGAGACGACCTGGTAGACGGTGAGCTGCTTGTTGGTGGTGTCACCGAACTCGTCGAAGGAGACGGGGCCGGCGATGCCGTCGAACTTGGTCTTCTGGACCTCGGCGACGATCTTGGCGCGGGCGCCGTCCGGGATCTTGCCGTCCTTCACGACAGCGGCGATGGCCTTGATGATGGCCGTGGCGGCGTCGTAGGAGTAGCCACCGTACGTGCCGTAGTCGCCCTTGAGGCCGGAGGCCTTGTACTTCTTGATGAAGTCCGCGGCGGAGGGCAGGGAGTCGACGGGCTGGCCGACCGAGGTGGCGAGGTCGCCCTCGGAGGTCGCGCCGGCGGTCTGGATGTAGGTGTCGCTGAACATGCCGTCGCCACCGAACAGCGGGATCTTGACTCCGCCGTCCTTGAGCTGCTTGGTCAGCTTCTCCGACTCGTCGTACTGGCCACCGTAGTAGACCAGGTCGGCCTTGGCGTTCTTGATCTTGGTGACGAGGGCCGAGAAGTCCGTGTCGCCGGTGTTGACGTGGTCCTCGCCCGCGACCTTGCCGCCGGACTTGGTGAAGCCGGCCTTGAAGAGCTTGGCCAGGCCGGCGCCGTAGGTCTGCTTGTCGTCGACCACGAACACCTTGCGCTTCTTCAGGGTGTTGTACGCGTAGTCGGCCGCGAAGCCGCCCTGGAGGGCGTCGGTGGTGGCGGTGCGGAAGTATGTCTTGAACGGGCGGGACTTGGCGGTCTGCCAGTTCTTGCCCTGGGTGAGCTCCGGGGCGGTGTTGGACGGGGAGATCTCGACCAGGTTGGCGGTGTCGAAGACCTGCTGCATCTGGGTGGCGACGCCGGAGTTCAGCGGGCCGACTACGCCGAGGACCTTGTCGTCCTGGACGAGCTGGGTGGCGTTCTGCTGACCGGAGGCCGGGATGGCCTTGTCGTCGAGCGCCTGGACCTTGAACGTCACGCCGGGCACGGTGTTGTTCTTGTTGGCGTCGTCGACGGCGATCTGGACGCCGCCCTGGATGCCGAGGCCGGTGGCGGAGTTCTGACCGGTCAGCGGCGCGTCCACGCCGATGATGATCTCGGTCTTCTTGCCGCTCTTGCTGTCGCCGCTGTTGTCGCGCGAGCCGCAGGCGGTCAGCGTGAGTGCTCCTGTAGTGAGCACGGCGGTGAGTATGACCATAGAACGCTGTCGCACGTTGAATCCTCTCCCTGGCGCGGCACCCCAGGGTGGGGGCCGTGTCTATCGCCGGGCCGTACTGGGTGAAGCAGGGCCGTGCAGTGACGCGCCCGGCGGCGCGGTGACTGGCCGTGACTATAAGCGCAGGTAGGGGGAGTGTGGAGGAGCGTGGGGAAGGCTGTGACGCTCTTGTTATGCGGGGGGTGCCTCGCGGGCGTGGGGCGGACGTTCGGAGCATTTCGGTGTGCTGGTGGGAGACGGTTGTGTGTTCGCATGGTGAGAACGCGCTGATCCGGGTTCGTGGCGGGGAGCGGAAGCCGGACGTGCGGTGACGGGTCGGGGTGCCGCGGGGGGCGCGGCACGGTGTGCCTCGCGCCGCGGCGATTGCTTCGTTACAGCAGAGGTAACCGACTGTTACTGCCGTGTGAGGTGGTCACGGGTGACCTGGCCGGGTGAAGTGGGTGTGGGGTGGGGCCTGTTGGGAAGCAGACGGCGCGCAGGCCGGTCCACAGGTCGTGCGGATAGGTGCCGCCGAAGAGAAAGCGTTGCTGTTGCTGCGCTGTCTCGTTGCTGATGAGCAGGTCGAGGTGGGGCGGAACGAGGGCGGGCGGCACGGAGGCGCAGTCGTATACGGAGATGCGCACGGTGATGAGGCGGGGATTTCCGGCCTTCACTGTCAGTGGCAGCCGGGGTGCGGTGGTGACACTCAACTCGGGCAGTCCGGGGCCTACTTGGTGGATGGTGACGGGGGTGCCGCGGGCGACGACGACCTCGAAGCGGAACGAAGTGGGTGTGGTGCCACGGCCCCGGTAGTGGAGGGTGGTGACACCGGCGGGCCGCGGGTGGGGGGTCGGGGTGGCCCGGGTGTGCGGTGCGGGGCGCAGGGCGAAGAGGACGCCGGTTGCGGTCGCGATGACGACCAGGGCCTGGACGAGTCGTCGGCGCGGGCGCGGGAGCGCGGCCCAGCGGGTGCCGAACCGCGGAGGGGCGGACATCAGGAGTTCGGCGGGCGTGTCCTGGTGGGGCGCGTCGGCTTCACCGGGGTGGTAGGGCTCGACGGGTCCGATGCCGGTCATGTCTCATACTGGGCCGGAGAGCACGGCTCCGCCAAGGGGCGGTGCGGGAGCGGGAGTTGGGCGGCCGCTGGTCGAGCGTCCCGAGGTGGGGGCGCCCCGAAGCGGGGCGCGCCGCGAGGCCGGCGTTCCGGGGTCGGGTGTTCCGGGATGGGCGTTCCGAGGCCGGGTGTTCCGAGGGGGCGTCGCGAGGCGGCCTCCCGCGAGGCGGCCTCCCGCGAGGCGGCCCTCCCGAGGTGCGGCCCTCCCGAGGTCGGCCTCCCGAGGTCGGCCTCCCGAGGTCGGCCTCGGGAGGGGGGACGCGTCGAGGCCGGGCCTCCCGGGGCTGGGTCCGGAGGGCGGGCTTCTCTCGGGCTGGACGATCCGAGGCTGGGCCGGCCGTGCCGGGGCCAAGCGTCCGGGGGCCAAGCGTCCGGGGCCGCGCGCCCGGGAGGCGCCCGCTCCCCGGCGCGCCCCCGTGTGTTCCCGCCCGCGGCAGGGGGGGAGACGGGTCCCTGCCCCCGAGGGTCCTTGTGAGCCCCTTGTGGGCCCCTTGTGAGCCTCCCGGGAGCCCTTCAGGGTCCCGGGGCGCCCCGGAGGGGTGCGGGCCGGGTCCGGAGGGGTTGCGGCCGGCTCCCGGCCGCAGGTCAGCTCTGGGGCGCGTCCTTGAGGATGCAGGTGAGCCGGGCGCTGCAGACGCGCTTGCCGTCCTCGTCCGTGATGGCGATCTCGTACGTCGCCGAGGTGCGCCCGCGGTGCACGGGTGTGGCCACGCCGGTGACGAGGCCGGAACGGACGCCTCGGTGGTGGGTGCAGTTCAGGTCGACGCCGACGGCGATCTTGGTGATACCGCCGTGGAGCATGGCGCCGACGGAGCCGATGGTCTCGGCGAGGACGGCCGAGGCTCCGCCGTGCAGCAGGCCGTAGGGCTGCGTGTTGCCCTCCACCGGCATGGTGCCGACGACGCGGTCCGCGGAGGCCTCGACGATCTGGACGCCCATGCGGTTGCCGAGGTGGCCCGCGGAGAAGAGCGCGGGCAGGTCGACGCCGAGAGCGGCGTACTCGTCGATGACCCCTTGCGGGAACTTCGGGATGTGCTGTTCGCCCATCGGGCCCGGCTCCGTTCGTCGTGGACCACTTCGTCGTGGTTTCTCCCTGCTGAGCGAACGCTCAGTCGGCTGTCGATTGTTCCAGACGGACGACCACGGACTTGCTGGCAGGGGTGTTGCTCGTGTCGGCGGTCGCGTCGAGGGGGACCAGGACGTTGGTCTCCGGGTAGTAGGCGGCCGCGCAGCCCCGGGCGGTGGGGTAGTGCACGACGCGGAAGCCGGGCGCGCGCCGTTCCACGCCGTCCTTCCATTCGCCGACCAGGTCGACGTACGAGCCGTCCGCGACGTTCAGGGCGCGGGCGTCCTCGGGGTTGACGAGGACGACCCGGCGGCCGTTCTTGATGCCCCGGTATCGGTCGTCGAGTCCGTAGATGGTGGTGTTGTACTGGTCGTGGGAGCGCAGGGTCTGGAGCAGCAGGCGGCCGGCGGGGAGCTCGGGGTACTCGACGGGCGCGGCGGTGAAGTTGGCCTTGCCGGTGGCCGTCGGGAAGCGGCGCTCGTCGCGGGGGGCGTGCGGGAGGGTGAAGCCGGCCGGGTCGGCCACGCGCGCGTTGAAGTCGTGGAAGCCGGGGATCACGCGCGCGATGCGGTCGCGGATGCTCGCGTAGTCCTTCTCGAACTCCTCCCAGGGGGTGGTGCTGCGCTCGCCGAGGACCTTGCGGGCGAGGCGGGCCACGATGGCGGGCTCGGACAGCAGGTGGGGGCTCGCGGGGTCCAGCCGGCCGCGTGAGGCGTGCACCATGCCCATGGAGTCCTCGACGGTCACGAACTGTTCGCCGCCGCCCTGGAGGTCGCGCTCGGTGCGTCCGAGGGTGGGCAGGACGAGGGCGCGCGCGCCGGTGACGACGTGCGAGCGGTTCAGCTTGGTGGAGACGTGCACGGTCAGCCGCGCGCGCCGCATGGCCGCCTCGGTGACCTCGGTGTCGGGGGACGCGGAGACGAAGTTGCCGCCCATGGCGAAGAAGACCTTGGCGTCGCCGTCGCGCAGTGCGCGGATGGCCCGTACGACGTCGTAGCCGTGTTCGCGGGGCGCCTTGAAGCCGAACTCCTTCTCCAGGGCGTCGAGGAAGGCGGGGGCGGGGCGTTCGAAGATGCCCATGGTGCGGTCGCCCTGCACGTTCGAGTGGCCGCGGACCGGGCAGACGCCCGCGCCGGGGCGGCCGATGTTGCCGCGCAGCAGCAGGAAGTTGACGACTTCGCGGATCGTGGGCACGGAGTGCTTGTGCTGGGTGAGGCCCATCGCCCAGCACACGATGGTGCGCTTCGAGGCGAGGACCATGCTCAGGGCCTCGTCGATCCGCTCGCGGGTGAGGCCGGTCGCGGTGAGGGTCTCGTCCCAGTCCGCGGCGCTCGCGGTCCGGGCGAAGTCCTCGAACCCGTGGGTGTGTTCCGCGACGAACGTCTCGTCGACGGCGCCTTCGGTGGCGAGGATCAGCTTGTTCAGCAGCCGGAAGAGGGCCTGGTCGCCGCCGAGGCGGATCTGCAGGAAGAGGTCGGTGAGCGCGGCTCCCTTGACCATGCCCTGGGGGGTCTGCGGGTTCTTGAAGCGCTCCATGCCCGCTTCGGGCAGCGGGTTGACGGTGATGATCCGCGCGCCGTTCGCCTTGGCCTTCTCCAGGGCCGAGAGCATGCGGGGGTGGTTCGTGCCGGGGTTCTGCCCGGCGACGATGATCAGGTCCGCCTGGTAGAGGTCGTCGAGCAGGACGCTGCCCTTGCCGATGCCGATGGTCTCGGAGAGGGCGGACCCCGACGACTCGTGGCACATGTTCGAGCAGTCCGGCAGGTTGTTCGTGCCGAGCTCGCGGGCGAAGAGCTGGTAGAGGAACGCGGCCTCGTTGCTGGTGCGGCCCGAGGTGTAGAAGAGGGCCTCGTCGGGGGAGCCGAGTGCGGCGAGTTCCTCGGCGACGATGTCGAAGGCGCGCTCCCAGGTGATGGGCTCGTAGTGGTCGGCGCCCTCGGGGAGGTACATGGGGTGGGTGAGGCGTCCCTGCTGGCCGAGCCAGTAGCCGCTGCGGCCGGCGAGGTCGGAGACGGTGTGCGCGGCGAAGAAGTCCGGGGTCACCCGGCGCAGGGTGGCCTCCTCGGCGACCGCCTTCGCGCCGTTCTCGCAGAACTCCGCGGTGTGCCGGTGCTCCGGCTCGGGCCAGGCGCAGCCCGGGCAGTCGAAGCCGTCCTTCTGGTTGACGCGCAGGAGGGTGAGCGCGGTGCGGCGCAGGCCCATCTGCTGCTGGGCGATGCGCAGGGTGTGTCCGATGGCGGGGAGCCCGGCCGCCGCGCGCCTGGGTTCGGCTACCTGTGGCGTGTCCTGGACCGGATCGCTTTTCGGCGGCTTGCTGGCCATCGCTGAACCCCTTCACGTGCGCACGTCGGTGTGCGTGACTTCGTACCGCTTGGATCCTCGCACGCGGGGCCGACAGCGACGGTCGTGGGTTGTGGGAATCCGGGCGGGGAAGGTGCGTGCGGGGCCGGGACGGCGCTGGATGTCAGTGGGCCGTGGCAGGATCGGGGGCGTGGCAGACACAGCATCGAAGAAGACCGAGAACACCGCAGGTACGGGCCGCCCGCGCCTGATGCTCATGGACGGGCACTCGCTGGCCTACCGCGCGTTCTTCGCGCTGCCCGCGGAGAACTTCACCACCGCGACGGGCCAGCCGACGAACGCCATCTATGGTTTCGCGTCGATGCTGGCGAACACACTGCGTGACGAGGCGCCCACGCATTTCGCGGTGGCGTTCGACGTCTCGCGCAAGACGTGGCGTTCCGAGGAGTTCACCGAGTACAAGGCGAACAGGTCGAAGACCCCGGACGAGTTCAAGGGGCAGGTCGAGCTGATCGGCGAGGTGCTGGACGCGATGCACGCGCAGCGGTTCGCGGTGGACGGTTTCGAGGCCGACGACATCATCGCGACGCTCGCCACGCAGGCCGAGGCCGAGGGCTTCGATGTGCTGATCGTCACGGGCGACCGTGACTCCTTCCAGCTGGTGTCCGAGCACACGACGGTGCTGTACCCGACGAAGGGCGTCTCCGAGCTGACCCGGTTCACTCCGGAGAAGGTCTTCGAGAAGTACGGACTGACGCCGGCGCAGTACCCCGACTTCGCGGCGCTGCGCGGCGACCCGTCGGACAACCTGCCGGGCATCCCCGGTGTCGGCGAGAAGACGGCCGCGAAGTGGATCAACCAGTTCGGTTCGTTCGCGGAGCTGGTCGAGCGGGTCGACGAGGTCAAGGGCAAGGCGGGGCAGAATCTGCGCGACCACCTGGAGGCGGTGAAGCTCAACCGCCGTCTCACGGAGATGGTCAAGGACGTCGAGCTGCCCCGGACGGTGGCGGACCTGGAGCGGGCCGCGTACGACCGTACGGCCCTGGCGATGGTCCTGGACACCCTGGAGATCCGGAACCCGTCGCTGCGCGAGCGGCTGCTCGCCGTGGACCCGGGGGCCGGGGAGGCCGAGGAGGCGCGGCCGGTCGCCGAGGGTGTCGAGATCGACGGTACGGTGCTGGGCGCGGGCGAGCTGAAGCCGTGGCTCGCCGAGCACGGCACGGCGGTCCTGGGCCTGTCCACGGTCGACTCGTGGGCGCTGGGCACGGGGTCCGTCGCCGAGGTGGCGCTCGCGGCCGGTGCGGGTGCGGCTGTCTGGTTCGATCCGTCCCAGCTCGACGAGTCCGACGAGAACGCGTTCGCCGCGTGGCTCGCGGACTCGGGGAAGCACAAGGTCATGCACAACGCCAAGGGCGCGATGCGGGTCTTCGCCGAGCACGGCTGGACGATCGAGGGCGTGAGCATGGACACCGCGCTCGCCGCCTACCTGGTCAAGCCGGGCCGCCGCTCCTTCGCGCTGGACGCGCTCTCGCTGGAGTATCTCGGCCGGGAGCTCGGGCCCGCCGCCGCGGCCGACGGACAGCTCGCCTTCGGTACGGACGAGCAGGCCGAGGCCGACGCGCTGATGGTGCAGGCCCGCACGATCCTCGACCTGGGCGAGGCGTTCCGGGAGAAGCTCCAGGAGGTCGGCGCGGCGGATCTGCTGCGTGACATGGAGCTGCCGACGTCGAGTCTGCTGGCCCGCCTGGAGCGGCACGGCATCGCCGCGGACCGGGCGCATCTGGAGGCCATGGAGCAGATGTTCGCCGGGGCGGTGCAGCAGGCCGTGAAGGAGGCGCACGCGGCCGCCGGGCACGAGTTCAACCTCGGCTCGCCCAAGCAGCTCCAGGAAGTCCTCTTCGGCGAACTGGCCCTGCCGAAGACGAAGAAGACCAAGACGGGTTATACGACGGACGCGGACGCGTTGGCCTGGCTGGCGACGCAGACCGAGAACGAACTGCCCGTGATCATGCTCCGTCACCGGGAGCAGGCCAAGCTGCGCGTCACCGTCGAGGGCCTGATCAAGTCGATCGCCGCGGACGGCCGCATCCACACCACCTACAACCAGACGGTCGCGGCGACCGGCCGGCTGTCGTCGACCGATCCGAACCTGCAGAACATCCCGGTCCGCACGGACGAGGGCCGCGCGATCCGCCGCGGGTTCGTGGTCGGTGAGGGCTTCGAGTCCCTCATGACCGCGGACTACAGCCAGATCGAGCTGCGGGTGATGGCCCATCTGTCCGAGGACGAGGGCCTGTTGGAGGCGTTCTCCTCCGGTGAGGACCTGCACACCACCGTCGCGTCCCAGGTGTTCTCGGTGGAGCGGTCCGGGGTCGACGCCGAGATGCGCCGCAAGATCAAGGCGATGTCGTACGGCCTCGCCTACGGGCTGTCGGCCTTCGGCCTGTCCCAGCAGCTCAACATCGAGGCGGGCGAGGCCCGTGCGCTGATGGACACGTATTTCGAGCGCTTCGGCGGCGTACGGGACTATCTGCGCCGGGCGGTCGACGAGGCCCGGGCCACGGGCTACACCGCGACGCTCTTCGGGCGCCGCCGCTATCTGCCGGATCTGAACAGCGACAACCGGCAGCGGCGTGAGGCGGCCGAGCGCATGGCCCTGAACGCGCCCATTCAGGGCACGGCCGCCGACATCGTGAAGATCGCGATGCTCAACGTGGACCGGGCGCTGCGCGAGGCGAACCTCACCTCCCGCATGCTGCTCCAGGTCCATGACGAAATCGTCCTGGAGATCGCTCCGGGGGAGCGGGCCAGGACGGAGGAACTGCTGCGCCACGAGATGGCGTCCGCCGTCCAGCTCCAGGTCCCGCTGGACGTCTCCGTGGGCTCGGGCCCGGACTGGGAGTCGGCGGCGCACTAGCACCGGGCGGCGCCTTCGTACGACGGCTACGGGCCCGGCACCACGAGGCACCGGGCCCGCCCTCCGGCCGTCTCCGGTTCCGTACGCCCACCGTCTCCGGGGCCGGGCCGGAGTGATCATCACTCGCGTGGCTCTCCCGGAGCGCCCCCGGCCGGAGGGTGCCGTAAGGATGCGGGCATGGGTATACGCACGCTCCACTGCCGTACGGCCATGGCCACGACCGTCGTGGTCGCGACCGTGACGGTGACCGCGGCCGTCGTCCCGGTGCTGCTCGCGCCGCTACCCGCGTTCGCCGCCGAAGCGGGCACCGCCCAGCGGCCCGAGGCGCCCCGTTCCCCCCGTTCCCCCCGTTCTCCCCGCTCTCCCCGGGACGAGGATCCCGGCGCCGGGATGTCCCGCGACCTCCGGGCGGCGCTGTCGGCCCGCCCCGGCACCGTCCTGGCGGCGGTGCGCGACGACCTGACAGGTGGTCCGACCCGCACCGGGGCCGTCGACCGGATGCGGCTGCCGGGGGTGCTCACCGGTGCCCACGCGTTCCTGAGGACCCGCGCGTACGGCCTCCGGCTGCTCACCCGGGCCCGCGCCGACCGGCGCAGGGCCGTACCGTCCGGCCTGCCGCGCGGCCCGAAGGCCCACATCACGACCGGCCGGCTGCCCCGGGCCGCGAACGGCCGGCGCGTCCACCGGATCGGCGCCTTCACCGGCCCCGCCCGCACCTACCGCGTCGTCGTCCTGTCGTACGACCATCCGACGGTGCCGTACGGCGCCCGCGTCGTCGAACGTGCCGTCCGGGCCGTGCACCGGGGCCTCGGCCACGGACGTGACCTGCTCCGGAGCCTCACCGCCGGTACCGCGGTCAGCGAGGAGCCGGACGGCTCGGCTCCGTACGGGCCGCCGCCGGGCCGGGACGAGCCGGAGCGGGACGCCACAGCCTGACCGCCGAGACATACAGGCCGAGGCCGAGGACCAGGCCCGCGCCCCCGCCGAAACACAGTGGCGGAATGAGCTCCCACGGCTTCGCGATGGACCCCCAGTACGCCCACCAGCGCACCGCCCGCTGTACCGCGGCGGCCAGCGCGAGGCCGCCGATCACGGCGGCGGCCAGCCACCGGTCGGCGGTGGACAGAACGGGCACCCCGACGGCCGGGCCGTGCGGCGAACGGCGCAGAGCGAGCACCACGAACGCCACGATCACGACGGCCGCCACCGCCGAACTGCCGTACTGGACGTACCAGTAGAGCGGCGAGCCCGCGAGGTTCCGCCCGAGGACGGGGAAGAGCCCCACCCCCCACCGGTCGTGATGGGTGAACGCGTCCCACACCACATGCGTCAGCGCGCCGAACGCCGCGGAGACGTACCACCACAGGACCAGCGGCGTGCGCACCGGCTCGCGCACGGCTCCACAGCGCAACAGTCGTGCCGTGCGCCCCTGTCGTGCCGCGGGCATCAGCGCGACCAGCGGCTCACGCAGCACCAGCCAGGCACCGACCAGCATCCATGCGATCAGCACATCAACGGTGAACACCCCGGTGAACGAGTGCGTGAACGTGCCGAACTCCATCGCCCCGGGCACCACGCTCGCCGCATAGTAGGTCAGGTCGGGAGCGAACGAACCCGCCACGAGAACGGCCGGAATCAATCGGCCACGACCGCTTCCGTCCCCCCGCACAGCGGGCAGTACGGCGGCCGCGTGACTGAGAGTGAAGGGCAAATCATCCCCCTGCGGCTGCTGTTGACCGGCTATGTCCGGCCAGTTGATCACTGGCTGCCAGTATGCGGGACGACGGCACATGGCCAACTGGTGAATATCGGGCGCGAACAGGTCCCTACGCAAAGGAAGTTGTCGTAGGGTCACCTGGGTCGCCGTGCCGGGGAGCACGGTCGGAAACAGTGGCAGCGCACAGGGTTCTGAGAGACGGCAGGCTACGCCGGTCGTCCGTGGGAGGGGTTCACTCAATGGCGGCGCAATTCGGCAGGAGGCTGCGCAAGAGCGCGGCAACCACCGCTGTGGCCGCGGCCGCGGTCGCGGCACTGTCCGGCTCGCAGGCCCCGGGAGTGCTCGCCGACGACCACGGCAGACAGGCGGCGGGCGCCGACGTCGGCCAGGACGCGAACGACGCGGGCGGTGACGGCACCGCGACCGGCAACTCGCGCTACTACACGGATCTTCCGCCGCTCCAGAGCCCGAATCCCGCACCGAGCGCGAGCACGAGCGTGGGAAGCGGCACGCCCGCAGCCGCGGGCGCCGCCGAGGCGGGCATCCCGGCGACCGTTCTCGACGCCTACAAGCAGGCCGAGGCGTCGCTGCACGAGTCCAAGCCCACCTGCAACCTGCCCTGGCAGCTCCTCGCCGCGATCGGCAAGGTCGAGTCGGGTCAGGCCCGCGGCGGCCGCGTCGACGCGGCCGGCACCACCCTGTCGCCGATCCTCGGCCCGGTCCTCGACGGCAACGGCTTCGCCAGCATCAAGGACACCGACCACGGCGCGTTCGACGGCGACAGCACGTACGACCGCGCGGTGGGCCCCATGCAGTTCATCCCCTCCACCTGGGCGTGGGCGGGCCGTGACGGCAACGGCGACGGCAAGAAGGACCCCAACAACGTCTACGACGCGGCGCTGGCCGCCGGGCACTACCTGTGCCGCTTCGACCACGACATGTCGGTCCAGGCGCAGATGAACGCGGCGATCCTCAGCTACAACAACTCGACGGCGTACCTGAACACCGTCCTGTCGTGGCTGGAGTACTACCGCAAGGGCACGCACGAGATCCCCAACGGCACGGGCACGCTGCCCTCGCACCACAGCGACGACCCGGCCACGCCGAGCCCGAGCCCCACCCCGCCGCGGCCGACCGAGCCGGGCGGCACCAAGCCGAGCGGCCGCCCGACGAGCCCCGCCCCGACCCCGCCCGCGTCCCCCTCGCCGACCCCGCCGACCCCGCCCACCACGACGCCGACGCCGACGCCCACCGAGACGGTGGACCACCTGACGAACATGGGCGACGGCAAGGCCACGGCGACGGCCGGCGGCACGTTCACGCAGAAGATCGCCGTACGGACCGAGGACAAGGCCGGCAAGGCCGTCGCGAAGGTCCGCGTGCGGTTCACCATCGTCGGTGACACCGACGCCACCTTCACCGGCGGCGAGAACGTCGCCACACAGCTCACCAACGGGCTCGGCACGGCCACCGCGCCCGCGCTCGTGGCGGGTGAGAAGACCGGCGACTTCACCGTCCGCGTCACCGTCGTGGGCCGCGTCATGGCCGGCCTCGACTACACGGCGACCGTCACCGCCCGCCAGGCCGACACCCTGGCCCGCACCACCGACACCGCGCCGACCTGCGTACCGGGCGGCGAGTTCGCCGACCAGATCGCGGTCAAGGCCACCTACCAGGGCGCCGCCGCGGGCAAGGTCGCCGCCACCGCGACCCTGATCAAGGCCGCCGACGACGCCACCGAGAACGACAAGGGCCCCTACTTCAAGGACGCGGACGGCACGACCGTACGCACCCTCACCGCCCTGACCACCGACGCGGACGGCCTGCTCGTCCTGCCGAAGCTGTACGCCGACGACACCACCGGCACCTTCCTGCTCCGCATCACCACCACCGGCGGGGCGACACTGACCGTCGAACTGACGGTGGCCGCCGCCGCTTCGTAGCACCCCGCCGCCACCGTGCGGCCGTGCGACTCCAGGGCGCCTCCTCGGCTCACGCCGCGGGGGCGCCCTGATCCGTTGTGTGCGCGACGTGTTCTCATCTCGCGCCGCCGTTGCTACGGTGCCGGACCTGACGATGTATCAGCTCCTGGCCCCGGGAGGCCCGCATGCGTGCCCTCATCGCCGCCGCGACCGGTCTCGCCGCGGCTCTCGCGCTGGTCCTGGCCATCACGGCCATGGGCTCGCCGGCCGGACACACCTCACCGAAGCCGATGCTCACCACCGTCCCCAAGCACCCCTGACGCACGCACCGGGAGGGCCGTCGAGATGCGCCGCAAGGCAAGCCTGATCCTGCTCGCGCTCGCCGTGTTCTTCGCGGCGCTGTCCCCGCTGCTGCGCTGGTACGCCTTCCCGCGCCTGGCCAAGATCCCCGCCAACCAGTACCAGGACATGGTTCTGGAGGCGAAGGACGCGACCCTCCTCGACTACGGCACCATGAAGGCCAAGAAGGTCTCCAAGGTCACCATCGTGCAGACCCTCAAGGGCAACGTGGAGGCCTCCGACCGGATCGAGCGGACCGCGGGCCGTGACGTCGTCGTCTGGGACTCGCTCTCCTACGTCCAGGGCCCCGACGGGAAGATGGTCTCCAAACTTCCCGAGCGCTACATCTTCGACGCGCACAGCCAGGAACCCGTCCACGCCACCGGAGAGTCCGTCGACGGCGACCCCGTCACCCGCCAGGGCATCGAGTTCAAGTGGCCCTTCCGGACCGAGAAACGGGACTACGAGTACTTCGACGCGCAGACCCGCACCTCGGCGCCCATCCACTACAAGGACACCCGGACCTTCCGAGGGGTCGAGGTCTACTACTTCGAGCAGACCATCCCCTGGACGAAGGTGACGTTCCCCAAGATCATGCCCGTCCAGGGCGTCACCCCGGAGTCCCTCGCCAAGACCGGCACCACCCGCTGGTACACCACTGTCCGCAGGTTCTGGGTCGAGCCGGTCACCGGAGCACCCGTCTACGGCGAGGAGATCCACAAGGAGGAGCTCCGCGGCGGCACGCTCCTGGGCGGCCGGGACAAGGTGACCGCCTTCTCCGGGCACGTGAAGATGCGCGAGGACTACATCGAGCACACCGTCGACCTGGTCAAGTCGAACCGCACCCTCGTCCTGATGATGACGTCCTACCTCCCCTGGGGCTTCCTGCTCCTGGGGACGGCCCTGCTGTCCCTCGCCCTGTACCTGGAGGCCCGCGGCCGCAGGCCCGGCGAGCCGGCACCCGCCCCGGCGGCCGACCCCGAGCCCGTCAACGCCTGAGCCGCGCGTTCGTGTACCGCGTCGGCTCGGCGGTCGCCGGGTCCTCGGGCCACGGATGCTTGGGATACCGGCCGCGCAGCTCGGCCCGCACGCCCCTGTAGCCGTCCTTCCAGAACGACGCCAGATCGGCGGTCACCGCGGCCGGCCGCCCCGCGGGGGACAGAAGGTGCACGAGCACCGGCACACCGGCGACGGCGGGCGACGCGTGCAGCCCGAACATCTCCTGCAGCTTCACGGCCAGCACCGGCTGCGCGGGATCGGTGTAGTCGACGCGGATCCTCGACCCGCTCGGCACCTCGATCCGCTCGGGCGCGAGCTCGTCGAGCCGGGCCGCCTCCCCCGTCGCCCAGGGCAGCAGCCGGTTCAGCGCCTGCCCGGCGTCGATCCGCGCCAGGTCCGCCCGCCGCCGGGCACGGCTCAGCTCCGGCTCCAGCCACTCCGCCACGCGCGCGTGCAGCACGTCGTCGGAGACGTCGGGCCACGGGTCCCCCAGCCGCCGGTGCACGAACGCGAGCCGCTGCCGCAGCACCTCGGCGTCCGGCGACCACCGCAGCAGACCGAACCCCTCCTCCCGGAGCCCTTCGAGCAGCGCCTCCCGTACGAGTCCGGGGTCCGCGTTCCGCAACGGCCGCACGGCCAGCTCCACCGCCCCCAGCCGCTCCACCCGCCGTGCGACGACATCGCCGTCGGCCCAGTGGACCTCGTCGCCCTCGGAGTACAGGCCTGCGGCGGCCCGCCGTGCCGTCCGCTCGTCGATCACCGCCGCGAGCCGCACGCGCGCGTGCCCCCGGCCGACGGGACGATCGGCGACGGCGACCGCGAGCCAGGGAGCACCGCGCAGGACGGATCCCTCACCGGCGTCGGCCCGGGTCCCGTTGACCATCAGATGGGAGCCGCCCTGCACGCGCGCCAGGCGCTCGGGGAACGCCAGCGCGGCGACGAGTCCGGCGACCCGGTCGTCGCCGGACTCGGCCCGCGTCCCGCCCTCGGCCGGGGTGCCGTCCCGGTCGCTCCCCGGGCCCTCGGCGCGCGCTTCTTGAGCGGAGGAGGAGCCGGGCGCGGACCCGGCCCCAGCCGCCGCGGACCGCAGCCGGCGGGCCTCGGCGCGCCAGCGGGCCGCGTACGCGTCGCCCCCGCGCCGGGCGGTGCGCCAGGCGGCGGCCAGGTCGTCGCCGTACTCACGCGGGGGCTCCTCGCTCAGCAGGGCGACCACGTCGGCGGCCCGCGCCCGGCCCACCACCGGGGTCGCGTCCAGCAGCGCCCGCGCCAGCCGGGGGTGCAGGCCCAGCCGCGCCATGCGCACACCGCGTTCCGTGGCCCGTCCCGTGGCGTCGACCGCGCCCACGGCCGACAGGACGGCCCGCGCCGCCGCCATCGCCCCGCCCGGCGGCGGATCCAGCAGGGCCAGCCCCGTCGCCTCCGGGTCGCCCCAGCAGGCCGCCTGGAGGGCGAACGCCGTCAGGTCGGCCACCTTGATCTCGGGAGCCGGGAACCGCGTCAGACGGCCGTCCTCCGCCTCCGCCCAGCACCGGTAGACAGCGCCCGGCGCCTCACGCCCGGCCCGCCCCGCCCGCTGCCGTCCGGCCGCCTGCGAGGCCCGCACGGTCGCCAGGGCGCTCAGCCCGCGCGCGTGGTCCACCCGCGGCTCCCGCGCCAGCCCCGAGTCCACGACCACGCGCACCCCCGGAACCGTCAGTGACGACTCGGCCACCGAGGTCGCGAGGACCACCCGGCGCCGCACCCCGGGCGCGAGCACCGCGTCCTGCACGGCCGCCGGAGCCCGCCCGTGCACCTGGAGCACATCGACGTCCCCGAGGCCGCCCAGCTGCCCGGCGACCCGCGCGATCTCCCCGACCCCGGGAAGGAAGCACAGGACATCGCCCGAGCGCTCGGCCAGCGCCCGCCGCACCGTGGACGCCACATGCGTCAGCAGCGCCGGGTCGACCCGCATCCCGTGCGGGGGCCGTACCGGGCGCGCGGGCGGCGCCCACACCGTCTCGACCGGATACGAGACCCCCTCCGCCTCGACGACCGGCGCGTCGCCCAGCAGCCGCGCCCAGCCCCCGGCGTCCGTCGTCGCGGACGCGGCGACCAGCCGCAGCTCGGGACGGAGCGCTGCCCGCACGTCCAGCAGGAACGCGGCCACCGTGTCCGCGTCCAGATGCCGCTCGTGGCACTCGTCGAGCACGACCACGTCGACACCCGCCAGCTCCTGGTCCCGCTGCAGCCGCTGGAGCAGGACACCGGTCGTGACGACCTCCACGCGCGTGCGGGGGCCGACCACCCGCTCCCCGCGCACCGTGAAGCCGACGCTCCCGCCGACCTGCTCCCCCAGCAGCCACGCCATCCGCCGGGCGGCGGCCCGCGCCGCGATCCGCCGCGGCTCGGCAACCACCACCCGGCGCGCCGGGCGCCCGTCGTCCAGGAGACCCGCCAGGGCCAGCGGTACCAGCGTCGTCTTGCCGGTGCCGGGCGGCGCCACCAGCACCGCGCTGCCGTGCCCCTCCAGGGCGGCGTCCACAGCGGGCAGGGCGCCACGTACGGGCAGCACGTCCAGAGCTTCGTAACGGATCACGTCCCCAGTCTCGTACGCGCGCCGAGCTGGCTGCGTACGAAGTCCGGGACAGTCTCCACGCGCGCGTGCCGGGCGGCGGCACAAAGACGGGGGAGCCGATTCGGCTCCCCCGTCTTTGTGCTCTTGCGGATCCCGTACGTCAGTCCCGTTCGCAGACGAAGATCGCCGTGCCGGGAACGAGGTTCCCGCGCAGCGGGGACCAGCCGCCCCACTCCTGGGTGTTCCAGGCGGGCCACTCGGGCTCGACGACGTCGACCAGGCGGAAACCGCCCGCCACCACGTCACGCACCCGGTCGCCGACCGTCCTGTGGTGCTCGACGTAGACCGCGCGGCCCTCGTCGTCCTGCTCCACGTACGGAGTGCGGTCGAAGTAGGACGCGGACACCGTCAGGCCCTCGGGTCCGGGCTCGTCCGGGAACGCCCAGCGGACCGGGTGCGTCACGGAGAAGACGAAACGGCCGCCGGGCCGCAGCACCCGGTGGACCTCCCGCAGCACCAGTACCGGGTCGGCGACGAAGGGCAGCGCGCCGTAGGCCGAGCACGCGAGGTCGAAGGAGCCGTCCGCGAACGGCAGCGCGCTCGCGTCCGCCTCCACCAGGGGCACGGCGCCCCCGATGCGCAGCGCGTGCTGGAGCTGGCGGTGGGAGAGGTCCAGGGCCACCGGGCGCGCGCCCTGCCCGGCAAGCCAGCGCGAGCACTGTGCCGCGCCGGCGCCGATCTCCAGGACGTCCTTGCCCTTCAGGTCCTCCGGAGGGCCGAGCAGCTCGGCCTCCACCTCGTCGAGGCCCTCGGGACACCACACGAACCGGTCGTCGCCGAGGAACGTGCCGTGTTCGATCTGGTACTCGTCCGCGTTCCGGTCCCACCAGCTCCGATTCGCCCGGGAACTCTCGATGAGATCCGCATCACGTCGGGTGGCTTCCGGTTCGAACGGTTCGGGCTCTTGGATGATCGGCTCCCTCGTCGTACTCTTCCGTCCAACCCGTCTCGGGCGTGTCACGAAAGAGGCGTCCTACTGCCCGCGTGGCCTTGTGAGACAGGTCTTGTGCCGGGATTGCGGCGATCCGCCCCGGGTGTGCGCCTTCGCGCATTGACCCTGCCCGGCTGCCCCCGTATGCTACAAGTTGCGCTGCGGGCCTGCGCTCCTCAGACGTAGCAGGCTGTGCTCGCATCTGTATGTATGTCCCCTCGGTTTTCGAGGCGCCTCCGGCTTCTGCCGGGTAGGGCGCTTCCTTCACTGTCCGGCTTCTACAGGGCGAAACGGGCTCCCGGCGTAAGCAGTACCTACGACTCACTGTCCGTACCGGAGCCCTTTCCCACATGACGAGCAGCACCGAGACCACCTCTACCACGCCGCAGGTAGCGGTCAACGACATCGGTAACGAGGAAGCATTCCTCGCCGCGATCGACGAGACGATCAAGTACTTCAACGACGGCGACATCGTCGACGGCGTCATCGTGAAGGTCGACCGGGACGAGGTCCTGCTCGACATCGGTTACAAGACCGAAGGTGTCATCCCGAGCCGCGAGCTCTCGATCAAGCACGACGTCGACCCGAACGAGGTCGTCAAGGTCGGCGACGAGATCGAAGCCCTTGTTCTCCAGAAGGAGGACAAGGAAGGCCGCCTGATCCTCTCGAAGAAGCGTGCCCAGTACGAGCGCGCCTGGGGCACCATCGAGAAGATCAAGGAAGAGGACGGCATCGTCACCGGCACGGTCATCGAGGTGGTCAAGGGTGGTCTCATCCTTGACATCGGCCTCCGTGGCTTCCTGCCGGCTTCTCTCGTCGAGATGCGCCGTGTCCGCGACCTCCAGCCCTACGTGGGCAAGGAGCTCGAGGCCAAGATCATCGAGCTGGACAAGAACCGCAACAACGTGGTCCTGTCCCGCCGTGCCTGGCTGGAGCAGACCCAGTCCGAGGTCCGCCAGACGTTCCTCACGACCCTGCAGAAGGGTCAGGTCCGCTCCGGCGTCGTCTCCTCGATCGTCAACTTCGGTGCCTTCGTGGACCTGGGTGGCGTCGACGGTCTGGTGCACGTCTCCGAGCTCTCCTGGAAGCACATCGACCACCCCTCCGAGGTTGTCGAGGTCGGCCAGGAAGTCACCGTCGAGGTCCTCGACGTCGACATGGACCGCGAGCGTGTCTCCCTGTCGCTCAAGGCGACGCAGGAAGACCCGTGGCAGCAGTTCGCCCGGACGCACCAGATCGGTCAGGTCGTCCCGGGTAAGGTCACGAAGCTCGTCCCGTTCGGTGCGTTCGTCCGCGTGGACGAGGGCATCGAGGGCCTGGTCCACATCTCCGAGCTGGCCGAGCGCCACGTGGAGATCCCGGAGCAGGTTGTCCAGGTCAACGACGAGATCTTCGTCAAGGTCATCGACATCGACCTCGAGCGCCGCCGCATCAGCCTCTCGCTGAAGCAGGCCAACGAGGCCTTCGGTGCCGACCCGGCGTCGGTCGACTTCGACCCGACGCTGTACGGCATGGCCGCGTCGTACGACGACCAGGGCAACTACATCTACCCCGAGGGCTTCGACCCCGAGACCAACGACTGGCTCGAGGGCTTCGAGTCCCAGCGTGAGGTGTGGGAGACGCAGTACGCCGAGGCGCAGCAGCGCTTCGAGCAGCACCAGGCTCAGGTCATCAAGTCCCGCGAGGCCGACGCGCAGGCCGAGGCCGAGGGTGCCACCTCCACGAGCGCGGCTCCGGCCGCCTCCGGTGGCGGCGGTTCCTACTCCTCGGAGTCGGACGACAACTCCGGCGCCCTGGCGTCGGACGAGGCGCTTGCCGCCCTCCGCGAGAAGCTCGCCGGCGGCCAGAGCTGAAAGCTCACCGCTAGCAAGTAGCTGAAAGAAGTGGGCCCGCACCGATTCGGTGCGGGCCCACTTTTCTGCGTAGAGGCCCTTCAGGAGGCCTTTCTTCGGGAGTGCTCTCCCTGTAGTGCGTGCCCTCGCCATACCGACGCGCACGCCTCGTCGACGGGGCCCGCTGCCCACCGGGCGTGTCCACTTCGCGGGCGACCGGCTCGGCTGCGCCGACGCCGGGCAGCACGGCGCCTTCCCCTCCGCCCGCAACGCTGTGAGCGCCCTCCACGCGCGCGTGCGGTCCTCGTAACACCCGTGTGCTGTGCTGGCGGCGGTCCGCAGGCGGTGCCCACCGTCCCCGGAACTCCAGCCGGCCGCTCGTGGAGGCTGAGAAACCGGCACGGGACAGTGGTGCGGAGCACGGGACGGGAATGTCCGTGCTCCGTGCCACGTTGTGCAGTACGAACACGAGGAGGAGCGGTCACAGTGCTTGATCCGCAGGGTTTGTACGCATGGGAGCCGAAGGGCCTGGCCGTGGTCGACATGGCACTCGCCCAGGAGTCGGCCGGTCTTGTCATGCTCTACCACTTCGACGGATACATCGACGCGGGCGAGACCGGCGACCAGATCGTCGAGCGGGTACTCGACTCACTGCCGCACCAGGTCGTGGCCCGCTTCGATCACGACCGGCTCGTGGACTACCGCGCGCGCCGGCCGCTGCTGACGTTCAAGCGTGACCGCTGGACCGAGTACGAGGAGCCGACCCTCGAGGTACGGCTCGTGCAGGACGCCACCGGCGCGCCCTTCCTGCTGCTGTCGGGACCGGAACCGGACACCGAGTGGGAGCGCTTCGCCGCCGCCGTCCAGCAGATCGTGGAACGGCTCGGCGTCCGCCTCTGCGTGAACTTCCACGGCATCCCGATGGGCGTCCCGCACACCCGCCCCGTGGGTCTCACCCCGCACGGCAACCGTACGGATCTGGTGCCCGGCCACCGCAGCCCCTTCGACGAGGCGCAGGTCCCCGGAAGCGCCGAGTCGCTCGTCGAGTACCGCCTCATGGAGGCCGGCCACGACGTCCTCGGCGTCGCCGCCCACGTACCCCACTACATCGCGCGTTCCCCGTACCCGGACGCGGCGCTGACCGTCCTGGAGTCCATCACGGCCGGGACCGGCCTGGTGCTTCCCGGCATAGCGCACGCCCTGCGGACCGAGGCTCACCGCACCCAGACCGAGATCGACCGACAGATCCAGGAAGGCGACGAGGAACTCGTCGCGCTCGTCCAGGGCCTTGAGCACCAGTACGACGCCGCCGCGGGCGCCGAGACCCGCGGCAACATGCTCGCGGAACCGGTCGACATCCCCTCGGCCGACGAGATCGGCCAGGAATTCGAGCGATTCCTCGCGGAGCGCGAAGGCGACGGCTGACCCCTACGCCCGGAATCCCGGACTCCCGGGCGGAGGGGCTGTCAGTGGCAGGCCCTAAGCTGCGAGGCATGCTGAAGGTGGGCCTGACCGGTGGTATCGGCGCCGGCAAGAGCGAAGTGTCACGGCTGCTCGTCGAGCACGGCGCCGTGCTGATCGACGCGGACAGGATCGCGCGGGAGGTCGTCGCACCCGGAACTCCCGGGCTGACGGCGGTCGTCGACGCCTTCGGCGAGGACGTCCTCGCTCCCGACGGCGGCCTGGACCGGCCGAAGCTCGGCTCGATCGTCTTCGCCGACCCGCACAAGCTCGCCGTCCTGAACGCGATCGTGCACCCCCTGGTCGGCACCCGCTCGCGCGCGCTGGAGGACGAAGCCCCCGAGGACGCCGTCGTCGTGCACGACGTGCCCCTGCTCGCGGAGAACGGCCTGGCCTCGCTGTACGACCTCGTGATCGTCGTCGACGCCCGCCCCGAGACCCAGCTCGACCGCCTCGTCCGCCTGCGCGGCATGACCGAGGAGGACGCCCGCGCCCGTATGGCCGCACAGGCCCCGCGCGACAAGCGCCTGGTGATCGCGGACATCGTCATCGACAACGACGTACCGCTGGAGGAACTGGAGCGGCGCGTACGGGACGTATGGGCCGATCTCGTGCGCAGAGCCCGGCAGCCCCAGGAATAGCGCTCCTCAGGAGGGGCGTTGAACCCTTGCAGCGAGGGAAGGACTCTGCCGTGCCCGAGACCAGCGGATCGACCGGACGTACTCCGGAGACGCACGTCATCGACTTCCGCGCCGCCGAGCAACTGCTCGCCGCGCGCGACCCGCGCGGCGCGGTGAACCTGCTCGACCGGGTCATCGCCGCTCACCCGGAGAACACCGCGGCCCGGCTCCTGCGCGCGCGAGCCTTCTTCGCCGCCGCGCAACTACGCCCCGCCGAGCTGGAGTTCACGATCGTCCTGGAGCGCGAGCCGGACAACGCCTTCGCCCATTTCGCCCTCGCCCGGACCTATGAGCGCCAGCGACGCCCCGAGCAGGCGAAGCGGCACTTCAGACTGGCGGCCGCACTCGACCCGAAGCCTCAGTACCTGGAAGCGGCACGGTTCGACTCGTAGCGGTCGGCGCGAGGCGGCGGTCGCGGGCGCTCGCGCGGAAAACGATGCGACGGTGGTGCGGGCGTACAAGGCCCGCGCGCCGGGCGCGCGTGGCCACCTGGCTACCGGCACCCGGGCGAGGACACCGACCGCTTCCCCTGCGCCCGTCGCGACAAGGACGGACCGCCCGGCCCCTTCAGGGGTGCGACGGCTTCGACGGGCGGCGGCGCTCCGGCGGCCGGTACGCGGGCCGGTCGTCCACGGGCTCGTACGGCGGGACGTCACGGCCCGGCTGATAGTGGGGGCCCTGCCTGATGTGCCGAAGGATCATGGTCATGTCGACGGTGACGATCACCCACAGCAGACCGCACGCGGCCGCCCATCCCGGTCGCCCCACCAGGGCGAACGCGACCGTCCCGAAGATGGCCCAGATCAGGCCCCAGACGCTCAGCCAGAAGCGCATCCGCAGAGCACTGCGCGCTGTCATCGGTTCACTGCCCGTACGCATCAGGATCACCACTCCTACGAGGAAACGTACTCTTCGTGGTGCACGTTCACCAAGGGAGAGCGGCCCGGACGACGGCCGCCGGGGGAGGCAACGGTGCTGCTGAAGGAGCTGCGGGCGGACGCGAGGCTCGCCGAGTGGCTGAGAGACCTGGAGAGCGAGAGCTCCGCCCTGCGGGAAGCGCCGCTCCCGGAGGCCGACGAGTTGCCCGACATCCTGCTCGATCTGGCCGTGCCCCATGAGCACATCAACGAACTCGTCGCGCTGCGGGACCAGTTGGCGGCCGACCCGGAGGCCATGACTCTCCTCGCGCGCTGCGTCACCCGCTTCGTCCGGGACATGGGCGAGATAGGCAAGGGCTGGGAGCCGCCCGCGTTCCCCGCGACGACAGGACCTCTCGGGCGCTGCTTCCATCTGTACGTCTTCATAGCGGCGCTTCCGTACGTCCGCGCCCACCACCTCGGGCGCGCCGTCCCGGACGACGTCTCCCGGCGCACACTCGCGGACCTCGGCCGTCATGTGTCCGTGCACCACAGAAGGGCCGGCGGCCCTGGACTGCTGTTCCCCTGGTGGATCGCCCTGCACTTCCACGGCGAGCTGTTCCAGCTGGGCCGGCTCCAGTTCCAGCGGGTGCTGCTGGGGCGCCGCACAGCCGCTGCCGTCGCGGCGGCGGGCCTGGACCTGGGCCCCGGCGACCCCTGCCTGAGCCTGCACATCACCGACTTCCGCGGCCCGCTCTCCCCGGAGGCCTGCGACCGTTCGCTCGCCCTGGCCCGTGAGTTCTTCGCCCGCCACTACCCCGACGAGCGCCACGAGATCGCCGTCTGCGACTCGTGGCTGCTCGACCCGCAGCTCAAGCGGTATCTCCCGGCGGACTCCAACATCATTCGCTTCCAGGACCGCTTCCACCTCGCGTGCGAGGATCCGACCCCGGACGACACGGTGCCCATCGGCTTCGTCTTCGGCGATCCCGAGCTGCCGCTCGACGAACTCCCGCGGCGCAACAGCGTCGAGCGCGCGGTGGTGGACCACCTGCGCGGGGGTGGCCACTGGTATGGAGGGCGGGGCTGGTTCGTGCTGTAGTCCGTCCTGCCGTGGACTCCGTCCGGGGTCAGGTAGAACCAACCGGTCTGGGGCCCGGCAGACCTGTTTCCGGGGTCCGGCTCGGACTGGTGTCCCTCGAACACGTCACCCGAATGAGTGATGGAATGAGGGAACGGGCCCACGGAACCCGTCCGTTGGACGGATATGAGGATCGAGAAGCGTCAGGGATACGAAGGCACCGGACCCGGTGCCATCACGCCGGACGGCTGCGCGGTCGAGCTTTACACCCGCCTGCCCGTCGGAACCGAACCGGACATCATCACCGCCGCTGTGCCCACCGCCGCGCACATCCTGGAACTGGGCAGCGGGGTCGGCCGGATGACCCACCCGCTCCTGGAGCTCGGGTTCGCCGTCACGGCGGTGGACGAGTCCGCCGAAATGCTGGAACACGTCCGTGGGGCACGCAGGGTACGCAGCAGCATCGAGGACCTCGACCTCGGCGAGACGTTCGACGTCGTGCTGCTGGCGTCGTTTCTCATACACGCCGGCGATGTCCGGGTCCGGCGGGCACTCCTGGACACCTGTGTCCGCCATGTCGCGGACGACGGTTGCGTGCTGATCCAGCGCGAAGGCGTGGACTGGCACACCGACGTGCCCCGCGAGCGCACGGATCCGTCCGGATTCGTCGTACGCATCCTGTCCGCCGAGCCCGTCGGGGACGGGGTCAACTCGGTGCGTGCGGAGTACACGTTTCCGGACGCCACCTGGACCCAGACGTTTCTGGCGCGCCCTTTGACGAAGGACGCTTTCGAGGAGGCCCTGGCGGAGGCGGGGCTCAAGGTGGACCGGTACCTGACGGAGGACGGGGTGTGGGTGAGGGCCGTGAAGGGATGAGCCGGCGGATCAGCGCGGGGGAGCGGATCAGCGCCGGAGGGGCGGGACTGCGCCGGGCAGGACGCTAGCGGCACGACCGGGGCAGTCCCCGGCACGCCTGGTACGCCGACGGGTGGGACGTCAGGTGTGACGACGCGGGAAGGACGAAGAGGCACCCCCGGTCCCGGTTCAGGGGGAGCCCTCGACGTCGTACGACGGCACGTCGGCTTTCCGAAGGTTCAGGAGCCCGAGGTGCCGGTGGAACCTGACGAACCAGTGGAACCTGATGAACCGGTGGAGCCCGACGAACCGGTGGAGCCCGACGAACTGGTGGAGCGGGGACCGGCCCAGGGAGGACCGGTCCAGCGGGGACCGGCCGAGCGGCGGGAAGCGCCCGTGGACCCGGTCGCTCCCGTCGTACCGGTGGACGGACCGGAGGAGCTGACCGGGCCGGACGAGCCCGTCTGCATCCCCCGCAGGCGCTCCAGCTCGCGGCGGTCCCGCTTGGTCGGGCGCCCTGTGCCGCGGTCCCGGATGCCCGCCGGAGCCACGGCCTCGCGCGGCGGGGGCGGCGGGCTGTTGTCGACGTAGCACTCGACGGCGACGGGCGCGCCCACCCGCTTGCGGATCACGCGCTTCACGACGACGACCCGTTCACGGCCCTCGTGGCGTAGGCGTACCTCGTCGCCCACGCGTACCGAGTACGCGGGTTTGACGCGCTCGCCGTTGACCCGGACATGGCCGCCCTTGCAGGCCGTGGCACCCATCGAGCGTGTCTTGACGAGACGGACGGACCAGATCCAGGCGTCGACCCGCACGCTTTCGCCACTGGCGGGCCCGGCGGCGACGGCGGCCTTGGCGGCGGCCGTGGAATTCGCCGTGGAAGCAGTGCCGGAGTGGGCCCCGGAGTCGGCCGTGGCGGCGTCCGCGTCGCCCGAGCCGTGCGCACGGCCCGAACTCGCGCCCTTCATCTCCCCGTCAGCACCCTGAGAAGCCATGGTTCGACTCTAATGCCCCCGGTCCGGGACACGGCATGCCTTTTCCGTCGCACGGACCACACCGGATGCGTCGTTCCCCGACTGCGCCGAGGCTGTCGAGTGAAGGGGCCCGGGGACAGCACCGAAACCGCCCGGGGAAGGGCACCGAAACCGTCCGGGGTACGGCACCGAAGCCGCCCACGGAACAGCGGCGAAGCCGTCCGGGAACAGCAGAGGGGGCCGAGGTGGAGACAGCAGCGAAGGCCGACGTGTTGATGGACGGCCTCCGTGCAGATCTGGAGCGGCGGCTTGCGGCGATCCCCTCCTTCGCGTTCCCTTCCTTCGCGTTCCCCGGTTTCCCGGCCGAGCAGGTACCGGAGGCCCGTGATCTCCTCGTAGGAATGCTGCGGGACGACACGGAACCGGCCGCGTCCGGGGCAGTCTCATGATCGTCGGCGCCTCCGATGACCTCACGGACGACCGCATGGCTGCTGTTGCCGCAGCCGCAGCCGTGGTCGTTGCGACAGCCGCAGTCTCAGCCGGCGTCTGCACCGGGGAGGTGGTGGCCCGGTGACCACCCCGACCGATACCGAGGCGCCTGACACCGAAGAGCCGCCGCACGGGCGCAAGTTCACGTTTCCGAGTGCGCTGACCGTCCTCGCGATCGTCACGATCGCCGTGTGGGCGCTGGCGTTCCTGATCCCGGCTGGGCAGTACGACCGCACGCCCGAGGGCAGGCCGATCCAGGGCACCTACCACCGTGTCGACTCCGGTCAGAGCTTCGTCGATCGCCTCAACGACCTGTTCCTCTCGCCCGTCAACGGCCTCTACGGAATCCTGGACGAGAAGACCGCGCAGGTCGGCCCGGAATTCGCCGGTGAGCTGTACGGCAGCGCGGGCGTGTTCCTCTTCGTGCTCGCCATCGGAGCGTTCATCACGGTGGTGTTCGCGACGGGCGCGCTCGACCGGGGTATCGGCCTCCTCGCCCACCGGCTGCGAGCGCGCGGGGGGCTGCTCATCGCGGGCATCATGCTGGTCTTCTCGGTGCTCGGAACCGTGGAGGGCTTCGCTGAGGAGACGCTCGGGTTCTACGGGCTGATCGTGCCGTTGATGCTGGCGCTCGGCTACGACCGGATGGTGGCCGTCGGCACGATCATTCTCGGCGCCGGCATCGGGGTGCTGTGCTCGACGGTGAACCCGTTCGCGACGGGCGTGGCCTCGTCCGCCGCCGGCATCTCGCTCGGTGACGGGATCGTGCTGCGGTTCGTGATGTGGGTCGTGCTGACGGCGGTCACGATCGCGTACGTCATCCGGTACGCGCGCCGCGTGCGGAAGAACCCGGAGCGCTCGATCACCGGCTTCCTGCCGGGGGACCGCGAGCACGCCCAGGAAGCCGCCGGTGAAGTTCCCGCACTGACCGGTCTGCACAAGGCGGTCCTCGTCACCACGACCCTGGTCTTCGCCTTCATGATCTTCTCGGTCGTGCCGTGGTCCAGCGCGCTCACCGGCAAGGCGGACGCGCGGCCGTACGGGTTCGAGCTCGGCTGGTCCTTCCCGGAGCTGGCGGCACTGTTCCTGTGCGCGGCGGTGCTGGTCGGGGTGGTGGCGCGGATGGGCGAGCAGGAGCTGAGCGCGACGATCATCCAGGGCGCCGCGGATTTCATCTCACCCGCGCTGGTGATCGTGCTGGCTCGCGGAGTCACCGTGATCATGAACAACTCGAAGATCACCGACACGGTTCTGCACTCCATCGAGGGCATCGTGGAGGGCACCTCCTCCAGCCTCTTCGCGATCATCGTCTTCGTCGTGAACCTGCCACTGGCCTTCCTCATCCCCTCCACCTCGGGCCACGCGACCCTCGCGATGCCGATCCTCGCCCCGCTCGCCGACTTCGCGGGCGTCTCCCGTGCCGTGGTCGTCACCGCCTGGCAGTCCGCCAGCGGCTGGATGAACCTCTGGGTCCCCACCACGGCCGTCACCATCGGCGGAGTCGCCCTCGCCAAGGTCGGCTACGACAAGTACCTGCGTTTCATCTGGCCGCTCCTAGCCATTCTTTTCCTGCTGATCTGCGGGTTCCTGGCGGCCGGGGCGGAGATGACCTAGCCCCCCGGCGGGAGTGGGAGGTCTACGCGGACGGACTGGTCGTACGGTGGTGGCGTGCGCAGCAGCGGCCCGAACGAAGCCGGACCGGCGGCCCCCGCGAGTCCGGAAGTCTCTGCCGGTCGGGAAGCCCCTGCAGGTCCGGCAGCCCCCGCCCGCCGGGTGGGAGGTTTTTCCAGCCCGGCCCGCCAGGTGGGAGGTCCGGCCGGCCCCGCCGATCTCGCCGGGCTGGACGCGCGGATCGCCGACTGCCGGGCCTGTCCGCGTCTTGTCGCGTGGCGCGAAGAGGTGGCCGCCACCAAGCGCGCAGCCTTCGCCGATCAGTCGTACTGGGGGCGTCCGGTGCCCGGGTTCGGCCCGGCCGACGCGTCCCTTCTCATCGTCGGGCTGGCACCAGCCGCGCATGGCGGCAACCGGACCGGGCGGATGTTCACGGGGGACCGGTCGGGCGACGTGCTGTACGCGGCGCTGCACGACGTCGGTCTCGCCTCGCAGGGGACCTCGGTGAGCGCGGACGACGGCCTGGAACTGTACGGCGTACGCGTCACCTCTCCCGTGCACTGCGCGCCGCCCGCCAACAAACCGACGCCCGAAGAGCGGGACACCTGCCGGCCCTGGCTCGTCGAGGAGCTGGACCTGTTGCGGCCCACGCTGAGGGCGGTCGTCGTCCTCGGGGCCTTCGGCTGGCAAGCTGCCCTGCCGGCCTTCGCCGAGGCGGGGTGGACGGTACCTCGGCCGCGCCCGGCGTTCGCCCACGGGGCACGAGTGACGCTCGTACGACGGCCGGAGCCGCAGAAGACCAACACCAGCACCGTTTCCCATCCCCCGTCCGGGTCCGCGTCCGAGCCCCCTTCGACCTCCCCTTCCCCTTCGGTCGAGCTCTTCGGCTGTTTCCACGTCAGCCAGCGGAACACCTTCACCGGGCGGCTCACACCCACGATGCTGCGCCAAGTCCTCAGCGCGGCGGCGGAGGCAGCGGGACTGACCCCGCTGCCTCCGCCGGATTAGTCGGGCGCGATGAGCCTGAATCCGGAGATCAACCGAGCACGGACGAGTACGCGGCCAGTTGGGGAGATTCGGTCCCGGGCGCCGGGTCCCGCACGCGGACCTCAGGCGCAGTCGGGTTCGCTCTCGGTCGCCGGCTCGGCTGTCGGTTCGGTCTCGGGGACGACGGCGGTCGCCGTGATTTCCACGAGCTGGCCGGTGTACCCGAGGCAGGCCACCCCGAGCAGGGTCGAGGAGTGCGGGCCGATGCTCAGCCCGGAGGCCTCGACGACAGCCCAGACCGCGGACAGCACCGCGGGCTCACCGCTGACGACGTACACATCGGTCGACACGACATGGGCCATGTCGCTTCCCACGGCCCGCAGTTGCTCGTCGAGGTTGGCCAGCACCTGCGCCGCCTGCCGTACGGGATCGCCCGCGCCGACCAGCTTCCCGTCGGCGTCGAGCGGCACGGACCCGGCGAGGAAGGCCAGCCTCGTCCCTGCCTCGACGACGGACGCGTGCGCGTAGACGGGCGGCGCGAAGAGGCTGGGAACGGTGACACGCTGGACCATGTGGGCTCCCTGTGGGTGCGGCCGCGGGCGGGGCTGCCGACGGGTGACGGACAACCTGCCGATGATGCGGGTCCGAGGACAGTACCCGCATCCGAATTTTCGCCGGCGTCGCGCAGGGAAAGACTGACGGACGAGAAGGTTCCCGGCACGGAACCGGAGTCCGAGCCGTTCCTCTCCGCCGAGCTGTTTCTCTCTGCGGCCTGCGGCCTGCGGCCTGCGGCCTGCGGCCTGCGGCCTGCGGCCTGCGGCCTGCGGCCTGCGGCCTGCGGCCTGCGGCCTGCGGCCTGCGG
>NZ_JBIVVR010000001.1:6977-252035 GCF_044757755.1 Streptomyces sp. NPDC091209 | reverse complement strand
CTGCGGCCTGCGGCCTGCGGCCTGCGGCCTGCGGCCTGCGGCCTGCGGCCTGCGGCCTGCGGCCTGCGGCCTGCGGCCTGCGGCCTGCGGCCTGCGGCCTGCCGGGTCTGCCGGGTCTGCCGGGTCCAAGGGTCGCCCGGGTCCAAGGGACGGGGGGATCTGCAGGATCCCGCCTGGGCGAGGGCGCTGGTGCCGGCCGGGTCTGCCCTCGACCCCGGCGCGAATAATCCTTCGAGTCATCCCGGCCCACGCTGCTACGGTCACCGACGTGGCGAAACTCAATCAGATCATCGCAGTGGAGAAGGGCATCAAGTCCAAGTCCCATCAGGACCTGACGGCTGCTCATCATGGGCTGCAGAAACCGGCGTTGCTCGCCGGTATCTCGCGGACGTATCAGCCGAAGGACGAGGAGGGCGAGCAACTGCCGCCCGAGTCGACCCGGGTTCAGGTGCAGGCCGAGGACGTGCTGCGGGACACCGCGGCGACTCTGACGCGGCTGTTCGATGTGACCGCCACCAAGGACTGGGCCAACTGCGCGGCGAGGGCCGACGTGAAGGTCGATGGGCGCGTGCTCGTCGCCGAGGTGCCGGTGTCCTATCTGCTCTTCCTCGAGAAGCAGCTCACCGATCTCAACACCTTCGTAAGGAAGTTGCCCGTCCTCGACGCCTCCGAGTCCTGGGTGCGGGATCCGTCCACCGACGCCTGGAAGACCGAGCCGGTGCGGACCCTTCGTACGAAGAAGGTCCCCCGGAACCACGTCAAGGCCGAGGCCACCGAGAAGCATCCGGCCCAGGTCGAGGTGTACTACGAGGACATCCCCGTCGGCTACTGGACCACCGTCAAGTTCTCCGGAGCCCTGCCCGCCCGTCGCGTGAACGAACTCCTCGACCGTGTCGAGAAGTTGCAGCAGGCGGTCAAGTTCGCCCGCGAGGAGGCCAACGGCGAGGACGTCGTCGACCAGCGCGTCGGCGACGCTGTTTTCGGCTACCTGTTCGCACAGGGGTAGCCTCTGAACTCCCCGGCCACCACGTACCACGGCCGGGGTGCGCGAGGAGCGCAAGCTGAACCTGAAGCTTGTCGTGAATGCACGGTTCCAGTGGAGGTTCGAGTCCTCCCCGCGGCACCAGAACGGCACTCCGGCCAAACGGAGTGTCCACGCGCCGCGGTAGCCCAATCCGGCAGAGGCAGACCGTGATCAATCTCAGACTATTGCTCCAGACTCAGTATTCGCCGCCGATCGCCGGATCGACCGGGCCCAGGCCCCAGTACGCCGAGATGCTGGTTCAAGTCCAGTCCGCGCAGCTCGATGCGTGGTGGTCCAAAGGCAGGACGCGGCGACATAACGACTGACCTGGGTTCTCAAGTGTGCCGGCGTGCGACATGGTGGCATCTCAGGGTCCGGGGGCCGGCTACGCCCTCGGACCCGCTCCTCCTCCCGAAGTACCTCGTATATCTCGCCCGTCCCGTCCATCGCGTCCGTCCCCACTTTCCCGTCCGTCCCGTCCGTCTCCCGTGAAGTGTCACGTCGCGGAAATCCCCGCGTTCGTTTTCCGCGGGCAACGCGCACTACCCTGGTAACGACACGAGCCCGGCCGACGTCGCCCGAAGGCATTCCGCCCTCGCCCGACAGGAGCCCGACCCGTGCGCCTCACCCACCTCGCCGTACCACCCTGGCTGGCCCATGCCCTTCGTGCGCAGCGCGGACCGGTCCCCTGGAACGCGGTCGTGCGCGGTGCGCTCGCCGCCGGGCCGCTGCTGCTCGTGGCCGTACTGAGTGGTCGTACCTCACTCGGAGTGATCGCCGCCCTCGGCGCCATGCTGACGGGGATCAACGACCGGCCGGGCAGCCGGCGGGTCGCCGTCGAGCGGCTCGGGGTACCGGCCCTCGCCGGGGCCGCCGGTCTGCTCATCGGGTCGTACGCCGGACAGCACACCGGCGCCGTGACGCTCACCCTTCTGCTCACCGGGCTCGGACTGCTCGCCGGAGCCGTCAGCGCGGTCGGACCCGTCGCCTCCGGAGCCGGGACCCAACTGCTGGTCGCCTCGGCCATCGGGGCCGGGATGCCGTTGCCCGAACCCGGGTGGATGCGTGCGCTTCTGTTCGTCGGCGGGGCGGGCTGGCTGCTCGCGCTGCGGCTGGCACTGCCGACGACCGCGGTGAACACCGGGGACTACCGCTTCGACGGGGAGCGGGACGCCGTCGGCGGTGTCTACGACGCCATCGCCCACCTGCTGCTCGCGGCGGGCGGACCCGACGCGACCCGGCGGCGCGTCGCGCTGACCGCGGCCCTCGACCACGCGCAGGACGCCCTCGACGGGCCACGGCTGCGGCGATACGCCAGTTCCGCGGCCGAGCGGCGACTGCACGCGCAGTACGCCGCTGCCCTGCCGCTCGCCGAGGCCGCGACCGCGCTCGCCTGGACGGGCGAGGCCGTGCCCGCACGGGCCGCGGAGGGTCCCCGGCGGCTCGCCGTGGCCGTCCGCACCGGAGCTCCCACCGGTCCGCTCCCGGCGCCCGCCGTCCCCGGCGCCAGGTCCGGTCCGCTCGGCAGCGGCACATCCGCCGAGCCCGCGCTGCGCGCCCTGCACGACGCCCTGCTGTATGCCGCTGAAACGTTCGACCGGGGCTCCGGGAACGTCCTGCACCCCCGGCGGCGTACCGCCGTCTCACTCGTACGCACCGCTCTCGGTTCCGCGGGGCGCGAGTACGGCCTGCGGGTCGCCCTCTGTTTCGGCGCGAGCGTCGCCGTGGCACAGGCCCTCCACCACGCCCGCTGGTACGGCAACCACCCGCACTGGTACTGGCTCCCCGCGACCGCAGTCTTCCTCGTCAAGCCCGACCTCGGACCGCTCGCCTCACGCGTGCTGTGCCGGGCGGCGGGAACCGTCCTCGGCGCGGTCGCCTTCGCGGGGCTCGCGCTCCTGCTGCCGCGTCCGGAGGGATTCGTCGCCCTCGTCGCGGTCAGCGGTGCCCTCATCCCCGTCGCCACCCGCCACTTCGCGGCGCAGACCGCGGTCGTCACCGTCCTGGTCCTCGCGCTCGTGATGGCCGGCGGCGAGCCGCAGGCCTCCTGGAACCGGATCGTGGAGACACTGCTGGCCTGCGCGATCGTGCTGCTCGTCGGGCATCTGCCGACGCTCGGACAGCGCGGCGGGACCGTACGGGCCAGGCTCACCCGGGCCACCGAGGCGGCGGACGTCTATCTCGCCCATGTGCTGAGCGACGGCACGGCCCGCGACCGTACGGGCCGCTGGGTCCTGCGCCGGGAGGCCTATCGCGCGCTCGCCGAGGCCCGTGCCGCGATCGATCTCGCCGCTGCCGAACTCCCGGCCCTGGCACGGCACTCCGAGGGTACGGATGAGGTCGCGGCCACCCTGGAACGGCTCGTCGACACGACCACGGCGTGCGCCGTGCAGCTCGACGACGCGGGCCGGCTCACGTCTCGGCACACCGACCGGATCACCGAACTGCTCGGCGAACTGGCCGACCGGCGCGAGCGGGCGGGACTGCGGGAAGCGCCCGCGCGGTCCGTCGTGGTCTGACGCGCGCGGGGGCTTGCCCGTACGGTCGTCGGGAGTGCGACGCGCACGGGCTTGCTCGGCGCGCGCCGCGTGCTCCCGGTCCCCGAAAAATCTTGGCGCTGTTCCGATGAGTTCCGTTTCTCCCGGGCGTCCACCGCAGAGTAGGCACCGTTCCGTAGGAGGAGCACATGACGCTTCCGCAGATCGTCTCGCGTGAGGAGTGGCAGGCCGCGCGCGAGGAACTGCTGGTCAAGGAGAAGGCCGCCACCCGCGCGCGTGACGCTCTCAGCGCGGCGCGGCGCGGACTGCCGATGGTCGAGATCGACAAGGAGTACGTCTTCGACAGCGGCGGCGGGAAGGCGACGCTGCCCGACCTCTTCCGGGGACGGGACCAACTCGTCGTCTACCACTTCATGTTCGCTCCCGAGTGGGACGCGGGCTGCCGCAGTTGCTCGGCGTTCCTCGACCAGATCGGGCACCTCGCCCATCTGCGGGCCCGCGGAACGGAGTTCGCCGCGGTGTCCCGGGCGCCATACACGAAGATCCTGCCCTTCAAGGCCCGGATGGGCTGGACGGTGCCCTGGTACTCGTCGTACGACAGCGACTTCAACTACGACTTCCAGGTGTCGTTCGGTGGACACGAACCCTACGAGCGGCCCGGGATGAGCTGCTTCCTGCGTGAGGGCGAACGCGTCTTCCATACGTACTCCACGTACGAACGCGGTCTTGACGGTCTGGGCTCCACGAGCACGCTCCTCGATCTCACCGCGCTGGGACGGCAGGAGGAGTGGGAGGAGCCGAAGGGCCGCGCCTCAACGCTGGGGGCACCCGCGGGCAGCGAACGCGTCCGGTACCACGACGAGTACGAGGACTGACGCGATCGGGACGAGGTCCGACGAGTGCCGGAGGCTTGCGGCGCCTGTCGCGGCGGGGCTTGGTACCCAGTGTCGACTTCGTCTCAGTACCGTCACTTCCAGAGCCGTTCACCCCATGGCAGGCGTTTAACTCTGGAGAGCAGCGCGACATGGAGGTAAAGGGTGAACGGGCGAATGGTGCTGGAGCGCTTTCCCGCCGGAGGACCGCGCGGGTCGTGGCCCGCCGAGGAGTTCGCGCAGGCGCGCCGCCAGGAGGGCCAGGCCGCGGAGGTCGTCATGGATCTCGCCTCCGACGCGTTCCTGGTCGTCGTGGGCGGTGTCGACGGCGTCGAGTGAGGGCCGCGCGGGACCGGGCCGGCCGCCGTTGACGCGGGAGTCTTCGCCGCGAACCTTTCCGCCCCAAAGCCGAGCGGAATCAAGGAACAAGCAGCAAGAGGCCAGAGGCAAGCAGCAATGAACAGGTGGCAGGCGTCAAGGGCGAGCAATAGGCGTCAGGGAGCAGGTCGCTCCGGCGTTCACGCGCTGATCGGGCGCGACCAGGCGGGTGTCGTCCCCGTGACCCGGCAGAGGGCCAGGTAAAGAGGTATCGGCGGGGTATACGGAAGCGTGCCATCCGGTTTGTGGATGAGCCCGGGAATCCGGGGTGAGTCCGGCACGACCGCACCCGTGACGTAGTGGGCGGGCGCCGGCCACTCCAGGGCGACATCGGAGTCGGAGGGGACGATCCACCACCAGTGCGCCGGGTCGGCGTAGACGCAGCCCACGCGCGGCAGCCGCGACAGCAGCATCGGTCCGAAGTGGGCGGGCACGGACACCGCGTCGCAGCCCAGCGGCACCTTCATGCCCTCGGGAACCGGGAGACGCCTCGGCGGCCCGGACTGCGGCCGTCCGCGCTTCAGGCGGACGAGCGTGTCCAGGCTCAGGACCTGCGTCGCAGGCCCCGCCGCAGACGTACGGCTCACAGGCTCTCCCGTTCCCGTTCCCTGTCCCGATCCCGTTCCCGATGCGGATCCCGATCCCTCAGCGGATCCCGATTCCCCAGCGGACCCCGACCCTCCAGTGGATCCCGATCCTGGCTCCCGCTCCGGGCGGAGGGAGGCTGAGGGTTCCCCACGGTTCCCGCCCCCCAGGATCCCTCCGCCCCCGTGCCCCGACCGTCGTTCGGGGGTTTCTTCGCGCTCCAGCCCAGGTCCGCCCGCGGGCCGGTGTCCGCGCCGTGCGTGTCCCGGCCGGACCGTGCTTCGCGCGGCCGGCCGGGCAGCCCCAGGTCGGATCCGTCCCCGAACTCGGCGTCGATGCGGTCCAGTTCGTCCAGGTCGTGCCTGTCGTCCGGCTCGCCCGGATCCTGCCAGGTCTCCCGGGTGGTGCCGTCGGTGTCATCGGCCCGGCCTGCCGCGCGCGCGATCTCCGCCCACACCAGCAGGCCGGGCCCGGTGTCCTGGGCCCCCCAGGCCCTGGACACTGCCGCGACGAGAAGCAATCCCCTCCCGTGCTCCTCGTCGGGCCGTTGCGGGGAGGGATGCGGCTCACCCGGAGCGCATCCCTCGTCACACACGGCTATGCGCACCAGGTCGTCGGCGTCGTGCAGCTCGCAGACGACGCGTTGCCCGGCGGCGTGCACGATCGCGTTGGTGACCAGCTCGGAGACCACCAGGGCCGCCGTGTCGCAGGTGTCCTCGCACACCGCCCAGCCGGACAGGCGGGACCGGGTCAGGCGTCTCGCCTGAGCCACGGAGCCCGGGTGTGCGGCCAGCTCGAAGCGGAACCGGCGCTCGGCGGCCGCTCCGGGGTGCTGCCCCATCGCGGCACGGAGACCGAACCGGTCTTCGGCGGCGTCTGTTCCTAACGGCGCGGACGGAATCACGCTTGCCACTATCTCCCCGCCGTGAACACTTGGCAAGACTCACTCTGAAAAATGCAGAGTGCCGTGTGACGCGGTGGGGGCGCGTGGCACACTGCTGGCAACAGCAAGACGAGCGGCGCCAGTTGGGATCGTCGAGGAGGACGAGGAAGAACCCGGACGGCGCCGACCGGGCTGTCCGGACTCAGTGGAGGTGGGACGTGAGCGAACCGCGGTCCGCGCCGACGGTCGGCCAGGTCGTTCTCGGCCGGCGACTGCTGGACCTGCGGGAACGCGCGGGTCTCAAGCGCGAGGAGGCCGCGCGGATCCTGCGCGTGGCCCCCGCGACGGTCCGCCGTATGGAGATGGCCGAGGTGTCGCTCAAGATCCCGTACCTCCAGCTCCTGCTGAAGTCGTACGGCGTCAGCGACGAGGAGGCCGAGGCCTTCGTCCAACTGGCCGAGGACGCCAATAAACCGGGCTGGTGGCAGCGGTTCCACGACATCCTGCCCGACTGGTTCTCCATGCACGTCAGCCTGGAAGGCGCCGCCGCCCTCCTGCGCTCCTACGAACCCCACTTCGTCCCAGGCCTGTTGCAGACCGAGGACTACGCCCGCGGCGTCCTGAAGGCGGGGGCCATCGGGCAGACCAGGCCCGAGGACATCGAGCGGCACGTGGCCCTGCGCATGCAGCGTCAGGATCTGCTCACGCGTGAGGACTCACCCCGGATCTGGGCCGTGATGGACGAGACGGTGCTGCGCCGCACCATCGGCGGCCCCGAGGTGATGCGTGCCCAGATCGACAAGTTGCTTCAGGCCACGAAGCTGCCCCATGTGACGTTGCAGGTGATCCCGTTCTCCTCGGGTCCGCACCCCGGCACGTACGGGCCCTTCGTGCTGTTCCGATTTGCCATGCCGGAACTCCCGGACATGGTCTACAGCGAGTACCTGACCGGCGCCGTCTACCTGGACGCGCGTTCCGAGGTGGCGACCCACCTGGAGGTCATGGACCGCATGGCGGCTCAAGCCGCCACGGCACATCGCACGAAGGAGATCCTCCGGGATCTCCGCAAGGAGCTGTGAATGGAACGCGTCACGCCGGAACGCATCAACCCGCGAATAGGCAACGTGCGCATCTACAACGGAATGCCCGCCCGTGAACTGGGCAGTGAGGGCTGGCACAAACCGTGGAGCGGCGGCAATGGCGGCAACTGCCTGGAGGCGATGAAACTCGCCGACGGTCGTATCGCCGTCCGTCAGTCGGCCGACCCGGACGGTCCCGCCCTCATCTACACGCCCGGCGAGATGACCGCGTTCATCCAGGGCGCGAAAGCGGGAGAGGCGGACTTCCTTCTTTCCTGAACGACTTGCTTTCTCTTTTCCCCGACTTCCCTGAATTTGGTTCTGAGTTGATCACTTACCACGGCGCGGACTTACGGAGACCGTCATGACCGGGCAGCCCCCCATCGGAATCGACACGAGCAAGCCGCATCCCGCGCGGATGTACGACTGGTACCTCGGCGGCAAGGACAACTACCCCGTCGACGAGGAAATGGGCCGCCAGATGCTCACCCTCGATCCGAGGGTGCCGGTGATGGCCCGGGTCAACCGCGCCTTCATGCACCGTGCCACCCGCTGGCTCGCCCAGAACGGTGTGCGGCAGTTCCTCGACATCGGCACCGGCATCCCGACCGAGCCGAACCTCCACCAGGTCGCGCAGGCCGTCGCACCCGACGCACGGGTCGTGTACTGCGACAACGACCCGATCGTGCTGGCCCACGCCGCAGCCCTGCTGCGCAGCTCGGACGCGGGAGTGACCGAGTATCTGCAGGCCGATGTGCGGGACCCGGACGCCATTCTCGACGGGGCCAGGAAGGTCCTGGACTTCGGCCGGCCCGTGGCGCTCTCCCTCGTGGCGCTGCTCCACTTCGTCTCCGACACGGACGGCGCGCACGCCCTGGTCGACCGGCTGCTGTCCGAACTGCCCTCCGGCAGCTACTTGATGGTCACGCACGCCACCGCGGACTTCACCCCGGAGGATTCGGCGGCGGCGATCGCGAAGCTCAAGGCGGCGGGCGTCACCCTGGCGCTCCGCTCCCGCGAGGAGTTCACCCGCTTCTTCGACGGCCTCGATCTGGTCGAGCCGGGCGTCGCGGTGGTCCACGAATGGCACCCGGAACTGGGCGAACCGGTGCCGGGACAGGACGACGGAGTGATCCCCGGCTACGGGGCGGTGGGACGCAAACCGTAGCTATCGCACGGGAGTTGAGCATCCCGCCGTGACGATTCCCCGGAAGGGGGGATACCGCGGCGGGGTGCTTTTCTTTGCGGCGCGGGACGCCACTCCGTCGGCGCCACGCGGTCACGGGGCGGTCGTAGCGACGCGGTCATCGGGCGGTCGTAGCTACACGGTCATGGGGCGGTCGTAGCTACACGGTCATGGGGCGGTCGTACGGTCCGATCGGGGCGGGCAGACGGGTGCGGCCCGCCCCGCTCAGCTCCCGGTCCACGGCCGCGGCGACCGCCCGGCCCTCGGCGATGGCCCACACGACGAGTGACGCGCCGCGTGCCGCGTCCCCGGCGACGTACACCCCGGGAACGTTCGTGCCGAAGTCGGCGCCGCGGGCGATCGTGCCACGCGGCTCAAGTGCCAGTCCCAGCTGGTCGATCAGGCCGTCGTTCCGGTCCGGGCCCAGGAAGCCGAGAGCGAGCAGCACGAGATCGGCGGGCAGGGTCCGCCCGGAACCGGGGACCGGGCGTCGGCGCCCGTCGACCTCGACAAGATGCAGCGAGCGCACCCGCCCGTCCGCGCTCCCGCCGAACCGGAGCGTGGACGCGGCGAAGAGCCGTGCGTCAGCGTCCGCGGCGGGCGCCGTGCCCAGCGAGCCGGCCTCCTCGTGCGCGCCGGAGAGCCGGTAGATCTTCGGATACGTCGGCCACGGCTCGGCGTCCTCGTCGCGCTCGGCCTCCGGCTGCGGATAGATGTCGAGCTGGGTCACGGACGAGGCACCCTCGCGCACCGCCGTCCCCAGGCAGTCGGCTCCGGTGTCCCCGCCGCCGACGATCACCACATGTCGTCCCGCCGCGGACAACGGGGAGACCTCCAGATCCCCCTCGCACACCCGGTCGGCCAGCGGAAGATACTCCATCGCCTGATGGATGCCGGACAACTGCCTTCCGGGTACGTCCAGTTCGCGCCAGGCCGTGGCCCCGAGCGCGAGAATCACGGCGTCGTAGCGCGCCTTGAGCTCGGTCGCGCCGATGTCGGTGCCGATCGCCGTCGAGGTGCGGAACTTGGTTCCCTCGGTGCGCATCTGGGCCAGCCGCCGGTTGAGCTGCCGCTTCTCCATCTTGAACGCGGGGATTCCGTACCGCAGCAGACCGCCGATCCGGTCGGCCCGTTCGTACACGGCCACCGTGTGCCCGGCCCGCGTCAACTGCTGTGCCGCGGCAAGCCCGGCGGGCCCCGATCCGACGATCGCGACCGTCCGTCCCGAGAGCCGGTCCGGCGGACGCGGGGGTGTGAACCCGTCCTCCCAGGCACGGTCGGCGATGGCGACCTCGACGTTCTTTATGGTGACGGCGGGCTGGTTGATCGCCAGCACACAGCCGGCCTCGCACGGCGCGGGGCACAACCGACCGGTGAACTCGGGGAAGTTGTTCGTGGCGTGCAGCCGGTCGCTCGCCGCCCGCCAGTCGTCGCGTGAGACGAGGTCGTTCCACTCGGGGATCAGGTTGCCCAGTGGGCACGCGTCATGACAGAAGGGGATGCCGCAGTCCATGCACCGGTCAGCCTGTTTCTCGATGATCGGCAGCAGGGCTCCCGGAACGTACACCTCGTTCCAGTCCCGCACCCGCTCCTGGACGGGCCGGCGCGGATACTCCTGGCGCGGTGTGGTCATGAAACCCTTGGGATCGGCCATGGCCGTCTCCCCCATGTACGCGTACCGGTGCGGGGCCGCACGGCGCTCGGCCGTCACCGGCCGCGGAATCCGGGCAGCACTCCTTTCAGGCCACGATACGTCGCCCGCGCATATGCCGCCGCCCCGGACGACAGCGGACCGAGGGCCGGGACGAGGACGGACCCGTACCCGTCCGGGGCGGGCGTGGACACACAGCCGCGGGAGCGACGGGCAGCTCAGGAACGCGCAGGACGGGTGGCTCAGGAACGTGGGAGGGACGGGTGACTCAGGAACGTGGGAGGGACGGGCGGCTCAAGAACCGTAGGAGGGACGGGCGGCTCAGGTGAGGGCGAGGGCGTACGACACCGCCGCGGCGGCCGAGGCGGCGGTGCGGACGTGATTCCACATCGTCCACTCGCGCACAAACGTGGGCCAGTAGACGGCGGCCTCCGGTGTCCCGGGGTCCAGCTTCAGCAGCCTGTCGTTGCGCGGCACGTTCGCCGCTATCGTCACCCCGAACGCACCGAACAGATACAGCGCGCTGCCGAGCAGCAACTCCACCGTCCCCCCGTCCGGCAGCAGCACGAACGTCACCACCGCCAGCACCGAGGACAGCACCGCCGACCCGACGAAGACCGCCATGAACGGGGGGCGGACCGCGGCGACGTTGATCGCGTTCATCGCGGCGACCCCCTGTGCGGGCGGCAGCTGGGCGAGCGCTCTCATCACGAAGGTCGAGAACCCGCAGAACACCCCCGCCACCAGCCCGCAGCCGAGCACCCCCAGCAGTGTCAGCACGAAATACGGTCCATCGATCATGTCCACTCCCGTGTCGAACCGGCCGAACCCAAGATCCTGCACAGCGCCGACCGTCACCACAAGTGAAATCCCTTACGACGGCAGGGGCCATGGCCGAGCGACGCGACCTCATGCGCGAGCGTCCACCGACCCCCGCCGGGCGTCCCCTCACACCGGGCGTGAGCGTCCCCTCACGCAACCGTGAGGGTCCCTCCACGCCCGCGTGAGCGTTCCCTCACGCCTGCGCGGTGATGTCGTCGCGCCATTCCCAGAGCCTTGTGTCCACCGTGGCCGCGATCCGGCAACGCGCCTCGTACCGCGAAACGCCGCTCATCAGCAGTTGGTCGTACGGTGTCTCCGTATGCCGTACGGACGCGCGCACCGCGGCGGTCACGGCAGCCTCGGACAGCGCGCGGCCCGCCGAGCTCCGCCCGACCCGTCCGCTGCCGCGTACCGAGGCATGTGCGGCGATCGCTCGCGCCCGGTCGGCCGGACAGTGCGGAAACAGCCGGCGTATCTCCCGCGCGAACGCGTCCGTGAAGCGGACGTCTTCCGCCTCCCGGCGCCGGGCGTCCCGTCCCCGGCGCCGCCGCCGTGCCTCCGCGTCCGCCAGACACCGCTCCTCGGCCAGGGCGAGCGCAGCCTCCTCGACCATGGCGCCCTGCCGTTCGTAGCGGCCCTGTCGCCGGTTGAACCGCACCACGACGGCCGACAGCGTGCTGCCCTCCCGCGATCTGCGCGTCAGCGCGGTGTCGCCGCGCGGCAGGAACACCAGGTGTCCGAGATCCGCGCAGTCCAGGCACCGAGGTGCGCCCTCCTCCAGCACCAGCAGCGCGAGCGGCCCGCTCCGGCACTCGACACAGCGCCGCTTCTTGAGCGGCTGGACGACGAGAAGTCCGTTCCGGTGCGGGGGATCAGCGATCGGTGCCATACGCGGTTCCTTCCCCGGACCGGCGCCACATCTACGTCGCGCGGCGAAGCCCCGCACGCCCCACGATCTACGGCGTCGGGGGCGACGTCCCGCACGCCCAGTGACCTACAGCACAGCGCGGCGACGCCCCGCACGCCCCGCAATCTACGTCGTGATGGCGACGTCCCGCGCGCCCCGTGACCTACGGCATTGAGCGGCGACGCCCCGCGCGCTAGGCGACCTACGTCGTCGGGGCGGCCACGTCCCGCGCGCCCCGTGCCCGGCCGCCCGGTGTCTCCCGCGCCCGCTCGCGGTCCGCCGCGGTGACCGGGTCCCTTCGCGCTCGCGGCATCATGGGCCCTGTGCGACTCGAAGCGATCACCTGGGAACGGCTCGGCGACCTCCTCGCCGACCGTCTGCTCGACCTGAAGCCGCAGGACGGCAGCCCCTGGCCACGCGTCGCCTTCGACGGAGCCCCGGCCGGCCGGCCCGGCGAACTCGCGCACCGCGTCTCCGAGGCGCTGCGCATACGCGGCCGTTCCTCGCTGGTCGTCGGCGCGGAGGGCTTCCTGCGCCCCGCCTCGCTCCGGCTCGAATACGGTCACCAGGACGTCGAGGCCTATTACGACAGCTGGTTCGACACGGGCGCTCTCTGGCGCGAGGTCTTCGGTCCCCTCGAACCCGGCGGCGACGGCAGGGTCCTGCCCGATCTCTGGGACCCCGACACCGACCGGGCCACTCGCAGCCCCTACGTCCAACTCCCGCCCGGCGGGATCCTGTTGCTCCACGGCCCCCTCCTTCTGCGCCACTGGTTCCCGTTCGACCTCAGCGTCCACGTCCTTCTCTCCCCGGGTGCCCTCCGCCGCCGTACCCCCGAGGCGGAGCACTGGACCCTCCCAGCGTTCGCCCGCTACGAGAGCGAGGTGGACCCGGCCACCACGGCCGACGTCCTGGTGCGAGCGGACGACCCCCGCCACCCGGCGTGGAACGGCTGACCACGACGGCCGCCCCCATGCACTCGGACTTCGCCCCGTTCCCTCGGCCTCGGCCCGGTCCGGTGGCCCTCGATCCGGTTCGCCGGCCGCCCGGATCCACGTACTTCCAGGTGCGCAGCCCCTGGGGCGCGGCGAGAATATAGGGCGCCGGGACTAGCGGTGTGTTCCGCGCCGCGCCGGCCGTCCGGCACCGGGAGGTACTACATGACCACCGCCGGAGACATCATGCACCGTGGTGCCCAGTGGATCCCCGCCCACGAGACCCTGGACCGCGCCGCCCAGCTGATGCGCGAGCTCAACGTGGGCGCGCTGCCCATCAGCGACCAGAACGAACGCCTCTGCGGCATCCTCACGGACCGCGACATCGTCGTCGGCTGCGTGGCCATGGGCCACGACCCCGCGCACATCACCGCAGGCGAGATGGCCCAAGGCACACCGCGTTGGATCGACGCCGACGCCGATGTCGGCGAAGTGCTCCAGGAGATGAAGGGGCACCAGATCCGCCGGCTTCCGGTGATCGAGGACAAGCGGCTGGTCGGCATGATCAGTGAGGCCGACCTCGCCCGGCACGTCAGCGACGAACAACTCGCCGCCTGGGTAGAGAGCGTCTACGCGAGGGACACGAGCGGCGCGATGGGCTGAACCGGTCCTCCGACCCGGTCGGTCCTCCGACCTCTCCTGATCTTTCCGCCCCCGTTCCGACACTCTCGTTGCGACTCTCCCGTTGCGACCCCACTGGAAGGCGGCCCGAAACGACCCGGGACTCTGCCGAACACGTGGCGTGCTCTCGTCCGGCCGGCCGTGCCGGGCGAGAGTCGTGTCAGAGCCAGCCGTTGCGCCGGAACCCTCGGTAGAGGACGAGGCAGCCGACGGATATGACGCCGATGACGATGGGGTAGCCGAACCTCCAGTGCAGTTCGGGCATGTTGTCGAAGTTCATGCCGTACACACCGCAGACCATGGTCGGGACGGCGATGACCGCCGCCCACGCCGTGATCTTCCGCATGTCCTCGTTCTGCGCCACCGTCACCTGCGCGAGATGCGCCTGCAGGATCGAGTTGAGCAGTTCGTCGAAGGCGGCTATCTGCTCGGTCGCCCGCAGCAGATGGTCGGAGACATCACGGAAGTACGCCTGTATCTCCGGGGCGACCACCCGGGCGGGCCTCGTCGCCAGTTCCTGGAGGGGCCGGGCGAGCGGGACCACGGCCCGCTTCAGTTCGAGGAGTTCACGCTTGAGCTGGTAGATGCGGCCTGCGTCCGCGCGGGCGCCGTTCTCGGCGAACACGTCGGCCTCGACCTGGTCGATGTCCGCCTGGACCGAGTCGGTGACGCTCACATAGTCGTCGACCACATGGTCCGCGATCGCGTGCAGGACCGCGGCCGGCCCCTTGGACAGTTGCTGCGCATCGGACTCCAGCTCCTCGCGCAGCGGGCCCAGGGATCCGTGCCGTCCGTGTCGCACGGTGATGACGAAGTCCGGCCCGACGAACACCATGATCTCGCCGGTATTCACGATCTCGCTCGTAGAGGTCAACTCCGTGTGCTCCACGTAGCAGACCGTTTTGAACACCGCGAACAGTGTGTCGCCGTACCGCTCAAGCTTTGGACGCTGATGCGCCTCCACCGAGTTCTCGACCGCCAGTGGATGCAGGTCGAAGAGTTCGGCGATGCCCGCGAACTCGACGTCGGTCGGTTCGTGCAGTCCGAGCCAGACGAACCCCCCTTCGCGCTTGCGGATCCGGCGCACGGTGTCGACCAGATCGTGGCCCTCGGGGATCCGGACACCGTCCTCGTACGCCACACAGTTCACCACCGCGGAGCCCAGCGGCGACCGGGCGGGGTGACTCAGGTCGACACGGTGACGCCGCCGTGTCAGCCGTGCCACTCTGCGGAGGCCGTCGACCGCGCCGAGAGCCGTCACCCTCCGCAAATTCCCTGCCATGGACATCTGGATCTCCTCGCGTGGATCTCCCCGGGCCGCACTTTGCGCCTGGCGAGCCAGTCTGCCAGGCCGGATCCGCCACCGGAAAAGACTGTGGGAACGGAACATTCCGTTCCGCGGTGTGGGGTACCCGGACGGGGGGTGTCACTCGGCGTCACCCGACGGCGCCCGGTGCCGCGGAGCCGGAACAGTCACGTGACGCGGGTGCCGACAACGGGAGCGTCGACGATTCCCGACGAGCGGGACAACTGGGATGATCTCCCTATGACGCGAGCCGACGGGTATCTCCTCGACAACCAGCAGACCGAGGCGGGACAGCGTTTCGACGCCCTCGCCACTCTCTTCGACCCCACGACGTTCCGGCACATGGAGCGCTTCGGCGTCGGGTCCGGCTGGCGCTGCTGGGAGGTCGGGGCGGGCGGCACGTCCGTGGTGTCCTGGCTCGCCAAGAAGGTGGGTCCGACGGGGAAGGTCGTCGCCACCGACATCGACACCTCGTGGGCGGCGTCCGTGGCACGCTCGCCGGTCGAGGTCCGCGTCCACGACGTGGGCGCCGAGGAACCGCCGGGGGAGGGCTTCGACCTCGTGCACGCCCGGCTCGTACTCGTTCATGTGCCGGACCGGGAGCGGGCGTTGCGGTCGATGATCAAATCCCTGCGCCCCGGCGGCCGGATCCTCGTCGAGGACGCCGACCCCGCCCTGCAGCCGCTGCTCTGCCCGGACGAGTACGGCCCCGAGCAGCAGCTCGCGAACCGGCTGCGCCAGGGCTTCCGCAAACTGCTCGCCGATCGCGGCGCCGATCTCGCGTACGGCCGCAAACTCCCGCGGCTGCTCCGGGAGGCGGGACTGCGGGGCGTGGAGGCCGACGCGTACTTCCCCGTCACGTCACCCGCCTGCACCACGCTGGAGTCCGCGACGATCCGTCAGATCCGCGACCAGCTCGTCACCGCGGGCCTGGCCACCCAGGAGGAGATCGACCGGCACCTGGCGAACGTCGCCGCTGGGTCCATGGACCTGGCGACGGCGCCGATGATCTCGGCCTGGGGGCGCAAGAACTGAGCGAGGGCGAGAAGCGGGCAATCGGGTGCCACAGTTGTCCCTCGTACGGTCGATGCGGTCAGCGGACCCGCGTCTCTCCCGCGCGTCGCCGTCGGCCTCCGGCGGGGGGTCTTCCGCCGACCCGCTCCACGGCCTGCGCCCCCGCCGCGCACCCCGCCGTCGCCGCCTCCTCGGGCCCGGCGCCCGCGAGCAAGGCGGCGAGGAACGCGCCGGTGAACGCGTCACCGGCACCCGTCGTGTCCCGCGGCGTCGCGGGTAGTGCCGGGACACGGGCCCGAACGGATCCGGAACGGGCGACCAGGGCCCCGGCACCCCCAGACTTGACGATCACCAAGGGGAAATGGCGGCTCAGTTTGGCCGCCGCGTCGGCCGGATCGGGCAGCCCGGTCAGCAGGCACGCCTCGTCACGGCTGGGCAGCAGGACGTCCACGCCCGCGCAGAGTTCCAGGAAGCGGCCCACACCCAGCTCGGTGAGGAACCCCGCCGACGCCGGGTCGAGGCTCACCGGCACACCCCGCGCGCGTGTCGCCTCCAGCACCACCGACACCAGCGCCCGGCTCGGCTCGGAGAAGAACAGATAGCCCGACAGATGGAGCCGCGCGACCCCGTCGAGCAGCGCGGGCGACCAGTCGTCCGGCGCGAGCCGCAGTGACGCCCCGCTGTCCGTGAGGAACGTACGCTCCGCCGACGCTCCGGTGTCCACCAGGCAGATCACCGTCCCGGTCGGCGCCTCCGGATCGGTCACCAGGAGGGGCCGTACGCCGCTCGCCGCGAGTTCGCGTTCGTGCCACGCCGCGGCGTCGCCGCCCACCCGGCCCAGCAGCCGCACGTCGGCGCAGCCCTCGTACACGGCCCAGCACGCGACGTTGGCGCCCGCGCCGCCCGGAACGGTCCGGATGGCGGCGACGGTGTCGGTACCGGCCGCCAGCGGCCCGCGATGCCTCGCGACGACATCCGTGACCACGTCCCCGACGACGAGCAGAGCGCCTTGGGCCGGGTCGCCCGCATCTGTACCGGTGCCGCTGTCCGGGGTGCCCCGGTCCGTGTCGCTCACACCTCCGCCCAGGCCGCCGCGATCCGCCCCGCGAGACGTACGTTGCCCCGTACCGCCGCCAGATTGGCGCCCAGTGAGGCGCCGTCCGTGTGCCGGACCAGATAGCCCAGCAGGAACGGCGTCACCGCCTGTCCGGTCACACCCTCCGCCTCGCACGCGCGCAGCGCGTCGGCGAGCACGCGCGCGTGGAGCGCGGGATCGAGCTGCTCCTCCTCGGGGACGGGGTTCGCGACGATGAGCGAGGAGTCGGGGGCGTGCAGCGCGTCCTGCGCGCGCATCACCTCCGCCACCTGCTCGGGGGACTCCAGCGTCCACTCCACGGGGTGCCCCGAGTCGGACAGATAGAAGCCGGGGAACCTGTCCGTGCCGTACCCGGCCACCGCCACGCCCAGTGTCTCCAGGCGCTGCAGCGTCGCCGGCACATCGAGGATCGACTTGACGCCCGCGCACACCACCGTGATCCGGGTACGCGCCAACAGGCCCAGATCGGCGGACTCGTCCTGGGTCACCGTCCACTCGCGGTGCACACCGCCGAGCCCTCCCGTCGCGAACACCCGCACCCCCGCGCGCGCCGCCAGCAGGGCCGTCGCGGACACGGTCGTCGCCCCGCTCGCCCCCGCGGCCACCGCGAGCGGCAGGTCACGGTGGCCCAGTTTGCGGATGCCGTCCTCGTTCGCGACCCGCTCAAGCTGGTCCTTGTCCAGGCCGACGTGCGGCCGGCCGTCGAGCACGGCGATCGTCGCGGGGACGGCGCCCTCCTCCCGGACGAGCTCCTCCAGTTCGAGCGCGACCTGCAGATTCCGCGGGCGGGGCAGCCCGTGGGCGATGATCGTCGACTCCAGGGCCACCACCGGCCGGCGCGCGTCGAGCGCCTCCCGCACCTCTTCGGACACCACGATCACGCGCCTGCCTCCTGCCGTCGGTGGACGTTCCCCGTACCTGGATCTCTGGCGAGCGGCGCGCCCGGCCAAACCCGTGCGGCTGGCGGCGTACGACACCAGCCTGGGCACATGACGGACAACTCGCCACGTCTCGACCCTGTCGGGCGCGGCTTGCGCTTCCGTGAGCCGGACGGGAACGTCTTCGAGGCCGGGCACCACGAGCAACCCCTTCGCCGGGCGGGATCCCGTCCTCCCCAGGCAGAAGGGGTGCTCCACGCGCGCGGGAACACCCCTTCGGCAGGAGGGTCCGGACGGGCCTTCGACAAGGAGGGTCCGGACGGGCCGGGTCAGACAGGCCGTACGCCGGCCAGTGCCCCATGGGGATCGAGGACGTACTTGCGGCCGGCGCCCTGGTCGAACTCGGCGTAACCGCGCGGTGCGTCGTCCAGGCCGATCACGGTCGCGTTGACCGCCTTGGCGATATGCACCCGGTCGTGCAGGATCGCCTTCATCAGCCCCCGGTGGTACCGCATCACCGGGCACTGGCCTGTGGTGAACCGGTGGCTCTTGGCCCATCCCAGGCCCAGACGCACCTTCAGCGTCCCGGTCCTCGCGTCCTGGTCGATCCCTCCGGGGTCGTCCGTGACATAGAGGCCGGGGATGCCCAGGGCACCGCCCGCGCGGGTCACCCCCATCAGCGAGTTGAGAACGGTCGCGGGCGCCTCCCGAGGGTCCCGGCCGTGCGCCCGCGCCTCGAAGCCCACCGCGTCGACGGCCGCGTCGACCTCGGGCTCGCCGAGAATCTGCGCGACCTGGTCCTCCACACCGCCCTGGGAGACGTCGACGGTCTCGCAGCCGAAACTCCGCGCCTGGGCGAGGCGTTCGGCATTGAGGTCCCCGACGATGACGACAGCGGCGCCCAGCAACTGCGCCGACGCCGCCGCGGCCAGCCCGACCGGGCCCGCTCCGGCGACGTACACCGTCGAGCCGACCCCGGCGCCGGCGGTGACCGCGCCGTGGAATCCGGTCGGGAAGATGTCCGACAGCATCGTCAGATCCAGGAGCTTCTCGCGCGCCTGGTCGCGGTCCGGGAACCTCAACAGGTTGAAGTCCGCGTACGGGACCATGGCGTACTCGGCCTGGCCGCCGACCCAGCCACCCATGTCGACATAGCCGTAGGCCGCCCCCGGACGCGCGGGGTTCACGTTCAGGCAGATGCCGGTGTTGCGCTCCTTGCAGTTGCGGCACCGCCCGCAGGCGATGTTGAACGGCACCGACACGATGTCCCCGACCTCGACGAACTCGACGTCCGGACCGCGCTCCAGTACCTCTCCGGTGATCTCGTGTCCGAGGACCAGCCCCTCGGGTGCGGTCGTACGGCCCCGCACCATGTGCTGGTCACTGCCACAGATATTGCTGGCGAGCACCTTGAGAATGACTCCGTGCCGGCACGTGCGGCCGACGTTCTCGCGAGCCACGCCTGGCCCGTCCTGCAGTTCAAGCGTCGGGTGGTCGATGGTCCTGACCTCCACCGCACCCGGCTTGAGATACGCGACTGCCCTGTTTCCGCTTCCGCTCATGCGTGATCGCCGTCCCTTCGGCTCCGTGACTCGGATGCCAGCGGCTGTTCGCGGGGCGGAGTCTGCTACCGGCCGCGCGTTACGGCCACCCTCCGCGTCAGGACTTTCCGGAAGTGCCGTGCGGCGCCGGACCTGACGGGGAGACCCTCGTCGTCCCGGGCGGCGGGCGAGCCCTTAGGGTGTCCGCTCATGACCATGAACTCCCAGGCCACGCCGTCCTTCGCCGTGCACATTCCCGACGCCGAACTCGAACCCGAGCCGCTGGACCCGGCCCAGATCGTCTCCGGCGATCCCGCTGTGACGGGCAAGGTGCTGTGGGAGTCCGCCGACGGCAAGCAACTGCGCGGCATCTGGCAGATCACGCCCGGCGTGGTGACCGACACCGAGGCGAACGAACTCTTCGTCGTCGTCAGTGGCCGCGCCACCATCGCGGTGGAGGGCGGCGACGTCATCGAGGTGGGTCCGGGCGACGCGGCGTTCCTGCGCGAGGGCGACCGCACGACGTGGACCGTGCACGAGACGCTTCGCAAGGCGTACCACATCAGCCTCTGAGGACCTGAGGGCCTCAGGAGCGGACGCTTCCGCCGCACGCACGGCACACCCCTCCGCCCTCCGCTCGAAGGCGGGAGGGGTGCCGCCGGTCCCGCCGCGACCTCAGAAAAGCGGCTCCGGGAGGACTCCCTCGAGCGCCAGCAGCTTCCGCTTGGTCTCCAGACCGCCCCCGAAGCCGCCGATACCGCCGTCGCTCTCGACCACCCGGTGGCAGGGCACCACGACCGGCAGCGGATTCGAGCCCATGGCCACCCCCACGGCCTGCGCCGCCCGGGGCTCCCCGACCCGCCCGGCCAGGTCGCCGTAGGCGACGACGGAACCGAACGGAACGCCCGAGTTCAACTCGCGGAGCACCTCGCGGTTGAACCCCGAGATCAGCGACCAGTCGAGCGGCAGGTCGAAGTCGTGCCGCTCGCCCGCGAAGTACGCCTGGATCTGGCGTATCGCCTCGGCCAGCAGCGGGGACCCGGGCGCCTCGACGGGCTCGCTGCCCAGACGGGACGCGAGCCGGTCGAGCGCTTTGTCGCGCACCGCGTCCGACGCGTGAAAAACGACATTGACCAGGCCGTGGGGCGTCGCCGCGAGGAGCAGCGGACCGATGTCCGTGCCGACGACGGCCCACACGACCTGCTGCTCGTACCGCCCGTGGCTGTCCATGCGATCCACCGTACGGCCCGCCACTGACAACACCCGGGGCGCGTACACCGGCGCCCGTCCGCGTCCCGGGCGATGGCACGCTAGCTCAGAGCCGCTCGGATGGCGTCGGGCACGTTCGTGATGACGCCGTCCGTGCCGAAGCCCGCCAGGCGCCGCGCGGTGGCCACGTCGTCGACGGTCCAGGCGAAGACCTTCATCGGGCCGTGCGGACCGTGGAGGGCGTGCACCGCGGCGACGTAGTCGGACGACAGCGACCGGTGATCCGAGTTGATCTGGTCGGTGAACTCCGCGTACTGGGGCAGCCGCGCGATCGGAGGGGTCCCCAGGAAGGCCGTCGTGATGCCGGGCCGCAGCCGGTGCACCGTCCGGACACTGTCCGCGCTGAAGCTCTGGACGATCAGCCTGTCCCTGAGGTGCGCCGGATCGAGCCAGCCCTCGTTGCTCAGGAGCTTGAGCGTCTGCCGCTCGATGCCCGGATAGAGCTCGGGATTCTTGATCTCCAGCACGAGCTTCTGGTGGTTGCGCGAGACACGTTCCATGTACTCCCGCAGCGTCGGCACCTTCGCGCCCGCGAACCGGGGGCCGAACCAGCTTCCGGCATCCAGGCGGGCGATCTCGGCCGCGGTGAAATCCTTGACCTTCCAGGGACTCCGGCCGGGATACACCTGCTCGACGTCGGTCGTGCGCGCCAGCGAGGCGTCGTGGAGGACGACGAGCTGACCGTCTCCGGTGCGCTGGACGTCGTTCTCGACCCAGTCGAACCCGAGCTCGGCAGCGCGGTCGATGGCGGCCAGAGTGTTCTCGGGAGCGTAGGCCGAGGCGCCGCGGTGGGCGACGACCAGCGGTGCCGTGGTCCGGCCGCCGGCCTTGGCGTGCGGGCTGGGCAGTATCAAAACGGCTCCCCCAAGAAGCGCGGCGGTCGTGGCGGCGGCAACGCGCGCGTGCATGCGTTCTCCTCGCGTCGGACGATCACGGACAGCACAAGATTGACAGCAGAGAGTCGACGGAGGGGGGAGGCGAGATGGCCGCGGATTGAATGGAGTTGTCCAAGTCCGCTCACTGCCGCCGCACAAGTGAGGAGAGGTCGTGATTCTTTGCCGGATTATCGTTCGACCATTCCGGTGGGGGTCATACTCTCGCCTCAACCCGGTCCGCTCCGGCGGTCCGGAGGGCGGGGGCATTTCAGGACAGTTCCAGCAGTAACAGGGCGGGAAAGGCAGCCGCGCATGCAAGGCACAGTCGACGGCTTCACGTACGGACTCGTCACACCGCTGGTGGCGTATTTCATGGCCTGCCTGGGCGGAGCGCTGGGGCTTCGCTGCACCACCAGATCCCTGCTCGTCGCCGGCTCCTGGCGGGCCGGCTGGCTCGCGCTCGGCTCGGTCGCGATCGCGTCCGGCATCTGGACGATGCACTTCATCGCGATGATGGGATTCACCGTCGAGGAGACCCCCGTCCACTACGACCAGCCGACAACCTTCGCGAGTCTGGGGGTCGCCGTCCTGATGGTCGGCGCCGGGATCTTCATCGTCGGGTACCAGGGGGCCTCCGGGACGGCGCTCTTCACCGGCGGGACGGTCACCGGCCTGGGCATCGCCTCGATGCACTACCTGGGCATGGCCGGAATGCGGCTCAACGGCAAGCTCGCGTACAACACCCTCACCGTCTCCGCCTCGGTCGTCATTGCCGTCGTGGCCGCCACCGCCGCCCTCTGGGCCGCGGGACAGGTGCGTGGATTCCTCTGGAGTGTGGGAGCGAGCCTCGTCATGGGGTTGGCCGTCAGCGGTATGCACTACATGGGCATGGCCGCGCTCAGTGTCCACCTGCACGGCTCGACCGGCGTCACCCCCGCCGGGGACGCGGCGGCCACGCTGCTCGCGCCCATGATGATCGGCCCCTTGGCCTTCCTCTGCCTGGCGGGCGTCGTCGTGATGTTCGATCCGCAGATGGTCATGGGCAAGCCCGACCGGCGACCCGCGGAGATCAGGCGACCGGGCATCCCGGCCCATCCCGTCGTCGTCCACGCCGGCCGTCGTCCGGCCGTCCGTCCCGTGCAGGAGCGTGCGTACCGACGGTCCCGTACCCCGCAGAGCAGGTGATCGGGCCCGGTTGTCAGTGCGGGGTCGTACGGTGGATCCATGCGGCCCGTATCCAAGATCGAACGTTCGGTGGCGCCCTTCGAGGTCGTCAGCTCCTTCCAGCCGGGCGGTGACCAGCCCACGGCCATCGCCGACCTGGAGAAGCGCATCCGCGCAGGTGAGAAGGATGTCGTCCTGCTGGGCGCGACCGGCACCGGGAAGTCGGCCACCACCGCGTGGATGATCGAGAAGCTTCAGCGCCCCACGCTCGTCATGGCACCGAACAAGACGCTGGCCGCCCAGCTGGCCAACGAGTTCCGCGAGCTGCTGCCGAACAACGCGGTCGAATACTTCGTCTCGTACTACGACTACTACCAGCCCGAGGCCTACGTCCCGCAGTCGGACACCTACATCGAGAAGGACTCCTCGATCAACGAGGAGGTGGAGCGCCTGCGCCACTCCGCGACCAACTCGCTGCTGACGCGCCGCGACGTCGTCGTGGTCGCCTCGGTGTCCTGCATCTACGGCCTCGGTACTCCGCAGGAGTACGTGGACCGGATGGTCAACCTCAAGGTCGGCGACGAGATCGACCGCGACGACCTGCTGCGCCGCTTCGTCGACATCCAGTACACGCGCAACGACGTGGCCTTCGCGCGCGGCACCTTCCGCGTCCGCGGCGACACCATCGAGATCTTCCCGGTCTACGAGGAGCTCGCCGTACGCATCGAGATGTTCGGCGACGAGATCGAGGCGCTGTCCACGCTGCACCCGCTCACCGGTGAGGTCATCAGCGACGACAACCAGATCTACGTGTTCCCGGCGTCCCACTACGTGGCGGGTCCCGAACGCATGGAGCGCGCCGTCAACGACATCGAGAAGGAGCTGGGGGAGCGCCTCGCCGAGCTGGAGAAGCAGAGCAAACTCCTGGAGGCCCAGCGCCTGCGCATGCGGACGACGTACGACATCGAGATGCTCCGCCAGATCGGCTCCTGCTCCGGTGTCGAGAACTACTCGATGCACTTCGACGGCCGTGAGCCCGGCTCCCCGCCGAACACACTGATCGACTACTTCCCGGACGACTTCCTGCTCGTCATCGACGAGTCGCACGTCACCGTTCCGCAGATCGGCGCGATGTACGAGGGCGACGCCTCCCGCAAGCGCACCCTCGTCGACCACGGCTTCCGGCTCCCCTCCGCCCTGGACAACCGCCCCCTGAAGTGGGAGGAGTTCCAGAAGCGCATCGGCCAGACCGTCTATCTCTCGGCGACCCCGGGGAAGTACGAGCTCTCCCGCTCGGACGGCTTCGTCGAGCAGATCATCCGGCCCACCGGCCTCATCGACCCCCAGGTCGTCGTCAAGCCCACCGAGGGCCAGATCGACGACCTGGTGCACGAGATCCGGCAGCGCACCGAGAAGGACGAACGGGTCCTGGTCACCACGCTCACCAAGAAGATGGCCGAGGACCTCACCGACTACTTCCTTGAACTGGGCATCCAGGTCCGCTACCTGCACAGCGACGTCGACACCCTGCGCCGTGTCGAGCTGCTGCGCGAACTGCGCGCCGGCGAGTTCGACGTCCTGGTCGGCATCAACCTGCTGCGCGAGGGTCTCGACCTCCCCGAGGTCTCCCTGGTGGCGATCCTCGACGCCGACAAGGAGGGCTTCCTGCGCTCGGGAACCTCCCTGATCCAGACCATCGGCCGCGCGGCGCGCAATGTCTCAGGCCAGGTCCACATGTACGCCGACAAGATCACCCCGGCGATGGAGAAGGCCATCGAGGAGACCAATCGCCGCCGGGAGAAGCAGATCGCCTACAACAAGGAGAGGGGCATCGATCCGCAGCCCCTCCGCAAGAAGATCAACGACATCGTGGCGCAGATCGCCCGTGAGGACGTCGACACCGAGCAGCTGCTCGGCTCCGGCTACCGCAAGACGAAGGACGGCAAGGGCGCCAAGGCCCCCGTCCCCGCGCTGGGCGGCAAGGCGACCCGGGCCGCCAAGTCCGCCAAGGGCAAGGACACCGTGCCGACCGACCGTCCCGCGGCCGAACTCGCCCAGCAGATCGAGGAGATGACGGAACGGATGCGCGCCGCGGCGGCCGACCTCCAGTTCGAGATCGCGGCCCGGCTGCGCGACGAGGTGTCCGAGATGAAGAAGGAGCTGCGGCAGATGAAGGAGGCGGGAATCGCCTGACGGTCACCTCGATGGCGCCGGACTTCGGCTGATGCGCGGTGTGTTGCAAGACCGACACAAAGTACGCCCCAGGGTTCGGCGCTGTGAGTGCCGCTGCGTAGGGTTCTGCTCATCCGCGGACTCCGCGGCAACAGGGGACAGCTCGAGAGGGGAACAGCGCGTGACGGTCAACATGACCAAGGGTCAGGCCATCAGTCTGCAGAAGAACGACGGGGGCACGCTGACCGCGGTCCGTATGGGACTCGGCTGGCAGGCGGCCCCCCGGCGCGGCCTGTTCGGCTCGCGCACCCGGGAGATCGACCTCGACGCCTCCGCCGTGCTGTTCGCGGACAAGCAGCCCGTCGACGTGGTGTTCTTCCGTCACCTCGTCAGCGACGACGGCTCGGTGCGGCACACCGGTGACAACCTCGTCGGCGGCGTCGGCCAGGGCGGCGACGACGAGGCCATCCTCGTCGACCTGCAGCGCATCCCGGTCCACATCGACCAGATCGTCTTCACCGTGAACTCCTTCACGGGCCAGACCTTCCAGGAGGTGCAGAACGCGTTCTGCCGGCTGGTCGACGAGACCAACGGCCAGGAACTCGCCCGCTACACGCTGGCGGGCGGCGGCCAGTACACGGCCCAGATCATGGCGAAGGTGCACCGTGCCGGGACCGGCTGGCAGATGACGGCCCTCGGTACGCCGGCCAACGGCCGCACCTTCCAGGACCTCATGCCGGCGATCCTGCCGCACCTGTAGGCGGCCGACGCACCCGCACACAGCGACATAGGGGGACAAGACGATGACGGCCGAGCTGGTCAGGGGGCAGAACCACCCGCTCTCCCAGGTCCGTCTCGAGGTCCGTGTCTCAGCCGGGAAACCGCTTGTGGCCGGGGCCACGCTCGGCGACGAGCAGGGCAGGGTCCGAGGCGTCGAGTGGGTGGCCCACCCGGGCGCGCCCACGCTTCCCGGGCTAGAGGTCTCCAAGCAGGCGGCGGCCGATCATCGCCTGGCCTTCGACCTGGACGCTCTGCCGCCGGCCGTGCACCGGGTCAGCGTGCTGCTCGCGCTGCCCACCGGGGTCGGCGGCCCGGTCCGGTTCGGCGCCGTCGCCGCACCCTTCGTCGCGGTCACCGGTCTCGACGGTTCCGAGGTCGCCAGCTACACCCTCACCGGCCTGGACGCCGAGTCGGCCGTCGTGGCCCTGGAGCTGTACCGCAGGCAGGGGGCCTGGAAGGTCCGCGCGGTCGGCCAGGGCTACGCGGGCGGACTCGCCGAACTCCTCACCGACCAGGGGCTTCCCGAGGCACGGCAGCTCGCGGGCAGTATCAACGAAGCGGTGGCCCAGGGCCTGGCGCGGTCCGTCGCGGTACCGCCGTCGCGCACCCCGGACGCGGACCGGTCACGCCAGACCGCCGCCTCGGCGCCCGGTCCCGATCAGCCGTACACCGGTTCCGGACCGCAGGGCACCCCCGGGACCGTGACACCGCAGCAGTCCCCGTACGACACACCCGGTCCGCAGGGAGCCACGGCTTCGCAGCCCGGCCGTCCGGGGGGTGCTGCGCAGCCCGACCCCTCCTCGGTCACCCAGCCCTCCTCGCCCACCGCCGGTGGACCGGTCGACTACAGCCACCCCGGACGGAAGACCGCCGCCCCGCCGCCCCCACCGACCGCGCCTCCGGCCCAGCCCGGGCAGCCCGCCCAGCCCGTCGCGGGAGACGCGACCGGCTGGTCCATGGAGGAGCGGCTGTACAACCAGGTGTGGGGGATGTTCGAGGACCTGGCCCGGACCGTCGCCGCGTATCGCAGCGCCGTCGACTTCGCCGACTCACGCATGGAGAAGGAGCTCGACCACGTCCTCTCCGACCCGCGCAGCCGGATCGGCGGGCAGGGCGACGTCGCGCGCGAAGCCGCCCACGCCAAACACGCGCACCTGGTCGACCAGGCCCGAGCCGTTCTCGACCGGGACCTCGCCCAGCTCACCGCCGAGGCCGAGGTCGTGGAGCCCGCGCTGCCGATGGCCTACGCACGCTGGGACAACCCGGTCTGGCACGGCTACCGCGCACCCATGGAAGTCCCCATGGCACTGCGCCTCGGCGACCTCCGGCTGCCCGAGAGCGAGAACCTGAGCGTCCCCATGCTGGTGCGCCTGCCGCTGGAGCGCGGCCTGTGGATCGACAGCGGGCACGCCTCCCTGGAGGGCACGCTCGCCGACTCAGACCAGGTGCGCCGCCTGGCCATGGACACCGCCGTCGCGCACGCCGCCCGACTGCTCGCCGTGTATCCCGCGGGCGAGTTCACTGTGCATGTCATCGACCCGGCCGGCGCCGGGGCCTCAGCCCTGGCGCCGTTGACGCGGTCCGGGGTGCTCGGCAGCTCTCCGGCCGCGGGTGCCGCGGGCGTGGCGGACGTACTGACCCGTCTCACCCAGCGCGTCGACCTGGTGCAGATGGCGTTGCGCGGGGGAGCGGCCGACTCGCTGCCGCCGGGCCTCGATACCGCCGAGCAGCTGCTGATCGTCAACGACTTCCCGCACGGCTTCGACGACCGCGCCGTGACCCAGCTCCGCTACCTGGCGGACGAGGGGCCGGCGGTCGGCGTCCATCTGATGATGGTGGCCGACCGGGAGGACGCGGCCGCGTACGGACCGCTGCTCGACCCCCTCTGGCGGTCACTGCTGCGGATCACGCCGGTACCCGACGACCATCTCGCCGACCCATGGGTCGGACATGCGTGGACGTACGAGCCCGCACTCGTTCCCGCGAACAGCCAGGTGCTGCAGCAGATCCTCACGCAGGTGGCGGCGGCCCGCCGGTCGTGGAACCGCTGACCCCGACTCCCTCGGACCCTGGACCTCAGGGGTCAAGGCGCTTCACCAAGCATCCGTAAAGTGCTCTGAGCTGGGGACTTGGCTCTTCTTTTACCTATCCCTTTACCTTTCCTTGGTGATTCGGGTACTCTTTTTTTCCATACGGAGGGGAGTACTCCCTACCTGCTGCGACGCACCCGTCAACACGGATCGAGTCAGATCCCGGGACGTCGGCCCGCAGGCTCCCGGGCGCACCCAGCGCCCCGGCGGCCTCGGGTGGAAGAGACCTCCGGTGGCGAACGACGCTGAAATCTGCCGTTACGTACTGCCGGAGGCGCAGTGAATGTTTCCCTGGCCCTGTGGGTCCTGACCATCGTGGGGCTGGCCGCACTGATCGCGGTCGACTTCTTCATCGGCCGCAAGCCGCACGACGTATCGATCAAGGAAGCCGGAATCTGGACCGTCGTCTGGATCGCCCTCGCCGGGCTGTTCGGACTCGGACTGTTCCTCTTCGCCGGCGGGAAGCCCGCCGGAGAGTTCTTCGCCGGTTTCATCACCGAGAAGTCGCTGAGCGTCGACAACCTCTTCGTCTTCGTCCTGATCATGGCGAAGTTCGCGGTGCCCTCGAAGTACCAGCAGCGCGTGCTCCTCGTGGGCGTCCTGATAGCCCTCGTGCTGCGCACGATATTCATCGCCGCCGGCGCCGCGATCATCGCGAACTTCGCGTGGGTCTTCTACATCTTCGGCGCGTTCCTCATCTACACCGCCTGGAAGCTGATCCAGGAGGCGCGGGCCGACGGGGACGATGAGGAGTTCGAGGAGAACAGGCTGCTCAAGGCCGCCGAGCAGCGGTTCGGCGTGGCCGACCGCTATCACGGCACCAGGCTGTGGATCCGGCAGAACGGCAAGCGTGTCATGACGCCGATGCTGGTCGTGATGCTGGCGATCGGCACCACGGACGTGCTCTTCGCGCTCGACTCGATTCCCGCGATCTTCGGCCTGACCCAGGACCCGTACATCGTCTTCACGGCCAACGCGTTCGCGCTGATGGGCCTGCGACAGCTGTACTTCCTCATCGGAGGCCTGCTCAAGAAACTGGTCCACCTCAGCTACGGCCTCTCCGTCATCCTCGGCTTCATCGGCGTCAAACTCGTCCTGCACGCGCTGCACGAGTCCGGCGTTCATGTTCCCGAGATATCCATCCCGGTCTCGCTCGGCGTGATCTGCGCGGTCCTCGTGGTCACCACGATCACCAGCCTGACGGCCACCAGGAGGCAGGCGGCGCGCGAGCAGGCCGAGGGCGCTCCGAAGGAAAGCATCGACGCCTGACCACGTCGAACGTAGCGACAACCACCCCCGGGAGCGGTGCGTGGCGAATTGCCGACCACCGTTCCCGGTGCTTGCTTGGATCCCGAGCGTCTCCCTCCCGGGAGCGCCCGGGCCGGGTGGAGGAACCAATGAAGTTCGTGCAGATCATCGACATCGAAACCGAGCGGATGGACGAGATGCGTCAACTCGTCCAGCAGGCGGAACAGCGCAATGTCGGCCGCGCGGGCGGCCCCACCCACCGTCTCGTCCTGCAGGACCGCAACACGCCCAACCGCTACCTCGTACTGATCGAGTTCGAGTCGTACGAGGACGCCATGCGCAACAGCAACGACCCGGAGACGAGCAAGATGGCGGAGCAGATGGCAGCGCTGTGCACCCGGCCGCCGTCCTTCACGGACTGCGACGTACAGGAGATGACCGAGCTGAAGTAGCGGTTCTCCCGGGGGCGGACTCGTCCGCCGCGGTCCCGGACGTGCCCCGCGCCGCCGGAGTGCGGGGCAGGCTCCCGGCTGGGACGATCGCGGCATGATCGTTCGGCTCAGGTCACTCGCGTCGCGATGGACCACGGTGGTCCCCGCGATCGCGGTGGTGCTGCTCGCGTTCACCTGGGGGCGCGACCTGTCCGCCGCGGTGGTCGCACTGGTGACCCTGGTCCTCGCCGGCTCCGTGCTCGCCGCCGTGCATCACGCCGAGGTTGTGGCCCACCGGGTGGGTGAACCCTTCGGATCCCTCGTCCTCGCCGTCGCGGTCACGATCATCGAAGTCGCCCTCATCGTCACCCTGATGGCGGACGGCGGCGCCAAGAGTTCGACGCTGGCCCGCGACACGGTGTTCGCGGCGGTGATGATCACCTGCAACGGGATCGTCGGCCTGTGCCTGCTCGTCGCATCGCTGCGCCACGGGCTGGCCGTTTTCAACGCGGAAGGCACCGGAGCCGCCCTGGCGACCGTCGCCACCCTGGCCACACTCAGCCTCGTCTTCCCGACCTTCACCACCAGCAAGCCGGGCCCGGAGTTCTCCACCGCGCAGCTCACCTTCGCCGCGATCGCCTCCCTGGTGCTGTATGGGCTGTTCGTGACGACCCAGACCGTGCGGCACCGCGACTACTTCCTGCCGATCACCCGACAGGGCCAGGTCATCGACGTGGACGACCACGCCGATGCCCCGTCCGCCCGGGAGACCGGAATCAGCCTGGGACTGCTCGGCCTGGCCCTGGTCGGCGTGGTCGGCCTCGCCAAGGGTGTGTCGCCCACCATCGAGTCCGGGGTCGAAGCGGCCGGGATGCCGCACTCCGTGGTCGGTGTGATCATCGCTCTGCTCGTCCTGCTCCCCGAGACCATCGCGGCCCTGCGGTCCGCCCGCCGGGACCGGGTGCAGACCAGCCTGAACCTCGCCCTCGGCTCCGCCATGGCCAGCATCGGACTGACCATCCCCGCCGTCGCCCTGGCATCACTCTGGCTCTCCGGACCACTCGTTCTCGGCCTGGGCCCCACCGAGATGGTGCTGCTCGCGCTGACCGTGGTGGTGAGCTCCCTGACGGTCGTTCCCGGCAGGGCCACCCCGCTCCAGGGAGGCGTCCATCTGGTCGTGTTCGCCGCCTACCTGGATCTGGCCATCAATCCCTGACCGGCAGTCACTCGGCGACGGGTACGACCGTCAGCCGGGGCACCGGCCGGGTTTCCGGCAGCAGCGCGAAGCAGCCGAGGCTCAGCAGCGCGATCCCCGTCAGATAGGCGGCCACGCCCCACGGCACGCGCTCCCCGCTCGCCACCGCCGTCGCCACGACCGGGGTGAGCGCGCCCCCGAGGACCCCGCCCAGGTTGTATCCGACGGCCGCGCCCGTGCAGCGCAGCCGCGGCTCGTACAACTCCGGCAGATACGCGGCGATCACCGCGAACATCGTCACGAACGCGATGAGTGCCACCAGGAAGCCGAGGAACATCAGCAGCGGTTCGCCGGTCGACAGCAGCCCGATCATCGGGAACATCCACAGCGCGGCGCCGGCGCATCCCGCCATGCACAGGGGCCGGCGCCCGTAGCGGTCTCCCAGCAGGGCCACCAGGGGTGTCAGGGCTCCCTGCACGACCACGGCGGCCATGATGCAGGTCAGCATGACGGTGCGGCTCACGCCGAGCCGTTCGACACCGTAGGAGAGCGCCCAGGTCGTCACCGCGTAGAACACGGCGTATCCGACGGCGAGCCCGCCGGCTGTCAGCAGGACCGGCCGCCAGTGGTCGCGCACCACCTCGACGAACGGCACGCGCGCGTGGTCCCCCATTTCCAGGAACCGCGGGCTCTCCTCGAGTGAACCGCGCAGCCACAGCCCCGCCGCCGCGAGCACCCCCGCCGCCCAGAACGGCACCCGCCACCCCCACTGCGAGAACTGCGCGTCGGACAGCGTCGCCGACAGCGCCAGCATCACGCCATTGGCCAGGACGAACCCGAAGGACGGACCGATCTGGGGGAAGCTCGACCACAGCCCGCGCCGTTCGGCGGGCGCGTGCTCGGCCGTCAGCAGTACGGCCCCTCCCCACTCGCCGCCGAGCCCCAGCCCCTGCAGAAAGCGCAGCACCAGAAGCAGAACGGGAGCGGCGGCGCCGATGCGGTCGTACGTCGGAACACAGCCGACGGCGACGGTCGCCGCGCCGGTCAGCAGCAGTGAGGCCAGCAGGACCGGCCGGCGCCCGTGCCGGTCCCCGATGTGCCCGAACAGCACCGAGCCCAGGGGCCGGGCGAGGAAACCGACGCCGAACGTCCCGAAGGCCGCCAGTGTCCCCGCCAGCGGCGAGAACGTCGGGAAGAACAGTGGTCCGAGAACCAGCGCGGCGGCGGTCCCGTAGACGAAGAAGTCGTAGAACTCGATGGCCGTCCCGGCGAGCGAGGCGGCGGCGAGCCGCAGCATGGAGGGTGCCCTTACGGTGCGTACGTCGTGCATGCCGGATCAACTACCCACAGTGACTGGCAGTTACGGGGGCGCACGGGAGCGCGGCGTGCGTCAGTAGGTGACGGTGATGCGCCGGGCCGGGCCGTCGACGCGGACCATCCCTCCATAGGGGATGACGACCTGCGGATCGGTGTGACCGAGGTCCACATCGAAGACGACCATCATGTCCGGGGCATATGTGTCGACGGCCCGGAGGACCGCTTCGCGCTGGTCACGCGCGTAACGAGCCCTGGCCTGCGGATCGAGGGGCCGCTCGAACGACCATGCCTTCGGGCGGCCCATGAGGAGTCCCGGAAAGCGTCGCAGCAGGCCGCGCTCGCCCATGCTGCGCAGGATCCAGAACACCTCGTCGGCCCCGGGCATGTCCTCCGAGGTCTCCAGGAACAGCACATGACCGTCGTACACGGAAGGATCGCGGGCGATCTCGCGGTCGGCCATCAGCAACCACGACAGGATCTCGATGTTGCCGCCCCAGGAGCGGCCCTCGACCACCCGGTCCGGGCGGAGCCAGGTCCAGCCGGTGCCCGGCTCGGTCCGCGGCTCGGCCGCGAAACTCTCCGGCGCGTCCCAGGGCACGTCGACATCGCGGAACCGGTCGGCGGGACGCAGTTCGTACGGCCCTGACGTGAACAGGGCCGCCCGCAGCGACTCCGCGGTCAGCGGGTCCATGGCGCCCGGTCGGCCGAGCTCGCACATCACCGTCGCGCCGTGATAGCCGACGATCCCGGCGTTCCACAGGTGGACGAGGAAGTTCGTATTGTCGCTGTATCCGAAGAACGGCTTCGGGTTCGCCCGGATCAACGCGCGGTCCAGCAGCGGCAGCACGGTGATCTGGTCGTCGCCCCCGATGGACGCGATGACCGCCTTGACCGTCGGATCGGCGAACGCCGCGTGGAGGTCGTCGGCCCGCTCCCGGGGAGTCGAACCAGTCTTCCGGGTCGCCGGGTACTCGACCGGTTCCAGGCCGAAGTCCTTGCGCAGCCGCTCCAGGCCCAGTTCGTACGGGAGCGGGAAGCGGCCGGGCAGTCCGCTGGACGGCGAGATCACCGCCACCCTGTCGCCGGGTACGGGCTTGGGAGGGTACGCGGGCGCCGTCATGGAGAGAGCCTACGAGCCGTCACCCTTTCGGTGCATCGTGATAAACCGGGTCCGAGCAGCGGTCCTTGACGGGCCGGCAGACCCGAAGGACCGGAGGAAACGTGCCCCGCACCCTCGCCAACGCCCCGATCATGATTCTCAACGGGCCCAACCTGAACCTCCTCGGGCAGCGGCAGCCGGAGATCTACGGCTCCGACACGCTCGCGGACGTGGAGGCGCTGTGTGCCAAGGCTGCGGCCGCGCACGGTGGCACGGTGGATTTCCGGCAGTCCAACCACGAGGGCGAGCTGGTGGACTGGATCCACGAGGCCCGTCTGAACCATGCGGGGATCGTGATCAACCCGGCCGCCTACTCGCACACCTCCGTCGCCATCCTTGATGCGCTCAACACCTGTGACGGACTTCCGGTGGTGGAGGTCCACATCTCCAACATCCACCAGCGGGAGGAGTTCCGGCACCACTCGTATGTCTCGCTGCGTGCCGACGGGGTCATCGCGGGCTGCGGCGTGCAGGGGTACGCGTTCGCGGTGGAGCGGGTGGCGGCGCTCGCGGGGACGGGACGCGCGGACACCTGACCGCGGAGGCGTCCGCCAGAGGCCGCGGACGCCTGAGGGCACGGCGCCTGACGTACGGACGCCTCAGGCCGCGGACGCCTCAGGCCGCGGACGCCTGAGGTCAGAGGCGTCCGGCCTCCACGATCCGCTTGAGGAAGCGTCGTGTGCGCTCCTGCTGTGGGTCGCCGAAGACCTGCTCGGCCGTGCCGCGCTCAAGGATCACGCCGCCGTCCAGGAAGCAGACCTGGTCCGCGACCTCACGGGCGAAGCCCATCTCGTGCGTGGCCAGGACCATGGTCATGCCGTCCTCCTTCACATCGCGGACGACGCTGAGGACCTCGCCCACGAGTTCGGGGTCCAGGGCGGCGGTGATCTCGTCCAGGAGGAGCAGCTTGGGGCGCACGGCCAAGGCCCGGACGATCGCGGCCCGTTGCTGCTGGCCACCGCTCAACCGGTCCGGGTACTCGCCCGCCTTGGCACCGAGCCCGAGCCGTTCGAGCAGCTCACGCGCGTGTTCCTCGGCCTCCGCGCGGCTCACGCCGTGCACCCGTCTCGGCGCGAGGGTGATGTTCTCCAGGACGGTCATGTGCGGAAAGAGGTTGTACGCCTGGAAGACGACTCCGATCCGACGGCGTACGGCGTCCTGATCGGCCCGCGGGTCGGTGATCTCCTCGCCGTCCAGCCAGATCGCGCCGTCGTCGATCTCCTCCAGGAGGTTGGCGCAGCGCAGCAGCGTGGACTTGCCGGATCCGGAGGCGCCGATCAGCGTGGTCACGGTGTGCGGGGCGACCTCCAGACCGACGTCCCGCAGCACGACCGAGTCGCCGAAGGTCTTGCGGACGGACTCCATCCGCAACATCGGTCCGCCGGGGACGGGGGCCTTGCTCATACGATGCCTCCCTGGCTGCGGCGCCGGTCCATACGGGCGGTGACCCAGTCGGTGAAGCGCGTCATGGGGATGGTCAGCGCGACGAAGAGCAGCGCCGCGACGATGTACGCCGTGTAGTTGAGGCTGCGGCCCACGATGATGTCCGCGGAGCGCATCGCCTCCACCGCGCCGCCGATGGAGACGAGGCTGGTGTCCTTCTGCAGGGACACCATGTCGTTGAGGAGCGGTGGCACCTGACGGCGTACGGCTTGCGGCAGCACCACATGGCGCAGGGTCTGTCGCGTGGTGAGGCCCAGCGAACGTGCCGCGGCCCGTTGCGAGGGATGGACGGATTCGATGCCGGCGCGGACGACTTCGGCGACGTACGCCGAGTAGGTCAGGACCAGGCCCGTGCCGCCGAGCAGGACGGGGTCGTTGGTGACGCCCTGCAACTGGAGCGCCGGGACGCCGAACACGACGATCGACAGACAGATGATCAGCGGCAGACCGCGGAAGAAGTCCGTGTACGCCGTGGCGAGGGCGCGCACCGGCCAGTACATCGGGCCCCGCAGGGTGCGCGCCACGGCTATCAGTGTGCCGAGCACCAGCACCACGACACCGCACACGACGAACAACCGGAGGTTCAGCCAGAGGCCTTCGAGGACCTTAGGGAAGGCCTCACGCGCGAAGGACGCGTCGAAGAACGTCTCCTTCGTGCGCGGCCAGCCCGGCGCGTCGACGACGACGAGGTACAGCACCACGGCCGTGGCGAGCGTGGAGAGCGCCGCGACGGCCGCCGAACGGCGGGCCCGGGCGCGCCGATGGCGCTCGCGCTCGATCCTCCGCCGGGAGGGGGCGTACACCTCGCCCCCGCCGTGCATGTCGCCCTCGGCGGTGTCCTCTCCCGACTCCTCCGTCATCTCCGTCACTTGAGCACCGGGGCGTCGACGGCCTCGGACAGCCACTGCTTCTCGATCTTCGCCAGCGTGCCGTCCGCGCGCAGGGCGTCCACGGCCTTCGTCACGCAGGAGGTCAGCGCGCTGCCCTTGTCGAGGACGAGCCCGAACTGCTCGGGTGTACCGCCCTGGTTCTCGAACTGTCCGACGATCCTCGCGTCGGTCACCTCGGCGGCCGTGATGTAGAAGGCGGTCGGCAGGTCGGTGACGATGGCGTCCACCTGGCCGTTCTTCAGCGCCGACTTGGCCTGGTCGTTCTTCGCGTACGCGGCCGGCTGCTGGGCCGGCTTCACCACGTCGTCGATGTAGTTCAGGCTGGTGGTGCCGACCTGGGCGCCCAGCTTCAGGCCCTTGAGGTCCGCGAGGCTCTTCGCCTTCGCGGCCTTGGAGCCCTTCAGCGCGATGACGGCCTGGCGCACGTCGTAGTAGCCGGACGAGAAGTCCACGGCCTTCTTGCGCTCGGCACTGATCGACACCTGGTTGATGTCGAAGTCGAAGGTCTTCGCACCGGGCGCGAAGGCCTTGTTGAAGGGCACGCTCTGCCAGACGACCTGACCCTCGGCGTAGCCGAGCTGCCGTGCCACGGCGTACGCCACCGCGGACTCGAAGCCCTTGCCGTTGGCGGGCTTGTCGTCCTTGAACCATGGCTCGTACGCGGGCTCGTCGGTCGCGATGGTGAGCTTGCCCGTGGTCTGCGTGCTCAACGAGCCCTTGGCGCAGGTCGCGGCGGTGCTCCCCGACGCCTTGCCGGACGCCTTCTCCTCCGGCTGCGGGGCACAGCCCACGGCGAGGGCGAGCAGGGCGACAGTGCTGGCGGACGCGGCGCGGCGCAGGGCGTGTTGGGCGAGATGCATGGCGGGAGAGTGACAGCGAACCCTGCTGTTTGTCCAGGTCACGGCAACAATTGTCCGCATGGTGGGAACGGGTGTTGCAGTCCTGTGAACACCCTGGACAGGAGTTGCTTCACACGGGGCGCGCGTTCTTGCCGCGCGCCGGGCGCGCACGCGAGGAGTTGAGCCCCGCGTGCCGCCTTGCGCTCGCGTTCACCACCCGCGCGCGTGCCACTCCGGCAGATGCGGGCGCTCGGCGCCCAGCGTCGTGTCGTTGCCGTGGCCGGGGTAGACCCACGTCTCGTCCGGCAGTACGTCGAAGATCCTCGTCTCGACGTCGTGGATGAGGCTGGCGAAGGCCTCCGGGTCCTTGCGCGTGTTGCCCACCCCGCCGGGGAAGAGGCAGTCGCCCGTGAACACGTGAGGGTGGCCGTGCGGGTCGTCGTAGACGAGGGCGATCGAGCCCGGCGTGTGCCCGACCAGGTGGCGCGCGGTGAGTTCCACGTTCCCCACCTTGACCGTGTCGCCGTCCCGGAGAGGGATGTCGGTCGGCACCGGGATGCCGTCCGCGTCGTCCCGGCCCGCGTAGGTGCGCGCGCCCGTCGCGGCGACGACCTCGGCGAGCGCCTGCCAGTGGTCACCGTGCTGATGCGTGGTCACGACGGACGCGATGCCGTCGTCACCGATCAGGGTGAGCAGCGTCGAGGCGTCGTTCGCCGCGTCGATCAGGAGCTGCTCGTCGGTTGCCCGGCAGCGCAGCAGATACGCGTTGTTGTCCATCGGGCCGACCGCGACCTTGGAGATCATCAGGTTCTGCAGCTCGTGCACGTCGGCGGGACCGCCGACCGTCACCGCTCCGCTGTACGTCATGACGGCAGCCTATAGCGGGGGGAGGGCCGGAAGCGGGCCGCCGCGAACCGTCAGGCCGGTGCCGTCGCGGCGGCCGCAGAGCCAGCCGAGCAGATCGGCCGACGGGCCCCGGACCGCGATCGGTCCGCCCGCGGCGCCCCCGCCGGTGGTCCACACCCGGCCGTCACCCGTGTCCAGCGCCGTGGACGGCACGTCCTTGTGGCCGCCGAACCGCTCCGCGAGAAAGTCGATCTCCCGGGTCACGAACTCCTCCGGAAGATCCTCGAGCTCGTATCCGATTCCCAGATCCACATGGTGCAGGTCGACCTCGACCCACCGCCGGAACGGGACCCGGGCGGCGGAGTCCGTGACCCCGTTGCGCAGCTCCACCGTGCGGGACCAGTCAGCGGGAGCGGCTCCGGTCTCCTCGAAGCGGGCAGCGCTCTCGCGCAGGTCGGCGAGCTGTGCGTCCAGCGGACGCGGCGCGTCCCGCTCGATGTCGGCGTCCCGGGTGTTCGCGGAGGCGTACATGGGGCGCCCCTCCAGAACGTTCACCAGGGCGTCCGCGTTGCGGGCCAGGTGGGCGAGCACATGCCCACGGCTCCAGCCCGGAAGCCGTGACGGCTCGGCCACTGCGGCGTTGTCCAGTTCGGCGGCTGCGGTGAGCAGCCGCTCGGTCGCGTCACGTACAGACGCCAGGTCGCGCACATGATCCATCATGAGGTCGACCCTAGCTCCGCCACACGTTCGGGTGAAGGCGGTCCACCACCCCCGCAAATCGAATGTGCGTGCTATAGGCTCGGCGGTGGCGTCGGGCATGCTGGATGGTCCGGGATTGTTGTGAACCAGGGAAAGCAACCGGCGCTGTCAGTGGCTCCCCCTAGTCTGAGAAGACGGGGGCCTGCGGCCCCTGTCACTTCTCTCAAGAAAGGTGCGGACCGGCGTGGCCGACCGTCTCATCGTCCGTGGAGCGCGCGAGCACAATCTCAAGAATGTCTCGCTCGACCTCCCGCGCGACTCGCTCATCGTCTTCACGGGCTTGTCGGGGTCGGGCAAGTCCTCCCTCGCCTTCGACACGATCTTCGCCGAGGGCCAGCGGCGCTACGTGGAGTCCCTGTCCTCGTACGCCCGGCAGTTCCTCGGCCAGATGGACAAGCCGGATGTGGACTTCATCGAAGGTCTCTCCCCGGCTGTCTCCATCGACCAGAAGTCGACCTCGCGCAACCCGCGCTCGACGGTCGGCACCATCACGGAGGTCTACGACTACCTCCGGCTGCTCTTCGCGCGCATCGGCAAGCCGCACTGTCCCGAGTGCCGCCGTCCCATCTCCCGCCAGTCGCCGCAGGCCATCGTCGACAAGGTTCTGGAGCTCCCGGAGGGGAGCCGCTTCCAGGTCCTGTCGCCGCTGGTGCGTGAGCGCAAGGGAGAGTTCGTCGACCTCTTCGCCGACCTCCAGACCAAGGGGTACAGCCGTGCCCGGGTCGACGGCGAGACGATCCAGCTCACCGAGCCGCCGACACTGAAGAAGCAGGAGAAGCACACCATCGAGGTGGTCATCGACCGCCTCACGGTGAAGGACTCCGCCAAGCGCCGTCTCACCGACTCCGTGGAGACCGCCCTCGGCCTCTCCGGCGGCATGGTCGTACTCGACTTCGTCGACCTCCCCGAGGACGACCCCGAGCGCGAGCGCATGTACTCGGAGCACCTGTACTGCCCGTACGACGATCTGTCCTTCGAGGAGCTGGAGCCGCGCTCCTTCTCCTTCAACTCGCCCTTCGGCGCCTGCCCCGAGTGCACCGGTATCGGCACCCGCATGGAGGTCGACCCCGAGCTGATCGTCCCGGACGAGGACAAGTCGCTCGACGAGGGCGCCATCCACGCCTGGTCGCACGGGCACACCAAGGACTACTTCGGCCGGCTGATCGGCGCCCTCGCGGACGCGCTGGGCTTCCGGACCGACATCCCCTTCGCCGGGCTGCCGCAGCGCGCCAAGAAGGCACTGCTCTACGGCCACAAGACACAGATCGAGGTCCGCTACCGCAACCGGTACGGACGCGAGCGTGTGTACACCACGCCCTTCGAAGGGGCCGTCCCCTTCGTCAAGCGGCGGCACAGTGAGTCCGAGAGCGACGCCAGCCGTGAGCGCTTCGAGGGCTACATGCGCGAGGTGCCCTGCCCCACCTGTCAGGGCACGCGCCTCAAGCCGCTCGTCCTCGCGGTCACGGTCATGGAGAAGTCGATCGCCGAGGTCGCGGCCATGTCCATCAGCGACTGCGCGGACTTCCTGGGGAAGCTGAAGCTCAACGCGCGCGACAAGAAGATCGCCGAGCGCGTCCTGAAGGAGGTCAACGAAAGACTGCGCTTCCTGGTCGACGTCGGCCTCGACTACCTGTCGCTGAACCGGGCGGCCGGTACCCTCTCCGGCGGTGAGGCCCAGCGCATCCGCCTGGCCACCCAGATCGGCTCCGGACTCGTCGGCGTTCTGTACGTCCTCGACGAGCCCTCCATCGGTCTGCACCAGCGGGACAACCACCGGCTGATCGAGACCCTCGTCCGCCTCCGCGACATGGGCAACACGCTCATCGTCGTCGAGCACGACGAGGACACCATCAAGGTCGCCGACTGGGTCGTCGACATCGGTCCCGGCGCGGGCGAGCACGGCGGCAAGGTCGTGCACAGTGGACCCTTGAAGGAACTCCTCGCCAACCCCGAGTCGATCACCGGCCAGTACCTGTCGCGCACGAGGCAGATCCCGACCCCGGACATCCGCCGTCCCGCCGACCCCGGCCGCAGGCTCACGGTGCACGGCGCCCGCGAGAACAACCTCCAGGACATCGACGTGTCCTTCCCGCTGGGCGTCCTCACGGCCGTCACCGGCGTATCGGGTTCCGGCAAGTCGACGCTGGTCAACGACATCCTGTACACGCACCTGGCCCGCGAACTGAACGGCGCGAGGAACGTACCGGGGCGGCACACGCGCGTGGAGGGCGACGACCTCGTCGACAAGGTCGTGCACGTCGACCAGTCGCCCATCGGCCGTACGCCCCGGTCCAACCCGGCGACGTACACCGGAGTCTTCGACCACGTCCGCAGGCTGTTCGCCGAGACCACCGAGGCGAAGGTGCGGGGCTATCTGCCCGGCCGCTTCTCCTTCAACGTCAAGGGCGGCCGCTGCGAGAACTGCTCAGGCGACGGCACCATCAAGATCGAGATGAACTTCCTGCCGGACGTGTACGTCCCCTGCGAGGTCTGCCACGGGGCGCGCTATAACCGGGAGACCCTGGAGGTCCACTACAAGGGCAAGTCCATCTCCGAGGTCCTGGACATGCCGATCGAGGAAGCGCTCGGTTTCTTCGAGGCCGTCCCGGCGATCGCCCGCCACCTCAGGACGCTCAACGACGTCGGCCTCGGCTACGTCAGGCTCGGCCAGTCCGCGCCGACGCTGTCCGGCGGTGAGGCACAGCGCGTCAAGCTCGCCAGCGAGCTCCAGAAGCGCTCCACCGGCCGCACCGTGTACGTGCTCGACGAGCCGACCACCGGTCTGCACTTCGAGGACATCAGCAAGCTCATCACGGTGCTGTCCGGTCTGGTCGACAAGGGCAACACGGTCATCGTCATCGAGCACAACCTCGATGTCGTCAAGACCGCGGACTGGGTCATCGACATGGGCCCCGAGGGTGGCAACGGCGGTGGTCTCGTGATCGCCGAGGGCACGCCCGAGGAGGTCGCCGGCGTTCCGGCCAGCCACACCGGCAAGTTCCTGCGCGACATCCTCGGCGCCGACCGGATCAGCGACGCCGCTCCCGTGAAGGCACCTCGGAAGACGGCCGCCAAGAAGACGGTCGCGGCGGGGACGGCGGCGAGGAAGGCGGCCACGAAGACCGTCGACAGCACGGCCACCAAGAAGGCGGCCGCGGCGAAGAAGACCGCCACGAAGTCGGTCGCCAAGAAGGTGACCCCCGCGAAGAAGACCACGCGGGCCCGCAAGGCCTGACCCGACCGGTCCGACGCGTCGGACCGGCCACTGCGCACCGCACGGCGCCCCAGGGGAATTCCCTCCGGGGCGCCGTCCGTTGTGCAAGGGGCAGCCCCGCCCGTCGCGGTTCGAGGACCGAGGTGTGGCGGCCGGGCGTTCCTACACGTCGCGTGGTGCGGCGAGTTCGCCGAGTTCGTGGGCGTACGGGGGTTCGGCTCCGGCGCGGGAGCAGGTGACGGCCGCCGCGCGGGCCGCGAGGCGCAGCAGTTCGGTCCAGCCCGTGGGGCCCAGCTGCGCGAGTGCGGTCGGGGACAGGGCGTTCCGGGCGGCCAGACCGTGCAGCAGGGCCGCGTTCACGGTGTCGCCGGCGCCGATGGTGTCCACGACGTCGACCGGTTCGCCGGGTACGGAGTGGACCGAGCCGTCCCGGGTGAACGCGGTGAGACCGTCGCCGCCCTGGGTGATGACGACGGCCGCGGGTCCGGCGGCCAGCCACTCGCGCGGGGTGCCGCCCAGCCACCGGGCGTCCTCCTCGGACAGCTTGAGCAGGGACACCGACGGCAGCCAGCTCTTGAACCGGGCGCGGTACGCGTCCGGGTCGGGGATCAGACCGGCACGGATGTTCGGGTCGAGGGCCGTGAAAACTCCTCGCCCGGCGGCGGCGCTCATCAGTTCCTCGTACGCGCTCGCGCCCGGTTCCAGGACGAGTGAACAGGTGCCGAAGGACACCGCCCGCGTCCCGTGGGGGAGTCGGTCAGGGGCCGCGAAGAGGCGGTCCGCCGTGCCGTCGACGTAGAAGGAGTAAGCGGCCGAGCCGTCCGTGCCGATCGTGGCGACCGCCAGGGTCGTCGGTTCGCTGCCGCGCTGCACGGACGACACGTCGACACCCGCGTCGCCGAGTCCGCGCAGGAGGGCCTCGCCGAACGCGTCGCGTGACACGCGGGAGCAGAAGGCGGTGGGGGAGCCGAGGCGGCCGAGCGCCACCGCCGTGTTGTAGGGGCCGCCGCCGGGACGGGGCAGCAGGCCTGCCAGGGCGCCCGGGCCCTGCGGCACCAGATCGATCAGGGCCTCACCGGCGACGACGATCACGATGCGGGTCCTTTCCTCGGTGTCTCGTGGTTTTCGGGGGGTACGGCGCTCTCGGGACAGCCGCACGAACTGCGGTGGACGAAGGCGGAGGGCAGCCGGACGGTGCGGCTCTCCAACTGCGGCGACGCCAGCCGTTCCAGGAGCAGGTGGACGGCCGTGGCGCCGATCTCCTTGGCGGGCTGGGCGATCACGGTGAGGCGGGGTGTGAAGAGATCCGCCCAGGAGAAGTCGTCGAAGCAGCACAGCGCGAGGTCGTCGGGCACGGACAGGCCCCGTTCACGCAGGGCCCGCAGCGCGCCGATGGTCATGGCGTTGTCGGCGGTGACGAGCGCGCCGGGCGGTGCCCCGAGGGACAACAGCCGATGAGTGGCCTCCTCGGCCGTCTCCGTCCGGGAGTCGCCGTGCGCCACGAGCCGTTCGTCGTAGGGGAGTCCGGCGTGCGCGAGGCCGTGCCGGTAGCCGGTGATCCGCTCGGTCGTGGTGCTGAGTCCGGGCAGGCCCGCGACCAGTCCGATACGCCGGTGCCCCCGCTCGGCGAGGTGCGCGACCAGGGCCGCCATGGGCTCGGTGTTCTCGGCGCAGACCTGGTCGTGGCGGAAACCGCTCCCGACGGGAGGGCTCACCAGCCGGTCCAGGAAGACCGTGGGTACGTCGTGCCGCCCGAGGTACCGCAGGAGCGCGTCCGGGGTCGCCGACGGAGCGATGATCATCCCGTCCACGCGTCGCTCGTGCAGCAGTTGGACCACGGTGCGCTCGTGCTCGGGGTCGTCGTGCGGATCGGCGATCAGCAGGCCGTAGCCGTGTTCCAGGGCTCCGGCCTCGACACCCTGGAGGATCTCCGTGAAGTACGGGTTGGTGATCGCCGACACCGCGAGCCCGATGGAACGCGTGCGTGAGGTGACGAGCGAACGGGCGAGGCTGTTGGGCGTGTAGCCCAGCTCGTCGATCGCGTCGAGAACGGCCTGGCGCGTCCTGGGCAGCACCGGGCGGGTGTCGTTGAGGACGTGCGAGACGGTCGCGATGGACACGTTCGCCCGACGGGCCACATCGGCCATCGTCGCCATGACACTCCCTCCCCCGGGCCTAGGACCGGGTCGCTCGCGGGCGAACGTATCTCATCCGACCACAGACGTAAACGCTTACGCATGCGTTTACGTAAGCGTTTACGTCCATCGGTGCGTCAGGATTCGCGTCGGCGTCTGCGTCTGTGGTCGCGTCGACCTGTCCAGGATCGAGCGGAATGATCTGTGCCGGTATGGTCGGTCCGCGACACCGCGAAACCCTTTGTGGTGTCGCCGTGTTCGGCGTTGCCGTGCCCGGCGGGGTGTCCGCCGGGCATCCTCGACCAGTGGAGCTGCCATGTCCGGCCGTCCGTCCGCGAGCCGTCGTACCGTCCTGCGCGGAGCGGCGCTCACCCCGGTCGCCGGGCTCGGCCTCGCCGCGTGTTCCGGCGGCAGTGGCGGCGGAGCCTCCGCGACGCCGACCGCTCCCGTCGTCCTGGGCGCGCAGAGCGAGGTCGCCAAGGGTGGTGCTCAGCTGTACCAGGACCATGACGTCGTGGTCAGCCGCGCAGAGAACGGTTCCCTCAAGGCGTTCAGCTCGATCTGCACCCACGCCGGGTGCGCCATCAACAAGCTGCGGGGCACGACGCTCGTATGCCCGTGCCACGGCAGCGAGTTCGACGCCATGAACGGCAAGGTGCTGCGGGCACCGGCCACCGTGCCGCTCCACGAACTGCCCGTCGAGGAGACGGACGGGAAGATCGTCGCCGGGCCGGGCGCCTGAGCCCGAGTGCGGGTACGGCGTTCGAGCTCACGTGCCGGCCGGGGACCTGAGCCCGGATGCGGTCGGGACCGGCCCGTGGGTCGCACCCGCGCGACCGGTCACTCCCAGTCCCATCCGATCCCCACGATCCCCGACCGCACGCGCGGCTCGACCAGGTGCACCGAGCGGTGCCGGCCGCTCAGCGTCAGTTCCTGGCGGCCGCTGCGCGGCGCCGCCGCGGAGTGCTGGGTGAAGCGGTGGCAGCGCACGGGCAGCGCGTCCTCGGCGAAGTGCACCTGGAGCGCGTACTGCCCGCCCGCGAAACCGAACCCGCGGACGTACTCACTGGACGCCCCGGCCGTGCCGTCCTCGAAGGCGTAGCGGAAGAGGAACGTATCGCCTGCCCGGAGCCGGGTGTCGAAGAGCAGTTCGGCGACGAGCACACCGGTGCCGCGGTGCCAGCGCACCCGGCCCGTACGGCAGTTCTCCAGAGCCCGGACCGCCGTCCGCTCCGGTACGCATCCGGGATCGCCGTGATGGATGGCCACATAGCGGTCCACACCATCCTTGTGGGCGCGCACGATGTGGTGCGATTCGCGGCCCAGCAGTTCGCGACGGGCGCCTATGCGGACCTGTTCGTGATGGCCGATTGTGTGCAGACCACCGTCGAGCGGGGACTCCAGTTCGGCCAGCAGCCGTTCCAGAACCCCTGACGCTTCCACCAGGGAGCGGTACGAACGCCCTGTGGGGCGCTCCGGATCCGAGCGTTCCTCGGCCTCGGCCAGCAGTCTGATCAGGGACTCGTCGGGGAGCTGGAGGATCTCCTCCAGGGCGCGGACCGCCCGCAACGACTCCGGACGCTGGGGGCGCCGGGCGCCCTGCTGCCAGTAACTCAGGCTCGTCACCCCGACCTTGACGCCGTACCGCGACAGATGGTGCTGGACGCGTTGCAGCGGCAGCCCGCGGGCGGTGATCGCGGCGCGCAGTGCGACATGGAAAGGGCCGCCCCGCAGGGCCGTTTCCAGTTCCGCCGTGGCGACGTCCGCGTGGTGTGTGCCGTGCAGCATGCAGGGGCCTTTCTGTGGATGTTCACTCCGGCTGGTCAGACCGTTCGAGCGGTGTGTCGGCGCCGCCCGGTGGGCGCGCGGGTGCTGCTCACACGTGGTTTCGCCGTGCACGCCCCGAGTTCCCCCGCATTGAAGCGTGTTGACCAAGTCCCGACAACACCTGATGCTCAACATGGCTCACCGCAGCCCCCCGGACGCGCTCCTTCTCTCCTCGACCCCCACTCGGGAGCACACACGATGCGCCACACACGACGACTCGTCGCTCTCGCCGCGGTTCTGGCCGCCCTGGGCGCCACCCCGGCCACCGCGGCCGTCGGGCGCGCGGCCGGCCACCCCGGCACGTCCGCGCACTCCGGAGGGCTTCCGGGCGCCGATTCGAGACCACTCGACGCGGAGGCCGCGCGCGGCGCACTCCTTGTGGCCGGACTCGGCGTACCGCGGACGGAGCGCGGCGCGCACGGGGACGACCGGGGTCCGGGCGGGGACAGGGGGCCCGGGCGCGGAAGGGGCCGGGGCGGCGGTGCCGATCCGACCGACCCGTTCGTCGTGGTGGCCTCGGCGACGGCCGGTGCGGGCGCCCTCGTGGCGCTCGTCCTGAGCGTCTCCAGGGCGCTGCGCCGACGCCGCGGCTGACCCGTGACGGCGCGACGCCGCGGCTGACATCGCTGTGCCGACCCCGCGACTGACATCGCGAGGCGCCGTCGAGAAGCCCGGCGGGAGGGTTCCGGGACGGTTCCGCCTCCGGACCGGCCGTGGTGGTCGCCGCCGTGCGGGCCGGGACGGTCACCGCCGTCACCGGCTGGGCCGATGGTCCCGGGGGCCCACCGGCGCGGTCCCCCGAGCTCTGTCCACAGGAGGGCCGGGAGCCGACCGCGCTGTCGGCCCACGCCAGTAGGGTGTGTGACATGGCCGACCCCTCCAGCTACCGCCCCAAGCCGGGACAGATCCCGGACTCTCCCGGGGTGTACAAATTCCGCGACGAGCACCGCCGGGTGATCTACGTCGGGAAGGCGAAGAGCCTGCGCCAGCGCCTGGCGAGCTACTTCCAGGACCTGGCGAATCTTCACCCGCGCACCCGCACCATGGTCACCACGGCCGCGTCGGTGGAGTGGACGGTCGTGTCCACGGAGGTCGAGGCCCTTCAGCTGGAGTACTCCTGGATCAAGGAGTACGACCCCCGGTTCAACGTCAAGTACCGCGACGACAAGAGCTACCCCTACCTCGCCGTGACGATGAACGAGGAGTTCCCGCGTGTGCAGGTGATGCGCGGCCACAAGAAGAAGGGCGTGCGCTACTTCGGGCCCTACGGGCACGCGTGGGCCATCCGCGACACCGTCGACCTGCTGCTGCGCGTCTTCCCTGTCCGCACCTGCTCCGCCGGTGTCTTCAAGAACGCCTCCCGCACCGGCCGGCCGTGCCTCCTCGGCTACATCGGCAAGTGCTCCGCCCCCTGCGTGGGCCGGGTCTCGCCCGAGGAGCACCGGGATCTGGCCGAGGAGTTCTGCGACTTCATGGCGGGCCGTACGGGGACGTACATCCGTCGCCAGGAGCAGCAGATGATGGACGCGGCCGAGGAGATGGAGTACGAGCGTGCGGCCCGGCTGCGCGACGACATCGAGGCTCTGAAGAAGGCCATGGAGAAGAGCGCGGTCGTCCTCGCCGACGCGACCGACGCCGACCTCATGGCCGTCGCCGAGGACGAGCTGGAAGCCGCCGTACAGATCTTCCATGTGCGCGGCGGACGTGTGCGCGGCCAGCGGGGCTGGATCACGGACAAGGTGGAGGCGGTCACCACGGGTGACCTCGTCGAGCACGCGCTCCAGCAGCTCTACGGCGAGGAGACGGGCGACTCCGTCCCCAAGGAAGTGCTGGTCCCGGCGTTGCCCGAGCCGGTGGAGCCCGTTCAGGAGTGGCTGACCGCGCGCCGCGGCTCGAACGTGTCGCTCCGCATCCCGCAGCGCGGCGACAAGAAGGCGCTCATGGAGACGGTGCAGCGCAACGCGCTCCAGGCGCTCGGCCTGCACAAGACGAGGCGCGCCTCCGACCTGACCACGCGCTCGCGCGCCCTGGAGGAGATCGCCGAGGCGCTCGACCTGGACAGCGCTCCGCTGCGGATCGAGTGCTACGACATCTCGCACCTCCAGGGCGATGACGTGGTTGCCTCGATGGTCGTCTTCGAGGACGGGCTCCAGCGGAAGGGCGAGTACCGGCGCTTCCAGATCAAGGGCTTCGCCGGCCAGGACGACGTGCGCTCCATGCACGAGGTGATCACCCGCCGCTTCAAGCGCTACCTCGTCGAGAAGGAGAGGACGGGGGAGTGGACGGACGGCGCGGACGCCGTCCCAGCCACCTCGGAAACCCTTGCGCCCGGCGCCCTCGCCTCCGGCAGCTCCGCGTCCGGCGCCCTCGCCTCCGGCAGCTCCGCGTCCGGCGCCCTCGCCTCCGGCAGCTCCGCGTCCGGCGTCCTCGCCTCCGGCAGCTCCGCGTCCGGCCCCCTCGCCTCCGGAACCTCCGGAACCTCCGGAACCTCCGGAACCTCCGGGTCCGAGGACCCCGAGTCCGGCACCTCGGCGTCCGAGAGCCCCGCCTCCTCCGCCTCCGGCACCTCGGCGTCCGAGAGCCCCGCCTCCTCCGCCTCCGGCACCTCGGCGTCCGAGAGCCCCGCCTCCTCCGCCTCCGGGACCTCGCCGGACGGGACCCCCATGGCCGGGACCCCGCTCGCCGAGGCCCCCTTCTCCGGGAGCGGCTTCGCCGAGGACGACGGCCGGCCCAAGCGCTTCGCCTATCCTCCGCAGCTCGTCGTCGTCGACGGTGGCCGGCCGCAGGTGGCCGCGGCCCAGCGGGCCCTCGACGAGCTCGGCATCGACGACATCGCCGTATGCGGACTCGCCAAGCGCCTGGAGGAGGTGTGGCTGCCGGACGAGGACGACCCGGTGGTCCTGCCGCGCACCAGCGAGGGCCTGTATCTGCTCCAGCGGGTCCGGGACGAGGCCCACCGCTTCGCGATCACCTACCAGCGCGCCAAGCGGGCCAAGCGCTTCAGGTCGGGCCCCCTGGACGACGTGCCGGGCCTGGGCGAGTCGCGCAAACAGGCACTGATCAAACACTTCGGCTCCGTGAAGAAGCTCCGGTCCGCGACGATCGACGAGATCTGCGAGGTTCCCGGCATCGGGCGCAAGACGGCTGAGACCATCGCCGTGGCCCTCGCCGAGGCGGCTCCGGCCGCACCCGCCGTGAACACGGCGACCGGAGAGATCATGGAAGACGACGAAGACGCGGCGCCCGAAACGACGGCGGGCCCCGCGGGGGAGCCCGTGACCGCGGGCGCCTCGGACGAGCGACGGGGGCAGGAGACATGACCGAGAACGACGCGCGTGAAGAGGAACGCCCGGCGCAGGGCCAGGAAGAACACACGGAAACCAGCGAAGATCACGCGGAGCGGGAAGCACCACGGGAAGACGGAGCACAGGTGGGTACGGGCAACGAGACGGCCGGAACGGGAGTTCCGGACGCCGTCATCCCCGAGTTGGTGATCATCTCCGGTATGTCCGGAGCCGGCCGGTCCACGGCCGCTAAGTGTCTGGAGGACCTCGGCTGGTTCGTCGTCGACAACCTGCCGCCCGCGCTGATCCCCACGATGGTGGAGCTCGGCGCCCGTTCCCAGGGCAACGTGGCCCGGATCGCGGTCGTCGTCGACGTCCGCGGCCGGCGGTTCTTCGACAACCTCCGCGAATCCCTCGCCGACCTGGAGTCCAAGGGCGTCACCCGCCGGATCGTCTTCCTGGAGTCCTCCGACGAGGCCCTGGTGCGCCGCTTCGAGTCCGTGCGCCGGCCGCACCCCCTCCAGGGCGACGGCCGCATCGTGGACGGGATCGACGCCGAGCGCGAACTGCTGCGCGAGCTGCGCGGTGACGCCGACCTGGTCATCGACACCTCCAGCCTGAACGTGCACGAGCTGCGCGCCAAGATGGACGCCCAGTTCGCGGGCGACGAGGAGCCCGAGCTGCGGGCCACCGTCATGTCCTTCGGCTTCAAGTACGGCCTTCCGGTCGACGCCGACCTGGTCGTGGACATGCGCTTCCTGCCCAACCCGCACTGGGTCCCCGAGCTGCGCCCCTTCACCGGCCTCAACGAAGAGGTCTCGGCGTACGTCTTCAACCAGCCCGGAGCCAAGGAGTTCCTCGACCGCTACGCCGAACTGCTCCAGCTCATCGCCGCCGGTTACCGGCGCGAGGGCAAGCGCTACGTGACCATCGCGGTCGGCTGCACCGGCGGCAAGCACCGCTCGGTGGCGACCGCCGAGAAGCTCGCCGCCCGCCTCGCCTCCCAGGGCGTGGAGACCGTGCTCGTGCACCGGGACATGGGGCGCGAGTGACCGGACGTACTACCCTGCGGCTGAGCCGGCTGCGCCGGGAGATCCCCGGGGTCCGAGCCACCCAGCCGGTCGCGGCGCGCGGCGCCAAGCCGCGCCGCCGCGGCGCCCAGCCCAAGGTCGTCGCCCTCGGCGGCGGCATGGGGCTGTCCGCCTCGCTCGCCGCGCTGCGTCGGATCACCGGAGACCTCACCGCCGTCGTCACCGTGGCCGACGACGGCGGCTCCAGCGGCCGTCTGCGCGACGAGCTGGGCGTCCTCCCGCCCGGTGACCTGCGCAAGGCGCTGGCGGCGCTGTGCGGCGACGACGACTGGGGCCAGACCTGGGCCCGCGTCATCCAGCACCGCTTCCAGTCCAAGGGCGAACTGCACGAACACGCGGTCGGCAATCTGCTGATCGTCGCCCTGTGGGAACAGCTCGGCGACCATGTCCAGGCCCTGGACCTGGTCGGCAAGCTGCTGGGCGCGCACGGACGGGTGCTGCCCATGTCCGCGGTGCCCCTGGAGCTCCAGGCCCTGGTCAAGGGGCACGACCCCGACCGGCCCGAGGAGATCCGCACCGTCCGGGGCCAGGCGAACGTGGCGCTCACCCCCGGCGAGGTACAGTCCGTGCACGTCGTACCGCACGACCCCCCGGCGGTGCCCGAAGCCGTGGCGGCGGTCCTCGACGCGGACTGGGTGGTTCTCGGCCCCGGCTCCTGGTTCTCGTCGGTCATCCCGCACCTTCTGGTGCCCGAACTTCTGGACGCCCTCAGCCAGACCCGGGCGCGCCGGGTACTCTCCCTGAACCTCGCCCCGCAGCCCGGAGAAACCGAAGGCTTCTCCCCGCAGCGTCATTTGGAGGTTTTGGGACGACACGCCCCTAAACTCGCCCTGGACGTGGTGCTGGCCGACGAGGCCGCCGTGCCCGACCGCGACTCTCTCGCCGACGCCGCCCAACGGTTCGGCGCCGCGGTCGAGCTGGCGCCGGTGGCCCGGACCGACGGATCTCCGCGGCACGACCCGGAGCTGTTGGCCGCCGCGTACGACCGTATTTTTCGGATGCATGGAAGGATCGGCCCATGGCGATGACGGCAGCGGTGAAGGATGAGATTTCCCGGCTCCCCGTCACCCGGACCTGCTGCAGGAAGGCGGAGGTCTCCGCCATTCTGCGGTTCGCCGGTGGCCTTCACCTGGTGAGCGGCCGGATCGTGATCGAGGCGGAGCTGGACACCGCCATGGCGGCGCGCCGCCTGAAGCGGGACATTCTGGAGATCTTCGGCCACACCTCCGAACTGATCGTGATGGCGCCCGGCGGGCTGCGCCGCGGCTCGCGCTATGTGGTGCGGGTCGTCGCGGGCGGCGACCAGCTCGCCCGCCAGACCGGGCTCGTGGACGGACGGGGCCGCCCGATCCGTGGACTCCCGCCGCAGGTGGTCTCGGGGGCCACCTGCGACGCCGAGGCGGCCTGGCGCGGGGCCTTCCTGGCCCATGGGTCGCTCACCGAGCCCGGCCGCTCCTCGTCCCTCGAGGTGACCTGCCCGGGGCCGGAGGCCGCGCTCGCGCTGGTCGGCGCCGCCCGCCGGCTGTCGATCGCCGCGAAGGCCCGCGAGGTGCGCGGGGTGGACCGCGTGGTCGTCCGCGACGGCGACGCGATCGGCGCGCTGCTGACCCGTCTCGGCGCGCACGAGTCGGTGCTGGCCTGGGAGGAGCGGCGGATGCGCCGCGAGGTCCGCGCCACGGCGAACCGGCTCGCCAACTTCGACGACGCCAACCTGCGCCGCTCGGCACGCGCCGCCGTCGCCGCCGGGGCCCGTGTCCAGCGCGCTCTGGAGATCCTCGCGGACGAGGTGCCGGAGCATCTCGCCGCCGCCGGACGGCTGCGCATGGAGCACAAGCAGGCCTCCCTGGAGGAGCTGGGCGCGCTCGCCGACCCGCCGCTGACCAAGGACGCCGTCGCGGGCCGCATCCGCCGGCTGCTGGCGATGGCCGACAAGCGGGCGCAGGACCTCGGGATCCCCGGGACGGAGTCGAGTCTGTCCGAGGAGATGGCGGACAACCTCGCGGGCTGACCCGGACCCGCGGGACGGTGTGAAAAACGTGCGGGATTATCTGACAGAAGCTCAATATGCCGGTGCCGACGCCCACTTGGGAGGTCGGCACCGGTGTCTGTCGGCCCGCGAGGCGCCCTTGACTTGACCTTGAAGTGTCATGAGCCTGGCATCTGTTCGCTGCTGTGGCGGACCAGTGCAAGGGGGGCTCATGAGACGAAGAGCGAGCGCGATTCTCGCTACCGGCGCGCTCCTGCTGGGCGGTGCGGCCGTGGCGCCGATCGCCCAGGCGCAGAACGACAGTTCACCCAAGCCCGACGCGAACGCCGTGAAGGTGTTCCGCGCCGAGGTCACGAAGCAGCAGGTACCCCTGCTGCTCGCGGCCGGTCAGGACGGTCACGAGCTCGGCGACACGACCTGGAAGAACGGCAGGAGCACGGTCGAGGTCTACGTCACCGACCAGCAGGCCAAGAAGCTGGAGAAGCAGGGCGTCGACCTGAAGGAGCACACGCTCTCCGCCAAGGCCGAGAACCGGGTCGAGGACGCCGCCCAGGGAGTGTTCCGCCCCTACAGCGGAAAGGGCAACCTCGAGGAGGAGATCGTCAGGACGGGTCAGGCCAACCCCGGCCTGACCAAGGTCGTCTCCATCGGCAAGACCGTGAACGGCCAGGACATCCTCGCGCTCAAACTGACCAAGGGCGCGAGGACGACCAGGGACGGCGCCAAGCCGTCGGTGCTGTACATGTCCAACCAGCACGCGCGCGAGTGGATCACGCCCGAGATGACGCGGCGGCTGATGCACTACTACCTGGACAACTACGCCACGGACAAACGCATCAAGAAGATCGTCGACTCCACCGAGCTGTGGTTCGTCCTGTCGGCCAACCCCGACGGCTACGACTACACGTTCAAGGACGCCGACGCCCGCCAGTGGCGCAAGAACATGCGGGACGTGAACGGCGACGGGGTCATCTCCACCGGTGACGGTGTCGACCTCAACCGCAACTTCGCCTACAAGTGGGGCTACGACGACGAGGGTTCGTCCCCCAACCCCACCAGTGAGACCTATCGCGGCGCGAGCCCCGGCTCCGAGCCCGAGACCAAGGCGCTGGACGCCTTCGAGAAGCGTGTCGGCTTCACGTACGGCATCAACTACCACTCCGCCGCCGAACTGCTCCTCTACGGAGTCGGCTGGCAGGTGGCGACGCCCACCCCGGACGACGTGCTCTACAAGGCGCTCGCCGGAACCCCCGAGAAGTCCGCGATCCCGGGGTACCACCCGCAGGTCTCCTCGGAGCTGTACACCACCAACGGCGAGGCGGACGGCCACGCGGGCAACGTCAACGGCATGGCGATGTTCACCCCTGAGATGTCGACCTGTCAGACCGCGTCGGACCTCGACCCGAACGACGCCTGGAACGCGGCGGACTGCGCCTCCGTCTTCACCTTCCCGGACGACGAGAAGCTGATCGAGCAGGAGTTCGAGAAGAACGTCCCGTTCGCGCTCTCCGTCGCCGAGACCGCCGTCCACCCCGACCAGCCGTCCTCCTCGGTCGGCCTCGACGCGCCGGACTTCACCCCCGCCGCCTTCTCCACCTCGTACTCGCGCGGCGCCGACCAGGAAGTCTCCGTCGTCGTCCGCAAGTCCGTACGCGACAAGGAACTCAAGTACCGCATCAACGGCGGCCGTACGCTCGACATGACGCTCAGGCCCTGGCGGGGCGGCGACACCTACGGCGGCACGGACAACCTCTACTTCGACGAGTACCGCGCCAAGGTCAAGGACGGCGACCCGGGCGACAAGGTCGAGGTCTGGTTCACCGGCGAGACCAGGAGCGGAAAGCCCACCTCCAGCACCCACTTCACGTACACCGTGGCCCAGCGGCCCCGGGCCGACGTGCTCGTGGTCGCCGAGGAGGGCGCGACCGCCACCCAGGCGCAGACCTACGTCGACGCGCTGAAGGCCAACGGCAGGAAGGCCCTCGTCTGGGACGTCGCCACCCAGGGCGCGCCGGACGCGCTCGGCGTCCTCGGTCACTTCGGGACCGTCGTCCACTACACCGGCGCCCTGCGGCCCGGCAACGCCACCCAGCTCCAGCTGCGGGCCTTCCTCAACGAGGGCGGCAAGCTCGTCGAGGCGGGCGAACAGGCAGGCGGCAGCGTCGACCTCGGCGGCGGCACTTTCTCGAACGACTTCAGCCAGTACTACCTGGGCGCCTACTCCCGTACGTCCACTCCCGGCGCGAGCGGGTTCACCGGCTCGGGGAAGCTCGGCGGCGCCACGGGAGCGCTCGGCGACGCGCCCGGCAACCCGCTCAACGCGGCGGGCACCTACGGTGTCACCTCGGACTCGCTCGCCGCGGCGCAGTACCCGCAGTTCGCCTCCAGCGCGGGAGCGGGCCAGTTCAGCGGGACCGTCAACCCGTACGGGCCCTACGCGGGCTCGTACATGGCCGCCGCGGTCCACACCGACGACGCCTACAAGCGCCTCACCCGCACCATCGACCTCACAGGGGTCGGCGCCGCCGACAAGCCGACGCTCCGTTCCCAGATGCTCTGGGACACCGAGCCCGGCTACGACCACGCGATCGTCGAGGTCCACACCACCGGGGCCGACGACTGGACCACGCTTCCCGAGGCGGGCGGTGCCACCTCGGCCACCGTCCCGACCGAGTGCGAGGCCGGCTTCCTCGCCCGGGAACACCCGTGGATCAAGCACTACCTGACCGTGAGCACGGCAGGCTGCACCGCCACGGGCACCAGCGGCGCGTGGAACAGCTTCACCGGCGCCTCCACCGGGTGGCAGCCGGTCGCCTTCGACCTGAGCGCGTACGCCGGCAAGTCGATCGAGGTCTCGTTCAGCTACATCACCGACCCGAGCACGGGCGGCCACGGCCTCCTCCTCGACAACACCTCCCTCGTGGTCGGCGGCACCGCCACCGAGACGGAGGGCTTCGAGTCCTCGCTCGGTTCCTGGAGCGTCGCCGGGCCGCCCGCGGGCAGCCCGGCCGTCCTGCGGGACTGGGCGCGCACCGGTGAACTCTTCAAGACCTATGGAGCGGTCACCACGGACGACTCCGTACTGCTGGGCTTCGGCCTGGAACACGTCGGTACGGCGGCCGAGCGCGCGGTACTGATCGGAAAGGCGCTCTCGGCGCTGCAGAGCTGACCGAGCGTGACAATCGCATGAACAGCGCGGGCGATCCGTACCCCTACTGACGGGTACGGATCGCCCTGCCGTGTATGGCCCTACTCGATGTCACTCCGGGCGCTCCAGGGAGGTAGGGTCGGACTCGGTCGGGGACATCCCATACAACTCGCCGACATCTGAGTCGGCGTACCTAACGAGGAGATCGGTTCGTGACGATCCGCGTAGGCATCAACGGCTTTGGCCGCATCGGTCGTAACTACTTCCGCGCGCTGCTGGAGCAGGGTGCTGACATCGAGATCGTGGCTGTCAACGACCTGGGTGACACCGCGACCACCGCCCACCTGCTCAAGTACGACACCATCCTGGGCCGCCTCAAGGCCGAGGTGTCGCACACCGCCGACACGATCACCGTCGACGGGCACACGATCAAGGTCCTGTCCGAGCGCAACCCGGCGGACATCCCCTGGGGCGACCTGGGTGTCGACATCGTCATCGAGTCGACCGGCATCTTCACGAAGAAGGCCGACGCCGAGAAGCACATCGCCGGCGGCGCCAAGAAGGTCCTCATCTCGGCTCCGGCCAAGGACGAGGACATCACCATCGTGATGGGCGTCAACCAGGACCAGTACGACCCGGCGAACCACAACATCATCTCCAACGCCTCCTGCACCACCAACTGTGTGGCGCCGATGGCCAAGGTTCTCGACGAGAACTTCGGCATCGTCAAGGGCCTGATGACGACGGTTCACGCGTACACGAACGACCAGCGCATCCTGGACTTCCCGCACTCGGACCTGCGCCGCGCCCGCGCCGCCGCCGAGAACATCATCCCGACCACGACCGGTGCCGCCAAGGCCACCGCCCTGGTCCTCCCGCAGCTCAAGGGCAAGCTGGACGGCATCGCCATGCGCGTGCCGGTCCCGACCGGCTCGGCCACCGACCTGGTCGTGACGCTGGCGCGCGAGGTCACCAAGGACGAGGTCAACGCCGCGTTCAAGAAGGCCTCCGAGGACGGCGACCTCAAGGGCTACCTGGCGTACACCGAGGACCCGATCGTCTCCTCGGACATCGTCAGCGACCCGGCCTCCTGCACCTTCGACTCCTCCCTGACCATGGTCCAGGAGGGCAACACGGTGAAGATCCTCGGTTGGTACGACAACGAGTGGGGCTACTCCAACCGCCTCGTCGACCTCACGGTCTTCGTCGGCGGCCGGCTCTAACTCCCAGAGCAGGCACCTCGATGTGAGCCAGGGCTCGGGCAGCGCGACGCCGCGCTGTCCGGGCCCTGTGCTACGTAGTGATCGATCAGCCCTCTCGGATCTGAAGAGCCTTCCCTAGGAGTCCCTTTATGAAGACGATCGACGAGCTTCTCGCCGAAGGCGTGGACGGCAAGCGGGTCTTCGTCCGCGCCGACCTCAACGTGCCGCTGGCCAATGGCCTCATCACCGACGACGGCCGCATCCGCGCCGTCCTCCCGACCGTCAAGGCCCTGGCCGAGGCGGGCGCCAAGGTCATCGTCGCCTCGCACCTGGGCCGCCCCAAGGGTGCCCCGGACCCGGCGTTCTCCCTCCTCCAGCCCGCCGAGCGACTCGGTGAACTGCTGGGCGCGCCGGTCGCGTTCGCGCAGGACACCGTCGGCCCCGCCGCCCACGACGCGGTCAACGGCCTGCAGCCCGGCCAGGTCGCGGTCATCGAGAACCTCCGCTTCAACGCCGGCGAGACGTCCAAGGACGACACCGAGCGCGGCGAGTTCGCCGACCGGCTCGCCGCCCTGGCCGACGTCTACGTGGGCGACGGCTTCGGCGCCGTGCACCGCAAGCACGCCTCCGTGTACGACCTCCCGGCCCGGCTGCCGCACTACGCCGGCTACCTCATCGCCACCGAGGTCGGCGTCCTGAAGAAGCTCACCGAGGACGTCCGGCGGCCCTACGTCGTCGCGCTCGGCGGCTCCAAGGTCTCCGACAAGCTCGCCGTCATCGACCAGCTCCTCGGCAAGGCCGACCGCATCCTGATCGGCGGCGGCATGGCCTTCACCTTCCTCAAGGCCAAGGGCTACGAGGTCGGCTCCTCCCTCCTGCAGGAGGACCAGATCCCGGCCGTCACCGAGTACATGGAGCGCGCCGAGAAGCTGGGCGTCGAGCTGGTGCTCCCGGTCGACGTCGTGGTCTCCCCCGGATTCCCGGACCTGAAGGCCAAGGCGCCCACCGAGCACACCGCCGTCGACGCGGACAAGATGCCCGAGGGGCAGCTCGGCCTGGACATCGGCCCGAAGACCGGCACCCTGTACGCGACCAAGCTCACCGACGCCGAGACCGTGTTCTGGAACGGTCCCATGGGCGTCTTCGAGCACCCCGACTACGCCGAGGGCACCAAGGCGGTCGCCCAGGCTCTGGTCGAGTCCAAGGGCTTCACCGTCGTCGGCGGGGGCGACTCCGCCGCCGCGGTGCGCACCCTCGGTTTCGACGAGACCGCATTCGGCCACATCTCGACCGGTGGCGGCGCCTCCCTCGAATACCTCGAGGGCAAGACGCTCCCCGGCCTCGCCGCACTGGAGGACTGACCTAGATGAGCACGCGCACGCCGCTGATGGCGGGCAACTGGAAGATGAACCTCAACCACCTCGAGGCCATCGCGCACGTCCAGAAACTCGCCTTCGCCCTGGCGGACAAGGACTACGAGGCCTGTGAGGTCGCCGTCCTTCCGCCCTTCACCGACCTGCGCTCCGTGCAGACCCTGGTCGACGGCGACAAGCTCAAGATCAAGTACGGTGCCCAGGACCTCTCGGCGCAGGACTCCGGTGCCTACACCGGCGAGATCTCCGGCTCGATGCTGGCCAAGCTGAAGTGCACGTACGTGGCCGTCGGCCACTCCGAGCGCCGCCAGTACCACAACGAGACCGACGAGATCGTGAACGCCAAGGTCAAGGCCGCCTACAAGCACGGTCTGACCCCGATCCTGTGCGTGGGCGAGGAACTGGACGTCCGCGAGGCGGGCAACCACGTCGCGCACACGCTCGCGCAGGTCGAGGGCGGCCTGAAGGACCTCCCGGCCGAGCAGGCCGAGTCCGTCGTGATCGCCTACGAACCTGTCTGGGCCATCGGCACCGGCAAGGTCTGCGGTGCCGACGACGCGCAGGAGGTCTGCGCCGCGATCCGCGCCAAGCTCGCCGAGCTGTACTCCCAGGAGCTGGCCGACCAGGTCCGTATCCAGTACGGCGGCTCGGTGAAGTCCGGAAACGTCGCCGAGATCATGGCGAAGTCCGACATCGACGGCGCTCTGATCGGTGGCGCGTCGCTCGACGCCGACGAGTTCGTCAAGATCGTCCGGTTCCGCGACCAGTAAGTATGCGGTAGCGGCGATTCGTCGTACCCTTGCGGGGGTCTGGTGCCATCGCGCCGGGCCCCCGTCGTCCATCCAGTTCCGAGGAAGTTGGTCCAGCCGTGGTTTTGGGGTTCGAGATCGCCCTGATCGTCTTCAGCCTGCTGCTGATGCTGCTGGTGCTGATGCACAAGGGAAAGGGCGGCGGCCTGTCCGACATGTTCGGTGGAGGCATGCAGTCGTCCGTCGGCGGTTCCTCGGTCGCCGAGCGCAACCTCGACCGCATCACTCTGATGATCGGTCTGCTCTGGTTCGCGTGCATCGTCGCGCTCGGTATCCTGATGAAGATCAACAACTGATCGTCGGCCGGCATCGTTACAGCAGCACAACTGCACATTACGCAAGCACATTCCGCACGTAAGGCCCCATGTCCGGTACGCGCCTCCAGGCGCCGCCTATCATGGGGCTTGCGTCTAGGGGTGGGGATGTAACTCCAATCACTGGACGCGCGTTGGGCCTTACGTAGACTGAGGCGCTCGCAGCGAAGCGTCACGCCGACTCGCTTCGCGGCACCATCACGCAGGGAGTTACGACCGTGGCAAGTGGCAACGCGATCCGAGGAAGCCGGGTCGGGGCGGGGCCGATGGGTGAGGCCGAGCGCGGCGAGTCCGCGCCGCGGCTGCGCATCTCCTTCTGGTGCTCCAACGGGCACGAGACGCAGCCCAGCTTCGCCAGCGACGCGCAGGTTCCCGACACCTGGGACTGTCCGCGCTGCGGCTTCCCCGCCGGACAGGACCGGGACAACCCGCCGGACCCGCCGCGAACCGAGCCCTACAAGACGCACCTCGCGTACGTGCGGGAGCGCCGCAGCGACGCGGACGGCGAGGCGATCCTCGCCGAGGCGCTCGCCAAACTGCGGGGCGAAATCTAGGAGTTGAGAGCCGGCCGGGCGCCCTCGGGTGTCTGGCCGGAACCGTTTCACGGCGACGTCGAGGCCGGGACACCGCCCCGTCGCCGGGTCCGCCGCGCCCGGACACCTGCGCCGCGGGCCGACGCCTCGGCCACCTGCGTTCCGAGCTGATCGCTCGGCTGCCCGCGCTCGGAGGCTGATCACCTGCTGCCCGAGTCCCGGGCCGATCGCTCTGCCGCGTCCGGATGTTCGTATGCGTACCGCGCCCGGTTCTCGTACCGCGCGCGGATGCTCGATCCGGTCACGCTGATGCAGCAGCGCGGACCGGAATTCACGCCGGTGCGCGTCGGCCCGGTATTCCGCGCGGTCCCGGCATCGGGGCCGGCTCCGAGGGCCTGCCGGGCGGCACGGGTGGAGCGGCCCGCGGACGGGCGGAGCCGCACTGTTCGCGGCCGGATTCCTCTCCCTCGCCGTCATCGCGCTGACACCTGAGGTCAAGCGGGACGTATCTGTTGTTGAGCCGGAGGACGCACGACGACAGCTCGTGTCCAGCCCTGATCAATTAGGTTGGGACCGGCAGCGGGGCAAGGTACGCAGCAGCACAGGCAGGAAAGAAGGCGGAAGTCCGAGATGAACGCAGAAAGCCGTACCCGGCTCAACCAGACACCCGAGTGGACCGCTCTGGCCAAGCACCGCGAGGAGCTCGCGGACACCCATCTGCGCGACCTGTTCGCGGCCGATCCCGGGCGCGGTTCCGGCTACTCGCTCCAGGTCGGCGATCTGCACGTCGACTACTCCAAGCACCTGGTCACCGACGAGACGCTGCGGCTGCTGCGCGAGCTGGCCGCGGCGACCGATGTGTTCGGGCTGCGGGACGCGATGTTCCGGGGCGAGAAGATCAACGTGACCGAGGACCGGGCGGTGCTGCACACCGCGCTGCGGGCGCCGCGGGACGCGGTCGTCGAGGTCGACGGGGAGAACGTCGTGCCGGCCGTGCACGCCGTGCTCGACAAGATGGCCGGCTTCGCCGAGCGGGTCCGCTCCGGCGAGTGGACCGGGCACACCGGCAAGCGCATCAAGAACATCGTCAACATCGGCATCGGCGGCTCCGACCTGGGCCCGGCGATGGCGTACGAGGTACTGCGCTCGTTCACCGACCGCTCGCTGACCGTGCGGTTCGTGTCGAACGTGGACGGCGCGGATCTGCACGAGGCCGTGCGGGACCTGGACCCGGCGGAGACGCTGTTCATCGTCGCCTCCAAGACGTTCACCACGATCGAGACGATCACGAACGCCACCTCCGCGCGCGACTGGCTGCTGACCGGTCTGAAGGCCGGGCCGGAGGCGGTGGCGCGGCACTTCGTGGCGCTGTCGACGAACGCCGAGAAGGTCTCCGGCTTCGGGATCGACACGGCCAACATGTTCGAGTTCTGGGACTGGGTCGGCGGCCGCTACTCCTACGACTCGGCGATCGGCCTCTCGCTGATGATCGCGATCGGCCCGGACCGCTTCCGTGAGATGCTCGACGGCTTCCACCTGGTCGACGAGCACTTCCGTACGGCCCCCGCGGAGTCCAACGTCCCGTTGCTGCTGGGTCTGTTGGGTGTCTGGTACGGCAACTTCCACGACGCGCAGTCGCACGCCGTGCTGCCGTACTCGCACTACCTGTCGAAGTTCACGGCCTATCTCCAGCAGCTCGACATGGAGTCCAACGGCAAGTCCGTGGACCGTGACGGCCGTCCGGTCGAGTGGCAGACAGGACCGGTGGTGTGGGGCACGCCCGGCACCAACGGCCAGCACGCGTACTACCAGTTGATCCACCAGGGCACGAAGCTGATCCCCGCCGACTTCATCGGCTTCGCCGAGCCCGTGGCCGACCTGCTGCCGGGTCTGGTCGCCCAGCACGATCTGCTGATGGCCAACTTCTTCGCGCAGACGCAGGCGCTGGCCTTCGGCAAGACCCCGGACGAGGTACGCGCCGAAGGGGTGCCCGAGGAGCTGGTGGCGCACAAGACGTTCGAGGGCAACCACCCGACGACCACGATCCTCGGGCGGGAGCTGACCCCTTCGGTCCTCGGCCAGTTGATCGCCCTCTACGAGCACAAGGTGTTCGTCCAGGGCGCGATCTGGAACATCGACTCCTTCGACCAGTGGGGCGTCGAGCTCGGCAAGGTGCTCGCCAAGCGCGTCGAGCCCGCCCTGACCGAGGGCGCGGACGTGCCGGGACTGGACGAGTCGACCAAGGCCCTGGTCGCCAAGTACCGCACGCTGCGCGGCCGTTAGGCCCCTGATGCGGGGAAGCGGGCGGTGGGAGTCCGCCCGCTTCCCGTAACGCTGTCCCGCCCGCCGCTCAGGCGGAAGCCGGCGGATAGAGCGACCGCGGCAGCTGGGACGCCGCCGCCGCGTCCAGGAGCCACAGGGTGCGGGAGCGGCCGTACGCGCCCGCCGCCGGGGCCTGGATCTCACCCGCGCCGGACAGGGCGATCGCTGCGGCCTGCGCCTTGTCCTCGCCGGCCGCGAGCAGCCACACCTCGCGGGCGGAGCGGATCGCGGGCAGGGTCAGCGAGATCCGGGTCGGCGGCGGCTTGGGCGCGCCGTGCACGCCCACCACCGTCCGCTCCGTCTCCCGCACCGCGGGCAGCTCCGGGAAGAGCGAGGCCACGTGGGTGTCGGGACCGACGCCCAGCATGAGGACGTCGAAGGACGGAACCGAGCCGTGGTTCTCCGGCCCGGCGGCCTTCGCGAGCTCCGCCGCATACGCCTCCGCCGCCGCCTCCACGTCGGCGCCGTACGGACCGTCGGACGCGGGCATCATGTGCACCCGGGCCGGGTCCAGCGGCACCGCGTCGAGCAGGGCCGCGCGGGCCTGCGTGTCATTGCGCTCGGGATCGCCCTCGGGGAGGTACCGCTCGTCGCCCCACCACAGGTCGAGGTGCGCCCAGTCGACCGCGTCCCGCGCGGGCGCGGACGCGAGCGCCGCGAGGAGCCCGTTGCCGTTGCGCCCGCCGGTGAGCACGATCGAGGCGTAGCCGCGCGAGGCCTGCGCGTCCACGATCTTCGTGATCAGCCGCGCCGCCGCGGCCTGGGCCATCAGTTCCTTGTCGCGGTGGACGACGAGCTGCGGAGTGTTCACTCGGCGGCCGCCTTGTCCGCCGCCTTCTTGGCGAGTGTCTCGGCCACGCCCGCGGGGGAGTCCTTGGCGGCCGGGGTCGTCTTCGTGGCGGTCGCGGTACCGCCCGCGGACCCGGCCCCGGCGGTGTCCGCCTCCGCGTTCAGTCGGCCCACCCCGTAGCGCAGCGCCGAGGCGTAGGTGTCGTCCGGGTCGAGGCGGCGCAGCTCCTCCGCCATCAGCTCGGCCGTCTCGCGGCGCTTGAGCGCCACCGCGCGGTCGGGCTGCCCCTGGATGGACAGCGTCGCGAGCGTGCCGTCGGCGCGGTCCAGGACGATCGGGCCGCAGCTCGTCTCCAGCCGCACCGCGGTGAGGCCGGGGCCCGAGGACAGCGACCGCTTGACGGGGACCTCCAGCCGGTCCGCGAGCCACATCGCGAGCAGTTCGCAGCTCGGGTTGAACTCCTCGCCCTCCACCTCGACCGCGTCCACGTCGCAGGTGACCTGGTCCAGGGCCGCGGCCAGCATCGAACGCCAGGGCGTGATGCGGGTCCACGACAGGTCCGTGTCACCGGGGGTGTAGGCGTCGGCGCGGGCGCTGAGCTCCCGTACCGGAGCCTCGGCGGCGTAGGTGTCGGTCACCCGGCGCTGGGCGAGCGAGCCGAGCGGGTCCTTCGCCGGGTCGAGCGGCGCGTTCACCGGCCACCAGACGACGACCGGCGCGTCCGGCAGCAGCAGCGGCAGGACCACCGACTGGGCGTGGTTGATCACCTCGCCGTACAGGCGCAGCACCACCGTCTCGCCGGTGCCCGCCTCCGCCCCGAGCCGCACCTCGGCGTCGAGCCGCGACTTCGTGCGGTCGCGGGGCGAGCGGGAGACGCGCTTGATGACCACGAGGGTGCGCGAGGGGTGCTCGCGCGAGGCCTCGTTGGCGGCCTTCAGGGCGTCGTAGGCGTTCTCCTCGTCGGTGACGATGACGAGGGTGAGCACCATGCCGACGGCGGGGGTGCCGATGGCGCGGCGGCCCTGTACGAGCGCCTTGTTGACCTTGCTGGCCGTGGTGTCCGTGAGATCGGTCTTCATGGGCGACGCCAGCTCCGTCCGTCTCGCTCGAGCATTTCGTCCGCCTCGACGGGACCCCAGGTGCCCGAGGGGTACTGCGCGGGCTTGCCGTGCTTGTCCCAGTACCGCTCGATCGGGTCGAGGATCTTCCAGGACAGCTCGACCTCCTCCGTGCGCGGGAAGAGGTTCGAGTCACCGAGCAGCACGTCGAGGATCAGACGTTCGTACGCCTCCGGGCTCGACTCGGTGAAGGACTCGCCGTACGCGAAGTCCATCGAGACGTCCCGGATCTCCATGGAGGTGCCGGGGACCTTGGAGCCGAAGCGGACCGTGACGCCCTCGTCGGGCTGGACGCGGAAGACGATCGCGTTCTGGCCCAGCTCCTCCGTGGCCGTGTGGTCGAAGGGGGAGTGCGGGGCGCGCTGGAAGACGACCGCGATCTCGGTGACGCGGCGGCCCAGACGCTTGCCGGTGCGCAGATAGAACGGGACTCCCGCCCAGCGGCGGTTGTCCACCTCCACCTTGATCGCGGCGAACGTGTCGGTCTTCGACTTGGGGTCGATGCCGTCTTCCTGGAGGTAGCCGACGACCTTCTCGCCGCCCTGCCACCCCGCCGCGTACTGGCCGCGGACCGTGCTCCTGCCCAGGTCCTTGGGCAGCCGGGTCGCGCCGAGCACCTTGGTCTTCTCCGCGGCGAGCGCGTCCGCGTCGAAGGAGGAGGGCTCCTCCATGGCGGTCAGCGCCATCAGCTGGAGCAGGTGGTTCTGGATGACGTCACGGGCGGCGCCGATACCGTCGTAGTAGCCGGCCCGGCCGCCGATACCGATGTCCTCTGCCATCGTGATCTGCACGTGGTCGACGAAGGACCGGTTCCAGATCGGCTCGAACATCGTGTTGGCGAAGCGCAGCGCCAGGATGTTCTGGACCGTCTCCTTGCCCAGGTAGTGGTCGATGCGGAAGACCTGGTCCGGGGCGAAGACCTCGTGCACGATCGCGTTGAGCTCCTCGGCCGACTTGAGGTCGTGGCCGAAGGGCTTCTCGATGACCGCGCGGCGCCAGGAGCCGTTCGACTGGTCCGCCAGCCTGTGCTTCTTGAGCTGCTGGATGACCACCGGGAAGGCGGACGGCGGCACGGACAGGTAGAAGGCGAAGTTGCCGCCCGTGCCCTGTGCCTTGTCCAGCTCGTCGATGGTGGAGCGCAGCCGCTCGAAGGAGTCGTCGTCGTCGAAGGTGCCCTGGACGAAACGCATGCCCTGGACGAGCTGCTGCCAGACCTCCTCGCGGAAGGGCGTCCGGGCGTGCTCCTTGACCGCGTCGTGGACCTCTTGGGCGAAGTCCTCGTGGGCCCACTCGCGACGGGCGAACCCGACGAGGGAGAAGCCCGGCGGCAGCAGTCCCCGGTTGGCGAGGTCATACACCGCGGGCATCAGCTTTTTACGTGACAAATCGCCCGTGACGCCGAAGATGACCAGGCCCGACGGCCCCGCGATACGCGGGAGCCGTCGGTCTGCGGGGTCACGCAGCGGGTTGCTGCTCGACAAGATTTCAGCCCTCCGAAGGGGCGAGGCGCTGGAGCTCCGCCTCGGTCGACTTGAGCAGGTCGTTCCAGGCGGACTCGAACTTCTCGACGCCCTCGTCCTCAAGGAGCTGGACCACGTCGTCGTAGGCGATCCCGAGCTTCTCGACGGCGTCGAGTTCGGCGCGGGACTGCTCGTACGTACCGGCGATGGTGTTGCCGGTGATCTGACCGTGGTCCTCGGTGGCCTCCAGAGTGGCCTCCGGCATGGTGTTCACCGTGTTGGGCGCGACCAGCTCGTCGACGTACAGGGTGTCCTTGTACGCCGGGTCCTTGACGCCGGTCGAGGCCCACAGCGGACGCTGCTTGTTGGCCTGCGCCCGGTCCAGGACGGCCCAGCGGTCGGTGGAGAAGACCTCCTCGTACGCCTCGTACGCGAGCCGGGCGTTGGCGACGCCCGCCTTGCCGCGGGCGGCCTTGGCCTCGGGGGTGCCCAGCGCGTCGAGCCGCTTGTCGATCTCGGTGTCCACACGGGACACGAAGAAGGACGCCACCGAGTGGATCTTCGACAGGTCCAGGCCGCGGTCCTTGGCCTTCTCCAGGCCGAGGAGGAAGGCCTCCATGACCTCGCGGTAGCGCTCCAGCGAGAAGATCAGCGTGACGTTGACGCTGATACCGAGGCCGATGACCTCGGTGATCGCCGGCAGACCCGCCTTGGTGGCCGGGATCTTGATGAGGGTGTTGGGGCGGTCCACCAGCCAGGCCAGCTGCTTGGCCTCGGCGATGGTCGCGGGGGTGTTGTGCGCCAGACGCGGGTCGACCTCGATCGACACCCGGCCGTCCTGGCCGCCGGTCGCGTCGAAGACGGGGCGCAGGATGTCGGCGGCGTCGCGGACGTCCGCCGTCGTGATCATGCGGATGGCTTCCTCGACGGTGACCTTGCGGGCGGCGAGTTCGGAAACCTGCTGCTCGTAACCGTCTCCGCTGCTGATCGCCTTCTGGAAGATCGACGGGTTGGTGGTGACGCCCACGACGTGCTGCTGGTCGATCAGCTCGGCAAGGTTGCCGGACGTGATCCGCTTGCGCGACAGGTCGTCCAGCCAGATCGCGACGCCTTCCTCGGAGAGGCGCTTGAGTGCGTCTGTCATGGAAATTGCATCTCCTACGTGTCGTTTGTCGGCGTCAGCGCTGGGCTGCGGCGATCGATTCCCGGGCGACTTCGGCGACGTTCTCGGCAGTGAAACCGAATTCGCGGAAGAGCACCTTGCCGTCGGCCGAAGCACCGAAGTGCTCCAGCGAAACAATGCGTCCGGCGTCCCCGACGAATCGGTGCCAGGTGAGACCGATTCCGGCCTCGACCGAGACACGGGCCTTCACCGAGGGCGGCAGGACGCTGTCCCGGTACCCCTGGTCCTGCTCGTCGAACCACTCCACGCACGGCATGGAAACGACCCGGGTGGGGATGCCGGCGGCCTGGAGCTGCTCACGCGCCTCGACGGCCACGTGCACCTCGGAGCCGGTGCCGATCAGGATGACCTCGGGCGAGCCGCCCTCGGCCTCGAACAGCACGTAACCGCCCTTGGCGGCGTCCTCGTTCGCCTCGTACGTCGGCACACCCTGACGGGTGAGCGCGAGGCCGTGCGGGGCGCCCTTGCCGTACACCTTGGTGTAGCGCTTGAGGATCTCGCGCCAGGCGATGGCCGTCTCGTTGGCGTCCGCGGGACGGACGACGTTCAGGCCGGGGATGGCGCGCAGCGAGGCGAGGTGCTCGACCGGCTGGTGCGTCGGGCCGTCCTCGCCGAGGCCGATCGAGTCGTGCGTCCAGACGTACGTCACCGGCAGGTGCATCAGGGCCGACAGGCGGACCGCGTTGCGCATGTAGTCGGAGAACACCAGGAAGGTGCCGCCGTAGATGCGCGTGTTGCCGTGCAGCGCGATGCCGTTCATCTCCGCGGCCATGGAGTGCTCGCGGATGCCGAAGTGGATCGTGCGGCCGTACGGGTCGGCCTCCGGCAGCGGGTTGTCCGCCGGGAGGAACGAGCTGGTCTTGTCGATCGTGGTGTTGTTCGAGCCGGCCAGGTCGGCCGAGCCGCCCCACAGCTCGGGGATGACCGCGCCGAGGGCCTGCAGCACCTTGCCGGACGCGGCGCGGGTGGCCACACCCGTGCCCGCCTCGAAGGCGGGGAGCTTCTCCTCCCAGCCGGCCGGCAGCTCGGTCGCGGCGATGCGGTCGTACTCCGCGGCGCGCGCCGGGTTGGCGGTACGCCAGGCGGCGTAGCCCTTCTCCCACTCGGCCTTGGCCTGGGCACCCCGGTCCAGGGCCTGGCGGGTGTGGGCCAGCACCTCGGCGGCGACGTCGAAGGACTTCTCCGGGTCGAAGCCGAGGACGCGCTTGGTGGCCGCGACCTCGTCGTCGCCGAGCGCCGAGCCGTGCGCGGCCTCGGTGTTCTGCGCGTTCGGGGCGGGCCAGGCGATGATCGAGCGCATCGCGATGAACGACGGCTTGTCCGTCACCTTCTTCGCGGCCTCGATGGCGTTGTAGATGGCGTGCGGGTCGAGGTCGCCGTCGGGCTTCGGGGCGACGCGCTGCACATGCCAGCCGTACGCCTCGTAGCGCTTGACCGTGTCCTCGGAGACCGCGGTCTCGGTGTCGCCCTCGATCGAGATGTGGTTGTCGTCCCACAGCAGGACGAGGTTGCCGAGCTTCTGGTGCCCCGCCATGGAGGAGGCCTCCGCGGAGATGCCCTCCTGGAGACAGCCGTCACCGGCGATCGCGTAGATGAAGTGGTCGAACGGGGACTCGCCCTGCGGCGCGTCCGGGTCGAACAGGCCGCGCTCGTAGCGGGCCGCCATCGCCATGCCCACCGCGTTGGCGACACCCTGGCCGAGCGGACCGGTCGTGGTCTCCACGCCCGGCGTGTGGCCGTACTCGGGGTGCCCGGGGGTCCTGCTGCCCCAGGTCCGGAAGGACTCGAGGTCTTCCAGCTCCAGGCCGAACCCGGCCAGGTAGAGCTGGGTGTAGAGGGTCAGGGACGAATGGCCGGCGGACAGCACGAAGCGGTCGCGTCCAACCCAGTCGGTGTCCGCCGGGTCGTGCCGCATCACCTTCTGGAAGAGGGTGTAGGCGGCGGGCGCCAGGCTCATGGCCGTACCGGGATGGCCGTTGCCGACCTTCTGTACGGCATCGGCGGCCAGGACGCGGGCGGTGTCGACCGCCCGCTGGTCCAGCTCGGTCCACTCGAGGTCTGTGGTGGTCGGCTTGGTGCTCACCCTGGGTCAGGGCTCCTCTCCACATGTCACACATGTCGAAATGCCGGTGCACTGGGCGCCCCGGCCGTTGTCGAGCCTACCCCCGTGAGTACGTGCGTTTTTTCGAGTCATTCCAGACTGCCGGGACTCATCGGGATCCGCCTCCCGACTGGGCCGTTCCGTGTTCGACACGTGAATACGGAGCCGCTCGTCCGAGTGCTCAATCGAGTGTCGATCAGCTCTTCCAGCGGCACTCCTCAACACGAGCGCACCCCCGCGAATGCCGGGGTCTGGGCAACGTCTACAGTGGCGTGGTACGCGTGAGCCTTAACGGGGAATTCATTCCCGGGGCTTGCTGGGATGTCTCTGTCAGGGGTGTGCGTGACGGCCGTCGAATCCCGTCCAGCGGCTGGGGGCACCTCCCACGCCGTTAGGGCTGTGGGGGAGCTCGGGACGAGCAGCAGCCGGGGCCAGCGGTCGTTCGGGGCCCGTCTGAAGGCGTTCGTGGCGCTGACCAAGCCGCGGATCATCGAACTGCTGCTGATCACCACGGTTCCGGTGATGTTCCTGGCCCAGCAGGGCGTGCCCGACCTGAAGCTGGTGCTCCTCACCTGCCTCGGCGGCTACCTGTCCGCGGGCGGCGCCAACGCGCTGAACATGTACATCGACCGCGACATCGACGCCCTCATGGAGCGCACCTCGCAGCGGCCGCTCGTCACCGGCATGGTCAGCCCGCGTGAGTGCCTCGCCTTCGGCATCACGCTGGCGGTCGTGTCGACACTGCTGTTCGGTCTGGCCGTCAACTGGCTGTCCGCCTGGCTGTCGCTCGGAGCGCTCCTCTTCTACGTCGTCGTCTACACGATGATTCTCAAACGCCGTACCTCGCAGAACATCGTGTGGGGCGGCATCGCCGGCTGCCTGCCCGTGCTCATCGGCTGGTCGTCCGTCACGAACTCCATGTCGTGGGCGCCGGTCATCCTCTTCCTCGTCATGTTCTTCTGGACGCCGCCGCACTACTGGCCGCTGTCCATGAAGGTGCGGGACGACTACGCGCGCGTGGGCGTGCCGATGCTGCCGGTCGTCGCGAGCAACAAGGTGGTCGCCCGCCAGATCGTCATCTACAGCTGGGTGATGGTCGCGGTCTCGCTGCTGCTCACCCCGCTCGGGTACACGGGCTGGTTCTACACCGTGGTCGCGCTCGGCGCGGGCGGGTTCTGGCTGTGGGAGGCGCACGGTCTGCAGAACCGCGCCAAGGCCGAGGTGACGGGCGGCAAGCTCAAGGAGATGCGGCTGTTCCACTGGTCCATCACCTATGTGTCGATCCTCTTCGTGGCCGTCGCGGTGGACCCCTTCCTCCGCTAGGCCCCTCAGAGGCCCGGACAGCCCGGACCGCCCGGACCGCCCGGACCGCCCGGGGCCGCGTGGCCAAGGCCACGCACCCCTCCCGTCGCCGTTCGATCTACCCGTCGGTAGCATCCTGGCCATGGCAGACATCCAGCAGATCGACGAGACCCCCGGCACCGTCCAGGACCCCAAGGCCGACCGTGCCGCCGCCAAGCTCGCCCAGCGGATCGCCGCCTTCTCCAAGGCACACGGCGGGGCCGAGGCGCAGGTCGCGTACATCGGACAGCGCGGCGCCCGCATCGTCCTCGTCGGCGAGGACGGCGGCTGGGGCGACCTCGTCGCGACGAGCTACGAGATCGCCGAGGAGGCCGTGAAGAAGGCCGGGATCACCGTCCACGAGGCTTTCGACGGAGAGTTCGCGGCCAAGGTGAAGACCGGTCCTTACGAATGGAAGCGCATGGCCGGCATCCAGCTCGGTGGCCCCTCCAACAGCTGACGGATCACCCGTCGCACGGACGGCCGACAATCATCGGCCGTTCGCACGGGGTGTGAGCGACCAACACCTGACACCCGGCTCAGCCGTTAGGACCTGAAAGCAACGGTCCATTCGCGGGGAGTCCGGATGATCGAAACGCCGTCCCTGGTGGACCAGTACTGCCACGGCGTGCTGCGGACGGAGCTGGGCCTCGGCACGTTCGAGGCCCACCTCGCCAGGACCGAGGGACCGCCGGCCGCCGGCACCACGTTCTTCGACACCCAGACCGGGTTCGCCCTACGACGCTGGTGCCCACCCCTGCTCGGGCTCGAACCCCACTGCACGCCCGCCCTCTATCTGGCCCGGCGCCGCGAACTCGGCGTCCTGGAATCGGGCCGCAGACTGCTGCGCGGCAGCGGCATCACCACGTATCTCGTCGACACCGGGCTGCCCGGAGATCTGACCGGGCCCGGCGAGATGGCCTCCGCGGGAGCCGCCAGGGCGCACGAGATCGTCCGTCTGGAACTGCTCGCCGAACAGGTCGCCGACACCTCCGGGACCGTCGAGTGCTTTCTCGCCAATCTCGCCGAGTCCGTCCACGGAGCCGCCGTGAACGCCGTGGCCTTCACCTCCGTGGCCGGTGTGCGGCACGGTCTGGCGCTGGCGCCCGAACCGCCCGGGCCCGGGGAGGTACGGGGCGCGGCGGGCCGCTGGCTCGCCGGCCGCCGGGTGGGCGGCACGCTCACCGACCCCGTCCTGCTCCGCCATCTGCTGTGGATCGCGGTCGCGTCGGGGCTGCCCCTGCAACTGCACGCCGGACTCGGCGAGCCCGGGATGCGCATCGACCGCACCGACCCCGTGCTGCTCACCGACTTCGTCCGCGCCACGGCCGGTCTCGGCACCGACCTGGTCCTGCTGCACGGCTACCCGTACCACCGGCACGCGGCCCACCTCGCCGGGGTCTTCCCGCATGTGTACGCCGACCTGGGCGCCGCCCTCGTCCGCACCGGCGCCCGTGCGGCGGCCGTCTTCGCCGAGATCCTGGAGCTGGCACCCTTCGGCAAGCTCCTGTTCTCCAGCGGGGCACACGGGCTGCCCGAACTCCATGTGATCGGTGCCCGCCTGTTCCGCGACGCACTCGAACGGGTGCTCGGCAACTGGGTCGCCGAGGGAGCCTGGTCACTGACCGACGCCCAGCGAGTGGCGGCCCTGATCGCGGCGGGGAACGCCCGACGGGTGTACGCGGTGGAGTGAGCGCCGGGGGTGCGATCGCCGGATGCGGCCGGATGCGTTCCCCGGAGTGCCGGGCCGCACCAGACTGTCCTGATGACCGACGAAGTCACCGCCCGGCTGCTCGACCGCTTCCTCACCGGTCTGCGCGCCCTCGACCCGGTCGCCGTGTGGGCACACGGATCGCTGGCCGGTGGCGACTACCAGGAGGGGCGCAGCGACCTCGACCTGATCGCGGTGCTGGAGGACCCCGTCCGGCTCGGCACCGTACGCGCGCTGATCAGGCTGCACCGGCGGCTGCGCGCCGAGGAGCCACTGGCCGCGCGGCTGCACTGCAGCTACCTCACGCCCGGGACGGCGGCCGACGCCGAGCGGTCGTACATCACCTGGGCCCACAACGGTCCGCTGCGACGGCCGGTCACTCCGGTCACCCGCCGTGAGCTGCACGCCTTCGGTCACGTCCTGCACGGCGTACCCCCGGCGGACCTGCTGCCGGCTGTTCCGGAGGGGGAACTGCGCGCCTTCGTCGTCCGGGACCAGAAGGAGTTCTGGCGCCCCGCGGTGGACAAGGCCGGGTTGTGGACCCAGGACGTGTGGGTCGACCTGGGCACGGTCACCTTCGCCCGGGCGAAGGCGACGCTGCGGGACGGGCGGCTGATCTCCAAGGGGGAGGCACTGGGCCTGCTCCCCGGGCTCGGGGCTCCGGTGGAGGTCGTCGACGACATCAGGAGCCGGCGTTACGGGAGCGCCGTGCCGCCCACTCCCGGGTGGGCGCGTCGCCGGGCCGAGTTGACGAGAGACTTCCTCGGCCCCGCGATCGACGGCCTGGTGGCCGCCTACGAGGGGTCCACGCGCGGGTGAAGGTGCCGTGTCCGGTGGTACGCGCCCGCGGAGGGCTACGCGCGCGTGAGCGCCGATTGGGTAGCGGGGCCCGGCAGGTCCGCCACGGTCTCCGGGCGTTCGCGCAGGGCCAGCAGGACGCGCAGCACCCCGATCCACACCAGGCAGGAGCCGAGCATGTGCAGGGCGACCAGGGCCTCGGGCAGATGGGTGAAGTACTGGATGTAGCCGATGACGCCCTGGGACAGGAGGATCAGGAACAGGTCGCGGGTGCGCCGCAGGGGGCCCTGGGGGGCGTCGACCGCCTTGAGGACGAACCACAGGGCGAAGGTCAGGGTGACGACGATCCAGGCCAGCACGGCGTGCAGTTTGGCCACGGTCTCCCAGCTCAGGTGGATGCGGTCGACCTTGCTGGAGTCACCCGCGTGCGGGCCGGCGCCGGTGACGACCGTGCCGACCGCGATCAGCAGGACGGCGGCGACGACCAGGAACCAGACGAGCTGCTGCACCGACTTGCCGACGAGCGGACGTGCCGCCGCGTCGCCCTCGCGGGTGCGCTGCCACATGAACGCGGCGACGGTGATGAGCGCGGTGGAGAGCAGGAAGTGGGCGGCGACCGTGTAGGGGTTGAGGCCGACCAGGACGACGATGCCACCGAGGATCGCGTTGCTCATGACGATCCAGAACTGGGCCCAGCCGAGCCGGGTGAGGCTCCGCCGCCACGGCTTCTGCGAACGCGCCGCGATGATCGCCCATCCGACGGCGGCGCACAGCACGTACGTCAGCATCCGGTTGCCGAACTCGATGGCGCCGTGCAGGCCCATCGCGCTCGTCGTCGTGAGCGAGTCGTCGGTGCACTTGGGCCAGGTCGGGCAGCCGAGGCCGGAGCCGGTGAGCCGCACGGCACCGCCGGTGACCACGATGACGACCGCCATGACGAGCGCGGAGAGGGCCGCGCGCTGCACCGTCCGGGAGGTCGGGGTCCAGCGTTCGGCGATGAAGGCGAGCGGGTTGCGCACCGCGCTGAGGGCGTCGGCTCGGGTCAGGTTCGGCACGCGCACCATCGTAGGGGGCCGCTTGTGCACGCTTTCACGAGGGGCCGCCCCGGGGTGCTCAGCCCGGTCATTCCCAGCGGAAGAACCGGCCGGCCGCGCCGAGCCCCACGACCGCCCAGACGGCCAGGATCCCCAGGTCGGCCCAAGGCATCGCGGCCCCGTGCTGGAGCACGTCCCGCAGACCGTCGGAGAGCGCCGAGATGGGCAGCAGACCGAGCACGTCCTGGGCGCCGGCGGGGAACTTGTCCAGGGGCACGATCACCCCGCCGCCGACCAGGAACAGCAGGAAGACGAGGTTGGCGGCGGCCAGCGTCGCCTCGGCCTTGAGCGTGCCCGCCATGAGCAGGCCGAGTCCGGAGAAGGCCGCCGTGCCGAGGACCAGCAGGAACAGGACGGCGAGCGGGTTGCCGTGCGGCGACCAGCCCAGCGCGAAGGCGATCACGGTGAGCAGGATCACCTGAAGGATCTCGGTGACCAGGACCGACGCCGTCTTCGCGGTCATCAGGCCCCAGCGGGGCAGCGGGGACGCGGCGAGCCGCTTCAGGACGCCGTACCGGCGCTCGAAGCCCGTGGCGATGGCCTGGCCGGTGAACGCCGTCGACATCACGGCGAGCGCCAGGATGCCCGGCGCCAGGAAGTCGACCGCCTTGCCCGCACCGGTGTCGATGATGTCGACCGAGCTGAACAGGACGAGCAGCAGCGTCGGGATGACGACGGTGAGGAGGAGCTGCTCGCCGTTGCGGAGCAGCATCCTCGTCTCCAGCGCGGCCTGCGCGCGGATCATGCGGGGCAGCGGGGCGGCGCCCGGCTTCGGGGTGTACGTGCCGGCGGTGGTCACGGACGCGGCTCCTTGCCGGTCGGCTCCAAGCTGTGCCTGACTCATGAACGCAGTTCCTTGCCGGTCGGTGCCAAACTGTGCCCTTCCGGAGGACAGCCCCCGGACCCCCGGCCGTCGCGCGGTCGAGCCTGGTTCATCAGCGCAACTCCTTGCCGGTCAGTTCCAGGAAGACGTCTTCCAGGGTGTGGCGTTCGACCGAGATCTTCTCCGGCATCACACCGTGCTGGGCGCACCAGGACGTCACGGTGGCCAGCAGCTGGGGGTCGACCTTGCCGCCGACCCGGTAGGCCCCCGGTGTCAGCTCGGCCGCCGTGCAGTCCGCGGGGAGGGCCTTCAGCAGGGAGCCCACGTCGAGCCCGGGGCGGCCGGTGAAGCGCAGGGTGTTCTCGGCACCGCCGCGGCACAGCTCCTCGGGGGAGCCCTGGGCGACGACCCGGCCCGCGTCGATGATCGCGACGTCGTCGGCGAGCTGCTCGGCCTCGTCCATGTAGTGCGTGGTGAGGATCACCGAGACGCCGTCGGACCGCAGGTCGCGGACCAGGTCCCAGGTGGCGCGGCGGGCCTGCGGGTCGAGGCCGGCGGTCGGCTCGTCCAGGAAGACCAGCTCGGGGCGGCCGACGACCGCCATGGCGAGCGCGAGGCGCTGCTGCTGGCCGCCCGAGAGCCGCCGGTACGTCGTGCGGCCGCAGCCCTCCAGGCCGAGCCGCTCGATGAGCGCGTCCACGTCCAGGGGGTCGGCGTGCAGTTTCGCGATGTGGCGGAGCATCTCGTCGGCGCGGGCGCCCGAGTAGACGCCGCCGGACTGGAGCATCACGCCGATGCGGGTGTGCAGCTCCCCGGACTGTCTCGCCGGGTCGAGGCCCAGGACGCGCACCGTGCCGGAGTCCGGTTTCCGGTACCCCTCGCAGGTCTCGACCGTGGTCGTCTTGCCCGCGCCGTTGGGTCCGAGTACGGCGGTGATGCCCGCCGTGGCCACCAGGTCGAGGCCGTCCACCGCGGTCTTCGTGCCGTACCGCTTCACCAGTGCCTGGACCTGGACCACGGGCTCGCTTCGCATGAGGAGCAAGTCTAGGGACGTCCGCGCCGCACGGACCCGCCGGGGGCCGCATCCACCGACAGGTCCCGCGGCCGGTGCAGTGGCAGCCACCGCTCGGCGTACGCCACCGCGTCGGCCACCGGGAAGAGCCGCGCCGCGGCCGCGCCCACGGTGCCCCGTAGGACGGGACGGTCCCGTTCGAAGTCGGAGCCCAGTTCCTCGAACAGCTCGGAGGTGATCGACACCTCCCGTACGGTCTCCCAGCCCGTGGGGGACGGCCGTCCGACCTCCACGACGGGTGAGGGGACGCGGTATTCGGCCAGGTGGAAGCTGGTGCAGGTGTCGTAGCCCGCGCCGAGCAGCAGGACGCGGGCGCCGCGGGCCTCCAGGCGGGCCAGCGGGCTGCGCTCGCCGAGCCGGCAGTCGGGCGCGTGTCCGTCGACGACCGCCGCCGCACCCGGGCCCAGCGCCGCGAACGAGGTCTCCGGGTGCGCGCTGCGCAGGGCGCCCGGCCAGTTGCGGACGGTCTCGGGTATCACGCCGACCCCGCGGGAGGGCGTCACGCGGGGGTCGTAGGCGGGCATCGTCGCCCGAATGGTCGGCCACCACTCCTCGGGAACCGGCGGACGGCTCCACAGGGCCGGGTCGGAGAGGTCGCCGGACTGGGTCGGGACCACCAGGGTGCCGTGCGGACCGAGGGCGTCGAGCAGTCCTTTTACAACGGTTACAGGCCCGCCGTTGACCCAGCCGAGGGCGCTGAGCGAGGAGTGGACAAGAAGCGTTTCTCCCGTTCGTACGCCCAGGGTGCGCAGGTCCCCGGCGAGGGTGTCCCGGGTGACGAGTGGGCCGGTCGGAGGGGGTGTCGGCATGGTCCGGGAGTCTTCCTGAGAGACGCTTCGTAAGCCAGCGAATTGATCGATCAAAGATCGTTTGCCCAGGTCGCATTAGGTATACCTAAGTGATGCAGCGCACCGCCCACCCCGGAGGGCGCGGCTTGTCAGGGCCTGAGGAATTACGCAACAATGGTGTTGTGAAAAACGTTGGCGAGGCTCGGGAGACCCCCACGGGTGCCCCGCAGGAGGAACTCGCGACCGGTGAGCGCTCGACGCGCAACCGGATCGCGCGGTCCATCCTGGACCACGGCCCGTCGACCGTCGCCGACCTGGCGGGCCGGCTGGGGCTGACCCACGCCGCCGTACGCCGTCATCTCGACGCGCTGGTCGCCGACGACGTCGTGGAAGCACGTGAGCAGCGGGTCTACGGAGCGCGTACGCGCGGACGTCCCGCCAAGGTGTTCGCCCTGACCGACTGCGGCCGGGACGCCTTCGACCAGTCCTACGACAAGCTCGCCGAGGACGCCCTGCGCTGGATCGCCGAGCGCGAGGGCGGGGACGAGGCGATCCTCTCCTTCGCCCGCGCCCGGATCGCCGAGCAGGCCGGGGCGTACCGCGCGGCCGTCGAGGCCGCGACCCCCGAGGAGCGCACGGAAGCGCTGGCCAAGGCGCTGAGTGCCGACGGGTACGCTGCCACGGCGCGCAGCGCACCGGTCGGCGAGCAGCTCTGCCAGCACCACTGCCCGGTCGCGCATGTCGCCGAGCGGTTCCCGCAGCTGTGCGAGGCGGAGACGGAGTTCTTCTCCCAGCTGCTCGGCACGCATGTCCAGCGGCTGGCCACCATCGCCCACGGCGACGGGGTGTGCACGACGTTCATCCCCAAGATTTCGCAAACCACTCATAACGCATCTGCAAGCACGGCCGGGAGGAACCCCGCATGACGCTCCCCACGGAGACTGCTCACCCCGAACTCGAGGGCCTGGGCAAGTACGAATACGGCTGGGCCGACTCCGACACGGCCGGCGCCTCTGCCAAGCGCGGCATCAACGAGGACGTCGTCCGCGACATCTCCTCGAAGAAGAACGAGCCCGAGTGGATGACCAAGCTCCGCCTCAAGGGCCTGCGCCTCTTCGAGAAGAAGCCCATGCCCAACTGGGGTTCGGACCTGTCGGGCATCGACTTCGACAACATCAAGTACTTCGTGCGCTCCACGGAGAAGCAGGCGGAGTCCTGGGAGGACCTGCCCGAGGACATCAAGAACACGTACGACAAGCTCGGCATCCCGGAGGCGGAGAAGCAGCGCCTCGTCGCCGGTGTCGCGGCCCAGTACGAGTCCGAGGTCGTCTACCACCAGATCAACGAAGAGCTCGAGGCGCAGGGTGTCATCTTCATGGACACCGACACGGCGCTCAAGGAGCACCCGGAGCTCTTCAAGGAGTACTTCGGCACCGTCATCCCGGTGGGTGACAACAAGTTCGCGTCGCTGAACTCCGCGGTGTGGTCCGGCGGCTCGTTCATCTACGTGCCGAAGGGCGTGCACGTCGAGATTCCGCTCCAGGCCTACTTCCGTATCAACACGGAGAACATGGGCCAGTTCGAGCGGACCCTGATCATCGTCGACGAGGGTGCCTACGTGCACTACGTCGAGGGTTGTACGGCGCCGATCTACTCCTCGGACTCCCTGCACTCCGCGGTGGTCGAGATCATCGTGAAGAAGGGCGGCCGCTGCCGCTACACGACCATCCAGAACTGGTCGAACAACGTCTACAACCTGGTCACCAAGCGCGCCGTGGCGTACGAGGGCGCGACCATGGAGTGGATCGACGGCAACATCGGCTCCAAGGTCACCATGAAGTACCCGGCCGTCTACCTGATGGGCGAGCACGCCAAGGGCGAGACCCTGTCCATCGCCTTCGCGGGCGAGGGGCAGCACCAGGACGCCGGCTCCAAGATGGTCCACATGGCGCCGAACACCTCCTCGAACATCGTGTCGAAGTCCGTGGCCCGCGGTGGCGGCCGTACGTCCTACCGCGGTCTCGTCGAGATCGGCGAGGGCGCCCACGGCTCGAAGTCGAACGTGCTGTGCGACGCGCTGCTCGTCGACACCATCTCCCGCTCCGACACGTACCCGTACGTGGACGTCCGCGAGGACGACGTGTCCATGGGCCACGAGGCGACCGTCTCCAAGGTCTCCGACGACCAGCTCTTCTACCTGATGAGCCGCGGTCTGACGGAGTTCGAGGCGATGGCGATGATCGTGCGCGGCTTCGTCGAGCCGATCGCCAAGGAACTGCCCATGGAGTACGCCCTCGAGCTCAACCGGCTGATCGAGCTCCAGATGGAAGGCGCGGTCGGCTGACGCCGAACACCGCCCCCGTCAAGCCACTCACGTAAGAAAGCGAGCAGACCGACAGCCATGGCTGAGGCTCTTAACATCCCGGTGGGCAGCACGACCGCCGGCCAGATCGCGGTGGCCGCCGAGTCGACCGTCGCCACGCGCATGAGCGCGCCCCCCTCCTTCGACGTGGCGGACTTCCCGGTCCCCCACGGCCGCGAGGAGGAGTGGCGGTTCACCCCGCTGGAGCGCCTGCGCGGGCTGCACGACGGCACCGCCGTCGCGACCGGTGAAGGCGTACGCATCGACGTCGAGGCCCCCGAGGGCGTCACCGTCGAGACCGTCACCCGTGACGACGCCCGGATCGGCAAGGCCGGCACCCCGGTGGACCGCGTCGCCGCCCAGGCGTACTCGGCGTTCGAGAAGGCCGGTGTCATCACCGTCCCCAAGGAGACGGTGCTCACCGAGCCCGTCCGGATCGCCGTGCACGGCCAGGGCGGGGTCGCCTACGGCCACCAGGTCATCGAACTGGGAGCCTTCGCCGAGGCCGTCGTCGTCATCGACCACACCGGTGACGCGGTGCTCGCCGCCAACGTCGACTACGTCCTCGGCGACGGCGCCAAGCTGACCGTCGTCTCCGTCCAGGACTGGGACGAGAAGGCGGTCCACGTCGGCCAGCACAACGCGCTGATCGGCCGCGACGCCACCTTCAAGTCGTTCGTGGTCACCTTCGGTGGCGACGTCGTACGCCTGCACCCGCGCGTCACCTACGCGGGCACCGGCGGCGAGGCCGAGCTCTTCGGCCTCTACTTCACGGACGCCGGCCAGCACCAGGAGCACCGCCTCCTGGTCGACCACAACACCCCGCACTGCAAGTCGAACGTCGCCTACAAGGGCGCGCTCCAGGGCGAGGGCGCGCACGCGGTCTGGATCGGCGACGTCCTCATCGAGGCCAAGGCCGAGGGCACGGACACCTACGAGATGAACCGCAACCTGGTTCTGACCGACGGTGCCCGCGTCGACTCCGTGCCGAACCTGGAGATCGAGACCGGCGAGATCGTCGGCGCCGGCCACGCCTCCGCGACCGGCCGATTCGACGACGAGCAGCTCTTCTACCTGATGGCCCGCGGTATCCCGGCCGACGAGGCCCGCCGTCTGGTGGTCCGCGGCTTCTTCGCCGAACTGGTCCAGCAGATCGGCGTCGACGACATCCAAGAGCGCCTTCTCGTGAGGATCGACGAGGAGCTGGAGGCGTCGCTCTGATGCCCGGCACCTTCGTGCGCGTCTGTGGGCTGAGCGAGCTGGAGGAGAACACCCCGAAGCGGGTGGAACTCGACGGCACGCCGGTCTCGGTCGTGAGGACCGAGGGGGAGGTGTTCGCGATCAACGACATCTGCTCGCACGCGAACGTCTCGCTCTCCGAGGGCGAGGTGGAGGACTGTCAGATCGAGTGCTGGCTGCACGGCTCCGCGTTCGACCTCCGCACCGGCAAGCCGTCCGGCCTTCCCGCGACGCGCCCCGTCCCCGTATACCCCGTACAGATCGAAGGGGACGACGTGCTCGTCTCCCTCAACCAGGAGTCCTGAGGAACCCATGGCAACGCTTGAAATCCACGACCTGCACGTCACCGTCGAGGCCGACAACGCCACGAAGGAGATCCTCAAGGGCGTCGACCTGACCGTGAAGCAGGGCGAGACGCACGCCATCATGGGCCCCAACGGCTCGGGCAAGTCGACCCTCGCCTACTCGCTCGCGGGCCACCCGAAGTACACGGTCACCGGCGGCACCGTCACCCTCGACGGCGATAACGTCCTGGAGATGTCCGTCGACGAGCGCGCCCGCGCGGGCCTGTTCCTGGCGATGCAGTACCCGGTCGAGATCCCCGGCGTCTCGGTCTCCAACTTCCTGCGCACCTCCGCCACCGCCGTCCGCGGCGAGGCCCCCAAGCTGCGTACGTGGGTGAAGGAGGTCAAGGAGACCATGGAGCGCCTCTCCATGGACCCGGCCTTCGCCGAGCGCAACGTCAACGAGGGCTTCTCCGGCGGCGAGAAGAAGCGCCACGAGATCCTTCAGCTCGAACTGCTCAAGCCGAAGATCGCGATCCTCGACGAGACCGACTCCGGCCTGGACGTCGACGCCCTGCGCGTCGTCTCCGAGGGCGTCAACCGTGTCCGTGAGACCGGCGAGGTGGGCACCCTGCTCATCACCCACTACACGCGCATCCTGCGCTACATCAAGCCCGACTTCGTGCACGTCTTCTCCGGCGGCCGCATCGTCGAGTCCGGCGGCGCCGAGCTCGCCGACAAGCTGGAGAACGAGGGCTACGAGTCGTACGCACTCGACGCGAAGGGTGGCGTATCCGCGTGACGCAGCTGCCGGGCCTCCTCGACACCGAGGCGATCCGCAAGGACTTCCCCATCCTGGACCGCCAGGTCCACGACGGTAAGAAGCTGGTGTACCTGGACAACGCGGCGACCTCGCAGAAGCCGCGCCAGGTCCTGGACGCCCTGAACGAGTACTACGAGCGCTACAACGCCAACGTCCACCGCGGTGTGCATGTGCTCGCCGAGGAGGCCACGGCTCTGTACGAGGGCGCGCGCGACAAGGTCGCCGCGTTCATCAACGCGCCGAGCCGCGACGAGGTGATCTTCACCAAGAACGCCTCCGAGTCGCTCAACCTCGTGGCCAACATGCTGGGCTGGGCCGACGAGCCCTACCGCGTGGACCACGAGACCGAGATCGTCATCACGGAGATGGAGCACCACTCCAACATCGTTCCGTGGCAGCTGCTGTCGCAGCGCACCGGCGCGAAGCTGAAGTGGTTCGGCCTCACCGACGACGGCCGTCTCGACCTGTCGAACATCGACGAGATCATCACGGAGAAGACGAAGATCGTCTCCTTCGTGCTGGTGTCGAACATCCTGGGCACCGTGAACCCGGTCGAGGCGATAGTGCGCCGCGCCCAGGAGGTCGGCGCCCTGGTCCTGATCGACGCGTCGCAGGCCGCGCCGCACATGCCGCTCGACGTCCAGGCCCTGCAGGCCGACTTCGTGGCCTTCACCGGTCACAAGATGTGCGGCCCGACGGGCATCGGCATCCTCTGGGGACGCCAGGAACTCCTGGAGGACCTTCCGCCGTTCCTCGGCGGCGGCGAGATGATCGAGACCGTGTCGATGCACTCGTCGACGTACGCGCCGGCGCCGCACAAGTTCGAGGCGGGCACCCCGCCGATCGCGCAGGCGGTCGGTCTGGGCGCGGCGATCGACTATCTCTCGGCGATCGGCATGGACAAGATCCTCGCCCACGAGCACGCGCTCACCGAGTACGCGGTGAAGCGGCTCGCGGAGGTCCCCGACCTCCGGATCATCGGCCCCACCACGGCCGAGGACCGCGGCGCCGCGATCTCGTTCACGCTGGGCGACATCCACCCGCACGACGTGGGCCAGGTCCTCGACGAGCAGGGCATCGCGGTCCGGGTCGGTCACCACTGCGCCCGTCCGGTCTGCCTGCGGTACGGAATTCCTGCGACCACGCGGGCGTCGTTCTATCTGTACTCCACGCCGTCCGAGATCGACGCTCTGGTCGACGGCCTGGAGCACGTACGGAACTTCTTCGGCTGAGGGGCTGGCTGGGAACGTGAAGCTGGATTCGATGTACCAGGAAGTCATCCTGGACCACTACAAGCACCCGCACGGGCGCGGTCTCCGGGACGGCGACGCCGAGGTGCACCACGTCAATCCCACGTGCGGTGACGAGATCACCCTGCGCGTGAAGTACGACGGCGAGCGGATCGAGGACATCTCGTACGAGGGCCAGGGCTGCTCGATCAGCCAGGCCTCGGCCTCCGTACTGAATGACCTCCTGGTCGGCAAGGACGTGTCCGACGCGCAGAAGATCCAGGAGACCTTCCTGGAACTGATGCAGTCCAAGGGCAGGATCGAGCCCGACGACGCGATGGAGGAGGTGCTGGAGGACGCCGTCGCGTTCGCCGGTGTCTCCAAGTACCCGGCCCGGGTCAAGTGCGCCCTCCTCAGCTGGATGGCGTGGAAGGACGCGACGGCCCAGGTTCTGGGCGAGAGCGCCGAGAGGAAGACGGCATGAGCGAGAACACCATGACATCGGACGAGACCGCTGTGACGTCGGACGAGTCCGTCGTGGCAGCGGACGAGACCTCTGCGACGTCCGCCGAGACCGCTGTGGCAGCGGGCGAGAGCCTGACGACGAAGCCCGCGTCGGAGGAAGAGGTCCGCGAGGCGCTCTACGACGTCGTCGACCCCGAGCTGGGCATCGACGTCGTCAACCTCGGCCTCATCTACGGCATTCACATCGACGACGCGAACATCGCGACGATCGACATGACCCTGACGTCCGCGGCCTGTCCGCTCACCGACGTCATCGAGGACCAGGCCAAGTCCGCCACGGACGGCCTCGTCAACGAGCTGCGCATCAACTGGGTCTGGATGCCGCCGTGGGGCCCGGACAAGATCACGGACGACGGCCGCGAGCAGCTTCGCGCGCTCGGCTTCAACGTCTGAGTCCTCGGTACTTCGGTATTCGGTAGGACCTGGCATGGGGCGGCACCTTCGGGTGCCGCCCCATCGCGTTTTCCTCGGGGGAGGTCCGGGCTCAGGCCAAGCCCCGCACCAGGCGGAACGCCGAGTCCGCCTGGTAGAGCCCGCCGCGCTCGCTCCGCCCCAGGAGGAGCTGGAAGTCGCGGTGGCGCAGGAAGCGGCCCGGGTAGTTGACCGACTCCAGCATGACGGCGCCGGAGTAGGAGGACGCGCGGGGGCAGAAGGTGGCGTCCTTCCGGAAGAGGGCGGAGCCGTCGTTGCGGTCGGCGCGCAGGACGAAGTCGCGGTGGCGCAGGTAGGAGCCGTCGGCGGTGGCGAAGGAGTAGCAGGAGGACTTCGCCAGTCCGGGGACCACCTTGAAGCTGGCGGCCCGCCGGGTCGCGGCCGGACTGCCCGAGCTCACCCGGTCGAGCCGGACCGATCCGTTGCTCACATGCCAGAAACGGTCAGGGTAGTTGACCGCCTGGATCGACTTCAGCGAAGAGGCCGGCCGGGTCGGGGAAGGGGTGCGGGACGCGGCGGGCGTCGACGATCCGGGGACGGGCCGGCTGCCGGAATCCCGGGCCGAGGACCCGGGCGACGCGGAACCGCGCGACGAGGCGTCGGATGACGTGGAGTCAGGTGAGGCCGAGCGTGAAGTACCGGGCGAGGCCAGTGCGTTCTTCCCTGTCGGCGCCGTGGTCGCTCCGGCGGGTGCGGCGGGGCCGCCGAGGAGGAAGGGGTTCGCCGTGTCGGCCAGGGTCCTGTTGCCCGCACGATTCTGTGATGACCCGTCAGAACGGTTCGCCTGTACGGAGATCACGGCCACGACGGCGATGGTCACGGCCACCGCCAGCCCGCCGGCCAGCCAGAGCCGGCGGGTTCCGGGCAGCCTGCCCCCGTCGTCCGCCCCGACCGCCTCCCAGGGCGCCGGGGACACGGGAACGAGGTCGGTCGACACCGGGTAGGGCGCGCCGTGGCGGGTGGGGCGCCAGGGAACGATCTCCCTGGAGAGGGCGGGCCCGTCAGGACCGTCGGGCCCGGATCCGGGCGTCACTTCTGGCATACGCGTTCCTAAGCAGGGGAGGGCGAGCGCGCGAGAGGGCGAAGCGAGGGGTGGAGGATGCGGCACACGGAGCGGGCGGGCATGGAGACCCGGTGTGCGACTGGTGAAACAATAGTGGAACAGGTGACTTCTGAGCAGTCGTTTCCCGCGTGGATACCGGGAATTGCCCGCAGCCTATTCGGGCAATCACCTACAGAGCTACGGGAGTTGGGCGGGGGTCAGGTCCGATTCCCTGCGCCTGTCGCCGTTCTTCGCCGTTCTTCGCTGCGGTTCCGGAGCGTTTTCGGGAGCGGTCGCGAAAAAGCGGCCCGAGAGAGCGGCCCTGCAAAGCATCCGGAAAAGCGTCCGGAGAAAGCGGTCCGGGAGAGCGGATTCGGCGCGGCCCGCCCGTGATCGGGCGAGAAGCCGCTTACCGGGGAGGGCTCGCCGACAGGTGGGCCCGGCGGCGGTGGCGGACCTCCTCGCGCCGGGGGAGACTGCGGTTCATGGCTGTCTCCTTCCACCACCTCGTCGTCGACGCCCACGACCTGCCCGCGCTGGCCCGCTTCTGGTGCCGAGTCCTCGACTGGCGGGTGCTGTTCGAGGCCGAGGACGAGATCGTCATCGGCTCCGACGTGCACGCGCGGCCCGGACTCTGCTTCGTACCGGTCGTCGAGCGCAAGACCGTCAAGAACCGGCTCCACATCGATCTCGCGCCGGACGACCAGGCCGCCGAGGTCGAGCGGATCCTCGCCCTCGGGGCGCGCCGAGCCGACGTGGGGCAGGGCGAGGACGTCAGCTGGGTCGTCCTCGCCGATCCCGAGGGCAACGAGTTCTGTGTGCTGCGGCCGAAGACGTCGCTAGTGGACTGAGCCGGGCGTACCCGGAGCGCCCGGCTCCTCCCGCTCGACAGGCGTCCCCGGATCGGCGGCCGCGCGTATCAGCACGTCCGCCAGGCCCTCCCGGCGGATGCGCTGGTCGATGTACAGCAGGTTCGTCACCAGCGGCATGAACACCATGGAGAGAAGCTGGGTGACGAGCGTGGCGATCAACGTCAGTACCAGGTAGGGCCCCAGGTCGGGCATGACCTGGGCGAAGACGTCCGAGAGATGCGTGGGCCGCGGTGCCGAGGGGTCGTAGTGCGGGGTCGGCATCATCACCATCAGCGGCATCCTGATCGCGGACGAACCGATCCCCACGATGACCGCGCCGAGCATCGAGATGCCGAACGTGCGCCACCACGCGCCGCGTATCAGCCGGGCCGAACGCCGCATCGCCGTCACGGGCGACGCTCCCTCCAGCACGGCGGCCGCCGGGGCGAAGCTGAACAGGACGTACAGCCAGACCGTGAGCGGGAACGAGAGCAGCAGGAGCAGGAAGCCGATCCCGAACGCGAGGAAGGTCTCGGAACGCGCGGTGAAGAGGGCCGACACGGCGAAGAGCAAGCCGAACAGTGCCATCGGCACCATGACGATCAGGCCCGTCAGCAGCATCGCCCCGAGCACGGACGGGGTGCGCGCCCAGGCGCGCCGCCAGACGGCACCGACGTGAGCCGGCCGCCCGAGGACGGCGTCGTGCAGGGTCGCCGCGGACGAGGCCTGGATGAGGGCGCCGACCACCAGCGTGCCCAGGAGGGCGACGAACCAGGCGGAGCCGAAGGCGACCAGGACGGCACGGAAGTCGGTCCAGTCGGCAGACCGGGGCGCCGCGAAGACGCGATGCAACTGCCCCGCCGTCGCGGCGTAGGCGAGACTTCCCGCCCCGAGCACCAGGGCCACCAGGGCCAGTCCGAACAGCGCGGCGAGCCCGAACAGCGGCTTCGCGTAGCGGCCCATCGTGGTGAAGACACCGCCGAGGATCGTGTCCACGCCCAGCGGCGCCAGCGGGATCACTCCCGGCTTGGGCGGTGGCGGCGGCACCGGGCCCCAGCCGCCCGGTGCACCCCAGTACGGTCCCGACGGCCCGCCCGGGCCACCCCCGTAGGGTCCCGACGGCCCGCCCGGAGCACCTCCGTAGGGTCCCGACGGTCCCCACCCAGAACTGTGCGACATGCCTCTAGCGCTCCATCGTTCCCGGGAGTCAGTGCGACTCCGCCCCCACTGTGATCGCGAACGATATCTGGTGGGGTGCGGGGTGCCCATGGGATATCGGGCATCGCTTCGTCCGCGGACGCGGGCATCGACACGTAGACCCGTACGCATCTCCCGCATCCCATGTGTACAGTCGTACGCATGGGATATGTGCTGCTCGCGGGAGCCATCGCGGCGGAGGTCGGCGCGACCACCGCGATGAAGTACACGGAGGGCTTCAGCAGGCTGTGGCCTTCGCTGCTGACCGTCCTCGGATACGTCGTCGCCTTCGCGCTGCTCGCGCAGACCCTGAAGACCGTCTCGGTCGGTACGGCCTACGCGATCTGGGCCGGTGCCGGCACCGCCGCCATCGCGGCGATCGGCATGCTGTTCCTCGGCGAGGGGCTCACCGCCGCGAAGGCCGCCGGGATCGTACTGATCATCGGCGGAGTCGTGCTGCTGAATCTGGGCGGGGCGCACTGATGGCCGCGCCCGGCGCGGCGGACGGCGGTTGGTGATGGCGCGACGGTACGACCCCGAGCGGCGACAGCGGATCATCGACGCGGCGATCCGTGTCGTCGGCGCCAACGGCATCGCCGGTCTCAGCCATCGCTCCGTCGCCGCCGAGGCCGATGTGCCGCTCGGCTCCACCACGTACCACTTCAAGACCCTCGACGAGCTCATGGTCGCCGCCCTGCGCCAGGCGAACGAGGGCTTCGCCAAGGTGCTCGCGGCGCGCGGCACCCTGGACGACACCCGCGCCGACCTGGCCGCCGAACTCGCCGGACTGATCGGCGAATGGCTGGCCGGCGACCGTACGGGCGTGGAGCTGGAGTACGAGCTCTACCTCGCCGCCCTCCGCAGGCCCGCCCTGCGCCCGGTCGCCGCCGAATGGATCGACAGCCTCGTCGAGCCGCTGACCCGCCGCACCGATCCGGTCACCGCCCGGGCGCTGGTCGCGCTGCTGGACGGGATCTGCCTCCAGGTGCTGCTGACGGGGACGTCCTACGACGAGGGGTACGCGCGGGAGGTATTGACACGGGTCCTGCCGCGGGGCGGCCCGACCGGGGACGGCCTGGACGGGGTTCCGGACGGGGCCCCGGACGGGTCGGGGCGGTGACCGGTGTCGGTTCGGGTGGTACCCGAGGCTGGTCCTGGGCGGTCGCCGGGTGCGGCCTGGTGGTGACGGGAGAAGGTCCCGGAGCGGGGATCCGGTCGGGCTCCGGGCGGTGACTGGTGGCGGTCGGGGCGGTGGCCGGGGAGGGGCCGGGTCGGTCAGGGGGTGACCGGAGTTGGGCTGGGGCGTGGTCGGGGTGGCCTTGGGCGGCGATCGGAGAGGGGCGGAGTCGGGCCGGGGTGGTGGCCGGATGCCCGGTGACCGAGACGGCCCGCGTACCGGTTCGCTCGGGCGGCCCCCGCCAAGTTAGGTTTCACCCATGACCGACACGACTGCTTCTCGTACCACCGGCGCCGTCGCCGCCGGGCTCGCCACCCTGACCGCCGACGGCACCGTTCTCGACACCTGGTTCCCCGCGCCCGAACTGTCCGCCGAGCCCGGCCCGGCCGGCACCGAGCGGCTGTCCGCCGAGCGGGCCGTCGAACTGCTCGGCGAGGGAGCCGCGCAGGCCATCGGCCCGGACGCCCGCCGGGGCGTCGAGGTCGTCGCGGTCCGTACGGTCATCGCGTCGCTGGACGACAAGCCGCTCGACGCGCACGACGCGTACCTGCGCCTGCATCTCCTCTCACACCGCCTGGTCAAGCCGCACGGCCAGAACCTGGACGGCGTGTTCGGCCTGCTCACCAACGTGGCCTGGACCTCGCTCGGCCCGGTCGCCGTCGACGACATCGAGAAGGTCCGGCTGAACGCGCGCGCCGCCGGCCTTCACCTCCAGGTGACCTCCATCGACAAGTTCCCGCGCATGACGGACTATGTCGCGCCCAAGGGCGTCCGTATCGCCGACGCCGACCGGGTCCGCCTCGGCGCGCACCTCGCCGAGGGCACGACCGTCATGCACGAGGGTTTCGTGAACTTCAACGCGGGCACGCTCGGCACCTCCATGGTCGAGGGCCGCATCTCCGCCGGCGTCGTCGTCGGCAACGGTTCGGACATCGGTGGCGGTGCGTCCACCATGGGCACCCTTTCGGGTGGCGGCAACGTCCGGATCACCATCGGCGAGCGCTGCCTCGTCGGCGCGGAGGCGGGCGTCGGCATCGCCCTCGGCGACGAGTGCGTGGTCGAGGCCGGGCTGTACGTCACCGCCGGCACGCGCGTGACGATGCCCGACGGCGACATCGTCAAGGCCCGCGAGCTGTCCGGGGCTTCCAACATCCTCTTCCGCCGCAACTCGGTCACCGGAACCGTCGAGGCCCGCCCGAACAACGCGGTGTGGGGCGGCCTGAACGAGGTCCTGCACAGCCACAACTGACCGACGGCGGCCGCGAGTCGCGGCCGCCTCCACGATCGTCGCGCTGAACCGCTGCTGAACCAGCGCAGTTGATGTCAGTTGTCGACTCCGGTCGTCATCGAGCGCCCTCCCACGGCCCCTGGGCCGCCCGGGAGGGCGCTCGTGTGTGAGAGCCGCTTCGGGAGCGTTCCGCAGCCTCGGGGCCGGGCCAGGACAAGTCCAGCTCGCCGACCGTCTGACTCCCACTCGTCTCGCCGGTCGGACGGAAGCCGAGCCCCAGGTGGAAACCGAGGGTGCTCGGCATGGGGAAATCCTGAGGCGGTTGATCGAGTGAGCCACGAAGGCGGCCGCGGCCGCGGTTCGTACCCACGGTGCTGTCGGGTTGGGCCGGCCTTTAGGCGTCCAGGCTCGCGGCGAAAGCCGCCAGGGCCTCGAAGTCCGGCTCGCGCAGGCCCAGTCGTGGGTCGACGTGCTGCAGCAGTGCCGGTGCGGCATGGCGGGCGGCGACGAACGCCTCGTCGGCCGGGCCCTGTTCGTCGTCCACCCAGGCGAAGGGGCGGCCCCCGGCGTGGGCCACGATGCGGTCCGTCTTCCAGTGGACGCCGTCGGGGCGCTCGGCGAACAGGGCGCCGGTGAAGTCGACGTAGGGGAGTTCGGGCAGGCCGATCACCGGGGCGATCCAGCGATTGGCGGCGTCCATCCACGTGGTGGCCCAGCACAGGTCGTAGCCGAGGCCGAGGAGGGCACGGCCGTGGCCGGGGTGGAGCCACACGCGCAACGGCCGCCCGGGATGCAGGGCCACCCGGATCGTCGTGTACCCCGCGGGCCGACGCTCCTTCTGCGCCGCGTACGGATTGAGCGGGCCGTCGACGTCGAGGAACAGCAAGGGTCGGCTCATCGGGTCACGGTAGAGGACGCCGGGCCGGGGGAACGGGGATTTTCCTCCGGCCCGGAACGTCCCGGCAGGCACGGCGAGGGCGGCAGGGACGGCGAGGAGCGGGCGGGACGGTGGTCACGCGTCCGGGTGAGAGACGTCGGCCGGGGCTGTCGGACGACCGGGAGCCAGGGAGCGGACGCCCGGTATCGGCGAGGCCGGCAGCCAGAGCAGCGACAGCGTCCCGCCGACGCCGGCGACTACGAGGGTGACCCGGAGGCCCATGTGGGTGGCGAGGAGGCCTCCGAGGAGGGCGCCCACCGGACGCAGCCCGTAGTTGACGGTGCTGTACGCACCGGCGACCCGGCTGCGCATGCCATCGGGGATCACGTCCGCCTGAAGGGAGTTGAGGTTGACGTCGAAGAGCATGACGCCGACGCCGGACAGGAATTCGGCCGCGGCCAGGGCTCCGGCGCGAACCCAGAGCGGGCCGCCCGCGGCGGCGGCGAGGGCGATCGGCGCAGGGAACAGCACAGTGCCCACGACGATGCTGCGGCCGACGCCGAGCGTTTTCGAGATCCTCGGTGCGAGCACCGCGCCCAGCAGCGAGCCGGTGGCACCGATCCCGAACGCCAGGCCGATGACTCCCGCGGTCAGTCCGAGGCTCCGGCTGGCGAACAGGACGACCAGCCCGCTGCCCGCGACGAAGGTGAAGAAGTTGAGGGTCGCCGCGCACCCGAGGCTCGCGCGCAGGACCGGGTGACGGAGGACGAACGACAGCCCCTCCCTTGCGCGCCCCGGCAGTGAGAGGGCCGCCGGGTCATGGGCGGCCGGGAGTTCGTCGATCGGGATCCGGCCGACCAGGAGCGCGGACGCCAGGAACGTCAGGGCGTCGACGACGACGGCGACAGGAGCGGTCAACGCCTGGACCAGACCGCCACCGATCGCCGGACCGGCGACGTACGACGCGGACCGGCTCGCACTGAGCCTGCTGTTCGCGTCGACGTAGGACGACCGAGGCACCAACTGGGCGAAGAAGGGCGGATAGGCGGTGTTGAACAGCACCCCTGCGGCGCCGGTGAGCAGGGCCACGGCGTACAACTGGCCCAGCGTCACCGCTCCCGCCAGACGGGCGGCCGGGAGGGAGAGCAGTACGGTGGCGCGCACCAGGTCGGCGAGCACCATCAGGCGCCGCTTGTGGATCCGGCGGTCGACCCAGGCACCGAGGACGATCCCGAACAGGTTCGGGGTCCAGATGAGCGCCGTCAGCCAGGCCACCTGATCGGCTGAGGCGTGCAGCGCACTCACGGCGATCAGCGGCAGGGCCAGTTCCGTGATCCGGTCGCCGAACTGCGACACCGTCTGACCCGCCCAGAACCGGCGAAACCGCCGGTCACGCCACAGCGGCACGGGTAATTCCTGGTCCGCGGCGGTCATGGAGTCCCGCCGGTTTGTTCCTCGGCGCTCTCCGGCAGAACGTAACGCAGCAGCCGGACACCGCGGCTGTCGGCAGGCCGCGCGGCCTCGTCACGTGTCACATAGGGCGCGAGAACACGCTCGATCGCGTCTTCGACGGCGGCGAGCTCGTCGGCGGAGACCACGATGCGGGTGCCGGCCAGACCCGCGAGCCGCCGCCACACGGAATCGAGCCCGGGCTCGACCTCTTCGGCCCATCGGTTCGGCAACTCTCCGGCCCGCAGGAACATCTCCCGGGTCAGGGTCCGAGCAGCCGACCTGCCCTCCTCGTCGTCCGGATCCGCCGGCGCTTCGAACCGGAAACCCCGGGCCACCGCTTCCCACCGTCGCTGTCGGCGATCCGGGCCCGGCTCGGCATCGCGGATCAGCCCGAAGGCCGCCAGATGCCGCAGATGCCAGCTGGTCACCGAGGGGGTCGCTCCCACCTCGGGCGCGAGTTGTGTGGCCGTCGCCGGCCCGTGCCGCTGCAGGCGTTCAAGGATCGCCAGCCGCACCGGATGCGCCAGCGCCCGCATTGTCCGCGGGTCGGTGATCTCGATATCGCCCAGACGATTACCGGAGTCCATGACGTGAGAGCTTCCTCTCATATTTTGTGAGAGGCAAGTCTCACGTCTACCGTCTCCGGAAGCGCCGGGCCCCGTGGCCGGCTCACCCGGCCGGGCAGAGGACACCGGACCGGGGGCGGGAGCCCTTCTTTCGGCCGGTTCGTCGAGGGAGGCATAGCGGGGGGTGGTGGGGCGCGTCATCCGGGGCACAGGGGTGGGTCGCGAGGGGCCGCCGGGGAAGAGAAGGTGACGATGGATGCCGAAGGCCAGGAGAGTTTCCGGGAGTTCGTGGCGAACCGGTCGTCCGCGCTGCTGAGGACAGCCGTGCTGCTCAGCGGCGGGGACCGGCACGCCGCCGAGGACCTGCTGCAGAACGCGCTGATCAAGGCCGCGGGTCGCTGGCACCGGATCGACGAACCCGAGGCGTACGTACGGCAGATTCTGTACCGGCAGCAGGTGAGCCGCTGGCGGCTGAAGTGGCCGAGACGTGAACTGAGCGTCGCCGAACCGCCTGAGACGTCCGCCCAGGTCAACCCTGGCACGGACGCGTCGGCGGCCGCCGAACTGCGGGTCGTCATGCGCGGTGCGCTGGCCCGGCTCACGGCGCGGCAGCGCACCGTGCTCGTCCTGCGCTACTTCGAGGATCTGCCCGAGGCCGATGTGGCCCGGCTTCTCGGCTGCTCCGTCGGCACCGTCCGCTCCACGACGCACCGCTCGCTCGCCCGGCTGCGGACACTAGCTCCCGAACTGGCCGCGCTCGGCCGGGAGCACCACCCGCAGCCGCCGTCCCGTGACTTCTCGCCCGTGGAGGTACGCAGGTGAACGTCGAAGAACTCCTGCGCGACACGCTCCGGGAGCAGGCCGAGGACGGGACGTCTGCATCGCCCGGATTCGCCGACCGCGTGCTCGCCGTCCGCAGGCGCCGCAGGACCCGTACGATCGCCGCAGCCGCGGCGGCGACCGCGGCCGCCATCGCCCTGGCGGTGGCCGTTCCTCGGTTCGACAGCGGCGGGGACGACGTGCGCCCGGCGAGCCGGATGAACCGGAGCGACATCATCGCCCACCCCGACCAGTACCCGCCGCGCAGCATGGTCGCCGCGGGCGACACCGTGCTCGCCGCTTTCGTCATCAAGTCGATGGTGAAGCAGCCCGACAAGGACGAGATCTACACCCGCACCTACCATCGGCTGGACCAGCGGACCGGTACGTACGTCACGGACACCCGATGGTCCGTCATGGACACCGCCCCGGGCTCCCGGACCGCGGCCGTCCTGGAACGTCGGCTCCCCGCCCAGCGCGTCGGATTGCTCGACCTGACGACCGGCAAGGTGGACCGCTGGTTCCCGGTTCCGCAGGGCGTCGCCGGTGTCGCGCTCTCGCCCGACGGCAAGAAGATCGTCGCGACGACTTATTCGAAGAATCCGGACCGGCGCTACTGGAACCGCAGGATCGAGACCAGCGGACCGAACGGCGAAGCGGGCTACATGCTGAACGGAGTGCCCTGCAGGACCGGATTCAGTGTCATCGACGTGGCCTCGGGGCACTCCGCGTGGCACCGGGCGCCGGACTGGAAGGATCAGTGGGGGCACTCGGAGGGCGACCGCCGGGACTTCCGCTTCAACATCGACGCCTCGTTGGTCTACGAGCACATCACCAGCCAAGCCCACCGCCTGTACCACGATCTGTCGGGCAGGAAGGTGGCCACGCCCGCGCACGAGAAGAAGTTCGAGCTCGACTACGCCGGATATTCGCCCGACAGGAAGTTCCTGGTCAATCCGTCGGGGGTGACCGACATGACCACCGGCCGGCCGGTGCCCAAGGTGCCCGACAACATGGAGTTGCTCGCCTGGGCGGACAACAAGCGGCTCATCGTCTTTGAGAACAGCCCCCTGAAGGACAACCCGCACCGGCTCGCCCTGCTCACTCTGGGCACCTCCAGGGTCGTGCCGCTCACCGCCTACGGCCCCCAGATGGTGACCGAACTGGGTTCATGGGAAACCCTGTTCAGCGCCCGCTGAGCATCGATCCGTCACGTCCACCGCTCAGTGCCCACCGCCTCTCGGTGAGCCGCCAGCAGCCCGTCGACCGCTTCCCGGTCGGCGGGCCGCAGCGGCGCTCGCACCGGACCGGAGGGCAGCCCGAGGGAGTCGAGCACCGCCTTCGCCGTGACCGCGCCGGGCAGTCCGGCCGCCATCATCGACTCGACCAGCGGGAGCACCTGTCGCTGGCCCCGGGCCGCCCCGGCGGTGTCCCCGGCGTCGAACGCGTCCAGGATCGACCGGAACTGACGGGGTGCCACATTCGCGACCGTGCTGATGTACCCGGCCGCGCCGATCGCGTACAGCGCGAGGACGTACTCGTCGCAGCCCGCGTAGTACGCCAACTCCGTGCGGGCCAGCACCTTCTGCGTGCCCAGGAGGTCGTACGCGCAGTCCTTGACCGCCACGATCCGCGGATGCTCCGCGAGCCGGATCACCGTCTCCGGCTCGATCCGGGTCCCGGTGCGGCCCGGGATGTCGTACAGCACGAGCGGCAGCCCCGAGGCGTCCGCGATCTCCCGGAAGTGCGCCTCGACCGCGTCCTGCGGGGGCCTGCTGTAGTAGGGCGCGACCACCAACAGCCCGTCCGCACCCGCCTTCTCGGCCGCGCGGGCCAGCTCCACGGTGTGCCGGGTGTCGGCCGTCCCCACCCCCGCCACGATCGACGCCCGGTCACCGACGGCCTCGCGCACCGCCCGCACCAGCGCGGCCTTCTCGGCATCCGTCGTGGTCGGCGACTCGCCCGTCGTCCCGGAGAGCACCAGCCCGTCGCACCCCTCGTCCACCAGCCGCTCGGCGAGCCGCTGCGCGCCCTCGGCATCCAGCGCACCCGCCTCCGTGAACGGCGTGATCATCGCGCAGAGCGCGCGGCCGAAGCGAGGGACCGCTCGCGTCGCGTGCGGGGCGGCCGGAGGGGTGGTGACGGCGGTCGGGGGAGTGGGGGTGGCGTTCGTGGGAGTGGGGGTGGCGGTCGGGGGAGGGGTTCTCGGAACGGTCATGGAAAGAGTGTCGGGCGCCCCACTATGAAGCTCCACTTAAATCTTCTACGAGATATCGATAACGGATGCTACGTCTTTCGGTGATGCGGAGGCAGATGGGGATGGAGCGGAGGGGGAGGCGGCCGAGAGGTGGAGCCGTGGTGTCCCTCGGCGTGGAGGTGGCCCGCCGGGGCCGCCGGGGCCGGGTCGAGGCACTGGTGCCGAACCGGGCCTTCATGGGTCACCATGACCTGGACGGCAGTCGTCGGCAGAGCGGGAGGCGTCATGAGGCTCGGCAAGGCACTCGCCACCGGAGTCGCGGAGGAACAGGCCCACGCACACGCGGACGCGTTCGAACTCCCCGAGATCATCGAGGAGTCGGAGGCATCCGTGCCCGAAGAGGTTCCGGCCGGACGATGAGGCTGCGGCTCCCCGAGGAACGCCCGACGGAGCCGCCGACCGGATACAAGATCGCCCACCCGGTGCTGTCCCAGGACGGCACCCGGGCCGGGTTCACCGGCGTATCGCTGGGCGGCGCGCTGCCGTACGGAGTGCTGGACGAGGCGCGCTGCGTCTACGGGCGGCGCCACCGCGCGCCGCACCGCCGCTGCGACTGCGGCTTCCACTGCGTGCATGATTCGGCCGTCGCCGAGGCGATGCTGTGCACCGCCGAACACCGCGCCGCCGTTCTCCTCGAAGTCTCGGTCCTCGGCGCCTACATCCGCTTCGAGCGGGGTTTCCGCTATGCCCGTCAGCGGGTGCGCGGCGCCACCGTCGGGCCCTGCGGCTGCGGCGCCGTGGCCGTCGCGCTGGCCGACGCGGGCTGGGGGCGACCGGGCTGGCGCGCCCTGACGTCCGCCTGCGCGGGCTGCGTAGGCGGACGTACGTCGCTCTCGCTCGCCTCCTTCGCGCGGCTGGCCGGGGAGGGCCTGCGGGTCCGGGCCGCCGGCGGCCCCGTGGTCGTCGCGGCCGGTCTCGGGGTGTCGGAACTGGTCGCCGAGGCGGCGCTGCTCCAAGCCCGACTCGACTGGTTCCAGAGTCAGTTGGCCCGCCTGCACGACCGGGGATCGCAGGGATAGCACGGGCCGCTCCGGGTACCCGAGCCTCGGCGAGCGAGCGGAGGCGGGTCCTCGCCGCGAGCCCGCTCCGAAGGCGGTACAGCGGTCACCGAGGGCGCCGCTGAGGTTCGCCGGAGGAGCCGGAGGGGAGCGATGCGGTGGCGGACCGGTGTCCGGTCCGCCACCGCATCGTGCGTCCGTAGGTCCGGCCCGTAGGTCCGGTGCGTAGGTCCCGGCCCGCAGGCACGGTGTACAGTCCCGGCGCGCCGCCCCAGAACACCGCGCCGGCGCGCGGCCCCGACGCGCCGCCCAGCACCCCGCGTTGGCGCCCAGCCCGGTCCTCGGCCCCGATGCACCGCCCGGGCACGCAGCCCCGGCCCGCAGATCTGACGCCATGATCCTGACATCGCGGTTCTGGCTACCGCGGTTCTGGCACGGTCCCGCACCTCAGAGTCCCGGAATCGCGCTCCTGGCGTCACAGGCGCCCGGCGGTGTCTCGCTCGACCTTCTTGCCGAGCGGCACGATTCCCGTCTCCACCTTCCCCCGGGCCGCGCGCAGCGCCTGCAGCCGCGGGGGCCACTTGCGGGTGTCGCGGGGTTCGACGTAGGGCTCCTCGGTCGGGAGACGGCCGAGGGTGATGGCGCGCTGGCGGGCGAGCTCGGCGTCGAACTCCAGGCCCAGGAGGATGGCCAGGTTGGTGAGCCAGAGCCACACGAGGAAGATGATGGCGCCCGCGAGCGTGCCGTACGTCTTGTTGTACGAGCCGTAGCCGGCGGCGTAGACGGCGAAGCCCGCAGACGCGGTCAGCCAGATCAGGGTCGCGACCACGCTGCCCGGACTGAACCAACGGAAGCCGCGGCCCGAGACGTTGGGAGCCGCCCAGTACAGCAGCGCGATCATCAGCTCCACGAACACCAGCAGGACGGGCCACTTGGCGATCGACCACGCCGTGATCGCCGCGTCGCCGAGCCCGATCGCGGTGCCCGCCCGTTCGGCCAGCGGCCCGGTGAGCACCACGATGATCGCGCTCCCGGTGAGAAGCAGCATCAGCGTGACGGTGAGCGCCAGCCTCAACGGCGTGACCTTCCAGACCGGACGGCCCTCCGGCAGGTCGTACACCGCGTTGGACGCGCGGATGAACGCGCCGACGTATCCGGACGCCGACCACAGCGCCGCGAGCAGTCCGACGATCGCCAGCACGCCGCCCGTGCCGCCGCTGTCGCCCAGTTGCGCCACCGCGTCACGAAGGATCTCGCGCGCCGGGCCCGGCGCCAAGTCCCCTACGTTGTCGAGGAGTCTGTCCGTGACGCGCTGCCCCATGACGCCCAGCAGGGACACCACCACCAGCAGCGCGGGGAACAACGACATCACGCCGTAGTAGGTCAACGCGGCGGCGCGGTCGGCGAGTTCGTCGTCCCGGAACTCCTTCGCCGTGCGCCACACCGCGGCCGCCCGCGCCCGAGCGGGCAATTTGGCAGGGCCGTCCTTCCCGGCGGGCCCCGCCGTCACCGTGCCCGTGCCCGTGTCCCTGCCCGTCTTGGTGCCGGTGCCGGTGCCGGTGCCGGAGTCCGTGTCCGGACCGGAGTCCATGTCCGGAAGAGCTCGCTGCTTCGATTCCGGTCGCTTCTCGTCCATGACCGCCGTGTTGCCCGAATCGCGTCGCTGAAGCCCGCCGGTGCCATCCCGGACGCACGGACCCGGGCTCCCGGGAACCCCGGCCTCGGGCGCCCCGATCTGCCGGACTCCCCGGCTTCCCGGGAACCCAGGCCCGCAGGAGCATGCGACCCGCCGACGATCCAAACCGTCTGGACAAAAAAAGTTTTCGGTGGGACGGTGGAGTCATGTTGGACGTGACCGTGATCGAGGACGCCGAGGCCGCCGCCGTGTCGCTGGACCCCATACGGGCCCGGCTGCTGGCCGAACTGGCCGCCGGACCCGCGTCGGCCGCCATGCTGGCCGGCAAGGTCGGCCTGCCCCGGCAGAAGGTGAACTACCACCTCAAGACGCTGGAGCGGCACGGTCTGGTCGAGCTGGCGGGCGAGCGTCGGAAGGGCAATGTCACCGAGCGGCTGATGCGCGCGACCGCGGCGTCGTATGTCATCTCGCCGCTCGCGCTGTCCGCCGTACAGCCCGATCCGGACCGCTTCCGGGACCAGCTGTCCGCTCGCTGGCTGCTCGCGCTCGGCGCCCGGCTCGTCCGGGACGTCGGCTCGCTCGTCACCGGCGCCGCGAAGGCCCGTAAACGACTGGCGACGTACGCGCTCGACGGCGAGGTGACCTTCGCGTCGGCCGCCGACCGGGCCGCGTTCATCGAGGAGTTGACGGCCGGGGTCGGCGCGCTCGTCCGCAAGTACCACGACGGCGACGCGAAGGACGGGCGCCCGCACCGGATCGTCGTAGCCGTCCACCCCACGGTCAAACCGGAAGCCACGGCTGGACCCGAGGCCGTGGCGGAAGCAGAAACCGCAACGGGCTCCGGAGCCACAACCGGAGTCGAAGCCACGGCCGGAGTCGAAGCCGCGGCTGGATCCGAGACCGCGGCCGGATCCGAGACCACGGCTGGACCCGAGGCCGTGGCGGAAGCAGAAACCACAACCGGCTCCGGAGCCACAACCGGAGTCGAAGCCGCGGCCGGATCCGAGACCGCGGCTGGACCCGAGGCCGTGGCGGAAGCAGAAACCGCGACGGGCTCCGGAGCCACAACCGGAGCCGAAGCCGCGGCTGGATCCGAGGCCACGGCTGGACCCGAGGCCGTGGCGGAAGCAGAAACCGCGACGGGCTCCGGAGCCACAACCGGAGCCGAAGCCGCGGCTGGATCCGAGGCCACGGCCGGATCCGAGACCGCGGCTGGACCCGAAGCCGTGGCGGAAGCAGAAACCACAACCGGCTCCGGAGCCACAACCGGAGTCGAAGCCACGGCCGGAGTCGAAGCCACGGCCGGAGTCGAAGCCACGGCTGGAACCGAAGTCACGGCCGGAACCGAAGCCGTGGCTGGATCCGAAGCCGTGGAAGCCCCCGCAGGCCGCGAAGCCGCCCACTGATCATTCAGGAGTCGTCATCATGTCCAAGGAATTCGAGATCGCCCGCGAGTACGAGGTCGACGTGCCGCCCGGCCAGATGTGGGACGCGATCACCAGCGGCAGCGGCGGCTGGCTGTGGCCCATGGAGTACGAGCCCCGCGAGGGCGGGGCCGGCCCGTTCGGCAGCGTCATCACCGCCTGGGACCCGCCGCACCGGCTGACCGTGCGCAGCGAGGACCTCCCGATGCCGACGCAGAGCCTCAACCAGATCGACCACACCATCGAGGCCCGCGACGACGGCCGGCGCTCCTGGGTGCGGTACGTGCACAGCGGCATCTTCACCGACGACTGGGACAACCAGTACGACGGCGCCGACAAGCACACCGACTTCTATCTGCACACCCTGCGCGAGTACGTGACCCACTTCGCGGGCCGCCCGGTCGCCTTCGCGACGTTCCAGGGGCCCGACGAGTCCGCGGCCGCCGACGCCTTCGCCGCCGTCGGACGGGCGCTCGGTCTCGCGGACGACACCGCCGAGGGCGCGCGGGTCCGCGTCGAGGGGCCCGACGGCGGGGCCTTCGACGCCGTGGTCGACTACCGCAACCCGTACTTCCTCGGGCTGCGCACCGACAACGCGCTCGTCCGCTTCTTCGGGCGCGGCCGATGGGGCGCGCCGGTCGGCATGAGCGTCCACGACTTCGCGCCCGACGCCGACGCCAAGGCCGACGAGACCGCCTGGAAGGGCTGGCTCGACGGGGTCTTCACCGTCTGACCCGTGCGGCCGCGAATCCGTGCGCGGGGCCATGAGCCCCGTGCCGCGGGAGTCCCCACCAGCGCGAAGAGCCCGGCCCCGAGGGACGTCCGGGGGCAGACGAAGAGCCCGGCCCCCCGGACGAAAGGGCCGGGCTCTCGCGTACTTGAGCGACTACGCGTACCTGGCTGACTACGGACGGAACCGCAGCACCTGCGGGTCGTGGTCGCTGATCTGGTCGGAGAACTCCGAGTTGATGTGCACGCTGTCGTAGTCGAAGTCGCAGCCCCTGCGAATCGACGGGCTGACCAGGATCTGGTCCAGGACCTGCTGGTTGCCCTGGTAGTCGTACGTGTAACGCTCGCTCTTCGGCAGCGACTTGATCGCCGACCAGAGGTCGCCGTCACCTTCGAGGATCTTGGTGGTGTCCGAGAACTCGAAGTCGTTCATGTCGCCGAGGGCGAGCACGTCGGCGTTCTTCTGCGTCTTCAGGATCTCGTCGACGAAGGAGTTCACCGCCGTCGCCTGCAGATGGCGCTGGGTCTCCGAGCTGCGCGACGGGGGCTGGTACTGCGCGGTCAGCCCCTGGTCGCCCCCCTTGGAGTTGAGGTGGTTGGCGATCACGAAGACCGTGTGGCCGCGGAAGACGAACTCGCCCGCGAGCGGCTTGCGGCTGCTCGTCCAGGCCGTGTTGGCCGGGTCGACGCGGCCCGGGGACGCGGTGAGCTGCGCCTTGCCGTGCACCTTCGTGATGCCGACGGCGGTCGTCGAGTCGCCGCCCGCGCGGTCGGTGAACGAGACCCGCTCGGGGTTGAAGAGGAAGACCTGGCGGATGTTGCCGCCGGGCTCGCCGCCGTCCTGGTCGTTGACCGGGTCGATGGAGCGCCAGTCGTACTTCGGGCCGCCCGCCGCGACGATCGCGTCGATCAGCTTGTTCACCGTCTGGTCGGCGGCGACCGTGCCGTCGTCCGTCGCGCCGTTGTTGTCCTGGATCTCCTCCAGGGACACGATGTCGGGCGACTGCAGGTTGTTCACGATCGCGGACGCGTGGGCCGCGAACGTCGCGTCGCCCGGGTCCAGGTTCTCGACGTTGTACGTCGCCACCGCCAGCTCGCCGCGAGACTGCTTGCGCGTCGTCTCGCGCTCCAGGCCGCCCTTCTTCAGGGTGCCCAGCTGGTTGGCGGCGAGCGTGTAGCCGCCGAACTGGTTGTAGTCCAGCGGACCCGCCGTGGTGCCGGTGAGCTTGTCGCCGACGTTCGCGGTCGGGAAGTCGGCGGTCGCGCCGAGGGACTGGATCTGTATCCGTCCCGTGTTCTGCGAGGTGTACGAGCCGTAGATCGTGCCGCCGCGGCGGGTGGCGTGCTCGTGCGGCTTCACCGTGACCCACAGCTCCGTGTACGGGTCGGTGGCGGTGACCACACGGGTGTCGGCGACCTGGACGTTCATGCCCTCGAGGGACTCGTAGTAGTCCAGGGCGTACCGCTTCGGCTCCAGGGTGAGCGCGTTGACCGAACCGCTCGCGGCAGTGTCGCCGGCGGGAGCGTAGACGTCCGGCACGGACTTCGCGTCGACGACCGTCGCGGCCGGGACGGCGTTGCCGCTGGAGACGACGGTGACCGTCGGCTTGCCGATCTCCGTCACCGACTGGTTGCCGGTGGAGACGCCGCCCGGGACGTACTCCGAGACCGTGCCCGTCACCGTGACGGAGTCGCCGACGGCGACCTTGGGGGCGGAGCTGGTGAAGACGAAGACGCCCTCACTGGTGGCGGGGTCGGCGTCCGGGGTGGGGTCCTGGAACCAGAAGCCCTTGGACGAACCGTAGGTCCGTACGCCGGTGACGATGCCGGCCACGTCCGTGACCTTCGTGCCCGCGAGGGGGGACGTCCGGGTGGTGCCCTGGATGTCGTGGATGTGGACGGTGTCCGCCTGGGCCGGGGTGGTGAGCACCACGGCGGAGACGGTGGAACAGACCGCGGCGACGGTCAGCGCGCCGATGCGCGCGGTTCTCTTGCTCGGCAAGGGAATCCCTCCGGGGACGTTCGTGAGCGTCGGGACGAGGGTGGACTGGTGGGGGGAGCGCGACCTGCGTGCGGGCCGGTGACGCGCGTAGAAGAGGGTGGACCACTGGGCCGTTGAACTTCTACGCGCGTCAATCTCGTTTGTAGCGAGGGGAGTTGTCAAGGTTTCGACGGTGTACGAGACCTGTCGGATACATGAACCGGGCGGCATGGGTGGAAATCCGTCTAGGCTGAGCAGTTGGCACGGATGTACCGGGCCGCCTTCGGATTCCCGAGTCCGCCGGCGCCCGGCAGGGTCCGGTGCCCGCCGCGGCCGACGGTGCCCGCCGTCGTCCGGCGCGGCTCCGGGCGAAGGCCCCGCCTGAACCGCTTGCCCTGCCAGCTCTGTTCGTCGTGGTTGTTCGGAGGAGAACTCAGCCGATGTCAGACAGCTCTTCCCTGCCGCCCGTGCGGCTGCACTCCGAGGCGCAGCTCGCACGGGACGCGCTCACCGCGCCGCTGCTCTCCCGCGCCGCGCGACTGGCCCGCTGGGCGGGCCCCGGCACCCGGGTCGGCGCGGGGGGCGAACTCGTCGAGGAACAGCTTCCCGAGGCGGCCGGCGTCCTCGGCCTGTCCGGCGAGGAAGCGGCCGCCCTCGCAAGTGAGGCCTGGCGGGTGGCCGTCGACGCCGGACTCGTCGAGATCATGGACGAGGAGGAGGGCACCGTCACCGTGGGCGAGGACCTCGCCCTGCTCACCTCCGGCGCCCCGCAGGACGTGCTCGGCGTCTGGCTCGGCGCGCTCGACATCGTGCTCGCCGACGCGAGCGTGCCCGACCTCGGTGATCTCGTCGACGCCATGGATGAGGAGGGCGAGATCGACCTCTCCACGCTGGACTGGGACCCGGAGGCGGAGTCCGAGTTCCTCGACGGAGTGCTCGGCAACCTGTACCTGCTCACCGTCGGCGAGGACGCGCTCGGCGAGGTGCCGGTGCCGCTGCCCGCGCTGGCCGCCTCGATGGTCCTGCCCGACGACATGGGGGAGCCCACCAACGACGTCCTGGAGCAGGTCTCGAACACCATGATGCGGCTCGACGAGCAGTTCCGGCTGCTGGAGCCCATCGGTCTCGTCGCCTTCCAGCCCGTCGACGAGACCCTGATGGCGGCCGCCGCCGAGGAGCCGGCCGCTGCCGAGGACATGGACGTGTCGCGGTACGGGGTGGTGCGCCTGACACCGCTCGGTCTGTACGGGCTGCGCGCCCGGCTGATCGAGGCGGGCTTCTCCGCCCCCGCCGTGGGCGAGCTGACCGACAAGGGCGCGGACACGCTGCTGGACGGCACGGCCGGATTCCCTCCGACAGCCGCGCAGGCCGAGATCGAGCAGTGGCTCGCCCGGCGCGAACCGCTGTCCGCCGCACAGGAGTTGCTCTCCGCGGCGCGCGGCGCCGACACGGGTGCCCCACTGCGCCGCCTGCACTGCCAGCAGGCTCTCGCGCTGGTCGGCATGGAGGCCGAGCCCGCCCTGCGCGAGGTGCTCGGCGACGCCGAACTGGGCGGTCTCGCCCGGGTCTGGCTCTCCGAGCGCGGCGCGTCCGACGTGCCCCCGCCGTCCGAGGCGATGGTCTTCTGGCTCACCATCGACACGGTGGCCGCGCAGCTCGCCGCCGAAGGGAACTCCGACGAGCTCCAGGCCCTGGTCGAGGGCCTGGCCCGGCAGCACAGCGGTTTCTTCGACACGGCCTGGCGGGTCGAGCACCCCGCCGCCCCCGACGTCCTGGAGGCGATGGGCCGGCTGCACCCCGACAAGAAGGTCGCCAAGGAAGCCCGTAAGGCGGCGTTCAAGGCCCGGTCGCAACAGGGCGGGTGAGGCGGGCACAGGTGAGGTGACTCCGGCGCGGGGCGCGGGCATCGGTGAGGTGACTCGGGCGAGGGCGGATCGCTCCGCGGAGCCGAGCGTTCCCCTGCGCCGGTCGGGTGGATTCATGGAAGCGGGACCTCTGAAGTCGGCGCGCGTTCAACTCGCGTTCAAGCGGGGGCGGGACGGTGTGGCCGCGAACCGAGGTCGCCGCCCGCCCCGCACGACAGTCCGAGTCCACCGTCACAGGAGACATCACATGTCGCTCACTCGCAGGGACTTCGCCAGGCAGTCCGCGATCACCGGGGCAGGCGTCGTCCTGGTCGGCAGCGTAGGCGCCCTCGCCACCGCCCCCAACGCGCTCGCCGCCACGGAGACGGAGACCGACGGCGCGGGCGAGGACTCGGCGGAGGCCCGGCACGGTGGCGTCGGCTACGGCCCGCTCGTCACGGACCCCAAGGGCCTCCTCTCGCTGCCCGCCGGGTTCTCCTACCGCGTCATCACCTACAGCGGCCGTACCAAACTGGACTCGGGTGAGTTCACGCCGTCCAACCACGACGGCACCTCCACCTTCGACGGCCCGCGCGGCGCCACCCTCCTCGTCAACAACCACGAGCTCAAGGGCCCCCGCGCCGCCTGGACCCATCCCGTGCCGCTCACCGAGGGCCTGGTCTACGACCCGGCCGCGTCCGGCGGCTGCACGGTCGTCGAGGTCCGCCACGACCAGGTCGCCGAGTGGGTCGGCATCGCCGGCACCTCCACCAACTGCGCCGGCGGCAACACCCCTTGGGGCACCTGGCTCACCTGCGAGGAGACCGAGGACAAGGCCGGCCAGAACGGTATGACCAAGGACCACGGCTACGTCTTCGAGGTCGACCCCGCCGACCGCCGCCGCAACCGGAACCCCAAGCCGATCAAGGCACTCGGCCGGTACGCCCACGAGGCGGTCGTCGTCGACCCCAAGCGCGACCGGCTCTACCTCACCGAGGACGCCTCGGGCCCCAACGGCCTGCTGTACCGCTGGACGCCTCCGCAGGGCTTCGAGCACGGCCACGGACAGCTCGCCACCCTCGCCGACGACGCCGGGGCCCTCCAGGCCTTCAAGTGCTTCGACTCCGGCGGCAAGTTCGTCGACGACCTCTCCCGCGCCACGAAGACCGGCACGGTCTACGGCGTGGACTGGGTCGACGTCCCGGACCGTGACGCCAGGAGCGTCTCCGTCCGCAAGCAGTTCACCGACGGCCAGGTCACCCGCGCCCGCAAGCTCGAAGGCATGTGGTGGGGCGACGGCGGCGTCTACATCGTCTCCTCCTACGCCCGTACCGAGAGCCCCGGCCAGGCGCACGACGGAGCGGTCTGGTTCTACGACCCCAAGCGCCGCACCCTGACGCTGAAGGTCCTCATCGGCGTGAACCCCAGCCCGTCCGTCGACGGCGCCTTCGACGGCCCCGACAACATCACCGTCTCCCCGTACGGCGGCCTCGTCATCGCCGAGGACGGCGAGGGAATCCAGCACCTCTTCGGCGCCACCGAGAGCGGACGCACGTACCCGATCGCCCGCAACGAGCTCAACAACGGCACCGCCGAGGCGCCGGAGTACAGCGAGTTCACCGGCGTCACCTTCTCGCCCGACGGCCGGACCCTCTTCGCCAACATCCAGGAACCGGGCATCATGCTGGCCATCACCGGCCCCTGGAAGCGCCAGAAGCGCGGCTGAACTCCCGCCGGTCCCAACGGAATCAATTCGCTCGCCCGACGCGCGGCCGCCCTCCTAAAGTGATGCTTGTCCAGGTGCGAAGGCAGGACCTACTTCCACTGATAATGGGGCGGCCGCGGGTTCGAGTCCCGCCACCGGTACAACGCGCCGGTGTAGCTCAGGGGTTAGAGCACCTACGTCGGTTCCGCCGAACCTGAACTCTGGACACCACAACTTCATGCACCTCCCGGTGCGCGGGCCGCGGCTACTTCTCTTTCAAAGAATCCACGCCGCAGCCGACTTGATCTCGGGAGGCGCAGCTCATGGTGGGTGCCCGGTGCGAAGGCAGCGGATACTTCGGGACACGGTATGTTGCGGGTTCGAATCCCGTCATCGACTTCGGGTCGGTGTGGCGGAAATGGAAGACGCGCCGGGTGAACAGCAACCGTCGCCACTCCTGATCTCGGACACCCTCCATTTGCTGTGCCTCCCTCCGAAACGCGACGTCACCGTCGTAGAAAGAATTCGGGGGAATTCACCATGGCACGATTCAACACCAAGGCGGCCAAGGCGCAGCCCACTTCGCGCGTGACGTCCACCGGCCGTGTGCTGCGGACGCACCAGGGCGGCCGGGGCCAGGAGCGCGACGCGCGCTCCGAGCTCTTCCTCCTGTCGATCGCCAACTTCGTCTCGCAGCAGACCTTCTACGAGGCCGGCGCGGCCCGCGACGACCGTTTCGCCGCGCTGGTGCGCGAGCTCGCCGTCGCCGATCCGTCCTGGACCGCCGCCCTCCTCGGCTGGCTGCGCGGCGAGGGCAACCTGCGCACCGCCGCCCTCGTGGGCGCGGCCGAGTACGTGAAGGCACGCCTGGACGCGGGCGCCACCGACGGTCCCGCCAACCGGCAGGTCATCGCCTCCGTACTGCGCCGTCCGGACGAGCCGGGCGAGCTGCTCGCCTACTGGACCTCCCAGTACGGCCGCAACGTGCCCAAGCCCGTCAAGCGGGGCGTGGCCGACGCCGTACGACGTCTCTACAGCGGCAAGTCACTGCTGAAGTACGACACCGCGTCCAAGGGATACCGCTTCGGCGACATCCTCAACCTCGTGCACGCGGCGCCGGACCCCGCCAAGCCGTGGCAGGGCGACCTGTTCCAGTACGCGCTGGACCGCCGCCACAACCCGGACACGGCCGTCGTTCCCAAGTCGCTGCCCATGGTCGTCGCGCATCGCGACCTGATGGCGCTGCGGCCCGCCAAGCGGCGCAAGGTCGTGACCGGAGCGCAGGGCGCGCAGCGCCTGGCGGACGCGGGCATGACCTGGGAGGCGCTGGCCGGCTGGCTGCAGGGACCGATGGACAAGGCGGCCTGGGAGGCCGTCATCCCGTCCATGGGCGCGATGGCGCTCGTCCGCAACCTGCGCAACTTCGACGAGGCCGGTGTCAGCGACGAGGTGGCGGCCCGGGTCGCCGCGAAGATCAGCGACCCGGCGGAGGTCGCGCGCTCGCGACAGTTCCCGTTCCGCTACCTCGCGGCCTACCAGCACGCGCCGTCGCTGCGCTGGTCGTACCCGCTGGAGCAGGCGCTCGGCCACTCGCTGGCCAACGTGCCCGCGCTGCCCGGCCGGACCCTGGTGCTCGTGGACCGCTCGGGCTCGATGTTCTACTCGCGGCTGTCGGAGCGCTCCGAGCTCAACCGGGCCGACGCGGCGGCGATCTTCGGCACGGCGCTCGCGCTGCGGGCGGCGGACGCGGACCTCGTCGAGTTCGGCACCACCAGCAAGCCGGTGGAGTTCAGCGCGGGCGAGTCGGTGCTCAAGGTCATCGGGCGGTTCGGTGACCTCGGCGGCACCAACACGAGCGAGGCGGTGCGCGCGCACTACAAGAAGCACGACCGGGTCCTGATCGTCACCGACGAGCAGGCCGCGTACAGCCACTACGGCGACCCGACCGAGCAGGTTCCGGCGCACGTACCGGTCTACACCTGGAACCTCGCCGGCTACCGCGCGGGCCACGGCCCGTCCGGAAAGGCCAACCGCCACACCTTCGGCGGGCTCTCGGACGCGGCTTTCCGGCTGGTGCCGCTCCTGGAGTCGGCGCGGGACGCGGACTGGCCGTGGGCCGGGTAGCGCTTCGCGAGGCCGCGGCCCCTCGCCGGCCGTGAACGGGTTCGGCCGTGAAGGGGTCCGTGGTGAACGCGGTCCGTGGTGAACTGGTCCCGTCGTGAACTGGTTCCGTCGTGCGCGACGGGGGGTCCGCAGTGTGGGGGCGGGGGCCGTACTGCGGGGCCGCGGGTTCCGCCCTGGGGACGCAGGGGTCCGAAGATTCTTTCTACGGGCTGTCGATCCGCGGCCTCGCCGTTCGTCATGGTGATGTTGCAGCCTCACGGGCCGCACACGAACCGACGAAAAGGGAGTCCACCATGAAATACATGCTGCTCATCATCGGCACCCAGGACGCCGAACCCGAGACGGCCGACGCCGGCCAAGGCCTCATGGAGGCGTTCATGGCCTACCACAAGGCCGTGTACGACGCCGGAGTCATGGTCGACAGCAATGTGCTGGACTCCTTCGAGACCGCCACCTCCGTCCAGATGGACGCGAGCGGGGAGCGCATCGTCACCGACGGGCCCTTCGCCGAGACCCGGGAGTATCTGGGCGGCTACTACATCCTCGACCTCCCCGATCTGGACGCCGCGATCGACTGGGCCGCCCGCTGCCCGGGAGCCCGGGCCTGGCGGGTCGAGGTGCGCCCGATCCAGGACTTCGACCTGTCATGACCGGGGGGCGGGCGGCCGGCACGGTCGAGGCGGTGTTCCGCGAGGAGCGGGGTCGGCTGCTCGCCCTGCTCGTGCGCCAGTTCGGTGACCTCGACCTCGCCGAGGATGTCGCGTCCGAGGCGGTCGAGGCGGCGTTGCAACGCTGGCCCGTCGAGGGGGTGCCGTCGGTCCCCGTGGCATGGCTGCTCACCACCGCGCGGCGCAAGGCCGTCGACCGGCTGCGGCGGGACAGAACCCTCGCCGCTCGGCTCGCGGTCCTGCAGGTCGAGGCCCGGCAGCAGTTCGTCCCCGCGGTGGCCGAGCGGGAGGGCGACGGCCTCCCCGACGAACGGCTGCGGTTGTTCTTCACCTGCTGCCATCCCGCACTGTCCGTCGAGGCCCAGGTCGCGCTGACACTCCGGTGCTTGGCCGGGCTGTCCACCCCTGAGGTCGCGCGGGCCTTCCTGGTGCCGGAGACCACGATGGCGCAGCGGATCGTGCGGGCCAAGCGCAAGATCCGTGACGCGCGGATCGCCTTCCGGGTGCCCGAGGCCGATGAACTGGCCGGGCGTCTGCCCGGTGTGCTCCGGGTGGTCTACCTGATCTTCACGGAGGGCTACGCCGCCAGCGCGGGCGAGGACCTGGTGCGGGCCGACCTCGCCGACGAGGCGATCCGGCTGGCCCGCATCCTGCACCGGCTGCTGCCCGGCGAACCCGAGGCGAGCGGGCTCCTCGCACTGCTGCTGCTGGTCGACGCCCGCCGCGCCGCCCGCGTCGACTCCGCCGGGGAACTGGTCTCGCTGGAGGACCAGGACCGTACTCTGTGGGACGCCGACCGGATCACCGAGGGTTGCGGCCTCGTCGTCGCCGCTCTGTCCAGGCCGCGCTTCGGCGCGTACGCGGTGCAGGCGGCGATCGCCGCCGTGCACGACGAGGCCGCCGACGTCGCCACCACCGACTGGCCGCAGGTCGTGGCGCTCTACGACGTGCTGCTGCGGATGTCCCCGTCGCCGGTCGTCGCCCTGAACCGGGCGGTGGCCGTGGCCATGCGGGACGGTCCCGAGGCCGGTCTCGTGGCCTTGGACGCGCTGGACGCCGATGCCCTGCGCGGCTACCACCCGCTTCCGGCCGCGCGGGCGGACCTGCTGCGCCGCCTCGGACGGACGTCCGAGGCGGCGGCGGCCTACCGGGCCGCGCTGGAGCTCGTCGACAACGAGCGGGAGCGGGGTTTCCTCCGCAGGCGGCTGGCCGGCCTCTGACCGTGGCGGGTGGGGGGCCCTGCCGGTACGTCAGGGACGTACCGGCACGGCCCCTTCCGCGTGCTGTTGTCGGCCGCGGACGCGCGGAGCCTCAGGGGGAGGGCCCGTCACAGGGACTGGGCCGCCGGCTTCACCATGCCGCGGACCGTGCGGGACTTGACGAAGTCGCCCAGCGCCGTCATTTCCCATTCGCCGGAGAACTGCTTGATCAGCTTGGCCATCATGACGCCCGTCTGGGCCTCGGCGTTGGTGAGGTCGAAGCGGACGAGTTCCTCGCCGGTGGCGGCGTCCAGGAGGCGGCAGTAGGCCTTGGCCACCTCGGTGAACTTCTGGCCGGAGAACGAGTTGACCGTGAAGACGAGGCCGGTGACCTCCTGGGGGAGGCGGCCGAGGTCGACCGTGATCACCTCGTCGTCCCCGCCGCCCTCGCCCGTGAGGTTGTCGCCGGAGTGCTTGATCGCGCCGTTCACGATGGAGAGCTTGCCGAAGTAGCAGCTGTCGATGTGGTTGCGCTGCGGGCCGTACGCGATGACCGAGGCGTCCAGGTCGATGTCCTTGCCGCGGAAGGCGGGCTCCCAGCCGAGACCCATCTGGACCTTGGCGAGGAACGGGCTGCCGCCCTTGACCAGGGAGACCGTCTGGTTCTTCTGGAGGCTGACCCGGCCCTTGTCGAGGTTGATCTTGCCGGTGGCGGCGGGGGCGGCCACGGGGGGAGCCGGGGGAGCGGCCGGCACCGGCGGGGCGGTGACGCGGGGGGCCACGGGCGGGGCCGGGGGTGTCACCCGGGGCTGCGGCGCGGGGGCGGGCTGGGCGGCCGGGGCGGGTTCCTCGACGCTCACGCCGAAGTCGGTGGCGATGCCCGCCAGGCCGTTCGCGTAGCCCTGGCCGACCGCGCGGGCCTTCCAGGCGCCGTTGCGGAGGTAGACCTCGACGATCACCAGGGCCGTCTCCGCGCCGAGCTGGGGCGGGGTGAAGGTGGCCAGGACCGTGTTGTCGTCCGCGTTGCGGATCGTCGCGGTGGGTTCGATGCCCTGGAACGACTGGCCGGCCGCGTCGGGGCTCGCCGTGACGACGATCTTCTCGATGCCCGGGGGGACCGCGGCCGTGTCGACCGTGATCGCGTCGGGCGCCGTGCCGCCGCCCGAGCGGTAGGTCACGCCGGGGCCGGTGGGCTGGTTGTAGAAGATGAAGTCGGCGTCGGAGCGGACCTTGCCGTCGGCGGTGAGCAGCAGGCTCGACACGTCGAGCCGCACCGGGGCGGTGACGTCCACCGTCACGCGGGAGACGGGGAGTGGGATGTTCGAGCCGGGGGTCATAGCTGTCATGACTGGGGTAACGAGCAAAGCCGCTTTACCGTTCCCTTACTCAAGGGTGAGTTGCGGGGGCATATCCTGCTTCGCCCCCGCCGCTCGGACTCGCTTCTAGGGCACGACGACGATCTTGCGGCCCACGCCCGACGCGAACTGTTCCAGAGCCTGGGGATAGCTCGTCAAGGGGAGGCGGTCGCTGATGAAGACCGAAGGGTCGAGGACGCCCGCCGCGAAGAGTTCCGCGGCGCGTTCGAAGCTGTGGAGGACCGCCATCGAGCCGGTGATGGTGATCTCCTGGTTGTAGATGCGGTACGGGTCGATGGTGACCCGGGTCGCGTAGTCGGCCACGCCGAACTGGAGGAAGGTGCCCGCCTTCGCCACCCGGTCCAGGCCGTCCTGGATCGCGGCCGCGTTGCCCGTCGCGTCGACGACCACGTCCCAGCCCCGCGGGCGGTCCAGCTCGTCGGGGTTCGCCGCAGCCCCGGAGACGCCGAGCAGCCGGGCGGTGGTCAGCCGTTCGGGGTTCACGTCGACGACGTCCACGCTCGCCGCGCCGGTGCGCTTGGCGAGCTCCAGCATCATCAGGCCCATCGTTCCGGAGCCGTAGATCAGGACGTGGGCGCCGAGCCGGGACCGCAGGACGTCGTAGCCGCGGACGGCGCAGGAGAGCGGTTCGATCAGGGCCGCGTCCTGGGTGCTGACGTGTTCGGGGAGCTTGACGCAGTTGGCGACGGGGGCGGTCGCGTACTGGGCGGCGCCGCCCGCGGTGGTCACGCCGATCGCGGCCCACCGCTCGCAGAGGTTGTTGTGGCCCGTACGGCAGTACCGGCACTCGTAGCAGTACAGGGACGGGTCGACGGCCACCCGGTCGCCGACCGCGAGCTCGGTGACCTGGCTTCCCGCGCCGACCACCTCGCCGGCGAACTCGTGGCCGGGCACGATCGGCAGCTTGGGTGCGAACTCGCCCTGGAGGATGTGCAGATCGGTGCCGCACAGGCCGCAGGCGGCGACCTCGACCACGACCTCACGGGGGCCCGGGGTCGGGTCCGGGACCTCGGCCACGACGGCACGGCCCACGGACTCGATGACTGCGGCCTTCATTTCACGGCTCCCAACGACAGGCCCTGGACCAGCTTGTCCTGGGCGGCGAACCCCGCGGCGAGCACCGGCAGGGAGACGACGAGCGACGCGGCGCACACCTTCGCCAGGAACAGGCCCTGGCTGGTGATGAATCCGGTCAGGAACACGGGGGCGGTCTCGGCGACGACACCCGTGAGCACCCGGGCGAAGAGCAGTTCGTTCCAGCTGAAGATGAAGCAGATCAGGGCCGTCGCCGCGATACCGGGGAGGGCGATGGGGGCCACCACGCGCGTGAGGACCGTCGGGAGCCGGGCGCCGTCGATCTGCGCGGCCTCGATCACCGCGATGGGGACCTCGGCGAGGAACGACTGCATCATCCACACCGCGATCGGCAGGTTCATGGAGGTGTAGAGAACGACCAGCAGCCAGATGTTGTCGAGCATGCCGGTGTTCTTGGCGAAGAGGTAGATCGGCAGGAGGCCCGCCACCACGGGCAGCATCTTGGTCGACAGGAAGAAGAACAGGACGTCCGTCCACTTCTTGACCGGCCGGACGGAGAGCGCGTACGCGGCCGGGAGGGCGAGCAGCAGGACGCACAGGGTGGACACCACCGACGCCACGGTGGAGTTTGACGATCGCGGGCCAGGGGCTCGCGCCGCCGCCCGTGCCGAAGAACTCCCGGTAACCGTCGAGGGTCAGGGGCGCGCCGAAGGACGGCGGGTTCTTGGCCGCGTCCGGTTCGGAGTGGAAGGAGGTCAGGGCCATCCAGGCGATGGGCAGGAAGAACACGATGCCCAGCACCCAGGCCGCCAGGCCGAGGCCGGCTCCTTTGGCGCGGCGGGGGCGGACGCGTGTCGTGGTGGCGCTCATCAGCGGGACCCCTCCTCGCGGAACAGGGACGACACCACGCGCAGCGCGAAGGTCGCGATGACGATCGAGCCGATGACCACCAGGACGCCCGCGGCGGAGGCGAGGCCGTTCTCGTGGGCCTGGTAGAAGCTCTGGTAGACGGTGTAGGGCAGATTCGCGGTGCCGAGGCCGCCGGAGGTGAGGGTGAAGACGGCGTCGAAGTTCTGCACGATGTAGATCGAGCCCAGCAGGGCGCCCAGTTCGAGATAGCGGCGCAGGTGCGGCAGGGTGAGGTGGCGGAAGACCTGCCAGTCGTTGGCGCCGTCCACCCGGGCCGCCTCGATCTGCTGGTGGTCGCGGCTCTGCAGGCCGGCGAGCAGGATCAGCATCATGAACGGCGTCCACTGCCAGATGAGGGAGGCCTCGACCGCGAGCAGCGGGGTGTTGGAGATCCAGTCGGGCTGTGGGCCGCCCACATAGTGCAACAACCCATTGAGCAGGCCGTATTCGGGGTTGTAGAGCACGTGCTTCCAGAGGAGGGCCGCGGCGACCGGGACCACCAGGAACGGTGCGATCAGCAGCGTGCGGACGATGCCGCGCCCTCTGAACCTCCGGTCCAGGAGCAGGGCCAGGACCAGGCCGAGGACCAGGCTGACGAGGACGACGGTGACGGTCAGCAGGATCGTCGTCCAGACGGAGTGCCGCAGATCGGAGTCGTTCAGGACGTCCGAGTAGTTGCCGAAGCCGGTGAAATGGCGGGCCTTCGGGTAGAGGGCGTTCCAGTCGAAGAACGAGATCACCAGCGTGGCCACGAAGGGCAGTTGGGTCACCGCGATCATGAAGATCAGGGCCGGGAGCAGCGGGCCGCGGGTGGCCCAGGCGCGCAGCCGGGCGGACGGCTGCCGATGGGCTCGTACGGGAGGCGCGGCCACGCGGGCCGTTGTCGTGGCGGTCATCGGCCCTCGTACTCCTTGGAGATCTTCTCGGCGAGTTTCTGGGACCTGTTCAGCGCGGAGTCGACCGACTGGCGTCCGGCGATGGCCGCGCTGATCTCCTGCGAGACCTTGGTGCCGAGGTCGGTGAACTCGGGGATGCCGACGAACTGGATGCCGGGCGCGGGGCGCGGCTGGACGCCGGGGTCCGTGGGCCGGGCGCCCTCGATGGCCGCGCGGGTCATGTCCTGGAAGGCCGCGGCCTCTTTGCGGTAGGCGGCGTTCGTGTACGTCGAGGCGCGTTTGCCCGCCGGGACGTCGGACCAGCCGGTGGTGTTCCCGACCAGTTGCTCGTACTGCTTGCTGGAGGCCCAGGAGATGAATTTCCAGGCCTTGTCCGAGTTGTGCGAGGCCTTCTGGAGTCCCCAGGCCCAGGTGTAGAGCCAGCCGGAGGAGGCGGTCTTCTCGACCGGCGCCGGGACGTAGCCGAGCTTGCCTCTGACCGGGGAGTCCTTGGCCTCCAGCAGGCCCGCGGCGGAGGTGGCGTCGTACCACATGGCCGTCTTGCCCTGGGTCATGTTGTTGAGGCATTCGGCGAAGCCGGACTGGGCCGCGCCGGACTCGCCGTGCGCGCGTACGAGGTTCACATAGAAGGTGGTGGCCTTCTTGAACTCGGGGGAGTCCAGGCGCGCTTTCCAGTCCTTGTCGAACCAGGTGCCGCCGAAGGTGTTCACCACGGTGGTGAGCGGAGCCATGAGTTCGCCCCAGCCGGGCAGGCCGCGCAGGCAGATGCCCTTCATGCCGGGTTCGGCGCCGTCGGCCTCTGAGGCCAGCCTGCCCACCTGTTCCCAGGTGGGATGCGCGGGCATCGTCAGACCCTTCGCGGCGAACACGTCCTTGCGGTACATCAGGAAGGACGACTCGCCGTAGAACGGCTGTCCGTAGAGCTTTCCGTCGGCGGCGGTCAGCGACTGCCGCATGGGCTTCAGGATGTCCTGCTCGTCGTACGCGCTGTCGTGGCGGACGTAGGAGTCCATCTCGTGCAGCCAGCCGTTGCGGGCGTAGATCGGTATCTCGTAGTTGGACAGGGTGGCGACGTCGTACTGGCCGGCCTGGTTGGCGAAGTCCTGGCTGATCTTGTCGCGGACGTCGTTCTCCGGCAGGACGGTGAAGTTCACCTTGATGCCGGTCTCTTGGGTGAAGTGGGCCTTGGTGAGCTTCTGCAACTCCACCATCTGCGGGTTGTTGACCATCAGGACGTTGATAGAGTTCCCGCCGGAGCCCGACCCGCCCGCTCCGGTCCAGCAGCCGGAGAGGAGCGGGGAGAGCAGCGTCCCTGCGGCGGCCGCGGCGAGCAGTGCGCGCGGCCTCCGTCGGCTCGGGGTTCGCATGGATCACTCCTGGAGGAATGGGGAGATAAGGGGCGGTGTGAGGCGTAAGGGCGCCCCGGAGCGGGTGAGTTGGGCTGTCGCGTGCGAGGAGAGGGGCGGTGGGGGTCGGGTCGGCGGGGTCGGCAGGGGTGTCAGACGCGGATGACCTGGGGGCCCTGCAGTGAGTAGCGGTGCGCCTCGGAGGCCGGGAGCAGGGTGCTCGTGACGATCGTCTCCAGGGCACCGATGTCGGCGAACCGGCAGAAGCTGACGGCGCCGAACTTGGTGTGGACACCGGCGAAGACCGTGCGCCGGGAGGCCCGGATCGCCTGTGCCTTGACCTCGCTGACCGCCGGGTCCGGGGTGGTGAGGCCGTGTTCGCGGGAGATGCCGTTGGCGCCGATGAACGCGAGGTCGATGACGAAGCCGGCGAGCATCTTCGTCGTCCAGTGGTCGACGGTCGCGAGCGTGCCGGGGCGGACCCGGCCGCCGAGCAGCAGGACGCTCGTGTTGTCGGCCCCGGCGAGCGCCCCGGCCGTGGCGAGCGAGGCGGTGACCACGGTCAACGGCCGGTCCCTGGGCAGCGCTTCGGCGATGAGCTGCGGGGTGAACCCCTCGTCGATGAACACGGTCTCGGCGTCCCCGGCCAACTCGGCTGCGGCGGCGGCGATCCGGCGCTTCTCGGGTACATGGCTCGTGGTGCGGAAGGCGAGCGTCGTCTCGTAACCGGCGCTCTCCACGGGGTAGGCGCCGCCGTGGGTGCGGCGCACCAGGCCGTGGTTCTCCAGGGTGCGCAGATCGCGTCGTACGGTCTCCTTGGCGACGCCCAGTTCGCCGGCGAGTTCGGTGACGTCGACCGAGCCCGTGCGGCGCGCGGTCCGGACGATCTCGCGCTGCCGTTCTTCCGCCGTCCTCGCCGTCATGGCCGTCACCCGCTTCCTCGCGCTCCGTCGCGCACTGCCCGTTCGGGCCCGGTGGAGCCCTTGAGGGAAGTTCTACAGCGGGTGTCGGCCACTGACCAGGCCTGTTGCGGGCCCGATGCTGCCCGGCTGTGCCCGTTCGGTGCCGTGGCCGCCCGCGGCGGACCTGGGGCGCAGCGGGTGAGGAGGTGGGATCGGGCAGGGGCCGTGCCCGAACACGGGAGCGGGCGGGCCCGTTCGGTGCCCGCCCGCCGTCCCGCTTCCAACCGCCGTGTCAGTACGGCCAGATCGGCGGGTGCGTCGTGAAGTGCCCGCCCAGGTGGGCGTGGTCGGGGTTGCCGGGGTCGAGTTCACCCTGTTCGGCGATGAGCTTCTCGGCGTACGGCTCGGAGTCGTCGCGCGGTTCGTAGCCGAGCGCCCGCGCGGTCGAAAGGTCCCACCACAGACGGGTGTTGGCGGACGAGCCGTAGACGACCGTGTGGCCCACGTCCTTCGCGGTCAGGGCCGCGTGGAAGAGGCGGGCGCCGTCTTCGGGGCTCATCCACACGGAGAGCATGCGGACGCTGGTGGGCTCCGCGAAGCAGGACCCGATGCGCGCCGACACGGTCTCCAGCCCGTGCTTGTCCCAGTAGAGCTGCGCCAGGTCCTCGCCGAACGACTTGGAGAGGCCGTAGAAGGTGTCCGGGCGGTGCGGGGTGTCGACAGGGATCAGGGGGTCGTCGCCCCGCGGGCGTGGGGTGAAGCCCACCGCGTGGTTGGAGGAGGCGAAGACGACACGGCGTACGCCCTCCTCGCGCGCCGCCTCGTACAGGTTGTACGTGCCTTCGATGTTCGCCTTGAGGATCTTGTCGAAGGAGGCTTCCAGGGAGATGCCCGCGAGGTGGATGATCGCGTCGACGCCCCGCACGGCCTCGCGCAGCGCCGCGCGATCGGCGAGGTCCGCGACGATCGCGTCCGGTTCGCCGTCGATGGGGAGCATGTCGAGCAGGCGCAGTTCGTAGCCGTACTCCGGCAGCAGCCCGCGCATCAGGGTGCCGAGGCCGCCGGAGGCGCCGGTGAGCAGAACGGTGCGGGGAGCGGGCATGCGGGGTCTCCTCGGTGCGGGCCGTGGGTCGGGCGGAGGCGCCGCCGGACGGTCGGCGAGGACTCCGTCAGGCAGCCGTATTCGTGTCTGATATTCACATCCGTGGACACGCTAGGGATCGCTGACATGCTGCGTCAAGTGTGGCGTGGAGGGGGGAAATCCGCCTTCGTGTTGCGGGTTTGCGTGCTTGACCGGCCCCAAGGTGGCGGCTTAGCGTGGGCGCGTTCAGAGATATGGACGTGGATCAGAAACGTGCACTCGGTGGGCACCTTTTAAGGGAGAGTCCGTGACGTCAGCCCCTCTTGCCGCCCGGCTGAGCATCCCCAGCGGGCCGCTCTTCTTCCCCGTCACCCCGTTCGGCCCCGACGGCACCGTCGATCTCGACGTCTACCGGGAGCATGTGCGGCGCGGCGTCGAGGCCGGAGCCGCGGCGGTCTTCGCGTGCTGCGGCACCGGCGAGTTCCACGCGCTCGTGCCCGAGGAGTTCGAGGCGTGCGTACGCGCCGCGGTGGAGGCGGCCGCGGGACGCGTGCCGGTGGTCGCGGGCGCCGGATACGGGACCGCCCTCGCCGTCCGTTACGCGCGCCTCGCGGAGGCCGCCGGGGCCGACGGGCTGCTCGCCATGCCGCCGTATCTCGTGACGGCCGGGCAGGAGGGGCTGCTGCGGCACTACCGGGAGATCGCCGCCGCCACCTCCCTGGACGTCATCGTCTACCAGCGCGACAACGCCGTCTTCACCCCGGGGAGCGTGGTCGAACTCGCCCGCACCGAGGGGATCATCGGCTTCAAGGACGGGCTCGGCGACCTGGACCTGATGCAGCGGATCGTCAGCGCCGTACGCAGCGAGGTGCCCGGTGACTTCCTCTACTTCAACGGTCTGCCGACCGCCGAACTGACCGGACTCGCCTACCGGGGACTGGGGATCACGCTCTACTCCTCGGCGGTCTTCTGCTTCGCCCCCGAGATCGCGCTGGCCTTCCACCGGGCCCTGAACAGCGGGGACGACACGACGGTCAACCGGCTGCTGGACGGCTTCTACCGGCCCTTCGTCGACCTGCGGGCGCAGGGCCGCGGTTACGCGGTGGCCCTCGTCAAGGCGGGCGTCCGGCTGCGCGGACTGGACGTCGGCGAGGTGCGGCCTCCGTTGAACGAACCGGCCGAGGACCATGTCAAGCAGCTCGCGCAGCTCATCGACCGCGGGTACGCGCTCCTTGAGGAGGACATGTGACGACGTCCGCGTTCCTGTATCCCTGGGACGTCAACGGGGACCCGGAGGCCGCCGCCAGGACCGCCGCTCTCGGCGTGCGGCAGGTGACCCTCGCGTCGGCGTACCACTCCACGCGCGCGGTGACGCCCCGCCACCCCCGCCACCGGATCGTCACGGCCTCGCACGCCGCCGTGCTCCATCCGGTGGACGAGGCGCGGTGGCGGGGCCGCGCCCTCCGCCCTTACCCGGCGGGCGACTGGGCGCCCGGTGACGCGTACGGCGAGGCCGCAGCAGCGCTCGCCGGGGCCGGGCTCGACGTCCACACCTGGGTCGTGCTCGCGCACAACTCCCGTATGGGGGAAGAACATCCGACGACCTCCGTCGTCAACGCCTACGGCGACCGGTACCCCTGGGCGCCCTGCGTCGCCCAGCCCGGCACCCGCGCCTACCTGGCCGACCTCGCGGTGGAGGCCGCGGTCCGGCCCGGCGCGGCCGGTACGGAACTGGAGTCGCTCGGCTGGTACGGGCTCGCCCATCTGCACGCCCACGACAAGATCGGCGGGGTGCCGCTCGGGGACGCGGGACAGTACCTGATGTCGCTCTGCTTCTGCGCCGCGTGCGCGGACGGATACGACCGACAGGGCCTCGACGCCGAGGAGTTGGCGTCCTTCGTGCGCGGTGCGCTGGAGCCGGTGTGGCGGGGCGCGCCGTCCGACGGGGGCTGGCCCGGAGTGGAGAAGCTGCTCGGCGCGGAGACCGCCGCGGCCACCCGCGCATGGCGCGACCGGACGGCCCGCTCGCTCCAGGAGGAGACGGTCTCGGCCGTCCGCTCCGCCGCACCGGCCGGGTTCCGGGTACTGCTGCACGCCGACCCCGTCTCCTTCCACTGCGGCGCCAACGCCGGCGTCGACCCCCGGCACATCCTGTCGGTGGCCGACGGGGTGGTCGTGCCGTGCACCGCGGACGCCGGGGCGCTGACCCCGTTCGCGGAGGTGATGCGGGCGGGCGCGAAGGGGACTGTCCTGGCGGCCAACTTCACCGTGGTGTCCGGGATGGGCGGCCGTCCGGAGACCCTGGCGGCGGACGCGGCGCGCGCGTTCGGACTGGGCGCGACGGAACTGCGGCTGTACCACGCGGGGTTGGCCTCGGACGCCGATCTGGAGGCTGTACGGGGGGCGTTGGCGGGGCTGTAGTCCAGCCCCGCCGACGTAAAGGCCCCGGTCCCGCCGACGTGAAAGGCCCAGCCCCGCCGACGTGAAAAGCACAGCCCCGGGGGCGCGAAAAGTCCAGCCCTTCCGGCGTTTGAGGAGCGGGGTCCGGGGCGGAGCCCCGGGTACGGGACGGGTAGGGGCGGAGGGGGCGAGAAGCCGTGTGCCCTCAGTCCGCCACCGGCGAGGGGGCGCTCCGGAACAGCGGGCTCAGGGTCACCAGCCGGATCAGGCCCAGCGCGGGCAACAGGACCCGGTAGTCGACCAGTTCGGCGAACCCCGCCCCGAGGGCCAGCCCGACGGCGTTCGGGGCGTACAGCAGCGTGTTCACGGTGGCGGAGGCGCGCCCCAGCAGCTCGGGCGGTGTCTCCCGCTGGACCGCGGTGAACGTGGCGATGAGCACACAGGGCAGCCCCGCCCCCACGGCCGCGCCGGCGACCAGGGCCACCGGATCGAGGGGAACCGCCCGGAGGGCGACCGCGACGGCGGTCAGCGCGATGCCGCAGGCCGCGAAGCGGCGTTCGCCCAGCCGCCGCAGCAGCGTTCCGGACACCAGCCCGACGGCGACCGACCCGGCGCCCTGCGCGACGTACAGGACGCCGACGTACGTGGGGGAGTGCCCCAGCCCCTCGGCCACGGCGTAGACCGTCGCGCCGTTGATCCCCCCGAAGAGCATGGTCGTACCACCGGCGAGGACCAGCGCCCGGAGCCCGGGGTGCCGCCGGAGATGGTGGACGCCCTCCGCGGTGCGGGAGCGCAGGCTCTCGGCGGGATCGCGCACCGGCTGGGCCTCGCGGACACGCAGCAGCCCGAACACCACCGCCGCCAGGACGAACGTCACCGCGTCCAGGAGCGCCACCCGCGGGCCGCCGTACGCCGCGTAGAGGCCCGCCCCGGCGAGTGGCGCCAGCAGCTTCATGCCCTCGTTGGCCGTCATGCGCAGACCGTTGAGGTCACCCAGGAGATCCTTGCCGATCGCGGTGGCCAGCAGGGCCGACTCGGCGGCGTCCTGGACGACGCCCACCGTGCCGTAGACCAGGAGCACCGCGAACAGGATCCACAGGCGGTCCCGCCCGTCCACCGCGAACAGGACGGGCAGGAGCGCGGCCAGGAGCAGATTCGTACCGATGAGCAGGGGCCTGCGCCGGGTCCGGTCGGCGAGGGTTCCGAGGACGGGGCCGATCAGGGTGGGAGCCCAGAGGGCGAAGACGCACAGCGCCGCCAGACCGTTCGAGCCCGTCAGATCCTTGACCCAGATCCCCGAGGCCAGCCATATCGCCGACGTCCCGAAACCGGAGACGACCACTCCGGTCAGATACAAACCGGCGTTGCGATCGCCGAGAACCCGCGCCACTGTCCATGTCATGGCAGGTGATCGTGCTTCTAAGGCGGCCCACGGGGGATCGGGCAACCGCCTTAGACGGAGCCGATCAGCGGCGGGGAGCGTGTTCTCCTCGTTCTCCTCGCATGCGAACGGGGCAGGCCGTGCGCGTCGCGCACGGCCTGCCCGCCGGGGAGTCCTCCGTCACAGGCTGCGGGCGGTGATGTCGCCGTAGGAGGTGGTCGCGTGGATGTCCAGGCCGGCGGCGCCGTCGGCGTTCTTGAGCGTGTTGCGGATCCGGCCGTACGGGGTGCCGCCGTCCAGGGAGGCGGAGACTCCGTGGGCCGCGCCGACCGAGATCTCGCCCTGCTCGGTGCGGAGGGTGACCCTGCCGCGCACGGCCTCGGTGATGCGGATGTCGCCCTTCTGGGTGCTGATCTCGGCCGGGCCGTTCAGGCGGCCGACCGTGATGTCGGCGTCGAGGCCGGTGAGGCGGGCGCTGTCGGCCTCGTCGAGCTCGACCGAGCCGTGGGCGCCGTCGAGGACGATGTCGCCGAACCGTCCGACGGCCCGGAACTCGGCGGCGGCCGCCTTCGCCTCGACGCGGGAGCCGGCGGGCAGCTGGACGGTCACCTCGACGGACCCGGAGGAGCCGAAGGCCCGGTTCCGCGCCGCCGGGATCGCGATACGCAGGACGCCGTCGCCGTAGGAGACCTCGGTCTGCTCGGCCGCCTTCACGTCGCGGGTCCTGGAGGCGTCCGCGGGCAGGATCTCCACCGTGGTCTCGGTGCGGTCCGCCGCGCTGAACCGGATGCGTCCGGCAGGGATGTCGAGGACGGCCGAGACGGGGGCGGGGGTGTCGAACTTCTGCATGATGCTCTCCTTTGACTGCATCGCGTGTACGTTCCTTGCTGCTTTCCGATGATGGAAACGCTACGTTGCATTCAAGGATCAGGCAACATGTTCGTTGCATGCGATTGCTGTTGTTGCAGTTCGAAGCCGATAATTTGTTGCAATGGTTCTGGTTCTAATGCAACGGGCCTTGCTCGGCCCGTTGCAATGGATTGAGGGTGAACGCTATGCGCGCGCACGCTGTGCGGGAGACGCCGGGGGCGCCCGGATCCGCCCGGACGCCCTCCGGGGACTCCCTCAGTCCTTCAGCAGCGCGCAGACGAAGTTCTCCTCGACCTTGCGCAGTTCCTTCAGCAGTTCGGGCTTGGTCGCCTGGTTCACCTGGGTGGTGAGCGAGAAGGTCAGGGACCGCCGGCCGTCCGGTGTGGCGGCGATGAGCTGGGTGTAGCCGGGGAAGTTGCCCGTGTGGCCGAGGACCACTCCACAGCGGGTGGAGTAGCGGAAGATCGCCTCCCCCGCCTTGTTCTTGCCGGGTCCCGCCGGTTCCGAGGCTCCGTCGATCCAGCGCCGCTGCTCGCGCAGGGTGGCCGGGGAGATCAGGGCCCCGCCCGCGTAGCCGCGGATGAAGCGGGTCAGGTCCGCCGGAGTCGAGATGATCCCGCCCGACGCCCATACGCCCGACGCGCTGAGCACCTCGCTGACGTCCTCCGGGGGGTTCGGCGGCTGGACGTCGTAGCCGTGCATGTACGGCTCGGGCATCTCGTAGCCCTGCGGGAGACTCGTGTCGCGCAGGCCGAGCGGCCGGTACACGAGCCCGCGCAGCAACCGCTCGTACCGCCTGCCGGTCGCCGCCTCGGCCATCAACGCGACCGCGATGTTGTCGGAGTTCGAGTACGTGTAGCGCGATCCCGGCCGGAACAGCAGCGGCTCGCCGGCCACGTAGTCGAGCAGCCGGCGCGAGTCGAAGTGGTGGTGCGGATCGGCGGTCAGGATCCTGATGAACTCGGGACTCTGGGTGTAGTCGGGCAGCCCACTGGTGTGGTTCAGCAACTGGCGCAGCGTCACGGCGTACCACTTCCGCGGCAGGGACGGCAGCCGGCGGCCGATGGTGTCGTCGAGGGAGAGCGCGCCCCGGTCCACCAGGCGCAGCGCCACGGCACCGCTGAACGCCTTCGCGGTACTGGCGATCCGTGTGTGGTCGTCCGGTGTGATCGGACGTCCGCTGTCGAGGTCGGCGACTCCGGCGCGCACGACGTGTGACTCGCCCTCGCGGCGCAGCACGGCGATGACACCGGGCGGGCCGCCGGGGCTGTTCACCAGCCCTTCGAGCTGCTTCCGCAGCGCGCGGTCGTGGTCGCGGTCCGCGGAGCCGGAGCCGGCGTCGGCCGGCGCGGACACGGCGCCGGTCAGGCAGGCGGCGGCCAGCAGGGCGGTGAGGGACGGACGCAGCCGGGGGCGGGGCAACGGCATGGGGTTCTCCCGAGTCGGGTGGGGGCCGGGGCACGCCCAGCTTCGGCCCCGCGTGATCGACTCGCCCGCGCCGCTGCTGCATACGGAGGAGCGGGGCGCCCGGTGCTGCGCGGTCCGGTGGTGGGCCGTCCGGCTGTCCCGGTGCGAGAGCCCCGGGCCGGGGAAGCGATGACTTTCGGACGCGTACGGGGTCTACACATCGGGCTCGCCCGACAAGGGCGCCCCCGCGGGCCCGTCCCGGGCGCTTTCCCCTGGAGGGGACACGAGTTCTGAGGAGAATCGGATGACCGGCCAGACCTTCGACTTCGGGCCGCAGGCCCTGATCGTGGCGCGCCTCGCGGAGGGTGTCACGGACGCACAGTTCGACGGGGTGACGCCCTGTCCGAAATACGCGGTGCACAACATGCTCGGGCACCTGACCGGACTGGCCGTCGCCTTCCGCGACGCCGGGCGCAAGGACCTGGGCCCCACGACCGACACCAGCCCGGCCGGCTCCGTGCCCGACATCGAGCCGGGCTGGCGCGAGACGCTGCCGAAGGCGCTCGACGAACTCGCCGACGCCTGGCGGGACCCGGCCGCCTGGAGCGGCATGACCCGCGCCGGCGGAGTCGAGCTGCCGGGCGCGGTCGCGGCGGCCGTGGCCGCCGACGAACTGGTGGTGCACGGCTGGGACCTCGCGCGGGCAACCGGTCAGCCGTACACGCCCGACGCCGCCGCCCTGCGGGCGACGCACGGGTTCCTCCTCGGCGTGGCCGAGGACCCGACCCGGGTCGGGGGCATCTTCGGCCCCGTCGTCCCCGTACCCGAGGACGGGCCGCTCCTCGACCGCGTGATCGGCCTCAGCGGCCGCGACCCCGGCTGGAAGCCGTAGCGGGGAGACGGGAAGCCTTAGCGGGGGGAGGCGGGAGGCCGTAGCGGGGGAGGGGGCCCGTAGTGGCGGAGGGGAGCGGACGGCCGTGATCCGCCTTCGCTGAATCGCGGATGCACACGGATGCACACGGATGCACACGGATGTACGCGGATGCACACGGAATCTAGGGAAGGCGGAGGCGCCCTGAATCTCCCGTCCCCCCGCGGGCGCGTCGGACGGTCGACGGGTCCGCCGGGTACGCGTGGCGCCCCGCCTCCCAGCTGGAACGGCGCGCCGGCTTCCCCGCTGCCCGCCATCGCGGGCAGTGATACGGGCGCTCGCCGGACCTGCGGGCGGCCCGTACGCATACCCCGGGGGTGCACGCCGTGGCGGCGGCCCACCTCGACTCGCGTCGCGCATGCGAACAACCGACGCGCCTCACGCTGAAGACCGGCCCCGCCCGCTTCGGCACTGCGTGACCCGCGCGTCACGTCAATTTCCTTTGCCGGAAGCGTTGACGAAACACGGCCACGCTCCTACCTTCAACGCGTCGTACTTCGTACGTCATATATGAGACGCGATATGCGAGACCCGGGAACGATGTCCGCGAGGGGCGCCCGGCTCCCGTGAACCGAGCCGTGAGACCGGAGAGGCGCGCATGACCTCTGTGCCCACCCCGATCCCCTCCCGCACGCAGTTCGTGCTGGAAGGGATCAAACACCGCATCCTCACCGGGCAGTTGACCCCGGGACAGGCCCTGGTCGAGACCGACCTCGCCGCACAGTTCGGGGTGTCCAAGACCCCTGTGCGCGAGGCGCTCAAGACCCTGGCCGGCACCGGGCTCGTCGTGATGAACCAGTACAAGGGCGTCACGGTGCGCATGGTGGACGCGGACATGGCGCGCGAGGTGTACGACGTACGGCTGCTCCTCGAACCCGAGGCGCTGCGACGGGTGGTGCGCCGCGGAGCCTCGCTCGACGCCGCCCGTGACGCCCTCACCCGTGCCGACGCCGCCGACGACACCGCCGAACGATCCCTGGCCAACCGGGAGTTCCATCGCGCCCTCTACGTGCCCTGCGGCAATCCGCTGCTCGGCCGGATGCTCGACGAGGTGCGCGACCAGGCGGCCCTCGTCTCGGCGGTCGCCTGGGCGTCCGATCCCTCCTGGGAGCGGGAGGCGAACGAGCACCGGGAGATCCTGCGACTCGCCCTCGGCGGTGACGCCGACGGCGCCGCCGGAGCGCTCCGCGCGCACATCGCGTCGTTCGTGCAACGGGCCTTCCCCCAGGGCCAGGAAGAGGACGGACAGGAATGACAGCGACGTTCGAGACCCAGCGGGCGGCCCTCGCCGAGGTCGTGGCGATCCCGGTGACGCCGTTCGCCGAGGACGGCACGATCGACCGGGACACCCACCGGGCCCTGCTGCGCCGGCTGATCGACGGCGGCGTCCGCACCCTCACCCCCAACGGCAACACCGGCGAGTTCTACGCCCTCACCCCCGAAGAGCGCCGGATCGTCACCGAGTTGACCGTCGAGGAGGCCGGTGACCGCGCGGTCGTCCTCGTCGGCGTCGGACACGACGTGCCCACCGCCGTCGCCTCCGCGCGGCACGCCCGCGCCCTCGGCGCACCGATGGTGATGGTCCATCAGCCCGTGCATCCCTACGTCTCGGAGAGCGGCTGGGTCGACTACCACCGGGCCATCGCCGAGGCCGTGCCCGAGCTGGGCGTCGTGCCCTACATCCGCAACGCGGGGCTCGCGGGCGCGCGGCTCGCCGAACTCGCGGACGCCTGCCCGAACGTCATCGGGGTGAAGTACGCCGTTCCCGACGCGGCCCGCTTCGCGTCCTTCGCGCGCGACGCCGGGCTCGAACGGTTCGTATGGGTGGCCGGACTCGCCGAGCCGTACGCTCCCTCGTACTTCTCGGCCGGCGCCACCGGCTTCACCTCGGGCCTGGTGAACGTCGCCCCGGCCGTCTCGCTGAACATGATCGAAGCGCTCCGGTCCGGCGACTATCCGGCCGCGATGAAGGTCTGGGAGCAGATCCGCCGCTTCGAGGAACTGCGCGCCGCCGACGCCTCCGCGAACAACGTCACCGTGGTCAAGGAGGCCCTGTCCTCGCTCGGCCTGTGCCGCCGTGACGTCCGCCCGCCGAGCAGGCCGCTGCCCGCGAGCGAGCGCTCCGAGGTCGCCGCGATAGCCGCCGGATGGTCCCTGTGAAGCGGCCCGAGGACCTCAGGAGCCATCAGTGGTACGGCACCGACGGGCTCCGTTCGTTCAGCCACCGGGCCAGGACGCGGCAGCTCGGCTACCTCCCCGAGGAGCACCTGGGCAAGCCGGTCATCGCGATCCTCAACACCTGGTCCGACATCAACCCCTGCCATGTGCACCTGCGCGACCGCGCGCAGGCCGTGAAGCGGGGCGTGTGGCAGGCGGGCGGATTCCCGCTCGAATTCCCGGTGTCCACGCTGAGCGAGACCTTCCAGAAGCCGACTCCGATGCTCTACCGCAATCTGCTCGCGATGGAGACCGAGGAACTGCTGCGGTCGTATCCCGTGGACGGGGCCGTGCTGATGGGCGGCTGCGACAAGACCACGCCCGCGCTGCTCATGGGGGCCGCCTCGGTCGATCTGCCGACCGTCTTCGTGCCCGCCGGGCCGATGCTCCCGGGCCACTGGCGCAACGAAGTCCTGGGCTCCGGCACCGACATGTGGAAGTACTGGGACGACAAGCGCGCCGGTCTCATCGGGGACTGCGAGATGACCGAGCTGGAGAGCGGGCTCGCCCGGTCGCCGGGGCACTGCATGACGATGGGCACGGCGTCCACGCTGACGGCCGCCGCCGAGGCGCTCGGCGTCACCGTGCCCGGCGCGTCGAGCATCCCCGCCGTCGACTCAGGGCACGACCGGATGGCCGCCGCGGCGGGGCTCAGGATCGTCGAACTCGTCCACAGGGACCGGACGTTGTCCGACATCCTCACCGCGGAGGCCTTCACGGACGCGGTGACGACGGTGCTCGGTCTCGGCGGTTCGACGAACGCTGTGATCCATCTGATCGCCATGGCCGGACGGGCCGGAGTCGCCCTCACACTGGACGACTTCGACCGGATCGCCCGGACCGTGCCGGTCCTCGCCAATGTCCGGCCCGGTGGACGGACGTACCTCATGGAGGACTTCCACTTCGCCGGCGGACTGCCCGGCTTCCTGTCGCGGATCACCGATCTGCTGCACCTGGACCGGCCCACGGTCTCCCACGACAGCCTGCGCGAGCAGCTCGCGGGCGCCCGGGTGTACAACGACGACGTCATCCGCACCCGGGAGAACCCGGTCGCGGCCGAGGGGGGAGTTGCCGTCCTGCGCGGCAACCTCTGCCCCGACGGTGCCGTCATCAAGCACATCGCCGCCGAGCCGCACCTGCTCAAGCACACCGGTCCCGCGGTCGTCTTCGACGACTACCGCACCATGCAGCGGACCATCAACGACCCCTCGCTCGGCATCACCGCGGACAGCGTCCTCGTGCTGCGGGGCTCCGGCCCCAAGGGCGGCCCGGGAATGCCCGAGTACGGGATGCTGCCCATCCCCGACCACCTGCTGAAGCAGGGCGTCCGGGACATGGTGCGGATCTCCGACGCCCGGATGAGCGGCACGAGTTACGGCGCGTGCGTGCTGCACGTGGCGCCCGAGTCGTACGTCGGCGGCCCGCTCGCCCTCGTGCGCGACGGGGACCCGATCACCCTCGACGTCGAGGCACGGTCACTCCGACTCCACGTGGACGACGCGGAGCTGGAGCGCAGGCGGGCCGAGTGGACTCCGCCGCCCGTCCGGTACGAGCGCGGCTACGGCGCGCTCTACAACGAGCAGATCACCCAGGCCGACACCGGCTGCGACTTCGCGTTCCTGGCCCGGCCGGGCCAGGTGCCTGACCCCTACGCGGGCTGAGGCCCCCCGCACCCGCACGTGGAAGTGCTCGATCCATGTGGTCGTAGCAAGCGCTTCCTGTACCCGCTGTATTTGCCCCACTGCGAACGGAGAACAGTCATGGCCCAAGCCGCAGCCGTGGCGAAACCGCCCGCGCCACTCCGGCGGCGCCGTGCTTCCGCGACCCCGCGCAGGCTTCCGTATCTGCTGATCGCCCCCGCGGCGCTGCTGATGCTGGGCTTCATCGCCTACCCCGTCATCAGCGTCTTCTATTACAGCCTGCAGAACTACAACCCCACCAAACCCTGGCGCAACGGCTTCGCGGGCTTCGGTAACTTCACGCACGCCTTCACCCAGGACCCGCAGTTCTGGGACACGCTGACCTTCAGCGCGAAGTGGGTCGTCGTCGAAGTGGGTCTCCAGCTGCTGTTCGGCCTGGCGCTCGCGCTGATCGTCAACCAGACCTTCGCCGGGCGGGCGTTCGGGCGCGCGCTGGTCTTCTCGCCGTGGGCCGTCTCCGGGGTGCTGACCTCGGCGATCTGGGTGCTGCTCTACAACTCCCAGACGGGCGTCACCCGTTACCTCGCGGACGCCGGCATCGGTTCGTACGGGACGAGCTGGCTGTCGGACACCTCCACCGTCTTCCCGGCGGCCGTGGTCGCCGACCTGTGGCGCGGGGTCCCCTTCTTCGCGATCCTCATCCTCGCCGATCTCCAGTCCGTCTCCAAGGACCTGTACGAGGCCGCCGAGGTCGACGGAGCGAGCCGCGTCCGGCAGTTCCTGCACATCACGCTGCCGCACCTCAAGGACGCGATCATCCTCTCCACCCTGCTGCGCGCGGTGTGGGAGTTCAACAACGTCGACCTGCTCTACACCCTGACCGGCGGTGGACCCGCGGGCGAGACGACGACCCTCCCGCTCTACATCGCCAACACCAGCGTCGACGCCCACAACTTCGGCTACGCGTCGGCCCTCACCACGGTCGCGTTCGTGATTCTGCTGTTCTGCTCGATCGTCTATCTGCGGCTGAGCAAGTTCGGAGGCGGGGACAAGTGATCACCAAGGACGCCGTGACGATCGCCCCGGCCGCGCCCGCCCGGCCCGTCGAGGAACCCCGCCCGCGCGAACGGAGGAAGCACCGCGCCTGGGACGAGGTCCCGCGGTGGCACATCTATCTCCCCCTGGGCATCTACCTGCTCTTCACCCTGATCCCCTTCTACTGGATCCTGCTCTTCGCGCTGCGCCCGGCCGGGTCGACCTCCCTCGTGCCCTGGCCCATGACCCTCGATCACTTCGACAAGGTGTGGACCGAACGCAGCTTCGGGACCTACTTCCAGAACAGTGTGATCATCGCCGTCGCCACCCTGGTGATGACCACGCTCGTCGCGCTCGCCGGCGGCTACGCGCTCGCCCGCTTCGACTTCCGGATCAAGCGCGGCTTCATGCTCGCGCTGCTCTGTTCGCAGTTCGTGCCGGGCGCGCTGCTCCTGGTCCCGCTCTTCCAGATCTTCGCCGAGCTCCGGATGATCAACTCGCTGGTCAGCGTCATCATCGCCGAGACGGTCTTCCAGCTCCCGCTGTCGATGATCCTGATCAGCGGCTTCATCAGGAACGTGCCCTACACCCTCGAAGAGGCCGCCTGGGTCGACGGCTGCAACCGCTTCGACGCCTTCCGGATCGTCGTCCTTCCGCTGCTGCGGCCCGGGTTGATCGCCGTCGGCTCCTTCGCCTTCGTGCACGCCTGGAACCACTTCCTGTTCGCCCTGATGTTCCTCAGCGACCAGAGCAAGCAGACCATCCCGGTCGGCCTCAACACCCTGATGAGCTCCGACAGCGTCGACCTGGGCGCGCTCGCCGCGGGCGGCATCATCGCCGCCGTCCCCGTGGTCGTCGTGTTCGCCTTCATCCAGAAGTGGCTGATCACCGGATTCAGCGCCGGGGCGGTGAAGGGATGACGGCCCTCTCGCAGCAGGGTGGCGCCCGCCGCGCGGACGCTCCGCGGACCGCGCCCGCCGGAGGTGCGGCGCACACCGGTCGGCGGACCGCGCCCACCACCGCCCTGGCGGACACGACGGCCCCCGCGCTCCCGCTGCCCGTCGTCCTCGCGGGCGCCCGGGGCCACGGCCGCTGGCACCTGGACAACATCCGCCGGCTCCAGGACAAGGGCCTGGTACGCCTCGTCGGGGTCTGCGAGCTGAACCCGCTCACCGCGCAGGAGCTCGGCGGGCAACGCGTGGAGCAGTCCGCCGACTTCGGGGCCCTCCTCGACTCCACCGGCGCCGCCGTCGCGGTGATCTGCACCCCCATCCCCACCCACACCGACCTCGCGCTGACCGCCGCGCGCAAGGGCGTCCACCTGCTCCTGGAGAAGCCGCCCGCGCCCTCTTACGCCGAGTTCCGGCGGATGGCCGACGGGGTCGCGGCGGCCGGGGTGGTCTGCCAGATCGGCTTCCAGTCGCTCGGCTCGCACGCCGTGCCCGCCATCAGGAAACTCATCGCCGAGGGCTCGCTCGGCCGGGTGACCGGCATCGGCGGGGCGGGCGCCTGGGCACGCGACGAGGCGTACTACCGGCGCGCGCCCTGGGCGGGAAAGCGCCGGCTGAACGGCGTGGACGTGGTCGACGGTGTCCTGACGAACCCGCTGGCCCACATCGTCGCCACGGCCCTCGCACTGGACGGTTCGACCCGCGCCGAGGACGTCACCGGCATCCGGACCGAGCTGCTGCGCGCCAACGACATCGAGTCCGACGACACCTCGTGCGTGCGGGTCACGACCACCGGGGGCCGGATCACGGTCGCCGCCACGCTCTGCGCCGAACACCCCGGGGAACCGTATGTCCTGGTGCACGGCACCGGCGGCCGGATCACCTTCTGGTACAAGCAGGACCGGGTCCTCGTGCAGCGGTCCGGGCACGGCCCCGAGGAGACCGAGTACGGCCGTACGGACCTGCTGGAGAACCTCGTCGAGCATCTGACGGACGGCACCGAGCTCCTGGTCGCGCCCGAGTCGACGGGCGCCTTCATGAAGGTCGTCGAAGCGATCCGGCAGGCACCCGACCCGATCGCGCTGCCCCCGGACGCCTGGGAACGGCTCCCCGGCGAGAACCGCCGCGTGGTGCCCGGGGTCGACGGATTCGTCGCCGCGGCCGCGGACACCCTCGCCCTCTACTCCGAGCTGGGCGCCCCTTGGGCGCTCCCGACCGAGGTGAGCACCCGATGAACAACGACTCGCCGGTCCTGCGGATCGGCGGCCGCCCCGTCGGCCGCTACGTCACCCGGCCGGCACTGCCGGACCGGCTGTCCCCGCGCCCGTATCTGCACCCCGTCACCACCCTGGCCGGCACGGCCGTCACCGAGCTCAGCCCGGCCGACCACGCACACCACCTCGGCGTCGGTGTAGCCGTACCCGACGTCGAGGGGCACAACTTCTGGGGCGGACGCACCTACGTCCGCGACCAGGGACCGACCGAGCTCGACAACCACGGCGCCCAGCGGCACACCGCGTTCCAGCTCTGCGACCCGGACGGCTTCGTGGAGGAGCTGCGCTGGATGGCCGCGGGCGGCGAACTGCTGCGCGAGCGCCGTACGGTCGCCGCCGTCGGCCTCACCGACTCCGCCTGGGCGCTGGACTTCACCTTCTCGCTCACCAACGTCACCGCGGGCGGGCTCTCGCTCGGCAGCCCGGCCACCAACGGACGGCCCGGCGCGGCCTACGGCGGCTTCTTCTGGCGGGCCCGCAAGGAGGCGGACGCCCCGCGCGTGTTCACGGCCGACGCGGAGGGCGAGCAGGCGGTGCACGCGCGCACCGCCGACTGGGTCGCCCTCGCGGGCGCCGGATGGACGCTCGTCCTCGCGGGGGCGACGGACGCGACGCGCCGCGACCCGTGGTTCGTCCGCACCGTCCAGTACCCGGGCGTCGGCTCCTCCCTCGCCCGCGAGAAGCGGCTCACCGTCGAGGCCGGCGGCACGCTCGTACGCCGGGTCGTCACCGTCGTCGCCGACGGCACCCTCGACCGGAGCGAGGCCGCCGCGCTGGTCCGCAAGGCGGTGAGTCCCTGATGGCCCTGCCCTCCGCCGACCTGGGTGACGGCACCTACCGCAACCCCGTCCTCGACGCCGACTGGTCCGACCCCGATCTGCTGTGCGTCGGCGACGACTTCTACCTCACCGCCTCCAGCTTCGGCCGCGTCCCCGGCCTGCCGCTGCTGCACTCCCGGGACCTGGTCAACTGGACGCTCGTCGGGCACGCTCTCCAACGCCTGGAACCGGCGGGCGAGTTCAGGAGTCCCCGACCCGACTGCGGTGTGTGGGCACCCTCTCTGCGCCACCACGACGACCGTTTCTGGATCTTCTGGGGCGACCCCGACCACGGCATCTTCCAGGTCAACGCACCCCAGATCAGGGGCCCTTGGACCCGGCCGCACCTGGTGAAGGAGGGCAAGGGGCTCATCGATCCCTGCCCGCTGTGGGACGAGGAGAACGGCGAGGCGTATCTCGTGCACGCCTGGGCCAAGTCCCGTTCGGGAGTGAAGAACCGGCTCACCGGGCACCGCATGCGCCCCGACGGCACCGGGCTGCTCGACGAGGGAAAGGTGATCGTCGACGCAGACCTGCTTCCCGGCTGGTTCACCCTCGAAGGCCCCAAGGCCTACCGGCACGACGGCTGGTTCTGGATCTTCGCGCCCGCCGGGGGAGTCGAGACCGGGTGGCAGGGCGCCTTCCGTTCGCGCGGCTTCTTCGGGCCGTACGAGGAGCGGGTGGTCCTGGAACAGGGCGACACCCGGGTCAACGGCCCGCACCAGGGCGGCTGGGTGCGCACGGCGGCGGGCGAGGACTGGTTCGTGCACTTCCAGCAGCGCGGGCCGTACGGGCGGGTGGTCCATCTCCAGCCGATGCGCTGGGGCGACGGGGGTACCTCCCGCCCATGGGGGTCCCCCCGCTCGGGCGAGGCCGTGAGCGGGGGAGAGGTCGAGAGTGAGGGAGGCTGGCCGGTGCTCGGAGACCGGGGCGTCCCCGTCGCCGTACACCGGAAGCCGAAGCTGCCGCCCCAGCCGCCGTGCGCGCCCGCCACCGACGACGACTTCCCCGGCGGCCGCTTCGGGCGCCAGTGGCAGTGGACCGCCAACCCCCAGGACGGCTGGGCCACCCAGCACTCCGGCGACGGACTACGGCTGAGCTGTGTCCGAACGGCGGACGCGCACGACCTGCGCAGGCTGCCCCATGTCCTCACCCAGCGGCTGCCGGGCTCGGCCGCCACCGTCCAGGTGGACCTGCGCCTCGACAGCGAGGAGCCCGGGGCGCGGGCCGGGCTCGCGGTGCTCGGGGACGCGTTCGGCTGGATCGGCCTCCAGCGCGAGCCGGACGGATCGGTACGGCTCGTGCACCGGTTCGCCGAGGCGGTCGCCGCGGCACCCGTCGCGCGGTCGATGCCGTCCGAGGGCGAGCGGGACGCCGCCGGCCCGAGGCCCGCGCCCGAGGGCCGGGCCCGGCTGTGGATCGAGATCGGCGCGGGAGGCCGCTGTCTCTTCTCCTACGACATCGGCGGCGGCCGGCAGCCCTCGGGGCAGGTCTTCGCCGCCAGGCCCTGGCGCTGGGTCGGCGCGCTGCTCGGCCTCTTCGCGCTCGCGCCGCCCGGCGGGGGACACGCCGGAGCCGCCTCGTTCACCCGTTTTCGTGTCACCCCGACCCCCTGAGGGTCACTTCCCTTCGTACGTCCGCCCGTTGGGAGCCGCAATGACGCACCCCCGTGGCAAGCGCTTACCGGACGAGGAAGGAAGGGCGCGTCCCTTCCGGAAGCAGCCCGGTGCCGACCTCCGAGGACACCGCACCGACCCCACCACCCCGTTGGATCCAGAAGAAGAGAGCCGACCGATGAAGAGAAGCCCACTCGAGAACAGCCCACTCGGGACCGGTGCGCCGAAGTCCGGCCCGCTGAACACCGGTTCACCGAAGTCCGGCATCCGTGGCGGCGGGCGCGCGGCCGTGGCCGTCGCCCTCGGCTCCGTGCTCGCGCTGACCGCCACCGCCTGTGGTGACAACGGCAGCGGCAGCGCGGGGGACAAGGGCACCGAGGGTTCAGGCAAGGGCGAGATCACCTTCTGGGACAACAACGGCGGTGTCCGCACCGACATCTGGAAGCAGATCATCGCCGACTTCGAGAAGAAGTACCCGGACATCAAGGTCAACTACGTCGGTATCCCGGCGGCCAGCGCCCAGTCCAAGTACGACACCGCCATCCAGGGCGGCGGCCTGCCCGACGTCGGCGGCGTGGGCACCGCGATGCTCGCCGAGGTCGCCGTCCAGGGAGCGCTGGAGCCGCTGGACAGCCGGATCGAGAAGAGCTCGCTGCAGGGCAGGCTGAGCCAGAACCTGCTGGACGTCAGCCGGGCCGCGGGCGGCGGAGACACCCTGTACCAGGTGCCGACCTCCGCCAACAACGGCACGCTCTGGTACCGCACCGACCTGTTCAAGTCGGCGGGCCTGGACGCGCCGACCTCCTGGTCGAAGTTCTACGACGCCGCCGCGAAGCTCACCGACAAGGGCAAGAACAAGTTCGGCTTCACCATCCGTGGCGGCGAGGGCTCCATCGCCCCGGCACTCGACGCGACGTACGGCCAGACCGGCATCACCTCCTTCTGGAACGGCGACAAGACCACCGTCAACGACCCGAAGAACGTGGCGGCCCTCGCGAAGTACATCGCCCTGTACAAGAAGGTCACCCCGTCCGCCGACGTCAACAACGACTTCACCAAGATGGTCGCGCAGTGGGACAGCGGCACGATCGGCATGCTGAGCCACAACCTCGGCTCCTACCAGGACCACTTGAAGGCGCTCGGCGCCGCCAAGTTCCGCGGCATCCCGAACCCCACTCTGGACGACGGCACACGCGTTCAGATCTCCAACCCGGTCGACGGGCTGAGCCTGTTCAAGTCCGGCAAGAACAAGGCGGCCGCCTGGAAGTTCATCGAGTTCGCCGTCTCGGCGGCGGAGAACTCCAAGTTCAACGAGTCCGCGGGCCAGGTGCCGGCGAACACCGACGCCGCCAAGGACGCCTGGATCCAGCAGGCGGAGCCGACCAAGCTCGCCGCCGAGGCGCTGAACGGCACCGGTACCAAGATCGTGCAGCTGCCGTACTACCTGCCCGACTGGAACACCATCTCCAAGGCCGACAACGAGCCGAACTTCCAGAAGGTGCTGCTCGGCAAGATGAGCGCGAAGGACTTCCTGGACACGCTCGCCGATCAGCTCAACAAGGCGCAGGCGGACTGGAAGGCGCACCACTAGCCCGGTGTGCCCGCCGTGGCCGGCGCACCGGACAGGTGGTGCGCCGGCCACGGTGGAGCCGCACATCGCGGCAGCCACGCGTCCCGTGGGGCGCCTCCTCGCCCGTATCGAAGCCCCCGTCGAACCCCCTGTCGCCCCCCGTCGAACCCTCCGTCGACATCTCCGTCGGATCCTCTGTCGAAAGGCACACGCCCGTGTCCCTCACGCGCAGACAGGTCACCTCGGCGGCCGTGGCCGCCTTACCCCTCCCCGCCGTGGCGGCGGCACCCGCCTCGGCGCGTCCGCGTCGCGGGCCCCGCACCCTCCACATCGCCGGTGACTCGACCGCCGCCCAGAAGTACGCCGACGCCGCACCCGAGACCGGGTGGGGCATGGCGCTTCCGTTCTTCCTCCACGAGGACGTCGTGGTCGCCAACCATGCCGTGAACGGCCGTAGTTCGAAGAGCTTCATCGACGAGGGGCGGCTCGGCGCGATCCTCGACGTGATCCGCCCCGGCGACCTCCTGCTCGTCCAGTTCGGGCACAACGACGAGAAGACCGCCGACCCGACGCGCTACACCGAGCCGTGGACGACGTTCCAGGACTGTCTGCGGCAGTACCTCGACGGAGCGCGGGCCCGCGGTGCGCGGCCGGTGCTCGCCACCCCCGTCGAGCGCAGGAAGTTCGACGCGGACGGCAACGCCGTGCCGACGCACGGCGACTACCCGGCGTCGATGCGCGCGCTCGCCGCGGCCGAGCACGTGGCGCTCCTCGACATCCAGGCCCGCTCGATCGCCCTGTGGCAGCGGCTCGGCGTCGAGGAGACGAAGAAGTACTTCAACTGGACCGCGACCGAGCAGGACAACACGCACTTCAACCCGCCCGGCGCCATTGCCGTGGCCCGTCTCGTCGCGGCCGGGCTGCTGCACCGCCGGGTGCTCGCGCCCCGGGACGTACGCCGCCTCGACGCGGACATACCCGAGTCCTGGATCACCTGGCCACCGCCTGAACCCCTGAGTCAGTGAACTCCTGAGCCAGTGAACCCCTGTCAGTGAACCCCTGAACCCCCGGTCCTCGAACCCCCCGAGTCCCTGAGCCGAAGGAAAGAGAGTCGAGTCGCACCATGAACACACAGAAATGGCATGGGCATGCCACAGGTTGGAGTGCGGTCACCGTGCGGCGGACGGCCGCGCTGATCGGCTGCACCGCCCTCGTGCTCGCCGTCACCGGCACCACCGCCGAGGCCCGTCCCCGCGAGCTCGGCCGGCAGACACTCGCCGCGGGCGACGGCTGGGCGTCCGAGGGGACCGGCACCACCGGCGGCTCGGCCGCCGTGGCCGCCCAGGTCAGCACGGTCACGACCTGGGCGGAGTTCAAGGCCGCGCTCGCCGCGGGCGGCAGCGCGCCGAAGATCATCAAGGTCAGGGGGACGATCGACGCCAACGCCGAGGGCTGCGACTCCTTCGCGGCGCCCGGCTACGACTTCGCCCGGTACCTCGCCGACTACGACCCCGCCGTGTGGGGCTACGACCAGGTGGTCAGCGGCGAGCAGGAGGATCTGCGCGCCGCCTCCGCCGCGAACCAGGACACCGCCATCAAGGCGTACGTCCCCGCCGACACCACCATCGTCGGCATCGGCCGCAATGCCGGCTTCAAGGGCGCGAGCCTCCAGATCAAGGGCGTCGACAACGTCATCGTCCGGAACCTCTCCTTCGAGAGCCCCCTCGACTGCTTCCCGCAGTGGGACCCCACCGACGGCGACACCGGCAACTGGAACTCCGAGTACGACAGCGCGGTGATCTACGGGGCCACGCACGTCTGGCTCGACCACAACTCGTTCACCGACGGCGCCCACCCGGACAGCTCCCTGCCGACGTACTACGGCCGGATCTACGAACAGCACGACGGCGAACTGGACATCGTCAAGGGCGCCGACTACGTGACCGCCTCCTGGAACGTCTTCGCCGACCACGACAAGACCATCCTGATCGGCAACAGCGACAGCGCGTCGACCGCCGCCGTGGACCGCGGCCATCTGAAGGTCACCCTCCACCACAACCTGTTCACCGGCCTCGTCGAGCGCGCCCCGCGCGTCCGGTTCGGACAAGTGGACTCCTACAACAACCACTTCGTCGCCGACTCCTCGTACGGCTACAGCTACGGCATCGGGATGGAGTCCCAACTCGTCGCCGAGCACAACGCGTTCACGCTGCCGGACTCCGTCAGCGCCGCGACGGTCCTCAAGAAGTGGAAGGAGGCGCCGCTGACCGCCGCGGACAACTACGTCAACGGCGTCCTGACCGATCTGATCGCCGTGCACAACGCGGAGATCCCCGCCGAGACGCTCCAGTCCGGTGCCGGCTGGACACCGGCCCTGCGGACGAAGGTCGACGCGCCGAGGGCCGTTCCCGGCATCGTCGACCACCGCGCAGGCGCCGGAAAGATCTGCTGACCATGACCGGACACCCCGTCAGCAGAAGGGCGTTCGTCGCCGCGAGCACCGGAGCCGCCCTGGCAACCGTGCTCGCGGCCCCCGCCCGCGCCACCGGGCGCCCGACCGTCGGGCGACCGCCGTTCGGGCGCCACGGTTCGCCGTCCGCGCGGCTCGACGCGAAGACGCTGTACGTCCACCCCGGCGGCCTCGGCGACCACACCACCGTGCAGGCCGCCGTGACCGCCGCGACCGGCGCCGGATACACCCTGGTCATCGCGCCCGGCGTCTACCGCGAGACGGTCTCGGTCGGAGCGGTCGACCCGGCGACCGGGCTGCCCGGCGCCGCGGGCTCCGAGATGACCTGGATCGGCGCCTCCGACGACCCGCGTGATGTCGTCGTCGTGTACGACAACGCCAACGGCACGCCCAGGCCCGACGGTTCGGGCACCTACGGCACCACCGGGTCCGCGACGACCACCGTGCGCACCGACGGTTTCACGGCCCGCGCGGTCACCTTCGCCAACGACTGGCTGCGCGCCGACCACCCCGGGATCACCGGCACCCAGGCCGTGGCCATCAAGGTGCAGGGCGACCGCTCGGCGTTCCACCGGTGCCGGTTCCTCGGCCACCAGGACACGCTGTACGCCGACTCGTTCGCCCTGGGCACCTTCGCCCGGCAGTACTACCGGGACTGCTACGTCGAGGGGGACGTGGACTTCGTCTTCGGGCGGGCCACGGCGGTCTTCGAGCACTGCCACTTCCGCACCCTGAACCGCACGGACCTGGCCGGGGCCCCGTACGGCTTCGTGTTCGCGCCGTCCACGGCCGTCGCCGACCCGCGCGGATACCTGGTCACCCGCAGCCGGATCAGCAGCGCGGCGCCGGACGCGTCCTACAAGCTGGCCCGCCCCTGGGTGCCAGGATCGGACCTCACCGCCCGCCCGATGCTGACCGTCCGCGACACGCGCCTGGAGGCGGGCATCGACGCGGTCGCGCCCTATACGAACATGTCCGCCGCCTATCCGTGGCAGAGCCAGCGCTTCGCCGAGTACCGCAACACCGGCCCCGGCGCGGTGATCACCGTCCCGGAGAACCGGCCGCAGCTCAGCGACGAGGAGGCCCGTTCGGCGACCCGTGCGGCGTACCTCGGCGACTGGACGCCGGGGAGGGGGTGCTGAGATGCGCAGGCGCACCCTTCTCGCCGGCGCGGCCGGGGGAGTCGTGGCGGCCCTCGGCGGCAGCCCGGCCGCCGCCCACGGGCGCCGTGTCCTGCACGTGCGTCCCGGTGACTCGGTCCAGGCCGCCGTGGACGCGGTGGACGGACCCGGGCAGACGATCGTCGTCCACCCGGGGACGTACCGCGAAGTGGTCGTCATCCCCGCCGACAAGCGGGAGTTGACGCTCCGCGGCGCCACCCGCGACCCGCGTGACGCGGTCATCGTCTTCGACCGGGCGAACGGCACGCCGAAACCGGACGGCTCCGGCACCTACGGGACCGCGGGCTCGGCGACCCTCACCTCGGCGGCCCCCGGGCTGACGGTGCGCGGGCTCACGATCGCCAACGACTGGCTGCGGGCGGACCACCCGGAGATCACCGGCACCCAGGCGGTCGCGGCCTACGTCACCGGCGACCGTTCGTCCTTCGCCCGGGTACGGCTGCTCGCCCACCAGGACACGCTGTTCGCGGACACCACGGACCTGGCCGCCTTCGACCGGCACTCCTACCGCGACTGCTACATCGAGGGCGACGTCGACTTCGTCTTCGGCCGCGCCACCGCCGTCTTCGAACGCTGCCACTTCCACACGCTCGACCGGGACGTCGCCTTCAAACCGGAGGGCATGGTCTTCGCACCGTCCACGGCCCGCGCGAACCCCCACGGCTTCCTGGCCGTCGGCGGCCGCATCACCTCCGGCGCCGAGGACGGGGCGTACAAGATCGCCCGGCCCTGGGTCCCGTCGTACGAGACCACGGCCTGGCCCTCGCTCGTGGTCCGCGGATGCGAACTCGGGCCCGGCATCGACGCGGTGGCGCCCTACACCGACATGCGCGCGGCCTATCCGTGGCAGTCCATGCGCTTTCGCGAGTACCGCAACACCGGACCCGGCGCGGTGATCACCGTCCCGGAGAACCGTCCCCAGCTCACGGACGCGGAGGCCGAGCGGCACACCCGTGCCGCGTATCTCGGCGACTGGTGCCCGTGATTCCCCCGTTCCATCCGACAGCACGACGAAAGGACCGCACTCCATGTCTCGTCGTACCGCTCTCTCCTTAGGCGTCACCCTGGCGCTCGGCACAGGCCTCGCCGTCCTCCCCACCCAGGCGCAGGCCGCCACCGTCGTCGTCTCCACCACCGCCCAACTGACCAGCGCGATCTCGGGTGCCACCGCCGGAACCGTCATCCAGGTGCGCGGCGGCACCTACTACCCGACGGCCACCCTCCAGTCGACGACCAACGGCACGTCCTCCTCGCCGGTCACGCTCACCGCGTACGGCTCGGAGACCGTGAAGATCGACGGTTCCTCGCTCCCGTCGGGCTCCTGGATCTTCAAGCTGACCGCCGACTACTGGAACGTCTCCAATCTGACCTTCCAGAACTCCCCTGACAGCGCGGTCGTCTGCCAGTCCTGCACCGGCACGGTGTGGAACAACGTCAAGACCATCAACGGCGGAGACTCCGGCTTCACGCTGACCGGCGACGGAACCGTCAACAACACGGTCAAGAACATCGACTCGTACGGCAACTACGACGCCGCCACCCACGGCGAGAACGCGGACGGTGTCGCCGTGAAGTTCGGCTCGGGCACCGGCAACCTGATCACCGGGGCCCGCCTGTACAACAACTCGGACGACGGCATCGACTTCTGGTCGTTCTCCTCGCCCGTCACCGTCGAACACTCCTGGTCCTTCGGCAACGGCAAGAACCGCTGGGGCGACTCGGCCTTCGCGGGCGACGGCAACGGCTACAAGCTGGGCGGCGACGGCGAGGTCGTCGCGCACGTCATCAACAACTCCGCCGCCTGGGACGACGCGGGCAACGGCTTCACCGAGAACTCCAACACCGGTGCCATCGTCATCAACCGCACCACCGCCTACGCCAACGGCAACTACGGGTACTACTTCGCCACCAGCGCCGCCAAGCTCGGCAAGAACCTCGCCGTGAGCAACGGCACCGCGGTGTCCAAGGGCTCCTCGGTGACCTCGGCCGGCAACAACTGGGACTCCGGGATCTCCACCCCGTCGTTCGTCTCCAGGGACGCGAGCACCACGTACAACGCCCGCTCGTCCAGCGGCACGCTGCCCACCACCACCTTCCTCACCACGGGCAGCTCGACCATCGGCGCCACCATGAACTGACCGCTTCCCGAGCAAGGCGCGAGGCCCAACTCGCCTGTGAAGTATGTATCGATCAGGCAACGGGCCTCGCGTCCAAAGGGGTGACGCGCGTAGAAAACTGTCATGCATAAGTCACTACGCATCGCGGCCGTCACCGCCGCCTGTGCCGTCGCCGGTGCCGCCCTGTACGGCACCGGTGTCGCCACCGCCGGTCAGTCGACGGCCAACTCGACGCACGAGCCCTACAACATCGGGCTCCTCGTCAAGGACATCGACACCTACTACGGCACCGCGGCCGACGGCAACGGGGTCTACCAGGCATCCCCCGACAGCCCGTACGCCAAGGACCTGGCACGCCTCGACGCCGCCGCGAAGCGGCACATCGACCAGGCGGCCCGAAAGGCCCACCACCGCCACGAGAAGGCCGCGGTCGTGTTCGACATCGACGACACGCTGCTGCTCTCCCTCGACTACGAGAAGAAGACCAACTACACCTACAACTCGGCCTCCTGGGCCGCGTACGTCGCCCAGGCGGACCGCCCGGCCGTCTTCGGCAGCCCCGAACTCGTCGAGTACGCCGCGTCCAAGGGCGTCGAGGTGTTCTACAACTCGGGCCTGAAGGAGTCGCAGCGCGTCTCCGCGGTCGAGAACCTGAAGAAGATCGGTGTGGACGTCAACCTCGACGCCGCGCACATGTTCCTCAAGGACGCGGCCAACCCGCCCGCCTACCTGAGCGGTTGCGCCACCGCCGTCGCCTGGAACTGCACCACCGTGCAGTACAAGTCCGGCACCCGCAAGCACATCGAGTCCCTCGGGTACGACATCGTCGCCAACTTCGGCGACCAGTACTCGGACCTCGACGGCGGCTACGCCGACAAGACCTACAAACTCCCGAACCCCACTTACTTCGTGAGCTGATACCCCCCCATGGGCGAACGCCCCCGCCGGTCGTCACCGGCGGGGGCGTTCATCTGCCGGCCGAGGGGGGCTCAGGCCGACAGGTCCACACAGTCGATGATGTCAAAAACGAGGGTGAGGTTGTTTCCGAGGGGCGAACGAATCTTCGGACTCAGTCGTACGTGACGTCCGACGCCGTGAACCTGCACGATGTTCCGTCCGGGCCGGTGCCGAGTTCCTTCGGCTCCTTGCCCGTGTTGTTGCCCTGGAAGCGGACGCACGTCTTGATCTTCTTCTTGCTGTCGCCGTGGACGCGGATGTTGCGCAGCGAGGCGGTGTCGCCGTAGTTGGAGTTGACTCCGACGATCGCCTTGCCCGGCGCCGTCACATCCACGTCGTCGATGATGACCGTGCGCTTGAACTGCGTCTTGCAGTTGCCGCAACTGCGCACGAGCTTGCCGAAGTTCTCGACATGGAACTTGCTGACCACCAGTTTGCCCGCGCCGTTGAACTGCAGGACCTTGTCGTCCGCGCCCTTGGCGCCACCGCCGTAGACCTTGTAGACGGCCGAGGGCGACTTGCCCTTGAAGGTCGCCGCGTCCTCGCCGACGTCCAGCCACCACACGTTCTGCAGGGTGCAGCTCCCCAGGCAGTGGACTCCGTCGGCGGCGGGCGTGCCGATGATGACGTTCTTCAGGACCGCGCCGTCCGCGAGTTCGAAGATCGGTCCCTGATCCTCCTCCTGGCCGCTCGTCCCGAGGGCGCCGCTGCCGAAGAACTTCGTCAGCTTCCCGTCGAACGTGCCCGACACCGAGATCGTCGACGACACGGCCTTGCTGCCCTCGGCCTCCGGCCAGGTCGTCGCCGCTCCGGCCGAGCCCAGCATCGAGGTCGTGACGATCGCCGTGCCGGTGAGGGCGAGGGCGGACACGCCGCCGATGACGGCACGCCGTCCGGTGACCCGGCGGCGGTGGCGGACGCGCTGTTCAACTCGTGCGTTCATGAACCGAGTTCCTTGAGTGGTGAGGAGATCTTGCGTCTCCTGGTCGCCACCGGCAGGGAAAGGGTTGCCGCGTCCGCGGATCTTCTTCGGCTCGTGTCCGTCACGGGCCGCCGTCGGCGGGGTCCCGCCAGGAGCTGCTGCCCTGCCCGACGTCTGCTCCGTCCCGACGTCTGCTCCGTCCCGACGTAGGGTCGTCCGCCGTCCTGTCGTCCTGCCGTCCGCCGTCCTGCCGTCCCGCTGTGCGGCCAAGGCGCGCCGCGCGTGGCCGGCCGGCACACGACCGCCCTGCGGGCCCGACGGTGACCGGGCGCTACGGAACGCCGTCGCCGGCGTCCTGGGTCGCGAAGTCCCCGGACACGGTGGACCGTTCGCCGCCCTTCGCGGTCGCCGAGACGGCGTAGGCGTCGTCCTTCGCGTCCCGGCCGCCGCGGTCGTGGTCGTACTGGCCGGCGAAGACCCACTCGCCCGGCCAGACCGTGCGGCCCGGCTTGAGCGCCCAGGTGTAGACGAGGAAGCCGTCCCGCTCCACGACCGTCGTCGTGAAGTCACCCTCGGGCAGCGAACGCCAGGCACCCATGTCGCTCACCCCGCCGGTCTGTCTGACCTTCAATTCGACCGTGAGCGAGGTGAGTTGCTCAGTGGTCTTCAGGGTGACATCGCTCTGTGCCCAGAAGTCGTTGCTGTGCGGGTCGACCGAGCCGTCCGACCACAGCGGGCCGTCCGCGGTGCCCCCGGCGGGCGCCCGGACCGGGGCGGTCGCGGTCGCCGTGGGGGTGTCCGAGGGCGACGGACCCGGCCGGCCCGACTGCTGCGGCGTCCCGGAGCGTCGGCCGGGACCGGGTGCGACCGGTGTCCGGCCGGTCGGGTCCGGCGACGGGTCGGGGGTCGGCGAGACCGCGACGGTCTGCTGGGGCGGGGTGTCGTCCTTCACCGCCGAGGCGACCGCGTAGCCGCCCACCGCCAGGACACTCGCGACCGCTGCCGTGGCGCCCAGGACACGGGCCCAGCCGAGCAGCGGCGGGCGCGCCGCGCGCCGCGAGGGCCGCCGCTCGCCCGCGCCCCCCATACCGCGCTCCACCCGGGCCAGGATGCGCGCGCGGTCGGGCTCGTACGCCCCGGCCGCCTCGCGCAGCCGGGCGCGCAGCTCGTCGTGCACGTCCCGCGCCTCCCTCATCGCTCTCGTCCTCGGGCCCCGCCCGCGGGCAGCACTCCCTCGCGGATCCGGACCGCCGCCTCGTCGGTGCCGAGCAGCCGCCTCAGCTCCGTCATGCCCTTGGACGTCTGGCTCTTCACGGTACCCACGGAGATCCCGAGGGCGAGCGCGGTGTCCCTCTCCGACAGATCGAAGGCGTGCCGCAGCACGACACAGGCCCGCTTGCGGAACGGCAGCCGGCGCAGCGCGTCCTGGACGTCGACCGTGCCCGCCACGTCGGGGTTCTCGGTCCTGTCCTCGCGCTGCGACCAGAAGAGCGTGATCCGCCGGCGCTCGCGCACCGCCGCGCGGATCCGGGTCCGGGCGAGGTTGGCGACCACACCGCGCGCGTACGCCACCGGATGGTCCGCCGCCCGCACCCGGTCCCAGCGGTGCCACAGCGCGAGCAGCGCGTCCGCGGCCAGATCGTCTGCGGCGTCCGGCTCGCCCGTCAACAGGTTGGCCAGGCGGGCCAGTTCGGCGTAGTGCCGTTCGAAGAAGGCGTGGAACTCCACGGAGGCGGCGTCGTCGACGACAGTGCCCACGGGGTACCTCTCCTCGCTTCGGCTGTGGCACCGGTGCGGGTGCGGCGTATACGGCCCCTGCGATTCGCCCCTGTGATGCGCCTGTGGGCCAAGGGGGTTCTGCTGGGGCGGGATGCGGAAGCGTACCAGCCGGTCGTACGGGCCTTCGAACGGCGTATGACGGACCGAACTCGATTTCCGTAACACGGAGAAAACCTGAAAGCAGTTGATCGGGGGAACAATCCAGCCAGCATCCGCACACCGCGCGCGCAGGCAACGAGGAGAATCGCCATGTCCGAAGCTCAAAAGGTCGACAACCGGCCAAGTGCCGCAACACCGGCGGCAGGTGGGGTCGACGGGTTCTTCAAGATATCCGCCAGAGGTTCCACCATAGGCCGGGAGATACGCGGCGGATTCGCCACGTTCTTCACCATGGCGTACATCCTTGTCCTGAATCCCATCATCCTGGGCAGCGCCAAGGACAAGTTCGGGCACACGCTCGACACCGGCCAACTGGTCACCGCGACCGCGCTGGTGGCGTGTGTGATGACCGTGATCATGGGTGTCGGCGGCAACCTTCCGCTCGCCATCGCCGCGGGCCTCGGCCTCAACGCCGTCGTCGCCTTCCAGTTGGCGCCGCTGATGAGCTGGCCCGACGCGATGGGTCTGGTCGTCCTCGAAGGCGTCCTGATCTGCGTCCTGGTGCTCACCGGGCTCCGGGAGGCGATCATGAATGCCATCCCGCAGCAACTCAAGCAGGCCATCGGCGTCGGCATCGGCCTGTTCATCGCCTTCATCGGCTTCGTGGACGCCGGGTTCGTCAGCCGTATCCCGGACATCGCGAACACCACCGTCCCGGTGCAGCTCGGTGCCGTGGGCCGCCTCACCGGCTGGCCCGTCCTCGTCTTCTGTCTCGGCGTCCTGCTGACCATCGCGCTGCTCGCCCGCAAGGTGAAGGGCGCGATCCTCATCAGCATCGTGACGATGACCGTCGTCGCGATCGCCGTCAACGCCGTCGCCGACGTCAAGAGCTGGGGCCTGACCACCCCGAAGGTCCCGGACAAGATCGTCGACACTCCGGACTTCGGGCTCATCGGTCACTTCAGCCTGTTCGGCGGCTTCGCCGAGGCCGGGGTGCTCACCGCGGTCCTGCTGGTCTTCACGCTGATCCTGTCGGACTTCTTCGACGCCATGGGCACCATCGTCGGGATCAGTGCCGAGGCCGGGCTGCTCGACGAGCAGGGGCAGGTGCCGGGCATCGGCCGGGTCCTGTTCATCGACGGCGCCGCCGCCGTCGCGGGCGGTATGGGTTCCGCCTCCTCCAACACCGCCTACATCGAGTCCGCGGCCGGCGTCGGCGAGGGTGCCCGCACCGGCTTCGCCAACCTGATCACCGGCGGCCTCTTCGGCCTCGCACTCTTCCTCACCCCGCTGCTGACCATCGTCCCGCTCCAGGCCGCGGCGCCCGCGCTGATCGCGGTCGGGTTCCTGATGATGACCCACGTCAAGCACATCGACTGGGACAAGTACGAGATCGCGATCCCGGCGTTCCTGACCATCGTCGCGATGCCGTTCACGTACTCCATCACCGACGGCATCGGTGCCGGATTCCTGGCCTACGTCGTCATCAAGACGGTGCTGGGGAAGGCCAAGGAGGTCAACTGGCTGCTGTGGGCGGCCTCCGCGCTGTTCCTGGTGTACTTCGCGATCGACCCGGTGGAGCAGCTGCTCGGCGTGAAGTAACGGTCCTTCGCGGGATACCGGCCGGCCGCGGGTGACCATGGCCGGCCGACAGCCCGTCGCGCAGGAGCCGCAAACGTGAAGCAACGGACCCGTCGCGCGGGAGCCCGTCCGTGAAGCGACGGACCCGTCGCGACGGAGCCCGTACGAGAACCGGCCCCGCACCCGATCAGGTGCGGGGCCGCCTCCCCCGGTACGAGCCCGTCTCGCGTACGAGCCCTGCGTGCCTCAGTTCTTCAGAGCCGCCCGCATCATCGCCTTGGCGACCGGTGCCGCCAGTCCGTTGCCGCTGACCTCCGAGCGCGCCGCGTCCGACTGCTCGACCATCACCGCGACGGCGACCTCCTTGCCGTTCGAGTCGGACTTCGCGTACGACGTGAACCAGGCGTACGGCGTCTTGCTGTTCTTCTCGCCGTGCTGGGCCGTGCCGGTCTTGCCGCCCACGGTCGCGCCGGGGACGATGGCGTTCGTGCCCGTGCCCTTCTCGACGACCGTCTGCATCGCGGACTGGAGCTGCCGGGCCGTGTCCGAGCTGACGATCTCCTTCGTACCGGTGCTGTCGTCGTAGTCCTTCAGCACATCGCCGTTGGCGTCACTGGTCTGCGACACCATATGCGGCGAGACCAGCTTGCCGTCGTTGGCTATAGCGGCGGACACCATGGCCATCTGGAGCGGGGTCGCGGTGACGTCGAACTGCCCGATGCCGGTCAGCGCGGTGGACGACTTGTCCATGCCGGTGGGGTAGACGCTGGTGTAGGCCCGCACGGGCACGTCCTGCGCCGTGTCGTTGAAGCCGAACTTCTCCGCCATCGCCCTGACCTTGTCCTGGCCCAGGTCGACGGCCATCTTCCCGAAGACGTTGTTGCAGGAGTACTGGAGCGCGACCCGGATCGAGGCGTTCTCGCACGGTGCGGACGCGCTCTCGTTCTTCAGGACGGTCGTCGTGCCCGGCAGGGTGTACGGGTTAGGACTGTCCGTCTTCGCGTCCACGTCCGGGTAGAGCCCGTCCTCCAGCGCGGCGGCGGCCACGACCAGCTTGAACGTCGAGCCCGGCGGCAGCGGCTGCCGCAGCGCGCGGTTGACCAGCGGCTTGTCGGAGTCCGTGGTCAGCTTCTTCCAGACACTGTTGTTGCCCGCGCTGATCGATGTCGGGTCGTAGGACGGGGTCGAGACGACCGCGAGGATCTTGCCGGTCTTCGGGTCGATCGCGACGGCCGCGCCCTTGTTGCCGCCGAGCGCCGCGTAGGCGGCCTTCTGCACGGCCGGGTCGATCGTCGTGATCACATCACCGGGGTCGGCGCGCTTGTCGGTCAGGGTGTCCAGCGGGTTCTTCAGCTGGAGGTCCGTGCCGTCCAGCAGCTTCCGGTAGATGCCCTCCAGCTGGGTCGCCCCGTACACCTGCGAGCTGTAGCCGGTGACCGCCGCGTACAGGCTGCCGTCCTTGTACGTCCGCTTGTACTTGAGGTCGCCCCCTGTCGTCTTCGCGGAGCCGGTGATCGCGTCACCGGCCACGATGATGTTCCCGAGCGGATTCGCGTACAGCGAGATCATGTTCCGTCGGTTGTTCTTGTCGTCCGCGAGTGCCCTGCCGTCGTAGAACTGCACCCACGTCGCCCTGACCAGCAGAGAGAGCACGAGCAGCAGAGTGAAGACGGCGGCACGCCTGATCGTCTTGTTCATCCCGCACAGAAGGACGAGCGATCAGGAGCGAATCGTTCCCGTCCGACCGGTTTTCTCACGAGTCCCTCATGAAGTCACCGGGCGGTCCGGTCGCCCGTCAGAGCCTGCGGGTGGCCAGGGTGAGCCGGTCGCGGGCGTCGAACAGGGCGTCCTTCACCATCTGCTCGTGCGCGGGGGTGAGCCGGGCCACCGGCACCGAGCAGCTGATCGCGTCACGGGCGGGCGTGCGGTACGGGATCGCCACGCCGAAGCAGCGCAGCCCCAGCGTGTTCTCCTCGCGGTCCACCGCGAAGCCCTGCTCCCGCACCTGGCGCAGCTCCCCGATGAGCTTCTCCCGGTCGGTGATCGTGTGCTCGGTCAGCGCGGGGAGCGTCTCCGGCAGCATCTTGCGGACCTGCTCGTCGGTGTGCGTGGCCAGCAGCGCCTTGCCGAGCGAGGTGGAGTGGGCGGGCAGCCGGCGGCCGACCCGGGTGAAGGGGCGCAGATAGTGCTGCGACTGCCGGGTGGCCAGATAGACGACGTTCGTGCCGTCCAGACGCGCGAGGTGGATCGTCTCTGTGGTGTCGTCCGAGAGCCGGTCGAGGGTGGGGCGGGCCGCGGCGACCACCTCGTCGCCGTCGATGTACGAGGTGCCGACCAGCAGGGCCCGTACGCCGATGCCGTACCGCGTGCCCGTCGCGTCCGTCTCGACCCAGCCGAGCTCCACGAGCGTGCGCAGCAGCATGTACAGGCTGGACTTGGGATAGCCGACGGCCTCCTGGACCGCGGCCAGGGAGTGCATTCCGGGCTTGCCGGCGAAGTACTCCAGCAATTCCACCGTCCGCACCGCGGACTTGACCTGCGCCCCGCCGCCTGTCTCGCCTGCCGACATCGCCCTTGACCCCTTCGTTGGACGGGAAATAGTCTCCGACAGGAGTTCACCATCAGAGACAGCGTTCAGCATATCGAACACCCCTGGTGAGCGACACAAGAACTGTGGCATTACATCTGAAGGGACCCGCGGTGGCAGCAGCACCAGTCTGGAGTGTCGACCCCCGTACCGGGAAGCAGCGGGAGCAGGTCGCGGTCGAGGCCACGGCCCAGGAGGTGGACGAGACCGTCCGTGCCGCGCACGCCGCCCGTCCCGCGCTCGTCGACCGCACCGTACGCGCCGCGTTCCTGCGCACCGCAGCCGACCTGCTCGAAGGCGCCAAGGACCAGCTCGTCGAGGCCGCCGACGCGGAGACCGCGCTCGGCCCGGTCCGGCTCACCGGCGAGCTCGCCCGCACCTGCTACCAGTTGCGTGCCTTCGCCTCGATCGTCGACGAGGGCGCCTTCCTCGACGTGGTCATCAACCACCCCGACGGCACGGCGACCCCGCCGATCCCGGACCTGCGCCGCTACAAGGTGCCGCTGGGCGTCGTGGCCGTGTACTCGGCCTCGAACTTCCCCTTCGCCTTCTCGGTCGCCGGCGGCGACACCGCGAGCGCGCTGGCCGCGGGCTGCCCGGTCGTCGTGAAGGCCCACCCCGACCACCCGGCGCTCTCCGAGCTGGTCGCGGCCGTCCTGCGCCGCGCCGCCGCCCGGCACGCCATCCCCGAGGGGGTCATCGGTCTCGTGCACGGCTTCGAGGCCGGTGTCGAGCTGGTCCGGCACCCGCTGATCGCGGCGGCCGGGTTCACCGGCTCGGTCCGCGGCGGGCGCGCGCTGTTCGACGCGGCCTCCTCGCGTCCGGTGCCGATCCCGTTCCACGGTGAGCTGGGCTCCCTCAACCCCGTCGTCGTCACCGAGGCCGCGGCCGCCGAGCGCGCCGAGGAGATCGGCGCGGGACTCGCCGGCTCGATGACCCTGGGCGTCGGGCAGTTCTGCGTGAAGCCGGGCCTGGTGCTCGCTCCGTCCGGCGCGGCGGGCGACCGGCTGCTGAAGTCCCTGACCGACGCGGTGAGCGACACCGCCTCCGGGGTCCTGCTCGACCACCGCATGCGCGACAACTTCATCGCCGGGGTCGCCGAGCGCGCCGGACTCCCGGACGTCCAGGCCCCGGTGACACCGGGCGCGGGCGGCGAGCACACGGTGAGCCCCGGCTTCCTGACCGTGCCCGCGAGCAGGCTCGCGGCCGAGGGCGAGCACGATCTGCTCCTGGAGGAGTGCTTCGGGCCGCTCACGGTCGTGGCGCGCTACGAGGACGAGTCCGAGGCCGGCGCGGTGCTCTCCCGGCTGCCGGGCAACCTCACGGCCACGGTGCAGCTCTCCGCGGAGGAGGCGGCGGGCGAGGGGCGCGGCGCGGCGATCCTCGCCGAACTGACCTCCCTCGCGGGCCGCGTGCTGGTGAACGGCTGGCCGACCGGTGTCGCCGTGGCGCCGGCCCAGCACCACGGCGGGCCGTACCCGGCGACGACCTCGACGTCCACGTCGGTCGGCGGCAGCGCCATCGAGCGCTGGATGCGGCCGGTGGCCTACCAGGGCGTGCCCGAGGCCCTGCTGCCGCCCGAGCTGCGCGACGAGAACCCGCTGGGGCTGCCCCGCCGGTACGACGGGCGTCTGGAGCGCTAGTTCCGAGGGGCCGCTCCTTTTTCCGGCCCTTTCCCGGCCCCCGTCGGTCCTTGCCGGTCCTTTACCGGTCCTTCGCGGGCCGTCGGTGCCGTGGGTGCCGCGTGTTCGATCACGTGGCACCCACGCCCGCGGAGGGGCAGGCCGTGAACCTGAGAGACTGCGATCCATGGACGTCACACTCCCCGAACTCCCCTTCTCCCTCCGTACCTACGGCCCCGGCGGGCACTGGTCCTACGAGGACGGTGTGCTCGCCGGCTGGGCCGGGCCCCGGCAGGACCGATTCGTTCCGCCCACCGGTGAAGGGCTCGACCCGGCCTCGGACGCGCCGCGGCTGCTCGGCTCGCCGGAGGGGGACTTCCAGCTGATCGCCCGCGTGACGGTGGGTTTCGGGGCGGCCTTCGACGCGGGTGTGCTCTACGTGCATGTCGGGGAGCGGGCCTGGGCGAAGCTGTGTCTGGAGTACTCCCCGGACGTGCCCACCGTCTGCACGGTGGTCACCCGGGGACACTCCGACGACGCCAACTCCTTCACCGTGGAAGGCAGTTCCGTCTGGCTGCGGGTGAGCCGCACGGGCCGCGCCTTCTCCTTCCACGCCTCCCGCGACGGCGAGCGCTGGACCTTCGTCCGGCTCTTCACCCTGGCCGGCGAGAAGGAGACCGGGGCGGCGCTGGTGGGCTTCATGACCCAGTCGCCGATGGGGGAGGGCTGCGTGGTGACGTACGACGGCATCGAGTTCAGGCCTGACTGGCCGAGCGACCTGAGAGACGGAAGCTGAGGGCGAACGTCACGGTGAGCAGGGCCGCGCTGACGGCCAGGCTCAGCCGCATGCCGGTCTCGAAACCGCTCGCGACCAGCGCCCCGAACACCGCGATGCCCAGGCCCCCGGACACCTGCCGGGCCGCGTTGAGCACACCGGCCGCCAGCCCCGCCCGCTCGGCGGGGACGGCGTCCATCATCGCGGCGGTGAGCGGCGGCATCGTCAGGGCGCACCCCAGCGCCAGCGGGACCAGCAGGACAGCCACCAGCAGCGGGGACGTGCGGGCGTCGACGCAGAGGAGGGCGAGCAGCCCCGCGGCGGCCACCGGCTGTCCCACCAGCATCGGCAGCCGCGGCCCGTAGCGCCCCGTGATGGACGAGGGCGCGCCCGCCGACACGGTCAAGCTCTTCCAGTTCCACGTCGATCCCGACCACTGGCGGGCCGGGATCGGGAGGGCGCTGCACGCGGCCTGTGTGGAGGAGTGGCAGGCGGACGGGAAGCGCACGGCGACCCTCGACGTGCACGCCGGCAATCTGCGCGCCCAGGCCTTCTACGCCCGCCTGGGCTGGATTCCCGACCCGGAGAACCCGCCCGAGGAGGGTGATCACCACCTGTGTCTGCGGTACGCGGTGTCCGGCCCGGCGGCCGCCCCCGGTGCTGGTTACGAGCCCGGAACCCCGCCCGGCTCCGCGCCCGGGGAATGAGCCGAGCCGATTGAACGTTCACACAACGACGTCCCTGGAGGGTGTCCCGTATCCGTACGACCTGGAGAGAGAGCCGAAGAATGCGCGTCGAAATCTGGAGCGACATCGCATGCCCCTGGTGCTATGTCGGGAAAGCGCGTTTCGAGAAGGCGCTCGACGCCTTCCCGCACCGCGACGAGGTCGAGGTCGTGCACCGCTCCTTCGAGCTCGACCCGGGCCGCGCCAAGGGCGACATCCAGCCGGTGCTCACGATGCTCACCAAGAAGTACGGCATGAGCGAGGCGCAGGCCCGGGCGGGCGAGGAGAACCTCGGCACGCAGGCCGCCGCCGAGGGCCTCGCCTACCGCACCCGGGACCGCGACCACGGCAACACCTTCGACATGCACCGTCTGCTGCACCTCGCCAAGGCGCGGGGCCGGCAGGACGAGCTGATCGGCCTGTTCTACCGGGCCAACTTCGCCGAGGAGCGGACCGTCTTCGGTGACGACGAGCGGCTCGTGGAGCTGGCCGTCGCCGCCGGGCTCGACACCGACGAGGCCCGCCGGGTGCTCGCCGACCCGACCGCCTACGCCGACGACGTCCGCGCCGACGAGCGCGAGGCCGCCGAGCTCGGCGCGAACGGCGTCCCCTTCTTCGTCCTCGACCGCACCTACGGCGTCTCCGGCGCGCAGCCCGCCGAGGTCTTCGCCCAGGCGCTGGCCCAGGCCTGGGGCGAGCGTCCGCAGCTCACGCTGATCCAGGACGAGGGCGCCGACGCCGAGGCCTGTGGCCCGGACGGCTGTGCCGTTCCGCAGAACTGAGAAGCGCGGGAGAGGGCCCCGGCGCCGGAAGACGCAGGTCGGGGCCCATTCATAAGCGCTGCTTGGGGAAACCACGTAAAAGTTCTCCATGGACTTGGGCATCGTCCGGGCCCACAGTGGTTCCATGGAGACCTTCGAGACCCTCGTCCGTGCCGAGTTCGCCCCGAAGAACACGTTTCTGAACACCGCGAGCACCGGCCTGCTCCCCGCCCGTACCGTCGCGGCCCTGCACGAGGCGGTGGCCCTGCGGGCCGCGGGCAGGCCGATCGACTCCCTCTTCGAGGACGTCGAGCTGGCCCGCGCCTCCTTCGCCCGGCTGGCCGGTGTCCCGGCCGCCCGGGTCGCGGCGGGCCCGTCCGTCGCGGCCCAGACCGCGCTGGTCGCCTCCGGGCTGGCCCCGGGGTCCGAAGTCCTCACCGTCGAGGACGACTTCACCTCCGTGCTGAACCCGTTCCACGTCCGCGGTGACCTCAAGGTGCGCGCCGTACCGCTGGAGCGGCTCGCCGAGTCCGTCAGGCCCGGCACGGCGCTCGTCGCGGTCAGCGCCGCCCAGTCCGCCGACGGCCGGATCGCCGACCTGCCCGCGCTGCGCGAGGCGGCCCGCGCCCACGGGGCGCGCACCTACGTCGACTTCTCCCAGGCGGCGGGCTGGCTGCCGCTCGACGCAGACGGCTACGACTTCACCGTGTGCACCACCTTCAAGTGGCTGCTGGGCCCGCACGGCGCGGCCTTCCTCGTGGTGCCCGAGGACTTCGGCGGGCTCACCCCGCTGTACGCGGGCTGGGTCGCCGCGGAGCGGCCCTGGGACGCCTGTTACGGCCCGGTGCAGGAACTCGCCCACTCCGCCCGCCGGTTCGACGTCAGCCCCGCCCTGTTCACCCATACCGGGGTGCGTCACTCCCTCGCCCTGATCGAGGAACTCGGCGTGGACGCCGTGCGCGAGCACGACCTGGCCCTCGCCGGACGGTTCCGTGCGGGGCTGGCCGCGCTGGACCACGAGGCGCTGCCCGCGCCCGGCTCCGCCATCGTCTCCGTGCCCGGACTCGGCTACCGCCAGGGCGAGTTGAGCCGGGCCGGCATCGAGGTGTCCAACCGCTCCGGCAACCTGCGGGCGTCGTTCCACCTCTACAACACGTCCGCCGACGTCGACCGTCTCCTGGACATGCTGGCCGGCTGACGCGGCCGGAGGTCCCGGGGAGCACGCGCTCCCCGGGACCTCCCGTCTCCCGCTCACCCGGCCGGAGGCGTCACCGCACCGGCGTGAAGTCCCGCGCCCCGATGAACTCCGGCCTGCGCACCGGTGCCGCGAACGGTTCCACGGCCTCGTTGTCCACGCTGTTGAACACGATGAAGACGTTGCTGCGCGGGAACGGGGTGATGTTGTCGCCCGAGCCGTGCATGCAGTTGCAGTCGAACCAGGTCGCCGAACCCGCCCTGCCCGTGAAGAGCTTGATGCCGTGCCGGCTCGCGAGGCCGGTGAGCGCCTCGTCGGAGGGAGTTCCGGCGTCCTGCATCTGGAGCGACTTCTTGTAGTTGTCCTTCGGCGTGGCCCCCGCACACCCGAGGAACGTCCTGTGCGACCCCGGCATGATCATGAGGCCGCCGTTGGTGTCGTGGTTCTCGGTCAGCGCGATCGAGACGGACACGGTCCGCATGTTCGGCAGACCGTCCTCCGCGTGCCAGGTCTCGAAGTCCGAGTGCCAGTAGAAGCCACTGGCCCCGAAGCCCGGCTTGACGTTGATCCGCGACTGGTGGACGTACACGTCCGAGCCGAGGATCTGCCGCGCCCGGCCGACGACGCGCTCGTCGCGCACGAGACGGGCGAAGACCTCGCTGATCCGGTGCACCTCGAAGACGGACCGGATCTCCTGTGTGCTCGGCTCGACGATCGAGCGCTCGTCGGCGCGGACCGCCGGATCGGTGACGAGCCGTTCCAGCTCGCGCCGGTAGACGGCGACCTCGTCCTCGCCGATGAGCTGCTCGACGGAGAGGAACCCGTCGCGCTCGTAGGAGTGGAGTTCGGGGACCGAGATCGGGCCGGGCGTGTCCGGCGCGCCCCAGACGACCGGGTCCTGGCGGGGCACGGCCACTTCGGTGGCGGCGCGGCTGGGGTACGGATCGGTGAGTGTGGTCATCGGTGTGTCACACCTCCTCGGGTTCGGTGAGCAGGGCGTAGACGCCGTTCTCGTCGTGGTCCTCCCGTCCGGTGACGGGCGGGTTGAAGACGCAGACGCACCGGAAGTCGGTCCGGGGACGCAGGGTGTGGCGCTCGTGGCCGTCGAGCAGATACATCGTCCCGGGCTCGATCCAGTGCTTCTCGCCGGTCTCCTCGTCGGTGAGCTCGGCCTCGCCCTCCACGCAGAGCACGGCCTCGATGTGGTTCGCGTACCACATCCGGGTCTCCGTACCCGCGTACAGGATCGTCTCGTGCAGGGAGAAGCCGACCTTCTCCTTGGCGAGGACGATGCGCTTGCTCTCCCACGTGCCGGACGCGGCCTTCACGTGCCGGTCGGTGCCTTCGACATCCTTGAACGAACGGACTATCACGGTGGTGCGATGCCTCTCTCTCGTGCTTCTCGCGCTTCTCGTGGTCTCTCGCGCAGCCCGGGTTCCTGGGCGGCCGGTCAGACGGTCTCGCGGACGGCGCGTTCGAGGGTGCGCAGGCCCTCGTCGAGCTCGTCGGGGGTGATGGTGAGCGCGGGCAGCAGTTTCACGACCTCGCTCTCGGGGCCGGACGTCTCGATGAGCAGCCCGAGTTCGAAGGCGCGATGGGCGACGCGTCCGGCGCGGGCCTTGTCCTTGAACTCGATGCCCCAGACGAGCCCGCGGCCCCGGTACTCCTTGATGTCGGCGAGGTTCTCCTCGGTGATGGAGATCAGCGCCTGTTCGATCTGCTCGCCGCGGGCGCGGGTCTGCTTCTCCATGGCAGAGCCGTCGGACCAGTAGGCCTCCAGGGCGGCGGCGGCCGTGACGAACGCCGGGTTGTTGCCGCGGAAGGTGCCGTTGTGCTCGCCCGGCTCCCAGATGTCCAGCTCCGGCTTGAACAGGCACAGCGACATCGGCAGCCCGTACCCGCTGATGGACTTGGAGACGGTCACGATGTCGGGCACGACCCCGGCCTCCTCGAAGGAGAAGAAGGCGCCGGTCCGGCCGCAGCCCATCTGGATGTCGTCGACGATCAGCAGCATGTCGCGGCGCTCGCACAGGTCGGCGAGCGCGCGCAGCCACTCGGGCCGCGCGACGTTGATGCCGCCCTCGCCCTGCACGGTCTCGACGATCACCGCGGCGGGCTGGTTGAGCCCCGACCCCTGGTCCTCCAGGAGCCGTTCGAACCACAGGAAGTCCGGGATCTGGCCGTCGAAGTAGTTGTCGAACGGCATCGGGGTGCCGTGCACCAGCGGGATGCCGGCGCCCGCCCGCTTGAAGGCGTTGCCGGTCACCGCCAGCGAGCCGAGCGACATCCCGTGGAAGGCGTTGGTGAACGACACGATCGCCTCGCGCCCCTTCACCTTCCGCGCGAGCTTCAGCGCGGACTCGACCGCGTTGGTGCCGGTCGGCCCGGGGAACATCACCTTGTACGGCAGGTCGCGCGGCCGCAGCACCAGGTTCTGGAAGGTCTCCAGGAAGCCGCGCTTGGCGGTCGTCGACATGTCGAGCCCGTGGGTGACGCCGTCGCGTTCCAGGTAGTCGATCAGGGCCCGTTTGAGCACGGGGTTGTTGTGCCCGTAGTTCAGGGACCCGGCACCGGCGAAGAAGTCGAGGTACTCGTGGCCGTCCTCGTCGTACATCCGGCTGCCCCGGGCCCGGTCGAAGACGGTGGGCCAGTTGCGGCAGTAGCTGCGGACCTCCGACTCCAGGGTCTCGAAGACGCTCAGGTCGGGCTGGGTGATGGTCAAGGCGAATCGCTCCTCTGTGCGTGGGGGGAGGAAGAACGTGGGGGGAGGGGGAGGGAGAACGTGGGGGAGGACGAGGGTCAGCGGGAGAACGGGCCGATGCGGTACAGCACTTCGGGGTGGTGCGGTCCGTCGGGGAACTGACCCGTCTCGAACAGCACCTCGCGCTCTACGGCCGCGCCATGACGCCGTGCGTACGACGTGAACAGGCGCTCGGAGGCGGTGTTGCCCGGCGTGATGGTGGTCTCGACCAGGGTCAGCCCGCGTTCGGCCGCCACCCGCGCGGTCAGCCCGTCGAGCAGTCGCGCGGCCAGTCCGCGGCCACGGTGTGCCGCGTCGACGGCCACCTGCCACACGAGGAGCGTGCCGGGCAGCTCGGGGCGCACGTACGCGGTGACGAAACCGACGGGCTGCCCCTCGGCGTCGCGGGCCAGGGCCGAGGTGCCGGCGAAGTCACGGCACCACAGCAGATAGCTGTACGACGAGTTCAGGTCGAGGGTTCGGGAGTCCTTGGCGATACGCCAGAGGGCGGCCCCGTCGGCCACCCCCGGACGGTCGATCCGAAGGCCCTCCGGCATTTCCAGGAATTCCGCTGACAGGTCTGTGGGTGCGGCGGTCATGCGGATTGAATTTACCGACGGAAAGTTCAAATTGCATCGTCGGACGGGGTTACGAATGGCGCACTCGTGTGTTATCACGCGCCCGTGAAGGGCGGCATTGCATGCGACCCTATGGGTGGGTTCGCCCGGGAAATACCGCAGAAAGCGGGCGCGTTGTGGAGTGTGTCACGGTGGCGAAATGTGCAGGTGACCTGCCCGAATCGCTTCGCCGGCGTTCGCGGAATCTTTGCGTTTAGGTACACGGGGAGCGGGCAGGAGAATACGGGAAGCTGCGCCGAACAATGCCGAACAATTCCGCCGGGAATTAAGGGCAGAATAAGTGAATGAAGCGGAGTTCGATTCCCGTCGCATGTGCGCGTCAGGGTTCCGCGCCCCGGCGCCTCGGGGCGCCGGGGTTCTCCGTTCCGGCAGGCGCGGACGCCTCCGCCGGTCGCCCCGGGGTCAGCCCCAGGCCAGTGCCACGGCCCGGCGCGCCCCTTCAAGGTCCACCGGGAAGCCGGACTCGGCCAGCGCCGCGCCCAGGCCCGCGAGGGCGGAGTGGACGACACCCCGGGTGGCGTCGGGGCCGTAGTGGTTCACGCGGATCATCGACTGCGCGAGAGCGCCGCCCCCCGCGGCGAGCGGCAGCGCGGGGTCGGCGGCCAGCGCCTTGGCGACCACGGCGGACGCGTCCGCGTCCTCGGGCACCCGCAGCGTGGTGGCGACGGGCGCCGCGTCGGAGGCGGCGTCCACGTACGGCGCGAGCCCCCCGCCGAGGGCCAGGGCTCCGGCCCGGGTGGCCGCGGCGGCCGAGGCGTGACGGGCCATCACCACGTCGAGCCCTTCGCCCTCGATCCGCTCGACACACGCCTCAAGGGCCAGCATCTCCAACTGCGCAGGCGCGTGCAGCAGCGTCGTGCGGCCCCCGTCGATCCAGCGCTCCTTCCAGTCCAGCAGGGAGAGGTAGGAGCGGCGCGGCGCGGCGGGGTTCGCGGCCATCCGCGCCCACGCCCGCTCGCTCACCGACACCGCCGACACCCCGGCGGGACCGCCCATCGCCTTCTGCGCCCCGATCACGCACAGGTCGACACCCCAGGCGTCCGGCAGTACCGGCTCGGCGCCGATGGACGCGACGGCGTCCAGATAGAAGAGCGCGCCGTGCTCGCGGACGACCTCGCCGATCTCGGCCACCGGGTTGGTGTTCCCGGTGGCGGCCTCGGCGTGCACGAGCGACACGAAGTCGATCGACGGGTGCTCGGCGAAGGCCTCGCGGACCTGTTCGGCGGTGACCGCGGTGTGGAACGGCACCGCCAGGTCGATCACGGTCGCCCCGCAGTCCCGCAGCCAGTTCCCGAAGGTCTGGCCGTAGGGGCCGGTGATGACGTTCAGGGCGGTGGTGCCGGGACCGGCCGTGCCGCGAATGGCCCCCTCCAGGGGAAGCAGCGCCTCGCCCTGCATGATCACGACGTCCTGCTCGGTGGAGAGCAGCCGGGCGACACGGTCCTCGATCGACGCGAAGCGGGCGGCGCTCAGCGGCGCCAGGTCAAGGAAGGGGTGGGTCACGGTGGTGCTCTCTTCGCTCACGGTGGGGTCGACGATCAGAGCGTAACCGGCGGCCCGCGGCGTACCCGGACCGGCGAGTTCTGAGGCCAGACGGCCCAGCGGCCATCGGATTGATTTGAGGAACCCAAACCTTTCCTTATAATCAGAACCCTCTGTTCCCCCCACAGGAGGTCTCCGTGTACTCGGTCCCCGGACGCCGGACCCGCATTCTGGCCGCCACCACCGCCACGGCCGGGCTGCTGCTCGTGGCCGGCTGCTCCTCGGACAGCGGGGGCGGGAAGACCACCACCGCGAGCGGGGTCCCGTTGGTCAAGAGCGGTCAGCTCACGACCTGCACCCACCTGCCGTACCCGCCCTTCCAGTCGGAGATCGACGGCAAGGTGCAGGGCTTCGACGTCTCGCTGATCGACCTGGTCGCCAAGGACCTGGGCGTGAAGCAGGCCATCGTCGACACGCCCTTCGAGAACTTCAAGACGGGCGCGTTCCTCAACTCCGAGCAGTGCGACCTCGCCGCGGCGGGCATGACGATCACCCCGGAGCGCAAGAAGAACGTCGACTTCTCCGACCCGTACTTCGACGCCACCCAGGGTGTCCTGGTCGCCAAGAACAGCGGCATCACCTCCCTCGCCGACGTCAAGGCGAAGGGCAAGAAGCTCGGCGCCCAGGCGCAGACCACCGGCGAGGACTACGCCAAGAAGCAGGGCTTCGACCCGGTCTCCTTCGAGTCCTCCGACGCGGTCCTCAGCGGACTGCGCAGCGGTCAGGTGCAGGCCGTCATCATCGACTACCCGGTCGTCCAGGGCTGGCTCAAGGACAAGGCCAACGCCGACGCCTTCAAGGTGGCCGACAACATCAACACCGGTGAGCAGTACGGCTTCACGGTGAAGAAGGGCAACACCAAGCTCGTCGCCGCCATCAACAAGGCCATCGCGGACGCGAAGGCCGACGGCACGTACAAGAAGCTCTACGAGCAGTGGATCGGCCCGTACGACGCGGCCGCGGCCTCCGCCTCCCCGTCCGCCTCATGAGTGGTGCCGACACACCCCTCCAGCCCCGCAGGTCCGGCCTGAGCCGGCGCCAGAAGCGCTTGCTCTCGCGCGGCGCGCAGTACGTCGTCTTCGTCGCCGTCGTGATCGCCTTCGCGGTCACGGCGGACTGGGGCCGTCTGCAGAACCAGTTCTTCCAGTGGGACCTGGTCAAGCAGATGTTCCCGGAAGTCATCACGCTGGCGCTGAAGAACACCGTCCTCTACACGACGTTCGGCTTCGTCGTCGGACTCGTCCTGGGCATCGTCATCGCTCTGATGCGCCTGTCCTCGGTCGGCCCCTACCGCTGGGCCGCCGGGATCTACATCGAGGTCTTCCGCGGCCTGCCCGCTTTGGTGATCTTCATCTTCGTGGGGGTCGCCGTACCGCTCGCGTTCCCGGGCACGGAGATCCCCGGCGGAACGTACGGAAAGGTCGCCATCGCGCTCGGTCTGGTGGGCGCCGCCTACATGGCCGAGACCTTCCGAGCGGGGATCCAGGCCGTGCCCAAGGGGCAGATGGAGGCGGCCCGTTCGCTGGGCTTCTCGCACGCGCGGGCCATGGTCTCGATCATCGTCCCGCAGGCGTTCCGGATCATCATCCCGCCGCTCACCAACGAACTCGTGACCCTGTTCAAGGACTCCTCGCTGGTGCTCTTCCTCGGCGTCACGCTGGAGGAGCGCGAACTGTCCAAGTACGGCCGCGACCTGGCCAGCACGACCGCCAACTCCACGCCGATCCTGGTCGCGGGCCTGTGCTACCTGCTGGTCACGATCCCGCTCGGCTTCCTCGCACGACATCTCGAAGCCAAGAGGAAGGAGGCCGCCAAGTGAGCACGCCCGAGATCCAGGTGAAGGACCTGCACAAGTCCTTCGGCGACAACGAGGTGCTGCGCGGCATCGACCTGGAGGTCGGACAGGGCGAGGTCGTGTGTGTCATCGGCCCGTCGGGCTCCGGCAAGTCGACCCTGCTCCGCTGTGTGAACCTCCTGGAGGAACCCACCAAGGGCCAGGTGTTCGTCGGCGGTACGGAGGTCACGCACCCCGACGTCGACATCGACGCCGTACGCCGCCGTATCGGCATGGTCTTCCAGCAGTTCAACCTCTTCCCCCATCTGTCGGTGACCGGCAACCTCACGCTGCCGCAGCGCCGGGTGCTCGGCCGGGACAAGACGGAGGCGGCCCGGATCGCCGCCGAGAACCTCGACCGGGTGGGCCTCGCGGAGAAGGCCGACGCCTATCCGGCCTCGCTCTCCGGCGGTCAGCAGCAGCGTGTCGCGATCGCCCGTGCGCTCGCGATGGGGCCCGACGTGATGCTCTTCGACGAGCCGACCTCGGCGCTGGACCCCGAACTCGTCGGCGACGTGCTCGCCGTCATGCGCATGCTCGCCGACGAGGGCATGACGATGATGGTCGTCACCCACGAGATGTCCTTCGCGCGCGAGGTCGCCGACCGGGTCGTCTTCATGGACGGCGGCGTGATCGTCGAGCAGGGCGCCCCGGCGCAGGTCATCGGCAACCCGGTCCACGAGCGGACACGGCACTTCCTGTCCAGGCTGCTCGACCCGGCGAGGGCGGACGTCGAGGAGAACAGGACACCGGACGCGACGGACCAGGAATAGTACTGGCCAGGACCGGCCGGGCGAGAAGCCGGACCGGCCGGGCGGGCAGGGGGAGCCTTCTCACTAAGGTGATTTCCATGAGCGATCACCCGGTACTGCACGTGAAGGGGCGGGTCGTCGTCGGACCCGACGACGTCCGCGACGAGCTGTGGGTCGTCGGCGGCCGGATCTCGTACGAGCGCCCCGGCGGCGCCCGTGACATCCGCACCGTCGAGGGCTGGGCACTGCCCGGCCTGGTCGACGCGCACTGCCATGTCGGGCTCGACGCCCACGGCCCGGTCCCGGCGGACGTCTCCGAGAAGCAGGCGCTGACCGACCGCGACGCCGGCACCCTCCTCCTCCGGGACGCCGGCTCGCCCTCCGACACCCGTTGGATCGACGACCGCGACGACCTCCCGAAGATCATCCGCGCGGGCCGGCACATCGCCCGCACCCGCCGCTACATCCGCAACTACGCCCACGAGATCGAGCCCGAGGACCTGGTCGCGTACGTCGCCCAGGAGGCCCGGCGCGGCGACGGCTGGGTCAAGCTCGTCGGGGACTGGCTCGACCGCGGCACCGGCGACCTGAGCGCCTGCTGGCCGCGCGAGGCGGTCGAGGCGGCGATCGCCGAGGCACACCGGCTCGGCGCCCGGGTCACCGCGCACTGTTTCGCCGAGGACTCGCTCCGCGACCTGGTCGAGGCGGGCATCGACTGCATCGAGCACGCCACCGGTCTCACCGAGGACACGGTCCCGCTCTTCGCCGAGCGGGGTGTCGCCATCGTCCCCACCCTCGTGAACATCGCCACCTTCCCGCGGCTCGCGGCCGGCGGCGAGGCCAAGTTCCCCCAGTGGTCGGCGCACATGCGACGGCTGCACGAGCGCCGCTACGACACCGTGCGCGCCGCGTACGACGCCGGCATCCCGGTGTACGTCGGCACCGACGCGGGCGGCTCCCTCGCGCACGGGCTGGTCGCGGCCGAGGTCGCCGAACTCGTCACCGCTGGCATCCCGCCCGTCGAGGCACTCTCCGCCACCGCCTGGGGCGCCCGGCGCTGGCTCGGTCGGCCCGGTCTCGACGAGGGAGCACCCGCGGACCTCGTCGTCTACGAGGGGGACCCGCGCGCGGACGTACGGGTCCTGGCGGCTCCGCGGCGGGTGGTCCTGAGCGGGCGGATCGTCGGCTGACACGTCCCGGCCGGCTCGCGCGGTCGACACGGCTGATCCGGGCCCCACACGGCTGAAGGGCGCCTGGTTGACGGAGCGTTACGGCCGGGGTGGGGTGCTCGTTACGCACCGCCGGGTGCGCTCCGGCGCGTCAACCCGGTGTCGACCGGCGCGTCAACCAGCGCGTTCGTTCAGGGGTGTTGAGCGAGTGACGATGGGGAACAGCCGTGCCTCGGGATTCGAAGGCGCGCACGGAAACCCCACGATGGAGTGAACTCACGCCAGGTGGCTGACTGTTCACTCTCAGTGGGTAATTCTTTCGGGGTCCCAGGCTTTCTCCTATGGGGGTCCCACCCTTGAACAGCATCAACCACCGTATGCCCGCACGCCGGTTCGCCGTCACCGCGGCCGCCACCGTCCTCGCCGCGGGTCCCACCGCGCTGGCCGGAGCGGGCTCCGCCCACGCGACCGCCGACCACGGTCGCGCGAGCGCCGTCGTGCTCCGCACCGGACTCGACGTGTCCCTCCTCGACAAGACCGTGGACGTCCCGCTCACGGTCTCCCTGAACGAGGTGCGGGCACCGCGGAGTGCCGAGAAGACCGCGCTCACCGCCCAGTTGGACGGTGTCGACCACGGACGTCCGTTCAGCGTGCTGCGCGCGGACGTCGCCACCGCCGAGGCCACCGTCTCCGCCGGGAAGGCCGAGGGCTCCACCCGCCTCGCGCACGCCGCCGTCCACGTCCCCGGACTGCCGCTGCTGTCGGTCATCGAGGTGCAGGGCGTGATCTCGAAGGCGACCTGCGAGGCCGGGAAGAAGCCCGTCGCCACCGCCAACCTGCTGGGATCGGTCAAGGTTCTCGGCAAGAAGGTCACCCTGACGACGGGCGGCCCGACGCACGTGAAGGTCCCCGGGGTCGGTGAGGTGCGGCTCGACCTCTCCAGGACGGAGACCACCTCCCGTACGGCCGCCGCGTCCGCGCTCGAACTCACGGTGTCCATCAACCCGTTGAAACTGAACGTGGCCGAGGTGGAGGGCACGCTGACGCTGGCGAAGGCCACCTGCGAGTCACCGGCGACGCCCGTCGCCCAAGAGGCCGCGGCCGGGCCGTCCGAATCCGCCGAACCGGTGGCCGAGATGACCCCGCAGGGCGCTCATGTGGAGGAAGGCCTCGCCGAGACCGGGGGCAGCTCCATGACGCCGTATCTGGCCGGCGGCGCGGTGGCGCTGCTCGCCGCGGGCGGTGGAGCGGTCGTGTTCTCCCGGCGCCGCCGAAGCTGACGGCTCCGCCGGGGTCCCGCCGCCCGTTGCCCGTGCCCGGACTCCGCTCCTCGAACGCCGGACGGGCTGAACAGCCTCAGCCCGTCCGGCGTTCGAGGACCCTTCGGACCGTGGCCGGAGCCGCCGTCCGGACGTCCGGATCGACGGCTCCGGCCTCGGGTCGGTCGGCGGCTTCGGGCACAGGCCAGGCGGCGACTCCGGGCGCAGGCCCGGTGGCAGCCGTCAGGCCACGGGGACGGGCGGAGGCTCCCCAGGGTCACGGAGGCGGCGGAGGCTCCCCAGGGTCACGGAGGCGGCGGAGGCTCCCCAGGGTCACGGAGGCGGCGGAGGCTCCCCAGGGTCACGGGGACGGCGGAGGCCGCCCAGGGTCATGGGGACGGCGGAGGCTCCCCAGGGTCACGGGGACGGCGGAGGCCGCCCAGGGTCACAGGGGCGACGGAGGCCGCCCAGGGTCACAGGGACGGCGTTTGGCTACCCGGGGCCTCAGCGGCGGCGGTGGACCCGGGGCCCCAGTGGCGGCGGTGGACCCGGGGTTACAGGGGCGGTGGGGATTGTCGGGGGGCGACAACCCCCGTGCCGCCTTCGGTTCCGCCCGCGCCGCCGTTCACGGTCATCGCCCGGTCCAGCGCCTGCAGGAACCGGTTGACCGTCGCCCGGTCCCGTACCGCGATCCGCAGCCACTCGTCCCCGAGCCCGGGAAACGTGTCCCCGCGCCGCACCGCGAACCCGAGATCGCGAAGAACCCGGCGTACTCCGGCGGCTCGCGGGAGCCGTACCAGGACGAACGATCCCTCCGCGGGCTCCACCACCCGGAGCCCGTCCGAACAGCCGAACTCCCTCAGCCCCGCAACCAGATGGGCCCGGTCGGTGGCGATCCGGCGTGCCGCGTGCGCTGCCTCCGCGAGCGCCTGCGAGGACATACAGGCCTCGGCCGCCGCGAGCGCGGGCGTCGAGACGGGCCAGAGCGGCTGGGCGCGCTCCAGTGCGGCGATCGTCCCGGGATCGGCGAGCACATAGCCGATCCGCAGGCCCGCGAGCCCCCACGTCTTCGTGAGACTGCGCAGCACGACGAGTCCGGGCACGTCCGTCCGCCCGGCCAGTGCCTCGCGCTCACCCGGCACCGCGTCCATGAACGCCTCGTCGACCACCAGCACCCGCCCGGGGCGGGCCAGTTCGGTGATCGCCGCCGCCGGGTGCAGGACGGACGTCGGATTCGTCGGATTGCCGATCACGACGAGGTCGGCGTCCTCGGGGACGGCGGCCGCGTCGAGCCGGAAGCCGTCCTCCTCGCGCAGCAGGACGCGGCCCACCGTGTGGCCGGCGTCCCGCAGCGCGGCCTCCGGCTCCGTGAACTGCGGATGCAGGACGACCGGCCGGCGTACCCGCAGAGCCCGCGCGAGCAGCACGAAGGCCTCCGCCGCGCCCGCCGTGAGCAGCACCCGTTCCACCGGCAGCCCGTGCCGCGCCGCCACCGCGGCCCGCGCGGCCCGCCCGTCCGGGTAGGCCGCGAGGCCCGGCAGCGACGCGGCGATCCGGTCGAGCAGCCAGGTCGGCGGGGTGTCCGCGCGGACGTTCACGGCGAGATCGGTGAGCTTGGATCCGTCGTCGCGCACCTCGGCGTCCCCGTGGTGCCGCAGATCGTGCCCGCCCTCGGCGGCCTCTTCAGTGCGCATGGGTATGCGTGTGCCCCCCGTGATGGTGGTGACCGTGTCCGTCCTGGTGACCCTGGCCGTCGTGGTGGCCGTCGTCGTCCGGGTGGAAGTGCGGCTGCTGGGGGAGCCCCACCTTGTCCTCGAAGCCGGGCAGCGCGATCCGGTAGACGCAGGAGTCGCAGTTCATCCGCAGGTCGCCCTTCACCGCCTCCCGGTAGCGTTCCATGACCAGGTCGAGCAGTTCGGGCTCGGGGCCGATGACCTCGGCCGAGCCCACCTCGACCCGCGGGTGCTCGGCGGCCCAGTCCTCCGTCTGCCTCCGCACCCGGTCCGGGAGGATACCGGTGAACAGGAAGTAGGGCAGGACCACGATCCGGCGCGCGCCCAGCTTCACGCAGCGGTCCAGGCCGGACGGCACGTCGGGCGCCGCCAGGGACACGAAGGCCGTCTCGACGCCCGCGTACCCCCGGCCCTCCCACAGCAGCCGCGCGGCCTTGTGCACCTCGGCGTTGGCGTCCGGGTCGGTGGACCCGCGGCCCACGAGCAGCACCGTCACCTCGGCCCGCTCCTCGGGGGTCAGGACACCGCCGCCGAGGGCGTCGTCGAGGCGCCGCTCCAGCACGGCGAGCAGCGACGGATGCGGGCCCAGCGGACGCCCGTACGTGTAGGAGATCCCGGGGTGCCGCTCCTTCTCACGGGTCAGCGCCGCCGGGATGTCCCCCTTGGCGTGCCCGGCGGACACCAGCATCAGCGGCACGGCGGCGAAACGCCGGACCCCCTGCCCGACGAGTTCGCTCACGGCGTCGCCCAGCGGCGGCGGCGACAGCTCGATGAACCCCCCGGCGACGGGCAGTTCGGGATGACGGCGCCCCAACTCCCGTACGAAGGAACGGAAGGCCTCGGCTCCGGCCTCGTCCCGGGTGCCGTGTCCGGCGATGAGCAGCGCGGGGGGCGGGGTGGTCACGATGTCTCCTTGGCGGCCGAGGTGGTCTCGGCGGTCGGCGGGGCCGTCTCGGCCCGATCGGTCGTCGCGGCCTGGTCGGCCTGAACGGATTTCGCGGCCTGGCCGGCCTGCGGACCAGGGTGGTACAGCAGGGCGTTGAGCGCGGCGGCCGCGACCGCCGAACCGCCCTTCTCGGACACGTTGCTGACAGCGGGCAGGCCGCTCTCGCGGAGCGCGGCCTTGGACTCGGCCGCGCCGACGAACCCGACGGGCAGACCGATCACGAGCGCCGGATCGGCGTCAAGGCGCAGCAACTCCTCCAGCGCGGTGGGCGCGCAGCCGATCACCCACAGCGCGCCGGGCCCGACCTGCTCGTACGCGAGCCGGACCGCGTGCGCCGAACGCGTCAGTCCTGGGCCCGACCTGGCGTCCTTGAGACGGCAGACGGTGGCGCGGCGCGTGATGCCCGCCGCCACCATCTCGACGTCCACCACCACCGGCGCCCCGGCGTGCAGCGCCGCGTGCGCCCGCAGCAGGACGTCCTCGTCGGTGACGAGATCGCTCGCGTACTCCAGGTCGGCGGCGGAGTGGATCACCCGCTCCACCACCGCGCGCGTCAGCGGCGGGAGGTGCGAGGTGTCCAGGCGGGCGCGCAGCCGCCGGAAGGACTCCTGCTCGATCGGGTGAATCACGCGGTTCACCGGGCCTCCCGGTGGTAGCGTCGCCGCGTGCTGAGCGAGAACCAAGCCAGCACAGCAACCTCCAATCCTTGGGGAAACCGGGCTGGTTCCAACCCGGCTGGTGTTGATCGCGGAAGACTCGATCGTTCGCCGAGCGACCGAGCAGCGTGAGCCAGGAATCCTCCTCGTTGGCGAGGAGGAGGGTTCAATTGGCCTCCTCCTGCCAGCGGTAGCCGCGCGGTGTCACCATGCGCCCGGCGATCTCACGGGTCGCCGTGTTGCCCACGGTCACCACGGTCATCATGTCGACGATCGCCGGATCCAGGGACCCCAGCGACGTGACCCGGCTCGACTCGTCCGGGCGCGAGGCGTTCCGGACCACACCCACCGGCGTCGTCGGCTCACGGTGCTCCGCGAGGATCGCGAGCGCCTTGGGGAGCTGCCAGTCCCGGCCCCGGCTGCGCGGGTTGTAGAAGGTCACGACGATGTCGGCCTCGGCCGCCGCGCGCACCCGGCGCTCGATGACCTCCCACGGCGTGTGCAGGTCGGACAGGCTGATGGAGACATGGTCGTGGCCGAGCGGCGCGCCGAGGATCGCCCCGGCCGCGAGCGCCGCGGTCACCCCCGGCACCCCGACGACGTCGATGTCGTCGGACGCCTCGGCCAGCGCGGGCGAGGCCATCGCGTACACGCCCGCGTCGCCGCTGCCGATCAGCGCGACGGCCTGCCCGCGGCGCGCCTCGGCCACCGCCGTGCGCGCCCGTTCCTCCTCGGCGCCGAGCCCCGACTCCAGGACCAGCGTGCCGGGGCGCAGCAGGTCGCGGATCTGGTCGACGTACTGGTCGAGCCCGACGAGCACCGCGGCCCGCCGCAGCTCCGCCGTCGCCCGCGGGGTCAGCAGGTCGCGGGCTCCGGGGCCGAGGCCCACGACGGCGAGCCGCCCACGGGCCGGCCGGCGCACCACCGCGCAGGTCGCCATCGCGGGCTGTCCGTCCGCGCGTACCGACTTCCGCTTGGGGACGAGGAGTTCACCCCCGCCCGCCAGCGCGGCGGCCTCCGCCACGGACGGCGTTCCGACGGCGGCGAGCGGCGCGTCGGAGGGGTTCGGAACCGCCACCGCCGCCAGTTCCCCGGCGGTGTACGTGACGACCGGCACCTCGAGCCGCGCGGCGGCCCCGACGATGCCGGGCTCCTCGGACTTGGCCTCGACGGTGGCGAGTTGGGCCACCGACCGGGCGGAGAGACCTGCCTCCCGCAGGGCGTCACCGACGAGGCCGAGGACCTCCTCCACGGGCGCGCCCCGGGAGGCGCCGACACCGACCACGAGGGACGGCGGGCGCAGGACGACCTCGCGCGCGGCGGGTTCCCGGTCGCGGTCGGAGACGCGAACGACGGCGGCCCCCTCCGCTGCCCGGCTCCCCACGTTCGGCGGCAGGGCGGGCAGCGGCCAGCTCAACTCCAACTCCAGCAGCACCGGTTCGCCGTCCAGCATGGCCCGCGAGACCGCGGCGACATCACCTTCCACCGGAAGACCCAGGGTGTCGAGACCGGGCACCCCCACCGCGTCGGTCGCCGTCGTCACCACCGGCTCGGCGCCGAGCAACTCGCCCACCTCGCGGGCGAGTTCGTTCGCCCCGCCCGCGTGGCCGCCGACCAGCGACACGGCGAACCGTCCCGCCTCGTCGACGCACACCACTCCGGGGTCCGACCCCTTGTCGGCGAGCAGCGGCGCCACGAGCCGTACGACCGCGCCCGTGGCGAGGAAGCAGACCACCTGGTCGCACTCCGCGAAGGCCCGCCGCACGCCCTCCGCCACGGGCCCGTCGTACACCCGGGTACGTGTGGACCAGGCCGCGGCGAGCCGGTCACGGGCCGCCGCGCCCGCCGCCGTGGCGGAAATCAGGCCGATCACTGGGGGACTCCTTCGGTATGGGCCGGAGGCCGGACGCCCCACAGCAGGAAGACGGGATTGGTCGCCGCGAGCCGGGACACGTCACCCGGCAGCGGGGCGAGCCGCGACGACTGCAACAGGACGCCGTCGCAGGCGAATCCGGCGGCGGTGAGCGCGTCCCGGGCGGCCGGCACCCGGTCGAGCGAGGCCATGGCGATCACGACGGCCCGCCGGGTCCGGCGCGCGCACACCGTGACGATGGCGGGCAGTTCACGTCCGCCGCCGCCGATGAAGACCGCGTCCGGATCGTCCAGGTCGGACAGCACCGTGGGCGCGGCCCCGTGCACGACCCGCACGTCCACGCATTGCGCCGCCGCGTTGGCGCGGATGCGGTCGCAGCCGTCCCGGGTCTTCTCGACGGCGGTCACCGCGGCGCCGAACCGCGCGCACTCCACGGCGACGGAACCGGAGCCGGCGCCGACGTCCCAGACCAGCTCGCCCAGCCGCGGTCCGATCCTGGCCAGCGCCAGCGCCCGTACCTCGAACTTGCTGATCATCGAGTCGCGGTGGGCGAACTCGCTCTCGTCCAGGGCCCATCGGTCGGGTCCGGCGACCGGCCCCGCGACCGTCCGCACGGGATTCAGGGCCCGCGACTCGTCCAGGCACAGCACGACGCTGACCGCCGTACCCCAGTCGCGGCCGGCGGCCTCGGCCGGCGTGACCCGCTCGACGCGCTCGCGCTCCGGGTCCCCGAGGGCGCTCGCCACGACGAGCACGCGCTCCCCGCCCCGGTGGGCGAGGGCGGCGCCCAGCTCGGCGGGCCCGGACCCCGGACCGGTCAGGACGGCCACCTTGGGCCGCGACCGGCAGACCTGGACGGCGGTACGCAGATCACGCCCGTGTGCGCTGACCACCACCGCGTCGTCCCAGGGCAGCCCGAGCCGGGCGAAGGCGGTCGCCACGGACGAGACACCGGGGCGGACGTCCAGCCGCTCGGCCCCGAACCGCTCGGCCAGCGCCCGCACGATCCCGAAGAATCCGGGGTCGCCCGACGCGAGCACCACGACCGGGCCCCCGCGGGCCCCGTCGTCCGCGTACCGCTCGATACGGTCCAGCGCCGGTGCCAGCGGCCCGAGTACCACCCGCTCCGCCCGCTCCGGCAGCGGGGCCGCCGCCAGATGGCGCCCGGCACCCACGACGAGCCCGGCCCCGGCGAGCACCCTCCCGGCGTCCGGGGACAGCGGCGCCCCCGTGCCCGTACCGACGACGGTGATCACCACGGAGCGGTCCGCCGGGACGACGGACCCACCCTCCGCGCGGATCGACTCCCCCTCCGCGCCGAGGTGTTCACCCTCCGAGCCGACGACCTCCACGCTCACGACGCCGGGCCCTGCGCACCGCTGCGGCGCGCGGCGCGCAGCTCGGCGCGCGCCTGCGGGTCGGCCTTGCGGAAGCCGTGGAAGTGACCGGGGTGGTAGAGGTGCGAACGGGTGCCGCTCGCGTCGAGCGCCGGGCCGACCAGGAAGAGGGTGTGCTTCCAGAGCTTGTGCTCCTTGACGGTCTCCTCCAGCGTGCCGATCGTGCACTTCACGATCAGCTCCTCCGGCCAGGTCGCCTGGTAGGCGACCACGACCGGCGTGCTCGTCGGATAGCCGCCCTCCAGCAGCTCCCGCACGAGCTGGCCGCTGCGGGCCGCCGACAGGAACAGCGCCATCGTCGTGCCGTGCTTCGCGAACTCCCGTACCTCCTCCCCGGGCGGCATCGGCGTCTTGCCGCCGCCGAGCCGGGTGAGGATCACGGACTGCGCGACCTCGGGGATCGTCAGCTCGCGCTGCGCGATCGCGGCCACCGCGGAGAAGGACGAGACACCCGGCACGATCTCGGTCTCGACGCCGAGCTCGGCGCACCGGTCGACCTGCTCCTGCGTGCCGCCCCACAGGGCCGGGTCGCCGGAGTGGATCCGCGCCACCCGCAGCCCCTCGGCACGGGCCCGCTCGTACACGGCGACGACGTCCTCCAGCGACATCGTCGCGGAGTCGAGGATCTCGGCGCCCTCGCGTGCGTGATCGAGGACCTCGGCCTGCACCAGGCTCGCCGCCCAGATCACCACGTCGGCCTCGGCGATGGCGCGCGCGGCGCGGAACGTCAGCAGGTCGGCGGCGCCGGGGCCGGCACCGACGAAGGTCACTTTGCCGGTGGGGGCATCGGCCATGGGAATCGGTCCTCTCCTACGAAAGATCAGGGGTGTTGCGAAAGCTTCAGTGCGTGCGGGGCCGTCGCCCCAGGTGCGCGAACGGGGGTTGATCGGATAGCAAGGGCCTATGGCGGTCCTCGTCGCGCTCGGCGCGTTCCTGATGACGCTGGCCGGCGGCTGGACGGCGCAGCGCGTGACCGACCGCCGCCATCTGGTCCTCGGCCTGGCCGGTGGCCTGATGCTCGGCGTGGTCGGCCTCGACCTGTTGCCGGAGGCGCTGGCCGCGGCGGGCACCGAGGTGTTCGGCGTACCGGCCGCGCTGCTCCTCTTCGTGGCCGGCTTCCTGCTGGCCCATCTGGTCGAACGCCTGCTCGCGCACCGTCAGGCCGCGCACGGCGGCGACGAGAACGACGGGCGCGCGCCCGAGGTGGGCCTCACGGCTGCCGCCGCCATGGTCGGGCACAGCGCGATGGACGGCGTCGCGATCGGCGCCGCCTTCCAGGTCGGCGGAGGCATGGGGCTCGCGGTGTCCCTCGCGGTGATCGCCCACGACTTCGCGGACGGCTTCAACACGTACACGATCACGAGCCTGTACGGGAACGCCCGCCGCAAGGCCCTGCTCATGCTGTACGCGGACGCGGCGGCCCCCATGATCGGCGCCGCCTCGACGCTCCTCTTCACCATCCCCGAGCCGCTGCTCGGCGGCTACCTCGGGCTCTTCGGCGGCGTGCTCCTCTATCTCGCCGCCGCCGAGATCCTGCCGGAGGCACACCACGAGCACCCCGCCCGCTCGACCCTGCTGTGCACGGTCGCGGGCGTGGCCTTCATCTGGCTGGTGGTGGGCCTCGCGTCGTGAGCCCGTTCGGCCGGTCGCGGGCGCCGGGCGGGATGACTCCGAGCGGCCCGCCATGGCCGCCAGGCGGGTTGAGCCCGAGCGGCCCGCCTCGGGCGCCGGGCATGTCCGGCGTGCCGGGCGGGCTGAGCCCGTACCGGCCGCTGTGCGTGCCGCGCGCGCTGAATCCGGGCGGTCCGTCGCGCGGGGGGCGTCCGCCGGGTGGATGCGGGTCACAGCTTTCCGCCGCGTTTCCCGTCGCGGCGCGCCGGCGCGATGAGCGTCGAGAGGTAGGGGAGCGGCTCCCCGTCGAGCTCGCCCGCAGGCCGGATCGACTCGTCATCGAGGCCGAGCGCCGAGCCCCAGACGGCGTCGTCGATCCGCCCGCTGTCCCGCAGTGCCTCGGCGACCTCCCGCGCCTGCCGCCCGAACTTGTACGCGACCACCGTGCCGGGCCCGTTCAGCGCGTCCTTGAGCACGGCGGCCCCGGCGGTCACCGGGACGAGCGTGAGCGGCTCGGTCCCCTCGGTGAGAACGGCCCCCGACCGCGCGGCGAGGTCCTGCATGGCGGTGATGCCGGGCACGGTCTCCACGACCGTGCCGGGAACCAGCTCCGCGATGGTGTGGGCGAGATACGTGAACGTCGAGTACACGTTGGGGTCGCCGATGGTGGCGAAGGCGACCGTGCCGTGCCGGCCGAGAAGGCCCGCGACCCGTGCGCCGGCGGCGTCCCAGGCGGCCTCGCGCCGCCCCCGGTCGCTCCGCTCGTTGAGCGCGAACACCACCCGGACGACCTTCTCCTCGGGCACGTAGTGCAGGACGGTCGCCTCGGCCCGCCCCCGCTCGCCGCCGTCCTTCCCGTCCGGCGCAGCCATGACGGGGACGACGACGACCTCGGCCGCGCGCAGGGCGTTGACGCCCTTGACGGTCACCAGCTCCGGGTCGCCGGGACCGACCCCGACTCCGATCAGCTTGCTGCTCATGACGTCAGGCACCTCTCGACGAACCGACGGGCCACACCGGGCTCGGACGCCCAGTGCGTGTGCAGATAACTCGCGTGCACGCCGTGCTGCACGAAACCTTCGACGCGCCGCTCGGGGGCGCGCACTCCCCAGGCGGGAGCCGCCCCGGCGCCGGGCTCCACGACCGTCCGGTGGAACTCGTGCCCGCGCATCCGGGTACCGGCCGCGGCCAGCGCGCTGTCGCTCAGGGCCACGGCGTCCCGGTAGCCGAGGGTGAGCCGCTCGTCCATCCGGGCCACGGCGTCGATCACCCCGCACATGGGCCGCCCGTCGAGCTCCCGCGCCAGATACAGCAGTCCGGCACACTCGGCCGCCACCGGCGCCCCGCCGAAGGCCAGTTCCGCGACGGCCTTGCGCAACGGCTCGTTGGCGGACAGCTCGGGCCCGTACACCTCGGGGAACCCGCCGCCGATGACCAACCCGCCGGTCCCTTCAGGTAGTTGCTCGTCCCGGAGCGGGTCGAAGGTGACGACCTCGGCCCCGGCGGCGGTGAGCAGCTCGGCGTGCTCGGCGTACGAGAAGGTGAACGCCGGGCCACCGGCGACGGCAACTCTCCTCACCCCGGACGGAGTTCGGTCCGCCGGCCCGCCGTGCCCTCGATGACGGGCCGGGCCGGGTCCCGGGGATGCCGCCACGGCGGAGGGGGAGGGGGGCGGCACGGGCGAGGCGGGAGACGCCCCGGCCGCGGCCGAGGAGGGAGCCGCGTCGGCTCCGCCCGGGGGACGCACCGCCTCGGCCGCGTCCCAGGCCGGACCCGACAGCTCGCCCGCGCCGCGCGCCAGCGCGAACAGCGCGTCCAGATCGCACCCGGCCCGCACCTGCTCGGCCATCGCGGCGACCGCCTCGACCGCTTCCGAACGCCGTTCGGCGACCGGTACCAGCCCCAGATGGCGCGACGGCGTACCGACCTGCGGAGCCCGCCGCAGCACGCCGAGTACCGGTACCCCGGACGCGTCCAGCGCCTCGCGGAGCATGGCCTCGTGCCGCTCGGACCCCACCTTGTTGAGGATGACCCCCGCGACCCGCACCGCGGGGTCCCAGGAGGCGAACCCGTGCACCAGCGCGGCCACGGACCGCGACTGCGAGGACGCGTCGACGACCAGCACCACCGGTGCCCGCAGCAGCTTCGCCACATGTGCCGTGGACGCGAGTTCGCCCTCGCCCGCGGCCCCGTCGTACAGCCCCATCACGCCCTCGACGACCGCGAGATCGCAGCCGCGCGCCCCGTGCGCGAACAGCGGCCCGATCAACTCGGCGCCGCACAGGTACGCGTCGAGGTTCCGTCCCACGCGCCCGGTGGCGAGCGCGTGGTACCCGGGGTCGATGTAGTCGGGCCCCACCTTGTGCGGGGACACGGCGAGCCCCCGCGAGGCGAAGGCCGCCATCAGCCCCGTGGCGACGGTGGTCTTGCCGCTGCCCGAGGAGGGTGCGGCGATGACCAGCCGGGGAACGGAGGACGTCACCACTCGATGCCCCTCTGCCCCTTCTGGCCGGCGTCCATCGGATGCTTGACCTTGGACATGTCGGTCACGAGATCGGCGAAGTCGACCAGCTTCTCAGGGGCGTTGCGCCCTGTGATCACGACGTGCTGGGTGCCAGGACGGTCCCGCAGCACCGCCACGACCTCGTCCGTGTCGATCCATCCCCAGTGCATCGGGTACGCGAACTCGTCGAGCACGTACAGCTTGTACGTCTCGGCGGCGAGGTCGCGCTTGACCTGCTCCCAGCCCTCGCGGGCCTTCTCCTCGTTGTCCATCTGCGCGTCGCGCTGGACCCAGGACCAGCCCTCGCCCATCTTGTGCCAGTCGACGGACCCGCCCTCGGCGGAGGCGCCGAGCACGCGCAGCGCGTTCTCCTCGCCGACCTTCCACTTCGCCGACTTGACGAACTGGAACACCCCGATGGGCCACCCCTGGTTCCAGGCGCGCAGCGCCAGCCCGAACGCGGCCGTCGACTTGCCCTTGCCGATCCCCGTGTGCACGACGACCAGCGGCCGGTTACGACGCTGACGGGTCGTCAGACCGTCCTCCGGTACGACACTCGGCTGTCCCTGCGGCACTACGCGGCCCTCCTCGAAGTTCCCTGCACGTCCCGGACGAGCCCGGCGATGGAATCGGCCCGCAGCTCGTCCAGTGTCACCGGCGTGCCGCCCAGTTCCCCCGCGAGCTGCCCCGCGAGCCCGAGCCGTACCGGCCCCGTCTCGCAGTCGACGACCACCGAGGCGACCCCGGCGGCCGCGAACAGCCGCGCGGCGCGCCCCGCCGTGGCGACCGGCTCCGGCCCGCCCGTGGCCCGCCCGTCGGTCACGACGACGACCAGCGGCCGCCGGGCGGCGTCCCGCAGCCGCTCGACCCGCAGCACGTCGTGGGCCCGCAGCAGCCCGGCCGCGAGCGGCGTCCGGCCGCCCGTGGGCAGCGACTCCAGCCGGGCCGCGGCCGCGTCCACCGAGGAGGTGGGCGGCAGCGCGACCTCGGCGGCCGACCCGCGGAAGGTCACCAGACCCACCTTGTCCCGCCGCTGGTACGCGTCGAGCAGCAGCGACAGCACGGCGCCCTTGACGGCGCCCATCCGCTGCCGCGCCGCCATCGACCCGGAGGCGTCCACGACGAAGAGGACGAGGTTGCCCTCACGGCCCTCGCGCGTCGCCTGCCGCAGATCGTCCCGCCGTACGACGAGTCCCCGGCCCGACCGCCCGCGCGCCAGCTGATGCGGGGCGGCGGCCTGCACCGTCGCCGCCAGGTGCAGCTTGGTGAGGGCCCCGCGGGGCCGCCGCGACCCGGTGGTGCGCCCGTGCTCGGTCCGAGCCCGCGAACGCCGTCCGGCCGCGCCCTCACCGATCCCGGGAACGCTCAGCACCTTGGTACGGAAGGGCTCGGCGGCCCGTACGGGAGACTGCTCGCCGCCCTGCCCCCCCGGTGCCTGCCCGCTGTCCGACGGCTCGCCCTGCGCGGGCACGTCACCGGCCGGGGAGCCGTCGTCCGGCCCGTCCTGCGGAGGCTGCCCGCCGCCTCCCGGCCCGTCCGGATCCGGGTCCGGCTCGTCGTCCTCCGAGCCGCCGTCCGAGCCCCCGAACTCCTCCAGCGTCTCGTCGAGCTTGTCCTCGTCGATCCCGGGCGCGTCGAAGGGGTTGCGGCGGCGCCGGTGCGGCAGCGCGAGCAGCGCCGCCTGCCGCACGTCCTCGGCGATCACCTCGGTGCGTCCCGCCCACGCGGCGAGCGCGGTCGCGGTCCGCGCCATCACGATGTCGGCGCGCATGCCGTCCACCTCGAAGGCCGCGCAGGTCGCCGCGATCTGCCGCAGCGGCCCGTCACCGAGCCGTACGGAGGGCAGCAGCGCGCGGGCCGCCACGATCCGGGCCCGCACGGCGGCCTCCTCGTCGGCCCAGCGCGCCGCGAAGGCGGCCGGGTCGTCGTCGTGGGCGAGCCTGCGCCGGACGACCTCGACCCGCTGGTCCGGCTCCCGCGAGGCCGCGACCTCGACGGTCAGCCCGAACCGGTCGAGCAACTGCGGCCGCAGCTCGCCCTCTTCGGGGTTCATCGTCCCGACGAGCAGGAACCGGGCCGCATGCCGTACGGAGACACCCTCGCGCTCGACGTACGAGGCACCCATCGCGGCCGCGTCCAGCAGCAGGTCCACCAAGTGGTCGTGCAGCAGGTTCACTTCGTCGACGTAGAGGATCCCGCGGTGGGCGTCGGCGAGCAGGCCCGGCTCGAAGGCCTTCACGCCCTCGGCGAGCGCCCGCTCGATGTCGAGCGCGCCCACCAACCGGTCCTCGGACGCGCCGACGGGCAACTCGACCATACGGGCGGGGCGTTGCGTGCCGCTCGCCGCCTCGTGCGGCCCGTCCGGGCACGCGGGGTCGGGAGCGGCCGGATCGCACGAGAACCGGCACCCGGGAACGACGGCCACTTCCGGCAGCAGTGCCGAAAGGGCGCGCACCGCCGTCGACTTGGCGGTGCCCTTCTCGCCGCGCACGAGGACTCCGCCGACCGCCGGACTGACGGCGTTCAGCAACAGCGCGAGCCGCAGGTCGTCCTGGCCGACAACGGCCGTGAACGGGAACGGGGTACTCACTGGTCGTCGCCCTCCAAGTCGCCTTCGAGCTCCAGATAGGTGGCACGCAGCCGCTCCAGCGTCTCCGCGTCCGGCTCCGCCCACAGCCCGCGGTCCGCTGCCTCCAGCAGCCGTTCCGTGATGCCGCGCAGGGCCCAGGGGTTGGACTTGCGCATGAACTCCTGGTTCTCCGGCGAGAACACGTACTCGGAGGCCAACTTCTCGTACATCCAGTCGTCCACGACCCCGGCCGTGGCGTCGTAGCCGAAGAGGTAGTCGACGGTCGCCGCCATCTCGAAGGCGCCCTTGTAGCCGTGCCGGCGCATCGCGGCCATCCAGCGCGGGTTGACCACCCGGGCGCGGAACACGCGGTGCGTCTCCTCGCCCAGCGTGCGCGTCTTCACCTGGTCCGGTACGGCGGAGTCGCCCACGTACGCCTCGGGGCTGGCCCCCGTCAGATGCCGCACCATGGCGACCATGCCGCCGTGGTACTGGAAGTAGTCGTCGGCGTCGACGAGGTCGTGCTCGCGGGTGTCGACGTTCTTCGCCGCGACCGCGATGCGCCTGAACGCCGTCTCCATGTCCCCGCGCGCCGCCCGCCCGTCGAGCCCGCGTCCGTAGGCGTAGCCGCCCCACACCGCGTACACCTCGGCGAGGTCGGCGTCCGAGCGCCAGTTGCGGGCGTCGATCAGCGGCAGCAGACCCGCGCCGTACGCGCCGGGCTTGGAGCCGAAGATACGGGCGGTCGCGCGCCGCCGGTCGCCGTGCTCGGCGGTGTCCTCGTCGGCGTGCTTGCGCACGTAGTTCCGGTCGGCGGGCTCGTCCAGCTCGGCGACCGCGCGCACCGCGTCGTCGAGCAGACCGACGACGTGCGGGAACGCGTCCCGGAAGAAGCCCGAGATGCGGACCGTGACGTCGATGCGCGGGCGGCCGAGCTCGTCGAGCGGGACGACCTCGAAGCCGGTCACGCGCCGCGACGCGTCGTCCCACACCGGGCGGCAGCCGAGCAGCGCGAGGATCTCCGCGATGTCGTCGCCCTGGGTGCGCATGGCGGACGTGCCCCAGACCGTCAGTCCCACGGACGTCGGGTAGGCGCCCGTGTCCTGCAGATACCGCTGCACGAGGGAGTCCGCCAGCGACTGGCCGACCTCCCAACTGAGCCGGGACGGAATGGCCTTGGGGTCGACCGAGTAGAAGTTGCGGCCGGTCGGCAGGACGTTGACGAGCCCGCGCGTCGGCGAGCCCGACGGACCCGCCGGGACGTAACCGCCGTTCAGCGCCTTGAGGATGTGCCCGATCTCGTCCGTCGTCCGGGCGAGCCGCGGCACGACCTCGCGGCAGGCGAACTCCAGCACCGCGACGGCGTCGGGGAGTTCGACGCCCAGCACCTCGCGCACGAGCGCCGGGACGGCGGCCGCGTCCCAGCCGCGCTCCTCCAGGCCGAGCGCCGCCCGGCGGCACAGCTGCTCCAGCAGGTCGATCGCGTCGGCCGCCGTGCGGGACGGGCCCTCGACGAGGTCCGTCAGCTCGACGGGCGCCTTCACCGGAGCGCCCGGCTCGGCGAGCAACTCCTTCTCCACCAGGCCGAAGTACTCGGCCAGGCAGGCGCGCAGACCGGGCAGCGCGTTCGCCGTGCCGCCCCACACCTGCGAGGCGCGCAGCACGGCCAGCACCAGGTTCACCCGCGGCTCGGCCTCCGGACCGCCGCCCAGGATGTGCAGGCCGTCGCGGATCTGCACGTCCTTGATCTCGCACAGATAGCCGTCGATGTGCATCACGAACGAGTCGAAGTCGCCGTCGTCCGGCTGCTCGTCGACGTGCAGGTCGTGATGCAGCTCGGCCGCCTTGACCAGCGTCCAGATCTGCGCGCGGACCGCCGGGGCCTTCGTCGGGTCCAGGTCGGAGACGAGCGCGTACTCGTCGAGGAGCTGCTCCAGCTTCGCGAGGTCCCCGTAGGTGTCCGCGCGCGCCATCGGCGGAACGAGGTGGTCGACGACGGTGGCGTGCCCGCGCCGCTTGGCCTGCGTGCCCTCGCCGGGGTCGTTGACGATGAACGGGTAGACCAGGGGGAGTTCGCCGAGGACGGCGTCGGGGGCGCAGCCGCCGCTGAGCCCGAGTCCCTTGCCCGGCAGCCACTCCATCGTGCCGTGCTTGCCCATGTGCACCACGGCGTCCGCGCCGAAACTGTTCTCCAGCCAGCGGTAGGCCGCCATGTAGTGGTGCGAGGGCGGCATGTCCGGGTCGTGGTAGATCGCGATCGGGTTCTCGCCGAAGCCGCGCGGCGGCTGGATCATCACGACGACGTTCCCGAACTCCAGGCAGGCGAGCACGATGTCGTCGCCGTCGACGTAGAGGGAGCCCGGCGGCTCGCCCCAGGCCTCCAGCATGCCCGCGCGCAGCGCGGGGTCGAGCGTGTCGAACCAGGCCCGGTAGTCGGCGAGCGGCACCCGGGCCGGAGCGGCGGCGAGCTGCTCCTCGGTCAGCCACTCGACGTCGTGACCGCCGGCCGCGATGAGCCGGTGGATCAACTCGTCGCCGTTGTCGGGATATTCGGTGAGGGCGTAGCCCGCGTCCCGCAGCGCGTCGAGCACCCTTACGGCGGAGGCGGGTGTGTCGAGGCCGACCGCGTTGCCGACCCGCGAGTGCTTGGTCGGGTAGGCGGTGAAGACGATCCCGAGCTTTTTCTCCGCGTTCGGCTTGTGCTTCAACAGGGCGTGGCGCAGGGCGATTCCGGCGACACGCGCGGCCCGCTCGGGGTCGGCGACGTACACCGGGACATCGTCCGGGCCCTGCTCCTTGAAGGAGAACGGCACGGTGACGATCCGGCCGTCGAACTCCGGGATCGCGACCTGCATCGCCGCGTCCATGGGGGACAGGGCCGCGTCCGAAGCGTCCCAGGCACTCTTCGACGAGGTCAGACAGAGCCCCTGGAGCACCGGGATGTCGAGGTCGGCGAGCGCCCCGATGTCCCAGGCCTCCTCGTCGCCGCCCGCGGACGCCTCCGAGGCGTGCGTGCCGCCCGCCGCGAGGACCGTGGCGACGAGCGTGTCGGCCCGGCCCAGGATCTCGTACAGGCCCGGGTCCGCGCCGCGCAGCGAACCGCAGTACACGGGAAGGGCGTTGGCGCCGCGCGCCTCGATCGCGTCGCACAGTGTGTCCACGAACGCGGTGTTCCCGGACAGCTCGTGCGCGCGGTAGAACAGCACACCGACGGTCGGGCGGCCCTCGACGAAGGCGCGCTCGCCGTGGACGCCGAACTCCGCGGTCTTGTGCGGCTCCTCGAAGCCCTCACCCGTCAGCAGCACGGTGTCCGAGAGGAAGCGGGCCAGCTCGGCCAGGTTGGCGGGACCGCCTTCGACGAGATAGCGCAGCGCCTCCGCCACCACACCCGCGGGCACCGACGACTCGGCCATCAGCTCGGCGTCGGGGACGGACTCGCCGCCGAGCAGCACGGTCGGGATACCGGACGCCTTCAGGAAGGCCAGCCCGTCCTCCCAGGCCCGCTTGCCTCCCAGCAGCCGTACGACGGCGACGTCCGCGCCCTCGACGAGCGCGGGGAGTTCGCCCGCGACGTCCACCCGGGTCGGATTGCCGATCCGGTAGGCGGTTCCACCGGCGCGGGCGGCCAGCAGATCCGTGTCGGCGGTCGACAACAACAACACTGTGCTCATGCGGGTGCTCCCGGTGGAATGAAGGGCAGTCCTTGCGGCGCGCCGGACTCGATGAGCCGCCACAGCGCGTCCGTGTCCGCGTGTTCCTCGATCAGGTCGCCGAGCCGGTCCAGCTGCTCCTCGCGCAGCGCCGCGAACGACGTGTCGGCCGCCGGCACGAAGCGGCGGCCCGCGGCGGCGGCCACCTCGCGCAGGAAGGCCCGCCGGAATCCGTCCGACTCGAGTGATCCGTGCCAGTGCGTGCCCCAGACGGAGCCGACCCGGCACCCGTCCAGGCTGTTTCCGTCGTCATCGCACATGAACGCGTCGCCGCCGCTCACGTCGGCGACACCGTGATGGATCTCGTAGCCCTCGACGTGTTCGCCGAGAGCCTGGCCGACCGGCCGTGTCAGCGTCTTCTCCCGCGCGAACCGCACGCGGACGGGCAGCAGTCCGAGCCCCTCGACGTGACCGGCGCGCGACTCGACCTCGTCCTCGATGTGCTGTCCGAGGATCTGGTAGCCACCGCAGATGCCGAGCACGGGACGCCCCTCGGCGGCCCGGCGCGCGATCGCGTCCGCGAGGCCGCGCTCGCGCAGCCACTGGAGCGCCTTCACCGTGCCCCGGGTCCCGGGCACGACGACCAGGTCCGCGTCGGCCAGTTCCTCGGCCCGGTCCACGAACCGCACGACGACGCCGGGTTCGGCCGCCAGCGCGTCGGCGTCGGTGAAGTTGGACATCAGCGGGATCGCGCAGACGGCCACCCGCAGGATGTCCGCGCCGACGGGGGAGGAGACCGCCGACTCCCGGACCGCCCCGCGCAGCGAGACCCTCAGTCCGTCCTCCTCGTCGATGCCCAGACCGTGCTGGAAGGGCAGGACGCCGTAGGTGCGCCGCCCGGTGAGGCCGTGCAGCATGTCGAGCCCGGGCTCCAGCAGGCTGACGTCACCCCGGAACTTGTTGACGAGGAACCCGGCGACGAGCGCCTGGTCCTCGGGGGCCAGCAGCGCGACCGTCCCGAAGAACGAGGCGAACACACCGCCCCGGTCGATGTCACCGACGACGAGCACCGGAAGCCCCGCGTTGCGCGCCACTCCCATGTTCACGATGTCGGTGCGCCGCAGATTGATCTCGGCCGGACTGCCGGCTCCCTCACAGATCACCGCGTCATACGTGCCCCGCAACTGAGCCAGACAGTCGAGGACGGTGCCGAGGAGTGCTTCCTGACGCCCTCCGCGCAGCCGTTCCCCGCTCGGTCCGGCGCCCGACAGCGGCTCCCCGGCGGGTCCGGACGCCCCGAAGAACCCGCGCGCGCTCATCTCGCCGACCGGCCTGCCCATCAGGACGACCTGGCTGGTGCGGTCGCTGCCCGGCTTGAGCAGCACCGGATTCATCAGCGCGGTCGGTTCCACGCGGGCGGCCTGCGCCTGCATGGCCTGCGCCCGCCCGATCTCGGCGCCCTCGCGCGTCACGAACGAGTTGAGGGACATGTTCTGCGCCTTGAACGGCGCGACCTTGACGCCCTGGCGCACCAGCCACCGGCAGATCCCGGCGGTCACCACGCTCTTGCCCGCGTCCGAGGTGGTCCCGGCGATCAGCAGCCCGCCGCTCATGCGGTGCGCCCCTTCCTGGTGAGCCGAGCCGTGAGCAGCACCCGTCCGGCGGCGCTCACGCCGAGCGCGAGCCAGCCGACGCGCCGGGAGAGCCGTACGGCCCGTTCGATGTCATGGGTGTGGACGGCGCGCCCCGCGGCATTGAGCACGGGCCGGTGCTCGACGCGTCCCCCGTACGAGAGGGTGCCGCCGAGCCGTACGCCGAGCGTGCCCGCGAAGGAGGCCTCCACGGGCCCGGCGTTGGGGCTCGGATGCTTGCGGGCGTCCGCGCGCCAGGCGCGCACGGCCCCGCCCGGGTCGGAACCGGCCACGGCCGCGAGGACGGCGGTCAGCCTGGCTCCGGGCCAGCCGGCGACGTCGTCGAGCCGGGCCGAGGCCCAGCCGTAACGCCGGTGCCTGGGGGACTTGTGCCCGACCATGGCGTCGAGCGTGTTCACGGCGCGGAAGGCGACGAGTCCGGGCACACCGGCGACGGCGCCCCAGACCAGGGCACCGACGACGGCGTCCGACGTGTTCTCGGCGACGGACTCGACGACGGCCCGCGCGATCCCGTCGGCGTCGAGCGCCTGCGGATCGCGGCCGCACAGATGCGGCAGCCGCTCCCGGGCCGCGTCGATGTCACCGGCCGCGAGCGCGCCGCCGATCGCCCGCGCCTCGCGGCCGAGGGAGGTTCCTCCGACGACGGTCCAGGTGGCGGCGGCGGTCAGCGCGACGGAAGCGGTGCGTGAGGTACGTACGGAACGACTGGCGAGCGCGGCGAGTCCGGTGGCACCGCCCACGCAGACAGCCGTGTGCAGCGCACCCCACCCGCGGTGGTCGCGCCACAGGGTCCGCTCCACGGACGCGGCGGCCCGCCCGAACGCGGCGACCGGATGCCCACGGCGGGGATCGCCGAGCAGCAGGTCGCCGAGGAGGCCGGCGGCGGCGCCGTACGCGAAGACGCGATCGGCACGCACGGGGTCAGCCCGCGATCGGGTGGAGTGGAACCCTCGTACTCAGCGGATCGGGCAACGGGCAGCCGCGCATGGCGATATGTCCTCACTCAGGGTGTCCACGCCCTGGTTCGACGAGACCGGCGGTGAGAGTTCCTGGCTCCCGGGGAGTTACTTCCCCGATGACAGTGGCGGGACCGCGCCGGATTCGCACCGGCTTCCTCTCATGCCGCCGTACTTGGCTCCGGCAGTCCACCACGGGGTGAGAACGGCCGTCAACTGGCTGTTGACCTGCGGGGGGACAGTGTGCGCAGGCCCACATACGCGTGGGGTGCGGGACGGTGATCCGTCCCGCACCCCACGCGCGGTACCGCTCGGCGCAACCCTGTTTCGGGCCGCTTGTGCCGGGTTACTTGGTGATGATCAGGGAGATGCCGTACGCCACCGCCGCGGCGCAGGCCGCGAAGCAGACGTACGCGCCGGTGGCCGCCGCGACCGCGGAACCACCCTGGGCCGACTCCTTCTTGGAGAGGCCGGCGACACCGAGGGTGAAGAGGGCGACGAGGCCCACGGTCACTCCGAGACTGACCCCGAAGACGGACCCGAGGGCTGACCAGTCGATGTTCATGCTGTTTCTTCCTTCGGTTCTCAGGCCACGGGGGACGGCGCGGACGGGCTCGCCGTGGGTTCGGCGGGAGCCGGGATGGTGGCCGTGAGCTCCTCGGCCACGGTGCCGGCCGGGGGCGGGGTGACGGCGGCGATGGCCGTGGTCACCACACCGGCGGGCTCTTCGGCGTCGTTCACGTTGTTGTGGTCGATCACCTCGCGGCGCGAGCGGCGCCAGATCGCGAGGCTGGACGCGACCAGGAAGACGGCGACGAGTGCGGTGCCCCAGGCGCCGAATCCGGTCACCCACTCGGCGAGCGCGCCGACCAGGGCGGCGGCGGGCAGCGTGAGGACCCAGGCGACGACCATCCGCTTGGCGGTGGACCAGCGGACCACACCGCCCTTGCGGCCGAGGCCGGCGCCCATCACGGAACCGGAGACCGAGTGCGTGGTGGAGAGGGAGAAGCCGATGTGCGAGGAGGCGAGGATGACCGTGGCCGCGCTGGTCTGGGCGGCGAAGCCCTGCTGCGGCCGGAGGTCGGTCAGGCCCTTGCCCATCGTGCGGATGATGCGCCAGCCGCCCAGGTAGGTGCCGAGCGCGATGGCGAGACCGGCGGACAGGATGACCCAGACCGGCGGGTTGGAGTCCGGAGCGACGGCGCCACCCGCGACCAGGGCCAGGGTGATGATGCCCATCGTCTTCTGCGCGTCGTTGGTGCCGTGGGCCAGCGAGACCAGGCCCGCGGAGGCTATCTGGCCGGCGCGGTAGCCCTTCTTGGTCGCCTTGGTCTCGGCGTCACCACTGAGCTTGTACGACAGCCGGGTCGCGAACATCGCGGCGAGGCCGGCGACGATCGGGGCCGCGACCGCGGGCAGGAGCACCTTGCCGACCAGGACGTCCCCGTGCACGGCGCCGGTACCGGCGGAGGCGATGGTGGCGCCGACCAGGCCGCCCATGAGGGCGTGCGAGGAACTGGACGGGAGTCCGACGAGCCAGGTCACCAGGTTCCAGAGGATCGCGCCGACGAGCGCGGCGAAGATCACCTCCGGCTTGATCCCGGATTCGTCGACGAGGCCCTTGGAGATCGTGTTGGCGACCTCCACCGAGAGGAAGGCGCCGACAAGGTTGAGCGCGGCGGACATGGCCACCGCGACCTTGGGCTTGAGTGCGCCGGTCGAGATGGTGGTGGCCATCGCGTTGGCGGTGTCGTGGAAACCGTTCGTGAAATCGAACACGAGAGCGGTGACGATCACGATTCCGAGGAGGAGCGTGATGTGTTCCATTTACCCAGGCTTCTGTTGGACGTCAGTGGCAGGTGGACCGTAGGCAACCTGGATGAACGGAAGATGAACTGAGTCGGGCATTGGAGTGTCTTGAATGGTGAATCGCCCCTCCGCTTGCATCGGAGGGGCGGGCCTGCGGGTTCGAACGGATACGGAATCTCTTGTTCCGCTTGGGGTGCTACCCCAGGGCGAGTCGCTTGAGCCCGGCCGGGGATCCGTTGAAGAGATTCTGGTCACCCGGCAGGCTGCCGCTGTTGTCGTACTGCCAGAAGGTCCAGGCGGACCATCCGGCGGGAAGCGCTCCGGTGCCCGCCGAGTCGTAGCGGGCCAGCCACAGTGTGTGATCCGCGGCAAATGTCCGGCTGGAGCCGGTGCAGGTGTTCCACCAGCGCGTTGTGGTGTAGATCACAGGGCGGCGGCCGGTCTCGCGGCGGATCTCGTCACTGAAGGCCCTGATCCAGTGCACCATTCCGGCCTTGCTGAGGCCGTAGCACTTGCTCCTGCCGTACGGGTTGTACTCGACGTCCAGTGCGGGCGGCAGCGTCCAGCCGTCCGCGCGCCACGCCCCGCCGTTGTGTACGAAGTACGCGGCCTGCGCGGCGCCTGAGGACTGGTTCGGCACCGCGAAGTGATAGGCGCCGTGCAGGATTCCCGCGTCGCGCGCGCCGTCGTACTGCCGGGCGAAGTAGGGGTTGCGGTAGGTGATGGACTCGGTCGCCTTCACGTAGACGAATCGCGCGCCTCTCGCCTTCGCGCTCGGCCAGTCCACGTTCTTCTGGTGAGAGGAGACGTCGTGGCCCTTGGCGTTGCCCGCGGCCTCGGCCGGGACGGCGGTGAGGCCGGCGCCCCCCAGGGCGAGCGTCGCCGCGACGGCGGTCGCGGCCACGAGGGCGCGACGACGGAACGGTTTGTGATCACGGGCCACATTTCCCCCCGGAAATGGCGACGTGTGCGACAAATCCCCCAGAGGCTACGGGAAGATCCCGCGCCGCCCGTCGGTCCCCGGCCATTCGCCGACGAGGGGGATATGTAGCTGTATGCACCCTTACGGAGGCTCGGCTTCCGGCCTAAGGTGCGCCCGCCCGGGGTGCGGCCTCGGCCGTGCCTGGCAGGATCGCGTCATGACGGAGCGGAACGGGGCCGCACGGGCCGCACGGGACGGGCGGGAGGGCCCACGGATGGCAGACGAACGCGACGAACGCGACGAGCGGGACGAGACGGCCGCGCGGGACGACGCGCGGGACGGCCTTCGGCGGGCCTGGGACGAACTCGTCGCGACGGCCCGCCGGACGGTCGCCGACGGGCTGGTCGTCGGTACCTCGGGCAACGTCTCGGTCCGTGTCGGCGACACCGTCCTGGTCACGCCCACGGGCGTGCCCTACGACCGGCTGACGCACGACGACCTCGTCGGCGTCGGCCTCGACGGCCGGCAGGTGCTCGGTTCGCTCCGCCCGACCAGCGAACTGCCGATGCACCTCGCGGTGTACCGCGTCACCGGAGCGCGGGCCGTCGTTCACACCCACGCCGCGCACGCGACGGCCGTCTCGACCCTCGTCCCCGAGCTCCCGCTGATCCACTACATGGCCGCGGACCTCGGTGGCCCGGTCCGCGTCGCCCCCTACGCGACCTACGGCACGCCGGAGTTGGCCGAGAACATGCTCCGGGCCCTGGCCGACCGCACCGCCTGCCTCCTCCAGAACCACGGCACCATCGCCTACGGGGCCTCGCTCAACCAGGCGTACGACCGCACGGCTCAGCTCGAATGGATGTGCCGCGTCTGGCTCCTCTCCTCCTCCGTCCCGGGCCTCGCGCCCGCCCTGCTCTCACCGGACCAGCTCCGGGAGGCGGGGGAGCGGCTGCGGGGGTACGGCCAGAAGCGGTAGTGCCCTGCCGGACGGCCCGCGGCAGGGGCGCCGGACGGCCCCCGCGGCAGGGGTCCGGTGGGCGACGGCCGTCACCCCTGGGGGCGCTCCCGCTGGCCGATGGCCGGGTCCCCCGGGAAACTGGTCGGGTGCGCACCCTAAGAGCCACGGCAGCGGCCGTCACCGTAGCCATTGCGGCAGGCGCGGCCTCCGTGGCGGCGGGCCGGTTCGCCAGCGACGCCGCGCTGAAGACGAGGCCCGGCAAGCCCCTGCCCACCGAGCCCCGGCTCACCGTGCACGCCACGACGGCGGGGAGCATCACCCTCACCCGGGCCCTCGCCTCCCGGCGCCCCGGAACCTACGGCCTGGCGGGCGACGGCTCCCACGGGGTCGTCGGACCCCTCCAGAACTCCGTCCCGCACACCGCCGACACCGTCGTACGCCGGCTGGAACGCGTCACGCACGGCTCCCTGGAACCCGGCGACAAGGTGTGGCTCACACCGAACCTGTACGTAGGAGACCCCGGGTCCGCCCTCGGACTGGAACACGCCGACGTCGACGTGCCCGGCGAACTCGGCGCCCTGCCCGCCTGGTTCGTGCCCGCCGTCCGCGACACCTGGATCATCACCGTGCACGGCCTGGGCGCCACCCGGGAACACCCCATGAACGTGATGGAGTTCCTGAACGGCCGGCACTTCCCCGTGCTCGACCTCGCCTACCGGGGCGACCTCGGGGCACCCCGGCCCCCGGACGGCCTGAACCACCTCGGCGAGACCGAGTGGCGCGACCTCGACGCGGCCATCCGGTACGCCGTGCGGTACGGCGCCGAGCGCGTCGTCCTGTACGGCTGGTCCACCGGCGCCACCATGGCGCTGCGCGCCGCCGCCCATTCCGCGCTGCGCGAGCGGATCTCGGGGATCGTCCTGGACTCGCCGGTCCTCGACTGGGAGGCCACGCTGCGGGCCCTCGCCGGAGCCCGGCACACGCCGAGTTTCCTGCTGCCTCTCGCGGTGCGTGCCGCCCAGGGCCGCACCGGCGTCCGCGGAGACCGCATCGCGCACGCCGCGCATCCCGCGCAGGTCAAGGTGCCGACCCTGCTGGTGCACGGCCCGGACGACACCATCGCCCCCTGGGGTCCCTCCCGCCACCTCGCCGCGAGCCGCCCCGACCTCGTCACCCTGCACACCGTCCCGAACGCCCCGCACGGCGCCATGTGGAACGCCGACCCGGCGACCTACGAAGAGGCCCTGCGCCGCTTCCTCACCCCGTTGATGTGATCCCCCTGATGTGACCCGTCCCCTGATCCAGGCCATCTCCCGGCCCCGGGCGATCCCGGCCCCGGGCCAGGCCTGATCCGGGCCAGGCCTGAGCCAAGCCAAGCCAGGCCTGAGCCAGGCCACGGCATTCGGCAGAGACGGCCGTGGCGTGGCGCGGCACGGAGACGGCCACGGCACGCCGTTGCCGCAGGTCGGCGCGCCCCCGCCGTACACGGGGCTCTCCCCTCCGGCGCGCGCCGGAGGCCGAGCCGTCGCGCGCGCCCGGAGTGAGGCCCACGCACGCCCCGGGAGCGAAACCGGCACGCAACCCCAGCGCGAAGCCCCCCGGCGCGCGCCCGGAGTGAGGCCATCGCGCGGCCCCGTCGCGGGCGGTTCGACAGCGGCGCCGGGGCTCTGCGCGGGGTGTCCCGGCGGGCCCCGGGCCACGTGAAGGCACGCTTCCGGTTCGGTCCTGAACAACTCGGCGCGGCCCGCTTTCCCGCGTGTCGGGCACCCCGGGAGGGGCCCGCTCCCACCGCCCCCGTGGCCTGCGACGGCATTCCGTTTGGGTTTTCGGACCGTCAACCGCAAGACTGCACCCGTGACGTCCCGTAACCCGCGCGACTCCAGGCTCCGACTCGTCAGCCCGCGGTCCCTCGCGGCCGCTCCCCGAGCGGTCACCCAACGCCGCACGCGCCGCCCCGCACCGCGACCGCCGGAAGGCACACCGCCGCCCGCGGAACTCGCCCGTATGGCACGCACCGGCCTGTCCGACGCGGCCCGTGTCGCGCGCTGGGCCGACGCCGCCCTGCGCCCGGGGCGCGACGGCGCGAACCCCGGCGGCAAGGGCGCCCTCTCGGACGCCACCGCCGAACGGGCCGCCGCGGATCTCGGACTGACCCCGGTTCAGGTCCGCGCCGACTGGGACACGGCCCGTCTGGCCGGCCTCATCGAGGTGCACGGCGACACCGCCCGCCCGGGATGGCGGCTGCGCGCCTGGAGCCGCGACGACAGCGCCGTCCTGCGCGGCTGGGTCGCGCTCTTCGACGCCTGGTCCCTCGCGTATCCCGAGCCGGCGGACCGCGAGCCCGCGGCCGTCGCCGAGGTCGTCTCCGCGATGCCCCAGGTGCTCTCCTTCCTTCAGCTCTCCGCCGGGCCCGTCCCCGTGGACCAGCTCCTCGACCTCCTCGGACAGCGCGTCACGGAACTGCGCACCGAGCGCTGCGAAATCCCCTACGGCCCCGAGCCCGTGCCCGCCCCGGAGCCCGCCGAGGTCCCGGACGCCCCCCTCGCCCCCCTCCTCGACTGGGCCCTGCACGCCCTCGCCTCCGTCGGAGCCCTGACCTGTGGGGGAGGGCAGGCCACGCTCACCCCGCTCGGAAGCTGGGCGGTCTGGGTCAAGCTGGAGCAGATCTGCGTCGCCGCGCAGAGCCCCGCCGGGAACATCGAGCAGTCCGCCGAGGACATGCTCCGCGGCTGCGCCCAGCTCCGCCCCAACGCCGCCCGCGCCGAGTACCGCGCCTGGCTCGCCGCCCGCCCGGTAGGCGGCGCCGTCACCGAACTCATCGACGCCGCCCGCGGCGAGGACGCCCTCACCCGCGGCCTCGCCTTCGAGGCGCTGCGCGTGGTCGGCGCCCCCGCCGAGCCCGATGTGCGCGCCGTCGTCGAAGAGACCCCGCTGCGCCCCTACGCCCTGCTGTGGCTCGCCGAGCACGACGGCTACGACCCCGAGGACGCCCACGAGGTCCTCACCCGCGCCGAGTCCACCTGGCTGTGGGTCGACACCGCGGCCGCCGTCGCCGACCACGGCGAGGCCCCGCTCCTCGTCCGCCATCTGGAGTCCGCGGTGCAGCCCACCGTGCCCGCGCTGCTCGACGAGGTGCGCGCGGTCGGACACCCGCGCACGGTGCAGGTGCTGGTCGCGCTCGCCGCCGCCCACCCGGACCCGGCCCTCGCCAAGGCCGTACGCAGGGCCGCCTTCCAGGTGCACACCGGGGGAAGCTGACCGGGGGAAGCCGACCGGGAGCGGGCGGGGGAACCGGCCGGGACCCGGCGCGAGCCGCCGCCCGGCGTTGCTACGCGCCTATCTCCGGGGCGTAGGTGCCGAAGCTCCAGATGTTGCCCTCGACGTCGCGGGCCATGTAGTCACGCGAGCCGTAGTCCTGGTCGGTCGGGGCCATCAGAATCTCCGCGCCGTGGTCCACGGCGCGCTGGTGGTGCGCGTCGACGTCGTCCACGACGATGTAGACCCCGCACGGGCCGGCGCTCTTCATCGCCTCGTCGAAGCGGCCGCCGCGGCCCTTGGAGCCGAGCATCACCGCTCCGTTGCCCTGCACCAGCTCGGCGTGCATCACCGAGCCGTCCTCCCCCTCGTACACGGACAGCTCGGTGAAGCCGAAGGCCTCCGTGAGCTGCCTGATCGCCGCCTTCGCGTCGGTGTACAGCATCGAGGGGTAGATGCTCGGGCGTCCGCCGTTCGTGCCAGCCATGCCGATCACTCCGTCTCGTCCCACACTGCCGGATTTCGATCCGCCGCCCAGTCTGGCACCGGCCACTGACAACGCCCCGCGGCCCGGAATCCGTCGCCCGCCGTGTCGCCCGGCCCGGCGCTCCGGCGCCCCGGCGCCCCGGTTCGGCTCCCGCTCACCGGAACGTGTCGCACTGCGCCATGTCGCCGCTGGTGAAGCCCTGGTAGAACCACTGCCGGCGCTGCATGGCCGACCCGTGCGTCCAGGTCTCCGGGGTCACCCGGCCCTGGTACCTCGACTGGATCCGGTCGTCGCCCACGGCCGCCGCCGCATCCAGGCCGTCACGGATGTCGGTGTCCGTCAGCGAGGTCAGCAACGGCTTCCCCGTCGACGAGGACGGTGTGGTGGTCGCGTGCCGCGCCCACACCCCCGCGTAGCAGTCGGCCTGGAGCTCCACCTTCACCGAGTCGCTGTTCGCGCCGGTCACGCCGCCCTGCGACCGGTTCAGCGTGCCCATCAGGTTCTGCACGTGATGCCCGTATTCGTGCGCCACCACATACGCCTGCGCGAACGGTCCGCCGCCGGAGCCGAACTTCGTACGAAGGTCGTCGAAGAAACCGAGGTCCAGATACCCCTTGCGGTCACGGGGACAGTAGAAGGGCCCGACGGACGACGAGGCGGTGCCGCACGCGGTGTCGACCCGGCCGCTGAAGAACACCATCGGGGCGCGCGTGTAGGTGCCGCCCCTGCGCGCGAACTCGCGGGTCCAGTACGCCTGGACGCTGTTGACCACCGCCACGGTCCGGCAGTCCTCCTGGGCGTTCGCGTCCCGCCCCGTCCGGCAGGCCTGCCGCACCTGCGCGAGTGAGGAGGCGGTCGCCCCGGACCGGCCGCCGCCCGAGGAGAGCCCGAGCTGGTCGGGCCCCACCCCGAAGAGCAGTCCGATGACGAGGGCGATCAGGCCGGCGAGGCCGCCGCCGATGGTCGCCCTGCCGCCGGGGATCCGACTGGCGCGCACGTCCTGCACCTCGGAGGTGTCCAGACCGGCGTCGTCGTCGAACTGCATGGGCGCACCACTTCCTGCCGTACGTCGCTCCGTGGCGCCATCCTCATACGCTCCCGGACCCCCGGCCCCGGACCGAGGTCCGAACGGGCGACGCACGGCACCGCCGCCGGTCAGGCCGCGTGTCCGGCCTCCCTGCCCCGGGTGGGCTGCCCGTCGATCCGCGCGGCTCCCACGGCCTCGTGCCGCCCCGGGCGGCCGGAGCGGCGATAATCATCACAGCGGGACCGGAGAGATCATCGTCATGCAGGACCAGCACCGGATCACCCGGGCCGAGCCCCCTCGACACCCTGCGGGGGCGCCCGAGAGGCGCCCGAGAGGCACCGCGCGGCGGGGTGAGTGTCACGGTGCGCGACGCCCGCACACCGGAAAAGCGGTTGCGTCGCCCCGTTAGACTTGGCCCATGGCCATTCTCCTCGCGCATTAGACGGCGGGAACGTCCTCAGCCGTCCACCCCGCCAACGACCCTGCCCTGGAGTCTGTCCGTGATCTCCGCCTCCGGTATCGAGCTGCGCGCCGGCGCCCGCATCCTCATCGAGTCCGCCACCTTCCGCATCACGAAGGGCGACCGCATCGGCCTGGTCGGCCGCAACGGCGCGGGCAAGACGACCCTCACCAAGGTCCTCGCGGGCGAAGGCCAGCCCGCCGCGGGCACCGTCGCCCGCTCGGGCGAGGTCGGCTACCTGCCGCAGGACCCGCGCACCGGCGACCTCGACGTCCTCGCCCGCGACCGCGTCCTGTCGGCCCGCGGCCTGGACGTCCTGATCCGCAAGATGCGCGAGAACGAGCAGCGCATCGCCAACGGCTCGGGCGCCACCCGCGAGAAGGCCATGCGGCAGTACGAGCGCCAGGAGACGGAGTTCCTCACCAAGGGCGGGTACTCCGCCGAGGCCGAGGCCGCGACCATCGCCGCCGCGCTCAACCTGCCCGACCGGGTGCTCGGCCAGCCCCTGCACACGCTCTCCGGCGGTCAGCGCCGCCGTATCGAGCTGGCCCGCATCCTCTTCTCGGACGCCGACACCCTGCTCCTGGACGAGCCGACGAACCACCTCGACGCCGACTCCATCGTCTGGCTGCGCGACTACCTGAAGACGTACCGCGGCGGCTTCATCGTGATCTCCCACGATGTCGACCTCGTCGAGACGGTCGTCAACAAGGTCTTCTACCTGGACGCCAACCGCGCCCAGATCGACGTCTACAACATGGGCTGGAAGCTCTACCAGCAGCAGCGCGAGGCCGACGAGAAGCGCCGCAAGCGCGAGCGTCAGAACGCCGAGAAGAAGGCCGCCGCGCTGAACTCGCAGGCCGACAAGATGCGTGCCAAGGCCACCAAGACCGTGGCCGCGCAGAACATGGCCAAGCGCGCCGACAAGCTGCTCGCCGGCCTGGAGGCGGTCCGCGTCTCCGACAAGGTCGCCAAGCTGCGCTTCCCCGAGCCCGCGCCCTGCGGCAGGACCCCGCTCATGGCGGAGGGCCTGTCGAAGTCGTACGGCTCGCTGGAGATCTTCACCGACGTCGACCTGGCCATCGACAAGGGCTCCCGCGTCGTCATCCTCGGCCTGAACGGCGCCGGCAAGACGACCCTCCTGCGCCTGCTCGGCGGCGCCGAGAAGCCCGACACCGGAGAGGTCATCGAGGGCCACGGCCTCAAGCTCGGCTACTACGCGCAGGAGCACGAGACCCTCGACCCCGAGCGCACGGTCCTGGAGAACATGCGCTCCGCCGCCCCCGACCTGGACCTGGTCGAGGTCCGCAAGACACTCGGCTCGTTCCTGTTCTCCGGCGACGACGTCGACAAGCCGGCCAGCGTGCTCTCCGGCGGCGAGAAGACCCGGCTCGCGCTCGCGACCCTCGTCGTCTCGTCCGCGAACGTCCTGCTGCTCGACGAGCCGACGAACAACCTCGACCCGGCCAGCCGCGAGGAGATCCTCGGCGCGCTGCGCACCTACAAGGGCGCCGTCGTCCTCGTCACTCACGACGAGGGCGCCGTCCAGGCGCTCCAGCCGGAGCGGATCATCCTGCTGCCGGACGGCGTCGAGGACCTGTGGGGCTCCGACTACGCCGACCTGGTGGCCCTCGCCTGAGCCCGTGCGCTGCCCCTGGGAGGGGGTCCGCGCCAGATGATCGAATGACTGATCCACTGCGCATGGATCATTCGGCCGATCCGTGATCCACCATCTGTGTGAGATCTCCTCGTACCGAGGTGTGTCCTACACCGATTTCACGGCCGAGTCCCTTGTTCCCAAGGGCTCGGCCGTCTTGCGTCGCTGACCAGGCACTTCGCGGAGGAACCCGTTCGGCTGTACGGACGTCACCAGCCGGAATGACTGATTCCACTCGTGGGGACGGACTCCTGTCGTCAAAACCGTGTCTTACGGACCTTGCCGAATGGGTGGCCATGGCGCCCGAAAGGGGTGATCATGAGAGTCCAGAGCGCACTTCCCATGAGGAGGACCGGGTGGCCGAGACTCTGAAGAAGGGCAGCCGGGTTACCGGCGCCGCGCGCGACAAGCTCGCGGCAGACCTGAAGAAGAAGTACGACTCCGGTGCGAGCATCCGAGCGCTGGCCGAAGAGACCGGCCGTTCGTATGGCTTCGTGCACCGGATGCTCAGTGAGTCGGGAGTCACGCTCCGAGGGCGTGGCGGAGCGACGCGGGGCAAGAAGGCCGCCTCGGCCTGAGGCCGGGCGTCCCCATCGGCTTCGGTGGTGACCACCCGGTCGGTCGGGTGACCGACCGGGTGGTTACTGTGCAGTCACTTAGGTGCGTTCCCTCGTGTCTTCGCGGGGTGCGCAGCTGATCCGACCGCACCCATCGGAGGCACCCCATGGCTTCGCTCGACAAGGATCTCGACCCGGTACTCGACAAGGACGGCGTACGGCTCACCGTCGACGGCGCGATCGCCACGGTGACGCTGACCAATCCGGCCAAGCGCAACGCCCAGAGTCCTGCTCTCTGGCGGGCCTTGACGCAGGCCGGCCGGTCACTGCCGGGCTCCGTCCGCGTGGTCGTTCTGCGTGCCGAAGGCCAGTCCTTCTCCGCGGGGCTGGACCGGCAGGCGTTCACGCCCGAGGGCTTCGACGGGGAACCGTCGTTCATCGACCTCGCGCGTGGCTCCGACGCCGAGCTCGACGCGACCATCGCCGAGTACCAGGAGGCGTTCACCTGGTGGCGGCGCAGCGACCTCGTGTCGATCGCCGCGGTGCAGGGGCATGCCATCGGTGCGGGGTTCCAGCTCGCGCTCGCCTGTGACCTGCGCGTCGTCGCCGACGACGTGCAGTTCGCCATGCGCGAGACCAGCCTCGGTCTGGTGCCCGACCTCACGGGAACGCACCCGCTGGTCAGCCTCGTGGGATACGCCCGCGCGCTGGAGATCTGCGCCACGGGCCGCTTCGTCCTGGCGGAGGAGGCCGAACGCACCGGGCTCGCCAACCTCGCCGTGCCCGGCGAGCAGCTCGACGCCGCGGTCGGCGACCTGGCCGCCGCGCTGCTGGCCGCGCCGCGCGACGCCGTGATCGAGACGAAGGCCCTGCTGCGCGGGGCCCAGGACCGGTCGTACGAGGAGCAGCGCTCCGCCGAGCGGGCGTCCCAGGCCCGCCGGCTCCGCGACCTCGCGGGCGTGGGGGACTAGGACAGGTCCTAGCCACCCCCTGAGGCTCTCCGGGGCAGGACGCCCACCGGCGGCGGACGTCCCCGCTCCCTAAGGACGGGCGTCCCGGCTCACGGCCGTCACCAGGACCGCCACGGACGGCGTGTCCCGAGCCGCCTCCGCGACCGCCGCCCTGACCGCCCGCGCCACGTCCACCGCCCGCTCGTCCGGGGAGACCGCCAGTTCGACGCGGATGTGGCGGCGCGGCAGGGCCGGTTCCGTGGCGGGCGCGGTCTCGACGTGGACCGGTTGGCCGAGGACGTCCGTCAGACGGGTGACGCCCGGGACGGCGAGAGCGGCCGCCGCGATCCGAGCCCGCTCGGGATCCTTCGGCACGACCGCCCCACGCCCGTCGTCGGCCGACCCGGCGACGGCCCCCTTCCCCGGGTCGTCGGCCGGAACGGCGGCTTGTGTCGCCCGTAGGAGGTCACCAGAGCCGGCCGTCTGCGCCTCCTGGACGCGGTCGGCCCGGCCGGTGGCCGGTGGCTCCTGGACGCCGTCGGCCGGGACGCTGCCCTGCGACTTCGGTCCGTTGTCCGCCGGGACGGCAGGAGGTGGCTTGCGTACGTCGGCGGCCGGGCCGGTGGCCTGTGGCTCCTGTGCCCGGTCACTCGGGACGTCGGCCTGTGGCTCCTGTGCCCGGTCGCTCGGGACGTCGGCCTGTGACTTCCGCCCGTTGTCCGCCGGGCCCGCAGGCCCTGACTTCCGTACGTCGTCGGCCGGGGCGGTGGTCTGTGACTCCTGTCCGTTGTCCGCCGGGGCGGCAGGAGGTGAGTCCCGTACGTCGGTGGCCGGGACGGCTGCGGGGGTCTCCGGGGGTTCGGTCGCCGGGAGCGCGGCGGATGGTTCGTCCTCCTCCAGTAGGTCCGTCACCCGTAGGTCCACCTCGGTGATGTCGAGACCCAGCCGCTGTGTCGCCGCGGTGGCCAGGGTCTGGCGCAGCCGGGCCGCGATGGCCGGGAGGGGTTCGACACCCGGGACCGTGGGATCCGCCGAGGCCAGGAACTCCGCCGTGACCCGCAGCGGGCCGGGCGGCAGGGCGCTGGGCGGAGGCGGCACCGCGGGCGAGCCGGTCCGGTCGGGATCGGCGAGCGCGATCCGGAGCGCGCCGAGACGCACACCGTCCACACCGGCCGCCGCGCGCCGCAACGCGGACTCGGCCGCCTCCTCGGTGATCCACGCGCCGTCGCGAGGAAGGCCCAGCGGCAGGAGTCTGCCGAGCCCGAGCTGATGCCGTACCACTTGCGTCCATCGGTCCGCCGTCATCACCCCAGCCTGCCCCATCCATGGCGCGCGACCGCGCGACCCGACCTACTGTGAGCAGAGGAGGACGACCGAAAGGGACGTACGGCAATGACCGACATGACCGAGCGGAACCGGACGGACAGCCCCGACATCGAGAAGGAGAGCCAGCAGACCCGTAAGCCCACCAGGCGCGGCGGTGGAGATCCCGCCACGCGGGGACGGACCACGATCGCCGACGGAGTCGTGGAGAAGATCGCCGGGCTCGCCGCCCGTGACGTGGTCGGTGTCCACACGATGGGCAGCGGGCTGAGCCGGACCTTCGGAGCGGTGCGCGACCGGGTGCCGGGCGGGTCCAAATCCGTGACACGGGGTGTGAAGGCCGAGGTCGGCGAGCTGCAGACGGCGCTCGACCTGGAGATCGTCGTCGACTACGGCGTCTCGATCGCCGACGTGGCGCGGGACGTGCGCGAGAACGTCGTCGCGGCCGTCGAGCGCATGACGAGCCTCGAAGTGGTGGAAGTCAACATCGCGGTGAGTGATGTGAAGCTTCCCGAGGAAGAAGACGAGGAGCCGGAGTCGCGGCTCCAGTGACCCTCGGGCCACCGGAACGCCCCGGACGTCCCGGCCACCGCACCACGAGTGATCACGCGGCCACCGACTGCTGAGGAGCGCACCATGAGCTTGGCCGTGATCGGCATGATCGCCGGAATGGCGCTGGCCTTCGCCGGGTACTTCGGCGGTTTCGGCGCCTTCCTCCTGGTGGCCGCCCTGGGGGCCGTCGGGTTCGTCGTCGGACGGCTCCTGGAGGGGGACCTGGACATCGGCGACTTCTTCCGTGCCCGTGACGACCGGCGGCGGTGACGCGTGCCAGGTCATGTCGACCGGCTCGGTGAGACACGGCCGGGCCTCGCGACCGTCGCGGCCGCCGAGCGGGGCGCCACCCGGATCGCCGACCGGGTCGTCGCGAAGATCGCGTCACAGGCGGCGCGCGAGGCGCTGCCCCCGCTGCCCGCCGACGCCGTGCCCCCGCACGCGACGGTCGTCGTGCGACGGCAGTCGGCCGGTGGCGGAGCGGACGGCACACCGACGCACAGCGCGCAGGTCCGGGTCAGCCTCGAACTCGGCTACCCGGCCGACATCGGTGCCCAGTGCGGCGAGGTGCGTCGTCATGTCGCCGAGCGGGTAAGGGCGTTGGCGGGAATGGAAGTGCCGGAGGTGGCCGTCCAGGTGGAGCGGTTGCACCTGGCGCACGGGCCCGGCGCGGCACAGGGGAGGACGCAATGAGCGAGCCCCAGGGCTCCGAGAACACCCGCAAGCTGCCCGTACTGGAGAAGCCGGAGAAGGGGGACGACGCGGGCGCGCTCGGGCAGTCCGCCTCCGCGGCCGCCTACGAACCGCTGAACACCGTCGACGACGAGGACGGGCGCCAGGGCCGGTTCTGGTCCGCGCGGCGCATCCCGGCGGGCATCCTCGCGCTCGTGCTCCTCGTCGCCGCGGGCGCCTTCCTGTACGACGTCGTGGCCGTGCGTGCCGGGCGGATGGCCCTGCGCTGGCGCACCTGGCTGTCCCAGCAGCTTGCCGAACGGCCGCTCGACGACACCGCGGTCCTCGTCGGCGCCGGAATCGCCGCCGCGGTGGGACTCTGGCTCATCGTCCTCGCGGCCACGCCCGGACTGCGGGACGTGCTGCCGATGCGGCGCACCCACGCCGATGTCCGGGCCGGGCTGCACCGGGGCGCCGCCGCGATGGCGCTCCGCGACCGGGCCATGGAGGTCGCCGGTGTGCAGTCGGTCCGGGTGCGCGTGAAGCGCCGGAAGGTCGACGTCCGCGCGGTGTCGCACTTCCGGGAACTCGACGACGTGCGCGCCGACCTCGACACCACGCTCACCGACGGCATCAAGGGGCTGGGACTGGCCCGCTCGCCCGCCCTGTCGGTGCATGTCGCGCGCCCCGGAAGGAAGGGGTGAGGGTCCGTGCTCCGGATCGTCAACCGCGTACTGATCGGCTTCATCGGGCTCGTGCTGCTCGTCCTCGGCGGCTCCGTGCTCGCCGTCGGACTCGGCGTACGGCCGCCGTCGTGGTGGATCCACGACGGGCGGCACGACGTGTTGCTCAGCACCGCCGAACGGACCAAGTGGCGGGACCAGGGCTGGTGGTGGCCCGCGGTCATCGCCGCGTTCGCGGTGCTCCTGCTGCTCGCCCTGTGGTGGTTGGCCGCCGTCGTGCGGCGCCGACGTCTTGCCGACGTGCTCGTCGACACCGGCGACGGGGCGGGCGCGCTGCTGCGCGGCCGGGCCCTGGAGGGGGTGCTGGCCGGTGAGTCGGCCCGGCTGGTCGGGGTCGACCAGGCGCACGTCCATCTGACCGGCCGGCGCAGTCTGCCCGAGGCGCGCGTGCGGCTCCTGCTGGAACCGCACGTGGACCCCGGGCGCGCGCTGCACCTGCTGACCGTGGAAGCACTCGCGCACGCACGTGACTCGGCCGGCCTCGCCACGCTCCCCACGGAGGTCCGCCTCCGCGGCGTCAAGCACCGCGCGGAGCGCGTGACCTGACGGGCGCCCGCTTGCGGTCGGGCGCTCACGGTGCCGTTCCCTCCCCCTGGGGCGGGTCCACCGGGACCGCCTGCCGCCGGGGAGGACCCTGCCGCGCGGATCCGCCGCCCCGCCCGGCTTCGGGAGGAGGTCTGTCTGGCCCTGCCGCCTCGAAGGCCTTGCCGCGCTCCCGCGAAGGCACGTCTTCGCGGGCGTCAAGCACCGCGCGGAGCGCCTGACCGGTGCCCGCTTGCGGGTAGGCGTTCTGCCCGGGGCCGCCCGCTTTCGGGAGGGCGCTTCTGCGGGCCCCCATGCGTCCGCGACGGCCCCAGGGGCTCGGCTCCGTGGGCGGGCTCGGCATCCGGGTCTAGAATCCGCTGCGCATTCCGCCGTCCACCGGCACCATGATGCCGGTCAGGTACGACGCCGCGGGGGAGAGCAGGAACGCGGCCGTGCGGCCGAACTCCTCCGGGGTGCCGTAGCGGCGCAGCGGGATGCGGGACTCGTTGGCCGCGCGGGTGGCCTCGGGGTCGGCGGACAGCCCGTCCAGTTCGCGGACGCGGTCCGTGTCGATACGGGACGGCAGCAGCCCGACGACCCGGATGCCGCGCGGGCCCAGCTCGTCCGCGAGGGACTTGGCGAAGCCCGCGAGGCCCGGACGCAGACCGTTGGAGATGGTCAGCCCGGGGATCGGCTCGTACACCGAGCCGGAGAGCACGAAACCGACGACACCGCCCTCGCCGAGCTCCGCGGCGGCCGCGCGGGCCAACCGGACGGCACCGAGGAACACCGACTCGAACGCGACCATCCACTGCTCGTCGCTGTTGTCCGCGGCGAACCCGGGCGGCGGTCCGCCCACGCTGATCAGGATGCCGTCGAAGCCGCCGAAGTGGTCACGGGCGCCCGCGATCAGCCGGGCCGGGGTCTCGGCGGCGCCGTTGTCGGCCGCGACCCCGACCGCGTTCGCGCCGAGCGCGGAGGCGGCGTCGGCCGCGCTCTTCGCGTCGCGCCCGGTGACGACCACCTTCGCGCCGTCGGCGACGAGTTCACGCGCGGCGGCGTTGCCCAGGCCCCGGGTGGCTCCCGTGACGACGTACACACGATCCTTCAGTCCAAGATCCATGGCCCCATCCTCCCCTATCCCGGTGGTGCGACCCCTTCCGTTTCGCCCGCGTTCTCGACGCCGAACAGGCTGAGGGCGGACACCACCAGACCGATGTGGCTGAAGGCCTGCGGGAAGTTGCCGAGCTGGCGGCCCGCGACCGGGTCGTACTCCTCGGACAGCAGGCCCAGGTCGTTGGTGAGGCCGACCAGCCGTTCGAACAGCTCGCGCGCCTCCCGCGTACGGCCCGTCAGATACAGCGCGTCCGCGAGCCAGAACGAGCAGACGATGAACGTGCCCTCGTCGCCCGGGAGTCCGTCGACGCCGGTCGTCGCGGCGCTGTAGCGGCGCACCAGGAAGCCGTCGCGGGCGAGTTCGGCGCGGACGGCGTCGACCGTGCCGACCACCCGGGGATCGTCGGGGGGCAGGAAACCCACCCGGGGGATGAGCAGCAGGGAGGCGTCCAGTTCGGGTGAACCGTAGGACTGCGTGAAAGTGTTCCGGCCGGGGTCGAAGCCGCGCTCGAGCACCTCCCGGTGCACGTCGTCGCGCATCTCCCGCCAGCCCTCCAGGTCGCCGTCGAGGGTCGGGTCGTCCTCCAGGGTGCGCACCGCGCGGTCGGCGGCCACCCAGGCCATCACCTTCGAGTACACGAAGTGCCGGCGTGGGCCGCGCACCTCCCAGATCCCCTCGTCCGGCTGCCGCCAGGCGACCCGCAGGAACTCCATCATGGCGCACTGCACCCGCCACATGTGGGGCCGTGACGGCAGGCCCGAACGCCGGGCGAGCGACAGCGAGTCGATGACCTCGCCGTACACGTCGAGCTGCAACTGCTCCACGGCGCTGTTGCCGACCCGGACGGGCGCGGAGCCGGCGAAGCCGGACAGCCACGGAATCTCGTACTCCGGCAGTCGGCGTTCCCCCGAGAGGCCGTACATGATCTGGAGGTCCGACGGGTCGCCCGCGACCGCGCGCAGCAGCCAGTCGCGCCACGCCTCGGCCTCCTCGTGGTAGCCGGCCGCGAGGAGCGCGCCGAGGGTGAGCGTGGAGTCGCGCAGCCAGCAGTAGCGGTAGTCCCAGTTGCGGACGCCGCCGAGTTCCTCGGGCAGCGAGGTGGTGGGGGCGGCCACGATGCCGCCGGTCGGCGCGTAGGTGAGGGCCTTGAGCGTGATCAGGGAGCGTACGACGGCGTCCCGGTGCGGCCCGTCGTAGCGGCAGTGAGCCGCCCACGCCCGCCAGTCCTGGACGCTGGTCTCCAGTGCCTCGAAGGGATCGCACAGGGGCGGCCGGGGCCGGTGCGAGGGGTGCCAGGTCAGGACGAAGGCCACCTTCTCGCCCGCCGCCACGGTGAACTCAGAGTGCGTGCGGAAGTCCTTGCCCCAGGTGTGCACGGGCGGCTCGCTGCGCAGCCACACCGAGTCAGGCCCCGCGACCGCCACCCGGTGGCCGTCCGCGCGGCGCATCCAGGGCACGACCGAGCCGTAGTCGAACCGCAGCCGGAGCAGACTGCGCATCCGGACGGTGCCGCTGAGACCTTCGATGATGCGTACGACATCGGGGGCGTGCTCGCGCTGCGGCATCAGGTCGGTCACCCGGACCGAGCCCCCGGCGGTGTCCCACTCGGTGTCGAGCACCAGCGTGTCCGGGCGGTACGCGCGCCGGGTGCACGCGTCCGCCCCCTCGGGCGCGATCCGCCAGTGACCGTTGTCCTCGTCGCCCAACAGGGCCGCGAAGCAGGCCGCGGAGTCGAAGCGCGGCAGGCACAGCCAGTCGACGGAGCCGTCGCGGCCCACCAGAGCGGCGGTCTGTTCGTCCCCGATGAGCGCGTAGTCCTCGATGCGTCGGTGCACGGAGGACGGGTTCCCGAACGGGGTGACGGTCAATCGGGCCGCCGGAGTGGCGTGAGGGTTCCGGGCGCTACACGGTCGCCGGTTCCGCTTCCGGCGTGGCCTGCGCGGCGGCGGCCTCCGCCCGGTCGCGGCGCTCGCGGCGGACCAGGACCACGAAGCCGACGGGGACGCCCGCGGAGAAGAGCCACCACTGGATCGCGTACGCCATGTGCGGGCCGATGTCGCTGTGCTCGGGGTCCGGGATCAGCTCGGGTGAGCCGCCCTTGGGCTCGGGCGCGGTCTGCTCGATGTAGCCGCCGAGGACCTGCTCGCCGAGCCGCCCCGCCTCCTGCCCGCTGTTGATCAGCATGACCTGACGGGCGGGCAGGCCCCGGACGTTCTTGATGCCGCTGTCGGCGGTCGTCTGGTCGGCCATCAGCCGGCCGGTGACGGTGATCTCGCCCCGGGAGGGGGCCGGGATCTTCGGGAAGGCGGTCTGCGCGCCGTCCGCCGGGACCCAGCCCCGGTTGACCATCAGGACGCGGCCGTCGGCCAGGACGAACGGGGTCAGGACGTGGTAGCCGACCTCGCCGTCGGCGTTGGTGCGGCGGCGGACGACCTCTTCGTGCGCGGTGTCGAAGTGCCCCTTCGCGGTCACCCGGCGGAACAGGTCGTCGTTCCGGATCCCCTGTCCCGGGGCGGTGACCGTCTCTGCGGACACCGGCTTCGCGGCGAGCGAGTCGGAGATCACCGTGTTCAGGGCGACCTTGTGCTCATGCCGGTGAAGCTGCCAGAAGCCCAGCTTGATCATCGTCGGGATGAGCGCGAGGGCCACGAGGGTGAGGATCACCCACTGCCGGGACAACAGGAAGCGGTACACCCCATTGACGGTACTCGGCATGATTCGGCCCTCGACGGGAGGGTCCCGCCGAGGGCCGTGCGATGCCCTGCACGGGGCCGGGCCCGGGCCCGGGACTCAGACCTTGTCGACGATCCCCGCCCTCCCCTCCGCGCGGGCGCAGTGCGCGCCGCAGTACCAGTGGCCCTCGACCTCGACGCCCTGGCCGATGACCTGGACGCGACAGTGCTCGCAGATCGGGGCCATCCGGTGGATCGCGCAGGAGAAGCAGTCGAAGACATGCACAGCGCCCTGTGCGTGCACCTCGAAGCTCATTCCGTAGTCATTGCCGCAAACTTCGCATCTCGCCATGCGCCACAGGGTGGGGTGCGGGGGCGGTGCGGGCGAGCGGATCCCGGGCGAGTCGCCCGTCAATCACCCGTACGTCCGTCACCCTTCCGACGCGGGTTCGACGTCGCGCAGCAGTTGTCCGAACGCCGCCTCGTCGATCACCGGTGTCCCGAACTGCTTGGCCTTGACCACTTTCGACGTGCTGGAGTCCGGGTCGTTCGTCACCAGCAGGCTGGTGAGCCGGGACAGGCTCGTCGCGACGTGCAACCCGGCCTCGACCGCCCGGTCCTCCAGCAGTTCGCGGTCGACGGACGTGTCCCCGGAGAACGCGACCCGCATGCCCTGCTTGAGCGGTTTGTTCGACTCGTACCGGCCCGGGTTGGGATGGGGGCATGCGGGGCGCTTGCGGGAGGGGCGCCAACTCCCGGACGGGTAACCGCCGGACGCGTAGCCCCCGGCCTGCCGTCCGATCCGCGGCGCGGCGGCACTGTCCGACCACTCCTTGAGCGGCAGGCACTCGAGCAGCGGCAGACGCACCCCCTCGCGCGCGGCGGCCCGCAGGCTCGGCCGGAACGCCTCGGCCAGCACGCGCGCGTCGTCCAGCGCGTGGTGCGCCCGCTGCTGTACGACCCCGAAGTGCGCGGCCAGCGACTCCAGCTTGTGGTTGGGCAGCGGCAGGCCCAGTTCCTTGGAGAGCGCGATGGTGCACAGGCGCTGGCGCACCGGCGCCTCGCGCTCCGCGCGCGCGTACTCCCGCGCGATCATCGACCAGTCGAAGACCGCGTTGTGCGCGACCAGCACCCGGCCGTCGAGCCGGGCGGCGAACTCCTCGGCGACGTCCTGGAAGAGCGGAGCCCCTTCGAGCATCTCGCTCGTCAGGCCGTGGATCCACACCGGGCCAGGGTCCCGCTCCGGATTGACCATCGTGTACCAGTGGTCCTCGACCTCGCCGCGCGCGTCCAGCCGGTAGACGGCGGCGGAGATTATCCGGTCGTCGCGGGCCAGTCCGGTGGTCTCCACGTCAACGACCGCGTATCCCTGCGGATACGCGGCCGGCCAGGAGGCTGGGGACGCTGCGGTCGTGAGGTCTTCGAGCATGGTCAATGAGGATACGGGCCGTGACTGACAGTCCGGCCCCCGCCTTCCCGGATCCGGCGCCCCCGAGCGCCCGCCACCGGGCCACCCGCGCGCGAGCCCCGCAACCGGGCGCGGCGGGCCCGGCGTTGACGCGCTCAGCCCAGCGCCGCCATCAGGTCCCCCGCCGTCAGGGCGGTCGGACCGCGGCCGTCGACCGGGCCGGGCGGCAGCCGGTACACGGATCCGCTCGCGCCCTGCGGGGCGACGCCCCCGTGCACCAGGGCGAGCAGCACATGCCTCTTCGCGGCCCCCCTGCGGCGAGCCCGTCCGGGTCCTCGGCCGGGTGCCGCCGCTCCGGGAGCTCCAGAGCGCGGACCCGGGCGGCGAAGGGCACGTCCGTCCCGCCCTCCCCGCGCGCGTAGTGCCACGGTTCGTCGTCCGACGCCGCCCGCCGGACCACCGCGACCTCGTCCGTACGGGCCGCCGCGTGCCACACAGCCAGGTCCCACAGGGGCGTACGCCCGGTGGCGAGCAGCCGCAGCACGTCGGTCGCCGTGGTGAGGTGCGCGGCGAGCGGCGGGCGCACGGCCGCGCGCGTGCGCCGGTCCAGCGGGAGACTCCCGAGCACCAGGGCCTTCGTCTCGCGGACGGGGACGTCCGCGGGCAGCCGTTCCGACGTGGTGGGCGCGTGCGCCGGCAGCAGCTTCACATCGTCCCGGTCCTGCGGCGGCAGGGTGAAGACCCGGTCGACGTAGAACTGGAAGGTGTCGTCGGGCACCGAGGCCGGGACGCTGCGGAACAGGCGCATAGGGGTGCGGTCGGCGCCCGGTTTCGCGGAGCCGCCGCGGAAACCGGGTCCAGGGAGGCGTCGGTCCGCGGGGCCGTCGAATATTCCTGGGACCGGGGAAGCCGGTCCGTCCGCTCAGGTTCCGGACCCGGGCGTCCGGTCGGCGCACGGCTATGGACCTTTCGCCCGTGCGGTGCAAGCGTGCTGCGCGCCCCAGCAGGTAGCGCCTACGAAGGGCGGTACGGACATGGCACGAGTGAGGTACGGCGCACGGACCGAGGCGGAGATCGCCGCTTCGCGCACCGCGAGCTCCAGACTCCCCGACATCTGGTCCACCGGTGTGGTGGCCGTCTGGGAGAGCGACCCGGACGCGGTCGCGGCGGTCCTGCCGCCCCCGCTGAAACCCACCGCACGGCCTTTGGTGCGGGTGAACATCAGCAAGGTCGATCTGCCCGGATACCCGCTGGGCGCCGGCTCGTTCGCCGTCGCCGCCGCGCACCAGGACGTCGAGGGCTGGTATCCGCTCGTCATGCCGATGACCCACGAACGGGCCCTGATCGGCGGCCGCGAGGTCTTCGGGGAGCCCAAGAAGCTCGGCGAGGTGACGGTCGAGCGCGACGGACTCGTCGTGCGCGGCGTGCTCGCCCGCCACGGCATCGCCTTCGTCGAGGTACGCGGCGCGGTGAGCGGGGCCCTGCCGCTGCCGGAACCGGCGCGGAAGACCGACTTCTACTTCAAGTTCCTTCCCGCGGTGGACGGTTCGGGCTTCGACGCCGACCCGGTCCTCGTGCACTGCGTGCGCAACGAGAAGGTCCGCAGACTGGAGCGCGTCACCGGGGACGTCGTCCTGCGCGAGTCGATGTACGACCCGGTCGCCGATCTGCCCGTACGCCGGCTGGTGGAGATCACCATCGGCGAGAAGACCAGCGACCAGACGGGCCGGGTCGCCGAACGCGTCAGCGGCCGGGCCCTGTTGCCCTACATCCACCAGCGCTACGACGATCCGCAGCAGATTCTCGACGGTCCGCCCGAGGGGAGCGTCTGATGGAACTGCGCGCGGGACAGGTCGCCGTGGTCACCGGCGCGGCGAGCGGCATCGGGCTCGCCATGGCACGACGCTTCGCGGCCGAGGGGCTGAAGGTGGTGCTCGCCGACGTCGAGGAGGGCGCCCTGGAGAAGGCCGCCGGGGAGCTGCGCGAGGACGGCGCCGACGTCCACGCGCGCGTGGTGGACGTCGGCGAGCGCTCCGAGGTCGTCGCGCTCGCCGAGGACGTGTACGGCACGTACGGCGCGGTGCACGTCCTGTGCAACAACGCCGGTGTCGGCTCCGGCGCCGAGGGACGGATGTGGGAGCACGACCCGAACGACTGGAAGTGGGCCTTCGCCGTCAACGTGTGGGGCGTCTTCCACGGCATCCAGGCGTTCGTGCCCCGGATGATCGCCGCGGGCGAACCGGGCCACGTCGTCAACACCTCGTCCGGCGACGGCGGGATCGCCCCGCTGCCCACCGCCTCCGTGTACGCCGTCACCAAGGCGGCCGTGGTGACGATGACCGAGTCGCTGTACGCGCATCTGAAGGCGGAGCACGCGCGCGTGGGCGCCTCCGTGCTGTTCCCCGGGCCCCACATGCTCCGCACGGGCCTGTGGGAGTCGCACCGCAACCGGCCCGCGCGGTACGCGAAGGAGCGGCCCCGCAGGACCCCGTACCGCAGCCTCGGACAGTGGGAGGCCGCGATGAAGGAGGCGGGCCACGACGTGCGGTTCACCCCCGTCGAACAGGTCGCCGACCTGGTCGCCGAGGGCATCCGCGCGGACCGCTTCTGGCTGCTGCCCGAGAGCGAGCACAGCGACCGGCAGATCCGGGCCCGGTCGCAGTCGATGCTCGACCGGGCCGATCCGTCGTACCTGGAAAGTTTCATCCTCGACTGAGGGGGCGCGGTGACCGAACAGGACCCGTATCTGATCATCTCCTCCGACTGCCACGCCGGACTCCCCACCGAGGAGTACCGGCCCTATCTGGACTCCCGATTCCACCGGGACTTCGACGAGTTCCTCGCGGGCCGTGACCGGCGCCGCGAGGAGATGACGCGCCTGGGCGTCCGCAACGAGGCGTTCGCGGACAAGTGGTTCCACGACAACGAGGAGGGTCTGCGCGGCGGTTGGGACACCGCGCAGCGCCTCAAGGAACTGGACGGCGACGGGGTGGCGGCCGAGGTCGTCTTCCCCGACGCGGACGCCGTGGACAGCCGGACCGCGGCGCCCTTCGGCGTCGGCCTCGGCCTCTCCGGAGACCAGGACCCGGAACTCGGCATGGCGGGAGCCCAGGCCCACAACCGCTGGCTCGCCGACTTCGTCTCCGAGCATCCCGAACGGCACTGCGGGGTCGCCCTGTTGCCGGTCACCGGCGAGACCGGACGGGTCGTCGCCGAGGTGCACCGCGCCAAGGAGTCGGGCCTCGGCGCCCTGATGATCCCCTCCATGTGGGTCGACAAGGCGCCCTACCACGACCGCCGTTACGACCCCGTGTGGGCGGCGGCCGCCGAGTGCGCGATGCCCGTGCTCACCCACTCCGGCGCGGCGCCGCGCCACGAGTACGGCGACCACCTGGGAATCTACGTCTCCGAAGTCACCTGGTGGCCCGCGCGTCCCCTCTGGTTCCTTCTCTGGTCGGGGGTCTTCGAGCGGCATCCCGGACTCCGTTTCGGCGTCGCCGAGTCGGGCTGCTGGTGGCTGCCCAACCTGCTGTGGTTCATGGACCGTCTCTATCTCGGCGCGCACGGCGGCAAGAAGCTGTCCCCGTTCGCCGAGCTGAAGCGGCCCCCGCACGAGTACCTGGACCGGCAGGTCTTCATCTGCGCGACCAACACCAAGCGCCGCGAACTCGCCCAGCGCTACGAGATCGGCGTCGACAACATCCTCTGGGGCAGCGACTTCCCGCACCCCGAGGGCACCTGGCCCGACACCCGGGCGTGGCTGGCGAAGACCTTCCACGACATCCCGGTGACGGAGACCCGCCGCATGCTCGGCCTCGCGGCGGCCGAGGTGTTCGGCTTCGACGTCGGTCGACTGGCCCCGCTCGCCCGGCGGATCGGCCCCACCCCCGCCGAACTGGGCCAGCCGGAGGACCAGTCGGCGGTCGAGGCGTCCTGGGCGCGCTCGCGCGAGGTGGGCCGGCACTGGCTGACGGACCACGACTTCCCCGTGCTCGGAGTGAGCCCATGAGCGCCGAGGACCGCTACACCGTCATCTCCGCCGACTGCCACGCGGGCGCCGATCTCCTCGACTACAAGCCGTACTTGGAGCGCCGCTACCACGAGGACTTCGACGCCTGGGCGGCCGGATACGTCAACCCGTACGAGGACCTGCTCGCCGACACCGCCGACCGGAACTGGAACTCAGGGCGGCGCGTCGCGGAGCTGGAGGAGGACGGCATCGTCGCGGAGGTGGTCTTCCCGAACACCATCCCGCCGTTCTTCCCGTCGGCCTCCCTGATGGCACCGGCCCCGACGGCAGGGGAGTTCGAGCAGCGGTGGGCGGGTCTGCGGGCCCACAACCGCTGGCTCGCCGACTTCTGCGCGGCGGCGCCCGGCCGGCGCGCGGGCGTCTTCCAGATCCTCCTGAACGACGTCGACGCGGCGGTCGAGGAGATCCACCGGTCGGCGGGCGCGGGTCTCAGGGGCGGTCTGCTGCTGCCCGGCGCACCCCCGGGCTCGGGCCTGCCCGAGCTGTACTCGTCGGCGTACGACCCGATCTGGGCGGCCTGCGCCGAACTGGGCGTCCCGGTGAACCACCACGCGGGCTCCGCCTCGCCGCCGCTCGGGGACGAACCGGCGGCCCGCGCGGTCTACATGGTGGAGACGACCTGGTTCTCGCACCGGGCACTGTGGCACCTGGTGTTCGGCGGCGCGTTCCGCCGCAACCCCGGTCTGAGACTGGTGCTGACCGAGCAGGGCTCGGGCTGGATCCCCGGGGTGCTCGACATGCTGGACTACTACCACGGGCGCCTGGTCGCGGCGGCCGGCAAGGCGTCGACCGCGTCGAAGGCGTCGACGGCCGAGTCGAAGTTCGGCGCGGGGCTGGCCGCGACGATGGGCGAGCGCCCCTCCGAGGTCTGGCGCGACAACTGCTTCGTCGGGGCCAGTTTCATGCGCCCCCACGAGGTGCCGCTGCGCGACCGCATCGGCCTCGACAAGATCATGTGGGGGAGCGACTACCCGCACGACGAAGGCACCCATCCCTACACCCGCGAGGGCCTGCGCATCGCCTACGCGGGCCTGCCCCGGGCCGAGATCGCCGCCATGGTCGGCGGCAACGCGGCCCGCGTCTACGGCTTCGACCTGGAGTATCTCGACGAGATCGCCGCGAAGGTCGGCCCCACGGTGGCCGAGATCGCCGAACCGCTCGGCACTCCGCCCGCCGACGCGACGAGCCCGGCGTTCGCGAGAGGAGGCTCGGTGCGCGTGTGGTGAGCGCCGCCGTCACCCCGGGGGCTCCTCGGCCCGTACGGACCGGGGCACCACCGGGTCGGTGCGGCGCGCCCCGGCCCCGGGGTGCGATCCTCCCGGTGTGACGCAACCGACGCACGACGAGGCCCACGGCGGCACCCTCGGCTCGCGGCTGAACTGGCTGCGGGCCGCCGTCCTGGGCGCCAACGACGGCATCGTCTCCACCGCGGGGCTCGTCGTGGGCGTGGCCGGCGCGACCAGTGACCGCGCGGCACTGTTCACCGCGGGCCTCGCGGGACTGCTCGCCGGGTCGATGTCCATGGCGGCGGGCGAATACGTCTCCGTCTCCACCCAGCGGGACTCGGAACTGGCGGCCCTGGCCATGGAGAAGCGGGAGCTCAAGGAACAGCCGGAGGCCGAACTGGAGGAGCTGACCGAGCTGTTGGAGCAGCGCGGCCTGTCGCGGGAGGTGGCACGCGAGGCGGCCGGACAGCTCACCGAGCGGGACGCCCTGCGGGCCCACGCGTCCGAGGAACTCGGCATCGACCCCGACGACCTGACCAACCCGTGGCACGCGGCCTGGGCGAGTTTCCTCGCGTTCACCGCCGGAGCGCTGCTGCCGCTGCTGGCGATCGTGCTCCCGCCGGAGGCCTGGCGGCTCGGCGTCACCGTGGTCTCCGTGCTGGCCGCGCTCGCCCTCACCGGCTGGAGCAGCGCACGGCTGGGCTCGGCGGACCCGCGGCGCGCGGTGCTGCGGAACACGGCCGGGGGAGCAATCGCCATGGCGGTGACGTACGCGGCCGGAGCCCTGCTCGGAGCGACGGGCGTATGAGCGTACCGGCGCGTGCGCGGCCGTACCGGCGGGTGTACGGCCGCAAGGCCGGGCGCGGGGAACCGTCCTTGCCGGAGAGCACCGGGAGACAAGCGCCTACCGGCGGTAATACTTCTCGGTAACAGACTCTGTACGCAGCCGACCAGCGCATCTACGGTGCACCCATGCCGAACCTGCCCGACGTCGTGCTCCTGTCGATACCCGCCTTCGTCCTGCTCGCCGTGATCGAGATGGTGAGCGTCCGGATCCATCCGGACGACGACGCCGCGGGATACGAGACGAAGGACGCCGCGACCAGTCTCGGCATGGGACTCGGCAGCCTGTTCTTCGACTTCCTGTGGAAGACCCCGATCGTCGCGGTCTACACGGCGGTCTACGCGCTGACCCCGCTGCGGGTACCGGTCCTGTGGTGGACGATCCCGCTGATGCTGCTCGCGCAGGACTTCTTCTACTACTGGTCCCACCGCGGCCACCATGTGATCCGCGTCCTGTGGGCCTGTCACGTCGTGCACCATTCCAGCAGGAAGTTCAACCTCACCACCGCGCTGCGCCAGCCCTGGACGGGCTGGACCTCGTGGCCCTTCTACCTCCCGATGGTCGCCCTCGGGGTGCACCCGGCCGCGCTCGCGTTCTGCTCGTCGGTGAGCCTCGTCTACCAGTTCTGGATCCACACCGAACGCATCGACAAGATGCCCCGATGGTTCGAGTCCGCCTTCAACACGCCCTCCCACCACCGCGTCCACCACGCCTCCCAGGGTGGCTACCTGGACCGCAACTTCGGCGGCATCCTCATCGTCTGGGACCGGATGTTCGGATCGTGGGTCGCGGAGACCGAACGGCCCGTCTACGGGCTCACGAAGAACATCACCACGTACAACCCGCTGCGCGTGGCCACCCACGAGTACACCGCCATCGCCCGGGACGTCAGGGCGGCGGCGAACTGGCGCGAGCGCGCCGGACGGATCCTCGGCGGCCCCGGCTGGCAGCCCGCGCCCCCGGCCGCCACCGCGCCGACCCCGGTCACGGAGTCCGTCGCGTGAGCCCGAGCCCGCGTTCCGCGCGCGTCCTGCTCGTCTGTTTCACGCTGGCGGCGGCCGTGGACCTCCTCTCGCTGCTCGCCGGATCCGACCTCGGGCACCAGGTCGCCAAGCCGCTCCTGATGCCGCTGCTCGCCGCGTACGCGGCCGTACGCGGCGCACCCCGGCTCCTCGTCACGGCCCTGCTCCTTGGCTGGTGCGGCGACCTGGCGCTCATGTCGGACGCCGACCCCGCCTTCCTCCTCGGCATGGCCTCCTTCGCGGCGGGGCACGTGTGCTACCTCGTGCTCTTCCGCGGAACCGCACGCGTGCGAAGCGCACGGCTCCTCGGCGCGTACGCGACCGTCCTGGTCGCCCTCGTCGTCCTCCTGTGGCCCGGTCTGCCGGCCGGCCTGCGCGTCCCCGTCGCGGGCTACAGCGTGCTGCTGACCGCGATGGCGTACGGGGCCACACGGCTCGGGCCCGTCGCGGCGCTCGGGGGTGCTCTCTTCATGCTCTCGGACACGCTCATCGCCACCGGCGTGGCCGACTGGCCGCAGCTTCCGAAGGCGGCCTTCTGGATCATGCTCACGTACGTCGTGGCCCAGTTTCTGCTGGTCCGAGGCGTCCTGGGCCCCCTCGCCGCGCGACGCGCGCTCGTGGCGGCGTACGGTGAGATGCGCTCGACCACCCCCTGAGCGCATCTCACCCACGCCCCGCACGAGAGGGATCCTCACCATGCGCGCCACCACCATCCACGCCCCGTTCGACATGCGCGTGGAGGACGTTCCCGAGCCCATGGTGCAACTGCCCACCGACGCGGTCGTCCGCGTGCTGCGCTCCTGCATCTGCGGCAGCGACCTGTGGGCGTACCGCGGCGAGGCGGAGCGGCAGGCGGGCCAGCGGATCGGGCACGAGTTCCTCGGCATCGTCGAGGAGACGGGCTCCGCGGTGACAGGCGTCAGGCGCGGGGACCTGGTCGTGGCGCCCTTCATGTGGTCCGACGGCGTGTGCGAGTACTGCCGCGACGGACTCACGACCTCGTGCCGGCACGGCGGCTTCTGGGGCGCGGTCGGCTACGACGGCGGCCAGGGCGAGGCCGTGCGGGTTCCCTTCGCCGACGGCACCCTCGTACAGCTGCCCAAGGAGGCGGCCTCCGACGACCACCTGCTGTCCGCGCTGCTGACACTCTCCGACGTCCTCGGCACCGGCCACCACGCGGCCGTCGGCGCCGGGGTCCGCAAGGGCTCGACCGTCGCCGTCGTCGGGGACGGCGCCGTCGGACTGTGCGCCGTGCTCGCCGCCAAGCGGCTCGGCGCCGATCGGATCATCGCGCTCGGCCGCCACCAGGTGCGCACCGACATAGCGCGCCGCTTCGGCGCCACGGACGTCGTCGCCGAGCGCGGCGAGGCGGCCGTCGAGGCCGTCCGCGAGCTGACCCGGGGCCAGGGCGCGATGTGCGTCGTCGAGGCGGTCGGCACCGAGCAGTCCATGAGCACGGCCGTGAACATCACCCGCGACGGCGGCGCGATCGGCTTCGTCGGAGTGCCCCACGGCAGCGGTACGGGACTCGACCTGGGCGTCATGTTCGACCGGAACATCGCCCTGCGCGGCGGGGTCGCCCCGGTCCGCGCGTACATCCCCGAGCTGCTGCCCGACGTCCTCGACGGCACGATCGACCCGTCGCCGGTCTTCGACATGACCATCGGCCTGGAGAGCGTGCCCGAGGGCTACAAGGCGATGGACGAGCGGACCGCGCTGAAGGTCCTCGTCACCAACTGACGCCGGGGCGGTACCCAGGGGCTCACGGTCGGCCGCCCGACTCCTGCCGCGCCGTCCCGCCACCCGCTCCCGCCGCCCGTCCCGCGGTTCACCACCGGATGGGCAGCGGGAGCGCCGTCAGCAGGCCCGACACCGCGACGACCACGCCCAGCGCCACGACCTCCGCGCGCGCCGGGGAGCAGGCGCCGAGCGGATCCTTCGCGCGACGCAGCCGCAGCCGCGCCCGGAGGGCCAGTGCGGCGACGGCGGCCACGAGGATCACCTTCGCGAGCAGGGTGCGCCCGTACGCCGTCGACGTGAGCTGGTCCAGGATCGTGCCGGGCGGCATGCGGCGCAGCGCGCTCCAGATGCCCGAGGCGGTGATCGCGGCGAACAGGACGGCCGCCACGCGCGCGTAGAGACCGAGTAGCGCGACCCCGGCCCGTGAACCCCCGCCCCGTGAACCCCCGGCCGCCTCCGGCCCGGTGGTCAGGCCTGTCCCTGGCCCGGTAGCCGCAGCCGCAGCCGCAGCCGCAGCCGCAGTCGGCCCGGTGGTCGCGGTCCTTCCTTGGCCCGTGGGCTCGACCGCTCCCGCCCCGGTGGGTGCGCCCTCCGCGGCACGCCAGCAGCGCAGCAGCCGTAGAACCTGCAGCAGACCGCCCGCCCACAGGGCCGCGCAGGTCAGATGAACGAGGGTCAGGGCGGAGCCGACCAGCGCGTCGTGCTCCGGCGCGGGATGCGCGCGCAGCGCCTCCGCGAGGAGCACCAGGGCCAACGGCCCCACCTGGGCGGCGGGCCGGCGCGAGCGGGCGCAGAGCCAGGCCACCGCGAACGCGTTGACCTCCAGGAGCGCCAGCCGGCCGTCCCGGATCCGGTACAGGCCGCCGATGTCCAGGTCGGCGAGGTGACGCGGCAGCAGATTGCCCGTCGCCACGACGGAGGCCAGGCCCAGCGCGACGAGGAACCCGGTGGCGGCCGCGGGCGCCGCCCAGCTCCGCGGCGCCGGCGGCGCGCCGGGCACCCGGCGCGCCAGCCGGGCCGCGAACAGTTCCCCCACGGGAACGCAGAGCGCCGCGAACAGCACCGTCCGCAGCAGGGCGATCCCGCCCACGCCGGGTGCCGCGGCCTCTCCCGTGCCGGTGAGCGCGGCGCGCGGGCCGAGCGAGGGGATCAGGACCGCGACGGCCACCAGGGCGAGGACGGCGACGGCCCGGCGGGTGGCCCGCCGCCGCGCCGCCCCGCTCGTGTCCGCCGCCCCGGCCGTCGGTCGTATCAACGTCACCCCACGAACCTCGTCAGCGGTCACGGATCCGGGCAAGTCACCGTAACCCGTACGGTGTTCGAGGACGAGAGCGCGAGGCTCACGCCCACCGCGCGCCGTCCGTCCCCCAGGGGCCCGGGGGGCGCGACCAGTCGGTGGGGCCGCCCGTGAACGAGACCGGGGGCAGGGCGTGGCCGAGGCGGCCGAGGGGGCTGTTCCGCTCGGACAGCCAGGCGTCGGGGCGGTCGTACGGTTCTCCCGCCGCGGGATCCGGCACCGCGCCCGGCGCCTCCTCCCGGCCGATCCCGTCCGTCAGCCACATCGCCGTGCGTGCCAGCGCCAGCCGTACGACGGACCCGTGGCCGTGCTCCTCCCGTTCGGTCAGCGCGCGCAGGACGGCCGCCGCCAGCAGATACCCGGTGCCGTGGTCGAGGGCCTGCGCCGGCAGCGCGCCGGGCCGCTCCGGCGACCCTTCCGTCACCGCGATCCCGGTGGCGACCTGCACCAGACTGTCGAAGCCCCGCCGCCCGCCCCAGGGCCCGTACGCGCCCCATGCGGACACCTGGGCGACGACGAGGCCGGGACGGCGCTCGGCCAGCGCCTCGGGGGAGAGCCCGAAGCGGTCCAGGGCGCCGGGCCGGTACCCGGTGACGACGACGTCCGCCGTCGCCAGCAGTTCCTCGAAGGCGCGCCGGCCGGCCACCAGGTCCAGCACCGTCGAGCGCTTCCCGAAGCCCGTGTCCGCGTGCGCGTCCGGGTCCTCGGGCAGTCGAGGGCCGTCCACGCGCAGCACGTCGGCGCCCAGCAGGGCGAGCGTACGGGTGGCGACCGGGCCCGCGATGACCCGCGTCAGGTCGAGGACGCGCACCCCGGCGGCGGGCAGCAGCGGACCCGCGTCGGGCAGCGGGGCGAGGGCCCGTGCGCCCGGGGTGGCCGATCCGACCCGCTCGGCGGTCCGGTCCCGCTCGATCAACGGCCGCTCCGCCAGGGCGAGAGCCTGCTCGTGCGCGGCCCACTCCTTCGTCGTGCGCAGCGCGACGGCGAGCCCGCCGGCGGCGTACACCGTCTCCTCGATCTCCCGCGCGGACCGCCCGGCGAGCACCCCGGCCACGTCCTCGACGGTCGCGTCGCCCGCCGCCCCCAAGGCGTCCAGCAGCCGTGCCCGGTGGTGCGGATAGTTCGCGTGCGTGCGCACCCAGCCGTCCTCGGTCCGCCAGAACCGGGACAGCGGGGCGAAGTTGACCGGTGCGCGTCCGTCGATCCGCAGGTGCCGTTCGCTGACGAAGGCCGTGGCGACAGCGCCGTCGTCCACGTTCACCCGCGGCAGTCGCGCGAGCCCGGACCGCCGGGCCCCCAGCTCGGCGGCCGCCAGCGCACAGGCGCCCACGCAGGCCCGCGCCAACGCGCGTACGGGCAGCCGGGCTTCCAGCGCGCCCGCGCGCCCCACGGTCGAAACCCCGGGGAGCAGCGCCGGGTCTCCGCCCAGTTCCTCCCACACAACGGCCATCGGTGAATGCGTCATAGCCGCACTATGCAGCGTGGACGCGATCAATAGGGAAGGCGCCCCGGCGACGGCGCGGCCCCGGTCGCCGCACAGGACGACCGGGGCCACGGGGCTTTCGGCAGGCGCTACTTGACCGCCCGCAGGGCGTTGACGATCCCGAATCCGTAGAAGCCGTTCACCCGCTTGCCGCCCACGCAGGTCGCGTCGACGACGCCGTCGCCGTTCCCGTCGTACGGGTCCGTCGGGCAACCCGGGTTGTCCGCCTGGGCCTTGAGCAGGATCTGGAGCTGAGCCGGCGTCGCCCAGGGGTACTTGGACTTCAGCAGCGCGGCCACGCCGGCGACGTGCGGCGTCGCCATCGAGGTGCCCTGGAGCCAGCCGTACGTGTTGTTCGGCAGCGTCGAGAGGATGCGGCCGTTCTGCGACGGCGTGTCCGGGATCTGGTACCGGTCGCCGCCGGGCGCCGCGACATCGATGACGCCGTCGCCGTAGCTGGAGAAGTAGGACTTGGCGCCCTTGACGCCGGTCGAGGCGACCGTGACGACACCGGGCAACTGGGTGGGTACGTCGAAGCACTTGTGCGGGTCGACCGTGCGCGTCGTGGCGGTCGAGTCGTCGGGGCTCGACGCGTCGGTCAGCGCGTTGGAGTCGAGGTCGTCGTTGGAGTTGCCCGCCGCGGCGATGTTCAGCGTGCCCTTCCGCTGGGCGTAGAGCTGGGCCCGGTTGACGGCGTCGACGATGGCCTTCTGGTCGGGGTCGTCGACGCAGTTGTACAGCCAAGGGTCGACGTAGTAGCTGTTGTTGGTGATCTCGACACCGTGGTCGGCGGCGAACACGAAGGCGCACACGACGCTCTCCGGGTAGAACAACTGGGTGGAGTCGGGCTCGGCCACCGTGATGCCCGCGACCTTCACGCCGGGCGCGACCCCCGCGACGCCGATGCCGTTGCGGGCCGCGGCTATCTCCCCCGCGACATGCGTGCCGTGGTAGTGGTCCGCGTCCACCGGGCGCCAGGCGCCGTACGTCGTGTCCGGCTTGCCGCCCACACAGTTCGCGGACTGCGAGGCGGAGAAGTTGGGCGCGATGTCCGGGTGGGTGTCGTCGACGCCGACGTCGATCACGGCGACGGTGACCTTCTTGCTGCCCGGATCGACGGCGGCCGCCTTGTCGGCGCCTATCGCGCGCAGATCCCACTGATCGGCCTCCAGGGGTTCCTCGCCCGCCCCGGCGGTCTTCGCGACCTTGGCGGCCTCGGCGGCCGACAGCACCTGCACCGCGCCCTCGTCCGTCGTCCCCGCGGCGGTCAGCGCCGAGGTGCGCGTGGCACCGGCCGACTGCACTCCGCGTACCGTCCGGATCTGCCGCCCGAAGTCCGGGTTCGCGGAGTGGACGACGATCACGCCGATCTGCTCGTACGCGATGACGACGCTCCCGCCGGCCGCGCCGATCGCCTTCTTCACCGACTCGATCGTGCGGTGGTCCGTGGTCGTGTTGACCACGTACGAGAGGTTCGGCCCGTCCGCGGTCGTCGCGGCGGGCGCGGTCAGAGGTGTGGCCGACGCGGCGCCCGGCAGGAAGCCGAGCGAGGCGGTGAGCGACAGAACGACCGGCACGGCGAGGGCGAGACGGCGTCTGGAACGCAGATGAGCCATGGGATCTCCACATCATCCGGAAAACGGAGCTGCCCGAACACGGATGGTGCCCGGGCAGGTACATGACGGAATGGTGCAGGCCGAAGCTATCCTCCCGCCGACCGGGCCAGCAATGACTTGCGGCCACGACTTCCGAAAGAAGTCGGGGGAGTTGAACCGGTCCACGCGTGGCGCCGTGACCTTGGGCAGGGAGCCCGTGGACGATCGAGCCCCCGACAAGATCACAGGACGGATGCGTGTCATCGCGATCCGTCACGTGATGCCGCCGTTCTGAGGTCAACGCCCCCTGTCCGCACCCGAACCGTCCCCGCCCCGACCGAGGGTCCCCGACCAGCCCCCGTCCACCGTCGTAACCGCATCCGCAACGCGAGGAGACACCGTGGCCACCGACGCACCACCACCCGCGAAAACCGGAGCCCCGCTCCCGTCCACCGAGGCGTTCACCGAGATGCAGGAGAGCGCCGAATTCGGTGAACTCCGCAGCTCCCACCGCTCCTTCGCCTTTCCGCTGACCGTCGGATTCATCCTCTGGTACCTGCTGTACGTGCTGCTCTCGAACTACGCGGGCGGCTTCATGGGCACCAAGCTGTTCGGCAACGTCAACGTCGCCCTGGTGCTCGGCCTCGCCCAGTTCCTCACCACCTTCCTCATCGCCTGGTGGTACTCGCGGCACGCGGCCACCCAGCTCGACCCCAAGGCCGACGCCATCAAGTCCCGGATGGAGGGCGGCGCATGAGCTCCGTACGGACGACCGCGCACACCACGGTGCTGGCCGCGGGCGAGGCGAGCCAGCACCGGCCGCTGATCATCACCCTGTTCGCGGTGTTCGTCGCCGCCACCCTCGTCATCACCGTCTGGGCCGGCCGCCAGACCAAGGACGCCGCCGACTTCTACGCGGGCGGCCGCCAGTTCACCGGCTTCCAGAACGGCCTCGCCGTCTCCGGCGACTACATGTCCGCCGCGTCCTTCCTCGGCATCGCCGGCGCGATCGCCCTCTTCGGCTACGACGGCTTCCTCTACTCCATCGGCTTCCTGGTCGCCTGGCTGGTGGCCCTGCTCCTGGTCGCCGAACCACTGCGCAACTCCGGCCGGTACACGATGGGCGACGTCCTCGCGTACCGCATGCGCCAGCGCCCGGTCCGTACCGCCGCGGGCACCTCCACCATCGTCGTGTCGATCTTCTACCTGCTGGCCCAGATGGCGGGCGCGGGCGTCCTGGTCTCGCTGCTCCTCGGCATCACCAGCGACGGCGGTAAGATCGGCATCGTCGCGCTCGTCGGCGTCCTGATGATCGTCTACGTCACCATCGGCGGGATGAAGGGCACCACCTGGGTCCAGATGGTCAAGGCGGTCCTGCTGATCGTCGGCGCCCTGCTGCTCACCTTCCTGGTGCTGCTGAAGTTCCACTTCAACATCTCCGACCTCCTCGGCAAGGCGGCCGAGAACAGCGGCAAGGGCTCCCCGTTCCTGGAACCCGGCCTCAAGTACGGCGCCACGTCCACCACCAAACTGGACTTCATCTCGCTCGGCATGGCCCTGGTCCTCGGCACCGCGGGCCTGCCGCACATCCTGATCCGGTTCTACACCGTGCCCACCGCCAAGACCGCGCGGAAGTCGGTCATCTGGGCGATCGGCCTCATCGGCACCTTCTATCTGATGACCCTCGCCCTCGGCTTCGGCGCCGCCGCGCTGATCAAGCCGGACGAGATCATCGCCTCCAACAAGGCGGGCAACACGGCGGCACCCCTGCTCGCCCTGCACCTCGGCGGCGTCGACTCCACCTGGGGCGCGGTCCTGCTCGCCACCATCTCCGCCGTCGCCTTCGCCACGATCCTCGCGGTCGTCGCGGGACTGACGCTCGCCTCGTCGTCCTCCTTCGCGCACGACATCTACGCGAACGTCATCAAGCGGGGGCAGGCTTCGGAGAAGCAGGAGATGGCGGCAGCCCGCTACGCGACGGTCGGCATCGGTGCCGTGTCCATCCTGCTGGGCGCCCTCTCCCGCGACCTCAACGTCGCCGGTCTGGTCGCCCTCGCCTTCGCGGTCGCCGCCTCCGCCAACCTGCCGACGATCCTCTACAGCCTGTTCTGGAAGAGGTTCACCACCCCGGGCGCGCTCTGGTCGATCTACGGCGGTCTGGTCACCGCGGTCGGCCTGGTGCTGTTCTCCCCGGTGGTCTCGGGCAAGCCCGCCTCGATGTTCCCGGACGTCGACTTCCACTGGTTCCCGCTGGAGAACCCGGGCCTCATCTCCATCCCGGTCGGCTTCCTGCTGGGCTGGCTGGGCACCGTCCTGTCCAAGGAGGAGCCGGACGCCGGCAAGTACGCCGAGCTGGAGGTCCGCTCCCTGACGGGCACCGGAGCGCACTAGCGACCGGGACCGGACACGGCACGGCGCGGGCCCGCCGCAGGGCTGCCGGTGGATCACCACTGGTAGGTCCCTACGACGGGCCCGCGCCGCGTCTCGTGGGATCGGGCCCCTGTCGTTGTCCGTGCCGTCACGTAGGCTCGCAGGTGTCCGGAAAAGAGATCTGTATCGAGGGAGGGGGCCCGCGTGCTCATCGACACCTATGGCCGGGTCGCCACCGACCTGCGTGTCTCACTGACGGACCGCTGCAATCTCCGCTGCACGTACTGCATGCCCGAAGAGGGCCTGCAGTGGCTCGCCAAGCCCGATCTGCTCACGGACGACGAGATCGTCCGCCTGATAGAGATCGCGGTCACCCGCCTCGGCATCGAGGAGGTCCGCTTCACCGGCGGCGAGCCCCTGCTGCGGCCCGGCCTGGTGGGCATCGTCGAGCGGGTCGCGGCCCTCGCCCCCCGCCCCCGGATGTCCCTCACGACCAACGGCATCGGCCTCAAGCGCACCGCGACCGCCCTGAAGGCCGCCGGCCTGGACCGGGTGAACGTCTCGCTGGACACCCTGCGCCCCGACGTCTTCAAGACCCTCACCCGCCGTGACCGGCACAAGGACGTCATCGAGGGCCTCGAAGCCGCCCACGGCGCCGGCCTGACCCCCGTCAAGATCAACTCGGTTCTGATGCCGGGCCTGAACGCCGACGAAGCCCCGGACCTGCTGGCCTGGGCCGTGGAGCACGACTACGAACTCCGCTTCATCGAGCAGATGCCCCTGGACGCCCAGCACGGCTGGAAGCGCGACGGCATGGTCACCGCCGGCGACATCCTGGACTCGCTGCGCACCCGCTTCGAGCTCACCGAGGAAGGCGCCGGCGAACGGGGTTCCGCCCCCGCCGAGCGCTGGATCGTCGACGGCGGCCCGCATCGCGTCGGCGTGATCGCCTCGGTCACCCGCCCGTTCTGCTCGGCCTGCGACCGCACCCGGCTCACCGCCGACGGCCAGGTGCGCACCTGCCTCTTCGCCACCGAGGAGACCGACCTGCGGGCCGCGCTGCGCTCGGGCGCGCCCGACGAGGAGATAGCCCGCGTCTGGCGCGTCGCGATGTGGGGCAAGAAGGCGGGGGCGGGCCTGGACGACCCGTCGTTCGTGCAGCCCGACCGTCCGATGTCGGCGATCGGCGGCTGACGCGGTCCGCCGGCTATTCCTCGCCGCGCTCGACCGGCCGGGAGGCCTCCCACTCGGCGAGCGTCACGACGTCCTTCAGGAACCCGCGCACACCGAGGAACTGCGACAGGTGCTCGCGGTGCTCCTCGCACGCGAGCCAGGTCTTGCGGCGCTCGGGCGTGTGCAATTTCGGGTTGTTCCAGACGAGCACCCACACGGCGTCCGCGCGGCAGGCCTTGGCCGAGCAGACGGGGGAGGCGGGATCGGAGCCGGGGGCGTTCAGAATCACCCTGCCGACCCTAGCCGAGGCCTCGCGTCACACGTTCCGCGCGGTGGGCCTGCCGTGTTCTTGGGTGGGGCTCCGAGGGCACACAAAGGCGACGCCGAGCAGCCACGGGGGGAGCTGCCCGGCGTCGGTCCGTCGCTCCGACGGGGGATGCGGAGCGCGTACGAAGTATGTCACGGGTAACCCGCCACCCGGCACCGGAACAACATGATTGATCTGAGCTTTTCTTGAGCTTGTTTGCGCGGCGATATTCCGTTTTCGGAGCATCCCGCGATGTCCGTCCTGGGCTGAACGGGCTTTCCCCCGCGGCGAGTTCGGGGTCGGTGCGACCCCGGTCCGGGCTCAGCCGGGGTCGCGCGGCTCGGCCCCCGTCGGCGCCCCGGGATCGGCCGCGGCACCCTGGGGAGACGCCTCGTCGGAGCCGTCCTGCCGGGGCGGAGTGATCATCGGACGCAACGGCGCGGTGACGAAAGTCGAGGGGAGCGACGGCGCGTTCTCGCGGCCGGCGTTGGCGATGACCACGGCGACGTACGGCAGGAGGATCCCGAGGACCAGCGCGACGAGAGCGACGGGTCGTTCGACGTTCCACAGAGTGGCCGCCAGGATCACGGACACCGTCCGGACGGACATCGAGATGACATAGCGGCGCTGCCGGCCGCGCACATCGTCGTCCAGGCTCTGCCTGGCTCCGGTGATCCGGAAGACCTGGACGTTGCTCTGCTTCCTGATCACACTCCACCACCTGCCTGTCGGACGCTCCCCGGTCCGTACCCGGCACGAACCCGCCGAGGAAGCGGGCCCGGACTCCCTCCACGGTACGCCGCGTCTGCGCCGCCTTCGAGACCGGGGCATGTCCCGATCGGGTGGACATGGTGCGTCGTAGCGCGTACGGCGGCGCCCGACATGCGCCGTATGGCGGACGGCAAGAGACTGACGGTACTGCTCACGGGGAGCGGCACCGGGGGAGCGGTACTAGGAGGCGGACATGGGCTGGTTGTGGGCGATCATCGTCGGGTTCGTGCTGGGCCTGCTCGCCAAGGCGATCATTCCCGGGAAGCAGCACAGCCCGCTCTGGCTGACCACCATCTTCGGCATCCTCGGAGCGATCGTCGGCAACGCGATCGCCCGGGGCTTCGGCATCGCCGAGACCAGAGGCATCGACTGGGGACGGCACGCGCTGCAGTTGGGCGCCGCGATCGTCCTCGTCTTCCTCGGCGACATGCTCTACATGGCCCTACGGGGCGACAAGGCGAAGGCCTGAGACCACCGCCCGCCACCCGGCCTCCCCGGGAAACGGCGGCACGGCGAAGGGGGCGGCTCCGTCAGGGAGCCGCCCCCTTCGTCTGCGCGGGCATGGGCGCGGGCAGGCCTCAACCGCCCGTGACCTCGACCGCGGCCAGGCTCTTCTTGCCCCGGCGCAGCACCAGCCACCGCCCGTGCAGCAGGTCCTCCTTGCCCGGGACCGCGTCCTCGGCGGCGACCTTCACGTTGTTCACGTACGCCCCGCCCTCCTTGACCGTGCGGCGCGCGGCGGACTTGCTGGCCACCAGACCGACCTCCGCGAAGAGGTCCACGACGAGACCCGCTTCGGCGACCTGGATGTGCGGCACCTCGGACAGGGCCGCGCTCAGCGTCCGCTCGTCGAGCTCTGTCAGCTCGCCCTGCCCGAAGAGCGCCTTGGACGCGGCGATCACGGCAGCCGTCTGATCGGCGCCGTGCACCAGCGTCGTCAGCTCCTCGGCCAGCGCGCGCTGGGCGGCACGGGCCTGCGGACGCTCCTCGGTCTGCTGCTCCAGCTCCGCCAGCTCCTCGGGCGAACGGAAGGACAGGATGCGCATGTACGTCGAGATGTCCCGGTCGTCCACGTTCAGCCAGAACTGGTAGAACGCGTACGGCGTCGTCATCTCGGGGTCGAGCCAGATGGCGCCGCCCTCGGTCTTGCCGAACTTGGTGCCGTCCGCCTTGACCATCAGGGGCGTCGCCAGCGCGTGCACATGGGCGCCGGGCTCCAGGCGGTGGATCAGGTCCAGGCCCGCCGTGAGGTTGCCCCACTGGTCGCTGCCGCCCTGCTGCAACGTGCAGCCGTGGCGTCGGTACAGCTCCAGGAAGTCCATGCCCTGCAGCAGCTGGTAGCTGAACTCCGTGTAGCTGATGCCCTCCTCGGACTCCAGGCGCCGGGCCACCGAGTCCTTGGTCAGCATCTTGTTGACGCGGAAGTGCTTGCCGATGTCCCGCAGGAACTCGATGGCCGACAGGCCCGCCGTCCAGTCGAGGTTGTTCACCATGAGCGCGGCGTTCTCGCCCTCGAAGGACAGGAACGGCTCGATCTGCGAACGCAGCCGTGTCACCCAGTTCGCGACCGTCTCCGGGTCGTTCAGCGTGCGCTCGGCCGTCGGGCGCGGGTCACCGATCTGGCCCGTCGCCCCGCCCACCAGGGCGAGCGGCCGCAGCCCCGCCTGCTGGAGCCGGCGCATCGTGAGCACCTGGACCAGGTGGCCGACGTGCAGGCTGGGCGCGGTCGGGTCGAAGCCGCAATAGAACGTGACGGGACCGTCCGCGAGCGCCTTGCGCAAAGCATCTTCGTCAGTGGACAGGGAGAACAGGCCCCGCCACTTCAGCTCGTCGACGATGTCCGTCACGGTTCTCGTATCTCCTTGAGTGGTCTCGTGAATCAGGTATGAGGTTATACGCCCTGGCTGACAGAGCTCATATTGAAGTCCGGCACCCGAAGGGCGGGCATCGCGGCCCTGGTGAACCAGTCGCTCCACTCCCGGGGCAGCGTCTTCTCCGTCCGCCCGGCCTCCGTGGCCCGCCCCAGCAGGTTCACCGGAGACTCGTTGAACCGGAAGTTGTTCACCTCGCCCACGACCTCGCCGTTCTCGACGAGATAGACGCCGTCCCGGGTGAGCCCGGTCAGCAGCAGCGTCGCCGGGTCGACCTCGCGGATGTACCAGAGGCAGGTCAGCAGCAGACCGCGCCCGGTCGCGGCGACCATCTCCTCCAGGGAGCGGTCCTCGCCGCCGTCGAGGACGAGATTGCCGATCGTCGGCGTCACCGGCAGCCCCGTCAGCCCGGCGCTGTGCCGGGTGGTCGACAGATGCCGCAGCTCGCCCTCGTGGATCCAGTCGGTGGCCTTGAGCGGCAGCCCGTTGTCGAACACGGAGGCGTCGTCGCCCGAGGAGTGCGTGAGGACGAAGGGAGCGGACTCCAGCCCCGGCTCGTTCGGGTCGCTGCGCAGCGTCAGCGGCAGCTCGGTGAGCCGCTCGCCGATCCGGGTGCCGCCTCCGGGCTTGCTGAAGACGGTCCGGCCCTCGGCCGCGTCCCGGGCGGCTGCCGACCACATCTGGTAGATCAGCAGGTCCGCGACGGCGGTCGGCGGCAGCAGCGTCTCGTAGCGCCCGGCGGGCAGCTCGACGCGCCGCTGCGCCCAGCCCAGCCGTACGGCCAGTTCCGCGTCCAGCGCGGCCGGGTCGACGTCCTTGAAGTCCCGCGTCGAGCGTCCCGCCCACGCCGAACGCGTACGGTCCGGGGACTTGGCGTTGAGCTCCAGCGTGCCGTTCGGCTGGTCGTGCCGCAGCCGCAGCCCCGTCGACGTACCGAGGTAGCTGGAGACGAGCTCGTGGTTGGCGAAGCCGTACAGCTCACGGCCGCCCGCCCGCGCGCGTGCGAACGATTCGCCGAGCGTCGGCGCGAAGTCGGCGAAGACGGTGGAGGAGGTCTCGGCGGGCGCGTCCGTGAAGTCCGGGGACTCCGGTACGCCCGTCACCAGCGGCCGGCCGTCCTCGGCGGGACCGGCGCCCCGCGCCGCGGCCTCGGCCGCCCGCACCAGCGGCTCCAGCTCGTCGGCGGTCACGGCCGAGCGCGAGACCACACCGGACGAGGTGCCCTCGCGGCCGTCGACGGTGGCGATCACGGTGAGCGTGCGCCCGCGCGTGACCCCGTTCGTGGTGAGCGCGTTGCCCGCCCACCGGAGGTTGGCGGTGGACTGCTCGTCGGCGATCACCACACAGCCGTCGGCCCGGGACAGTTCGAGGGCGCGCTCGACGACCTCGTGCGGCTTGCTCGTACGGGCGCTCATCGACCGGCCTCCGACGTGGTGTTGAGGATGTTGACACCCTTGAAGAGGGCGGACGGGCAGCCGTGCGACACCGCGGCGACCTGGCCCGGCTGGGCCTTGCCGCAGTTGAAGGCACCGCCCAGGACATACGTCTGCGGGCCGCCCACCGCGGCCATCGAACCCCAGAAGTCGGTGGTCGTGGCCTGGTAGGCGACATCACGCAGCTGACCCGTGATCCGGCCGTTCTCGATCTTGAAGAAGCGCTGGCCGGTGAACTGGAAGTTGTAGCGCTGCATGTCGATGGACCAGGACCGGTCGCCGACGACGTAGATGCCGCGGTCGACGCCCCCGATCAGATCCTCGGTGGACAGCCCCCCGGGGTCCGGCCGGAGCGACACGTTGGCCATCCGCTGCACCGGCACATGCCGGGGGGAGTCGGCGTACGCGCATCCGTTGGACCGCTCGAAGCCGGTCAGTCTCGCGATCCGCCGGTCGAGCTGGTAGCCGACGAGCGTGCCCTCCTTCACCAGGTCCCAGGACTGGCCCTCGACACCCTCGTCGTCGTACCCGACGGTCGCGAGGCCGTGCTCGGCGGTGCGGTCACCGGTCACGTTCATCAGATCGGAGCCGTACCTGAGCTTGCCGAGCTGGTCGAAGGTGGCGAAGGAGGTCCCTGCGTACGCGGCCTCGTAGCCGAGCGCGCGGTCCAGCTCGGTGGCGTGCCCGATCGACTCGTGGATGGTCAGCCACAGGTTGGACGGGTCGACGACGAGGTCGTACAGCCCCGCCTCGACGCTCGGGGCCCGCATCTTCTCCGCGAGCAGCCCGGGGATCCGCTCCAGCTCGGAGTCCCAGTCCCAGCCGGTGCCCAGCAGGTACTCCCAGCCGCGCCCGGCCGGCGGAGCGATCGTCCGCATCGAGTCGAACTCGCCGCTGGACTCGTCGACGGCCACCGCGGTGAGCTGCGGGTGCAGCCGCACCCGCTGCTGGGTGGTCACGGTCCCGGAGGTGTCGGCGTAGAACTTGTTCTCGTGCACGGTCAGCAGCGACGCGTCGACATGGTTGACGCCGTCGGACGCCAGCAGCCGCGCGCTCCAGTCCGCGAGCAGCCCCGCCTTCTCCTCGTCCGGCACGGAGAAGGGATCGATCTCGTACGACGAGACCCACGTCTTCTCGGCATGCACCGGTTCCCGGGCCAGCTCCACCCGCTCGTCCGACCCGGCCGCCTTGATCACCTGGGCCGACAGCTTGGCCATCGCCACCGCCTGCGAGGCGACCTTCGCGGCCGCGTCCATCGTCAGATCCACACCCGACGCGAACCCCCAGGTCCCGCCGTGCACGACCCGTACCGCGTACCCCAGGTCGGTGGTGTCCGACGACCCGGCGGGCTTGGCGTCGCGCAGCCGCCAGGACGCGCTGCGCACCCGCTCGAACCGGAAGTCCGCGTGGTCGGCGCCCAGCGCCCGCGCCCGCGCGAGCGCGGCGTCGGCGAGTGCGCGCAGCGGTAGCGCCGTGAAGGCTTCGTCGATGGAATGAGGCACCGAGGTCTCCCTGCTGTCGTGGCCCGTCGGGTCCGATCATGTCGCGACGGGCGGTGCGGCGGCCACGCCTTTGCCGTGACCGGGCGCGTCTTTCGGCCGCGCCGTCCGGCTTTCCGGCCGTACGGCCTCGGCTTTCTGTAGGGATCCGACAGCAGTCACCCGAACCCACTGTCGGTGCCCGATTCTCTGGGAGGCCGGGCGGACCGATAGGTTTTCGAGGAAGGCGCCTGTATTGCAGGGGTTTCAGTCCGCTAACGAAAGGGTGATCCGTTGAGCCGCTCGGTTCTCGTCACCGGAGGCAACCGGGGCATCGGCCTCGCCATCGCCCGCGCATTCGCCGACGCAGGCGACAAGGTCGCCATCACGTACCGGTCCGGTGAGCCGCCGGCCGCCCTGACGGAATTGGGGTGCCTGGCGGTCAAGTGCGACATCACCGACACCGAGCAGGTGGAGCAGGCCTACAAGGAGATCGAGGCCGTGCACGGCCCGGTCGAGGTCCTGGTCGCCAACGCCGGCGTCACCAAGGACCAGTTGCTCATGCGTATGTCCGAGGAGGATTTCACCTCGGTCATCGACACGAACCTCACCGGCGCCTTCCGCGTGGTCAAGCGCGCCAACCGTGGCATGCTGCGGGCCAAGAAGGGCCGCGTGGTGCTGATCTCGTCGGTCGTCGGGCTGCTCGGCTCGGCGGGGCAGGCGAACTACGCCGCGTCCAAGGCCGCCCTCGTCGGCTTCGCGCGTTCCCTCGCCCGGGAGCTCGGCTCGCGCAACCTCACCTTCAACGTCGTCGCGCCCGGTTTCGTCGACACCGACATGACGCAGGCGCTCACCGAGGAGCAGCGCGCGAACATCGTGTCGCAGGTACCGCTGGGCCGTTACGCGCAGCCCGAGGAGATCGCCGCGACGGTGCGGTTCCTCGCCTCGGACGAAGCCTCGTACATCACTGGAGCCGTCATCCCGGTTGACGGCGGACTGGGAATGGGTCACTGATCACCATGAGCGGAATTCTCGAGGGCAAGCGCGTCCTGATCACCGGTGTGCTGATGGAGTCCTCCATCGCCTTCCACACCGCCAAGCTGGCGCAGGAGCAGGGCGCCGAGATCATCCTGACCGCGTTCCCGCGGCCCACGCTGACCGAGCGCATCGCCAGGAAGCTGCCGAAGCCCACCAAGGTCATCGAGTTGGACGTCACCAACGAGGAGCACCTCGGGCGTCTGGCCGAAGTCGTCGGCGAGGAGCTGGGCAGCCTCGACGGCGTCGTGCACTCCATCGGCTTCGCACCGCAGGACGCGCTCGGCGGCAACTTCCTCAACACGCCGTTCGAGTCGGTCGCCACCGCCATGCACGTCTCGGCGTTCTCCCTGAAGTCGCTGACGATGGCCTGCCTGCCGCTGATGCAGAACGGCGGCTCCGTCGTCGGCCTCACCTTCGACGCGCAGTACGCCTGGCCGCAGTACGACTGGATGGGCCCGGCCAAGGCCGCCCTGGAGGCGACCAGCCGCTACATGGCGCGCGACCTGGGCAAGCAGAACATCCGCTGCAACCTCATCTCGGCGGGCCCGATCGGCTCCATGGCCGCCAAGTCCATCCCGGGCTTCGGCGAGCTCGCCTCCGTGTGGGACACCCGCGCGCCCCTGGAGTGGGACCTCAAGGACCCGGAGCCGGCCGGCAAGGGCGTCGTCGCCCTGCTGAGCGACTGGTTCCCGAAGACCACGGGCGAGATCATCCACGTGGACGGCGGTCTGCACGCCATCGGCGCGTAAACGCTTACGCACGGCATCGACGCCCCGTTTCCCGCAGCGCGCGGGGAGCGGGGCGTCGCCCGTTCGGCCCATTCGACCGGGCGGCCCGGACCCCGTGACCCGCACGCTGGGAGGACGCACCGCCCCGCAGCCGTACGGCCGAGGAGGTCCCCTTGTGCGCCTGTCCCGCCGCATTGCCCCGGTGTTCGCCGCCGTCGCCCTGGTGATGGCCGTGCCGTACGAAGCGATGCCCCACCCGCGCGTGGACGGTGCGAACGGGGGGCCCCGGACGCCCGCCGTACCCGAGCCGTTCGGCGCCGAGTGCCATACCACCGTCACCGGTTCGCATGTAGTCGCGTACTGCCACAACCCCTATGTGGGCACCGACCGCGTGAGTCTGCACGTCGAGTGCGCCCGCTGGTGGGACATCGACAGCGACAGCGCCCCGGTCGACGTCGGACCCGCGATGACGGTCCGGCTGACCGGCCGCTGCTGGAAGGAGATCCGCACGGTCTGGATCACCCACGGGCCATGACGCCCAGCGCGCTCCGCAGCCACTGCCCGCACCCACGGGCGGCGACACCCGCCCACCCGGGTCCGGTGTCCGGGTCTGGCGGCTGTCCGGGCCCGGCGCCCCCGCCTGTCGTCCGCCCGGGCCGGTTGTGCGCGTCTGCTGCCTGCCCGGGTCCAGCACTCGGGCCTGCCGACGGTCCCGGGTCCGGTGCCCGCGTCTGCTGACTGCTCGGGTCGGCGCCCGCGCCTGCCGGCGTCCCGGTCTGTGCCCGTGCTTGCCGGTCCCCGTCCGTCCGCGCCCGCCGGGCGTCCCCGGCCGTGTCCGTGCAGGCCGGGTGTGCAGGCGGGCCTGTCGCGGCTGGGAGGCGTGTCTAGCCCCGACCTGTCGGCCGGCGGGTCGGGCCGGCGCTGGAACGGTTGGCTCGTGGCCTCCGCGCCCGCCGGGCGTCCCCGGCCGTGTCTGTGCAGGCCGGGTGTGCAGGCGGGCCTGTCGGCGGCCGGGAGGCGTGACTAGCCCTGACCCGGTGGCCGGCCGGGGCGGCACTGGAACGGGTAGCTCGCGGCCTCCGAGGCGGCGGCCTCCGCGTCGCCCGTCCTGATCGCGTCCACGAGCCGGTCGTGGTCCATGTACGTCTCCGGCGTCAGCTCCTTGCCGACGTCCTCGCGCAGCCAGTCGCGCAGCACCTCGCCCAGATCCGCGTACATCGCCGTCATGACGTCGTTGTGGGACGCGGCCACCACCGCCAGGTGGAAGGTCGCGTCGGCGGCCACGAAGCTCTCCGCGTCGCCCGACCCCCAAGCCTCTTCCCGGCGTACGAGAAGGGCGTCCAACTGCTTGAGATCGCGCTCGGTGCGCCGCTCGGCGGCCAGCCGGGCGGCACTCGACTCCAGCGTGGAACGCAGTTCGGCGATGTGCCGCGGGTCGGCGTCCGCGAACCGGCGGTGCATCACGCCCGCCAGCTCGCTGGTCGCCACGACGTAGGTGCCGGAGCCCTGCCGGATGTCCAGCAGCCCGTTGTGGGCGAGCGCCCGGACGGCCTCGCGCACGGTGTTGCGAGCGACACCGAGCTGGTCGACGAGCTCCGGCTCGGTGGGGATACGGGAGCCCACCGGCCACTCGCCCGAGGTGATCTGGTTCCGCAGCTCGGCGATGACCTGCTCGGATAGGGCCGAACGGCGGGGATGGCTCAGCGGCATGACGGTCCTTCGTACGGGCCCGGCTGTGGTCGTTCGCGCGGGGCCGGAGGTTCCGGAGATTAACGCAGCAGGATTGGACAGCCAATCATCCCATGATTCTATGATGGGCGTCATGGCCATCGAGGAGACCCGGACGGCGACGACGTCCCCAGCGATACACCGCTCCACCGAGAGCACGGCACCCGAGACGCCTGCCCCGCGCGCGTGGACGACCCGACTCGTGGTCGCCGGCGTCGTCCTCGCCGCACTCAACCTGCGCCCGGCCATCACCAGCCTCGGCGCCCTCCTGGAAGACGTGCGCGGCGGCCTCGGCATGAGCGGCAGCGTCGCCGGACTGCTCACCTCCGTACCGCCCCTGTGCTTCGCCGTCTTCGGCGTGATGGCACCGCGGCTCGCCCGCCGCTTCGGGCCCGCCGCCGTCGTCTGCGCGGGCATGGTCGCCATCACGACGGGCCTGGCCGTGCGCCCGTACATCGGGGGCACCGCCGGCTTCCTGGCCGCCAGCGCGCTCGCGCTCATGGGCATCGCCGTCAGCAATGTCCTGATGCCGGTGATCGTCAAGCGCTGGTTCCCCGACAAGGTCGGCTCCATGACGGGCCTCTACTCGATGGCCCTCGCGCTCGGCACCTCGGCCGCCGCCGCGGTGACCGTCCCGATGACCGACGCCCTGGGCGGCACCTGGCGGTCCGGACTCGTGGTGTGGGCGGGCCTCGCGGCGGCGGCCGTCGTCCCGTGGATTCTGCTGGTACGCGCGCGGGGCGCCGATTCCCGCGACGCTGACCGTGGGCCGGCCGCGGCCGTGGCCCGCACCGGTCGCGGTAAGGCTGCCGCCGCCACCGCGGTCCGTACCGATGACCGAGGGCCCGCCGCGTCCGGCGCAGGTCGTACCGGTGACCCTGAGACGGTCGCCGCCGGCGCAGTCCGTACCGGTGACCTCGGGTCCGCCGCGGCCCGTGCAGGAGACCGTGGGCCCGCTGCCGCTGCCGCTGCCGCTGCCGCTGCCGCCACCGCGCACGAGTCCGGCAGGCTGCGCATCACCCGCAGCCGTACGGCCTGGGCGCTCGCCGTCTTCTTCGGCCTCCAGGCCACCGCCGCCTACATCACGATGGGCTGGATGGCACAGATCTTCCGCGACGCGGGTGTAGCCGCCGGCACCGCCGGACTGCTCCTCGCCGTCACCATGGTCATGGGCGTGCCGCTGGCCTTCGTCATCCCGCGCCTCGCCACCCGCCTGCCCCACCAGGGACCCATCGTGGTCGTCCTCGGCCTCTGCGGACTCGCCGGATACGCGGGCCTCTATCTGGCCCCGGCGGCGGGTGCCTGGGCCTGGGCCCTGTTGCTCGGCGTCTCCAACTGCGCCTTTCCGCTGGCCCTCACCATGGTCGGCATGCGGGCCCGGACCGGCGCCGGTGTGGCCCAGTTGTCGGCCTTCGCGCAGAGCACCGGCTATCTGATCTCGATCCCGGGCCCGCTGCTCGTGGGTGTGCTCTACCAGCACAGCGGCGGCTGGGGCCTGCCGCTCGCGATGATGGCCGGGCTGATGCTCCCGCAGATCGGCATCGGCATCCTGGCGGGCCGCAACCGCACCGTGGAGGACGAGGCTGCCCGGTGACCCGGTGACCCGGTGACCCGGTGACCCGGTGACCCGGTGATGGGCCCCGGCGGCGGCGCGGCGGACGAAGGGTGCGAGACTTGCCGCATGCCTGTGCTCGACCCGAACCCCCCGAACGGCCAGAAGAAGCTGCTGCTCGTGCTCGGCGTGATGCTGGCCATCACGGTGATCATCGGCATCATCGCGTCCTTCGCGTCCCCGTGATCGCCGGAGCCCCGCGGCCGGCGGCGTCACCCTGACCGCAGCCGCAGCCGCAGCCGCAGCCGCAGCCGCAGCCGCAGCCGCAGCCGCAGCCGCAGCCGCAGCCGCAGCCGCAGCCGCAGCCGCAGCCGCTCGGACGCCCTCGCACGCCCCACAGAGCATGCTGCCCCTGGCACGGAACCGTCCTCGGGCCGCGGGAGGTAGGGCTAACCCCCCATCCCCTAGGGGGCGGGTGTCAGGGTCAAGTGGGTGGATCACCGGATGGGTTGGGGCCGGCTGAGTCCGTAACTTCGAGTTGTGACCGTTGGACGCGGTCCAGGGACCACTCGAAGACTCTCGGAGGCGGCATGTCGGCCCATACGCACACCCGGCCCCACCCGGCGACCAGGGGCCGCGTGGACATCCGGCTGCCCTGGTGGGCCCTCGCCCTGCCCACGCTCGCCTTCATCTCCCTGCTGCTCATGATCCTCAACCCGGCGGACGCGCACGCCGCGGGCAGCGACCCGGCGATCACCCACATGTTCGAACGGATCCAGCAGACGTTCCTGCACAACGCTCCGTGAGCCGTCGGGGTCTCACCCACCGCAATCAAGCCACGCCCCACCGAGCTGTTCCGGAGGCATTCCGGGTCGCGCCTTCACGCACAGCCGGAAGCCGTCCGCAACCCGGGGAGACCGCTTCACCCCTCAAGGGGTACGGCATCAGCCCTGACGGAGCACGGCGTCACCCCCGCCGGGGGACCGCGTCAACTCCCTGCGCCCCATGGCATGTTTCGTGCGAAGCTGGGACGCATGAGCGTCGCAGAACCCCGCAGGATTGTCCTCTTCCGGCATGCGAAAGCCGACTGGCCGCAGATGTCCGACCATGAGCGGCCGCTCGCCGACCGGGGCCGCATGGACGCCGCCGTCGCCGGACGCAGGCTGGCAGACACCGGCATCCCCCTGGACCTGGCCCTTTGCTCCACCGCGATCCGTACTCGCGAGACATGGAAGCACGCCGTCCAGGAGCTCCCGCACCGGCCGAAAACGGTCTATGAGGAGCGGCTCTACGAAGCCTCGCCGGGCGAGCTGATCGCCGTGCTCAACGAAACCCCGGACGACGCGCACAACGTGATCCTCATCGGTCACAACCCGGGCGTGCACGGCCTCGCCGATGTCCTGGCGGGCCAGGCCGAGGGTGACACCCGTACGCGCATGAACGCCCACGGCTTCCATACCGCCGCCTTCGCGGTGCTCTCCTTCGACGGCCCCTGGAAGTCCCTGGAGCCCGGATCGGGCGCCCTCACCGACTACTGGGCCCCGACGGAGTGAACCCACCCCTACGACGGACGGGGGCCCGGCACCGTGGTGGTGCCGGGCCCCCGTCCGTCGTGGCACGTCACTCAGTGGGCGTTGTCGTCCTCATGCATGTCGGCGGCCTCGACCTCTTCGCGGGTGACGCCCAGCAGATACAGCACCGTGTCGAGGAACGGGAAGTTCACCGCGGTGTGCGCGGCCTGGCGTACGACCGGCTTGGCGTTGAACGCGACCCCGAGGCCGGCGGCGTTCAGCATGTCGAGGTCGTTGGCGCCGTCGCCGATCGCCACGGTCTGGGCCAGCGGAACCCCGGCCTCGGCGGCGAACCGGCGCAGCAGCCGCGCCTTGCCCGCCCGGTCCACGATCTCCCCGGTGACCCGGCCGGTCAGCTTCCCGTCGACGATCTCCAGCGTGTTGGCCTGGGCGAAGTCGAGCCCGAGCCGTTCCTTCAGATCGTCGGTCACCTGCGTGAACCCGCCGGAGACGACACCGACTTGGAATCCGAGTCGCTTCAGCGTGCGGATCAGGGTGCGCGCGCCCGGCGTCAGCCGCACTTCTTCGCGCACCTTCTGCACCACCGACGCGTCCAGCCCCTTGAGGAGCGCCACGCGCGCGTGCAGCGACTGCTCGAAGTCCAGCTCACCCCGCATCGCGGCCGCCGTGACCCCGGCGACCTCGTCCTCGCATCCGGCGTGCGCGGCGAAGAGCTCGATCACCTCGTCCTGGATGAGCGTGGAGTCCACGTCCATCACGACGAGACGCTGGGCCCGCCGGTGCAGGCCGGCCGCCACGACGGCGATGTCCACACCGAGTGCCGAGGCCTCGGTCACCAGCGCCGTGCGCAGTGTCGCGGTCTCCGTACCGGAAACCGCGAACTCGACCGCGGTCACCGGATACTTGGCCAGCCGGAAGATACGGTCGATGTTGCCGCCGGTCTTCGTGATCCGCGCGGCGATCGCGGCCGTCGACTCCGCGGTGAGGGGATGCCCGAGCACCGTGACCAGCGAACGTCCGGATCCGCGCGGGCGGTTGTCGCCGAGGCCGGAGATGATCTCCGCCTGCATCTTCATCGATTCCGCCCAGCTGTGGACGGTGGCCCGCAGATCGCCTTCGAGGCCGGCGGGCGGCTCGGTCACGAGCGCGCACAGCACGATCCGGCCCCGGGTGACGACCTGCTCGATGTCGACCACGTCGACGGACCAGGCGGCGAGGGTGTCGAAGAGTCCGGCGGTGATGCCCGGCCGGTCCTTGCCGAAGATCTTGACAAGAAGAGTGGGCACATCAGAGGTCTGCAAAGCGCTCATGGTGTTCCCACCGTATCCGGCACCCAGTGCCTCCCGCCCGCCCGGTCCGCCTAGCGGACACGGAACAGTGGGTGACGCCCAAACGGCACACGGGTGACAAACGGACCACCCCCGCTGCGCGGGCGGCATCCACCACATCCCAGACAACTCCCCGCACCGGCCGTTGTCCCCGCCCCCGGGCCACGCGGCCCCTACACCCCGCCCTCCGTCCCCGGCCCTGCCCCTCCCGGCCCCTGGGCTCCGCCCCGGACCCCGCTCCTCAAGCGCCGGAGGGGCTGAATTCTTCCCCCGCGCCCGCCGTTTGCGTCCGGCCTCTGGTCGCGCGGGCCCCACATCCCGCTCTTCGCCCCCCCGGGCCCCTGCCCTTTCAGCCCCTGCCCCTCCCGGCCCCTGGGCTCCGCCCCGGACCCCGCTCCTCAAGCGCCGGAGGGGCTGGAATCAGCCCCAGCCCCCGCAAGCCGCTCCTCGCTCCCGGCTCCCCGCTTCCCAGGCGCCCGAGGGGCTGGATTCCTCGCCTCGGGCGGAGGGCGGGACGCACGCAGGGGCCGGCTCTTGCCTTTGCGGCCGGAAGGTCGCGGGAGGGGGCGCAGCCCAGTCACCTGCCGACCGCAGTCGGTGCCGGCGCCCCACCGGAGCGCATCCGCGCACCCTCAGCGCCGTGGCCTGCGCGGGGGCGGCGGTCCCTCGTTCGGCGAAGGGGGGACCGGTGGTGGAGGCGGTGGTGGCGGGCCGTCCTGGCGCCGCTTCGGCGGGGGACCTATCGGCCCCACCACGGTAGGCGCCCCGTACACATCACCGGGCGCCCGAGGACTCCTCGGAGCCGGCCTCCGATCCGCCGGCTCCCGCAACTCGTCCGGCACCTTCAGATACGGATTGGTGTCGGGGTTGGGTGCCCGGTACGAGCCCCCGGGCCGGTACGGCCCAGCACTCCCACCGTCACCACCACCCGCGCCGGCACTGCCCAGCTCTCCGGGCCCCCCGGGTTCCCCGATCCGCGCACCCGCCGAGTCACCCCGTGCCAACCCCGCGGCCCGCCGCCCCGCGGCCCCACTCGCACAGGCCAGAAGCGCGCCCGCCGCACCGGCCCCCGCCCCCCAGAGCGCCCCCAGCACCAACGCCACCCCCAACCGCCCGTGCAACTCGATCCCGGCCCCGAACGCGTCGAACCCGAGCACGGACAGCGAGGCGTCCACCGACACCTCCGTCAGCCACGCGAGCAGCGGCAGGGCCAGCGCCGTCACGACGCCGAGCCGAAGTGCGCAGCGCCCGGCGAACCGCAGAGCACTGTCACCCCGTACATCTGAGGCACGCGCTCCCGCAGCGGCGCCGTCACCCGCCCGTACATATGGCGTACGAGCAGCCGTCAGGACGCCCGCGTACAGCATCATCAAGGCGGCGGCGACCCCCAACAGCCATACGCGCCCGTCGAGTTCGGCGAGCCGCCCGAGCGTGACGGGCCGGGACGTGTCGACGGTCAGCAGCCTGTCGAGGGGGGCGGGGAGCAGTTTGGCGAGTTCGCCGGTGGCCTTGCCGTCCCAGGGGACGAAGAGTCCGACGGGGACGCCGAGCCACACGCCGTTGGGCGCCCCGAGCAGCGCCGCCCCCGCGATGCGCTTCGGATGGGCGTCGCCGATCGCCGCGTACGCCGCCGCCGTGAGCCCGGCCAGCACGGCGACCAGCAGAACGGCGACCAGAGAGGAGACGGCCGGCCGCACCGCGCGGTGCACGGCGTCCCAGCCGGGCGGCAGCGGCGTACGCCGGGAGGCCAGCAGAGCGATCAGCAGGACGCCGGCGGCCCACGCGGCCCCGCCGAGCAGCGTCGGCACGGTGTCGACGGAGAAGCCCACGGCCGCCTTCGCCTTCACGAGGTCACCGATCTTGCCGGGCAGCAGACCACCCAGGTCCCCGAGCCCGCCCGGGAGTCCGTCCGTGATCCTGCCGAGCCCGCCGTCCCCGCCGGTGACCTTGTCGAGCCCGAGCTTGCCGCCGTCGATCGTGATGACGTCGTGTCCGGCCCAGGCGAGCCCGCCCAGTGTCGCCACGAACACGACGATCACCGCGCCCGCCCGCGCCAGGAGTTCGGCCGGGGAGATGACAACTCCGGCCCCGCGCAAGGACCGTAGGAAGAACCACGACAGCAGCAGGGCGCCGACCAGCCCGACACCGAGCGGGGTGATCTGGATGGCGGTGTGCGCGTCGGCCCCCTTCAGCCCGAAGGCGGAGACGTTGCCGGACGGCGTCACCGCGCCGTTCACCCCGAGAGCCACCACCGCCGCCGTCATCGGGCCGAGCGAGGCCGCCGCATCCGCCCCGATCAGGTGCAGCCCGAGCGCGGCGGTGCCCGCCATGCCGATCAACGCCCAGCTCACGGAGGCGATCGCGGACAACAGCACATCTCCCCACGGCACGCTCCTGGTGCTCCCGCCGTGGTGCATGGTCCCGATGCTCATCGCCAGACCCCCCGATCCGCGCCGCGGTGTTCCCCGCGAATGTCCCCCTCGCGTGGGATTACCACTCTCCGGGCCGGTTTCAACCCCGTCAACGGAAACAGGCAACCCGCCCGTGGCCATCGTTCACAAGGCCCGACTTTCGGACATGGGGCCTGTACTGAAATAGTTCCCCACGATGTTCGACATCCCTAGACTCCCTGTGATGGGGGTAACTCGGGGGACAACTCAGTGGGGCTGGAGTGCCGGAACTCGTACTGGAATTGAATGGACGGACCTGGACGCTCGACGCGTCCAGGCCTCACACCCTCGGACGTGATCCGCAGGGGGACGTCGTGCTCGATGACGCCAGGGTCTCCTGGCGGCACGCCACGATCAGCTGGAACGGCCGCAGTTGGGTCATCGACGACCACGGGAGCACCAACGGCACGTTCGTACAGGGGCAGCGGATCCACCAGTTGGAAATCGGGCCCGGCTCGGCCGTGCACCTCGGCAACGCGACCGACGGACCGCGTCTGAGCGTGTCCGGTGCCGCGGCCCCGGTGGCGCAGCCGCAGCAACAGCCTCTGGCGGCGCAGGGTGCAGGCCCCGGCTGGGTTCAGCAGCCGACGCCGCAGGCGCCGGAGCCCGCGCAGGGAGCGCAACAGGCGGCGGGCATTCCGCAGCAGCAGGGACCCGGTGGTGGCGCGGGGGCGCCGCCGGTCTACGGCGACCGCAGCCCGACGACCTTCCACCAGTTCTCACTCGGCCGCGTGATGCGCATAGGCCGTGCGCTGGAGAACGAACTGGTGGTCTCCGACCTCCAGGTCTCCCGCCACCACGCCGAGTTCCACGCGACGCCGGACGGCCGCTTCGAGATCCGCGATCTCGGCTCGCACAACGGCACGTACGTCAACGGTATGCCGATCGCCAAGGGCGGCTCCGCGCTGCTCGGCCCGAACGACATCGTCGGCGTCGGCCACTCGACGTTCCGTCTGGTCGGTGACCGGCTCGAGGAGTTCGTCGACACCGGTGAGGTCTCCTTCTCGGCCCGCCACCTGACGGTCACGGTCGACGGCGGCAAGCAGATCCTCAAGGACGTCTCCTTCGGCGTACCCGAGAAGTCGCTCGTCGCGGTCATCGGCCCGTCGGGTTCCGGCAAGTCGACCCTCCTGAAGGCGCTCACGGGCTACCGCCCCGCCAACCAGGGCGACGTCCTCTACGACAACCGGAACCTGTACAAGCAGTTCGCCGAGCTGCGGCAGCGCATCGGTCTGGTCCCGCAGGACGACATCCTGCACAAGGAGCTGACCGTCAAGAAGGCCCTCAAGTACGCGGCCAAGCTGCGCTTCCCCGCCGACACCACGGGCGAGGAGCGCGAGGCGCGCATAAACGAGGTGCTGCGCGAGCTGAAGCTGGACATCCACAAGGAGAAGAAGGTCACCTCCCTCTCCGGTGGCCAGCGCAAGCGCGTCTCGGTGGCTCTGGAACTGCTCACCAAGCCGTCGCTGATCTTCCTGGACGAGCCGACCTCCGGTCTCGACCCGGGCATGGACCGCGATGTCATGCAGCTGCTGCGCGGCCTCGCCGACGACGGCCGTACGGTCCTCGTCGTCACGCACTCGGTGGCCGAGCTCGCGATCTGCGACAAGCTCCTCGTCATGGCGCCTGGTGGCTCCGTCGCCTACTTCGGTCCGCCGGAGGAGGCGCTGAACTTCTTCGGCTACGAGACCTGGGCCGACGTGTTCTCCGCGTTCGAGAACTACCGCGACTACGACTGGGCCGGCCGCTGGAAGGGCTCGCAGCACTACCAGATGTACGCGGCGGACATCGACGCGGTGGCTCCGCAGTCGACGCAGATGCCGCCCGCGCAGGCGATGAAGCCGCCGAAGCCGCAGAGCTGGGGTTCCCAGCTCATGACGCTGATCCGCCGCTACACCTCGGTGATCGCCTCGGACAAGGGCTTCCTGGCGCTGACCGTGATCCTGCCGGCGGTCCTCGGCTCGGTCAGTCTGCTCATCGACAACGGAAAGACGCTGCTGGTCAACGACAAGGTGCTGCCCTCGGGCGCCCATGTGGCGAACGGCACGGCCACGACGGTGCTCCTGATCCTCGCCGTCGGCGCGTGCTTCGCGGGCGCCGCCAACTCGGTCCGTGAGCTGATCAAGGAACGGGTGATCTACGAGCGGGAGCGGGCGACGGGCCTGTCGCGCTCGGCGTACCTGATGTCCAAGGTGATCGTCCTCGGGGTGATCACCGTGCTGCAGGGCGCTCTGGTCGGCGCCATCGGCTTCGGCAGCCGTGAGGTCCCGGCCCAGGGGCTGATCCTCAAGAGCCTCCCCAAGGTCGAGCTCACGCTGCCGATCATGGCTCTCGGCTTCGTGTCGATGATGTTCGGTCTGATCATCTCTTCGCTGGTGAAGACCGCGGAGAAGACCATGCCGCTCCTGGTCATGTTCGCGATCGTCCAGGTCGTCTTCACCGGCTGCCTGTTCATCCTGAACGGCACGGTGGGTGTCAACCAGTTCTCGTACCTGATGCCGGCCCGCTGGGCGGTGGCCGCCTCCGGGGCCACGCTGGACCTGAACAACATCTTCCCGAACCAGGACGATCCGACGAGCACGGACCCGCTGTGGAACCACACGGCCGGGGCCTGGACCCTGGACATGATCGCGCTGATCGTCCTCGGCGTGGTCTGCGGCTTCTTCGTGGCCCGCTTCCTGCGCCGCCACGAGCCCGAGGTCATGCGCAAGTAGCGGCCCGGGAACGACGCGAGGGCGGCACCCCGGATCGGGGTGCCGCCCTTCGGCGTCTGTGTGGGAACTCCGCGCTGAGCCCTCAGTACGCGCTGTTCACGTTGTCCATCGAGCCGTACTTGTCGGCCGCGTAGTTGGCGGCGGCGGTGATGTTGGCGACCGGGTTGTAGATGTCCCACGAGGTGCCCGCCACGTGGTACGCGGTGAACGTCGGCGGGATGACCTGCAGCAGGCCCTTCGACGGGATGCCGTTGATGGCGTTGATGTCCCAGTTGTTGATGGCCATCGGGTTGCCCGAGGACTCACGCATGATGTTCTTGTGCAGCCCCTGGTAGGTGCCGGGGATGCCCTTGGCCTTCATGATGTCGAGGGACTCGCGGATCCAGCCGTCGAGGTTGTTCGCGTACGTCTTCGCGGCGACCGTCTGGAGCTTGATGCGCTGCGTGGAACGGCTCGCGACGGCGGCCTTCGCCCGCTCGGCGGCGGCCTTCTTCGTCGCGGCGGCCTTCTTCTTGGCGACGGCCTGGACGACCGCCTTCTTCTTGGCGGCCGCCACGTGGGCCGCCTTCTTCTTCGCCGTGGCCGCGGAGTCGGCCGTGGCCTTCTGCTTGGCCGCGATGGCCTGCGCCTTCAGGTCGGCGCCGGCCAGCGGGCCGGTGACGCCGGCCTTGACGTCCTTTATCTGGTGCTCGCTGTAGGCGACCTGCGCCGTGGGGGCGGCGGCGTCGTCCGTGGTGGTGTGCGAGTTGCCGGGTACCACGGAGAACGCGAGGGCGGCGGCACCGAGGGTGGCCACACCGGCGATCGAGAGCTTGTGCAGCTTGGTCAGCGTCGGACGATGACCAGGAGTGGCGATGTTCTTGGGCATGACTGATGGACCTCTTCGAATAGCGCGGAGGTCGCTCTTCGTCCCGGCGGGGGACTGTGTTTCCGGAACAAACGCTTCGGGGGAGAACCCGATGCGCTGAGCGACAACGCAATTCTTAGCGGTCGCAAAATGCCCTGGCAAAGCTGTGACGTACGAAGCCCGATAGTGGACACGGATGGGGCAAATCGGGGCAGACTGGCACGTCTTCCCTGGTCATCTTGTCCCTTTTATCTCCTATGCTCCTTCGTACGTGACCTGGACCCTATGCGCGGGCTCACAGGGGCCCCAGGTCATTCTGACCGGCAGTTGCGAGAGCAATGCTCAGAGTGAGCACCCTCGGCCGGGAGGATGAGGTGCAGGTCCCCGAACTCGTGCCACAGGTAGCGCCTGCGCAGGGCTTCCTCGTAGCCGCGGTCGATCGCCGCCCCTCCCGCGATCGCCTCCAGCATCAGCAGATGCGAGGCCTCCGGCTCGTGCAGCCCGGTCAGCAGCCCGTCGACGGCCCGCACGCCGCGCTCCGGGGTCACCACGAGGCCGGTCCAGCCCTTCGCCGCCCGCACCAGCCCGTCCGTGCCGGTCGCGGACTCCACGGCCCGTACCGCCGTCGTACCGACCGCGACGATCCGGCCCCCGCCGGCCCGCGCCGCGTTGATCAGCCGGGCCGACACCGACGGCACCTCGTACCGCTCCGGATACGGAGGCTCGTGCGACTCCGCCGAAGCGACCCCCGTGTGCAGCGTGACCGGCGCGAACTGCACCCCCCGGCTCACCAGCTCCGCCACCAGCCGCGTGGTGAAGGGACGCGCCGCGCTCGGCATCTCCGCGCTCCCCGCACCGTCGCCGGACGGCAGCGCGAACACCGTCTGGTACACGGACAGCGGCTGGTCCCGTTCCGTATAGGAGTAGCGAATGGGCCGCCCGTGCCGCCGCAGCAGCTCCAGCACGTCCGTGTCCGGCACCCGCCCCCACCACAGCCGCCCACCGCGCGCGGACAACGGCTCGTCGAGGACGAGGCGTACGTCCCCGGGCAGGCACACCACTGTCCCCGCGGGGCCGCCCGCACGCGCACGCGTGGTCCCCCTTCCGTCGGGATCCCGCAGCTCGACCGCCCACCGCCCGTCATCGCCCCGCGTGGAGAAATGCACGACCACGCGCGCGTGGCCGGTCCGCCCGTCCACGGCCGCCGCCAGGGTGGCCGAGGTGTTGACGATCAGCAGGTCCCCGGCCCGCAGCAGCCGGGGCAGCTCCACGAACGCGTGATGCGACACCTCGGTACCGCGCGACACCAGCAGCCGTACGGAATCCCGGTCGCGGCCGGGACCACGCTGCTCCGCCGGCACCCGCGCCGACAACTCCTCCGGCACGCTTCCCCACTCCCGGCCGCGCCCGGCCTGAGGAACCCCCATCGCCGTCGTCACCGCTCCTCCAGCAGGGCCTCGGCCGCGTAGCGTCCGCTGGCCGGCCGCTCGTCGAGCAGGCGCAGAAAGGCCGGAACCGCACTCTCCGGCGTCGGCCGCGGAGCGTCGTCGTCCGGCACGGCCGCCGCGTAGAGGTCCGTACCCATGTCCCCGGGGTCCACCGCCCACACCCGCAGGCCGGGCTCCTCCTCGCCGAGGACCGCCGAGAGACGGTCGAGAGCGGCCTTCGAGGCGCCGTAGCCGCCCCAGGTCTCGTACGCCTCCGCCGCGGCGTCCGAGCTGATGTCGACGACCGCGCCCGCCCCGGCCGCCCTCAGCAGCGGCAGCGCCTCCTGGATCAGGCCCAGTGCGGCGACCACATTGACCTCCAGGGCCTGCCGCAGCCCGTCCAGGCCCAGTTCCTCCAGACGCACCAGCGGCTCCGCGCCCAGCGCGCTCGCGTTGTTCACGAGCAGGTCGACACCGCCCAGCTTCCGGGCCACCGCCACCAGCGCGGCGCGGTGACCCGCGTCCGTCACGTCCCCGGGCAGAGCCTCCACGCGCGTCCCGTTCGCGGACAGCGCCGCCGCGGTCTCCTCCAGCACCCCGGCCGTTCTGGCGTCGAGCACCAGATCCCAGCCGCGTTCCGCCAGAGCCGCGCCGAGCGCCCTACCCAGCCCCTTCGAGGCCCCCGTGATGATCGCTACCGGCATGACATCCGTCCCCTCGCTCCGACCGCCTTCCCGGCGGGTGCCCTCACCGTAGGAACGGGGGCCGCCCGGCCGCCTCGTGCGCGGGGCGCAATGATCAGGGGCCCTTCGTCCTAGGCCCAATGGCCCGGCGGACGCCGCACACGCCCGATACGCGCTGTTACACCCCGCCGGTAGTTTGGGGTCATGAGTCACGGACCCCGGTCGGGCCTGTACGCGGTGAGTTCCGCGCTGCTGGCCATGAGCAGGCATCTCGAAGTGCGCGACGTCCTCAAGACGATCGTCGCCTCGGCCCGCGAGCTGCTCGACGCGCAGTACGCGGCCCTCGGCGTGCCCGACGACCACGGCGGCTTCGCACAGTTCGTCGTCGACGGGGTCAGCGACGCGCAGTGGAAGGCCATCGGACCGCTCCCGCGCCAGCACGGCATCCTCGCCGCGATGCTGCGCGAGGCCCGCCCCGAGCGGCTGGCCGACGTCCGCAAGGACCCCCGCTTCGAGGGCTGGCCCGAGGCCCACCCCGACATGTCCGACTTCCTGGGCCTGCCCATCCGCGACGGCGACGAGACCATCGGCGCGCTCTTCCTCGCGAACAAGCTGCGCCCCGAGGGGGGACCACCGTGCCCCGAGCCGGACGGCCGCTGCGGCTTCACCGAGGACGACGAGGAACTCCTCACCATCCTCGCCCAGCACGCGGCGATCGCCCTGACCAACGCCCGGCTCTACGAACGCAGTCGCGAGCTCACGATCGCGGAGGAGCGCTCCCGGCTCGCGCACGAACTGCACGACGCCGTCAGCCAGAAGCTGTTCTCCCTGCGCCTCACGGCGCAGGCCGCCGCCACCCTCGTCGACCGCGACCCCTCCCGCGCCAAGGGCGAACTCCAGCACGTGGCCGCTCTCGCCGCCGAGGCCACCGAGGAACTGCGCGCCGCCGTCATCGAGTTGCGCCCCGCCGCCCTCGACGAGGACGGCCTGGTCGCCACCCTGCGCACCCAGATCCAGGTCCTCGACCGCGCCCACTCCGCGCGCGTGACCTTCGCCAGCCACGGTGTACGAGCGTTGCCCGCCTCCCAGGAGGAGGCCGTGCTGCGGGTCTCCCAGGAGGCCCTGCACAACGCGTTGCGGCACTCCGGCGCCACCCACGTCGACGTCACCCTGGACCGACGCGGCACCGGTGCCGTCCTGCACGTCACCGACGACGGCGGCGGCTTCGACCCCACCGCGATACGCAGCGCCGGCCGCCACCTCGGCCTGGTGTCGATGCGGGACCGGACGAGCGGGGTCGGCGGCACACTCACCGTGGAATCGGCGCCCGGAAAGGGCACCGTGATCGAAATGGAGGTCCCTGGTGGCTGACGCAATCAAGGTGCTGCTCGTCGACGACCACCAGGTCGTCCGCCGGGGACTGCGCACCTTCCTCGAAGTGCAGGACGACATCGAGGTCGTCGGAGAGGCATCCGACGGGGCCGAAGGCGTCGACCGTGCCGAGGAGTTGAAACCGGACGTCGTCCTCATGGACGTCAAGATGCCGGGGATGGACGGCGTCGACGCGCTGCGCAAGCTCCGCGAACTCGCCAACCCCGCGCGCGTGCTGATCGTCACCAGCTTCACCGAGCAGCGCACGGTCGTGCCGGCGCTGCGCGCGGGCGCCGCAGGGTACGTCTACAAGGACGTGGACCCGGACGCGCTGGCCGGAGCCATCCGCTCCGTCCACGCGGGGCATGTCGTCCTCCAAGCCGAGGTCGCGGGCGCCCTGTTGTCCCAGGAGGAGGTCAACTCGGGCCAGGGGAGAAGCGGTTCCCTCACCGAGCGGGAGCGCGAGGTGCTCGGCCTGATCGCGGACGGCCGCTCGAACCGCGAGATCGCCCGCGCCCTCGTCCTCTCCGAGAAGACCGTGAAGACCCACGTTTCGAACATCCTGATGAAGCTCGACCTCGCCGACCGCACCCAGGCCGCGCTCTGGGCCGTACGCCACGGGATCGCGGACTGATCGTCAAACGACCGTCCACCAGGGGATCCGCGCCCCGGGCACTCCCCTGGCGCACGGGCGGGACGGTGCCACCGCGCGTCAACTCGGAGGGTTCCGCTCCGGGATGAGATTCATACCGTCGGGTGTATGTCACCCGGATGGCGCATCCTGCGAGGGGTCCGGCCGTTCTCCAGTGCGCCGCGGCGGTCCGCCGCGGTGTTCGCGAGGAGGGGTTTCGCAAGTGAAGAACCTGAAGAAGTTCACAGCCGTCGCGATGGTGGCGGGCGGCCTGGTCGCCGCCGGCGCGGGCATGGCCTCGGCGACGGACGGCGCGTCGGCCGCCGGCAACGCCGTGGGCTCCCCGGGGGTCGTCTCCGGCAACCTCGTCCAGGCCCCGGTCGACGTTCCCGTGAACGTGGTCGGCAACAGCGTGAACGTCATCGGCGCCCTGGACCCGGCCTTCGGCAACCTCGGCCTCAACCGCTGAGGTTCCCCACCGGAACGACACGACCACCGGCCTTCCAGGGTGTCCCTGGGGGCCGGTCGGCTTGTCCGCTCATCGGCGGACTGCATCGGACGGGGCAATCAGTACGGCCGTCCCGTGCCGTCCCCGACTCCCCGGCGTTGCTCAGCGTACGACCCGCGGCAGGGTCGGATCCGCAAACGCAGGAGGAACACTTCCCATGAACATCGCCAAGAAGGCCGCCCTGGCCGTCACCGTCGCCGGTATCGCCGCGGGCGCTTGTGCCGGTGCCGCTGTGGCCGACGCGGGCGCCGAGGGCGCGGCCGTGCGGTCGCCGGGCGTCGGCTCCGGCAACGTCGCCCAGATCCCCGTCCACGTCCCCGTGAACGTGGTCGGCGACAGCGTGAACGTCATCGGTGCCCTGAACCCGGCGTTCGGCAACGTGGGCGCGAACGGCTGAGCCCCACCGGCCACAAGGGCCCCGCGAACGGAAACGTTTCGCGGGGCCTTTCCCACGCCCCACCGGCCAGGGCGCCCGGACCCCGGATCACGCGAAGCCCCCGACCCTTCGCTCGCCGGCGGGCCTTCCCCGCCGACGCCCGGAGCACCCGGGCACATGACCCGGCCAGGACACCCGAGCCATCCGCGCATCCGGGGAACCCGGGCAGCGCGAGCCCGAGCAGGACGCCGCAGTGACCCGTGCGCCCCAGGGAACCCGGCGATCCCCGCAAGCCCCGGGACGAGGGGGGGCACCCGAGATGCTCGTACACGCGCGGATCCCGGGCCATGCAAGCCCGAGCGGGCGGGGCAGCCGAGCCGCTCATGCATCCGAGGAACCCGGCGATGCCCGCAAGCCCCGGGACGAGGGGGGGCACCCGAGATGCTCGTACACGCGCGGATCCCGGGCCATGCAAGCCCGAGCGGGCGGGGCAGCCGAGCCGCT
>NZ_JBIVVR010000001.1:0-6880 GCF_044757755.1 Streptomyces sp. NPDC091209 | reverse complement strand
GCTCATGCATCCGAGGAACCCGGCGATCCCCGCAAGCCCCGGGACGAGCGGGGCAACCCAGGTGCCTGTGCCCTGGGGAAGCGCGGTCAGTCAAGGCACCCGCATTTCGCGCCGAGCGGCGCTCAGCGCACTCCTCGCTCGCGTTCCTCCACGAACGCGTTGTACGCGGCCACCTGCGCCCGCCGCGCCGTCCGCTCCACCGGCCGCAGCGCCTCGGCCCGCGCGGCGATCTCCGACGCGCTCACCGCCCCGCCGTGCCCGCTCTCGTACGCCACGGAAATCAGCATCCCCACCCGCTGAGCCAGCTCCAACACGCGTACCGCGCGCGGCGGGTACCCGGGGGCCAGCACCTCCCGCCCCCGCTCGGCCCGCGCCCGGTACGCCTCGATCGCCGCCGCCGCGACCGGCCCCGACCCGGCCACGTCCAGCCGCGACAGCACCTCCGTCGCGTCGCGGAGCGCCTCCGCCAGCTCCCGCTCGGCCTCCCCGAGCGAGGGCACATCGGCGGGAGGTGCCTCACGGACGACGAGACAGTGCCAGATGACCTCGACATGTACATCGCCGACGGGCCCGGCCTCGTACACCTCCGGCACGAGCCCCAGCGCCGCCCCGTGACACACCACGGCCTCCTCGGCGTCGAGGGCGCGCGCGTTGAACGCGGGCGGCCCGCTGAGCCCGAGCGGATGCCCCGGCGCGGGCAGCGCGACCCGCAGTCCGGTCACCCCGAGGCTGCGCAGCCGGCCGAGGGCGAGCGTGAGCCCGACCGGCCCGGACTCGCCGGGCACCCCCTCGACGCGGTGCACCGCGTCCTCCCCGACGATGGCGAGCACCGCGTCGTCCGGAGAAACAAGTCCGGCCAATAGGGCATTTCCCCATGCCGCCAGCTGTCCTGAGCGTGGTTCCGAGAGCATGCCCCCACCCTAAGGACCGGCCGATGGATGGGTGCGGCCGACCGGTGGCGTAGGTTTTCCCTGGGGGCTTCGTCCACAGACGTAAGCGACGGCCGAGACTGCAATGGGAGACAACGCGCTCATGAGCGATGTACTGGAGCTGGTGGACGTATCCGTGGTCCGCGAGGGCCGGGCTCTGGTGGACCAGGTCTCCTGGTCGGTCAAGGAGGGGGAACGCTGGGTCATCCTCGGCCCCAACGGCGCCGGGAAGACGACCCTCCTGAACGTCGCCTCCAGCTACCTCTTCCCCAGCTCGGGCACCGCCACGATCCTCGGTGAGACCCTCGGCCAGGTCGACGTCTTCGAGCTGCGCCCGCGCATCGGCATCGCCGGTATCGCGATGGCCGAGAAGCTCCCCAAGCGCCAGACCGTCCTGCAGACGGTCCTCACCGCCGCGTACGGCATGACCGCCGGTTGGCACGAGGACTACGAGGACATCGACGAGCGGCGCGCCCGCGCCTTCCTCGACCGCCTCGGCATGAGCGACTACCTGGAGCGCAGGTTCGGCACCCTCTCCGAGGGCGAGCGCAAGCGCACCCTGATCGCCCGCGCGCTGATGACCGACCCCGAGCTGCTGCTCCTCGACGAGCCCGCGGCCGGCCTCGACCTCGGCGGCCGCGAGGACCTCGTGCGCCGCCTCGGCCGGCTCGCCCGCGACCCGATCGCCCCCTCCATGATCATGGTCACGCACCACGTCGAGGAGATCGCCCCCGGCTTCACCCACGTCCTGATGATCCGTCAGGGCAAGGTGCTCGCCGCCGGCCCGCTGGAGCTCGAACTCACCTCGCGCAACCTCTCCCTCTGCTTCGGCCTCCCGCTCGTCGTCGATCAGGTCGGCGAGCGCTGGACCGCGCAGGGCCTGCCGATGGCCTGAACCGCCCCGGCGGGCGGACGCACACCCGTCACCCGGCGTACCCGACTTGATCGCGCGCTCTGTCCGCCGGGGGAGCGCGGTCCTACCATGACCATGTGAACGACATCAACGCATGGGTGTGGTGGCTGGTCGGGGCGGCTGGACTCGGCATCCCGCTCGTGGTGACCGCCATGCCGGAGTTCGGCATGCTCTCCGTGGGCGCCGTCGCGGCGGCGGTCGCCGCGGGCCTCGGCGGCGGTGTCGTCCTCCAAGTGCTCGTCTTCGTGGCCGTGTCGGTTGCGCTCATCGCCGTCGTACGCCCCATCGCCGCCCGGCACAGCGCTCAGCGCCCCCAACTTGCCACCGGCATAGAGGCGTTGAAGGGCAAGCAGGCCATCGTCCTGGAACGTGTGGACAGTTCGGGCGGCGGCCGCATCAAGCTCGGCGGAGAGATCTGGTCGGCGCGCGCCCTCGACGCCGGACAGGCCTACGAGGTGGGCCAGGAAGTGGATGTCGTGGACATCGACGGAGCCACGGCGATCGTCATGTGACCTCGCACAACGCAAGTGAACCGAACGCCCCACGTGGCAGACGACGTTCTGTCACACTCGTCCAGCAAGATCTTCAACACCCATGAGATCTTTCGGAATTACCGAGTGGAGAAGGGTACGGGGAGCATCGATGGAACCGATCATCATCGTCCTGATCATTCTGGTGGTGTTGGTCTTCATCGCCCTGATCAAGACCATCCAGGTCATCCCACAGGCGAGCGCCGCCATCGTCGAGCGCTTCGGCCGCTACACACGGACACTGAACGCCGGACTGAACATCGTCGTCCCGTTCATAGACTCGATCCGCAACCGCATCGACCTGCGTGAACAGGTCGTCCCGTTCCCGCCGCAGCCGGTGATCACCCAGGACAACCTGGTCGTCAACATCGACACCGTCATCTATTACCAGGTCACCGACGCGCGCGCCGCGACGTACGAGGTCGCCAGCTACATCCAGGCGATCGAGCAGCTCACCGTCACCACCCTCCGCAACATCATCGGCGGCATGGACCTGGAGCGGACCCTGACCTCCCGCGAGGAGATCAACGCGGCCCTGCGCGGAGTCCTCGACGAGGCCACCGGCAAGTGGGGCATCCGCGTCAACCGTGTCGAGCTGAAGGCGATCGAACCGCCCACCTCCATCCAGGACTCGATGGAGAAGCAGATGCGTGCCGACCGCGACAAGCGCGCCGCGATCCTCACCGCGGAGGGCATCCGCCAGTCGCAGATCCTCACCGCCGAGGGCGAGAAGCAGTCCGCGATCCTGCGCGCCGAGGGCGAGGCCAAGGCCGCGGCCCTGCGCGCCGAGGGCGAGGCCCAGGCCGTCCGTACGGTCTTCGAGGCCATCCACGCCGGAGACCCGGACCAGAAGCTCCTCTCCTACCAGTACCTCCAGATGCTCCCGAAGATCGCCCAGGGCGACGCCAACAAGCTCTGGATCGTGCCCAGCGAGATCGGCGACGCGCTGAAGGGCCTCAGCGGCGCCATGGGCAGCTTCGGTGGACCGGGCGGGGGTTCTTCGGGCAACCGGGGCTCCTCCGGAGACTCGGGCGGCGGCAACGAACGCCGCGAGAAGCCGTCCATCACGGACTGATGCCGTACGACGGATGCCGTACGAGGACGGGGCCCACCTCCCGCGAGAGGTGGGCCCCGTCCTCGTACCGGCGTCGTACGGGCTACGCGGCCGGCTGGGCCAGCCACTCCGGCAGCGCGTCGAAGTCGTCCTGGCCGAGCGCCAGCAGCATGGCGTCCGCGGGTGTCGGCTCGAACGGCTGCCGCAGCAACGGCATCTGGGCCTGCTCCGGCGTACGGTCCGCCTTGCGGTGATTGTCCTCGGCGCAGGAGGCCACCGTGTTCAGCCACGAGTCCTGACCGCCCTGGGCACGCGGGACCACGTGGTCCACGGTCGTGGCCCGGCGGCCGCAGTAGGCGCACCTGTGCCGGTCACGTACCAGCACACCCCGCCTCGACCACGGTGCTTGTCTTCGGAACGGCACCCGGACGTAGCGGCAGAGCCTGATCACCCGGGGCACGGGTATGTCCAACGCCGCGCCGCGCATGCGCAGTTCGGGGTGGGCCTGCTCGACGACGGCCTTGTCCTGCAGCACCAGAACGACGGCTCGGTTCAACGTCACCGTCGAGAGCGGCTCAAAGCTCGCGTTCAGTACCAGCGTGTCCCGCATCCAGCCCACCTCCTCTTGCGCACCGGCCCACCTGCGGCGGGCTGGGATCAACTCTGGCCGGGCACGCCGAGATGGACAACGCAATAAAAAATGCCCGCCCCTGATCACTTCCATGACCAGAGGCGGGCAAACGTTCGGTGAACGTCAGTCTGCGGCGGGAGAGGCGTATTCACCGATCAACTGGGCGCGCGCCAGTGTGTGGAACCGCAGATTGAAGCCCACCACAGCGGGCGACACCTCCGCGTCGGGACCGAGCTTCTCCTGATCCACGGCGTACACCGTGAAGACGTACCGGTGCGCGGGATCCCCGGCCGGCGGCGCGGCGCCACCGAAGTCCCGGGACCCGTAGTCGTTACGCACCTGGACCGCGCCTTCGGGCAGACCCTCGAACTTGCCGCTGCCCGCTCCCGTCGGCAGCTCCGTCACCGAGGCCGGGATGTCGAACACCACCCAGTGCCAGAACCCGCTCCCCGTCGGGGCGTCCGGATCGAAGCACGTCACGGCGAAGCTCTTGGTCTCCGGCGGAAAGTACTCCCAGCTCAGCTGCGGCGAGGTGTTCCCGGCCGCGTAGACCTGCGCGTCCTTCAGCACCGCGCCCGCCTCGAAATCCTCGCTGGCGACCGCGAACGCCGGCACCGGCGGATGGAAGTCGTGCGGGAGCGGCGGCCTCTTGAGCTCGGTCACGTCAGTACCTCCTGAACGGCGGAATCTCTGCTCCGAGCCTATGACCTGTCCGGCCGATCACGTCGGAGGACGCCGACGGTGCCCGGTCCTAGAACCAGCTGCGCTTGCTGCCGACCTCCGACAGCCAGTGGTTCAGGTATCCGGCCCAGTCCGTGCCCTGGAAGTCGTGCAGACCCACCTCGAAGGAGCGGTACGAGTCGCTGCCCTCACTGAAGAGACCCGGCTTCTTGTCCATCTCCAGGATGACGTCCATCGCACGGTCGTCCGCGACGAAGCTCAGCTCGACCTGGTTCAGCCCGCGGTACTGCGACGGCGGGTAGAACTCGATCTCCTGATAGAACGGCAGCCGCTGACGCGTGTTCCGGATGTGGCCGCGCTCCATGTCCGCGTTCTTGAAGCGGAAGCCGAGCTGGATGAAGGCGTCGAGAATCGCCTGCTGCGCCGGCAGCGGGTGCACGTTGATCGGGTCGAGGTCACCCGAGTCGATGGCGCGGGCGATCGCCAGCTCGGTGGTCACACCGATATGCATCCCGCGCAGGCTCTGCCCGTCGATCATGGTGATCGGCGTCTCCCACGGGATCTCCAGCCCGAAGGGGACCGAGTGCACGGCACCCGCCTGAAGCTGGAAGGCCCCGCCGAGCCGCAGCTTCGTGAACTCGATGTCCTGCTTGTACTCCTGGTCGTCGTGGCCCTCGACCTCGACCTTGGCCTGCAGGCCGACCGACAGACCCTCGATCGACTGGTCGACCGAACCCCCCTGGATCCGCACCTCACCCTGGACGACGCCGCCCGGAACTGTGTTGACCTCGGTCAGCACCGTCTCGACCGAAGCCCCACCGGCCCCCAAGCTCGCAAGCAGCCGCTTGAACCCCATGTCGTCACTTCCTCCCCAGGCAACGCCTGTTCCGTCCTCTGTCTGCATGGATCCCTTGATCCCTACAAACGCGATCCGGCCCCGACCGGTTCCGCGCCCTCACCCTTACAAGGGAGAGGGCCTCTGACCACCCCGCCGACAGGCATCCGTCCGTACTGTTCCGAACCGCTCCGGACACCGCCGCGTCGGCCGGGACAGAGGGACTACGCTCGTACGCCATGATCGCGGCCCCTGACCGTACGCCCCTGACGCGGGACTTCTTCGACCGCCCTGTACTCGACGTCGCCCCCGACCTACTGGGACGCGTCCTTGTACGCGTCACCCCGGACGGTCCGATCGAACTGCGTCTCACCGAGGTCGAGGCATACGACGGTCCGAACGACCCCGGATCGCACGCGTACCGCGGACGCACGGCCCGGAACGGCGTGATGTTCGGCCCGCCCGGTCATGTGTACGTCTACTTCACCTACGGCATGTGGCACTGCATGAACCTGGTGTGCGGTCCGGAGGGCAGGCCCAGTGGAGTCCTGCTTCGGGCCGGCGAGGTCACCGAGGGCGCTGACCTCGCCCGCAAACGTCGACTCTCGGCCCGATACGACAAGGAACTGGCCAAAGGGCCGGCCCGCCTCGCGACGGCACTGGGGGTGGACCGGTCACTCGACGGAGTGGACGCCTGCGGTCCGGAGGGTTCGCCTTTGACCCTGCTCAGGGGTACCCCCGTCGGCTCCGACCAGGTGCGCAACGGCCCGCGCACCGGAGTCTCCGGCGACGGAGGCGTCCATCCCTGGCGTTTCTGGGTCGCTGACGACCCGACAGTGAGCCCTTATCGCGCCCATGCGCCCCGCCGTCGTTCAACTTGACGCGCCCCTGAGGGATCCGTAATGTAGCCCGAGCCGCTTGAACCGGTTACGGCGTTCAGCCAGCAGCCGAGAGCGGCCAACCCACTACCTACGACTTCCCTCCAGCGGGGGCTTATTCGGCGTGCCTGCATGCCTGAATTCAAACTCGCGGAACTCGATTATGAGTCGCCGAGGGAATCGGCTAACGTAGTGAATGTCGAAAGGCCGCGAAACGCGAAAGCGCCGAAAGGGCCTGAAGACAAGCCCCGCTGACTGGGAGTCAGGCCCGAAAGGTTCTGATAGAGTCGGACTCGCCGGAAAGGGAAACGCGGAAGCGGGAACCTGGAAAGCACCGAGGAAATCGGATACGGAAACGGTCTGATAGAGTCGGAAACGCAAGACCGAAGGGAAGCGCCCGGAGGAAAGCCCGAGAGGGTGAGTACAAAG